>OZ244743.1:0-2046928 GCA_965219435.1 Methylophagaceae bacterium | reverse complement strand
TTAACAAGCTATGTTCATCGAATGTACCAACGCCCAGCTTGTCAGCAAGCATTGCTTAAAGCTTAAATTACGAGCCAACTGATCGCGAGGAATAATGCAGGGAATTATACTGGCTGTTGCTGCCTATAGCATCTGGGGAATTTTCCCACTTTTTTTCAGCTATCTAAGTAATGTTTCACCAATTGAAGTGGTCATTCATCGTAGTATTTGGTCTTTAGTCGCGACACTACTCCTAGGCTTATTCTTTAAACGCTTAGGAAAATTAGCTAGTGCATTTGAGGATAAAAAACTTATTGCTTGGATGGGCGTATCTGCAGCACTAATCGCCATTAATTGGCTGGTTTATATCTGGGCGGTCACTCATCATCGTGTTTTAGAATCTAGTTTAGGTTATTTTATAACACCTGTTGTCAGCTTAATTCTGGCAAGACTTTTCTTCAAAGAACGTCTTCATCCATTACAAGCATGGGCTGGTTTTTTTGCGATCATTGCCATTTTTTGGGAGTTTATCAGCCTAGGAAGTTTACCTTGGATAAGCCTCGTACTTGCCGTAGCATTTGCTTTTTATGGAGTGGTGAGAAAACATTGTCAAATTGATGGTATCAGCGGTTTAACGATAGAAATGTTCTGGCTATTACCTTTTGGATTAAGCTGGATTGCATGGCAAGTATTTGCACCGCACAATCCACTTGCATTTGGCGGCAACCAAACAACGACCCTATTATTGATTAGCTCAGGCTTTCTTACAGCCTTACCTTTGGTACTATTCGCGATGGCTGCAAGGCAAGTAGACTTGTCTATCGTGGGGTTTATTATGTATATCAATCCTTCGATTCAGTTCTTGATTGCGGTATTTGTGCTTAATGAACCTTACTCATCACAACGAATGGTGACGTTTGGTATTATTTGGTTTGCCTTATTATTATTTATGATGGGCTTATGGAAAATGCGTAAACAACATCCAATTAGTTAGTTTGTTAATACATTCTATGGCGGAATAACCAGCCTGCAAAACTCAGCGAAATAATAGCAATGGTTGCCATAGGCCAATACTGATTGAATAAGACGTTGTAACTATCACCTTCTAGAAATACACCACGGACGATGACCAGAAAATAACGTAAAGGATCTAGCAGGGTTAAATACTGTAATATCTCCGGCATATTGGCAATCGGTGTTGAAAAACCAGACAAAATGACAGCGGGCACTAAAAATAAAAAGGCGCCTAAAATAGCTTGTTGCTGCGTCACGGCAATGGATGAAATCATCAAACCAACACCCGTCGCAGAAAGAATAAATAAGATAAGCCCTAAATAAAGTGCACCGAGATCGCCTCGTAATGGAATATCAAAAAACAGTACGGCAAGTAGAATAATTAATGAGGCTTCGAATAAACCGATAATAATGCCTGGAATTGCTTTGCCTATTAATATTTCATAGGGGCGAAGTGGGGTGACGAGTAATTGATCGAAGGTACCGGCTTCTCGTTCACGAGCAACGGATAGCGCTGTGACCAATAAGGTCACAACTAATGTTAATAACCCGACAATGCCGGGAATAATAAACCACTGTGAACGCAGATTTTCATTATGCCAATTACGAATTTCTAAAGTCACATTAGGCCTTGTCTCCCCCTGTTTTTTTAACCAAGTCTGATTAAAATCAAGTAAGATAGTTTGCAGGTAATTCATCGAAATCATTGCTGTATTTGAATTTCTACCATCAAAGATTGCTTGTAATGGGGCTTGTTGACCTCGTAATAGATTGGCACTGAAATTGGGGCCGATAGTGAGCACTAATAATGCATCTCTATTATTTATTAATGGCGAAACTTCGTCATCATGACCAATATTTTGGATGATTTTAAAGTTGGGCGAACCATCAAACTGGCTAATTAAATCACGTGAAACTTGCCCTCTATCCTGATTATAGATGGCAATAGGCACATGGTTTAAATCGTAAGTAGCGGCAAAGCCAAATACAATTAATTGCATGATCGGAGGGGCGATAATAACCATACGGCTTCGTTTATCACGAAATAGTGCTAAAAATTCTTTAATCGCCAGTGCAATAATATGTCCCATAAAAACCGTTAATCCAATCGTTTATATGATTTATGCCAAACAGTGACAAAAAAGAAGATCAGCATAATAAAGAGTGCTGCTAGATTGCTTAATATGACCGGCCAGATATCACCTGCAAGAAATAGCGTTTGTAATATGGCAACAAAATAACGCGCAGGAACCAGATGGGTCAGTAATTGAATCGGTTCTGGCATTGAGTTTATGTCAAATAAAAAGCCTGACAATATAAAAGCGGGTAAAAAGGTTACTAACAAGGCGATTTGCCCTGCAACAAATTGATTTTTTGACACAATCGAAATTAACAAACCAATCAGTAATGCCACTAACATAAATAATGCTGAACTTAAGGTCAGAAGCCAGAAAGAACCGAGTAATGGCACATTGAACTGCCAAACGGCAATAGCAACACTAAAAAACATGCCGCCCATACCTAATATAAAATAAGGTATGAGCTTACCTGCTAGCATTTCACTCATGCGTAGTGGTGTCACCATTAAGGCTTCCATAGTACCTCGTTCCCATTCACGAGCGACGACCATTGCGGTCAGTAATGAGCCAATTAAGGTCATAATAATAGCAATGAGACCGGGTACTAAAAATAAACGGCTGGACAGTGCAGGATTAAACCAAATACGTTGTTGAAGTGCGACGGGCATTGGCAATTCTCGGCCTTGAATTTCGGCGTATTGGCTTAACCATGCGAGCCATGTACCCTGAATATAGCCACGAGTAATATTGGCCTGATTAGAATCGACACCATTTATAAGCACAGAGATCGGCGCTTCATGACCAGCAAGTAATTGCCGAGTGAAGTTAGTACGTAACCATACTATGCCATCTATTTTTCGTTCATTCAGTGCCTGCTGTGCGGATTGAATCGCCGTAAACTGAGTGGGTTTAAAAAATTCAGAGCGTTCAAATGAGCCTGAAAGGGATTGCGTTGTCAGATCGGGTTGTTCTATGACTATACCAATCGGAATGTGCTTAGCATCTAATGACACGCCATAACCAAATAACAATAACAGTATCAATGGCATGATAAAGGCAATCGCGATACTCGATGGATCACGAATGATTTGCCACACTTCTTTACGGATTAAACCAAATAATCGCATTGCAACGGGGTGTTTTAGCAGCTTCATGCGTTTTGCTTTTGTTCGATAAGATGGATAAACGACGCTTCCATTGTGGGGTTAGGATTATCGTCTGTGCTAGCTTGATGTCGTAATTCTAAGGGCGAACCAGCGGCTAAAATCTCACCACTTTCCATAATCACAAGTCGGTCGCAATAATTCGCTTCTTCCATAAAATGGGTGGTCACTAAAATAGTGACTCCTTCTTCTGCTAGCTGATTGGTGCGATCCCAAAATTCACGCCTTGCCAGTGGATCAACGCCTGAAGTGGGTTCATCAAGAAATAAAATATCAGGTTCATGCATTAGCGCGGCTGCAAATGATAATCGCTGTTTAAAGCCAAGTGGCAGATCGCCTGCATTACTATCACGATAGGGTTCTAATTCAAAGGTCGTCAACGCCCATTCAATTCGCTGCTTTTGTTGCTGACGTCGTAAGCCGTAGGCACTAGAGAAAAACTGTAAGTTTTGTTGCACGGATAAGTGACTATAAAGTGAGAATTTTTGAGCCATATAGCCAATTCGCCCCCGCGCAGTGGCTGAGGCTGTACGCAAATTGTTGCCTGCAATCGCTAATTGGCCACTACTAATAGGAAGTAAACCACACAGCATACGAAAGGTAGTTGATTTACCTGCACCATTGGCACCCAACAGGCCAAATATTTCGCCACGTTTAACCTTAAAACTAATATTGTTGACAGCAATAAAGTTACCAAAGTGTCGGCTAAGGTTTTCTACTTGAATGACATTATCATCATGGCTGTGATCTGCTTTTATCGCGGCAGGTCTGGCTTGTGTTGTTTGCGTTGATTTAGTTTTTAACATTGCCACAAACGTATCTTCAAAATGTGGAGAGACCGGTGTTATAGAAACGTCATTATGATTGGGCAATAGCTGATGAGCTTGCGGTGTCATTGCTGATGTCATCACGACACGAACAGTTTCACTTTCTACCAGTGCATCTAACACATCAGGTGCTTGACTGAGTTCTGCTTGCAAAGCTCGATAACGCTGTCCTTTTGCCGTGACCTGAAAAACACGACCCGCAACATCATCACTAAACTGTTGTGGTTTAGCCTGTTTTATTAATCGACCTTCATGCAATAAAATTACTTCGTCACAGCGTTCTGCTTCATCTAAATAGGCTGTCGACAATAAAACGGTCATCGCTGATTTTTGTACTTGCTGGTAGATAATATCCCATAATTCTCGACGCGAAACAGGATCAACGCCGACGGTCGCTTCATCGAGTAATAATAATTGCGGTGATTTAACCAAAGTACAGGCTAAGCCTAATTTTTGTTTCATCCCACCAGAAAGTTGGCCAGCTAATCGTCTAGTAAAAGGACTTAAACCAGTCATATGCATGAGTTCAGCAAAGCGTGGTTCGCGTTCGCTTTTAGCAACATTTTGTAAGTCAGCATAAAGATCTAAGTTTTCCTGAACGGTTAAATCTTCATAAAGACCAAACCGCTGAGGCATGTAACCAATAAGCGATTGAACATGAAGAGGTGAGTCTAGTGCATTGATATTCAATACATTAATCTCGCCTTTATCAGGCATTAACAAACCAGCAATCAGGCGGATTAATGTCGTTTTACCTGCACCATCGGGGCCGATGATTCCGGTTACTAGCCCAGGTTTTATGGTGAAGCTAATATCATCTAAGGCATGAATAGTACGATTATTACTCTGAAAAGATTTGCTGACATGAGTAAGTGAAAGTGCAGAGGTGAGCGTTATCACAAGGTATTAGTCACACGCAGAATTTAATGGCGTTAATGGTTTCGGTGACTGTTGAGTGTCAATCGCCACCGTGACGGGCATTCCAAGTCGTAATTCATCTTGAGGATTACAGGCAAAGATTTTGACCGAATAGACAAGGCGTGTGCGTAGCTCCTCAGTTTGAACAACTTTAGGCGTGAATTCAGCCGTAGGTGAAATATAGCCAACCCAACCGATATACGCCTTATCAGGAAAGCTATCAGTAAAAATTGTAGCGGGGTTACCGAGTGTTATTTTACCTAGAGCAGGCTCAGGCAAATAGGCTCTAACCCATACGGGATTAATAAATGCCAAGGTCATAACGGGAGTTTGGGGAAAAGCCATATCCCCCGGTTCAAGTATTCGATTTCTGATAATACCGTCATCTGGGGCATAGAGGTTGGCATCATCTAATCTAAGTGTTGCTAATTGTACAGTGGCTTGGCTATTTGAAACGATGGCTTTGGCAATAGCAATGTCTTCAATGCGGGGCCCCGCTTCTAATAAAGTCAGGGCTTGTCGTACAGCTTCTGTTTCTGCTTTGGCTGAATCTGCTAAAGCCTGCGCTTTTTCGAGTTCATCAGGGGAAATTAATTTTTTAGCGATTAACTGTTTTAAGCGTTCATAAGAATCGATGGCTGATTTTGTTCGTGCTTTTGCTGCATTATATTCAGCCCTTGCCTTGTTTATTTCTTCTTTTCGGTTACCTGCTTCTAATTTGGCAAGCATTTGTTGATTGGTGAGTAATTGCGCTTGAGCTTGTAAGAGCTGGGCTTCAAGTACATCAGTGTGAAGCGTGGCCAGCAATTGTCCTTTAGTAACGTGATCACCTTCTTGAACAAACAACTGATTAATATGCTCACTACTATTAAAAGAAAGCTGGGCTTCTCGAATATCTACATTGCCGTAAAGTTTGATTTTACTATTATCAATACTGACTTTTTGATGTAGGAAAATATAACTCGCTAATGCAATGATAATCACGACGAAAGAGATAAAGATGACTTTTTTGGTCATTATTGTTTGTTCACAGTTTAAGAAATGATAATTATCGACTATACACTAAAATTTTTTGTAATTCTTGAGCTAATAAGTCGGCTAACGGTATGATATTCGTGGCATGAGGTATAGCATCGCAACTCCATATGTTCGTCACATTAGCTTCATATAATGCGGTCATGGCATCATCAACAAATAGGGCATGTGTGACTAATACAGAAATGGAAGCGGGTGCAAAATCAGTTAATAATTTAGCGACGGCGAGCAATGTTTTACCCGTGCTTGCCATGTCATCAACGATAATAATGTTGCGTCCATGATAATCAGCCTCAGGTAAAGTCACTTTGACTTCTTTATCACCGAAGCGTTCTTTGGATGCAATTCGATAATCCATTTGATAATGGTCGGCTATAGTTGCAACCCATTGTTTAGACTCACTATCAGGGCCGATAAGGAAAGGGTGTTCTATGTGGTCCTCGATAAAGTGTGCCATGGGCTTTGTCGCCGTGACATTGATTGCGTGCTTGACAGGTATAGCTTGCGATAACTCATGTATGCGGTGTAGATGGGCATCGACGGTTAAAATAGTGTCGAAATAATGCGCCAATACATCACCGATAACAGTCTGACTAATGATTTCACCTGTATGAAAGGCCTTATCTTGTCGCATATAACACATATAAGGGGCGACTAAAGTCAGAGTGGTGACACCTTGTTTTCTGGCGCTGGCCGCTACCATCAATAACTCAATGAGTTTTTCATTCGGTATATTTAGAGTTCGGCATAAAATAAGGTGGGTAGGCAACTTTTCTGGGAGTATTATCTGACTTTCACCATCAGGAAAATAATGAATTTTGACCTCTGAGTAAGGGATGTTGGTCGCTTCAGCTAGTGCTAATGCTTGCTGAGCATAGTCTGGGAAACCGAGTAATAAAGTGTCATGATTCATTTTAATCACCATCCTCGCGTTTAATGGTATAGCAAGGATCTTTTTGTGTCGCGGTGATGGCAAAATTTAAATCGGCATTGAACTCAGCATAGATGGTGAATAAAGCATCACCCTCAGAGACTTTATCACCGACCTTTTTATGAATATAAACACCGGCACCTTTATCCAATGGTGCGCCTGCTAGTCGTGCGATAGTAGCGATTCTTAAGTTATTGATAGCGTGGATAATGCCTGATGAGCTCGCTAAGATATCATGTTGTAATGTACCCAGTTTCATCGGTTCAGAGTTGCGACCTTGAATATCAATAATGGCATTCATTTTTGCAAGTGCACGTCCAGACTCAAGTATGTCACGCGCAATGAGGTAACCCTGTCCTCCACGAACATCTGGATCAAACTCAATGATTCGGCCCGCCAGTTTTAATGCCTTTTCACGTAGCTCTAAGGGGGCTGTTGGATCATTTTGTAATATTTTCATGATATCCATAGTTTCCAACACAGGCCCAATACCATTCCCTATCGGTTGACTGCCATCAGTTAACACGACTTCGACATGCAGTCCCATTTTATCGCCAACATATTCAAAAATTTTACGTAACTTTAGCCCTTCAGCTGAGTTACGTACTTTTGCTGTCTCACCCACAGGAATATCGATGAGTAAGTGTGTTGCACCCGCTGCTATTTTTTTAGATAAAATCGATGCTACCATTTGACCTGATGAATCCATCGATAGCGGTCTTTCGACTGCAATAAGAATATCATCTGCGGGGGCTAATTTTGCTGTTCCACCCCAGACTAGAAAAGCCCTTTCTTGTTGCAGAATATCGCGCAATTTTTCTTGAGGAAGATCAACACAGGCCAGCACTTCCATCGTATCTGCCGTTCCTGCGGGAGAAGTAATCGCTCGACTCGATGTTTTGGGCATCAACATGCCATGTGCAGCCACGATAGGGACGATTAACATGGTTGTTCTATTGCCCGGAATACCGCCAATACAATGTTTATCTGAGACCAAATGTTCGCCCCAACTGAGGCGTTCTCCAGTATCTACCATCGCACGAGTGAGGCTGATAATTTCTTCTCGTTCCATGCCTGATTCGGCGCAGCCAACAAGAAATGCGGCTATTTCAATTTTTGAATAACGGTTATTAACGATATCTTGAATAATTTTCAAATAGTCCTCATAACTGAGGCGTTCTCCAGCAATTTTCAGGTGAACAGATTTAATGGAAGAGGGGGGCGAAGCGTGGCTAATAAACACTTCTGTACCATTTGGCATTCCGATCTGATGATAAACCTGCTCGCTCAATCCTAACTGATCGGGCGCGGTAATGGTTTCATCATCCACAATATTAAGCACGGCAATGACCGGTGCACCATTGCCCAGTTTATGAATTTCAATTTTGCTGAGTGCCTGAAAACCTTCTGTCCGATAAATAGGACACTCCCGATGTAAATATGCCACGTTTTCTTTGTAGGTATCAATGCCTACACGACGGAGTTTTAACGAGGGTAAAGAAGCTGAATTTTGGCTCATAATTATTTCACGGTTAAAAAGTAGGTTATTTTGATTTATCCTTCTATGAAGACTAGACCTTATTTCTTGTTCAGGTCAATAGTATTTAGACGATTTTATTTTTTTGATACATACCCTTTAGATTAGATATTATAAGGCGATATTTTTAAAATCTTGAGGGCTTAACTATGACCAAAGATAATTCTGTACCCGCTTTGACGTTACTCACAGATGCTGATTTACGAAGGCATGTTAGATTATTTGGGGTGCTACTGGGCGAAGTCATAAAAAGCCATTGCCCATCTCAGATATTTGAAACCATAGAGCGTTTACGGCAAGGCTTTATTAGCTTGCGAGAAAATGATGATCCAGCATTACGTGACCAGCTGATGTTGGACATTGCTCAGCTGGATGAGGCGCAACTGGCTGATGTGATTCGTGCTTTTAACTTATATTTTAGTCTTGTTAATACCGCTGAAGAAGCTCATCACCATCATAATCGAATGATTCAGTTACGCAATAACGATAAGCTGTGGCGTGGTTCATTTAATGACACGATTGAACAATTTAAGAATGAAGGTGTGACAGTGCCTGAATTACAAGAATTGCTTGATAAACTGCACTATATTCCAGTATTTACTGCACATCCAACAGAATCTAAACGCCGTGCGGTTATGGAAGGCTTACGGCGTATATTTTTATTGGATGAACAGCTGGTTAACATCCCGCTAACGCCTTATGATAAAAAGCAATTACGAGCAAAATTAAAAACACAAATTCAAATTTTGTGGGCAACCGATGAAGTGCGGTCGATTAAACCGACTGTTCGTGATGAAGTAAAAAATGGCTTATTTTACTTTAATATCAGCTTATTCGATGCTGTGCCAAAAATGTATCGAAATATGGCATTATCCATTCAACGACTGTATGGCGATGAATTAGACAACGGACAAACAATTAATGTACCTAACTTCTTAACATTTGGTTCTTGGATTGGTGGCGATCGCGATGGCAATCCCTTCGTCACAGCGGATACCACTGAAATGGCCGTGAGATTGCAAAAGCGTACTGTCCTGCGCCGTTACCTTGAAGATATTACCAAGCTGAGCCATGTTCTGACGCATTCAACCCCTTTAAGTAAAATAAGTCAAGCGTTGACGGACAGCATCTCTATTGACGAAGTAACCTATATTGCAGCCTTTGGCGTTAAACCACAACGGTTTATCACTGAACCTTATCGACGTAAGCTTTATGTGATGCGTTATCGATTAGAAGATAATTTACGTGTCAGCGAAAACTTTTTTACGCCTGAAAAAAGTCCGGCTCCTTTTGGCGTTTATTACAAGTCAGAAGATGAGTTCATGGCTGACTTGCAGTTAATTCAAGATTCTTTGATAGCTAATGGTGATTTAGAAATTGCCAATGCAGAATTACTTGATCTGATTCGTTTAGTCGGTACCTTTGGTTTTTACTTATTTCAACTCGACTTACGTCAAGAGTCGACTCGTCACACTGAAACCTTGGCTGAGTTACTTCAACAGCTAGGCTTAACGGCAGATTATCTCGAACAAGATGAATCACAAAGGTTTGAATTATTAAATAAATTACTCGCTCAACCTATGTTACCGATTGTCAACGACACGCGAACATTAACAGAAAATACAGCAGAAACTATGGCCGTATTTATGCTGATGAAGCGTTTACAGAGCGAAGTGAGTGGAAAAGTATTCGGTAGTTATGTTATTTCAATGACGCATCATGCCAGTCACATTTTAGAGGTTTTATTACTGGCACGATTTGTTGGCTTATGTGGCTATGATAAAAATAAATTATGGTTCTGTCATATCAAGGTGGCACCATTATTCGAAACAATTGGTGATCTATCACGTATAGAGCAAGTGATGACAACCTTATTAGACAGCAGCATTTATCGCGGTTTATTGAGTGCCTCAGGTAATTTACAAGAAGTGATGTTGGGCTACTCTGATTCCTGTAAAGATGGTGGGATTTTAGCGTCGACTTGGAGTTTGTATAAAGCACAACGTATTGTGTCAAAATTGACCACAGAACGTAATATTCAATGCCGTATGTTTCATGGTCGAGGCGGCACGGTGGGTCGTGGTGGTGGTCCAACGCATGAAGCCATCTTGTCACAACCGTCAGGCACGGTTCATGGCCAAATAAAGTTTACCGAGCAAGGCGAAGTACTGTCACATAAATACGGCAATATCGAAACGGCTTCTTTTGAATTAGGGATGGGCGTATCAGGATTGATGAAAGCAAGTCGTGCCTTTATCAGTGAGGCGCAAAAAGTAAAAGAAGAAAATGCCGTTGATTGCCATAATATTATGGAACACTTAGTTGAGGTTGGAGAGCAGGCTTATCGACAATTGACTGAGCACTCACCGGGATTTCTTGATTACTTTTATGAGGCGTGTCCAGTATCTGAAATCGGCATGATGAATATTGGATCAAGACCCTCACATCGTAAAAAAGGTGATCGTTCTAAAAATTCCGTGCGAGCGATAGGTTGGGTCTTTTCCTGGGCACAATCAAGACAGACTTTACCGGGATGGTACGGTATTGGTAGTGCATTAGAATCGTGGTGTGCTGACCGGCCTGATCGTTTAGTAGAATTACAACAAATGTATCAACGTTGGCCTTTTTTCAGGGCGTTATTGAGTAATACTGAAATGGCGTTAGCGAAAGCTGATATGGGCATTGCCAAAGAATATGCTCAATTGTGTCTCGATGCAGACTCTGGTCAGCAAGTCTTTAATACTATTTCGACAGAATACCAGCGTACCTTAGTGTGGATTTTGACGGTGATTAATAGCACAAGCTTAATTGAGGATAATTCGGCACTCGCCTTATCACTGAATCGTCGCAAACCCTATATAGAACCGCTTAATCATATACAAATTGTATTATTAAAACGCTATCGAGATACCACCATAAGTGAAGCTGAGTGTGAACGTTGGCGTGTGCCTTTAATTCGCACTATTAGTGCTATTTCGACGGGACAGCGAAATACAGGTTAATCGAGAAAGTAACTAGGGCAATTGAACTTTTGATAATGAGTATTAAAAAATAATAAATCAGGTTGTCATTAATAACTAAACGAGTCGGGAGATCACTCTTTACGAGTGAATTTAATAATATGGCGGCGATCGCGCTTGTTAGGTCGCCCTTTATCTTGCCTAAACCCTAGTGGTTGATCTTTTAATTCTAATTTTAATTTTTCACGTTTTGCTACACTGGCTTCACTTTCTAAGTAAAGTAACTGAGCTTCAGGAGCAGGGCGACGTTGCTTTGAGATACCTAATACTGTGATCACGTGTTCATAGGGTGGCTTTGAAATAGTTAAAACATCATTCTGTTTAACGGTACGACTTGGTTTTGCACGATGATTATTGAGATGAACCTTACCACCATTAATGGCCTCAACAGCAAGACCACGTGTTTTGTAAAATCGTGCAGCCCATAACCATTTGTCTAGTCTTTGGTTGTTATCCTCAGCTTCAAGCTGTTTTGCCATTAATTCTTCTCATCATTGCTTGTTTCGATACAAAATAGGGGAGGACACAACAGCGTCACTCCCCCATATTTCCTTGAACATTATTTAGCTAATAGGATGATTACTCCAATTACGCTTTACCTTGTAACTGCGGCAATATTGATTCATTTTCTAACGTCGACGTATCTGACGTGATTTCTTCACCTTTGGCAATGGTTCTTAATAATCGACGCATGATTTTACCTGATCGTGTCTTAGGTAAATTGTCGGCATAGCGAATTTCATCTGGTTTGGCTATGGGCCCAATTTGCTCTCCGACCCAGTTACGTAATTCTAGTGTTAGTTCGTCATCAACACCACCCTCAGGGCGTTCGCCATTAAGTACAACGTAAGCAACAACAGCCTCACCTTTAATATCGTGAGGTTTACCAACGACAGCGGCTTCTGCTACGCCTGGATGGGCAACAAGTGCTGATTCGATTTCCATCGTGCCTAAGCGATGACCCGATACATTTAACACATCATCAATTCGGCCCATAATCCAGAAATAACCATCTTCATCAAGACGAGCGCTATCACCCGCTAGATAATATTTGCCATCAAAATAAGGCCAATATGAATCTTTATAACGTTGATCATCACCCCAAACCGTTTGCACCATAGAAGGCCAAGGTTGGCGAATAACAAGATAACCGCCTTGGTTTGCTTGAGTAATTTCTTCGCCTTCTTGATTGACAAGTGCCGCATCAATCCCAGGTAATGCACGCGTACATGATCCTGGTTTAGTGACAGTAACACTAGGTACGGGTGCAATCATGTGTGCGCCTGTTTCAGTTTGCCACCAGGTATCAACAATCGGACATTTTTCTTTACCAATTACCGTGTGATACCACATCCATGCTTCAGGGTTGATAGGTTCACCTACAGTACCGAGTAAACGAAGTTTAGATAAATCATAACTATTTGGAACGGCATTACCGACTTTCATTAAGGCACGAATAGCAGTGGGGGCAGTATAGAAAATACTGACCTGATGACGCTGACACATATCCCAAAAGCGACCGGCATCAGGGTAAGTCGGTACACCTTCAAAAATAACCATTGTGGCACCAGTGGCTAATGGACCATAAGCGACATAAGTGTGGCCAGTGATCCAACCCACATCAGCGGTACACCAAAAAACATCAGTGTTTTGAATATCAAACACCCAACGCATGGTTGTAATGGCATTCAGCAAATAACCACCTGTTGAATGCTGAATACCTTTTGGTTTGCCAGTAGAGCCAGAGGTATAAAGAATGAAAAGAGGATGTGTTGCATCCACCCAAACAGGCTCACATTCAGCACTTTGGCCCTGCTCAGCATCTGACCACCAAATATCACGACCTGTTTGCATGGAAATATCATGGCCCGTTCTTTTGAATACAATGACTGACTCAACACTGTCACAACCATTATCTAAAGCGTTATCGGTTGTGGATTTTAGTTCGACAACCTTGCCACCACGATGGCCACCATCAGCGGTGATAACCATTTTTGCTTGGGTATCTTCAATGCGATCTTTTAATGATGATGCCGAAAAGCCACCAAATACTACGGAGTGAATGGCGCCAATGCGTGCACAAGCTTGCATTGCGATAACAGCCTCAGCAATCATCGGCATGTAAATGATAACCCGATCACCCTGTGAAATGCCTTGAGCTTTTAAGGCATTGGCGAATGTACAGACTCGGGCATGTAATTCACGATAAGAAATATGCTGTACATCGCCATCATCACCTTCAAAAATAATGGCTGTTTTGTCAGCATTATTAATTAATTGGCGATCAAGACAATTGTATGATGCATTCAATTTGCCATCTGGAAACCATCGGTAAAAAGGAGCATTGGATGAATCTAATGTCGTTTTAAAAGGCGTTTGCCAATCAATTTCTGTATGAGCTTGCTCTGCCCAAAAAGCTTGATTGTCGACTGCAGCACTAGTGTATAAAGCATCTAACTTGTCGCTTGTTAGTGATGTCGACTTAATGAAGTCGGCGCTAGGTGAAAATTGGCGATCTTCATGTAATGATGATTGGATATTCTCTTCAGACATATTGTTTTACCTTTAAATTCATTTGTTCAGTTTGCCAGTTAGGTTATTTTTATTCCTAACACCGCAGTGTTGGCGGGACTGAATTAGTCGTATTTAATTAATAGAATGCACGACAAAAAGCTCATTTTTTAATCTACTATTATAGGAATTATTAAGCTTGAGTATAGGCTTGTAATAAGAAGAAATAAAACACAAAAATGCCCCCATAAGTTTCCTTATGGAGGCAGGGTGTTTAATGGTTATTTTTAAAAGAAACCAAGAGGACTTATGCTGTAGCTTACTAATAAGTTCTTAGTTTGTTGGTAATGGTCAAGCATCATTTTATGTGTTTCACGACCAACGCCTGATTTTTTATAACCGCCGAAAGCAGCATGTGCAGGGTAAAGGTGGTAACAGTTTGTCCAAACACGACCAGACTGAATAGCACGTCCCATACGGTAAGCGCGGTTCATATCACGAGTCCATAACCCGGCACCGAGACCAAACTCAGAGTCATTGGCAATGGCCAATGCTTCAGCTTCATCTTTAAATGTGGTGACAGATACGACAGGACCAAAAATTTCTTCTTGGAAAATACGCATGTTGTTGGTGCCTTTTAATAAAGTTGGTTCAATATAATAACCTTTATCAAATTCAGCACCCACTTGAGCAATATTACCGCCAATTAATAATTCAGCGCCTTCTTGCTTACCAATTTCAATGTATTCAAGGATCTTTTCGAATTGTTGTTGCGATGCCTGAGCACCCACTTGTACGTTGGTATCTAGCGGATTACCACGAATAATTTTTTGTGCTCGCTCAATGACGATGGCCATAAACTCATCATAAATACTTTCTTGAATCAGTGCGCGAGAAGGGCAAGTACACACCTCACCTTGATTAAAGAAGGCAAGTACAGCACCCTCAGCACACTTGCTGATGTAATCATCTTCTTGCTGCATAATATCTTCAAAGAAGATGTTAGGTGATTTACCACCTAATTCTACAGTTGATGGAATGATGTTTTCAGCAGCACATTTCATGATATGTGCACCAACGGGTGTTGAACCGGTAAAAGCTATTTTAGCAATACGGGTGCTTGTTGCTAATGCTTCACCAGCTTCTTTCCCAAATCCATTAACGATATTTAACACACCAGGAGGTAATAAATCACCAATAACTTCCATTAGTTTTAAAATAGAATAAGGTGTTTGTTCTGCCGGTTTCATAACGATACAGTTACCGGTTACCAATGCCGGTGCAAGTTTCCATGCAGCCATCAGTAAAGGGAAGTTCCAAGGAATTATTTGACCGACTACGCCTAGTGGTTCATGGAATTGATAAGAGAC
This sequence comes from Methylophagaceae bacterium, assembly GCA_965219435.1. GTDB lineage: Bacteria > Pseudomonadota > Gammaproteobacteria > Nitrosococcales > Methylophagaceae. Next base: position 2,031,544 of record OZ244743.1, on the reverse strand, counting down.
CGTTGTTTCATCAATTTCACCCATTGTGCCTTCTTGTGCACGGATACAACCAGCATAATAACGGAAGTGATCAACACATAATGGTACGTCAGCATTCAATGTTTCACGGATTGCTTTACCGTTGTCCCATGTTTCAGCAACAGCAAGCATTTCTAAGTTTTGTTCGATGCGATCGGCTATCTTTAATAGAATGTTAGAACGTTCAGTGATAGATTTTTTTGCCCAACTGTCTTTAGCTGCATGGGCAGCATCTAATGCAAGATTAATATCTTCTGATGTTGAGCGTGGAATTTCACAAAACTCTTCACCTGTAACAGGGCTAGTATTTTTAAAGTATTCGCCTTTAACAGGGGCGACCCAATCGCCATTGATATAGTTGCCATAGCGCTCTTTATAAGTGGTTATGGCACCTTCAGTATTCGGATTTGCGTAGATCATATATTTACTCTCTCTGGTTTAAGTTGATTTTTATTGTTGTTATGATGTCAGTATAAATCTATTAGAGATCAAATTATCTTGTCTGAGAATCCCTATTACTTGACTTACAATCCAGATCAGTCTCAAAATGCAGATTATGGATAAAACAGTCACCGAGCAAGATACATTAAATCAACATTCTTTGGCAAAAAAAGTTGGCAAAGAACCTCAGTCATTGGTCGAAAACAAAATAACCTTCGCTGGACCAGAGTCTGAGCTTAGTATTTACGATACTTATCGTTCAGTAACGAGAGTGGGATTGGATTCGCCACAGCTGTTGTATTGTGGGATGGTGAAAGGAAAAAAAATAATGTATGGGCGAGGGAATGACGATGGCCTGTTATTTTTACCTCATGAATCATTCGTGGTGCCGCCGGGTGAATCTGTCGAAATTGACTTTCCTGACGCTAATGAACAGCAACCAACGACGTGTCTCACTATTGAGTTTTCAAAAGAACGCATAGAAACCATTTCTGAGCGAATGCGAGATCTTACGACATTTGGCTCGCTAGAACATGACTGGGAGTACCAACCTCAGATTATTCATGCGCATCACACAACAGACACTCAACAGCTATTAGAAAAACTAGTTTCACTTTTTACTCAAAATCATCCCGATAAAGAAATGATGGTCGACTTAGGTGTTTCTGAGCTTGTTATTAGATTATTAAGACAACAAGGAAGAGAGATCCTTTTAAGTTATAGTCAGCAATCGCCTGATACCAGTGGCATTATTGCCGTTATTCATTTTTTGGAAAAAAACTTAGAATTACCGCTTGATATTGATGCATTAAGTCGCCTGGCCTGCATGAGTCGAAGTAAGCTGTATATTGAATTTAAAAAACAATTAGGCTGCTCACCAGGAGAGTTTCAGCAACAATTACGATTAAAGTCCTCTGCATTAGCCATCAAGATGGGTAAAACGGTAACAGAAGCTTGTTACAGCTCGGGATTTAGTGATTTAAGTCATTTTAGCCGTCGTTTTAATCAGTTTTATGGCTGTTCACCGAGTGCTTATCGTTTACAGCATGACAGTTAAAGACCTGAAATAGTCATTTTAAGCATGACTGATTCATCAATCTAAATTCCTTCTTTTTTATTATTACTTTGCAAAACGATGAGTCTCGTTGATTGATCACATGTTCTGTTAAAATGTTGTTATTTGCATCAGTTAATGAACATAAAGTGCTCGTGTTAGGTCACGACACTTTAATCATTAGAGATGGCCTTCAAATTTCATAGCGGAGCAAATAAATGACTGATGAAATCAGCCAGCTGGTTGAACGTCTTAATGATGTAAGTGATGATGCACAAATGGCTGTTTTTGAAGAGGCAGTCAGTGAATTAGAAAGTGGCGAACTTGCTTTTTTATTAGAGTCATTACCTTTACCTGAGCGTCTTGAACGCTGGTTACAAATTCCAGAAGAAGATAGAGTCGATGTGCTGGTTGCCATGCGTTCTGAGCCCAGACAGACTATTTTTGCCACGTTTGATGATGAGCAATTGCAATCATTACTCAGCAATTTGCACGCAGAAGACTTGATTGAACTGTCTGAAAGCCTACCTGATTCGGTGGTTGATATTGCTTTGCAAAGCATGGATACCATGCAGCGCCAGCATTATCAGCACTCAGCCCAATATGATGAAGACCAAATAGGTCGCTATGTTGACCATGAATTGATCATTTTGCCAAAAACGGCACGCGTTCGCGATGCAATGCGTTTAATTAAAAAATCAATACCTGAATATACTGACAGTCTTTACCTTATCCAGCGAAATGGCGATTTTTTTGGCACTGTATCCATTCAAAAACTCTACGCTGCGTCACCGGAGCAAGCTTTAATCGCATTAACTACTGAAGATCCTATTACTGTCAGTGCTAACATTATTCTTACTGATGCTACTGATAAACTGGAACACTCAGGGTTTACAGCATTACCCGTCATTGATGAAAATAATAAGTTATCTGGTCGAATTACCCTTCGCCAAGCGATAGAAATAACTCGAGAAGATTATGAAAGTCAGTTAATGGCAACAGCAGGTTTGAACGAAGATGAAGATTTATTCGCACCTGTATTTAGAAGCTCAAAACGTCGTGCCACTTGGTTAGGTATTAATTTATTAACGGCATTTTTGGCTTCATGGACTATTGGTTTGTTTGAAGGAACATTGCAAGAAGTCGTCGCTTTAGCCGTTTTAATGCCCGTTGTGGCATCCATGGGTGGTATAGCTGGAAGCCAAACGTTAACGTTGATTATAAGGGGCATTGCATTAGGACAAATTTCTAAAGGTAATCTGTCTGCACTATTAATTAAAGAAGTCAGTGTTGGCGCACTAAACGGTGTTTTATGGGCAATTGTAATTGGTGTTATTACGTCATTTTGGTTTGATAATTTCAAAATTGGTTTAGTGATTTCTGCAGCGATTGTTTTAAATATTGTGGTAGCGGCATTGTCAGGTGTGTTGGTACCTATACTATTAGATAAGTTTAAAATAGATCCGGCCTTATCAGGCTCAGTGATTTTAACAACGGTCACCGATGTGGTCGGGTTCATCGCTTTTTTAGGATTAGGTACATTGTTTTTGTTATAAAAAGTCAATTCTGACAGGGATACTCATTGTTTATACAAATTTTCAGAACGCTAAGCCCATACTTTATTGTTTGGATGATCATGACTAGCACTGTAATTCAAGCTAGTGACGTGAATGTTGTGGTGCATCTTTTAGGCGCGCCGGAAGGAAAAACCGAGATCTTACTGAGTGGTTTGAGTATCGTTAGGCAACAACAAAGTGAGCGGCTGTCAGAACGCTATGTGCTTAAGCTTCACCAGCAAACAGACATTGAACTTAAGCAGATGTTGCAGGTATACGGTTATTACAACGCTAATGTCAGCGGTAAGTTGAAACAGGTTGAAGGTGATAAATGGCAGGCTGATTATCAAATAGAGTTAGGGCCGCAAGTGACTCTAGATAAGGTTGAGCTCATATTTGTTGGTGAGGCAGCTGATGACAGCGAATTCAAAAATTTTATAGCTGATTTCCCGGTCAAACAGGGCGATGCTTTTAATCATGAACACTATGAGGCAGCTAAGCAATCATTACTTCGACTTGCTGCAGAACGTGGTTACTTTGATGGCCAATTGATAACACATAAAGTTGAAGTAAATAAAGAAGAATACACGGCAAGCCTATATTTAAATTATAGTTCTGGTCAGCGTTATTCTTTTGAGGAAATTCAATTTCCTCCTACAGTATTAACTAAATCATTATTAATGAGATTAACCCCAATTAAGCAGGGTGAACCGTATTTAGCCTCTAAAGTATTGCGATTACGCAATAATCTGACCAATAGTGGCTATTTTGATGCGGTGTCTGTCACCACATTAATTGAGAACCGACATGATGGTGTGGTGCCATTAGCAATTACTTTTTTACCTGATGCAAGACAGCGTTATACCGCTAGTGTGGGGTTTGGCACGGATAGTGGGCCTCGATTAGGTTTAGGCTGGGAGAATCGATATGTAAATAAGCGTGGTCATCGTTTATCAGCTAATGCTTTATTTTCCCAAGTTACTAATAGCTTGGCGATGGATTATAGAATGCCATTTTGGAGTGAAACAATTTCAGATATTGGCTTTAATACCGAATATAAACAACAAAATACCGATACAAGTGACAGCACATCATTTGCAGTAGGTAATTATTACAAGACAAAACGGTGGGGCTGGGATGAAACGGGAACACTTAAACTATTACAAGAAAACTATGATGTCTCCGATGATGATAATACGTCCTTATTATTAATTCCGAGTATTTCATGGTCTAAAATTTGGGCTGATGACGTAATTTATACTAAACAGGGAGGTAGATTATCTCTATCTTTATCTGGAGCTAGTGACTCTATTTTGTCGGATACTTCTTTTGGACAAATGGTGCTTCGGGGTAAATATATTCATTCAGTCTCGAAAAAGGGGCGTTTCATAACTCGTGGCACGTTGGGTGTCACAGAAGTGAGGGACTTTAATCAATTACCGAGTTCTTTACGTTTCTTCGCCGGTGGTGATACCAGTATTCGTGGTTTTGATTTTGAATCATTAGGTCCCTTAGGTGCTGATGGCAAGGTTGAAGGTGGTCGTTACTTAGCCGTAGGTAGTGTGGAATATGAGCAGATGATTGTGGGCAATTGGGGCGCCGCGATATTTAGTGATTTTGGTAATGCACTCAATAGTTGGAATGATCCACTGGAATACAGTATTGGGGTAGGGGTTCGTTGGCGTTCACCCATCGGATTGATACGTGTGGATGTGGCGGCAGGCTTATCTGCGGACAATAATCCCATCGGTTTTCATGTTGTCATCGGGCCAGATCTCTAATGCGTCGTATCTTAATTGTATTAATCAGCATTTTACTGTTAGTTGCCAGCACTTTAGCATGGTTGAGTCTTACTGAATCTGGCTTATCATTCGTCGTCTCACAAGCTGAACGATTTGTACCTGAACTAAGCATACAAAAAAAATCGGGCAGATTCTATGATGGCGCTCAGTTTGAAGAAATAGTCTATCAAGTTGATGGTCAAAGCAGCCTAGCTATTAATAACCTTGAGATTAGCTGGCAGGCTATACAGTTAGTTTCAGGCAGAGTGGTTATCGATAAACTACATGTCGGTGATGTGGTGATGATGCAAAACAGTGAACAAACCTCAGCGTCTTCGCTTATCTCCTTGCCTAATTTCAACATTCCATTCGTTATTTCGCTAAAAAACCTGAGTATTAATAGCCTGACATCGATTGATGCTACGCAGCATAAAACTCAGTTAATCAGTGGTTTAACGCTAGATCTTAAACTTTGGGGTGATAGACTTAGTATTAAGTCTCTAGCCATCGCTTATGCTGATAATATCAACCTTATGTTGAATGGTTCAGTCAGCTTAAATGGCCACTATGCAATGGATTTAAACTATCAATGGATTATTATTGATCCTAAGTTAAAGTCGATTCATGCTGAAGGGACTGTCAAAGGTAACGTTAGCGAATTAATACTGTCACAACAATTACTGACACCTATTCGCTCGACTCAGGAAATCACGCTTATTGATGTTATTGATAAGCTGAAGTGGACAGCAGGCATACAGATACCACAACTCAACCTGGCTGATTTTGTTGACGGTCAGGCGGGACTTATTCAGCAACTAAGTGTAAAGGCAAACGGCGATTTAACACAGGCTGATATCATTGTTGATAGTCAATTTAAACAAGCGGGTTTTCCTGAATTAAGTGTACATAGCCGAACCTCAAGCCAGATCGCCACAACTGACTTTACAAACTGGCTAACTGATATCACGTTGAAGACAGCAGAAGGGATGACCTTACGCGTTAATGGCCAATTAAGTCAGGTATTCACATCGCCTTCTTTAGCATTAAAGGCACACTGGCAACACCTAGCATGGCCACTTATAGAGCCGAATAAACGAGTGACCAGTGACAAAGGTGAATTAGTTCTCACGGGTAATATTGATAACTATGTACTGTCAATGATAGGTGAAGTAGTGTCTGAAAACCAAGTTTTTACTTTACTGGCAGAGGCTAAAGGTAATGCAGAACAGATTGCTTTCAAGCAATTTCAGATAAGAGGCTTGCAGGGCGAAGTGAATATTGGCGGCTGGCTAAATTGGCAGTCTGAGCCGAGCTATGAACTGGCGCTGAACTGGCAAGATATTGTTATTCCTGAAGCCTTAAGTCCTCTTAAATTAGCCACAAAACAAGGTGAACTAAAGCTAGCGGGAAGCTCAACATTATTGACAGTGACTTCTTCTGCTATTGAGTTTTTAGTCGATGCGAGTCCTGCAACGATAAAAGTGAATGGTCAAGCATCGGATAAGGGCTTTGAGCAACTCGCTATCAGCACCAAAACAGACAGTGGTCAGATTGATTTTAATGGTCAACTTTTTTGGCTTGATACCTTTAAATTGAATGGAGAAATAAAGCTTGCCAATATCAATCCACAATTAGTTGCACCAGAATGGGCAGGAAACTTATCAGGTGGCTGGAGGATGTCTGTAGATAATTGGCAAGAAACTACGGCTGATATTCGAATTGATGCACTCGATGTAAAAGGGCAGTTAAGAAAAAAACTACTTCATTTACAAGGCAGTTTAAGCTATTTACAACAACAATTAACCATTCCAAATTTACAGCTTACCTCTGGTCGATCAGCTATCTCGATCACTGGGCAAATAAAAGATGTAGCCGATTTAAAGTGGACGCTTAGTTCACCCGATTTGGCTGATTTTTATCCTGATCTTGGTGGACAACTTACTGCGCAAGGAACGCTGATAGAGACGTTGACAACACCGCTAATTAAAGCCGCGTTATCTGGACAAAATATTGTCTATTCTGATTTAGTGTCGATAAAGAAAATAAAGACAGATTTAAGTTTAGATATGGCGAGTCAGGGAAAACTGGAGGCCAAGGTAAGCATAAGTGACGGTCGGCTTAATACCTTTAAAAATATCGATAGCGTGCTGTCACTTTCAGGAAATAAGGATAATCATCAGCTTAATTTTGATCTACATAATAAAGACATTCAGGCTTTGGGACAGCTTTCAGGGGCATTGACAACAAAAGGTTGGCAAGGACAATTTGCCAACTTGAAACTCGACCAAACTCAAGTGGGTTTATGGGATTTAACTCAACATGGTTTGATTACTATTGCCGGTGATCACGCTGTAATTGAACAACATTGCCTACATTCATTAAATGGGGAAGTGTGTCTAAAAGGTCAAACGTCACCCAACGGATATTGGCAGACTAGCGGTAAGTTTAATGCTATTTCTATGGCCGTATTACATGCTTTTTCATCAGCGCTTGAGCCTATCGAAGGGCAGTTAAATGGGCATTTTGATATCGCTGGAAACGGCCAATATCCTATGCAAGGGCAAGGTGATATAACCCTAGATAAGGCCAAACTATTACTGACTACGTTTGATCAACAAGATCAAAAAACAATCCCTTTACAGACGGTCAAATTTGACTATAAATTAACAGATGATAATACGACAGCGAGTGTGCTGATCGTTCCTGATTTAAAAGGTGTGTCGGCAGTCACCGGCGAGGTGATGTTACCGGCAATTAAAGTGGTCATTGTTGATCCCGCTAATGCGAAATTACGTGGTGCTTTCAAAACTAAGGTTGAAGACCTATCAGTATTTGATGCCTCAAACGCTCAATATGAAAATTTGAAAGGGTATTTAGATGTTGACTTATCATTAGGCGGAACCGTTAAAAAGCCATCGGTTACTGGACAAATAGTGATGGACAACGCTTCCGTTGAATTGCCGAGCTTGGGATTACGATTATCTGATATGAATGCCACGGCAACAGGTAGCATCGATCAGGGTATTCAATTTTCTTATCAAGCGAAATCAGGTCAAGGTCACCTTGCCGGTGAAGGAAGTTTGATTGCTAATGATAGTCATTGGCAACTCGATACGACTATCAAAGGTGACGAAGTTGAATTAATCAATTTGCCAGAAGCTTATGTTATTGCTTCACATGATTTAAAGATTTCGGTGAGCGATAAAACTACTCAAATAACCGGATCAGTCATGGTGCCAGAAGCCGATCTAGCGCCCTTGCAATTAAATACACCGGTTTCACCGAGTAAAGATGTAGTCATAATAAATAATCAGCCGGAACTTAAAGAAAGTCCTTTGCCAGCGATTTTGGATCTAAAGGTTCTATTAGGTGACAAAGTGAATATTTCTGCTGTTGGTTTTAATGGTCGTTTGACTGGCGATTTACGAGTAACCGGTGACGCTAATAAAATACTCCTTGGTACCGGTGAAATCGTCATTAAAGATGGTAAATACACCGCATATGGTCAAAAATTAGCTGTTGATGATGGTCAGATATTGTTTTCTGGAGGCGCATTAGATAATCCACAGCTTAATATTAAAGCACTTAGAAGAGGCGAGTCTTTTACGGCTGGCCTTCATGTTGAAGGAGCGGCTGATAGTCCGCAGGTAACACTGTTTTCGACACCATCAATGAGCCAAGATAATGTACTTGCTCATATCATTTTAGGGCGTCCAATAGGTGATGCGAGTGTTGCTGATGCCGCTATACTCGCATCAGCAGCAACAGGCTTGGGTATTAAAGGAGGCAATCAAATCGGGAATCGTATTGCCAGCACCTTTGGTTTGGATAGTGTTGCAATTGCAGGCAATGGGGGTGAGGACACCGCCTTACAAATTGGAAAATATTTGTCACCTAAATTATATCTAGGTTATGGGATAGGTATTTTTGAACCTGTTAGTACCGTCATCATGCGTTATAAATTGAGCAAAATATGGAGCTTAAAAGCGGAGTCTGGAATAGAAACCAGCGTTGATTTCTTATACACTCACGAGCGGTAAATCTAGCAGGTCACATGCCGCTAAATCATAATTTCATAGAAGATACAGCATACAATAACCTGTGTTTTACGCATAAAAAAGCCCCGATATATCCGGGGCTTTTTTATGCTTGCTACCAGGCGAGTTCAACAGCAGGGTTAAACGCGATTTTTCTCTCTAATTTCAGCAAGTGTTTTGCAGTCGATGCATAAGTTAGCCGTTGGGCGAGCTTCTAAGCGACGTAGTCCGATATCTGTGCCACACGATTCACAAAAACCGTAGTCACCTTTGTCCATATCTTCAAGTGATTGATTAATTTTTTTGATTAATTTACGTTCACGATCGCGAGTACGAAGCTCTAATGTAAACTCTTCTTCTTGAGTGGCTCGATCATTAGGATCTGGGAAGTTGGCTGCATCATCTTTCATGTGAGAAACAGTGTTATCAACTTCTTCCATTAACTCTTTTTTCCAAGTAGACAATATAGTCCGAAAATGAGTGACCTGAGCCTCATTCATATATTCTTCCCCAGCTTGTTCTTTGTAGGGAGCAACATGTACGTCTGATGACGATGATTCCATGTGAAAAACCTCATAACTTAAAAATTTAAGGGCGCATCTATACCAGATGAAACCTGCATGTGCAAAAAATTGGTATCATTCTATCCTATTTTCATATGGAAAAACGAGCTATGAGGCAATTAAAAACGGTTATTTTTGATGTCGACGGTACCTTGGCAGAAACTGAACGTAATGGCCATAGAATTGCCTTCAATCGCGCATTCATTGATGCCGGTTTTGACTGGTTGTGGAATGAAGATTTATACGGAAAATTATTAGCCGTTACGGGAGGAAAAGAACGCATTCGATACTTCTTAAATGACTTTCATACACACTTCAATTATGAGGGTGATGTTAACGATCTTATTGCTCGTTTACATGCTGCTAAAACCCAACATTATGTTGCTCTATTAGAATCAAAAGCTATTAGATTACGCCCAGGTGTTGCTCGCTTGATTAATGAGATTCGTGAATCAGGCTTGGGGCTAGCGATAGCGACAACGACAACCCCTGAAAATGTCACCGCATTAATTAAAAGTACACTAGGTGAGCTGGCATTGGATTGGTTTGACTGTATTGCTGCAGGCGATATCGTAACAGCGAAGAAACCCGCGTCAGATATTTTTGATTATTGTTTGAATAAAATTGGCTTAACAGCTGACGAATGTTTGGTGTTTGAAGACTCTGCTAACGGTGTTATTTCATCGTTAGGGGCTAATATTTCTACCGTTGTCACGCTTAATACGTATACTCAAAATGATGATTTCAATGGCGCAATCAGTGTCTTTGATCATTTAGGAGAACCAGACATGCCGTGTCACCTTATTTCAGGACATGCCATCAATGCAGATTACATCACTGTCGATAGTTTAAAAGAATTACATGCTCATGGATAACAAAAGCATTACTCAACGAGCAAAGGCAATACCACCATTTCATGTGATGGATATTCTTGCACAAGCTAAACGGCTTGAGGCACAGGGTAAAAATATCATTCATATGGAAGTAGGAGAACCTGATTTTGATACACCTCAGCCTATTCTTGATGCCGGTATTGAAGCATTAAAATCAGGCAAGACACACTATACGCCGGCATTAGGTTTACCAGAATTACGAGAGGCCATCGCCGCTTGGTATGAAACGCGTTATCAAGTCAAGGTATCACCGAATCGAATTGTTGTTACGCCAGGCGCTTCAGGTGCTTTGTTATTAGTAATGGGTGCATTATTAGAACAAGGTAAAAATGTTTTATTAGCTGATCCCGGCTATCCCTGTAATCGAAATTTTGCTCGTTTTGTTGAAGGCCAAGCAAAAGCGGTCAAGGTTGATGCCAGTACAAATTATCAATTAACGGCAAATCACATTGAACAATACTGGGATGACAATACGGCTTTGGCACTGATTGCTTCACCCTCAAATCCAACCGGAACCTTGATTAAGCAACCACAATTAAAAGCATTGTCAGATGCGGTTAGCCTTAAAAAGGGATATTTAGTAGTTGATGAGATCTATCATGGGCTGACTTATGATGGCGAAGATGCACAAACGGTATTAGCGGTTAATCAAGATGCGTTTGTCATCAATAGTTTTTCAAAATATTTTGGCATGACAGGCTGGCGTTTAGGCTGGTTAGTTGTACCTGATGGCTATGAAGAGGTCATGGATCGCTTAGCACAGAATTTATTTTTAGCGGCTCCGACCATGTCACAATACGCGGCGTTGGCGGCATTCAATAACGAAACTCTTACAATATTAAATCAACGTCGTTCGATCTTTGAACACAGGCGAAATAGTTTGTTACCAGCATTACACTCTATTGGTTTAAAAGTCGACGCACCGCCACAAGGTGCTTTTTATATATATGCAGATTGTCGCCAAATTCTTAATGAACAATACCCCGATAGTATGGCATTATCTAAATACTGGTTAGAGCAAGCAGGCGTAGCTGTCACGCCGGGTAATGATTTTGGGCATCATTTAGCTGACTATCACATTAGATTTGCTTACACTGCAAATGAACAGCAACTCATTCAAGCAATAGAACGAATAAAACACACTATTTAAGCCGTTTTTATAAGGAAGTACCATGACTCAATCCAAAATTATTTATACCAAAACAGATGAAGCCCCCGCATTAGCCACCTATTCTTTATTGCCGATTATCAAAACGTTTACTGCTGCTGCTGATATTGATGTAGAGATTAGTGATATCTCACTAGCAAGTCGTATTCTTGCCCATTTTCCCAGCTACTTAACACCTGAACAACGCGTGCCCGATGCACTCGCTGAATTAGGTTTGTTAACCTTAAAGCCGGAAGCTAACATTATTAAATTGCCTAATATTAGCGCCTCTATTCCACAATTAAAATCAGCGATTAAGGAGCTTCAAAATAAAGGCTTCAACTTACCGGAATACCCAGATGCGCCTGAAAGTGAAGAGCAAAAATCAATAAAAACAACTTACGATAAAGTTAAAGGTAGTGCCGTTAACCCTGTTTTACGAGAAGGTAACTCTGATCGAAGAGCACCTTTAGCAGTCAAAAATTATGTGCGTAAACACCCTCATTCAATGGGCGCATGGCGTGGTGATTCAAAATCACATGTGGCGAGTATGGCCGAACATGATTTTTATGGAAGCGAACGTTCAGTCACTCTGTCGCAAGCAACTAAGGTCACTATCGAGCTCGAAGATTTGGCAGGTAAGGTCACCGTATTAAAAAGTGCTTTTCCGTTACTTGCAGGCGAAATTATTGATTCATCCGTCATGAATAAAAAGGCATTGCGTCAGTTTATCGAAGCTGAGATTGCCGATGCTAAACGTGATGGCGTGCTATTTTCATTACACTTAAAAGCAACGATGATGAAAGTATCGGATCCTATTATCTTTGGTCATGTGGTGTCGGTTTTTTATAAAGATGTTTTTGATAAACATGCTGCACTGTTTGAACAAATTGGCGTTGAAGTCACCAATGGTTTAGGTGATGTTTATACGAAAATAAAAAGTTTATCCCCCGAGAAACAGGCTGAAATCGAGGCAGATATTCTTGCTGTGTATGCCACGCGTCCCAATATCGCGATGGTGGATTCAGATAAAGGCATCACCAATTTACACGTACCATCGGATGTTATTGTTGATGCATCAATGCCAGCAATGATTCGTTCATCAGGCCAAATGTGGGATAAAAATGGTCAACTACACGATACGAAAGCAGTGATACCTGATCGTTGTTATGCCGGTATTTATCAAAAAACAATCGATTTTTGTAAAACACATGGCGCGCTTGATCCTATAACAATGGGCAGTGTGCCAAACGTTGGTTTGATGGCACAAAAAGCCGAAGAATATGGTTCGCATGATAAAACATTCGAAATACCAACAGCGGGTACGGTACGTGTTTTTGATGAAAATCGAGCTATATTATTAGAGCATAAGGTCGAACAAGGTGATATTTGGCGGATGTGTCAGACTAAAGATGCCCCTATTCAAGATTGGGTAAAATTAGCGGTGAATCGTGCTCGACTAAGTAATACACCAGCCGTATTTTGGTTAGACCCCAATAGAGCCCATGATGCGCAGATCATTGCTAAAGTGAATCAATATCTCCCTGAACATGATGTTACGGGACTAGACATTAGCATTTTACCCCCTGAAGATGCGATTGAATTTTCACTGGAACGAATCAAAAAAGGGCAAGATACGATTTCAGTAACCGGCAATGTATTGCGTGATTATTTGACTGATTTATTCCCGATTCTTGAACTAGGCACCAGTGCAAAAATGTTGTCTATCGTACCGTTAATGAATGGCGGTGGTTTATTTGAAACGGGCGCGGGCGGCTCAGCCCCCAAACATGTACAACAGTTTGAGCAAGAAAATCACTTACGTTGGGACTCACTGGGTGAGTTTTTGGCCTTAGCCGCATCATTAGAGCACTTGAGTAATACTACGGGTAATACAAAAGCCCAAGTGCTTGCTGATACCTTAGATAACGCTACGGGAACATTCTTAGATAACAATAAATCACCCTCTCGTCGGGTGGGTGAGTTAGATGTGCGAGGTAGTCATTTCTATCTCATGCTTTACTGGGCGCAAGCACTCGCCGCACAAAACGACAATAGTGAATTAAAAAGCCACTTTGCCACACTCGCTAAAACATTGACAGACAATGAATCGCAAATAATTGCCGAGCTGAATGTTGTACAAGGTCAGCCTGTCGATCTTAATGGTTATTATTTTGCTGATGATCAATTAGCCTCACATGCGATGAGACCGAGCACCACTTTAAATCATAATGTAAACGGCTAATGGTCCGAGAGTTGTTCTAGGTACAACGCTGTTGCTCCGGCAACAGCGGCTGGAATGACTAAAAAGTTGATAAATGGAATCATCGTTGCGCCTAAGGTGGCTAAGCCAAAACCAATCGCTAATGAACGTTTTTGTTTTAAGATTGCCCGTTGCTGTGGAAACTTAATCTCATGATTACCCATCGGATAGTCGTGGTAATCCAATGCCAGCATCCAACTTGAAAACAATATCCAAAGTACCGGCGCAATGATATTCACCACGGGGACCCATGACAAAATAAATAAAGGAATCATCCATAATAAAACGTAGCCTAGTTTTCTTAGTTCATTCCATAATAATGATGGAGTATCTTTAATAATTTGTTGCCAAGGCATTGAAGAGGCGACTTGACCAGATAATTTCTTTTCGACCGCTTCAGCTAGCACGCCATTAAAAGGTGCGGCCAAAAAATTAGCGATAATCGAAAAACTAAAAAATACCAGCAAACTTAATAAAGCGGCAAATAAAGGCCAAATTAGCCACATAATCCAGCCTAATAACCATTCAGGGATCCAGTTAGGCATCATATTGGTGATCCACTGATCAAACTTATTAACAGCTAACCAAATAGCAAAGCTGAATAACAACGTATTGATTGCCATAGGAATATACGCAAAGCGGCGTATTCCTTTTTGGTGAATTAGACTAAAACCTCGTAGTAAGTATCGCGTGCCTTTAAATAAATCTTGCATATACGCTCTTAAGGGAATTATTGAGATGAATTAAGTGTTTTTTGACATGCTAACGGATTGCTAACAAGCGTGTTTGACTGATTGTTGTAATGACTCGGCAACCCGTTAAGTTGCCGAGATTAATCGTCATTATGCGTTATCATTTATAACGCATAATTGTGTATTTTCTTATGGAAGTTGGACAGGTGTTGGGGCAACCCAACCAGGCTTACGGTGTTCAGCAACAACCGTCGTATAAACGCCGCCACGCACATTAAAAATGCCGGTAATACGCATAAAACGTGGGTCACATACGGCTACTAAGTCATCTAAAATTTGATTAGTTACTTTCTCATGAAAAGCACCTTGATCGCGGTAAGTCCATAGATAAAGCTTGTAAGCTTTTAATTCTACACACTTTAAATCAGGTACATAATCAATCTGAATGGTAGCAAAATCAGGTTGACCTGTTTTTGGGCATAAACAAGTAAATTCTGGTGTCTCGATGTGAATGGTATAATCACGCTCCGGCATTGCATTGTCGAAGGTGTCCAATTGTTTGCTTGGTTGTGTGGTCATGAACATGCTCATCATTATTAAAAAATAACTATTATCCCTTAGTTGAAACAGAGGTTCCACAATAAGTGTTTGAAATTGTCATTTTAATCGTTGTTCTGTTGGCTGCTTTTATCGCCGTTGCCTTGTATGCAAGGAATGCCAGCCGTAAAAGGTCTCAGGAATTAGATCTTGATCACCTTGAACCAGGCATAAATCTCGATAGCGATTTTAACGACTATTTTGAACATGAGCTTCAACAACAGTCTGTGGGTGATATTGATAGTGAGCCAACGGTTAGCCTGTCTGGTGCTGCAGAATCGATCTTGTCAGAGTTAGATCCGGTTGTAGAAACAACGCCAGTTGAACATGCCCAAAGCGCAACAACACTAGCGCAGTCAACCATTGATTTTGTCATTGATGACGATATAAAATCGATAGAAGACGTGTTGGACTATCAAGTTGAACAGACTATTAGCAATCCTGTTCAACTTGTGGTTAATGTTCAGGCCGAGGAGCCTGAAAAGTCTGAAGAAATTAAACAAGTAACTTCCATCAAGTCTTCCGCTGCTAGCTCAAAACCGAAACCACCTAGACAAGAGGGCGATGATTTGGTTATTGCATTGACGATAGTGGCGCCCGACAAGACACGATTCTCAGGTAAAGCCATTAAAGTCGCTTTAGAAAGTTCAAACCTACAATTTGGTGATTTGATGATTTATCATCGCTTTACAGCAGGACAACGTAAACAAAGTATCTTTAGTGTGGCGAATATTCTCGATCCAGGTACATTATTACCCGATAAATTCGCGACCTTAACCACACCGGGTTTATTAATTTTTGCTCGATTACCTGGGCCCGTTAATGGTTTAGCTTTATTTGACGACTTACTTCAAACGGCGCAATTATTAACTGAAAAATTGGGTGGCACTTTGTCTGATGACAAACGTCAACCGATCAGCGAGTCACGCTTAGAAGCCATGCGTAGTCGGATCTTTAATTTAAATTTTGCACTTCATAACGAAAAAAATGACTATTCCAACTGAACTACAACAGCAAGCGAGCGAATTACGAAAGTTAATTAATCGGCATAACTACCTTTACTATGTTATTGATAATCCTGATATTACTGATAGTGAATATGACCGTTTATTCCAGACGCTCCAGCAACTCGAAGCACAACATCCAACATTATTAACCGCTGATTCTCCAACCCAACGAGTAGGCGGCAAAGCCCTCGACAAATTCAGTCAAATTACCCATGCCTTACCAATGTTATCGCTTGATAATGTGTTTGATGCTGAAGAGCTACAGGCCTTTGATCATCGGGTGCGTGACCGTATAAATACCACTAACTTTCAACTTTACTCTGCTGAGCCTAAATTAGATGGTTTGGCGATCAGTATTCGTTATGAACATGGGGTATTAGTTCAAGCGGCAACTCGTGGTGATGGTGCAGTGGGTGAAGATGTCACTGAAAATGTGCGAACGATTCACTCTGTTCCGCTCAAGTTAAGCGGCGATAACGTGCCAGAAGTCGTTGAAATACGCGGTGAAATTGTAATGCCGAAAGCGGGCTTTGAGGCATTAAATAAGCAACAAATTGCTGAAAATAAAAAACCTTTTGTAAACCCACGTAATGCTGCAGCGGGGTCGCTTCGCCAATTAGATTCTAAAATAACCGCACGTCGTCCTTTAGCGATGTACTGTTATGGTATCGGTGAAATTCAAGGCATGGATTTACCCAAAACACATCACGAAACCATGCAGCAACTCGCACGTTGGGGCTGCCAAATTTCAACAGAACTCCAGCAAGTTGAAGGCGTTGAAGGTTGTTTAGCTTATATTAAAACGCTTGGCGCACAACGTGATAGCTTATCTTATGATATTGATGGCGTCGTATTAAAAATCGATGATATCAATCTACAACAACGTTTGGGATTTGTTTCACGCGCGCCGCGTTGGGCGATTGCCTATAAATTTCCTGCACAAGAAGAAATGACCACCGTCGTTGATATTGAAATTCAAGTTGGGCGAACCGGTGCGTTAACACCTGTTGCACGCCTAAAGCCGGTGTTTGTTGGTGGTGTTACAGTGAGTAATGCGACATTGCATAATCAAGATGAAATTGATCGCAAAGATGTCAGAGTAGGGGACACCGTCATTGTGCGAAGAGCAGGGGATGTTATCCCCGAAGTTGTTCACGTTGTATTGTCAAAACGCCCCGATAATACGATGAAATTTACTATTCCAACCCAGTGCCCTATTTGTCAGTCAGAAGTCGAGCGGGTTGAGGGCGAGGCTGTTGCTCGTTGTAGTGGCGGCCTTTATTGTCCTGCACAACGTAAAGAAGCAATCAAACATTTTGCCTCGCGTAAAGCCATCGATATTGATGGTTTAGGTGATAAGTTGGTCGAAATACTGGTCGATCAAGGTCTGATAAATGATGCCGCTGATCTATTTCAATTAACGGTTGTTCAATTATCCGCATTAGAAAGAATGGGCGAAAAGTCTGCCACCAATCTAGTTGAATCATTAAAAGCAGCCAAACAAACGAAATTTGCACGCTTTTTATATGCTTTGGGTATTCGTGAAGTCGGTGAGGCGACCGCTCGATCACTAGCGAGTCATTATTTAACTTTAGATGCCTTACAAACAGCAGATGAAGATGGATTAATAGAAATCGAAGATATTGGGCCGATAGTGGCCCATCATGTCGTCACATTTTTTCACCAAACCCATAACCGAGAAGTAATTAATCGTTTACTCAATGCCGGTATTGTATGGCCAGAAGAACAAAAACAGACTTCAGACTCTGAATTAAGTGGCAAAACCATCGTATTAACCGGTACTTTAGAGCAATTATCACGAAGTGAAGCAAAAGAAAAATTACTCGCTTTAGGTGCCAAAGTAGCAGGAAGCGTGTCGAAAAAAACCGATTATGTAGTGGCAGGTCGTGATGCTGGCTCAAAATTAAATAAAGCCGAAAGCTTAGGCGTGACCGTTGTCGATGAAGCAACCTTAGTCAATTGGTTAAACTAGGAAATATAAAATGACAGCACCAGATAATACAACGGCATTGGCAGCAGCGATAAAAAAAGTCGCTACGGGGCCTCATTTAAGTAAAGACTTATCGCTTGAAGAAGCAAATTTAGCGATGTCAGAAATATTATCCGGTAATGCGGATCTAGTACAAGCAGCTATTTTCTTCATAGCATTACGTATGAAAACCGAAACAAATGATGAAAATTTAGGGATTTTACAAGCCCTACAATCATCCACGACTCAAGGTTTAGCCAATGTAGATAATCTACTCGTTCTATCTGAACCTTATAATGGTTATAACCGTCATTGCCCTGTTACAGCCTTTTTACCCGCTGTTTTAGCAGCATCAGGTTTACCAGCCGTATCGCAAGGTGTTAAAGAAATGGGGCCAAAATTTGGCGTGACCCATTCACAAGTATTAGCAGAAGCGGGCGTTAATGTTGACCTGTCGGTTGCTGACGCAACGAAACGTATCAATAATCCTGAACTAGGCTGGGCCTATATTGATCAACAACACGCCACACCGGCGTTATATGCATTAGAAGACTTGCGTACACGTATGATAAAACGCCCAAGTTTAGCGGCATTAGAAAAGTTAGTTATGCCGATTAAAGCTGTTGGTCGAACACATCTACAAATTGGTTTTGTTCATAAAGCGTATCCAAATGTACTCGCATGGTTAGCACAACAAGTCGGTTTTCATTCTGCCTTAGTGATTAGAGGCTTAGAAGGCGGGGTGTTACCAACGTTGCGTGAACCAGCGAATTGTTTCCGTGCGTGGGAAGATAGTGTAGAAACCTGTGTAATGGATCCGACCGAGTATGGTATTGACCAAACAACACGCGGTGTTTTACCTGAATTAGAACAATCTGTAACGGCAAAACATACGGTTGAATTAGGTATGAGAGCATTATCTGGCAAATCAGGTCCAGCATTTGATAGCTTAGTCTATGGTGCCGCTATGACATTATGGCATTGTGGTTTACAAGCATCGCCGAAACAAGCGGCTGAACATGTGCGTCAAATGATTCAATCAGGACAAGCTAAAGCCTATTTTGAGCGAGGAATAAAATAATGGTTTTTCAACAAGAACTTCTAATTTCAACATCTGGACGTAGTACGACCAATATTACCGCTGAAATTCAAAATCTGGTAGCTCAATCAAAAATCAAAATCGGCACTTGTCATATCTTTGTCCAACATACCAGTGCATCAATCATGTTATGTGAAAATGCTGATCCTGATGTTCGTCGTGATCTTGAAACCTATATGCAACATATAGTGCCTGATGGTGACCCGATGTTTTTACATCAAGATGAAGGCCCAGATGATATGAGTGCACACATCAGAACCGTACTCACAAACCCAGATTTAACCATGCCAGTCAGTGCAGGGAAATGCAATTTAGGTATTTGGCAGGGTATTTATTTGTGGGAACATCGCACACACAACTATCAACGACGCGTTATTATCACCATTCAAGGTGAATAGCAGCCTTCAAATTAAAACTTAGTTTATTCAACTAACAAAGCGAGTGTAAGCATTTACACCTTATCATTCTATTTAACATAATATACATTATGCGAACCTTAATATTGTAAAATAAACAGGGTCTCAATAGCTAAAACTAACCTTATTATGAGTTCACATTATTTATGTTATGTTAAATAATGTGTTTTACACACATAGAGCTATATTTAAGCTAATGACTAATTGTCTAACTATTTAGTTTGTGAAATTTAGATAAATAAAGTGATTTCTGCTTTTGAAATTTTTTGTTGGCGTTACATTACTAGTCCATGAGATCAAATTTTGGAATTTATCGAAAGTCTAGTTCGGCTAGTGAAGCAAGGTTCAGAATTTGAAATCTAAATCACTTTACCGTTCCACTACCCTGCAGAAATTAAAATTTGAATATTTTCATTATTTCGACTCAACAGTAATTTATAGCTGACCAACTGTTTGACAATGCTTCGACTTAGTGCAGACTTAATTTAAAGGCCTGACAAAGAGTAAGTAAAAGCCTTGTCAATCGTTGTAAATTTATTAAATGTTAACTGTGAACTTAATAAGTTTATAAAGATGACCAATTTTCAGATAATGCTTCAGCTTGTTTCAACATAAACCAACAGCTTCATCGGCTTTGTCAGGTGGGTATTTCCATCTTCGTAATGCACGCCTAACTAATTGGTCACATCAACACGACATTTCCGTTTGGGTCGACAAAAATAGCGAAAGCTTTCATAATGAGATGCGGGTTATTACGGCCAGCTAGGTTGCTTAAGGAAAAACTCACTACCACTGCTTATTTGGCTACTTTTTAATACCAGTGATAGATTCTACGTCATTGAAGCAATACGGCTTTCAATTTATTGTATAAGCCCAATTCGACACTCAGCCCCCCTCCCCAACATGCTGCTTTGACTCAATAATAAGCAGTTTTAACAATGTTTCAAAAACAAAGGAACAAGTATGAATACACAACGAAGAAACGTTGCCGCGGGTGTTATTGGTAATGTTCTTGAATGGTACGATTTCGCCGTTTATGGCTACATGGTAGCTATTATTAGCGGGCTATTTTTCCCATCAAGTGATCCCACCGTTTCAATTATTGCCGCATTTAGTGCGTTTGCTGCTGGTTATTTTGCTCGGCCCCTTGGCGGTGCTATTTTTGGCTGGATAGGCGACCGCTACGGACGTAAAGTAGTACTCACAGCGAGTGTGACTATGATGGGGGTCGCAACGGTATCAATGGGCTTTCTCCCTACTTACAGTCAAGTCGGTATAATCGCGCCTATCTTGCTGGTTTCATTAAGAATTTTTCAAGGAATCTCAGTTGGCGGTGAATATACTGGCTCCATTACTTTTGTGATGGAACATGCACCAAAAGACCGTCGAGGCTGGCTAACCAGTTGGGTTGGTGTTGGTGCAGTTTTAGGTTTCTTAATTGGATCGGGAGTTGGTGCCCTATTGACTGCTAATTTTTCAGAAACACAGATGTCAGAATGGGGATGGCGAATTCCATTTATTGCAGGTGGATTAATTGCCATACTGGGCTTTTTTATTCGCCGACATTTAACTGAACCAGAACGCGAAGCTATTCTTGATGTCAATCAATCGCCAATTCTGGTGGCTTTTAGAGATCATTGGCGACAAATGTTACAGCTTGTGGGCCTAACATTGGGTGTCAGTGTGATGTTTTATTACAGCTTTGTTTATGCCGATGACTTTTTAATTCAAACAAAAGGAATGGTTCAATCACAGGTACTCACTATCAACACTGTTGGACTGGCTTTAATGGTGGTCTTAATTCCCATTTCTGGCTGGCTATCTGATCGGTATGGTCGCAAACCTGTGTTATTTTCTGGAGGAATAGCTTTGCTCATTGGCGCACCTATTACTTTTATCGCGTTTCAATATGCCACTGTTACTAGCGTAATTATCGGACAAGTTGTCAGCGCAATCGCTGTTGCGAGTATCTTAGGTGTTAATCCTGTCGCATTAGCAGAGTTGTTACCTGAGCGTGTTCGAGTCACTGGTTTTTCAATTGCATATGGTGTCGCCTTAGCCTTATTTGGTGGTACAACACCATTGATTATTGCAACACTCATTAAAGAGACCCAGTGGGCATACAGTCCTTTACCCTATATCGTATTGTTATGTGTGGTTAGTTTGATCACGGTGTTTACGTTGAAAGAGAGTCGATTAGTTAATACTTCGAACTAAATAATTAAGCTTAAAATTAATTTGAACCAATTAACGGTCTCCTTGTGGGGCCGTTTTTTTTCACTTGATTATGTATTCAATGCATGACTATTTAAAAAGGCCTAATATAAAAAAAGACCTAGCACCTTACTGTCGTAAAGCGCTAGGTCTAGTCTTAATTATTAAAAGTTAAACTAAGTATTTTTAGTTTTAGTATGGCCAGATTGTATTTCTTTTATACCTTGTAGAGCCGCCTTCATCGCTTCTTCGCGAGTTTCAAAATGATGAGCATCATGGAGGTATTCATCGGCTTCTAATGCTGAAAGTACTTCTCTTACATCTGGATTCATGCCACACATATACAGTCTTCTATTTGAATGTTCAGCATCGTTGGCGATGGTTTCTACCGCAAGTGCTGACGACACATCAAGAAAAGGAACGCGACTAAAATCGAGTATGATAGCCAAAGTCCCCCCTTCCAATTGTGAACGAGCATGATGGCCAAGATCAGCTGCCGCGCCAAAACTTAGGGCACCACTAAAATCAAAGATAGTCAGCAAGTCGCCGGCTTCGTCTAGCATCTCAAGTTCTTGAGCTGATGCAGTGTGACGAATAACATGGCTTTCTTTTAGTCTTTCCATCTGTTGGCTAGCCACTTGTTTTACAAAGGCAATGGAAGCCAATATGACGCCGACTGCCACAGCGGTCATAAGATCAACAAAGATGGTTAAGCCAACTACGATGAGCATTAATACTAAATCCCATCTAGGACCACGATGAGAGTTTTTAATGTAACTCCAGTCAATAATATCTAAGCCAACTTTAACCAAAATACCAGCAAGCACAGCCTGAGGAATGAAAGAAGCCAGTGGACCCAGTCCCAATACAATAGCCACTAATAAAAGCGCATGTACCATACCTGAAATACGAGTTTTACCGCCTGTACGAATATTGACCACGGTTCTCATGGTCGCACCAGCACCTGGTGCCCCACCAAATAAACCAGCGACGGCATTACCAATACCTTGTCCGATTAATTCACGGTTAGAGTCGTGACGTGTACGGGTCATATTGTCAGCTACCAACGATGTTAACAAGCTGTCGATTGAACCCAATACCGCAAGTACTAATGCCGCTTCAGCAATAATCAGAAATGACTCTTGAGTCAGCATTGGAATGTGAAGCTGAGGCAGGCCTGTAGGAATATCGCCTAATATTGGCACACCGCCGATAATTACGCTGATAAGCGTACCTATAATGAGGGCGGCTAATGGACCTGGAATGAATTTACCTAGTTTTGCTGGCCATTTTAAGGCAATGGCAAGCGTTAAAAGCCCGAGCAATAAGGCTGCAACATTCATATTTTCAATGGCTGTTGGCGCATATCCAAGAGCACCTAGTGTTCCTGCAGGTGCGTCATGACCAAGCAACGGGCTAATTTGAAGTATGATGATAATGCCACCAATGCCACTCATAAAACCACTGATTACAGGATAAGGTACTAACCTAATGTAATCACCTAACTTAAAGACACCAAATAATATCTGCATCACACCTGCGAGAATAATCGTGGTGAAAATGAGTTCTATATTGCCGTTAAGGTCTGGATGGATGGCAATACTGGCTACAACACCGGCAACCACAACGGTCATGGGGCCTGTTGGGCCAGACACTTGAGATTCAGTGCCGCCAAATAAAGCCGCAAAAAAACCAACAAAAATGGCGCCATATAATCCAGCCATAGGGCCTAAACCAGATGCGACCCCCATTGCTAAGGCTAAGGGTAAGGCCACCACACCGGCAGTGATGCCGCCAAACACATCGCCTCTAATATGGCGAGTTGTGAGATTAAACATAAATAACTCCTTTAAATTCTTTTGTTACTACCTACTTATTATTTGGATGTGCCGAGTATAGTATGTTCAAGATGCCGCAATGGGTGTAAACACTTTTTTCTCTGGGTCATAGGTGGTCACCGTGCCGTCAGCTATGCCATAAACCCAGCCATGTAGTTCAATACTGCCTGTGGCCATTTTCTCAGCCACACATGGGTGAGTTTCAAGGTGTTTCAGCTGCAAAATAACGTTTTCTTCGGTCATTTCCAAAAGGTGTTCATCACTCACTGTTTTATGACGTGCTTTCACTTTAGCTTGGGCTGCTGCACAGTGTGATAACCAGTTCGATACATGAGGAAGTGTCTTGAGACTATCAGGGTTCAAAGCGCCTTTCATTGCGCCACAACCTGTGTGCCCACAAACAACAATATGTTTCACACCTAAAACAGCAACAGCAAATTCAATAGACGCTGTCATGCCGCCAGTTGCATTAGAATGAGGAGGAACAATATTACCGGCATTACGACAAATAAAGAGGTCGCCAGGTAGTGTTTGGGTTATTAAACTAGGATCGATGCGCGAGTCCGCACAAGTAATAAATAATACTTCTGGCTCTTGACTATTAGCCAGGCTCTCGAATAACTCTTTATGATCAATAAATGCGTTTTTTTGAAATTTAGCGACGCCAGAGATTAATTTGTCCACATGTAGCTCCATGATATTTTTATTAAAGATTAAAGGATAATAGAAATTTATAATTGCTTTTATACTATTTACGATAGGAAAAAGCTTTCACTTTAGTTAGGCTAAGCGTATCATCAATGATTATGAAAGAGCTTAACATCTCCCTAAAACAATTACGCTATTACCTGACGACGGCAAAACATAAGAGTTTAAGACAGGCGGCTAAGGCGTTAAAAATATCTCAACCTTCTTTGAGTGCACAATTGAAATCACTTGAAGACTCTCTTGGTATTGTTTTGTTTGAGCGATCCCGCGGCGGTGTAACACTTACACCACTGGGTCGAGATTTACTCCATGAAACCAAAATAGCAATTAATGCCGCAGAAGCGATTATTGAATCTGCAAACTATGCGACAAAAGGACCAACAGGAACCTTTAGATTAGGCGTTAGCCCTTCATTAGGCCCTTATTCTTTACCTTGGATCTTGCCTGCCGTCAGACAAGAGTTTCAAGATGTGAAGTTTTTCGTTAAGGAGGAAGCGCCTACATATTTAGTCGATGGTTTAATATCTGGTGATTATGATTTGATTTTTTCACCTTTGCCGATTAGTGATTCAACACTTACTGTGATGCCATTGTTTCGTGAACCACTATTTTTAGTGGTTAATGCTGATCATGATTTGGCTAAATATGACCATATCGATGCCAGTCAACTAGCAGGGCTTGATATATTAGCGATTGAAGAACATCACCATTTTTTCAAACTAGTTGAAGATTTGTGTCAAAGGTTTGATGCTCATTTATTGAGAGATTACGAAGGCAGTAGTCTAGATGCAATTAGACAAATGGTTCACATGGAAATGGGCGGTGCGTTTTTACCAGCGCTATATATTCGATCTGAAATTCGCGATAGAGATGAGTTGCATGTTTTAAGTATTGATAATCAATCGATACATCGTTCTCATGCTCTAGCTTGGCGTGATACTTCTCCCTTACGTGGTTTTTACCGTAGTCTTGGAAAATTCTTTCAGAAAGTGATTAAAAAACAGTTCGATGGCATTGTAACAGTCATGTGACCATGAGCTTGGCTTAGGTTGAAAAATCTCATTTATCCGTTAATTTTACTTTCTCAATTTTTGTGATATCACAATGACTAAAATAGCCGTTTATATCATTTATTTCGATACTGACATTGATCGGTGAAACAGCATCAGACTGCCCATGAAAAAGAGCAGTCCAAGCATCGTCATGGCGAGAAGTTCTTGCCAAATAATTTCTAGCCCCGCCCCCCGATAAGCAACCGCCTGAGAAAAACTCATAAAATGCCGTGAGGGTAAAAACCAGGTGAACATCTGCATCCACTCGGGTTGATTTTCAATCGGTGAATTGCCACCTGATAACATTTGCATAGGTGAAATTGTGAGCATAATCAGCAAAGCAAATTGCGCCATCGAGCGAGCAAAAATACCTAGAAAAATACCAATAGCCGCGGCTGAAAATAGGTAAATCACAATGCCACCGATTAATAGTAGTCGGGAACCTGCAATCGGCACTTCCAATAATCCTTCAACGACTAAGGTCATCGATAGTATTGCTGCCACAAGCACAACCAGTCCATTTGCCCAAACTTTACCTACTGCAATCTCAAACGCATTCAATGGCATCACCATCAAGTGTTCGATGGTGCCATGTTCACGTTCACGAATCAGTGCCGCACCGGTCAAAATGATCGTGATCATCGTAAGCTGATCGAGAAAACCCGCTAAGGCACGAAACCATTTTGACTCGCCATTAGGATTAAAAGCTCGGTGAATAATCAACGGCACTTCGGCTGTTTGCGAAACATCTGATCCACTGGCATAACGGGCGACTTCCGAGCCAATAATATTTTGAATATAAGTCGTACCAATACTCGCTTGCATGGTGGCAGTAGCATCAATATTGAGTTGGATTTCTGGTGAGCGCCCTTTACGTAGATCGGCTGCAAAATCTGGTGGAATGACCACCACAAACATATAGCGCCCTGCGTCCATCACTGCATCGATCTCCGTTGCCGCTATTTCTTCTGGTATCTGAAAATAAGGGGGATAAAACGCACTTTGTAAACTGGTAGATAAACCGGAGCGATCCTCATCGACAAAGGCGATAGACGCATTATTGACGAGATCGGTGGCCCCTTCTGATTGCGAATAAATCGAGAAACTAAAACTAAATACCACCAAAGCGAGCATGATACTGTCACGATATAAACTGTTCAGTTCCTTTATACCAAGCCAGAAAATATTGCTAAGACGATGCATGATTATTTTTCCTGCTTATGCAGCAACAACGCCGACAAGCCAGTGAGTACCGGTACAAAAGCAAGCAATTTCCATAGATCAGCACTGAGAACGGCAAGCCCCAAACCTTTGGTAAAACTACCAATACTGAGATGCATGAAATAGGTCGTTGGCCAGAAAGAACCAATCATTCGACCGGCATCATCCAATGTAGAAACAGGCTGAAGTAGACCTGAAAACTGCATAGTTGGCATCATGGTCAATACGGCTGTAACAAACACTGCCGCGACCTGACTTTTAACCGGTGACGAGAACAGAAAGCCCAGAGCCGTCGTCACGGTAACGTAGATCACACCACCGATCACCAGAGCAAGAATACTTCCCTTGATGGGCACCCCCATCACAAAAACCACAAATAAGGTCAAGATAATGAAGTTGACGATGCCTACCCCAATGTAGGGTAATTGTTTGCCCAACACAAATTCGAGACGGCTGGTTGGCGTGACATAAAAATTGGTCATCGTACCGATCTCTTTTTCTCGTGCCACACTCACTGCCATCAAAATAGAAGGAAATAAGATCAGTAATATTGCTGGCATGGCGGGTGCCATCGCGTAGATATTTTCTAGGGTTGGATTGTATTTAAAGCGAGGTTCGAACTGCATGAGGCTTAATGTATTCATTGTGCTAAACCTACTCAAATAATCAGTATGAGCACCAGAAACATAGCCTTCAACGGTGCCTGCACGGAAGGTATTCGCCCCATCAATCACGGCCAAAATAGCAGGGTTTTCACCTCTTTTGAGTGCGCGACCAAAACCAGGAGGAATCTCAATACCCACTTCAAATTTTTGAGCAATTAAACCTGTTTCGAGGGCTTGTGAACTCATTAATGGTGGCTGTTCACTGAAATAAGGTGATCCTTCATAGCTTTGCAAATAGGCGCGGCTGGCAGGTGTTTGATCCTGATCAAAGACAGCAAATTTAATATTATCAACATCAGTGCTAATGCCATAAGTAAAGATTAATAACAGTAAAATACTGCCTAAAAAAGCAAAGGCTAAACGGACGGGATCGCGTAATACTTCCAGCGTTTCACGAATGCTGTAGGCGAACAGGCGACGTAGGCTGAAGCCTGTTGAATAAGGTTTTTCTGGGTCTGATTGACGATGAACAGTATTATCGACTGTCAGTACTTCGACTATTTTCTCCGCTTCACCATCAGGCTTAGCCATCGCATCTTCCATATAAGCGATAAATGCTTCTTCCAAATTCTGAGCATTTTTGGCTGCGATCAGTGTTTGTGGTGTGTCTTGAGCCAATACCCTGCCCGCATGCATCAGTGAAATACGATCACAACGTAAGGCTTCATTCATAAAATGAGTGGAAATAAAAATGGTCACTTTGTCCTTGCGAGAAAGCGCAACCAACAGCTGCCAGAACTCATCCCGCGCCACGGGATCAACGCCTGAAGTGGGTTCATCAAGAATCAGAATTTCTGGTTGATGAATCAATGCAACAGCGAGTGATAAGCGCTGACGTAAGCCCAACGGTAATTCACCCGCCAGATGATCCATATAGTTTGCCAACTTGAAACGGCTAACTAATATGGCGATACGTTGTGCTCTACGCTCAGGTGTTAAATGAAATAGCCGAGCATGTAACAATAGATTCTGGCTGACACTCATTTCGCTATAAAGCGAAAATGTTTGCGACATAAAACCAATCCGCCGCCGTGTATCAAGATTATTCGCATCGACAGCTTGCCCCCAAAGTTTCACTTCACCTTCTGAAGGAGTCAATAAACCCGTGAGGACTTTCATTGTAGTCGTTTTGCCACAACCATTAGAGCCCAGAAACCCAAAAATCTCACCTGCCTTGATATCAAAATCCACATTATTCACAGCAATAAAATCACCAAAACGACGCGTCAATCCTTTCGCACTGATAGCCGATTCACCATCGGTCTGCTCTCGGGGCGGTACCTTTAGCTCACCCCAGTTACGGCGTTCGCTTTCTGGTAGCAAGGAAATAAATGATTGTTCGAGATCATTTAACCCAGTCTGTTTCTTGATGGCATCTGGCGTAGCCGTTGCGAGGATCTTGCCCGCATTCATCGCAATCAACCAATCAAAATGCTCCGCTTCATCCATATACGCGGTTGATACCAACACACTCATGTTCGGTCTTTGAGCGCGAATATTGGCAATTAATGACCAAAACTGACGACGTGACAAGGGATCAACCCCCGTGGTCGGTTCATCGAGAATGAGTAAATCAGGATCATGAATCAAGGCACAACAAAGCCCTAATTTTTGTTTCATACCACCAGAAAGTTTGCCCGCAGGTCGATCCATAAACGCATACAACCCCGTGGCTTTAGTCAGTTGAATGCGCCGTGTGGCAAGTTCTTTAGCCGCTAACCCAAAAAGACGACCAAAAAAGTCGAGATTCTCGGCAACGCTCAATTCAGAATAAAGATTCTTGCCCAAGCCCTGAGGCATATAGGCAATACGGGGCATTATTTGCGTGCGATGACGGCTGAGTGCCATATCCCCTGCCATCACATTGATTTGACCTGTCTGAATTTTACGTGCGCCGGCAATCAAGCCCATCAAGGTCGATTTACCCACACCGTCTGGACCAATCAACCCAACAATACGACCTGCTGGAATATCAAGCGTGACATCATCAAGTGCATAAGTTTCACCATAACGATGGCTAACACCGACGATAGCCGCAATAGGATTAATCGGCTGATCGGTGTGTGAAATCATTGAGGTTCACCGGCCACTCTTGTATTGAGAAAGGCTGGCCAAGGCAGGCTGTCATCGGTACGGACATAGCCGATACCTCGCAGTCCGGTTTTAACGCGATCAATATTGGCTAGCACCAATTCACTTGGAATTTGCAGTTTGACACGGAACATCAGCTTGTCACGTTCGCTACGTGTTTCGATCTGCTTAGGTGTGAACTGTGCTTGTGGTGACACAAAAATAACACGTGCAGGAATACTGAGATCAGGCGCAATATCCAGCATGATGCGTGCTTCAGCGCCAATCGACAAGACACCGGCCGCAGAGGCAGGCAGAAAAATCTCCATATAGACATTAGACAAACTCAGTAAAGTCATGACCTTGCCACCGGCACCGAGCACTTCGCCCTTCTGTGCCAAACGATACAATACTCGACCGAGAACAGGGGCTGAGATTTGAGCTTCAGCAATCTCTGCTTCAATCTCACGCACCGAAGCACGGTAAACATTAATGCCTGTTTTTAAAGTACGTAAACGTGCTTTGGCTGCATTGACAGCGGCAGTAGCCGAATCACTGGCATTACGCTTTTCATCGACTGAACTTTGTGCTGCGAGCCCACGTTCACGTAGTGTTGCAGTACGATCATATTGTAGTTGAGCGTAATTAAGATCATTTCGAGTTTTGGTCAACTGAACCTCAACTTCTTTAACTGCATCGAGTCCTTGTGCCAAATCAGCTTGGGCGCGATCAAGACGCGCCTGCAACTCCAATGTATCCATAACAACGAGTGGCTGACCGAGGGTAACCATGTCCCCTTCGTCGGCCAAAATATCCAAAACTCGACCGGCATATTTAACCGAAATATCGACTTCATTTGCTTCAATTCGGCCATTGCCTGACGCGATGCCTGCCGGCAGTTCAGACTGTTGCTTTTGCCACCACTGCCAACCAAAACCAGCAGCGGCAACAGCCACGATGAGCATAATAACCAGCCCTTTCACGATTTTCTTCATGATTAATCCAAGTTTTATTTTAGTCTTTTATCTACACCTATTCGGCGAGCTAAACCTTAATCATAAACCTTATACTTACTTAATATAAGGTTATAAAGTCGAACCTACAATATTCTGAGTTTGTAAGTCAGGTTTTATGTCGAAAATATCCTATTAAACATAATTATTTTATCCTTAAAAGCACAGCGAGGTTTTGTTCAAAGCTACTCAATAGATTTGTTACAATCTATAAGGTTAAATCAAGCATGGGCGCCAGCCGAAACTAAGACCGAGTTTTTAAGTGAGAAAATTAAGATGAATCCAATCAAAGTAAAAATTCGCATTCCTTTTGGTGACGATATTGCTTTAGGACCAGGTAAAGTAGATTTATTGGAAGCAATCGCCTCGACAGGCTCCATTTCTGCGGCTGCCAAGTCGATGAAAATGTCTTATAAACGTGCATGGGACCTGGTCAACACCATGAATTTAAGTTTTAAGCAACCACTGGTCATGACCACTACGGGTGGTAAACAAGGTGGTGGTGCCTCTATTACTGATTTTGGATTAGCCATTATTAAAACCTATCGAGAAATGGAGCGTCAGGCCAATGACAGTATTCTCGACATATCAAAACAGATTACAAATCAACTTAATACCACTCATTCTGGATGACATTATATCGTTATGTATGGTTAAATATAGCGATTTCCAACTCTAGATAGTGCCCATGTCAACCAACGCAGCCCCTATTGAATTATTAATTGGTATTGATGATACCGATAACCTTGAAAGTCGAGGTACTGGTTATCACGCCCGTTCCATTGGTGCCGCGATGAATGAAAATGGCTGGGGACAGTGTCATGTCATTACTCGACATCAATTATTATTCAGCCCGCTTGTTCCGTTTACCTCTCACAATAGTGCCGCATGTATAAAAGTACAGACCACGACTAAGCACGTGGATGACATTGAGCAATTCTGTATCCACTATCTGCAAAATGAAAGCGCAGAAGGATCTGATCCCGGACTGTGTATTGCCAATCAGCAACAAATCACACTTGCTCTCATCCGCTTTAGTTTTTTATGTAAAACACGGGTCGTTACTCAACAACAAGCGCACGAAATCGCTCAAGCTGCAGGATTAAAACTTCATGGCCTTGGTGGTGATTTTCAAGGGATCATTGGTGCACTTGCTTCAGTTGGTCTGAATGGTTCGGGCAGTGATGGCCGATTATTATGGCTTGAAGGAATGCGTGAACGTGCTGATCAGATAGCAAGCGTGGGCGAACTACTGGATGAGACAGGTATTGATAGCTTGCAAACAATCGCTGGTGAAATTATCGAAGATCGCCACCAGAAAATAGATATGGGAAGTTGGCCTAGAGCAATATGGATTGGCGGCGAAGCAACATTAATTATTGATAACACAATGGAGAATTCAAATGTCTGGCAAGTCGCAGCTAAAGAATACCTCAAGCAGTATTAGTTTTATACACAGCAAACAGGCTGAACTATTACTGTTAATTGGTGCGGGCATGCTCGCCGTTATTTTGCATAAAGTGTTACGTTGGCCGCTTGATATGGCCGGCCGTCATGGACTTGAGTTTATGGCTATCTTTGTCTTTTTACGTCTGGCATCAACGCAAACATGGGCAGCCACAATTGCTTCTATTGGCGCCATTCTATCGACAGGAATATTGGCTGGATCAAGCTCATCGATGGGTGTCGGGATATTGATTCTTGGTCTGCAAGGTTTTAGTTTAGATTTGCTTTACAACCATCTTACTTGGCGTGGCCGCTTACTGTTTTTATTGCCTTTAATCGCGGCGATTGTTCATTCAATTAAACCCATCATCAAATTTTTAGCCCAAGGTCATTTGTCTATTTATAGTGATTCATTAAGCAGTGGCTTAATGATTCCCGTTATGTCACATTGCCTATTCGGTTTTTTCGGTGGCTTATTTGGCTTACTCGCATGGAAAGCCTACACCCAATCCTCTCAACACTTTAAACCTTAATCTTTAGGAGCAAAACTCGTGAACAGGTCAACTCACGCCAATCGTTATATTTATAAGAATATAACCAAGTCAATCATGACTGCACTCGCCTTAACCGTCACTAGCAATGTATTAGCTGCCACAGAAAGTGGTTATCAATTAGGTCAAATCGTCGTCAATCCAACTGAAGTTGCGGGTACTGGTTTTTCATTATCGCAAGAAGATTTTGAACGCTCTGGTGCACGATCATTAGATGAAGCACTACGTTTTATCCCTTCTTTGAATGTTAGAACGGGGGGTGATGGCACGCCTAGAATTGATATTCGAGGTCTACGCACACGTCAAATAAAGTTATTAATCAACGGCGTACCCTTTAACTCTGCCAGCGATGGTCAGTTTGATCCTACTTTGATCCCTACTTTTGCGGTTGAAAAAATTACGCTTCAAGCAGGTTCATCATCGGTTCTTTATGGCGATGGCGGCATGGGTGGTGTTTTGAATATTCAAACACGTAGTGGCTTTGATGGTTTTCGAACAGGTGGTAAAGCAGAATTAGGTAGTGACCAATATTGGCATACTAATGCTTATGCCGGTTATGGTGATGCAGACAATGACTTCTTCTTTTCTGCTGGCGTAAGAGCACGCGATGCCTTTTCAATGTCAGATGATTTCACCTCGACATTGAATGACAATCAATCGAATTATCAAGACAATAATGACCGAAATAATAGTGATAATCGCCGTGTCAATTTTATAGGTTCTTATACCCGCCAAGTCACCGATAAATTAAGTGTGGGTACCTTTATCAGTCGTATAGATGGCGACTACGGTAAACCGGCTACCGTATTTGCTTCTTCTGATCCTTTTGCTTCTAAAGCAAAATACGAACGTAGTGAAGATCAACAAGGTATGTCTTTTCAAGTCGGTGCAGATTATGATTTTACGGCTGATTGGTCTGGTAAGTTATGGTTTTTCAATAATCAGTTAGATGAAGATACGGCTAGTTATGATGATGAAAATTATAATACGATCGTTAAAAAGAACGCTTTCACACAAACGGATGATACTGAAATTAAAGGCACGCACGCACAGTTAAATGGTGTGGTTGGACCTTATGATACGGGTGTTGCATTGAGTTTCGATCATCGTCGTGAGTCATTAGATTCACAGCAAATAAAATGTAATTCTAATACCTGTAATAACAGTAGCCAATATGTCACCACAGATGTTGATAAAGATATTCGTGTGCGTTCATATGGTTTTGAAATCACCCAAGCTTTGCCTTATGAAATGACGGTTGTTGCAGGGCTAGGACATCACAAGCTAGAGAAAGATGGCGGTAATGATGATACGGTTAATTCTGCTCAACTTAGCCTGTCCAAAGCGATTAATGCACACACAAGCATTTATGCGACTGCGGCTAGAAAAGTAGATGCACCGACTATTTCTCAGCTTTATGATGCAAGTTCAGGCAATGATAGTCTTGGTTTTCAGCGTGCCAAACATTATGAAGTTGGCCTAAAAAATCAATGGGATAGCGCGAGTTTAGATGTGGCTGTTTACCAGTCTCGTGTCTACGATTTTATAGAAAAAGATGACAGTTCTAATTTATATATGAACCGCCAAGAGATGTTATTTAAAGGTGTGGATGTTTCAGGAATGGTTCAAGCAACGGATGAGTTAACCTTAAGAATGAGTTTGGGTTTACTCAGTTCATCTGATGAATCAACTGATGCGGTGACGGATACACTTCAATACCGTCCTCGTAGTAAAGTGTCTTTAGAGGTGCAGTACGATATCACGCCGCTATGGTCTGTAAATGGTAGTTTTCAACGAATTGGTCAGCAAGCTTATTTCGAAAAGAATGATCCAACGGTTCATCAAAACCTATCCGCTTTTGATTTGTTATCGCTTAAAATCAGTTATGCATTACCTCAGCAATTGGGTAGTGTTTATGTGGGTGCTGACAATTTATTAGATGAAGATTATTCAACTAGTTATGGTTTTCCACAAGCTGGAAGATTTGTTTACACAGGTGTAAAACTAGACTGGAAATAAGTCTTTAAAATGATGCCCAACTGACCTGAAATAAAGGTGGGTTGGGCATCACTCTCCCTTCTTTGCCAAGACCACATCGTTTGTTTAGGACACGTTTATGTTGAAATTACTCACGTCGCTCTGTCTTTATTTTTTTATCGTTGCTAATGCGTTCTCACACGAAATTGAAACCGCTCCCACGCCTAAAATACTCCGTTTAGCTATCGTCAATACACCTGCTTACAGTGGCTTAATCGATGATTTAGTCAGCGATTTTAAGCAAGAATCGGGACTAGATGTTGAAATAAGCAATAGTAGTAATGTGTTTAACATCGCCAGATCTGGACAAGCCGATATCGTTATTGCCCATTATGGTAAAGCAGGTTTAGAAGAGTTTGTTTCAGAAGCTTATGGTCAGTGGCCGACAATGGTGTTTGCTAATCAGGCTGCCTTAATAGGACCCAAAGCAGATCCTGCTCATGTTAAAGGTCTTCAAAAAATGGCTGAAGGATTGGCACGCATTGCTAAAACGAAATCGCTTTTTATTGCTAGTTCGCAACATGGCTTAGACTATTTAACGGACACCGTTTGGCAGATGGCTGGCTCGCCTGATAAAGCTGAGTGGTTTATTCCTACCGAGCAACCCGCAGCAAAAGTGGCTCAACTTGCTGAACAGCAACAAGCCTATTTTATCTGGGGCGCTATTCCTTTCTTAAAGTACAAACAAAAGCATCATAGCAATTTAGAAATATTGTTAACTCATGATCCGATTTTGCAACGCGTTATGTGTTCAATGATCGTCAATCCAAATACTATTCCTAATACTAACTATAGTGGAGCGCAGCAACTTGAAGCTTATTTAATTCGTCCTGATACGCAAGCTAAAATAGCCGCTTTTAGAACGAAGGGTTCTGATGAACAATTATGGTGGCCAGCTGGACGACATAATTAGGGATGGATAACAGTACGTTTTCACAACTGATAAATATAATAATCAAGTTCACATAGTCTTCATAAGCAATTGAATATTAGTTATTTAATGTTTTATTTATTCTGGATCAATCCATTTGTTTTAACCACTGCAAACCACCTAAGCGTTTTTGCTGTTTAAGGTTCCATCTCGCCTTATCTCGAATTTGTGCCGATGGTTTTGCCGGATTAAATCGTAAGGGACTTGGTAAACAGGATGCTAGTAAAGCCGATTGCATAGGGCTAAGTCGTTTGGCTGATTGACCAAAATAATAATGACTAGCCGCTTCTAAACCAAATACACCCTCACCCCATTCGGCGATATTCAAATAGACTTCTAGGATGCGTTGTTTTCCCCAGATTAATTCAATTAATAAGGTAAACCAAGCCTCTAGCCCTTTGCGGATCCAACTGCGATCAGTCCATAAATAGACATTGCGTGCCACTTGCTGACTGATGGTACTGGCGCCACGTAATTGACCGCCATTACCTGAATCACCCAATGATTTTATAATAGCGTCGACATCAAAACCCGCATGTAAAGGAAAACGCTGATCTTCAGAAGCAATAACCGCTAATGCCGCTTGTTTAGGTAGTTCATTCCAGTTTAACCATGATTTTTTTAGTTGAAAATTATCATTGCTTGAATATAACCAGCGATCCATCATTACCATGGTTACTGGCGGGTTTAACCAGCGAAATGGAATGACGACGATAATGCTGAGCAGTATTAATCCGCCTATCAGTATAAGAAGGTAACGAATAAGGAGTCGTTTAAGTTTTGTCATTGGTTAAATCCGAGAACAGCAACCACATTTGATTCGCGAAATAGTGAACACGATTGCAAGCACTATTGATTCATTGCCATACTTTTTTACTGATGTTGGTTAATCAAAGTTGATCTAATGGTGGCTGCATTATTTCCACATAATATCTTGCTGATCTTTTGCTGCCGCAGCCAGCAAGGCTAGTAGTGGTAATGCGCGATTATGCATACTCACTTTAGGTTCATCATCATGAGTATTTTGTGATGGCTGCTCATCTGATGTTGCATCAAGCGCGCTTTTCAATCGCTCTAAAGCAGCTGGTACATCGACTGCGAGTATTGCACTAGGTACCGTTCCACTATGTCCCATCATTTTTAAAAAAGACAGCGCAACATCGCCAAACATCGTAATGTCGGCATACGCTTTTGTTGTAAAAGTCACCAACATGGCATGATCCTCAAATCCATAAATAATTACTAACTAAAAACCATTCTGAATAGTTCTAATCAGTAACACAAGCTGTAATATAACAATACTAAACTGCTTTACGAAAAGTAAGATTAATTCGGCAATCTTCCGTTATGGAATGTAATGCGGGTTTTATCGGCATAATGCCATGAAAACGAAGCCTATCAGCTCGCCCCCAGACCATCACATCACCGTGATGTAATGCGATGCGTGTCGTTTTATCTTGTCGCTCAAAACCGCCTAGTAAAAATTGGGCTGAAATACCTAATGAAACAGAGACAATCGGGGCAGAAAGATCGGCTTCATCCTTATCCTGATGTAATGCCATTTTTGAGGCTGTTTTATATTCATTAATCAAACAGCTATCGGGTATGAAACCAGCAAAACCGACTTTATCTGCTGCCAACTGAGCTAAGGCCATAAAACTTGCTGGCATATCAGGCCAGTGTTGATACGTCATTGGATCGTTATCCGCATAACGATATCCTGAACGGTCACTTATCCACCCTCTTTGACCACAGTTTGTCATGGCAACCGACATACGATGCCCCCCCGGTGTTGATTGATGGCGTAACGGTGATTGTGGTTGTATTTGCTCGATAAGTGCTTGCATAATGTCATTAACAAAAGGCAAGGCAAAACCCCTCAGAATATGAACGTCTTGTCCATAACGCTCAGATTGGCCTGCATTCACACCTTCTTGTTCAAACATGTCAAGCGTCATCGTAGTGTTTAAATATCCTCTTTGATCCTAAAAAGCATTAGAGCAACGACGCTAATCGTCTTGATTGCCGTTGCTCTATTTTGCTCACTTCATTCGATTTATAGCACTTATCAGTGCCTTAATCGATGCGGTGACGATATTTGAATCAATACCCACACCATACACTTCTTTAATCGTATCATTATCGCTCGCTGATACTTGTATAAAAGCACAGGCATTAGCATCCGAACCTTCCTTACTAGGGTTAATTGAACGCTCTTCATAACTTCGAACATTAATGTCAAAGCCAGCACTTTGAATCGCATGTACTGCCGCATCAATAGGTCCGTTACCTTTACCTTTTAAATGCTGTAATTGGCCATTAATTTTAACCGTTAAATTAACCCCCTGTTTATCGCCTTCTTCAAAAAGATGATGCGTTTGATAATGTATTATCGATTCTTCATCAAAATATGTTTTAGAAAAAAGCTGCCAAATATCAGCGGCCATCACTTCACCATCATGGTTATCCGTATGCTGTTGTACAACACCTGCAAACTCGACTTGTAAGCGACGTGGTAATACGATGCCGTATTCCGATTCCATTAAATAGGCAATGCCACCTTTACCCGATTGACTATTGACCCGAATAACCGAATCGTAACTCCGACCCACATCTTTCGGATCAATCGGCAAATAAGGAACCGCCCAAACAGTATCATCTTGTTGCACCGCCAAGCCTTTTTTAATGGCATCTTGGTGAGAACCCGAAAACGCAGTAAATACTAAATCACCCACATAAGGATGGCGAGGATGAATCGGTAATTGTGAACATTCTTCAACCGTGCGACCTACTGCATTGATATCTGAAAAATCTAATTCAGGCGAGATACCTTGGGTATATAAATTTAAAGCAAGGGTCACAATATCGACATTACCGGTTCGTTCACCATGTCCGAACATACAGCCTTCAACACGATCAGCGCCCGCCATGATACCTAACTCAGCGGCGGCAACCGCCGTGCCACGATCATTGTGTGGGTGAAGACTTAAAATAACACTATCTCGACGATCAAGATGACGATGCATCCATTCAATTTGATCAGCATAAATATTAGGTGTTGCCATTTCTACCGTCGAGGGTAAATTAAGGATCACTTTATTATCAGGTGTCGCCCCCCATGTTGCTGTTACTGCATTACAGATTTTTAATGCAAAATCTAACTCTGTTGCTGTGAAGGTTTCAGGGCTATATTCAAGCGTCCATTGTGTTTCAGGTTGTTTGGCGGCTAATGATTTAATTAACTGCACAGAAGACACGGCCATCGCAATAACCTCGTCTTTACTCATACCAAAAACAGTGTCACGAAACGGTTTTGACGTCGCATTATAGACATGGATAATGGCTTTTTTAGCGCCTTTAAGTGATTCCATTGTCCTAATAATTAAGTGTTCACGTGCCTGAGTTAACACTTCTATAGTGACATCGTCTGGGATATGGTCATCTTCAATAAGCGTACGCACAAAGTCGAAATCTGTTTTAGATGCCGAAGGAAAAGCCACTTCAATTTCTTTAAAGCCGACCTCACATAACATCTTAAACATACGCATTTTACGTTCAGCATTCATTGGTTCAAAAAGAGACTGATTACCATCACGTAAATCGGTACTCATCCAAATAGGTGCTGAATTAATGGTTTGGTTTGGCCATTGACGATCACTTAAGTTGACCGCTGGAAATGACTGATATTTAGTAGATGGATCCTGCAACATGTGGTTTATCTCCTTGGACAAATTGTTATCAATACTATGTGAGAAATTGTACGTAAATTTTGTTGGCAGATGCTTGCGTATTACTAGTTAAAAACAAACTTTACCGCAATTTAATTGCTAATAATTACAATATATAGGCATAATTAACCTCTACTTTAATTTAGAGTGATTTTTTATGGAACTAGACAAGTATGATGTGCAGATCCTTAACATTTTACAAAGTGAAGGTCGACTCAGTAATCAAGACTTGGCTGATCGTATTCAACTTTCTGCTTCGCCTTGCCTCAGACGTGTGCGAGCACTTGAAGATGTGGGCCTTATCACCGGCTATCGTGCGTTTGTTGATGCCAAAAAATTAGGTTTATCATTAATGGTGTTGATTCATATCTCTATGGACCAACATACGCCTGAACGTTTCAGTAATTTTGAAGAAAATATAGCTCAGATACCAGAGGTGTTGGAGTGCCTATTGATTGCAGGGCAAGATGCAGATTATCAACTTAAAGTCATCGTGACAGACATGGAAGCGTATCAGGAGTTATTACTAAACCGATTAACCCGTATCACAGGGGTTACCGGTGTACGCTCTAGTTTTGTATTACGTAAGGTGCTGGATAAAACTGCATTGGCAGTACGCATATAAATGTCGTGATATGAGTGTTCGAAAAGTTATTAGACTGTTAGTCTGTTAGGTGCCAGTTTATCCAATTCATCATAGTGAATATCCATCACATCAGGATAAATAAATCGGTAGCCTAGCTGCCTAATGACTTTCTCATTACTGACAATCTTGTAGGCACTACTATCTGAAACATCATTAAACTCTGGATGAGGCTTCTCCAGTAAGTCTCTGGCATGGCTATAAAATTCTCGTTTAGTAGGGTGCGTCATTGCACAGCCATTAAATATTTCACCCCAAGCCTGTTGTTCAATAATGTGATTAATGATGCCAATACAATCATCTCGGTGAATAAGATTGACTGGCGCATCAGGCTGCTGAACAATCTTGCCGTTATTAAAAAAACGGCCAGGATGACGTGAGTAACCAATCAAGCCACTGAGCCGTAAAATTGTGGTCTCAAAGTGTGTATTTGCTATAAACATTTGCTCTATTTGATAAAGCAAACTATCTGCAGACTCCAGCCCACTATCTTCAGTGACAATGCCTGTTACAGCTTGATAAACCGAAGAAGAGCTAACGAATAGCACTTTTTTTATCGAAGAATTTTCTATTTTAGAAATGAGTTTGGCAAAGCCATCTTTGCTTTTCGATGTAATATTGATGATCACTATGTCCGCTGCTAAAAAAGCGTCAACATCAGTAGTTTGTTTATCTAAATCAATAAGATATGGGGTGAACAATCTATCAGTAAAATCCTTTGTTTTATCAGTGGTACGTGTTGATATATTAATAGTATGACCAACTTCGAATAAATGGCTTGCTAAGGGTGAACCCAGCCATCCGCTACCTAGAATACTGATTTTCATTATTATCGTTATCGCCTAATGGTTGTTTGACTCGTTTAAATGTTACTGCCAGCGCGGCTAATAACTGTTCATTTATCAAATGATTAATTGTCTTAAAATCGATTGCATTTTATCAGCACACAAGCCCTATTGCGAAACTGTATTTAGTCATATTAATTAGTGCCAAATCAGCAACTCATCAGCATTATTTATATGATTTTTAATTTAGCATGATGGGGATAGGATGAAAAAACTTTATAATATTTGACTGATCAGTCAAATATTATAAACTATGCTTTTTTTACTCAAATGTGATTCTAATGGGACGTTCCCCGACCAATACAAAAGCCAAACTAATTGAAACGGCCAATGATCTCATATGGCAGAGTAGTTATGGCTCGGTCAGTGTTGATGATATTTGTAATACTGCAGGCATAAAAAAAGGCAGTTTTTATCATTATTTCTCATCAAAAGCTGAATTAGCTGTTGCAGCAATGGACGCCTCTTATCAACATTATCAAGGCCAGCTCACTAACATCCTGTCCGCAGGCATATCACCCATCGAACGTTTTGAAAACCTGGCTGACTTTATTTATCAAAAACAAAAGCAAGCATTCGACAAATATGGCCGTGTTTGTGGTTGTCCTTTCGCTTGTTTGGGTTCTGAAATGGCAGGAAATGAGATATTAATTCAGCAAAAAGCAGACGAGATATTAGAACTTCAAGGCAATATATTTAAAGCAATACTGCAAGAGATGATAGATTCTGGCTTATTATCAATAGAAACCGATATGGAAAAGCTAGGCGCTCAAATTGTTACCTCTATGCTGGGCCAAGTTATGGTGGCACGTATTCAAAACAATCTAAGTCATTTGAAAGATGACATCAGAGTTAGTTTATTTCAAACGCTTGATTTAAAAATAACTCTTTCAGGAAAAAGCACTCAGCTTCAGGAGCAACACAATGACAAATAAATTGACAACGATCACCCTATTTAGCACCGCAATTGTCACGGCGATATTAGGAACCACCATTTTTACTGATAGCGTTTTGGCAAAGGAAGCGCAAGCAATGGTGAGTAGTCAGCCACAAGCCATGCCGGTGGATGTAACGGTTATTGAAGAGAACCCGACACGATTGTGGAAAGATTTTTCAGGGCGACTGACTGCTGTCGACTTCGTTGAAATTCGACCTCAAGCAAGTGGTTTAATTACTGAAATAAAGTTTGAGGACGGTCAGTTCGTT
Organism: Methylophagaceae bacterium; assembly: GCA_965219435.1. Taxonomy (GTDB): domain Bacteria; phylum Pseudomonadota; class Gammaproteobacteria; order Nitrosococcales; family Methylophagaceae. Next base: position 1,989,822 of record OZ244743.1, on the reverse strand, counting down.
GTAAAAGGTGATACTTTATACATCATTGATCCTCGCCCATTGAAAGCCATTGTTGACCAAAAAAAGGCGACGTTAATTTCTGCTAAAGATAATTATGATTTTGCTATAAAAGAACATAAACGGGCAACAGATTTAGTCGATAAAAAGATGGTCTCACAGCAAGCGCTTGATGATAGCGTAAATAACAAATTGATTGCTGACTCTTTAGTTAAGCGAGTGATAGCTGAATTATCGGAAGCTGAGATTAACTTAAGTTATGCCTATATCAAGGCCCCTATTTCAGGTCACATTAGTCGTACAGAATTAACGGTCGGCAATTTAGTTGCAGCAGGGTCTAATGCGCCATTATTGACGACAATCGTTGCCAACGATCGTGTTTATGCAGACTTTGAAGTCGACGAACAAACATATTTACGCTTTCGAAATAGCGATGACATATCAGTAGCAAAGAATACTAAGACTAAAAACCCTGTTGAACTTCGTCTTGAAGAAGGTAAAGAGGTGTATCAAGGAAAGATTCATTCATTTGACAATAGAATAGATCCAACGACAGGTACTATCCGTGCTCGTGCCATCTTTGATAATCCTAAAGGAAGATTGCTTGCAGGTATGTATGCCCGCCTCAAATTGGGAAGCGAAGTTGAAGAAAAATCAATATTACTGAGTGAACGTGCCATTTCTACTGATCAAAATCGAAAGTTTGTTTATGTCGTTAATGCTGAAAACAAAACCACTTATCGTGAAGTGGTGATTGGTGAAAGCATCGAAGGGGCTCGAATTATCAAATCGGGGCTAGCAGCAGGAGATAAGGTAGTGATAAAAGGTTTAATGAGAATTAGACCTGATATGTTAGTTGATCCAAAGGTCGCTAACACGACTGAAATAAACTAATTATTTAGTCTAAAAATATCTAAGTATTATTTAAATTGTCCAGGACATGATGTCCTGAGGGTAAATGTTTCATGAGTTTTTCAAGTCATTTTATTGATCGACCGATTTTCGCTAGCGTCATTTCAATACTGATCTTCGTTTTTGGCTTAGCCGCTATGTTTCAACTACCCATTTCTGAATACCCTGAGGTTTCCCCTCCTTCGGTTATCATTAATGCATCATTTCCCGGTGCCAGCCCCTCTGTGATTTCAGAGACGGTGGCCACACCATTAGAAGAGCAAATTAATGGTGTTGAGAATATGTTGTATATGAACTCGCTCGCATCAACCGATGGCAACCTAACGATAACAATAACCTTTGCTATCGGTTCTGATGTTGATCTTTCTCAGCAGCTTGTTCAAAACCGTGTTTCCCAAGCCTTACCTCGCTTACCCGATATCACCCGCCAACTGGGTGTGACGGTGACTAAAAGTTCGCCAGACTTAACCATGGTCGTCCACTTGCGATCACCTAAAGAACGCTATGACATGTTGTATTTGCGTAATTTTGCAACCCTACATGTACGTGACGAATTAGCAAAAATATCAGGCATTGGCCAAGTTAGACTCTTCGGCTCAGGTGATTATGCGATGCGGGTATGGTTAAACCCTGACAAAATTGCTGAATTGAATATGACTCCTAATGAAGTGGTGAGTGCAATTCGAGGACAAAACATTCAAGTAGCTGCGGGGGTCATTGGTGGCCCTCCTTATAAAGATAAAGTCGAATTACAATTACCGATTAATGTTCAAGGCCGCTTGGAAAGTGTTGAAGAATTCGAGCAGATATTAGTAAAACGTGATGCCAATGGTGTGGTGACCCGCCTAGTTGATGTGGCAAGAGTCGAATTAGATGCACAAAGTTACGGTTTACGTTCTTTATTAAATAATCAGTCTGCCGTCGCGATTCCAATCTTTGCTGCACCAGAGGCAAATGCACTCGATATTTCAGATAATGTACGTTCTACAATGGAACGATTAAAGCAAAGTTTCCCTCAAGATATTGATTACAGTATTGTCTACGATCCCACTGTATTTGTACGTAGCTCAATCCACTCGGTCATTATTACCTTATTTGAAGCCATTGCTTTAGTTGTTTTTGTCGTTATTCTCTTTTTACAAACATGGAGAGCATCGATTATTCCTTTGTTGGCGGTACCTGTATCGATTGTGGGTACATTTGCTTTCATGTATTTCCTCGGGTTTTCGATTAATGTGCTATCCCTGTTTGGTTTGATATTAGCCGTCGGGATTGTGGTCGATGATGCCATCGTTGTAGTGGAAAATGTGGAGCGAAATATCCACGAAGGTAAGTCGCCTCGTGATGCGACTATAAAAGCGATGAAAGAAGTCACAGGGCCAATTATTGCAACATCATTAGTGCTGGCAAGTGTCTTCATTCCTATCGCTTTTATTAGCGGTTTAACAGGAATGTTTTATAAACAATTTGCACTCACGATTGTAATTGCAACCTTTATCTCGACCTTGAACTCACTGACTTTAAGCCCTGCTCTATGTGCATTGTTACTTCGTTCTCCTGATGCACCAAAAGATAGACTCGCTAAAATAATGCAGTTTTTATTTGGCTGGCTCTTTAATCTATTTAATAAAGGATTCAATAAAAGTCAGCATGGTTACACCAAAGGGGTACGAGTATTTGCCTCGCGTAAATTGATAATGATGACGCTGTTTTCGATACTAATTGGTTTGACCATTTATAGTTTTAAGTTAGTGCCATCAGGCTATATTCCAGCACAAGATAAGCAATATTTAATTAGTTTTGCACAGCTTCCCACCGGCTCAACTCTTGATCGCACGGAACAAGTGATGCGTGAAATAGCCGATGCTGCTCTCGCAGAAAAAGGCGTTGTCAGCGCAGTACAATTTCCAGGATTATCAGTGAATGGTTTTGTTAACTCTGCCAGTGCGGGTATTGTATTTGTCACCTTAGATGATTTTGAAAACCGGACGGATCCCAATCTAAGTGCGAATGCTATTGCTGGGCGATTACAGGGTAAATATAACACGATTCAAGAAGCTTTTATTGCTATCTTCCCGCCGCCTCCAGTAAGTGGGCTGGGAACAACGGGTGGCTTTAAACTGCAAATCCAAGATCGTGCAGATCAAGGCTATAAAGTGCTTGATGATGTGGTTAATGAGGTGAAACAAAAGGCCTATCAAAACCCTGCTCTGGTCGGTGTTTATTCTAATTACAATGTCAATGTACCCCAATTATTTGCCAATCTTGATCGTACTAAGGCTGTGCAACTTGGTATTCCAGTTGACGAAGTATTTCGTACGATGCAGATTTACTTAGGTTCAATGTACGTTAATGACTTCAACCAATTTGGTCGAACCTATCAAGTCATTGCACAAGCTGATAAAGAATTCCGCTCTACACCACAAGATATTACACGGCTACAAACCCGTAATAATGAAGGCAATATGGTGCCTTTAGCCTCCATTATAGAGGTAGAAGAATCATTTGGGCCTGAAGTCGCTATGCACTACAACGCCTATCGTTCAGCGGATATTAACGGTAATGCTGGCCCCGGCTATTCATCAGGGCAAGCACAAGCAGCGATTACTCAAATCCTAGAGGATACATTGCCTGCCGGCATGGGCTTTGAATGGACCGAACTAACCTACCAACAGATATTGGCAGGTAATACGGCTATTTATGTTTTCCCGCTTTGTTTGTTTTTGGTTTTTCTAGTGCTAGCAGCCCAGTATGAAAGTCTTGCACTACCCTTAGCGATCATTCTTATTGTGCCTATGAGTATTTTATCCGCGATGATTGGTGTGTATCTCTCAGGAGGTGATAATAATATTTTTACTCAAATAAGTTTATTTCTACTGGCGGGCTTAGCCTCTAAAAATGCCATACTTATTGTTGAGTTTGCCCACAATCTAGAACATCAAGGGCGTACTACCCTTGAGGCGGCGATTGAAGCTTCACGACTCAGACTTCGCCCGATCTTAATGACATCATTTGCTTTTATTATGGGTGTATTACCATTAGTGATGAGTCATGGTGCAGGGTCTGAAATGCGTCAAGCTATCGGTATAGCGGTCTTTTCAGGTATGTTGGGTGTGACATTCTTTGGTTTAATCTTTACGCCGGTATTTTATGTATTATTCCGTAAAGTTGAAATATTCTTCTCTAAAGATAAGGCCATAATTTAAGTAACATAATCAAAATTCAATCGTATAAAAACAAAAAGTCGACCTATTCAGGTCGACTTTTTGTTTATTTTGACAAGCAATTGTGCTTATTCGCCAACTAACTCTGCACATTTATAAAATGCACCTTCACCACCTAAGGCTGTGACAAGTTTAGGTAGCACTTTAGCCATTTTATCTTTCAACAACCACGGTGGATTAATAACAATCATGCCACTGGCCGACATGCCACTACCAAATTGATCAGCAGTGATGCCCAACTCAAATTGTTGTATTTTCATGATGCCACTGCGGATAAGTTTACGCTCTAAAGTATCGATATTTTTACGATCGACGACGGGATACCAAAGTGCATAGGTACCCGTAGGAAATTTTTTATACGCATTATTAATCGAATCAAAGACTTGGTTATAATCTGTTTTTATTTCATATGATGGGTCAATAAGCACGAGGCCTCTCCGTGAAATAGGTGGAAGTAATGCTTCCATTCCCTTAAAGCCATCTTCATGCATCACGCGCACGCCCTTTTGTTTTGAACTATTTTCTAATAATAATTCGGCATCTCGTGGATGTAACTCATAAAGCCAACTGCGATCTTGGCGACGTAAAAAATTGGATGCAATAGAGGGTGAACCAGGATAGACAGTTAATGTATCCGTCGTGTTATAGCTGGCAACAACATCAAAATAACTCGCAAGTTCAGGCCAGTCTTGTCGATTTAATTTGCCAATGCCCTGCGTGTATTCTTGAAGTTTCGTTGCGTGAGCGCTGTGAAGGTTATAAAGACCAGCCCCAGCATGAGTATCAATATAATCAAACGCATTTTCTTTTTTAATTAAATGCTCAAAAATTTCAATAAGCACGATATGCTTAATAACATCAGCATAATTTCCTGCATGGTATGAATGGCGGTAACTTAACAAAGTGAATGTCCTAGTGAATAAAGTGCTGACATCTATTATAGTGTCGCCGAACATTGAATGACGAAGTATTATCAAAAAAATCTAGCATTCTGATGACATTTGAGGCACTGAAATCGCTAAAACTTGCCGTTTTTTTAAACGCTACAGCTTCAATATCTTGTAAAGTTCTATCGTCAATATAACTAATATAGTGCTAGTATCAGCCTAGTTTAATAATGACACAACACAAGCCCTAAAATTGTCATTATTTTGTCATACCATCAAGATATAATGATTTAGCACATCTCTTAAAATAATTTAAAGATAATAATTAGAGCATATGGATACTATCGAAATTAATAGCCCAGAATATTACCTTAATCGTGAACTTAGCTTACTTGAGTTTAACTGGCGTGTTTTACAGCAAGCCTTAGATGTCAATGTGCCACTACTCGAACGCTTAAATTACTTGTGTATCTCAAGCACCAATCTAGATGAGTTTTTTGAGGTACGCGTTGCAGGGTTAATTCAGCAAATTGAAATCGGCGACACCTATCTTGAGGCTGATCAGGTTAACGCTCAAGAAGTTCTGAAAATGATTAATGTCAGGGCACATGAATTAGTTGATGAGCAATACCAAGTGCTGAATGATGTATTGCTACCTGAGTTAGAACAAGAATCTATTCGGGTACTCCCCCGCGCAGAATGGACCGAAGAACAAACTAAATGGTTAAGCACCTATTTTGCAGAGGAAGTTGCACCCGTTTTAAGCCCGATGGGCTTAGATTCGGCCCACCCCTTTCCACGATTATTAAATAAAAGTTTAAACTTTATTATTTCTTTAATAGGTAGAGATGCATTTGGTCGTAACCGTGGTTATGCAATCTTACAAGCACCTCGTGCTTTACCACGCCTTATCGAGCTACCAGAAGAGTTAAAAACACCAGGTGAACAACACCGCTTTGTGTTCCTATCATCAATTATTCATGCTTTTGCAGAAGATTTATTTTACGGCATGAAAATCAAGGGACTTTATCAATTTCGTGTTACACGAAATAGTGATTTAGCGATTGATACCGAAGAAACTAGTGATTTACTTCGCGCTATCTCAGATGAGCTAACACATCGAAATTATGGCGATGAAGTGCGTTTAGAAATAGCCCATAATTGCCCACAGGATATGGTTGAATTTCTACGCATTGAGTGCGGTATGCATGAGGACAATGTGTATCTGGTTAATGGTCCTGTCAATTTAAGTCGCCTACAAGCGTTGTATGGGTTGGTAGATAGACCTGAATTAAAATTTAAACCCTTTACTCAAGGTCGACCATCAGCACTATCTAGTAATGCTGATATATTTTCAGCGGTTCGTAAACAAGATATTTTGCTACATCATCCATACCAATCATTTACGCCTGTTATTGATTTTATTAAACAAGCGGCAGCTGATCCCAATGTATTAGCGATTAAACAAACCCTCTATCGCACGGGGGCAAAATCACCGATTGTTGATGCTTTAGTGGCAGCTGCACACGCTGGTAAAGAAGTCACGGTGGTCATTGAGCTACGTGCGCGATTTGATGAAGCTGAAAACGTTGCACTTGCATCTCGTCTGCAACAAGCCGCTGCCCACGTTGTGTATGGCATTGTAGGCTATAAAACACATGCAAAAATGTTACTTATTTTGCGAAGAGAAAATAATAAGTTACGCCATTATGTTCATTTAGGAACGGGCAATTATCATCGCAGTACCTCCCGTATTTACACTGATTACGGGCTTCTGACATCAGATAAACAAATTGGTGAAGATATCGGACACTTATTTGTACAGCTAACAAGCTTAGGTAAAGTGCCCAAAATGCATAAATTGCTTCATGCCCCTTTTACACTGCATGAAGGTTTATTAAATCGTATCAATAATGAGATCGAAAACAAACAATCAGGCAAGCCTGCCCACATTATTGCGAAAGTAAACTCATTAGTTGAGCCCGAGATCATTCAGGCGTTTTACCGTGCTTCTATTGCCGGCGTTAAAGTCGACCTTATTATTCGGGGGGTGTGCTGTCTTAAACCAGGTATTGAAGGACTGTCTGAAAACATCCAGGTGCGAAGTATTATTGGCCGATTCCTTGAACATACTCGTGTGTTCTATTTTGCTAATGATGGTGAACCTGCGGTATGGGCCGGCAGTGCCGATCTCATGAAGCGTAATTTATTGCGCCGCGTAGAAACGTGTTTTCCTATTGAATCCAAACGCTTACGTGATAGAGTCATTGAAGATCTTAATATCTATTTAGCTGATAATAGTCAAGCTTGGATCTTATCCTCAGACGGTCGTTATAAGCGTGTTGAGCGTGAAGAAGATGCTGAAATTGTTTGTGCACAAACGACGCTTTTAGAGCAAATGGCAACAAACTATTAATAAACATCATGCTCGTGTAGTCACTTTTGCAAACGAGCATGATGTTCACTACATTTAAGCATTATGCTTTGCTTATCGACCAACAATAATGAATTTTAGGATTACGTTCAAAATCTTGTGGTAAGGTCACCCGACTAATCTCTTTTACATTTAAGTTCGCTAAGGCTTGATTATCCATTTTAAAATCACGACGATTAGTCGAAAACAGTAAAACCCCATCGTTTGTTAATAAGTTAGCCGTCATATTGATCAGTGACACATGATCACGCTGAATATCGAAGACACCCTCCATTCGAGTTGAATTTGAAAACGTCGGAGGATCAAGAAAAATAAGACCATAGCGCTGTGTTTCTTGTTGGGCTGCTTGCAGCCATTCTAGACAATTCGCGCGAACAGACTGGTGATGTCCTCCCATAAAGCCATTTAAGGCCATATTATCTTGAGCCCATTCCAAATAGGTGTTGGACATATCGACAGTTGTCGTAGATTTAGCATTGCCTGCTGCGGCATAAACTGTCGCTGATCCAGTATAAGAAAAGAGGTTTAAAAAATCTTTTCCTGCCGCTTGTTCAGCAATCATCTGGCGTGTAATTCTGTGATCTAGAAACAATCCCGTATCCAGATAATCCGTTAAGTTTATCCAAAAACTCAACCCTGACTCGGTCACTTTAATACGTTGTTTTTGTGAACCATGAGACTCATACTGCTGTGTGCCACGCTGTTTCTGTCTGAGTTTAAGTACCACATGCGCAGCAGGCACAGATAACACATGTGGAATCGCTTCCATCACATCATTTAACCGCTGAAGTGCTTTCTCAGGCTCGATTGACTTAGGTGGCGCATATTCTTGCACATGAACATAATCACCATATAAATCAACGGCTACCGCATATTCTGGCAAATCAGCGTCATAGATTCTATAGCACTCTGTATTATTCTTTTTAGCCCACTTACTCAAGTGTTTTAGGTTCTTTTTAAGACGATTTGCAAACATCACAGCGTGTTCGGAAGGTTCATAGCTTGATTGAAGTGGTGCTTCATCTTCATGTTCAAGCTGCTGGATAACGGGTTCTTCACGTTGCGACCGAACGGATACCGGTCTGGGAGCGCGATAGCACAAAACTTGACAGGCAATAGGGCCATTATCAAATGGGAATTGTTCAAAAAGGGTTAATCCGGTAAATTTACCTAATTGTTCATTATCTGTAATGAGTGTTGTTCGCCATGCCGGAAATGATTCACTAACAATATTTCCTAAGCTTTCGTATAAATGATGTAATTCAGAGACATTCCCCATACGTTCACCATAAGGCGGGTTACACACGATCATGCCACTGACCGGTAATGATTTAGCCTGTGAAGGCCAATCTAATAAATCACGCTGCTCTACGCTAATACGATCTGACAAGCCTATCTCTGCAATATTCGCTTGCGTTGCTTCAACCGCTTTCGCATCGGCATCACCGCCCGTAATAACCGGTAAACGAGCTAGGCCACTATGACGTCGCCGTTCAGCTTCTGCTTTTAAACGTGACCACGCTGCTTTATCATGCTGTTTCCAATAGGTGAAACCAAAATAATCACGCAAACTACCTGGTGCAATATCAGCAGCCATCATCGCCGCTTCTATTAAAAATGTACCCGAACCACACATCGGATCAAGTAACCCCCAACCTTGTTTAGCAAGACGAGGCCATTCAGCTGAAAGGAGGATGGCTGCTGCTAAATGTTCTTTTAATGGTGCAGCCGTATTTTGTACTCGATAACCGCGTTTGTGAAGACTCTCACCAGACAAATCGATGCTGACAATCGCTTGATTATTTTTAAGATAAACATTGATACGCAGATCAGGTTGCAATAATTCAACCGAAGGACGTTCTCCTGTTTGTTCACGAAAACGATCAACAATGCCGTCTTTTACGCGTTGCGCGCCATATTGCGTGTGATGAATTTTAGAACGAAAACTATTAAATTCAACCGCAATCGTACTGCCTTCTGCATCAATATGATCTTCCCACGGTAATTCATAAATACCTTGATATAACGCATCCGTTGTTATTGCTGAGAAATGAGCAATCGGCATTAGCACACGAATGGCAACGCGTGACCATAGGCAGACTCGGTAGGCATCTTCTAAACTTCCTGTAAAACGAATATTACCCTGCTCTTGTTTGATGTCTTTTATGCCCATTTCAACTAATTCTTTAGCTAACAAAGGCAGCATGCCGCGAGCGGCTGTTACGGTAAACTTATGTGTCATATTTTATCCTGATATAATTCCAAGCTATTTTAATACAGGTAACAATATTCATGGCTATTAATGACAAACAAAAGCGCTATCTGAAAACGTTAGCACATCCACTTAAGCCCGTAGTAATGATTGGCAACAAGGGTTTAACAGAGACCGTACTGGCAGAAATTGAAATCGCATTAGCCCACCACGAATTAATTAAAGTGCGTGTCAGCGGACAAGAAAAAGTTGATCAAGCTGAAATGATAAAATCTATTGCCGTTAAAACAAGCGCTAATATTGTGATGATTATTGGCCATATCGGTGCTTTTTACCGTGCAGCTAAAGAACCCAAAATAGTATTGCCTAAAAAATAAATCTATACCAATTCTAAGGATGCTCTGATGATTGAAAAACCCGCTGAAACACAATATAAGATTGAAAAAGTGCTCGCGGAGCGTTGGAGTGGCCGTGCTTTTGACTCAAAATTGCCAGTCAGTAATGAGCAAATTATTGCGCTTTGTGAAGCCGCTCGTTGGGCGCCATCTTGTTTTGGTGAGCAACCTTGGCGATTTGTTATTTGGAATCGCCATGAAGATGAAGTTAGCTGGAAAAAAGTAGTGGATTGCTTGTCACCTGGCAATCAAGAATGGGCAAAAAATGCACCATTATTGATACTGGCTACATCAGCTCAAACATTCAGTCATAACGATAGCACTAACCGCTGGAATGGTTATGATACCGGTGCAGCAGCACTTAATCTTTGCTTACAAGCAACATCGATGGGCTTAGTAAGTCATCAAATGGGCGGTTTTAATACTGATCTACTTAAGGCTAACTTTACACTTCCCGATGATATTAGCCTGTGGGCAATTATTGCAGTTGGACATCCTGCAGCGCTAGACTCTTTAAACGAACAACAACTTGAGCGAGAACTAAAAGCTCGTGAACGTAGTCCTTTATCTGCACACTTTTATAGCCATCATTGGGGAAACTCACTTCATTCTGGAGACTAAAAATGAAATCAACGCTACTGTTTGTTACTTTGTTTATCACTTCCTCTGCATTTGCCGCAGACCAAATATATTTAGATAGATTGCAAGAAACCAATATATGCCACCACTGCAATTTAATGGATGCCGATTTACATGGCCAAGACTTGAGCAGTGCCGATATGAGTGAAGCATTATTAAAAGGTATCAATCTCAGTGACACTAAATTAGTAGGGGCTTGGTTTACTCGTTCAAGAGTTCAAAATGCTAATTTTGAGAATGCTGATCTTTCAACATCACTCATGGATTATGCGAATTTTACCGGGGCTAATTTTAATGGTGCGAACCTGAATGGTGCCAAACTGAATTTTGCAGACTTAACGGATGCAAACCTGACTAATGCAACACTTGTCGACACCATTACTCGAGGTACTATTTTTTGTAACACGACTATGCCTGACGGCACGGTTAACAATGAAGAATGTCAATAACTGACAAAATAACCTTGGCTTTACATAAGCTAAGCACTTCAATAGCCGCTTACGTTACAATGAGCGGCTATTTTGTTTTTACTTACTTAGTATTCTTTTGAAAAACACACTTCAACAACTCGAACAAATACTTGGAACAGCTATGCTGTCCGATCAATTCCCCTTACGCCGACGATTACAAAACCTGCGTAAACAGGCGGCTATTAAACCCGATCAAGTAACCAAGCTAGAAAGCCAGATTACGGCATCGATAGAACGTAGAGCATTTCGCCAAAAAAATATCCCAATTCCCGAATTTGAAAATGATCTTCCTGTCATCGAACGTCGTGAAGAAATTGCCAAAGCGATTAGTGAACATCAAGTCATTATTTTAAGTGGTGAAACAGGATCAGGTAAAACAACTCAGCTGCCTAAGATTTGCCTTGCATTAGGTCGTGGTGTAAGCGGCATGATTGGTCATACTCAACCACGTCGTATTGCGGCCAGAACGGTAGCGACCCGTATCGCTGAAGAGCTCAAAACCGAACTCGGTGACGTAGTAGGTTATAAAGTACGATTTCATGATCAAGTTAAAGCGGATCGTAGTTACGTTAAATTAATGACTGATGGTATTTTGCTGGCTGAAACGCAAAATGATAAGTTTCTCAATCAATATGACACCATCATTATCGATGAGGCACATGAACGCAGTCTTAATATTGACTTCTTATTAGGTTATCTCAAGCAATTATTACCGAAACGTCCCGATTTAAAAGTCATTATCACCTCTGCAACGATTGATACAGCTCGCTTTTCTGAACATTTTAACCATGCGCCTATTATTGAAGTCAGTGGTCGTACCTTCCCAGTGGAAATTCGCTATCGCCCCCCCATGGGGGATGATGATGAACAACGCGGCTACGATATGGTGCATGGTATTGTTGAAGCTGTTGATGAACTCTGTCGTGAAGGCCAAGGCGATATTTTAGTGTTTTTATCAGGCGAACGTGATATTCGCGATGTATCCGAAGCCTTACGCAAACATCATCCGCCTAAAACAGAAATACTCCCTTTGCTGGCTCGCCAATCTGCTGTCGAACAAAACCGTGTTTTTAAAACCGGTGGCCATCGCCGTATTGTTCTTGCCACTAATGTTGCTGAAACATCGTTGACTGTACCCGGTATACGGTATGTAGTTGATCCCGGTTATGCGCGTATCAGCCGTTACAGTGTGCGTAATAAAGTGCAACGACTGCCTATTGAGAAAGTATCACAATCCAGTGCTAATCAACGTTCTGGTCGTTGTGGTCGTGTCGCGGCGGGTGTCGCTATTCGACTTTATGATGAAGATGATTTTAAAAATCGCCCTGCTTTTACCGATCCAGAAGTATTAAGAACCAACCTTGCCTCCGTTATTTTGCAGATGGCCTCATTACGATTAGGCGAGCCAGCAAAATTTCCCTTTATCAATCCGCCACCAGATAAGATGATCAATGATGGCTTTCGTTTATTAGAAGAATTAGACGCGGTTGATAAACATCGGCAACTGACGGCGACGGGTAAACAACTTGCCCAGCTACCGATTGATCCCCGTATTGCCAGAATGTTATTGGCAGCTCAAAAGCTCAACTGCATTACCGAAGTATTAATCATTGCAAGTGCGTTAAGTATTCAAGATCCGCGTGAAAGACCAATGGATAAGCAACAAGCTGCCGATGAAGCACATAATAAATATAAAGATGAACGCTCAGACTTTTTAGCCTTTATCAAATTATGGGAGCTGTATCATGACAAGAAAAAGCATCTTAGCCAAAACAAACTAAGACAGTATTGTAAAGAACACTTTTTATCGTTTTTACGCCTCCGCGAGTGGCATGACATTCATCAGCAACTGCATGTTCAAGTTAGCCAAATGGGCTTAAAAGCTAATCAGGTGCCAGCTGATTATCAAGAAATACACCAAGCTTTATTATCAGGTTTATTAAGCAATATTGCCGTTAAAAGTGATAACAAAGAATATACCGGTACGCGAAACTTAAAACTGCATATCTTCCCCGGCTCAGCCCTCCACAAAAAAGGGCCAAAATGGGTTATGGCGGCTGAGTTAGTGGAAACAGGTCGATTATATGCTCGCATAGCCGCAAAAATAGAGCCTGAGTGGATCGAACCGGTTGCTGGTGATTTAGTACGCAAACAATATTCCGATCCACATTGGGAAAAGAAACCGTCGCAAGTCGTCGCCTTCGAACAAGTTTCTTTATATGGCTTGCCGATTGTGCCGCGTCGTCGCGTCCACTTCGGTCCGATCGATCCGGTCCAATCTAATGAGATATTTATTCGTGATGCTTTAGTACAAGGGGATTGGTTTTGTCGCGGACCCTTCTTTAAACATAACCTCAAACTCATTGAAAATATTGAACTGCTTGAACAAAAATCGCGTCGTCGTGATGTATTGGTTGATGATGACGTATTGTTTGAGTTTTATAAAACACGTATTCCTGCTCATATTACTAATGGTGCTGGATTTGAAAAATGGCGTAAAAAAGCCGAACAAGACAATCCAAAATTACTCTTTTTAACACGTGATGATTTGATGCAACATCAAGCCGATCATGTGACAACCGACAGTTTCCCTGACCAACTATTAGTCAATCGTGTGCCATTGGCACTTGAGTATCATTTTGAACCGGGTAAAACGCATGATGGCATCACCCAAACTATTCCATTGTCATTGCTCAATCAAACTAATCCTGAACGCTATGAGTGGTTGGTTCCGGGCTTATTACGCGATAAGATTATGTTTTTGCTCAAGAGTTTACCTAAAACACAACGTCGCCATTTTATTCCCATGCCCAAATATGCGGATGACTGTTTACAAAACATGTCACCCGAAATCAGGTGCTTTATTACCTGCATTAAGCGAACAGTTACGTAAACTCACTGGCGTAGAAATCGCACTCAAAGATTGGAATACCAGCGATTTACCACTGTATTTGCAGATGAACTTCCGGCTGATTGATGAAGATGGCAAATTACTTGCCGAAAGCCGAGATTTGGACGAACTCAAGCAAATATGGGCCAAACAAGCGGCAGCCAGTTTCCGACAAATACCCGATAGTGATTATGAACAACAAAGCTTAACAAGCTGGGTCATTTGGCGATTTACCAGAACACATCACCTTACAACAAAATGGCTTAGAAAATGACGGCCTACCCTGCTTTGATAGATAAACAGGATTGTGTTGATTTAACGTTGATGGACACATTAGCTCAGGCACAGATGCAAACCAAAAAAGGATTACGCCGTTTATTTATGCTGGCTCAATCCGATGCCATTAAATACCTTAATAAACATTTGCCCAACATTAAACAAATGTGTCTACATTACGTCAATGTGCCGCCTGCCCCCTTTGATAATAGTGACGATGAGTCTAAACAAACACCCGCTGAGCAGTTGAAAACAGACTTAATTCACGTTGCTTTTGATCGTTGCTTCTTGCTCGATCAGCCTGCTATTTTGAATCAACACGATTTTCGAGCGCCGTTTGGAAGATAAACGTAGCAGTTTGATTAATATCGCCACAGAACTCGCCCAACAAATTGCCAAACCGCTCGCAGAATACCATGCGATTGCTAAACGTTTATCTTCAAAAATGCCACTCACAGCCATTAATGCAGTCAAAGAAATACGCGAACAGCTCAATCATTTGCTTTATCAAGGTTTTGTACACAATACCAGTGATGAAGCCTTAAAGCGTCTGCCCGCTTATTTTCAAGCAATGGGTCAGCGATTAGATAAATTGGTGAGCGATCCTACTCGTGATAAGCAATGGATGCTCGATATTGCGCCACATTGGCAACGTTATCTTAGCCATGTTGGTAAACGAAATACCGAAGAATTTGAAGTCTACCGGTGGATGTTAGAAGAATATCGTATTTCTTTATTTGCTCAAGGTATTAAAACGGCCTACCCCATTTCAGCAAAACGACTCGAAAAGCAATGGCATTTATGCTGAGTATATTTGTCATAAAAAAACCTCTAATTTTTCGACTAATTAGAGGTTTTTAAAGGCCATATGTCTATAAAAAACTTATCGTAGTAATAAAAAGTTATTGGCGCTTTCTAGTAACATTTGAGTGGTAAAGCTGCCAAACATAAAGCCATGTATTTTGCCGTGGCTGAATGAGCCCATCAGCGTCAAATCGATATTATGCTGTTGTTGATACTCTGTTAATACTTGAACAGGCTCCCCCGTCATCGCTTGTCCCTTTACTATACAATTCGCAGAAGATAAAACCTTAGTCGCTTCATCAATGAGCAACTGCGCTGCCTCAATGTTTTTCTCAACACTAATAATATGAATATTTGCTAATTGAGTAGAAAAATCATTCTGCCTAATTAAATCTAATGCTTTTTTAGAGGTAGGACTTCCGTTATAAGCCAGCATTAAATTTTGTGGTGCTACAAACGGTTTTTTCACAATCAGTAACGGTTTATGACTCACTCTAATCGCTTGTTCTAATTGCGAGCCTAAGCCTTTTTTCTCGCCGTGATGATCCTCACCTTTTGCGCCAAGGATCACAACGGCTATCTCTTGTTCTAGATCTTGTAATGCTTCTAGTAAACTACCGTGTCGCTGTTTAGCGATGGTATTGCTCAGGCCAGCTTTTTCGGCTTTTTGAGTGGCATTATTTAATAGTGTTTTCCCATCAGCAATCAACTGCTTACTTTGTATTCTTTCTTCATTCGAAAGATCATTCAGTAAGTTTTCCGTCATATTCGGCGTGATCGTGCCCTCGTGGTGCACTTGCTTACTATTATGCGAATGCTCAATCGTATGTAGAAATTTGATCGGAAATTGGCTGTTTTTCGCTAAAAAAATCGCCTGTTCAATGACGGCATTACTCAACTCTGAGCCATCAAGACACGCCAGAATGAATACTTTATCTGTTGCAGTCATTGTTAATGTCCTCCCATGATTTTTTCAATTTCTTCTGGTTTGTCATGCACTGCAAACTTATCTAATAAGGTTTCACTGGCTTCGTTTAAACCAATAATACTCACATCAGCGCCCTCGCGACGTAATTTGATCACTACTTTATCTAATGCAGCAACCGCCGTTATATCCCAGAAATGAGCACGGTGAACATCAATCACTACTTTATCAATGGCTTCTTTATAGTCAAATAGATTGATAAATTTATCTGATGAATTAAAAAATATTTGACCCACCACATTATAACTACGCGTATCGGTAGCTTCATCATAATCAGATTCAATATACATAAATTGACTTAGACGCTGTGCCATAAATAGAGCACCAATTAAAATCCCAGTAAACACGCCAAACGCTAGGTTATGTGTCCATACCACGACAACCACTGTTGAGATCATGACTATCGAGGCACTTTTAGGGTTAGTTTTAAGTTCTAATAATGATGTCCAGTTAAAGGTACCGATTGATACCATGATCATCACCGCAACCAAGGCTGCCATCGGGACAATTTTTAAAATATCACTTAAAAAGACCACAAGGATTAATAAAACGACACCCGCCGTCATGGCCGATAAGCGACCACGACCACCTGATTTTACATTGATAATCGATTGACCAATCATCGCACAACCAGCCATACCCCCCATTAACCCTGAACCAATATTGGCGATACCTTGACCTTTACATTCACGTTTTTTATCACTCGTTGTATCCGTCAGTTCATCAATAACATTTGCTGTCATTAATGATTCTAATAAGCCTACAACAGCAATAGATAAGGAGTAAGGCAAGACAATCTGTAAGGTCTCAAAATTCAATGGCACATCAGGCCATAAGAAAATAGGTAAGGTATCTGGAAGTTCGCCCATATCTCCGATGGTACGCACATCGATACCTAAAAAATACACAAAGGCCGTCAGTGCAATAATATTAATGAGTGGTGAAGGCAGGATTTTGCCTACAACGGGTAAATAAGGAAAAAGGTAAATAATGCCTAACCCTGCTGCAGTAAGGGCATAAACATGCCATGTCACATTGATTAACTCGGGTAGCTGCGCCATAAAAATAAGGATGGCTAGTGCATTCAAGAACCCTGTCATCACAGACTTAGAGACAAAGCTCATAAACTTATGAAGGTTAAGATAACCGGCTACAATCTGTAAAACACCAGCGAGTATCGTCGCGACTAAAAGATACTGTAGGCCATAATCCTTGACTAAAGTCACCATCAGCAAGGCTGTTGCAGCCGTTGCGGCTGAAATCATGCCGGCACGTCCGCCAACAATCGCGATAATAACCGCGATAGCAAAAGAAGCATAAAGCCCTATTTTAGGATCAACACCCGCGATAATCGAAAAGGCAATGGCTTCTGGTACAAGTGCAATGGCAACGACAATTCCGGCAAGAATATCGCCACGAATATTGCCCAGCCAATCTTGTTTAGCTGATAACAGCATATAGGTTCCTTGTTATATTTTGAATGTATGTAGACGGGTTAACGTGATGTCTGATGTCAAACTAAGTTTGAATAAACTATGTGTTACTAATGACTAAGCAATATTGGAAAATGGCGAGTGCCCCACCAATAGTTGAACATCAAATAATGTGTTAATTATACAGCAAAACGACAGCCTTTTTATCTCGTATATCTCGGCAGCTATGGCCTTCACATGCTATATTGGTGAACAGTTTAATTGCCAATTCTTATTCGGAGGTAATCGTTGAGTCATAATCGCATCAAAATGAAAGGCAGCATCAGCCTAGCAGCCATGAGTGCTCTAATTACTTTCGTAATAGCTGGGTCATATTTTTACATTGACTATCAGGCCGATTCAAAGGCAAGTGAAGCAATGGTATCAATAGTGGATAATGCAAGAACACAAGGTGTCGCATTGAGTTACCGAACCATTGATGCATCCCCGATTACACAGTCTGTCGAAATTATAGATCTTGCCATTACTGGGCATGAAAATGAGCCTGATATTCACCTAGGCACCGTTGTGCTCAAGGGCTTGAGTTGGCAAGACTTAAACAATCAAACAAACGACTTACCCACTGAAATGAGTATTGATATTAAACAAGGTGAGTTTATTATTAAAAAAAGCATAATCAACGATGATTCAGATTTACAAACCTTAGTAAATATCTTTGGTGACACCCTCTCGTTTTCTAGTTATGTAGCGTATAAATTTGACTTTAAAAACAGTTTATTACACGTCACATTAAACCAGTCTGTCGATGAAAGTTTCATTTTTGATGCCAAGATCACACTCGGTGATATCGCTTGGCTATCGGATCTTAAAACCGACCAAACTCAACAAACAAATGATTTGATGTATAAAGCCATTGAATCAACGCTAAATAATTTATCATTGAGTTACAAAAACTTAGGGTTTATCGAAAAAGTGCGAGCGGTAGCGATTAAAAAAACAGGCAAAACTAATGAGCAGTTAGCTGAACAAAGCATCACCCAATTGGAACAATTAAAGGTGATTTCAGCCAATAACTGGGGACCACTTTTTACCCCGCTAATTGATGAAATGATTAAATTCACCCGCGAGCCAAGAAAGTTAAAACTAGATATTAATCCTCAAAGACCTCTGACAGGACAAGATTTCATGATGGCATTTATGGGTGGAGAGTCAGGTCTGATCCAATTACTAGAAAATGCCCAAATCAATCTAAAAGCAAATTGAATAAAGTTCATTTTTACCACACCGTTATTGAGTGACATTTAATAATCTTAATTTCTTTTATGATGACTAAGCGTGTTATCAAGACGATCGCAAAGACGAAACAACTGTTGATAGTCATCCTATGCAAGTGTGACAAATGGTCATAAAAATTAGGAATAAACTCCTGAGAAAATAGGACGTTTAGCATAGAGTTTACAAAGGGTTCACTGTATTCTATCTTCCATCAATTACTTCTATGGGTGGGGCGATACAATGAAAAAATCATTAGCTTTAATGTTATTCAGTTCTTTTTTTTCAATCAGCATTAATGCTGTAGCAGAAACTAAATTTGCAGGCACTGAAGTAGCTACTAATACAAATACTGTCATGTCAACGAACGACTTATCAAAAACACAAGAAATTCTGTCGTCACTCAGAACCGGAGCGGTAGACTCTTGGTACAACACAGATTCAGCAACGCATTTTGATGTGAAAGTAGGTGAGCATTACACCGCTAATCAACGTCCATGTATTGCTTATACCTTAACCACTAAACACAGTTCACAAACTCAAAACCAGAATTTAAATGCCTGCATGGATTACGAAGGTCATTGGGTTTCTGAGTCGTCTTCGCTTTCTATGTAAGACAATGTTCTAACCTTCTATCTTTAAGCAGTAAACGTAATGCCACAGTATGACTTCATACTGTGGCATTTTTTTAGGGCGCTATAGCCGTAAATAAGGCTCGGACTGGCGCCGGGTGCCCTTCTATCGTTTTACTCTGGTCATTCGGATCAAGAAAATCGGCTAAAGATTCAAAGGTCATCCACGCTGTGGGCCGCTGTTCTTCAATGCTTGTTTTATTAATATCCACACAACGTACATCTTTAAAACCACAACGACGTAACCATAATTTCATTGTTGGTATTGTCGGAAAAAACCATACATTTCGCATTTTAGCGTAACGGCCTTCAGGCATCAGTGACACGCCCTCTTCACCTTCGATGATCAACGTTTCTAAAACTAATTGACCGCCAGAACGCAAACAAGCACGAAGTTCATACAAATGATCTAAAGGTGAACGACGATGGTATAAAACACCCATCGAAAATACGGTATCAAAACACGCTAATTTGTCAGGTAAGTCTTCAATGCCTATCGGCAGTACATAATGATTACTTTCACCAATATAGCGTTGCATGACTTGATATTGCATGACAAAGACTAATGTTGGGTCAATACCCAATACTAAGTCAGCGCCTTCCCCCAACATTCGCCAACCGTGATAGCCATTTCCCCCACCAATATCCAGTATTTTCCTACCTGTTAAAGGTTCAATATGCGGTATTAAACGATCCCATTTCCAATCAGAATGCCATTCCGTATCGAGCTCAACCCCGAGCAACTCATAAGGCCCTTTACGCCAGGGATGAAATGCTTTTAAGTTTTCAATAAAAGCACCGCGTGCTTCAAGCTGTAGATCTGAAGCAAGTCCTATTTGAACTCGCTCTTTCAAATTAATCGATGAAGGCATAACGTCGGGCAGTTGAGATAGTGCTGCTTGCCAACCCGCCATTTTGCCATGGCCATCTTCTGATAACTTAGCAGGGATAGTCTGACGTAACTGCATGGCCCATTCTTCTAGACCAATAGCATCCAATTTTGGATAAAGAGACTGATAAACACTCATTTAATGGCGACCAATGAAATAAAGTTAAAACATTGAAACCAAGGTTCACTAAAATTAAAGCCTGCTAATGTCAAACGTTGCTGATGGCTGGCTAAGGTTTCAGGAATCAATACTTTTTCCAGCGCTGACCGCTTTTGACTGATTTCAAGATCACTATAGCCATTGGCACGTTTAAAATCATGATGTACTTCAATATGGAAGTCTTGCTTTTCAGGATCTTCAAACGCAATTTTTTCAGACAAAATTAATACACCACCGGGCTTTAAGCCTTGATAAATTCGTTTTATCAACGCTAAGCGTTCATCGACGGGAATAAATTGTAAGGTAAAGTTAAGTACCACTACAGAAGCATTTTCAATACTGATATCTTGTAAATCAGCGCAAATCATGGTGACCGAAATAGCTGATGAGTGATCATTGGCTAAGAGTTGTTGACCACGTTCGATCATCGCGACTGAATTATCGACTGCGATAATGTCACAATTAGCCTCGGTAATACGTTGGCGCATTGATAAGGTAACCGCACCAAGCGAACAGCCTAAATCGTAACAATGGGTACCCGCTTGCACATACCTAGCCGCTAAAATACCAATCGTTGAAATCATCGTGCCATAACCTGGCACAGACCGCTGAATCATATCTGGGAACACATCGACCACTCGCTCATCAAAGCGAAAATCAATCATTTCATCTAATGGAGACGCGTAAATGGCATCGTGCTTACTCACCATTATTGCTCACCTTTTTTCTTCGCCACGTTATTTCTTAAATAGACGGGCATCGCTTGCTCTGCGGATAATAAACGACCTGCTTTCGCTTCAACTTGAGCCAACTTTATAATATTTGTAGCGAGCGGATAATGACTCGCACTCACCTGCGTCAAATGGTCAACAAACCGTTCACGCAGTATTGCATCATATTCAGCCCATCCAGTCCCGACTCCCACCCATTGTATTGGTGAATTAGGGGAATAATATTCCGGCGGACAAACGCGTTCATGATCAACAAGGCGGACTAAACCATTTTCGCGGTGATAATGAGCACAATAAATTTCACCCATTCGCGCATCCATTGCGACAGCCAAGTGATCACTATTTAATTGATCTGCAGCCCCTTGAGCCACCGCGGCAAGTGATGAAATAGGGATGACAGGAATATCTCTCGCAAAAGCGATACCTTGTGCTACCCCCACGCCGACACGAACCCCTGTAAATGAGCCAGGGCCTCGCCCAAATGCAAGTGCATCAATGGCTGACAGTCCAACTCCTGCTTGTGAAAGTACATTATCCAACATACCCAAAATAAGCTCGGAGTGACCACGTTGTGTCGTTTCAACACACTCAAATAGCTCACCTTGATATAACAAGGCGGCAGAACAAGACTCTGTACAGGTATCTAAAGCAAGAATATTCATAAGGTAATAAATTAGTCATATGGCCGTAATAAGCACTAATTATAATTCAAACCAACACCTTAAACTTACCTTAAATCAGGAGTAATTCGATGTCTTATTTAATTGACGCTATTATTTTGCTTCGCGAAATGTTTATTTTAGTCTTAGTGGTCGTCACATCACCCATGGGGCTTGTTGCTGGTGCATTATTACTCGCTAATGATGGAAACGTTATCTAGACAACAAAGGACGCTGAAAACAAAGCTAAAATCGCGTACCATATCTCGCATATTTTAAATATTGTGGGATGATAAAAATGAAAGTGTGTGGCGTTGAATTAAAAGGCAATGATGCCATTATTTGTCTAATGTCATTAAAAGATGGCTTGTATGCTCTACACGAATGCCGCGTTAAAAAATTAACGATTGCTGATGATACGGACGCCGAACAGTTACGAAAATTTCAATTCGATTTTTCTAAGTTAATGCAAGATTATCAAGTGGAGCATGTTGTTATACGTGAACGAATGACCAAAGGTAAGTTTGTTGGTGGCTCAGTCGGTTTTAAGCTTGAAGCGGCACTTCAGTTAGCCAATGACATCGATGTTTCACTTATTTCACCTTCAAAAATAAAAGAAATATTGAAAAATAGCCGCGTTGTAATGAATTTTAACGATACCGGTTTAAAACAGTTTCAAGAATCTGCTTTTAGTACCGCATTCGCCTATCTTGATAACCGTTGAATCATGAGTTTTGAGTTTTAAAAAAATTCGCGACATCATCGATTTTTTGAGTAATTGGCATTGCAGGCAAACTACGTAAAAATAACTTGCCATAGGGTTTAGTCAAAAAGCGTGGATCACATAATACCAATACACCAAAATCGAGCGGATCTCTGATCAAACGACCAATACCCTGCTTGAGCTGAATCACCGCCGCCGGTATTTGAATAGCAGAAAAGGGATTACCACCACGGGCTCTTAAAGCATCAATACGTGCTTGTAAGACCGGATCACCTGGTGATGCAAACGGTATTTTATCAATGATCACACACGATAAAGCCTCACCACGCACATCAACCCCTTCCCAGAAGCTATTAGTACCTAACAATACTGCATTACCATGACTTCGAAATTCATCTAATAAGGTTGATTTAGCGGCACTGCCCTGCACCATCAGCGGATAATCAATCTCCTTTAAAGCTTCAGCAACACTATTCATTGCCCGATAACTGGTGAAAAGAATAAATGTGCGCCCCTTACTGAGATTTATTAACTGTTTTGATAAGTCAATAATATGGGTAATGTAGTCATCATGACTCGGTTCAACAGGGATATGGGGCATATACAATAAGCTTTGGCTAGCATAATCAAATGGACTAGGCCAAATAACGGCTTCAGCATCATCAATGCCTAATTGTTGGCTAAAATTATTAAATTTACCGGCAACGGTTAAAGTTGCAGATGTAAATACCCATGCTGTAGGTTTGTCATCAATCCATTTCTGAAAATATTGGCTGACATCATGAGGCGTTGCATGCAACACAATACCTGTTGCTCTAATATCAGCCCATAAGATCATATTATCGTCTCGATCTTCTTGCGCAAAAAACTCAAGCGATGCCATTAACTCAATGCACCTACTATGACATTGCTCTAAGCCTTTGCCACGTTCAGCGGCTAATTCGAGCTGCTCGGCTAAGTCATCTAAACTTTCAACAAGATCAGCCAGTTTATTTTTAACGCCTAACTTTTCTAATAAATTTAACCAAGGCGTACGACTTTCCGTTTCACCAATGCTTATTTTAAAGCTATGTAATGAGGCATCCAGCTTGTCAGCATAATCACGAATACTTGCCATATCACTGGCATCTTGCTCCATTTCCCTAATGCTATCGCGACAGAGTTCTTGAATTTGATGACTACTGATGCGATTGCCCAGAAATTGCGTCGCTATTTCGGGTAGCTGATGTGCTTCATCAATAATATAGGCATCGGCACTGGGTAAAATCTCACCTTGCCCTGAGGCTTTCAACGCCATATCTGACATCAATAAATGGTGATTAATCACGACGATATCGGCTTCTTGTGCCTTTGCTCGTGCTTCAACAATAAAACAATCAGAGTAACGGGGGCATTCTTGTCCCAAACAATTATCGATGGTGGACGTTACTTTTGACCATAGAGATGAATTATCTTCCAACAGATCACTCTCACTTAAGTCACCACTTGTTGTTTTACCCGCCCAAATTTTTAAGTCGTGTAAGGTTTCATAGTGTATTTTTTGTACAGGATCACCTTGTGCCATCTCTAAACGATAATGACAAAGATAATTACTACGGCCTTTTAATAAAGCTGCTCGAAAAGGCACTGCGAGGGCTTTTCTGAGTGTCGGTAAATCACGACGAAACAATTGATCTTGTAAATTTTTAGTGCCCGTTGAGATAAATACTTTTTGGCCAGATAAAATCGCGGGTGCTAGGTATGCGAATGTTTTACCGGTTCCTGTACCCGCTTCTGCCACTAAGACTGTACTGTCATTTAATGTCGACTCAATTTTTTCAGCCATGTCCATTTGTTGCTGACGTGGTGCATAACCCTCAATATGTTGTGATAACAAACCGCCATCACTAAACACATGTTGCATTTGTTCTGACATTTATAAGCCCAGCCGTATGTTTAATGCCCACACCCAAGAACTACCAACCAAGAAAAACCCCAGTAAATATTGCATTGTTTGCCACTTATAATGTTTGATTAAATTGTCTTCTGATACGGTTGATAAGATAAATACCTGATCGCTGTGTTCACTTTGTTTCAGTACATTCAGCGGCTGTTGTTTTTCACGCTCACCCTGTTCGCGCTTTACCTGATGCTCTGCCGCTCTCTGAACCCGTTGCCATTCATCTGAACTTAACTCGCCATCATGGTTGTGATCAAACTCATCAAGTAACTGCTTAGGATCACGCTTCCAATAGCGTAATAACTGACTGACCTGCTCTTTTAGTTTTTGGCGATCACTATTCGCCATTGTTTTGAATAAACCGATCGCATACAAAGGTTCATTTTCACTAATCAACTCTTCGGTATAGCGCCTTGGTGACGACAAAGAATTTTTATACCATCGACGCTTATTAGTGACAATGACATCGGCGTTATCAGGATCTATTACACACCGCCCAGTATCATCTTCTAATATAAAAAGTTCGCCACTGGTTTGTTGTTTAACCACTCGCCAATAGCTAACTGATTTGCCATTCGCCTCATGGCGCTCTATTTTCTCTTCTATCTTATAGCGATACCACACGCAGGTTTTTCCCGATAATGGCGACACAATGACCGGGCCATTCATCAGCAATGTTTGGCCATTAAGTTCGACATAACCTTGCACTGCCGAACGAATCTTCGCTGTAGGTGTGTTTTCGATTAATCTTGCTTGATGTAACACGCGCGTCATTCGATACAAGGTAAATAAACAAATAACAGCCATAACACCCAATATTACCGAGAATTCAAACGGTTCTAACTCAAGGATATTGCGCTCAATAGCGGCAACAAAGTCTTTTAACATGCGTTAATTAAATAATTGACCGAGATCAACGTCTATTGTTTCTTCATCGGTAAATTCTAAGAGACTATGTGCTTGGAAGTTAAACATGCGTGAGATAAACACATCAGGCACTTGTTCAATTCGTACATTATTCACATTGACGCTTTCATTATAAAACTCACGGCGATCGGCAATGGCATTTTCTAATCCGGTGATTCGAGCTTGTAAATGTTGAAATGTTTGATCGGCTTTTAACTCAGGATAAGCCTCGGCAACCGCAAATAAACTCCCTAAGCTCATGCGTAAAGCCCCTTCGGCTTGCCCTAATGCGGGAATATCACCTTGCTGCTGAGCAGAGGCGACAGAAGTGCGAGCTTTCATAATATTTTCAAGGGCTTGCTGCTCATACTTCATGTATTGTTTACATGTTTCAACCAGTTTTGGGAGCTCATCATGGCGTTGTTTTAACAAGACATCAATGTTCGCCCATGCCTTGCTCACATTGTGCTTTAAAGTAACGAGGCCGTTATAAATTGCAATAACATAAATCACTGCAACCGCCATTACACCCCAAAAAATAAAACCGCCAACACTCATAACAATCACTCCATAAAGTTAATTGTTGTGATTATCCCATATTTCAGCTGTTAGCCCATCTTCCCGTGACCAAACGAGTCGACCGATTATTTTAAATTGAGCGACTGACATGGCGCCCCTTTTTTTATTTGCACTGTCTGCTTTAGTGTTTAGGGCTGCTTCGATGTCATCACTGCTTGCTTCATGCATTTCAACAGGCAAATAATCGTCATCAAATAACACCATGATAACGCTATCCCAACGGCCATCGGACTTAATTTGACCAATACGTGGACTTGAGCGACTATCTTCAAATATAACTCTGCCCTTTATCAAAATCCGCAGGCCTTTTCGCTCACCACGCCCAATAGCGTCATAGCCTAAAGTCATATCTTCAATAAGTTGTAAATCTAATGCTTTCGCTACATCAAAGCGTGAAATCTCACCCGTAACAGGTAAAGAGCTTCCTGTCGTTTTACGGTACTTAGCCGCTAGTTGACGAGTTTCATGCATTAATTTATCAATGGAATAAAGTTCCATATCGGTTTCTGCTAGTTTGTTCATTTTATGTAATTAGATTGCTCAAAAAAAATGGTCTATCCAGTTTATCGGATAGACCGTTGATTTCTTGATAAAAGAACTTAATTAGCTCTTTTTAGCATCTAAACCTTTTTGATAATATTTATGCACTAACTTATCTTGATTTTCTAATAAGAAATCAATGCTAGGTTCGTGATTCATTGCTTTTTCAATTGCACGACGCGTTGCTTCACGGTGTATATTGAATAACGCTTCATGATCTAAATCTTCAACCGTTTCAACACCAGGGCTCAACCATACAGAAACGATAATACCCAAATCATTCGCTTTTTCTTTAGGAATCGTGCCATTGCGCACTGCATCCAACACACCATTAGAAATAGCGCCTTGAACTGTACCCATTAAGATTGATGTATAAGCCGTCTTCTTAACCGTTACTTTACTGACCATTATCGTCGCAGGTCTAACCATCATGTCTGTATTCATCAACGCTAATACGCGTGAATGACCTTGCACTTGGTCGCCTAATAAATTAGCAAATGCAGTACCAAATGGGCCGTCAAGCTCACCAATGATAACTTCTGGTTCTGCGGCTGTGAATGGTGGTCCACCGGCAACTAAACATTCGCCAGTACGCATAATAATTCTTTCGCTCATGAGATTTTCCCCGTTGTGATTGATATTAAGATTCTATAATTATCCTTGTCTGATGACGATGTCGCAACCTTAAGCCTCTTTCATAGGTCAATCAAACAACGTTAAACTTGTCGAACTATTTTTTATTGAGTCAGATAATGTCAGAACTGAAAACCCCTTATGAGCGTATTGGTGGCGAAGTTGCAGTTCGCCAGCTTTGCCAAACTTTTTATCAAATTATGTGTGATACACCGCAAACCCAACTGATCCGCGCAATGCACCCACAAAATATTCAGATAAGTGAAGAAAAGTTATACCTATTTCTCACTGGCTGGCTCGGTGGGCCACCACTTTATACCGACATTTACGGTCACCCTCGATTAAGAGCAAGACACATGCCCTTCCCCATCGGTATTGAGGAGCGAGATCAATGGCTCTATTGCATGGCGCAAGCCCTGAAGACAATGGATTTAGATCAGCTATTTGCTGAACAATTGATGAGTTCTTTTGTTCAAACTGCAGATTTCATGAGAAACAAACCCGACCAACAATAAATCAAACAATGGTGACTAGGATGAATATCGGTGCATTAATTATAGGTGACGAATTACTGTCAGGTAAACGACAAGATCGTCACTTTAAGCATTTACAGTCAGTCTTAGCAAAGCGCGGGCTAGAGTTAAGTTGGACAATTATTGTTGGTGATGATCCACAACAATTACAACGCTGTTTAGCCTTCAGTTTAGCAAGCAATGACTTAGTCTTTAGTTTTGGGGGTATTGGTGCAACACCTGATGATCGTACTCGGCAATCTGTTGCTAATGTTGCCAAGGTCAATCTCGTTCGTCACCCAGAAGCCGTATCAGACATTGAACAGCAATTTGGTAAAACAGCTTACCCTAATCGTATTTTAATGGCTGAACTACCTGAAGGAAGTCGCATCATTCCCAATACGATTAATCGTGTCCCTGGTTTTTCATATGAACATCATCATTTTATGCCCGGCTTTCCAGAAATGTCATGGCCAATGCTAGAGTGGATTTTAGACACACATTATCCAGATTTAAAAAATACCGTACCTGAGTCTGAACAGGTTATTTATGTCAATAATGGTCGGGAGTCTGAGATTCTCGAAGCAATGCGAGAAGTAACTAAAATCTATCCTCAATTACGCTTATCAAGTTTGCCCCATCTAAATGATAAACCTCATATAGAACTCAGCTTACGAGGCGATACTGCTGAAATAAACCAAGCCATGTTAATACTAAAAACAGCGATTATTGAAGCAGGTTTTACTTGGTCAAATCAGCTTACCGATAGCCAGTGAAACCATAATGGCAAAGTGATCAAACTACAAATAGTCGTTAAGGTGACGGCGGCGGCATAAAGCTCGCTATCCATGCCATAACGTTCACAAATAACAATACCGAACACCATCGTTGGCATTGCTGAAATTAAGGCTACAGGAATAATTAAATCAGCATTTAAGCCGATTACATGACTAATGCCAAAAACAGTAAATGGTATTAAAATTAAAGAGATAGCTACAACAGGCAATAATAAACGCATAAACCGAAGCCGCAAACTATGCCAACGAATACTCATGCCCAACACGATAAGCATTAATGGCACCACACCTCCCGCTAACATTGAAAGACCAGAATCTACAATTGTCGGTTGTTCTATACCACCAAGGTTTAAAGTGATACCCATTGCTACTGCCCATAATGGTGGTATTCTCAAAAGTGTCCGAATAGGATGAGCTGCCGTGTTATTCGTGCCGTAATGTTGTGCTAATAACATGCCAAATGATAATAGTATTGGGGTACAAGCAAAGAGATCATATTGCAATACGGTTGCACGAGTATGTGGCCCTAAAACCTGATCTAATACCGGTAAACCAAGGTAAGTTGAGTTAGGAAATGAAGCCGCTAACAAGAGTGCGCCAGTTTGCTCTCTTGTTGCATTTAGCCAACGTAATACCAGCCACATCGCGCCTAAACCGATTAAGATTCCGCAGCTTGCCAGAAAAGAAATCTTTAATGATGAGCTATCCAACGGAGCCCGCCAGATAACATCTAAAACTAATGCCGGTAGCAAAATATAAAAGACTAAGTCGGTTAATGCTCGGCGATGAGCTAAAGCAGAAATATGAGCCGGCGCAGCTATTTTCCACAATGTGCCACAGGCGATGAGTAATGACATTTGGGCCAAAACAACGAGCATAAATTAAGGTGTCCGTTAGTTAATTAAGCATTATTATCCATCAATACTTACCCTCAAGGCTAATTAATTCTCTGGCGAATTATTTGATAATACTTGACATAGCCTAGTGCAATTATAAATCGTCTCATTCATCCTTTTAAAGATATTTCATTCAGTTTCAGTTCAGTTTGCTATTGCTAACCTTTTATAAAACGGCTTGCTGGTGCACAGGATAAAGATAACAACACTAATCGTCGTTAGGGTTTATTAGTACTCAATTATTCAATCAAATTTATAAAAGGAAATAATATGAAAATAAATAGGAAATTAATCACTTTGACTAGCGTAGCAACCTTAACTTTTGGCGTTATAGCGCTCCCATCTTACGCGGTAGACCCCCTGTATACTGTCACAAACGGCAATGAAATGGATGCTAATAGTTACAAAGGTTTTAAATTATTCCGTAATTGGTGCGCTCGTTGCCACGGTACTTATGGCCAAGGAATGGTTGGTCCTAACTTGGCTGACAGTTTAAAACTGATTTCTCAAGAAGAGTTTTATAATACTGTTGAACATGGTAAATCAGGCACTATTGGTAGTATGCCGGCATGGAAAGCAAATGACAAAGTGATGGAAAACCGCGATAAAATCTATGCCTATCTAAAAGCCCGTTCAGATGGTGCTATTGGTGTTGAAAAACCCAAAAAAGCAAAAAAATAAAATACGCTATCATCGCAGGTTCCATTTAAGGTCGAGTGGGACTTGCGTCCATGCTTAATACAGTTAAAAATACGCGTAAAAAATAATAAGGTTCAGACATGCATTTATTACGGTATTTAATCGCCATTACATTGCTCAGTTTATCTCTACCTTCGCTCGCCAACCATTTAGCAGATGATATTGAACCAGGAGATGGGGTCAATGAAATTCAATTACCTCTAACAAAAGAATCGGCTGCAGAGTTGATTAGAATGGAGTCAAAAGGCAAGATATTATCGGTTGATCAAGCACTCTATCAAGATAATGTAATATATAAAATTAAAGTGCTTCATGATGATGGTAAAATAAAAATTTACCGCCTTGATCCAAAAACGTCTCATAAACCTCACTGAATGTAAAATGCGTATTTTAGTCATTGAAGATGAAGTTCATTTGCGTGAACAACTCACCCAACAACTGCAAAAGCAAAATTTAACGGTTGATGCCGCTTCTGATGGTGAGGAAGGGCTTTATTTTGGTTTAGAATATTCCTACGATGTTGCCATCATTGACTTGGGTTTACCTAAACTCTCAGGTATCGAAGTCATCCAACAACTTCGTGGTGCGGGCAAAGAATTTCCCGTCCTGATTCTAACTGCTCGAGGTCGCTGGCAAGATAAAGTTGAGGGGCTAGAAGCTGGCGCTGATGATTACCTTGCAAAACCATTTCATTTCGAAGAATTATCAGCGCGTATACATGCCCTAGCAAGACGCGCATCAGGCTGGGCAAATTCAACCTTAAGTTGCGGACAGATCACACTCAATCCATCTAGCCAAGAAGTGATGCTTGATAAAAATAAAGTTGATCTTACGGCCTACGAATATCGCCTGCTTCACTATATGATGCTTCACGCAGGTGAAATCATATCCAAAACAGAGTTAGTCGATCATATTTACGAACAGGATCATGATCGAGACAGTAATGTTATTGAAGTATTTATAAAACGCTTACGCAGCAAATTAGATCCAGATAAGACGCTTAATGTGATAGAAACACTACGCGGCCGTGGCTATCGACTGACACTAGATCGTGCTAATTAAACAGTTATCACTTAGTAACCGTCTACTGATTGCTGTCAGCTTTGTATTGAGCGCTTTTTTAGGTCTATCTGCTTTTAGCTTGAATAATGCTTTTCAGGCCAGCACAGATAGTGCTCATCATAAACGTTTAAAAAACTACGTTTACACCTTACTCGCCTCCGCTGAATTTTCTGAGCAGGGCTTGGTCACAATGCCTCAAGATCTCGCGGAACCTGATTTATCCATTCCCAACTCAGGTCTGTACGCACAAATAACAACGGGACAAGAAATCATCTGGCAATCTAAGTCATCCTTAGGGTTATTTATCGCTTTGCCCAATCACCCTGGCCCATCAAATGAACACCTTTCCGTTGTTGAGCTACACAATAAAGTCAAACTATTAAATTTAGCTTATGGTTTTGTCTGGGAAAATGAACAAGGTAAACACTTTAATTACACCATTAACGTAGCTGAAGATCTTAATGCCATTACTTTACAGAAAGCAAAATTTCAACGTAATTTATGGTACTGGCTTGGTGGCTCTGGCTTAATGTTATTAATCGCTCAAGCCTTTATTTTAAGATGGGGCTTACGCCCTTTACATGACGTTGCAGCTGATCTCAACGCTATTGAACGAGGTGATCGCACACGCTTATTAAAAAATTACCCTAAAGAACTAAGTCAATTAACACAAAATATTAACACCCTGCTCGACCACGAAGAATCACGCCGGAAACGTTATAAAAACTCATTAGCAGATTTAGCACACAGCCTAAAAACACCGTTAGCAGTATTTCGTGGTGAGCTAGAAAATAGTTCAAACATTAATGAGGTTAAAGATATAGGTCATGAGCAACTCGATCGCATCAGCGCCTTAGTCGACTACCAACTTCAACGAGCTGGGACAGAAGGTCATAGCAGTTTACAAGCACCCGTATCTTTGGGCGGCATTATCAACAAAATACTGATATCACTGGATAAGGTATACCAATCAAAATCGATTCATCGTCAATGTGAAATCGAGCGTGATGTCTTTATTCACGCAGATGAAGGCGATATGTATGAGCTGCTGGGTAACTTATTAGAAAATGCTTATAAATATGGAAACAAAAGGGTCAATATCTTAGTTGTGTCAAAACGAGATTATGTAGATATTCATATAGAAGATGATGGTACTGGCATTCCAGAGCATGCACACAAAGACATCATTAAGCGTGGCAAGCGAATTGATACTCAAGTTGAGGGGCAAGGTCTAGGCTTGGCGATAGTCAGTGATATTGTTACCGCGTATCAGGGTGAAATCAGGCTAGAAAGAAGTCATCTCGGTGGTGCTAGCTTTATTGTTAGCTTGCCTAAACAATAATTTGCTAATTAAAGTATTTCTTCTTGGCATTGCTGCAAGTATTTGAACAGTAAGCGTGCTGATTTTGGCGGTTTGCTTTGAGCTGTTTCTTTATTGGCATTTCTGACTAATTGCCGAACATGCTGCATGTCAAAACGTTCAAATTGATTGCGTAATACCGACATTATTTCACTATCGCCAGCCAACAAGTTATCTCGCCACTGTTCAATTTGATGAAACTGCTTTATTTCACCATTATGTGTTTGGCGAATTTTATCGAGATTCTTTTTAATTTCTTCATGTTCTTCATCAACCATTAAGCCACCGACAAAACCAATTTGGCGCTTTAATGCCCCCAGTTTCATCCCATGTGCTTTAATAACTTGCTCATGGAGGCGTTCCGATAAATTAAGTTTATCAAGGTCTTTAGGTGGCAATTCAACTAATGCTTTGCCCAAGTCTTTAAGTTCTTGTAACTCACGTTTAATTTCAGACTTACTAACAAAGTACTCTTCATCATCATACGTAGCTTTTTCACCAAATTTCATCATCATTTTGCCTTAAAATCTTGCTTTTGATTTACTCATTTTACTTGAATATTGAAACGGAAATGAAATTAATATGACGATAATTTCGCCATCCTACTATTAGGCCTTGAGCCAATCTTTATCACCTTAATTAGTTTCACTAAACATTTAAGCCTTAACCCAAGCATTACTTCGAATATGCCAAATAAACCAACATACCAACCAACAGATAAATGCTGAAGTAAGATCATGACTAATAAAATGTGCACCACGTAATTGTTGAGCAAAGCCAAATGTGAGCCCCATTATGATCGTAACAATCAGTATGAGAGGTGCTTTTTTAGGCCAATAGTGGCGGCTAAAGAAAAATAACCCAAAAAACATATAAGCGGAGCTGGCATGGCCAGAAGGAAAGCAATGGCCTGCGCCTACGACCGGTGACCATAAATTCTCTAACCATGACTGGTACTGATATTGACCACCAAAATCACTTATAGACCATGGACAATCTACGCGCGTTAATCGTTTGAGTAACGATACGGTTAATGTTGCCACAGGCAAACTAAGTGATAAATACGCTAACCCTGCCTTGTATTGTGTTAGTAATGATAATTTAAACGAACATAAATAGAGTATTAAAAGGATGACATAAAGGGCTAGAGCAAGATCATGTCCACCATCATGTAGAATTGTTTGCGTGAACCAATCATTTCTTAGTGCCCAGCTTCCTCCTTCTGATTGATACCAAAAATTGGCTAAATGCCAATCAATATCCCACAAGAGTACCGGCGTAATTAAAACAATATATAGACTCAGCGCTAGCCAGAATGATTTTTCTTTAAACATACATTAAACTCAATTTAGTGTTTGAATTTTACAATCATCAAAAATATCTAGACTGCGTTAATCATTTTAGGCAACTCAATATTGCCACCCCAACAACTAATGAAGCAGATTATTACTCCACCTAATCTACAGCCATGAGCACAAAATTAATAGGCGTTGTGCTCAATAGATACGCATCTATAAAACAATGCCTAAGGCTTGATTAATTAACGCGATGGTATGCTTGATGTCGACTTCTAATGCGATCTTGCGATTATAGGTTTCATTAGCCAATGACTGACTCCGTAATAAGCTCACCAAATCAAGCTCACCTAATTCAAATGCACGTTGTTGAAGTGCTAAATATTGTTGTGTTGTTTCATTTTGTTCACTAAGCAGATCCAGTTGTAAACGCTTGGTTTCTAAGTCGTGTAGATGAGAAAACAGGGTTATATTTAATTCTCGTTCTAACTGTTGGCGCATAATTTGAACATCAGCCAATGCTTTCGCTGCATTAGCAACAGCCGGACCTTGATACACATCATTATCTAAGGCAAAACTAATTCCGACGCCAAGACTATTGGTAAAACTATCGCCAGTGCTTCCTCGCTCACTTCGCACACCTAATGACAGATTTGGATTAACAGCACCGCTAAATTGTGCAAGATCTTGTTTAGCTCTCAGGGTATTAATATGTTGATCTAACATCATTAAGGAAGGATGTTGCAAATCAATAACATAATTATCAGATAAAGGCTCTTCAACCGTTTGGGGCAATAGTTGTTCTTGAGTAATTGCCCGATACGTACTAAAAGCAAAATCAAATTCAGACTTTTTAAGTAAATAGTGATTTTGCATATCTAATGCATTGGTATCAGCTAATAAACCTTCCGTTCCTGCCAACTCACCGGCTTTAACTCGAACTGCAACATCGTGCTGTAATTTTAGTGCTAACTGCCATGACTGATAGGCTTGATAACTTGCGGTATTAGTTAATACAACATTCCAAACTAATTCACGTACCGTTGCAGATGCTGCTAATCTGACTTGTTGTTGGTATGCAGGTAATTCTGCAGACAGTTTATTTGATAGTGATAATTGTTGCTGCTTTTGCCCTGGCAACCATAATGGCATTTGGACGACACCTTCCCATTCCTGAAAACCATCACGACTACCAATAACCGCATTTTGATGATTCAGGCTTATGCTTTTTGCATTAGCAAACATCTCATTTGCTAAATCAGTATTAGCTTTAATTTGCTGCTGCTGGGCTAATTCATTATGGCGTGCAGGATCAAGCTCATAGACTTTTTGAGTCAGTGAAGACAAGGTAACCGAGTTAGACTGTTGCAACGGTTCCATTTCCGCCAATGTTAGCTGTGTCACTGTCATTCCCGCAGCAATGCATGAGAAAGCTAATTTAATTCGAAACGACATAAAGACGTATCCTTTGTAATAACACTTTGTGGATATTTAATTCTATTCATACTAGCGCATCCCGCTTCAGATGCTGCCAGTTTCTGATAATGGCATCAGCCAATAGTGAAGACCAACACCTGAAAAACATTGTTTTAAATCAAGCAAAATTGACTCTGCCACCTGTTTTTTTAGGACGATCATAAATGTCATCTGCTGGCGTCGTCCCGTGACTTGTTCTGCAATTGTCATGTCATGACCACGACCATGACCATTCGCTGTTTGCGTCGTAAAACCCATTATATCTTGTTGAATTAATAACCAATCAATAAGCCCTTCTTCCATCACGGGTGGAGCGATTATGGTGAGTAACATCATACAGCTTTCTCCATTGAGGTTAGGTTTGATGCAAAACCAAAACGTCGAAATAATAACGGTAATAATACCAAGGTTAACAATGTGGCACTGACTAGGCCGCCAATAACAACAATCGCTAAAGGCCGCTGTATTTCAGAACCAGGTCCCGTTGCAAACAATAACGGCACTAAACCAAAAG
The DNA here is from genome assembly GCA_965219435.1 of Methylophagaceae bacterium. Taxonomy (GTDB): domain Bacteria; phylum Pseudomonadota; class Gammaproteobacteria; order Nitrosococcales; family Methylophagaceae. The sequence goes on along the minus strand of OZ244743.1, from coordinate 1,953,989 downwards.
CGGCAATGGTAGCGGTCATTAAAACGGGGCGTAAACGTCGCATCGCACCCTCTCTAACGACTTGATCCATTGTTAAACCTAGCGCACGTAACTCATTGAAATACGTCACCATTACAATCCCGTTCAACACCGCTATTCCTAACAAGGCAATAAAGCCAACTGATGCAGGTACGGATAAATATTCTCCCGTGCTCCATAGCGCAACCACCCCACCCACCAGTGCAAAGGGCACATTACTCAACACTAAAAGTGCCTGACGTACAGATTGAAAGGTCGAGAATAATAATAAAAATATTAATAACAACGCAACAGGTACCACAATAGCCAGTGTTTTTGCCGCGCGTTGTTGATTTTCAAACTGCCCACCCCAAGCGAGTGAATAGCCAGTAGGCAAAGTGATATTATCAGCAACCAGCTGTTTCGCTTCATCAACAAAACTAACCAAGTCACGCCCACCAATATTCGCCACGACCACGGACATTCTTTTTCCTGTTTCACGCTTAATTGAAACGGGACCTTCAACACGCTCTAAACTAGCCAAACGTGATAAAGGGATTTTCTCGCCATTAGGAACGGTTAATCGAATATTAGAAAATTCAGCGGGTGATAATCGTAATGATTCATCACCTTTAATGATTAATGGTGTTCGTCTTACCCCTTGGTAGATTGTGCCTACTTCCGTTCCTTCAATCAATAAACGTAGTTGCGGCATGATGTCATCAACATTAAGACCGACCCGTCCAGCCGCTAATCGATTGATTGTCACTTGGTAATACTGTGCCCCTTCAGTCTGAGAAGTGGTTACATCTTCTGCACCATCAATACTTGAGATAAGCCCCACAACTTCAGATGCTAAACGATTAAGTTCAGCGCCCTCTTCCCCAAATATTTTAATGGCGAGATCACCACGAACACCGGTCAACATTTCTGACACCCGCATTTCTATCGGTTGTGTAAAACCAAAAGCAATGCCTGGAAATTGAGAAATAACGTCTCTAATCTGGTCTTTTATTTCATCCTTACTTGCAACTTGCCATTGTTCTTTTGGCTTGAGTACAAGGAACATATCCGTTTCATTTAATCCCATCGGATCTAAACCGAGTTCATCGGCACCGGTTCGAGCAACAATATTACTAATTTCTGGCACCCTATCTAAAATGGCTCGCTCAACACGTTGATCCAAATAAATAGATTGTTCTAAAGTAATTGACGGCAGCTTTTCTAATTGCACAATTAAATCGCCCTCATCCATAGTCGGCATAAAACTCTTACCCACTTGAGTATATAAATAGCCTGCTGTTGCAAGAGAGGTCACTGCAAGAAAAATCACTACTCGACCCTGTGCTAATGACCAGTTCAATACCGGTGCATATAACTTTTTAAGCATGCGCGGTAACCAGGGTTCCTCATGCGATACATTTTTCAGCATATAAGAGGCTAATACGGGAATCACCGTCAATGACAATAATAATGAACCACTTAAAGCAAACACGATGGTTAATGCCACAGGAATGAATAATTTACCTTCTAAACCTTGCAGTGTGAGTAACGGTAAAAACACGATAATAATTACCGCGATACCTGATGTTACGGGTACTGACACGCTTTTGACCGCTCGATAAATTAGATGTAAGCGTGGTAGCACTTTCGTTTTTTGTTTATCTGCCAATTGGGATACGATATTTTCGACGACAACCACTGCCGCATCAACCAGCATACCAATAGCGATAGTCAAACCACCTAAACTCATCAAATTTGCTGATAAACCAAATTGCTGCATCATGATAAAGGTCACCATTGCCGCAAGCGGTAATACTAAAGCTACCGTTGCCGCCGCGCGTATATCACCTAAAAACAGCATTAATAATATAAGGACTAAGACAATGGCTTCGATCAAAGCTTTGCTCACCGTAGCAATTGCTTTTGATACTAAATCACCTCGGTTATAAAAGACGTTGATACTGACATCATTAGGCAAAGTCGATTCAATATCGGCGAGCGCCTGTTCAATGTTTTTAACCACATCTCGCGCATTAGCCCCCCGCAAACCTAAGACTAATCCTTCAACGGTCTCGCCCTTACCATCTTTCGTGACGCCACCGTAACGTGTCAGGCTGCCCAAACTAACCTCAGCAACATCACCTAGCAATACCGGCTCAGTTAAGTCTGACTTAATGACAATCGCCCGCAAATCATCTAATGCTTGAATACTGCCTTCAGCACGTACGATTAATACCTCTTCGCCATCATTAAGACGACCAGAACCATCATTACGATTATTGATTTCAACGGTTTGACGAAGATCATTAAGACTAATATTTCTTGCCAATAACTTTTGTAAATCAGGTGTCACTTGAAAGGTCTTAACTAAACCGCCCAATGCATTTACATCGGCCACACCGGGCACACCACGTAGTGCAGGCCTAATCACCCAATCCAGTAATAATCGACGATCAGTAAGACTCATCGTGTCACTATCAACCGTGAACATAAACATCTCACCAAGAGGTGTTGTCATCGGTGCTAAACCGCCTGTAATGCCAGCAGGAAGCTGATCACGTAAATTTGCCAAACGTTCAGATACTTGCTGTCTCGCCCAGTAAATATCGGTGCCTTCATCAAAATCAACCGTAATATCAGTTAAGCCATATTTAACCACTGAACGTAATATGCGTTGTTTTGGGATGCCTAACATTTCCACTTCTATCGGTGATGTAATCCGCGCTTCGACTTCTTCTGGTGTCATCCCCGATGCTTTCAGTATGACCTTAACCTGGGTTGAAGACACATCTGGAAAAGCATCAATCGGCGTTTCATTAAATGCTCGCCAACCTCCACCCAGCAAGCCGATAATAAGTAATAACATCAACAAACGCTGTGTTAAAGAAAACTGAATTAATTTTGCCAGCATGGTGTATTCCTAATGCTTAATAGTAAGTTGAGGACGCTTACTCGCCGCCAATACCAAGCCAAGCGGCTTTAAGTGTCGCAGTACCAGAAACAACCACCTTTTGATTAGGCGATAACTCACCACTAATGACCAATTTCTGACCACTATCTTTAACAATATCAACCTTTTTATAAATGAAACCCTCATCCGTTTTTACAAATACTGCTGATACACCTTCGTGACGAAATACAGCTGAACGTAGCACTTCAAACTGCAGGTTTTTTACCTGTTGAATAAAACACACCTCAATAAATTCACCCGGTGTTAGCTGTTCGGTTTTTTGATTAATTTCGGCACGCACTAACACGCCTTGATCTGCCATATGAACTTCTCGGCCAATAGCGATAACCAGACCTTCAACTGATTTATCACATACCGTCAAACGATCATTGACTTCAATTTTCTTGGCGAGTTCTAGGGGCACATGTATCTCTAACCATAAGGTTGATAATTGAGCTAATTGATAAAGGGGATCGGCGGCAGTCAATCGCTCGCCAGCAGTCGCAAATTGTTTCATGACAACACCTGAAACTGGCGCCGTTAATGTAAGATGACTATTTAATCTACGACTTTTGTCTAGCGTTTTAATACCATCAAAGGTCATTCCTGCCATTTCTAGTCTTTTTTTATACATCGCCACCTCAGACTTATCTTGTTGATACCTAGAAAGCGATTGACGATATCGACGTTCTGCAATAATACCTTCCTCAAACAAACTTTTATCTCGCTGCATTTCTTGTTGCGATTGAGCCAAACGACTCAGTGACTGCAGGTAATCATTTTGTCCAGCGACTATTTGTGGACTATTTAATTGAGCCACCGCCTGATCAGCCTCGACCACATCACCTTCTGCCACCAACATAATTTCAATAACACCATCTTGGGGCACGCTAATGACACGTTGTGACTGATTTGGAATCGTTACTTTTGCAGGTAATTTATTAGTCAGCGATTCAGTAATATATTTAAGCTCAGCCACTTCGATACCAATATTGCTCATTTCATCGGCATTCAGTTGCAATGTCTCATCGCCATAATTAATGGTGGAAACAATCAGCAATATGAAGCTAAAAAAATAACGCATATATAACCCTTTTTAAATTTAATATCTCTGTGTTGAGCCCTACAAATCAGGATAACATTCAACCACACCACGCGTAATATTAATAACTATAAGTTAAGTCTCATAGTGGGTATATGCTCTATAATGTTAGCCTTAAGACATATGTCTCATAGACTTAAGTGTTAATTTTATAAGGATAAAATGTGTCCAACCTCAAAACAGCAGCCATCATTACCGTCCTGTTATTAGTAATGACGTCCAATGCCTTTGATTTAGTCATGGACTTCCATCGGCACGAACCAATATGGCACCTTATTGAAGAAATTATTGTTATTAGCCTCGCCACTGGATTAATTATCTATTTAACAAAAGAACTGAAACAAAAAAAATATGATATGCAGGCTTTGATAGAAGCGTTAAAAACAACAGAACGTTCATTGACAAAATCAACCACCTTTATTGACAATGCGAGAAAAGAATATAGCGAAATTATTCATCAACAATTCGACGAGTGGCAACTCAGCCAAAGCCAACAGCAGATAGCATTGCTTCTGTTAAAGGGTTTAAGCTTTAACGAAATCGCAGCCATTCGCGATACCAAAGAAAAAACTGTTCGACAACAGGCATCTGAAATATATAAAAAAGCTGATGTAGCAGGAAGACACGCTTTCTCAGCATGGTTTTTTGAAGACTTTTTAAATTAATACTGCAAAAACAGCCTAACTCATCAACGTATTAATAAGGGTGTTAGGCCACTGTTTTATCTTCGCTTCAGAACTTGAATTAAAGCGTGAGACAGTAGATAAAGAAACCCAATAAGCTAGGCTTTCGTTATTTTTCAGTGCTATAAATGAATACTAACCTCATCCAAATCATTAATAGTTTGTGCATTAAGCTGACACACTACGAACTGAAATTGAACCGCTCGACAATACTTTCATGTACAGATAATAATGCTGGAATGACCAATAACACCAACACCGTTGAAAACATTAAACCGAATGAAATTGATACTGCCATCGGAATTAAAAACTGAGCTTGCATCGAGGTTTCAAATAATAAAGGTGTCAAACCAGCAATTGTCGTCAGTGAGGTCAGCAAGACGGCTCTTAAGCGTTGAGTTGCAGCATTAATAATCGCTTGTGTCGTTTCCACTCCCGCTTCTCGCTGATGTTTGAAAAAAGTGACTAAAATGATTGAGTCATTCACCACGATGCCAGATAAACCAAAGATTCCAAATAGCGACAAGATCGTTAAATCAATCCCCATCACCCAATGACCAACTAAAGCACCAATCAAGCCAAATGGAATGGCCATCATGACCACTAAAGGCCACCCGTAGGAAGAAAATACCCAAGCCAAAATAATATAAATTAGGATAAAAGCGAGTAACAACCCTTGTTTCATATCCCCCATTGTTTCAGCTTGTTCTTCAGCTCGCCCCTCAAACCCAACGGTAACACCATAGCGAGAGGTAAGATCAGGCAATAAGCTTTGCTGCAAGGTTGCTAATATTTCATTACTATTATTGAGTGATGCATCAACGGTTGCCGTAACGTGTATCGCTAATTTACTGTCGGTATGTCGTAATACATCAAAACCTCGGCGAGCTTTAAAGTCCACGACGCTCGATAATGGCGCACTATCCCCTGCGGGCAATCTAATCATGAAGTTTTCTAACGTTGCTAAAGTATGGCGTTCAGCATCGGGTAGCATCACCCGTACTTCAACTTCATCATCACCATCTTGGAATATTTGAACTAATTGACCATCAAATGCAGCACGTAATTGACGACCAACATTATTAACTGTCAAACCAAGCACTTCCCCTTGACCCTTGATACGGTAAATTAATTGTTCTTGACCATAAGGCATATCGTCTTCAATCGCACTAATGCCCGTAAACTGTTTCAAGCCTTCAGCTAATTCATGACCTGCTTGTTTTAAGGTCTCAGCTGACGCGCCACTTAATCTGATGTCAATGTCACTTCCTGGTGGCCCTGTTCTTCGTTCCGATATTGTGAAGCTCTCAATCCCTGCAGGTAAAACGACTCTATTATTCCAGGCTTGTATAAAGTCTTTATTACGCACTGATCGATGATCAGGCGAAATTAATTCTAGCTGAATAGAACCAAAACGTTCGCCTGTTTGGGCGGAAGAGCGCCCTGCTGTGCTGGCGCTCCCCAATCGTGTGACCGCCATTTCAACTAAATCTGGCCCCAACTCTTGGGTTGTTGTCTCCAAAGTTCGATTTAAATGTTCTAGAAACTCAGCTACTTTATGCGATGGCGTACCGGCGGTAAACCGAGCATTTGCACTGATACTGGTTCCTTCTGGGGCGGGGAAAAAAGTGAAATGTAAGCGTCCACCTGCTAATAAACCAATGCATACAATTAGCAGACCGAATGTGGCACTAATTGTCATTCCTCGATGGTTAACGACCGCAATCACTAGTGGTTTAAACAAGTCATCACGCAAATAATTAAACTTGTTATCAAGCCATTGCCTAATAGGAGGCGGCTTTGCATGATGAATTTTATGAAAGGCGTGGCGTAAATGGCCAGGCAATATTAAAAAGCTCTCAAACAAGGAGGCGATAATGACGCAGATAACAACAAAAGGTATATCAAACAATATATTACCCATCGTTCCTCCAATCATCATTAAAGGAAGAAAAGAGGAAATAGTGGTGAGAGATGACGATACAACGGGGGCTAACATACGACGAGCACCACCTTCTGCTGCTATTAGCGAATTCTCCCCACTTTGATAGTGCGATAAGGCATCCTCGCCAACTACGATAGCATCATCAACAATTATCCCTAGTGCCATGATCAAGCCAAACAGACTGATCATATTAATGCTGCCACCGAATAAGTACATAATGACCAAGGTGGCCATAAATGACACGGGAATCCCGACCGCCACCCAGATAGCTACGCGTCCTTGGAGAAATAAAAATAAAATTCCGATAACCAGTAATAAACCGCCAAGACCGTTATTAACTAACAAGTCAATCCGTTCTTTAATCAACTCCCAGCTGGCATCATAAACCTTAACGCTCACCCCCTTGGGCAGTTGAGATACATTCTCTGCCAACCATTTATCAAGGATTTTTGCAGATTCTAATGAATCGGCGTTTTCTGTGCGTTGTAGGGTGATTTCGACCGCAGGTTTATCTTTATAAAAGACACTTACTTGTTTACTGATAGGTCTGCGTTCAATCTCCGCGACATCATCTAACAGTAACAATCGCCCGCTATAATCTGTTTGAACCGCTAATTCAGAAAAGCCTTGCGCATCACGCCGTTGATCTAGGCTGCGTAATTGTTTGGCCGTTTCGTTGTTACCAATTTCACCGGCAGGCAAATCTCGACTTAGTTCTGCAATGCGTTGGCTCACATTTTCTAAGCTAAGCCCCATTGATTCCAACTGCTTAGTGCTTAATTGAATCGCAATTTCTTCTTCTGGTAAACCTGAAATACTAATTCGTGAAATACCGCGGTCGAGTAAGTCATGTTCAATTTGATGAACCAAATGACGCAACTCACCCAATTGACCTTCAGTTGTCACCATCAGGCTCGCAACATTTTCATAACGCGTTACCAGACTCACCTTGGGGATTTCGGAGTCGCTCGGTAAATTACGAAGCTGATCAACTTGATCTTTTACCTGATCAAGTGCCTTGCCCATATCGGTTCCTTCTGTAAACTCAAGCGTTACAATCGACATGCCGTATGATGACGTTGAAGTCATTTTGTCGACAAAATCGACTGTTCTTAGCTCTTGCTCAACTCGGCTAGAAATTGAATCTTCCACATCTTCTGCACTCGCCCCACGCCACTCAATTCGAACAGTCACCACATCTAATGCAAAAGTGGGAAAAAACTGAGTATTCAACTTAGATAAAGAAGCCAAACCAGCAATGATCATAATGATCATTAACAAATTAGCAGCAACCTTATGTTGAGCAAATATCGCTATAAAATCACGAGATTGATTATTCACCGACAGCCTCAACTCTTAGTCCTGTAATAGCGTTGGGCAATTGTGTACTGACTATTTGATCACCCTGTTGTAAATTCGCGCTTCGCAGTAATAATTGTTTATCACCCAAGCCGTTAGTAAACTCGCCTACTCGTTCAATCATGACTGATTGTAAATAACCATCTTGAAGTTTATAAACGTGATCGAGACCATATAAGGCGTTAAAGGGTAAAGCAATCACATCCTTTTGCTGTGCTAGTTTAAGTTTAAGTTCAACAAAGGTGCCTAAAGCAAGCGCATATTTATTAGCCGTTATACTAAACAAGCCATCAATGCCACCACTGTCTACTTTTACTTCACCTGACAATCGTTCTAATTTAAACGTCAGTGACTGCTTGTCGAGTAACGCTTTGGCCACGATGGGTTCATTTTGCTGCAACATAGTGTAAACCTGATTGATATAGCGACCAGGTAACTGGGCTCTAACTTCAAGGTTACCAAGATCATATAACGATAATAAATTATCACCAGCCCGCACACGGTCGCCAACAGACACATTAAGCTGCGCTATTCGACCAGAAAATGGTGCGGTAATAATACTGCGATTAAGATCAACTTCTGCTTGCTTTAATAAGGCTTGGGCGCGTTTAAGTTTTGCTTGTAGTTGTGCCACTCGTGATGGATGCTCAGCAATATCAAAATTTAATCTATTTAATGTTAATAATTGGCGTTGTTTGTTCGCTTGCGCTTCATCCAAATTAGCTTGTGATGCTAAACGTGATTGTTCTAATTTTTTAGCTCTTTTGACGGCGTCATCAGCCAGCTGCAAAAGTGCTGATTCTTGTTCTAATAAGCTTTGATCACGTTTGAAGCGTTGATTTTCGACAACAATTAATGCTTCTATTTCTGCCGCATCGGCTTGACGCTGTGCAAGCAATAACTGCATATCAGTATCATCTAGTGTCATCAATAGTTGGCCTGCTTCAACAACCGCGCCTTCTAACACTGCGATAGATAATACATCAGCGGCCAATGCTGATTTTAACGATGATTTTCTGGGCGTTTCAACACGACCATAAAGTGTTATTTCAGGTGAAAGAGTTTGAATGCTGACTGGGACGGTATTAACCATCCAGACTTTTTCTGGTTTTTCAATAACCACCTTTTCAGGCTTACTTTGTTTCAAACCTACAAATGTAGTGATCGCTAGCAAAATAATCATTACTGGTAAAACAACACGTTTTAGCAACTTATTTCTCCTAAAGTAATTTGCCAACAAAATATATTCTCAAGCATCCGTAAAAGACCTGTAGTTAAAGCCATCGTTCAGTAAGTGATGGTTAGATCATTGTGTGAAGATACACGATATTTTCAAATAGTGGAAAATGATTAAAAACAAATGATCATTCAGCTAAATAAGCACATAACGGTCTTGATACCTATTTAATGCTACGTGTGACTAGTTTGGCATTTAAGCGCGGAAAAGCACTGATAATTGACAAACATAATGCTGAAAAATAGGGCAATGATTGTACAACTAATACCAGTATCCATAACACCATATCCCATGTTTCTATCGGTGAGTTACTATAAATAATGGCTGCTACTAGCCATAATGCCAACATAAATAAGGTTTCTTCGAATGCCGAAGCCACCGCTTTAACTAAAGCCACAGATTGCTCCATTTTGGGTGTACGTACAAAGGGCCGTCCATCGGTAAATAATCCCAACCACATTGCTTTAGCAATCGTATGCGATAAGGCTAATCCAGATAAAGCAGCTGCAACGGTTTCTCTTACACCTCCCACAATTTTAACCCCATGATAAAGGTAAATAACTTTAGCTATTTTAAAAATGAAAAGACTGAGCGGCAAAATTGAGAATATGACTAAGGGTGGATCAATTTTATCAGGCATCGTTATCATCGCTATTGACCATGCTAAGGCAGCAAAATTGAACAGTATATTGATACCATCGGCGATCCACGGTAACCAACCAGCAACAAAGTGATATCGTTGACCTGCCGTTAACTTGCTTGGCTTTCTACCCGTTAATTGTTTGGCATGATGTCTTAAAATTTGCATCGCACCGTAGGCCCAGCGAAAGCGTTGATTTTTATAATCAAGAAAACTATCAGGCATTAATCCCTTTCCATAACTCTTAGCCGTATAGACTGCTTGATAACCCTGTGAAAAAATCATTAATCCCAATTCAGCATCTTCAGTAATCGTTTTTTCGCTCCAGCCGCCGACTTCCTCCAAACATTCACGACGTACCATCGTCATAGTCCCATGTTGAATAATTGCATTACGCTCATTTCGTGTAATCATCCCAATATGGAAAAAACCACGATATTCAGCAAAGCAGATGGCTTTAAAGACATTTTCAGACGCATCACTATAGTCTTGAGGTGCTTGTACAATAGCCACATTAGTATCATTAAATTGTGGCACTAAGTCTCGTAACCAGCTAGATTCAACACAATAATCACTATCAATAACGGCAATAATTTTTGCATCTGAATCCGTTTCGGATAATGCAAAATTAAGTGCACCCGCTTTAAAGCCAGTCAAAGGTGCTTTATGGAAAAAGCGAAAGGTATCACCTAACACTGCACAGTGCTTTTCTACAGGCCGCCATACCGCTTCTTGTTTGGTATTATTATCAATAACTAAGACTTCATAATGAGGATAGTCTAAGGCAGCTAAGGCGTTGAGTGTCGCGATTAACATCTCTGGGGGTTCGTTATAGGCAGGGACGTGAATCGACACCATCGGAAGTTCGGCATCCGTCATATCAATAGTGATGAGATCACGGCGACGACCTTTCACCCACACTGCTTCAGCCCACTCATGTGCTTCAATCAGTAACACCATAATGACACCCAGCATGCCAAGCATCATCACAATGCCCACCATAATGGTTTCGGTGGTCATATATTGCCGAAAATAATCATAGGCAATCCACACCACAGTCGTTGTCAGAACATAGGCCACCATCGCTAAAAAACTACGTCCACGATGATTCAAGCTACTTGAGTCTCTGAGTAATAAAGAAAAGATAATGGCGGCGATAATGACCGATATAATTGCCAGAGTTTGCCACTGAGGAAGACTCACTATCGGTTTGATAAATTCAAACTTAGCATGTCGATGTGCATCATATACCCCCCAATAGGCACCGACAGAACCTTCATTGGTGCGTTTCCATGGTTGATCAAATGCTTCCATAATGTAGTAGGTGTATTGTTTTTGCTCGGCTCTAGCTAAGAAACGACGTAAAAATTTTGCTTGAGCAGCCTCGCTGGCTACCGCAAGCTTTCGAGTACGCCCATTACTCGGCCAGCCAACCTCAGTTATAACGATCTCTTTTTCTGGGAATAATTGTTGCAACTGCGCCATCCGGTCATCGATATAATCGACCGCTTCATCATTCGCTACCCCCTCCCAATAAGGCAACATATGAACAGCAATAAAATCGACATGGTTGGCTAACTCAGGATTATCAACCCACACATGCCATGGTTCTGCGGTACTCACCGGCATTCCCACTTCAGAGCGAACATGATCTAAATATTGTCCCAATTGACCTATTGGAACATCGTTTCTAAGTATGGCCTCATTCCCTAGGATCACACGTACCACATTGTCACGATTTTTATCAGCAATCGCGATCAGGTTATTCACCTCTGTGAGGTTGTTTGATAACCGACTATCAATCCAGCCACCTAAGGCGACATTAAGCCCATGTTTTGCTGCCAAAGCAGGGACTGAAGCTAAAGGCCCATTGACGGTATAAGTGCGTATTGAATGGGTTTTACCTGTCAAAATAGCAATGTCTTTTTCAACCTCTTCAACGGTCGGTAACTTGCCTTTCGTTGGATCATGTTTTTCAGACATCGGGGAAAATGAAAAACCCTGAATAACTTCTGGCCACATCGGCTCAACTTCTGGCCTATTTACGTAAGCCCATAGGCCATAAGTCACCGTAGCAACAACAACCGCAATAGAAATATTGATTCGTAACATTTAAACGTGTAACTCCATCTACGATCCTTATTTAGAGGCCAATCTATTCACCTGCATGTACTTTGAATGAATCAACGCGTCCTGTTTGCAGAATATATTTGATAAACAAAACTGCAAAGTATGTTTACTTTTTAACGATGAGTAATGATCGCTACCCGCACCGCATCCAAACTTAATTGAGCTGATTGCAAATAGCCGGCTAATAAGTGTTGTGATTGTTCAATATAGGCAATTTCATCTGGGCGGATAGTTGAGTTGACGAGCGCCAATGCTGTCAATCGCTCTTGCTCTAATCGAAGCGAGCGATGCATGGTGGTCATTGCTTGCTCGATGATTGATTGCTGCTGTGTCTTAGCTAATTGTTCAGCATGCTTGATCAAATCTGCAATTTTGGGTCGAGCATGGCGAACCAACTCTTGAGCCGTAACACGAGGAATTCGACCAGCAGCATCATTAAATTCAACTTCTGTTAAAGCCTCATTAAAATTACGGCCTTGCTCATCAGTAACAATGCGTAGATAAGAATGGTTAAGATAACGCCCCACTTGCAATGATCGTGGTGCAGGGCATTTCATGGTAAAGATGGCTTCTAACAACAACGTACCAGCCGGTAGGTCATCGTTTTCAAGTGTACAAAACGCACTATTACCAAAATCACTATTCATGATCATATCTAAGATTCCAAGCACCATCGGGTGTTCCCAACTTAAAAAGGCCATATCTTCTCGTACTAGTGCTCGATGACGTTTATACGTAGCCGTAAGTCCATCTTCCGGTAAGCTAGGAAACTGGTGTTCCATCATGTGATTACCAGGTTCAAGAATAATACTATCTGCACTGTGCATCTGCTGTTCGACGCCATATTCGTCAAAAATCTTATCCATATAGGAAGATAATTCAAACGTGTTACTCGCCCCATTTAGTTCGGCAACCAATTCATTAGCAACAGGTAAATCACAGGAATTGAGCTCTAACAATCGGTCTCGCCCTTGTTGAAGGATTACTAAGGTTTCAGCGGTAAGCTTTTGAGTTTGTTCAATAAGGCTAGTAATAGCTTGCTCGTTTTTTGCGTCAAACAAGCAATTTTCTAACGCATCATTAACAGCGTATTTAATCGCACTACCAGCTGAAAATACTTGCTCAAATGCATTCAAACCGTGGTGATACCACTTCAACATAACGGCTTGTGCGGAGTTTTCAAAATAAGGCACATGAATTTGCACATTATGATGCTGACCAATACGATCCAATCGACCAATTCGTTGCTCTAATAAATCAGGATTCAATGGCAAGTCGAATAAAACCAAGTGATGTGAAAATTGAAAGTTACGCCCTTCACTACCAATTTCAGAGCAAATCATCACTTGAGCGCCCTCTTCTTCATCAGCAAAATAAGCCGCCGCACGATCTCGATGAACTAAGCTTAAGCCTTCATGAAATACTGAGCTCCGTAACCCTTTATTAACACGTAAATACAGCTCTAAAGATTGTGCCGTTTCAGCTTGAGCACAAATCACCAATACTTTGTCTACTTTGTGTTCATTTAACCATTCGCTTAACCAGGTAACTCGGCTATCTGTATTGAGCCAATTATCACCCAGCAACCTTTCTGATTGGACGCGTGCAAGAATATCAGCATCAGATTGCTTAGCCATGTATTCAGCGGGTGCCAATAATGAATAAGCATTCAAATGGCGTTGTGGAAATCCTTCAACCACATCACGCGTATTTCTAAATAAAATTCGACCAGTGCCATGGCGATCTAATAAATCACTAATTGCTTGAACTCTTGCCACAGCAAAATCATCAGATGTTTCTAGGGTTAAATACGCTTTTTGACCTAGGTACTTTTCGATTACCACCTGTAATGATGCTAAGACTTGCTGTGCATTATCAGCTTGTAGTTGATTAACTAACTCACTGACAGGTTGATATTCAGCTTCTTGTTGACGAAATTTAGCTAAATCAAAATAACGGTCAGGATCAAGTAAACGTAAACGTGCAAAATGACTTTCAATACCTAATTGTTCCGGGGTTGCAGTCAACAGTAATAAACCGGCAACTTCACCTGCTAAACCTTCAATACATTTATATTCAGGGCTAGCTTGTTGTTCATTCCACTGCAAATGATGCGCTTCATCAACAATCATCATATCCCAAGATGCTTGCAGCGCATTGTCATACATATCTTCATTTAAGGTTAAACAAGATAAGCTGCATAATATTAATTGCGCACTGTCAAAAGGATTACCTTCATTGGATTCACTAATCGCAACAAAGCGTTCCTCATCCATAATCGTAAATGACAAATTAAAGCGGCGTAACATTTCAACCAACCACTGATGCACCAAGCTATCTGGCACCACAATTAAAGCACGTTGAGCACGACCTGTTATCAATTGCTGATGCAAAATCAGACCTGCTTCAATTGTTTTCCCTAGCCCCACTTCATCTGCTAACAATACGCGCGGTGCATGGCGCTGAGATACTTGATACGCAATATAGATTTGGTGCGGTAATAACTCAACACGCCCCCCCATAAGACCAAACACGGATGTTTGCTGTAAGCGATGTTGATGCGCTAAAGTTTCTATCCGTAATTCAAATTGGCGGTTTTTATCAATTTGACCTGCAAATAAACGATCTTGTGGTTGGCTAAACTGAACGAAACTATTCAAATCCATTTCATGAATGCTAATTTCATTACCAAGGTCATCATCACCTTGATAAATGTAACAACCATTAATTTCATGGCGAGCGGAAATAACAAAGCTGATCTCTTCATCTGTTTTCACAGGATCACCGACGGGATAAATCACCCGACTTAAGGGTGCATTATCTGTTGCATAAGTACGCTGTTCACCTGCTGCAGGGAAACTTACTTCAATTCGACGACCTGAATTGTTTTTGATAATACCTAAGCCCAGTTCAGCTTCACCATTGCTGACCCAACGTTGTCCGATTGCATATTCTGTTACTGCCAAAATCTTAGCCTCTATCCTACAAATTCATATATTGAGTGATCACACGTTACTTTGGGCGGTTTACGCTTATTTAATCTTACGCGCTCTGACTGCACGGCCTTTAATTTTACCATCCGCTAAATAGTTGAGTGCTTGACGAGCTGCATCACGCTCAACGGCGACATAACTCGACATATCGAAAATATCAATCTTACCTATTTGAGCTCCCATCAAGCCGGCATCACCCGTTAATGCTCCCAAAATATCGCCAGGGCGAATTTTACTCTTACGACCACCATCTAATTGAATAGTGACCATCGGTGGCTCTAAGCTAAAACGAGGATCGCGATCTAATGATTCAAGTACATCCGAAACACATGGTTTTTTCTGATATTTTTCAATCGCATTCAAACGCATCACATCTGATGGCGTATAAATACTTAATGCTAAACCGGTTTCACCAGCGCGTCCTGTACGACCAATACGATGTATAAACACTTCAGGATCACGTGGCAATTCATAATTAATTACCGCCTCTAAGGCTTTAATATCCAAGCCTCGTGCCGCAACATCGGTTGCTACCAACACCGAACAACTATTATTGGAAAAACGCACTAATACTTTATCGCGTTCACGCTGATCAAGATCACCATGAATTGCTAATGCTTCAATTTTATGTTCACGTAACATGCTCGCGACTTCATCACACTGCACTTTGGTATGACAAAAAACGATAGTTGTTTCAGGTTTATAATGCTCAAACAGCGCTAATAACGTGGTGTTACGCTCATGTTTTTTCACTTCATAAAACAATTGCTCGATCACGCTTTCTTGATGCTCAGACTCAACCGTAACTGTCACAGGATCACGCTGCATATTACGGCTCATCTGCTTAATGGTTTCAGGGTAAGTTGCTGAAAATAACAAGGTTTGGCGTGATTTAGGCGTGTAAGAAATGATGTCTTCCATCACATCAGAAAAACCCATATCTAACATACGATCAGCTTCATCGAGTACCAGCGCTTTTAAGCCATCCAACTTAAGCGTGCCTTTAGTCAAATGGTCTTGCAAACGGCCTGGTGTACCAACAACGATATGAGCGCCATGTTCAAGTGAACCAATCTGTGGGCCTAATGGTTTACCTCCACATAACAAAACCAACTTTATATTAGGCACCGAGCGCGCAAGCCTGCGGATCTCCTTACCCACTTGATCGGCTAATTCACGGGTTGGACAAATAACTAAGGCTTGCACACCAAAAAATCGAGGGTTAATGTGATTTAGTATGCCGATACCAAAAGCAGCGGTTTTACCACTACCCGTTTTTGCCTTAGCAATCAGATCTTTACCTTTAAGAACATGCGGTAAACTTTGTGCTTGAATTGCTGTCATTTTTTTATAACCAAGTAATGCTAAATTGGCTATCTGTTCTGCCGATATTGAAAGTGAAGAAAAGCTGTCGCTAGCCATGATTAAATACCGTTATAAAAACCGCTGATCATACCAGAGCACGTAATCATCTAATAATAGTATTTAGCCCTTCTCGGCTTTATAGGCTTAACAATAACATCCATCGCATTGGCTTCTAACATGCACTAATGCTACAAGCGGTGAAAATACTTTAAACCTCAAGCTTCACAGCATTGAATAATTGCTGCTATCAACATTTCAAAACACAGCAACGTTAATCGAAATATGCACATATAATGCGCTATCGAACAACACATCATCTAAAAATAAGTTAGCTATAAAACTAAAGGAAACGTAATGAGAAAAAGTGTATTTGCACTATTTGTCGGACTAATTTCGAACCAAGGGGTCAGAGTAAATCGATTCATCGAATTAAAAGGGGATGAATAGTCAAAGCCTGTCAATAACTTCGATTTAGTCTGACCCCATTGAAGTGTAGTCTGACCCCATTGAAGTGAAGTGAATTTTGTCGACAAGTTTTATAAAAAAATCATGATGAGCAACTATAGTAAGATAATCCGCCAGTCGCAAAGAGTTCCGTCGGCTTAAGCCTGTAGTATTTATCCTCCACATCCTTCGACTGCTCGGCGTATGGCTGTGTCATGACCTCCTGCAATTCTCGAACTAAGGTGTAATCGCCCTCGCGTGCTTGTTGATACGCAGGTGCTACAAACCATTCTCGCAACGTATATTTTGGATTGACGAGTTTCATCTTCCTAGATAACTCCTCACGGGTGTGGCGTGAAGCGGCATTCAATTCCGCCGTATTGCCAATACCGATAAGTAATTTCCATTTTATGAGCCAATCTGACCATTGATTGTTGATTCTTTGTGCTTCAATCGTAGTCATCGAGTCGTTGTAGAAACTTTTTTTCAGTGGATTAATGTCGTCAGGAATCCTCGACAGCTCACGGAAAAAAAGAGTGTAATCAACAGGCGTTTGTGCCATAAGTGTTTCGAGCTCACTGAACAAGTCTGCGTCAAAAGTCTCTAATCCAAGTTTGGCGGCCCACATCATCTCCATTTTGGCTTGCATATCACCAGAAAAACCATCTCGAATTTCTTCGAGCAGTATCAAGTAGTTCGAATCTCCGGTCAGCAAAGGTTGTAACGCTGAGCAAAACATATGGAAGTTGCGTTCCGCCGCTACTGGTTGGTTTAGAAATGAAAAATGATTCCCACCACCGGTCCATGGCTGGTAGCGCGGATTGAATAAATCACAGAACCCAAATGGACCATAATCTAGTGTAAACCCACCCACCGCACAGTTATCACTGTTGAAGTTACCTTGGCAATAACCGATGCGGATCCAGTTCGCCACTAGCGACGTAAGACGGCTACTAAACTCGCGTGCGAGCAGCACTACTTTTTCGGCAGTAGTTAGTTTATTGTCGATAACCTCACCGTACTCTCGGTCGATAGCGTGCAACACAAGTTGTTCGAGCTCTTGCATTGCTTTTGGGTGTTCATTTTTACGGGCACGGCGACCAAAGAGTTCGAGTTGGCCCACTCTAATAAATGATGGTGCGACGCGTGTTGAAATAGCGACAGCCTCCGAAATAACAATGTCAGGATCTTTCAGGCGTGAGCCTTCTGAGTACCATGGTCGCCTGACCGTCTCTGTTTTCGAAACAAATAAACTCAAAGAACGAGTGGTTGGCACACCTAACGCGTGCATGTGTTCCTGTGCGAGAAACTCTCGGATACTGGACCTCAAGACAGCGCGTCCATCCGCACCACGGCAGTATGGTGTCCGACCGCCACCTTTCAGCTGCATTTCCCAACGTTGACCATTGATAACTGCCTCAAGTACCGAAATGGCGCGGCCGTCTCCGTAACCATTGCCTGTTTGGAATGGGCATTGTTGATAGTATTCAGTGCCATAAATAGAGAGTGCGTAACCACATGCCCAACCGACCTTGCGCATTGGCTCAGGAGCATGAGCGATATCGCCGGAGAACATGCTTATAAAGTCGGCCGACAGAGCCATGCTGTCAGCAAAACCAAGTTCGCGAAAAAGATTTTTGCTGTGCGCAATGTATTCAGGATCTTTGATTGGCGTCGGGCTAACAGGGACAAAATGCCCGGTAAATACTTGCCGTGGTAGGTAGTCAACTCCATTTAATGTCGCTTTGGGATCACTACTGAGCCTCTCAATAAGTGAATAATCTGTCAACGTTGCCAGATCGCTGATCGTCGTGATTTTTGCGGCTGGTTCTTGTAATAATTGTTTTGTCATAACGTGCAACTCATATCTTTGTAGGAAGGCTATTCCCCTACCACGTGGTCTGTTAAATTTTTAAGTAAATTTCTCGAATGACATTGAATAGTATCATCAAGCGAAGTCCGACAACTCGCGAACCAATGGGGCCAGTATTTATCAGTGATTGATACGATTAGGATAAAACGTCGAAAGTTATTAATTTTAATTAAAACAGTCTTCCGCTTTTTTAAAGGCAATTGGTGTTTCGAAAGTTATGTTCCCGGGAAATAACTAGTATATCAATGCTTTCACAAGGACAGCTTTAAACGCCAAAAACAAGAAAGCCCGCATAAATGCAGGCTTTAAAGGTCTTTCTTGGTCTACGATAGACCGTGTATTGGTGGAGACGGCGGGAATCGAACCCGCGTCCGCAAATCCTCTGCTTTCGGATCTACATGCTTATTTCATCTATTAGTTTAACTACAGGCTACCCGATGAACAGGGAAAACAAATAGCGATCTTGTAAAATTTCAATCTATCAGTACCAAGCATACGTCAAGCTTGTCTTATGAGAATCGACCCCTGAAACCTAAACGCATAAGCACGGCTTTAGTCAGAGGCTAGCAAGCCTAGGCTGCTAGAGAGTAGTTGTTATCGTTTGCAACTATATTTTGTTAATCTGTTTTACGAGAAGAATTAACATACTCGGCATGCACCTTAAGTTTTGTAACCCACGTCGAAGCCAGGTCGTCCCCTAAAGTATAACGATTAAGACAGTATAAATGAGTGGCAGTTCCACTGCTAGGTAATTATCATTTGTTTCTGAATACGCGGGCTTTTTCACGAGCCCAATCTTGATCTTTCGCTGATGCCCGTTTGTCATGCTGCTGTTTACCTTTAGCTAATGCAATTTCTAGCTTCGCGCGACCTTTTTTCCAATACATTGCCACAGGAACAATCGTGTAACCTTTTCGTTCTACAGCGGCAATAAGTCTATTGAGTTCTATCCGATTAAGTAACAATTTACGTCGCCGAATATTTTCAGGGTGAATATGAGTAGAAGCGGATAGCAGCGGGGAAATATGAGCCCCATGTAACCATGCTTCTCTTTTGTCAATCGCAATATAACTTTCGTTTAATTGCAAGCGACCATCGCGGAGACTTTTGACTTCCCATCCTTCTAGAACGATGCCAGCCTCGAATTTATCTTCAAGAAAGTAGTCATGTCGCGCGCGGCGATTTTGGGCAATATTGCTAGTGCCATCTGTTTTTTTTGTGTTTTTTTTCGTTGCCATTCACTTATTATATAATGCTATTCTAATTGTAGGTTCAAGCATTTTCAGTAACAACCTCAAAATCGACCTTAATTTCGCTAAATCGAGAATATTTATGAGCAGACCAACCGAATCTATCCATGGCCAATGGTCTTCACGCTGGGCATTTGTTCTTGCAGCAACAGGCTCGGCAGTTGGTTTGGGTAATATATGGAAGTTTCCTTATATTACCGGTGAAAATGGTGGTGGTGCATTTGTTATCGTTTATTTGTTGTGCATTGCTTGTATTGGTCTTCCTCTAATGATTGCGGAAATCATGATTGGTCGCCGTGGACGGCAAAACCCCGTCAATACACTTCGCTCACTTGCTCAAGAAGAAAATAAAAGTAACTCATGGCGAATGATTGGTTGGATAGGCATTATTGCTGGGTTTATCATTTTATCGTATTACAGTGTTATCGCGGGTCAAGCTATTGCTTATGTGTTTCGTTCATTTGGAGGGGTTTTTGAAGGCGTAACGGCAGATGGTGCGGCACATATCTATTCATCATTAACCCATGACCCAGAACGCTTGTTAGCATGGCACACTGTTTTTATGGTGCTAACGATGGTCATTGTTGCCAGGGGTGTTAAAAGCGGCTTAGAAAAGTTTGTTAAGTTTATTATGCCTGCCCTATTCGGCATTTTATTGATGTTAGTGGGTTATGCGGCTAATACGGGCGATTACTTTTCTCAAGGCCTTCACTTTTTATTCAGGCCTGATTTTTCTAAAATAAGTTCAGACGTTGTTTTAAGTGCGATGGGCCATGCTTTCTTTACACTCAGCTTAGGTATGGGGGCTATTATGGTTTATGGCTCATATTTATCTAAAACGACCTCTATCGTCAAAGTATCAATATGGATATCACTAACCGATACGGTCGTTGCCTTACTCGCTGGAATGGCAATATTTCCCTTAGTATTTGCTAATAATTTAATACCGGGTTCTGGACCAGGCCTTATTTTTGAAACTTTACCGCTTGCCTTCGGTCATATGGCCGGTGGCGCGCTATTTGGCGGCTTATTCTTCTTATTACTGGTTTTTGCAGCATGGAGTTCAGCTATATCGCTTGTTGAACCTATTATTGCTTGGCTCGTTGAGAATAAGAATATTAGTCGCCGTCGAGCAAGTGTCACCACAGGTTTTTGGATCTGGTTATTAGGTTTATTAACCGTTTTTTCATTTAATATTGGGGAAAATTGGCTTTTATTCGGAAAAACGATGTTTGAATTGTTGGATTATTTAACAGCAAACATATTATTACCGATTGGCGGCTTATTTATCGCTATCTTTGCTGGTTGGGCGGTATCAAAAAATAATTCTGAACAAGAACTGGCAATTAGAGTACCTTTCTTCTATTTTGTTTGGCGACTTCTTATTCGTTACATTACCCCCTTAGCTATTATTATTGTATTCTTAAACGTTATTGGATTTTTAGGGTAAGTTATTCCATCTATGACAACAATCACACGTAGTTCGCTCGTTATGTTTAGCCCCGACCAAATGTTTGACTTGGTCAATGATGTAGAGGCATATCCTTCTTTTTTGCCTTGGTGCCGAGGCAGTAAAATATTAACTAAATCTGATACGGTTATCACAGCATCTCTAGATTTAGCTAAAGGTGGCATTCATCATGTATTTTCAACCAAAAATACTTTGGTATCAGGAGAGTCTATTGATATCGCACTCATTGATGGCCCTTTCCAACATCTAGAAGGCCACTGGCAATTTGGCATGATTGGCGATAACCAAGGGTGTCGCATTCAATTAGATATGGATTTTGAGTTTTCAAACCGTATCATCAGCATGGCACTTGGTCCAATTTTTACTCAAATTTCGGGCTCTTTAGTGGATGCCTTTTGTAAACGCGCTCAGGATATCTATGGCAACGCATAATCAGACGAATACCATTACTATTGAAGTGGCTTATGCTTTACCAGAAGAGCAAGTCATTTTATCGATAGAAGTCGCCAAAGATTGCACGGTTGAAGAAGCCATTAAGCGCTCTGGAGTATTAGAAACTTATCCACAAATAGATCTCAGTAGCGACAAAGTCGGCATCTTCGGTAAAATGTGTAAGCTCAATGGGGCACTTCGTCATAAAGATCGGATTGAAATTTACCGTAAACTTATCGCCGATCCTAAAGAGTCACGCCGCCAACAAGCTGAAATGCAAAAAAAGAAGGCTGAGGAAGACGCGAAGTAAAAGCATGCTCATTTGTGATACTTTACCAGCATCCAGCGACCTAATTTCTCAGTATTAGCTCCAGAAAATTAGTCACCTGCTACTGAAAAGAGTTAGATCAAAAATGAAATGCAAGCAACCTAAGCTCGGGTTGAAAATTGTTAAATTCTCTCAATTACCTACCTTCTAACAGTGCCATTTCATCATCTGTGAAGTCTGCAAGTTTGCGCGCTTCTGTATTAAATGGACCTCGTAGCTCACCTGAGAAATAGTTATCTAATAAGTCTTTAAATGTGGCTAATGAATCGACATTCCGCTGTTCACAAAGATAGTTAAACCAATGTGTGCCTATTTTTACATGGCCAATTTCTTCACGTAAAATAATCTCTAAAATTTCAACAGCGCGGTGATCACCGCCTCCTCTAAGTTTATTCATCATTTTTGGTGTTACATCCAAGCCTCTCGCTTCTAGAACACGTGGCACTAAAGCCATTCGAATTAACACATCATGATGCGTTTTTTGAGCCATTTCCCACATACCACTATGTGCGGGAAAATCACCATAATCATAGCCAAGAGTTAATAAGTGATCCCGTAATAAGGTGAAATGTTGTGATTCTTCAAATGCCACTCTCAGCCAATCATCGTAAAACTGTCTGGGTAGATCAGCAAATCGAGCTATGGCATCTAAACCTAAATTAATGGCATTAAATTCAATGTGAGTAACAGCATGAATCAGTGTCGCAACACCAGTA
The DNA here is from genome assembly GCA_965219435.1 of Methylophagaceae bacterium. Classification (GTDB taxonomy): domain Bacteria; phylum Pseudomonadota; class Gammaproteobacteria; order Nitrosococcales; family Methylophagaceae. The sequence continues at coordinate 1,931,071 of OZ244743.1, read as the reverse complement.
TCAGCACTGTTACGACGACGTGGTAAATCACGTGGTGCAACAAGTTCTGGTTTATCAGGATACCCCGCCTCATCAGGCACCGTAACAGCATCATTTGTCAGGTTTAATTCCCCAGCAATCCATTGATGGTATAACTTTTGTGTTTGTTCTACTTTAATGAGTGGATCAGTCAACGCATGGCAGGCTAAAGCACCACGGCGTAAATCAGTAAACTTATCCATCTAAGCGTACTCGAGGATCGACAAGAGTATAAGATAAGTCTGTTAGCATTAAACCAACTATATAAAGTACAGAGCCAAGAAAAACCATCGCCCTTACAATAGCAAAATCTTGGGCATTAATAGCATCAATAGTGTAACTACCCAATCCCGGTATGCCAAAGAATGACTCGAGAATCAAACTTCCCATAAACAGTGAAGGAATCACCACAACCGCACCGGTTAAAATAGGAATCATTGCGTTTTTAAGCACGTGTTTAAATAATACTTTAACTTCTGATAAGCCTTTTGCTCGCGCGGTACGAACATACTCTTTCGATACTTCTTCTAGAAATAAAGTACGGTACCAACGTGAACCTGCACCAATTCCAGAAACGATACCGATTGCGACAGGCAAAACTAAAAATTTTATCGCGCTAAAACCTTGGCCATAACCTGATATTGGGACTAGCTGCATTAACTTACCTACCAGAAATTGCCCGCCAATAATATAAAAAAGGCCTGAAATCGACATGATGATGACGCATAGAATTACCCCGCCAAGATCAAGGTAACTTGCTCGAAAAAATACCATCAATAAGGCAAAGGTAATATTGACTAATAAACCAATAGAAAATATGGGAATAGCTATCGCTAGACTAGGCCACATTCTCGTTTTAATATCTTGACCAATATCACGACCATCATCAGCTTGACCAAAATCAAATGCAAATAAGGACACAGATTTATCAAAGAAAATCGTATCTGTCGCCTTGTTTAAGCCTTCGCTATCTGAATTCCACAACAATGCCTTATCGTAACCACGATCTTCTTTCCATGCATCAACGGCTTCTTGGGTAAGGTATTTAGCACCTAAATTCATTCGCGCCATATCATCTGGCGTATTAACCATAAAAAACAAGGCAAACGTCAAAGCATTAACCCCAATCAAGATAGGAAATGCGTACAAAACTCTTCTAACAATATAAGCAAACATAAATAAGTAATTCCAAAATGGCTGTCTTTATAAATTAGTAACTGCTAATATTAAATTATCTCAGCAATCAATTAATGACTATGATACCCGTGATCGGCTTAGCAATGATAATTGGCATTACATTAGGTCTTTTTGGTGGCGGCGGTGGAATATTAACCGTCCCACTATTACATTATGGTCTGACTATGCCTGTCGACCAAGCGATTACAACCTCATTACTCATAATCTGTATTACGAGTGTTATCTCTACATGGCAACATGCGAAACACCATCATGTGCTATGGCGAGAAGGCTCACTGCTCAGTTTAAGCGGAATTGTGGGTGCCGTCATCGGTGCGCAACTCTCATCCTTATTTCCACCACAATCGCTATTACTTATTCTAGCGGCCATTATGTTGGCTAGTAGTATTGCCATGTTATGCCATAGAAATGAATTGTCACATTGTGATATCAATACGGCGAATCACTACACCGTAACAATCTTAGTGATTGGTCTTATTGTTGGAATTGTAACTGGTACCGTAGGTGCTGGCGGCGGGTTTCTGGTCGTCCCTGCCCTCGTTATATTACTTAATTTAACCCTCCCCACGGCTATTGGCACGTCACTGTTTGTGATTTCATTCAATACTGCATCTGGTTTTGTTGCTCATTATCAAACAATAAGTTTAGATTTCCAGTTAATTGTCATCATCAGTTTAGTGGCTGTTACAGGTGCATTCATAGGTGGAAAAGTTGCGCTTAAGGTGTCAGTAAATACCCTTCGTAAAAGTTTTTCACTATTTATTATAGTGATCGCATTATTACTTGTTGCTACAGAGTTACCCGTAGCTATCCAGCAAGATTGGTTTATTCAACATGCTGTTTCATGGGCAGTATTAATGCTAGCAATCACAGTCAGTTTGTTTTATTTTCTAACACGAAGCTGTTTATCAACAATATGGCGAGTGCCTTTTTTCAAGTGATGAAATAGCTAGGTAACTAAACAATTAACGCTTATTAACCGAGGTATCAATATGGCAAAGTCAGCAATGGATTTGGTTCAGGCCGCAAAAGCCGAGATCACTGAAATCACTATTCCGCAAGCAAACTCATTATTCGCAACAGGCAGTATTCCACTCGATGTACGCGAATTACTCGAGTTTGAAACCGGACATATCCATAATGCTCGTCATATTTCACGTGGCATGTTGGAGTTTATGATTGCTAATCATCCAGATTTTCAGGATAAAACAAGTTCTATTGTCGTCTATTGCAAAAGTGGCGGTCGCTCAGCATTAGCCACAGCAACCTTGCAACAACTTGGCTTTTCTAACGTTCAATCGATGATAGGTGGCTTTGACAACTGGAGTGCAGGATCAGATATTCCACCTGAAACTCAAGCTTAAGACATAAAATAAATTATTCCAGACAGACATAGGAGCACATCATGACATTAATAAAATTATTCACTATAACGGCAATGGGGCTTGCCCTTAGTGCTAATAGTTTTGCCACTGAAACCAGAGTAATGGTTCGAGCTAAAGCGGTTGATGCTAAATATATTGGTACGAGTGTGGGTGGTGTAAAAGTCATTGTTGAAGATGCTGAAACGGGTGAAATTCTCGACCAAGGTTGGATTAACGGTGATACGGGTAGCACCAATGTACTTATCAAAGAGCCCATTTCACGCGACCAGACTTTAACAGATGATACGACTGCTGGATTTTTAGCCAAAGTTGATATTTCTAGTCCTCGCCTATTACGTTTTAAACTAGTTGGTCCTTATGCCTATCGTCAGTCATTACAAGAAGCCACCGTTACCAGCTGGGTAATTCCAGGTAAAGATATTTTAGGTGATGGCATTACGCTTAATATGCCGGGCTTTATTGTTGATGCTTGGACACGGGTGTTAGAAGGTGGTCAAGTCGATATTTTTACAAAAGCATCCCTCTTATGTGGTTGCCCTATTTACCCTGATGGCCTTTGGGATCCGAGTAATTACGAAGCCACGGCAATCTTAATGCAAAATGAAGTCAAAGTAGCTGAAGTGAACTTAGGTTTCAAAGGCCCAGTGGGTTTATTTACAGGTAAAACTATCATTACAGAACCTGGCTATTACAAGGCGATTGTCTATTTATTTGATAAAAAAACCGGTAATGTTGGCGTTGACCGGACGATGTTTGAAATCATAGCTAAATAAGTCTTTAAAATGCATTTGATGGAGCGGAGCCTTGCACTCCGCTCCATCAATGACCATTAGCTGAAGCACGAAGTAAAATGAACAAGGGCGTTAACGTGTTTAAAATCCCCCCAGCATCAACCATCACCACCTTATGCCTCAATCCCGCTCTGGATGTTACTTATCACGTATCCAAACTTATACCTGAGCAGAAATCCCGTTCTGATTTAGCTCGCCATGATCCCGGGGGTAACGGCATCAATATTGGTCGCGCATTTCAACGCATGAACATGAATGCTCATACTTTATGTATTGTTGCTGGCGATATAGGACAACTGTTACAACGACTATTAAAACAACAGCTTATTAACGTTTCTTACGAATATGTGGATGGAGAAACACGTATTAATAGCACCATCATCGAACTGGACACGGCAACACAATATCAAGTGACCGATGCGGGGACTGATATCCCACAACAACAATTAACGGCCATCATTGATAACTTTGTTGATCAAACCGGTAATGGCTTTGGCGTTATCACTGGCTCTTGTCAATCGAATGTCCCTAATACCCTATATGCCAAGCTTGTCGAACGGATCAATGCTAACGGTGGCAAGCCCATCGTCGATACCCATGGTGATGCCCTTCGTCATGCCATCGATGCCAAACCTTTCCTAATTAAACCTAATCGTTACGAACTAGAGACCATTATCAAACGTGAGCTGCCCACTATTCAAGAAGTTGCTAAAGAAGCACGACGATTACAGCAGCAAGGCATCACGCATGTTTGTGTTTCATTGGGTGATGAAGGTGCAATATTAGTGAGCCCTGACAACAGCTATTACGCACAAGCCATTGATGTTAAAGTGAATACTACTGTCGGCGCTGGCGACTCAATGGTGGCAGGCTTAGTCGCAGGCTTCAGCCTATTTAATGACCCAAAACAGGCCCTCCGTTATGGCATTGCGTGTGGTGCCGGCACAGTTATTCATCCTGGTACTGAATTATTTTCAGGTGATGAACTCGATGGCTTCAGGCAACAAGTACAGATTGAAGCACTCAATATCTAACACTAGCTTCAAGTGTCATGCTTATACAATCATCAAATAGATAAGAATAAGGTTAGTCACAAACAAGATGCCTGAAAGCGTTTTCCAAAACCCTAAAGGATGACGCTCTATTAAAGGTAGTAATTCTTCATTCAAATAAGTGGGGTTGGGTTTTCTCAGATCACTTTCAAGTTCAGATAACTTCTCATAGCGATTAGTAGGATCAATTTGAACAGCTGTTCTTATCGCCTTATCAACCCAATGAGGAATATTGCTTCTATGGGTGCTGATAGGAATATATTTTAAGCGATGTAATGACGCATAATTAGATGCTCTCGACAGTTTGTCACCATAGGGTAATTTGCCCGTAATCATTTCATAAATGATGCAGCCCAAAGCAAATAAATCCGATTGAGTGGTGCCTGGCTTTTCGAGCAGGTATTCAGGCGCAGTGTAGTTTTTTGTTCCCAACAATTCTTTACGCTCAACGGGTGTAGAAATATCAGCGATACCAGCAATTTTAGTTGAACCAAAATCAACAATTTTAACCAAGCCCTCGGTGGTAATCATGATATTTCCTGGCTTAATATCCTGATGTAACATATCTAAACGATGAAAAGCCCGTAATCCAGAAATAGCTTGAGAAACAATATTTCTAATCACCGTCAGATCGGGTTCCGTTTGATCTTCAATCCACTGTTCTAAGGTTTTTCCTTCAATATATTCCATGACGTAATAAAGAAATCGTCTTGGTCGTACTTGATCTATTGTTCTGATGACATGAAGGCTATCAATACGTCGTCCCGCCCACTCTTCAACTTGAAAACGCTCTAAATAAGCGGGATCATCTTCAAAGTTAACAGAAGGTGTTTTGATCACGACTTTTTCATTCGTCTCGGTATCAATCGCCATATAAAGCTGACTGGTCGAGCTAGCGTGTAATTCTCTGGTAATTCGATAACCGTCTAAAATTACCCCTTCGTAAAGCTCTGGGGGAAAAGGTAGCTCGGTGAGTTTGGCAAACACCTCCTCAGCATCTTGTGAGGGTAATTCATCGACTCGCATTAACTGACAACTCACATTATCATCACTGCCCTTCTCAAGGGCTTGAGCAACGATCTGTTCGCATAACTTCGTTAAGCCTTTTTCACCCTTAGACAATATGTTCTGAAGTGTCTTATCTGACAAAAAATCATGCACACCATCTGTCGAGATAAAGAACATATCCCCCAATTCAACGGAGAGTGTTTTGTAATCAATATCTAAGCGATAATCTACCCCCATTGCACGACCTAGATACTCTTTTTGACCGGGCATTTGAATGCGATGATCAACGGTAAGTTGTTCGATAGTATTCTTGCGGAGGAGATAAATTCGAGAATCACCGACATGGAAAAGGTGAGCGGTGGTTGATTTAATCACTAAGCCACAAAATGTGCTGGCGAGGCCACGTGATGCATCTTGAAACTGATTACTTTGACCATAAAGCCAGGTGTTAATTGAGGTCAGTACTTTGCCACCTGATTTTTTGACCGACCAAGAATCCGGTGTGCTGAAATAATCACTTAAAAAACCTGTCACACAAGCCTGACTAGCCTGTTTAGCTTCTGCACTACTACTCACACCGTCTGCGAGTGTAAAAGCGGCACCTTTCGCTGACAACAAATTTAAATTATCGGGAATAAAGTAACCTAAAGAATCTTGATTTTCTTCTTTCAGTCCTTTGACTGAATATGAACCAACGGCCACTCGTAATTTTGCTGTCATTATCTCTCACCTTAAAACAAAAACAGCCCACCCTTATGATAAGAGCAGACTGTTCTAGTCTAACTTAAATACACGCTATTAATTAATGAACATCAATCATTTGAACAGTGCCATCAGGAAGGATTTCTGCCATCTGACCTTTTGGTTCATCCATAAATTGCACTGCAATTAACGTCACAACCGCCGTTCCAGCAATAACAAGGAAGAATGTTTGTGCTGAAACTAATGATAAAACGGTTAAGAATGTAACGGCGCCGACATTACCATAGGCACCCGCCATACCAGCCACTTGTCCAGTCAAACGACGTTGAACAAGTGGCACTACAGCAAATACTGCGCCCTCACCCGCTTGAACGAAGAAAGAACATGCCATCGTCGCTAATACTGCAAAGACAATCGCCCATTCAGGTGTGATTAAGCTCATTACAAAATAACCGACAGCCAAACCCGTAATACAAACAGTTAAAGTACGTTTACGACCCCAGCGATCACTAAATAAACCACCGATAGGCCGCGATACTAAGTTCATAAATGCAAATCCTGAAGCTAATAAACCAGCCTGAACAGCACTAATTTCAAAAGTATCATGGAAAAATAAAGGTAACATTGAAACAACCGCTAATTCAGAACCAAATGTTGCAAGGTAGGCTAAATCTAATACGGCTACTTGTTTAAATTTATAACGGTGTATTTCAGGAACCGGTGTAGTGAAAATAGCTTTATTTACTTGGTAAATATGGTAAGCCTGATACACATATAAAACCCCTAATCCAATATAAATTGTTTGCGCAACACCAGCGGTTAATAAACTCACACCATTCGGTGATAATTTCCACGCTAATAATGCTAATGCGGCATATAAAGGAATATTCATAACAAGGTACAAAAAGAAATCACCGACACTCGTGACTTCCATCCCACCTGATTTTTTCGGTTTAAAGTAAGTTGAGCCTTTAGGCGTATCTGATACCCCATTGTAATAAATAAAGGCATAAACCAATGCAATCGCACCGGTGAGTCCTACGGCATAACGCCAGCCATCTTCACCACCAAACATCAATGCAATTGTCGGTAACGTCATCGCAGCAGCAGCTGAGCCAAAGTTACCCCAGCCGCCATAAATACCTTCAGCAAGTCCCACTTGTTTTGCTGGATACCATTCTGAAATCATCCGAATACCAATCACAAAACCAGCACCTACAAAGCCCAACATAAAACGGGCAGCCGCTAATTGTTCAAATGTGTCAGCTAAAGCAAAGAAGAAACAGATAAAACTCGATATTCCAAGTAATAAGGAATACATGATTTTAGGGCCATACTTATCAACTAACATGCCCACAATAATACGAGCAGGAATGGTTAAGGCCACATTAAGGATCAATATCGTTTTGATTTGTTGACTAGTAAGACCTAGTGACTCTTGAATCGAAATCAGTAATGGGGCATGGTTAAACCAAACCACAAAACTAATAAAAAAAGCCATCCAGCTAAGGTGGAGCATCCGAGCATTACCACTAAAGGATAATAACTTCAGTTTTTGTGTAGACATTGAATTGTCGTCCTTAATAACAATAACCGATATTGGTTGTGATCAATTAAGCGGAAATCATGCCAACTAGTTTTTATAGATGCTAGCCCTCTGTTAAATATCACTTTTATTCTAGATATTATTTAATCAGTACGCTATTAAATAGCCTGCTAAACAGTCTGTCCGCACCAAAAAAGTGCCTACTAATGCTCTTCTACTAGCCATTTTAGTGCAGTAGTTCGGCTATAAAATACCTAAAAGACAAACTGACCTGTTTGCATCAAAGTATCATCTATTAAGATAGGTCGTTTTAGCACCAATCAAAGGGTATTGTTGTAATAGTACTTATTATTAAAAGGTAAATTAATTAACTTACTTTTTCACCTTTGTAGTGCAGATTAAATAGCGGTCAATCGCTTCTGAGGCATTTATTGATTAAATAACACCAAGATAGTTTGTGAAAGCGTTGCCAATTTTAAATTTTGCTTCATTGCAGACGTACGTAATAACTTATACGCTTCAGCTTCAGAACATTGTCTTTGTTCCATAATTATGCCTTTCGCACGGTCAATAATCTTTCTGTCCGCTAAGTTTGTTCTCAGATTATCTAGCTGCTTAAGCAGTTGTTGCTCACGATTAAATCGAACTTGTGCTGTTTTTAAAATTGAGATAATTCTATTTTCATGTAGACCATCAACAATAAAGCTGCTGATACCAGAATCAATGACTTGATCAATCAGCTGATTACTGTCTGAACGTGTGAAGACAATAATAGGTAATGGGTACTGCTCATTAATTGTTTTTATTTGGGTCAACGTGTCGACATCAATTTTATTTTTGATCACGACCAACACATCGGGCTCAATCATCCATTTAGAATATGCCTGATTATCTAGGCGATGGCTCTCAAAAATGACTTTATATTCAGTTGATTCAAAGGCATGCTTGAACATAAGTGTTGACTGGTTTTTATCGCTGATAATGATTGTATTTATAACGTTTAATGACATAAATATTTATTTTAATTAGGCGTTGCGAGGTGCGTAAGTAAGCAAGCAGACAGTCCTACTATGGACTAATTAGAGAATGTAGATAAATGCGTCAAAATTTCTTTACACATCCACTATCATCTTTTTATCAATAATCTATTGATACCCAGCATAGCGATTGGCTTTAATTAGGCGTCCAACTCCTTGTCAACATCATGTTATTTCCAACTGATAAAATAAACTGCAACTAAGCCCAATGGTGAAATAATTACCATGAATGTTAGCTTCAATAATTCGCGTAATAAATACATAACATCGATTAAATAACCCATCACCTAATCCTTATGAATGAATCAAAAAAAAGGATGAGCCCAAATAACCATGGCTCATCCCACACTTAGTTTCTTTGAGAGAGAAAATAAGTAATCTAAAGCTGAAAACTTAAAAACGATTACTTAATACAAGTAATGCAGAAATAATGCCATAAATTATAATCATTAAATTCAATTACTTATAAACCTATCCACCCATAGGGCGCACGAATAAAGTGCATAAATTGACTATATGCACCAATAAAAGATCACTACCAACTGCCTGGTATTCCTTTAATCAGCCATGTCGGAATAATTTAGCTGTTATAAAAATAAAAAAGCCGAGCAATACTCGTATTGCTCGGCTAGTACAAAGGTAAGACTATTTTTTAAAACTTAACTTGACCATAAAGCCAGAATTTTTCTGTATCAACATAGCCCAATGATGGATCACCAGCATTATAATCAGCATATTTCATGCCGATGATATAGTGCTTGTTGAAAGTTTTTTGGGCAAGAAGATCAAATTCATTACCTGCATCAAGCGTATCTTTATCCGTTTCAAAATCGTGATAGACACCGACCAACCTGACTCCCATTACATTGCCAATGACCGTGAAATACAGGTCTTCTAAACCTCTGCTAGGTGTTGATAAGAACATATCGGCCCAACCTTGGAAAGCATGATTAGTGCCTAGCGGTGTTTTGAAACTAGAGGTGCCATCCCCCTCTTGCATTTCATAGGAGAATTTAGCAACCCAACTTTTATATTGACCACCTAGCTCAGCAAGGTAGTAGTTTTGATCGTCCATTGTGCCCTCTTTATAATCGCCTTGATTGGCATGTTCCGCGGTATAAAGAACTTTCCAATTCGCATTCACTGCTTGAGCACCTGATAAGCGTGCTCCAAAGGTCTGAGATGAGCTAGCTTTTGCATCTTCGTTTTCGATTAGGTAAGCATAGCCTTCTAAATCACCGATTGGTAATCCACTATACTGAACATTGAACAAATCGGTGTTCATATTAATATTTTGTGGTTTCGTCAGGCTATCTTCACCAAAAATAGTATTAACATTCTCGATGTGAGCGTAACTCATTGTTGTATTTTCAAGTGACCTATTAACAATACTCAAACCATCAAATGATTGATGGTTTTGACGCCATATTACATTACCAATATAGCGATGGAATGGCACATTACGATACGTGATTTCTTGGCGACCTAATTTAAATTCAGTATTAAAGCCGTTGTAACTTAAATAACCTTGATTAACCTCTGTACCAACCGGATCAGCTACGACAGAATAAGTCGTATGGCTATTTTCAAAGTTGTTAAATTTTTCACCGCCTGCGGCACGCACATCTTCAAACTCGACAAAAGCACCGAAACCGTTGAAGCTCCCTGTTTTGTAACCTAATGTCGTACGAAGCGTGTAGGCATCAGCATCTTTCTTAGTATTATCTTCAGATACGCCCTCATAACGCGCGCGAGCACTAAAACTCACTTTTCCGCCTGTTAATGCATCAAGAAACGCATCTTCAGCATGAGCACTATTAATTGCCCCGATTGAGCCAACTCCAGACGCAATCAGTACGAATACGATTGGTTTTCTTGTGAAATTCATTATTATCTTCCTTACAATAAAAACAAAAAGCCATATCTAAACCTGTTAGATATGGCTTCGTCACCATTAAAACTTTAAATATTTTCCACGCCCTTGCAGAGTTTAATTAGGTAAAAGCAATCAGCATGCCAATAGTTTTTGTATATTTAAATCAATGCATTACCTATTTCGGACTTATTATTTCAGCCAATATCGCACCAATTAAACGCAGTGAATTGTTAACTTGCACACATATGGGACTAGGTAAAATAATCGTATTAATTCGTATTTTTAGCAGATTAAATTAAGTAACTCATAGATAATTGTTCAGGCAACGGTATCTATGAGTTGGAAATAAACGCTCAGTATAAATCTCGGAAATGATCAGAGGTGTTTGGCAAAGCTTAACAATAACTTAACGGTGTTGGCACTATTTTTTGTGGCAAAATCATCAGCCCATTTGCCATCAAACACATCGACAAATCCAGCTGGCAAATACTTTGACTCACACGTTTCTATATTTCTAAAGCCCATTGACCAATCAGGAAAATCACGTTGAGTAATTTCTTCTTCAATCAGTGCAACATGATGATTACTTCTATCGTCATTAAGAATTGATTGATAAACAGTGTGAACATCTTCTGGCTCACCCTCTAAAACCTGTAGGTAGGTACCAATACCATAAAGTAAAATGCCTGTAATATTAAGCTGAAGGTTGCGGCTTTGCGCTTGAAAGAGAAGTTCCATTAAATCAGAATCCGTTGGTACAAGGGTTGCTGAGCTCGTGTAAACTAATCGAATCAAAACTATTCTCCAGCTGATGACTCATTACTATTTAATGATGTCTGTCACTTACAATAATATATAGCATACTGCACGCATTAATTTAAATCCATTGTCACTTAGAGACAGATTATGCTTACTTTGAGCTATCTGGAATGACTACGGTTTCTTCAATCGATTCTTCTTCAAGTTTTGCTCGCTCAGCTTTACTCTTGTATTTAGGTTTATTGTTGGTTGCTAACTTAGCTTTCGCCTTTTTTATGCGAGACTTGACGATATCAATACTTTTTTTGCGGCGGTTCATTGATATTGTCCCCTTTTCTGAAGATCGTTAATAATTAGCATGGAATACAGTTAAAGTATTGAGGGTTAACGAAATAAAACACTCGCCATAAATCATTTTAATTTAGTGCTATTGATAAAATTATAAGTTGTCGTGTAAACATAAACTAATCTAGTTTTAAATGTCAGTATACAAGCTCTTTCTAATATCACTATTCTTGATGTTGGGCAGCTCAAGCGTCGTTATGGCATTTAACAATTTTCAATTTGATCTGACCCCATTGAAACACATGACCCCATTGAAACACAGCAACTTGTTATGTAACTATTGCACCGCGATATGGACTTCTATTACATTGCCGTTTGGGTAATATTCAAAGTCTGTTGAAAATAACCTTTGATGCTCACAGTTCTCATTAGAGAAGTATTCCCATACCTCTGTCCATGCATTGATGGCGATGTGGGGCATTTCCCCTTTTTGTGTGAACACTAGATACTTACCTTTAGGAATAGTTATTTGCTCAATATCTACATCTGATGGGTATGTCTGACCATCAAACCCCGCGAGAACGGTGAACATTCCGTTATGGTCTGATTCGTAGTTGTAGTAAGCGCCATAAACACGTTCACCATTTTTATAGTCAACAGGAATACTTTCATCGAAAGATTGCCACAATGCGGGGATTTTTCCATTTGGACTCATTTCTGTCGCATTATTTGTTCTAGTCGATATTCCATTAATAGTTTTTTCTGTAACGATTCTTAATTCCATCACAATACTCTTGTAGTTACATAACTTGTTGTTAACAGGAATAAAAATTCCCTGTAATTTCTACTCATATACGGACTAAAATTCCTAGTAAGTGCATATTAAAGTAAAAAAAGGGAATTATTAGCCAACTCTTTTGGACGGTCCTATCCTAACCGATTCGAGTTATCAATATGAAATAAATAATCATATTGATCCGAATAAATATTACTCAAACAACTTCTTAATTTCAGGAATACACGACCCACAGTTGGTGCCTGCTTTAAGTTGCTTGCCGATATCTTCAACTGATTTAGCTGCACCACAGGTGATCGCTTCTTTGATTGTGTTTTCACCGACACCAAAACAAGCACAAACTAAAGCACCGACATCAGCTTGATCGGCACCCGGTTTTCCTGCAAGTAAGTTCGAGCGAGATTCATCACTTAAAGGGGATTCGGTGAATAAATTACTCAACCATGTGCGAGTCGGTAATTCGTAATTAGGAGCCAAAAATACCACGGCTTCTAATTGATTATTTTTGATGATACCTGCACGAAAACGCTGGGCTTTTACATCGACAAATTCTAACCAGTCACCCTCTTCAACTTCATCGGCTAATTGTTGTTTTGCCCAAGCTGAATAGTCGGTAATTGCAGATTCACCCGCTAATTCATAACGCCAGAATTGTTCGCCTTTCACACTCACGCAATAATCATCATTACTGAGTTTTAAACGTGTTCTGGATAAAATAAAGCCATGCCAAACTGCTTGATATGGGCTAATTTTAACAGGCGTATGTTTTGATTCTGGCTGACCAGAAATAGGATCAACGACAGGATTAACCACGGCATCAACACGCGATAATGTCGAATTTTGTTGTGTCCAATGCATCGGTACAAAAATATTACCAACCCGTTGATTATCGGTAATTTGTACGCGAGCCAACATTGTGCCCCATCGGCTTTCAATTTTGGCTAAGTCATGATCTTTCACCGACCATTTTTCAGCATCAACGGGGTTGATATCAACAAAAGGTTCAGCGATATGGCCGTTCAATTTAGCACTACGTGCTGTACGCGTCATGGTGTGCCATTGGTCGCGAACACGGCCTGTATTCAATACCAGTGGATAATCATCACTCGTGGTATTAACAGGAGAACGAGGGGTAATAGCAATAAATTGCGCTTTGCCATTGGCAGTAAAGAATTTATTATCAGTAAATAACCGTGCAGTACCTTCTGGTTTATCGATAGTAACCGGCCACTGCACTGGCTCAAGTTGATCATATTCTTCGTCAGTCAAAGTGGCTAAGCCACTGATATCAAAGTCCCGTACACCGTTGTTTTCAAAGCCAGATAAGGCGGCATGTTCGCGAAAGATATCGGCACTTGATTGATAGTTAAAGTGTTGTTCAAAACCGAAGCGTATAGCGACTTGGCTGATTATCCACCAGTCTTCCTTTGCTTCTCCTGGATGAGGTAAGACATTGCGTTGCCTCGAAATTCGACGTTCTGAATTGGTGACGGTGCCACATTTTTCGCCCCATGCTAATGCGGGTAATACGATATCAGCACAGGCCGTCGTATCCGTAAATTCTTCACAATCAGACACAACGACTAACTCACAGGCTTTTAATGCATCGCGTACTTTATCAGCATCAGGCATCGTCACCACTGGATTGGTGGCCATAATCCATATCGCTTTAATTTTGCCACTGGCCACATCATTAAACATATCAACGGCTTTTGCACCTGCTGCTGTTGCTAAATAGTCTGTTTGCCAAAAACGAGATACTAAGTCACGATGCGCTGCATTTTCAATATCCATATGAGCTGCAAGTTGATTCGATAATCCCCCGACTTCACGCCCCCCCATTGCATTGGGTTGACCGGTAATCGAAAACGGGCCCATTGCTGGTTTACCAATGCGTGCAGTCGCTAGATGACAATTGATAATACTGTTTGATTTATCGGTACCTGATGAAGACTGATTCACCCCTTGTGAGTACAAAGTCACCACTTTTTCTGTATCGGCAAATAACTTAAAAAATTGCTCGATATCTTGGCTATTTAACCCACAATTTTGTGCCACTTGATCAAGGGTCAAACTGGATGCTTGCGCTGACATGAGGGCATCAGCAAAACCATCGGTATAGTGATTAACAAACGCCCAATCAATCTTATTGCTTTGATTTAGATAACTTAATAAACCATTGAATAAAGCGGCATCGGCCCCTGATTTAAGCGGTAAATGTAAATCGGCAATCTCGCAGGTAGCGGTTTTACGTGGATCAATCACGATAATTTTTAAATTGGGATTATCGTGTTTAGCTTTAGTAATTCGCTGAAATACGACAGGGTGACACCATGCCGTATTAGACCCAACAATAACAATGAGGTCGGCATTTTCCAGATCGTCATAATTACAGGGTACGGAATCACTACCAAATGCACGTTTATAGCCCGCGACGGCCGATGACATACACAGCCTTGAATTAGTATCAATATTGGCACTGCCAATAAAGCCTTTCATCAACTTGTTGGCCACATAATAATCTTCGGTTAATAGTTGACCTGAAACATAAAATGCCACGGCATCAGGACCGTGATCATCAATCACTTTTTTAAAGCCATCAGCCACCGCATCTAAGGCGGAATCCCAAGATGTGTGCTTGCCATTGATTTGAGGATGAAGTAAACGCCCATCAAGATCGACCGTCTCTGCTAAGGCAGATCCTTTTGAGCATAAACGTCCAAAATTAGCAGGATGGGTTTTGTCTCCGTTAACTGACATACTACCATCGGCTTTCTTGGTCGCTATAACGCCACAACCCACACCACAATAAGGACAAGTGGTTGACGTTGTCACTACCTTATTCATAATCGATCCTCATCAACCTGATGTTGACCAAATAAAATATCTTCTCGAAACCCTGAAATATCTTTCTGCTCATCCAGTAAAGAAAAATACCAATTACCGTCAGTGGTATCACCATAGAGTAAGGTACCAATAATTTTATTATCTTTCAGCACCAGCTTTTTATAAATATGACGTGATGGATCTTGATACAGCAATGTTTCAGATAATTCATCGCCATTGAAATCACCAGCTGAAAATAAGTTAATACCTGTCACTTTTAACTTAGTTGCCGTCACTGAGCTTTTATATTTATCACCGCTTACACTTGCCAATTGCGCAGCGCAGACTTTAGCTTGCTCATAGAGCGGTGCCACTAAGCCAAATGTTTCATTACGATATTGCACACATTCACCGACAGCATAGATATTTTTAGAATAGGTTTTCAAGGTATCATCCACCAGCACCCCCCGTTCACACATAATGCCTGATTTTTTGGCAAGCTCGATGTTCGGGCGAACACCAACGGCCATAATAACTAAATCAGCCATTACTTCTGTATCATCTTTAAAACGCACTTTTTCAACACGATCACCGCCTATCAATTCTGCAGTATCGTGATTCATCAAAAAGTGCATACCTTTAGCTTTTAGCTCATCAAGCATTAAGTCGGATGCTACTTGGTCGAGTTGCTGATTCATTAAGATATTACCTCGATGAACAACTGACACATCCATACCTTGAATCATTAAACCATTGGCGGCTTCTAGGCCTAATAAACCACCACCAATGACGATGGCTTTTTTATGTGTTTTAGCTGTCTCAATCATCAGATTGACATCATTAATATCACGAAAACTGATCACCCCATCCAGTTGTTTACCTTCTATCGGCAAAATAACAGGGTTAGAACCCGTGGCTAATATCAGCTTGTCGTACTCGGCTTTCGTACCATCATCAGCGATGACAGTTTGATGGCTGCGATCAATGTCGATAATTGATTTGCCTGTGTGTAATGTGATGCCTTTATCCTGATACCATTGCAAATCATGAATAATAATTTCATCAATCGTTTTATCACCCGCTAACACTGGTGACAGCATAATACGATTGTAATTACCATGTGGTTCAGCACCAAACACCGTTATATCGTATTTATCAGGGGCGAGTTTCAACAGTTCATCAACGGTTCGCATACCCGCCATACCATTGCCTATAAGGATTAATTTCTCTTTCATTAGGCTATAAAATTATTAGTCATTGCTATCAGGAATATGCATTTTACCTTCTGCAACTAACACCGCTTCGCCACCAATTCTCAATGTCAGCTCCGCTTGTGCTTTATGATCCATTTCAATATTAAGCACACTGCGCCTATTTTTATCATCACCACGATCAACAGCAAATGTGTGAGTTCCTTGCTGAGTAAAATCATATGAACATAAATAAGAAGCAAAAGCCGGCATCGCACTACCTACAGGAGGATCCTCATGAATACCGATATTAGGTCCTAACAATCGCGCATTAAAATTAGCGTCGATATAAGGCGTTTTAGGTGAAAATAATAATATTTCCAACGCCGCTGTAAGTGGTGCAGCTGATTTACTCCATGCAGCATAGTTAAACCGTGCATTTCTGACGGTTTCATAATTCCAAACAGGTACGATCAAATACGGGAAACCACAAGACACTAAACGTGTTGAATATTTTTTATGATCAATATCTTCCGGCTTAATCGATAAGAAATCAGCTAACTCGATGTCTGAAGGCGCATAGCGATCAATAATAGATGAAACTTTTCGCGAAAATTGTACAAAACTGGGCTCGCCATTCTTTGATGACAAGTTCACTTCAATTGCGCCATCATTCTGAATAAAAGTAAGCGCTGTAATGCCATCTTGCACTTCAATATCGCCACTTACGCCCAATACAAAGGCTGTGGCAATAATGGGATGTCCGGCAAAATCAATTTCAGCTAATGGTGAGAAAATTCGCATTCTTCGTGTATTTGTCTCATCACTAGGATTTGAAACAAATACCGTTTCAGATAAATTCATTTCACTGGCAATCGCTGCCATTTGCTTATCACTTAAGTCATCTGCATGAGGAAAAACCGCTATTTGAGCACCCGCAAAGATCTGTTTAGTAAATACATCGGCAATATAGTAATCAAGAATCATTGAGCTGCTCCATCAAGGTTCACTTCCACGCGGTCGGCTACAATGCGCACGCCGTAACTTGCAACGCTCACACTCTCATCATCAAAACAAATACCCGTCTTAAGACTAAAATGCTGTTTATATAATGGTGAAGATACCATCAGTTCTCCTTTAATATCACCAATCATTCCCCGCGAGAGTACATGCACTTTACCAAAAGGGTCATAATTATTAAGTGCATAAATCGAATGATTATCCATATAGAAGATAGCCACTTGTTCACCTTGAACCAGAGCGCATATGCCTGAGTTTACTTGCAAGTCATCAACACTACATACGTCTATCCACTTGCTCATTATGCGATCTCCGCTTTTAATAATTCACGTTCTTCAATATTTGCCGGACGAACTTGTCCACGCTCTTCGACAAAAATAATATTGTCATCATGTTTATCACTATTAACAAAGTGACGGAAACGTTTCACTTTGCTTTCATCTGCTATGGTTGTTTTCCACTCACATTGATAAGTATTAACTACGCGTTGCATTTGATCTTCAAGTTGATCGCAAATATCGAGCTTGTCGTCAATGACAACTGATTTCAAATAATCTAATCCACCTTCCATATTTTCCATCCATACAGATGTCCGTTGCATTCTATCAGCGGTTTGAACATAGAATGTCAGTACGCGATCGATATATTTAATCAGTGTTTCTTTGTCTAAATTTGTGGCAAATAAATCACCGTGACGTGGTTTCATACCCCCATTACCACACACATATAAGTTCCAACCGCCTTCGACAGCGATGATACCAATATCTTTACTTTGTGCTTCAGCACATTCCCGTGTACAGCCAGAAACAGCAAATTTAATTTTATGTGGTGAGCGTAAGCCCTTGTAACGATTTTCAAGTTCAACCGCTAAACCAACACTATCATCAACACCAAAACGACACCACGTACTACCTACACATGATTTAACGGTACGTAATGATTTACCGTAAGCGTGACCACTCTCAAAGCCTGCATCAATCAATTCTTGCCAGATTAGCGGTAATTGATCAACACGCGCACCGAACATATCAACCCGCTGACCACCTGTTACTTTGGTATAAAGGCCATACTTTTTGGCAATTTGACCAATGGCGATTAACCCTTCTGGTGTCACTTCACCGCCAGCCATTCTAGGTACAACAGAGTAAGTACCATCTTTTTGCATATTGGCTAAGAACGTATCATTGGTATCTTGTAAGCCAAGGTGATCTTCTTTCAGCACGTATTCATTCCAATACGATGCCAAAATATTACCTATCGTTTGTTTACAGATTTCACAACCATTACCGGAACCATGCTTGGTTAATAGTTCACCAAACGTTTTAATCTCTTCAACCATGATTAGGTTGTATAAATCCTGACGGGTATAAGCAAAATGTTCACAAATATCGGTGTTCACTTCGATTCCGGCTTTTTCTAATTCGCAATCTAAAACTGATTTTAATAATGGTACACAGCCCCCACAACCTGTTCCGGCTTTAGTGTCAGCTTTTAGGGCACCTAATGTGGTACTGCCACCTTCAATTGAACAACAAATATCACCTTTTGTTACATCAAAACAAGAACAGATTTGAGCTGAGGCAGGCAACGCATCTGGTCCAAGACCAACCGATGTATCTGAGCGTGCCGGTAAAATTAAGGAGTCCGGATTACTCGGTAAATCAATCCCATTAAGATAATACTGTGACAATACTGGGTAACCTGATGCATCGCCCACTAATACTGCGCCAAGAAGCAGTTTATTGTCTTTACTGACAACAAGGCGTTTATAAATACCTTCGACGCCATTCTGATAGGTATAAACCAATGAGCCTGATGCAGAAGCATGGGGATCACCAATACTGGCTACATCAACCCCATTCAACTTCAACTTGGTACTCATGTCAGCGCCTCTAAAGGATGACTCTCCACCAGCAAGTTGATCAACAACGGTACGCGCCATGGCATAACCAGGCGCAACTAAACCAAATGTTTGGTCATTCCATGATGCACATTCACCAATAGCATAAATATCTTGATCCGAGGTCAGGCATTGATTATCAATAATAATGCCGCCACGATTGGCTATTTTTAGACCGGACTGTGCTGCAAGATCATCACGTGGTCGAATACCCGCTGAGTATAAAACGAGATCTGTTTCTAATTCAGTGCCATCTGAAAACAGCATTTTGTGTTTACACTCCTCACCATCAACAATTTTTATCGTGTTTTTATCCAGCAGAACTGAAACGCCTAATGCTTCAATTTTTTGTTTCAATAAGCCAGCACCACCGTCATCTAATTGTGCAGACATCAGCCGCGGACCAAATTGCACGACATGTGTGACTAAATTTAAATCTTGTAATGCTTTTGCCGCCTCAAGTCCTAACAAGCCACCACCGACTACCGCACCGACTTTCGATGTTTTAGCAGCATCCAACATATCGTTTAGATCATCTATTGTCCGGTAGGCAATACAATTTTCACGGTCATTGCCCGGAATTGGAGGTACAAATGCGTTAGAACCTGTCGCTAACACAAGTTTATCGTAAGCAATAAGCTTACCTTTTTCAGATGTGACGGTTTTATTAGCACGGTCAATAACCGTCGCTTTATCGCCTAGGTGAATCGTGATGTCATTCTTTTCGAAGAAGCCCTCATCTACTAATGATAATTCAGCTGCTGTCTTTCCAGAAAAATACTCACTTAGGTGTACACGATCATAAGCAGGGATCGGTTCTTCACAAAAAGTGATGACATCATAGTTATCTTTAATGTCACTAGCCATCAGGCTAACTAAGAAGTTTTGCCCTACCATGCCGTTACCGATGACAACTAATGTTTGTTTGTTACTCATGCAAGCCTCAAATAATTTAATGAACTATTTATGAAGCCATGCACACATCGTGCCTACTAATTCAAGCTTATGATCTCTATACTTATTTATGATAAAAATGACTTACATTAAAGCTTAAGCCATTAAAAGCGCACCGTTATGGTGCGTTAAATTTAGGCTTTGGTGCAATGTTGCTGAGTAATTAAAAGCGTATTGCTGCTCTAGGACTGAAGTAAATTGTCCACTAGTAGCTGTACCGTCCGTTGCTGCCTGAAGTCATTGACTGCCAAACGATAGCGAATTAATGCTTTATTCCCTTTATTAAGCCATGCTGGTTGTTGCTGGCGAAAAGCCATTGCCGTAACGAGCTGACCATTTCCTGTATCTACCGTCAGTCGTAAATGATCTTGTTGCTGTCCTACCGCTCTTATATCAGTGACCATGAAATAACCATGAAACTGCGGTTCGGAAAAACACTGCCCCCATGGCGCAACTAATGGTATTAACTCAGCCAAGGTAAGTGTGATTTCAGCGGCATCTAATTCACCATCTGATAGTAACTCTTGCTGTAATACTGATTGATCAACCGTTTGCTCTAATGCCGACAGAAATAACCCTTCAAATATAGCTAAGTCTTGGGTCGCGAGTGTTAAGCCAGCAGCCATGGCATGTCCACCAAAACGGGTTAACATGCCTTCGGGGGCTTGATTTGCCACCAGCGCTAATACATCACGAATATGCACGCCAGGAATTGAACGCGCCGAGCCTTTTACTTCTCCTTCATTACCTGGTGCAAATGCGATTACAGGTCTGTGCTGACGTTCTTTTATCCGCGAAGCCAATAAACCAATCACACCTTGATGCCATTGCTCATCATACAAGCAGTAACCCAATGGTGGCTTATTGTCATCAAACGTCATACTGCTTAACATCGTTAAAGCATCGGTTTGCATATCTTGTTCGACAACGCGTCGCTGGATATTAATGTCATCCAGCACATGGGCTGCTTTTAATGCTTCTGTCGGGTTATTCATCAATAGGGTTTCAATCCCCATCCCCATATCTTCTAATCGCCCTGCCGCATTTAAGCGAGGTGCAATTGAAAACCCCATATCTTGTGATGCGAGTGTTTTTAGGTCGCGGCCTGAAACCTCAATTAATGCATTAATGCCTGCACATGCTCTGCCTGCCCGTATCCTCGCTAGCCCCAAATTTACCAAGGTTCTATTGAGTTTATCCAACGGTACGACATCAGCCACGGTACCTAAAGCGACCAGATCTAAAAAACTATTTAACTTAGGCTCTTCGATATTTTGTTGTTCAAACCAGTGTTGTGCTCGTAAATACTGACGTAAGCCAAGTAATAAATAAAAACAGACTCCGACTCCTGCCATACATTTACTCGGGAATTCATCACCGTGTTGATTCGGGTTAATAATCGCATCGGCCTTCGGCAAGGTGTCACCGGGTAGATGATGATCTGTTATCAGCACCTTCATGCCGCGCGCATGTGCCGCTTCAACCCCAGCGATACTTGCAATACCGTTATCTACGGTTAGTAACAAATCAGGCTGATTTTCCTTAGAGACTTCAGCCAGTAATTCAGGAGTTAATCCGTAGCCATGAACAAAGCGGTTTGGCACAATGTAATCAAGATATTTGGCTCCCATTGCTTGTAAGCCTCGAATAGCTAGGGCACAACTCGTTGCTCCATCGGTATCAAAATCAGCGACGATCATAATTCGTTGTTGCTGCATGACCACTTTAGCTAATAATTCAACCGCTTCCTCCATACCCAACATTAACGATGGCTTGGGAAGTTCCGCCAGTGAAAAACTTAGATCATGTTCAGTATGAATACCTCGCGCGGCCATTACTCGCCGTAAACTATTAGGCCATTTATCCGGTAAGTTTTGCCAGCCAGATGCGACGCGTTGAACTATTTTTTCCGTCATTTTTTCCAGAATTTCCAAGTGTCAAATGTGGTCAAATGATACTGACCATACTCGGGGATTTGCAGTGTTACTTTTGAAATATTTGTCTTTTTGAGCTGCTGCCAAAGCCCTTGAAGACTATGTTGATCAAATTGCTGAAGTTGTCGTTGCCAATCAGCTTCTAGATCAAATTCATCAAGCACCCATAAATGTTTGCCCACATTTGATGAGATAGTCGACCAATCCTCATTCTGATTTAGTTCAATACCAGACTGTTTAGCCAACTGTTTAAGAAGAAGGTGCTTACCTTGCACCTGAATCCATGGGTTTTCTTTCGCAATGAAGTTGCCTGCGCCCCAAAACCACACACTATTTATTGGTAATTTACCTACAGAAATACGTTGTTGATTAACCTCCGCATTATAGAGTTGCATTTGAATTTCATTCCATAAACGTATCCAAGATCGTTGCTCGTCACCTTGTGGCAAGTTATTGTCTACGCCCTTGCCATTCACTTCTGGCAAGGCGGTAAATGACAAAACAGGCATCTTAGCTAAGGCCAATAACCAATTCTCCGAATCTAAGGCGTGCAGTGTGCCGTTAAATTCTTCCAATAATGGTTGAATTTCAGCGATTAATGCTGTGCTCTCTTGCTTAGTAATATCTAAATTATCTGCAAATAACAGCAGTCGGTCACGGTCAGGATGAAGATAGCAAGGATCGGCTTTAATTAGCGGTTGTTCGGCGTCCATCAAACTGCCAACAGGCAAATCGCTATCAGTTAGTAGTGTTTGGCTAAAGTGATTAAATAATAAGCGCGCTAATCCCGTTGAATCTGCTTGAAAACGAGATTTGTTTATCATTTTGGATAAGGTGGCAGGAAGACTACCAATATTAAGCTGTTGCCCGACTATTCTAGCAAGCCCAGGTAGTACAATAGTGAGTTCGTTTTTAGCCATTAAGTGCTTGACGAACAAAAGGAATAGTCAGCCGCCGCTTGGCTACCAGCGATGCTTTATCCAAATCATGTAACAAATTGATTAATTCTCTAATATCGCGACTATGATGTCTCAATAAGTATTGAGCTACTTCATTGGGTAAATCCAAACCACGTATTTGCGCTTGAATAATCAAGGCTTGTTGTTTTGCCTCATCATCCAAAACGTCTAATTGGTAAATTAAACCTGTTGCCAAACGTGAGCGAAGATCCGCAAGCTGAATTTTTATGGTTGCAGGATTGTGACTTGAAGCAATCAGTAGTTTACCCCCAGCTTGCTGTAAGCGATTAAAGCAGTGAAAAATAGCCTCTTCCCACTCGGCAATGCCAGCAATTGCCTCTAACTCATCAAGACACAATAAGTCCAATTCGTCTAATGACAACAACACATCTGGCGAACTCGATTGAACCAAGTCAGCGAGCGGCAAATAGAGTAAACGTTTAGTCGCTTGCTGCGTTTGAACATAATCAATGGTCGCCATTAATAAATGAGATTTCCCCGATGCCGTATCACCCCATAAATACAGAAAATCCAATGTTATCAATTCGCAAAATTCTAATAATGCCTGCTTGACTTCCCGTTGACTGAAATAAAAATTATCTAGTTGATAGACTTCTTGTGGATTCAATCGCAAGGGTAATTGCGTAGCGAGTGTTTGCATGATGAGGTCTTATGAATAAATCTGACTGGACAGATAACGTTGATGAGCATGGCGTAATAACACCATAATAACCGCAGCAACCGGTAGTGCTAACAATACGCCAGCGAAACCAAATAATTGACCGCCTGCTAATACCGAAAAAATAACCGCAACAGGATGAAGACCAATCCGTTCGCCAACAAACCGAGGCGTTAACAAGACACCTTCAATAATCTGTGCCGCACCAAACAGCAGCGTAATCATCAATATAGGGAGCCACTCATGAAACTGAAAAAAAGCGGCAATCCCAGCTAGCCCAATTCCTACTATCAAACCTAAATAAGGTACAAAGCTCACGATGCCAGCAGTGATGCCAACCAGTAAGGATAACTCTAACCCTATCAACGCCAAACCAATGCTATAAATGGTGGCTAACGCAAACATAACCATCAATTGCCCGCGAATAAAGGCTGCTAACATATCATCGCATTCTAAGGACATGGCGATTACTTTGGCGGCATAATGACGCGGCAATAACGATCTAAAACGCGCAACAAGTAAATCCCAATCTCGTAATAAGTAGAAAGTTACCACAGGCACTAAAATCAGGTTTGCAAGCCACTGTAACACGACGACACCTGAGCTAGTAACATAGCTCAATACACCACCCGCAACCTGCCCAACTTGAGACCAGTAATCGGTAAGTGCTTGTTTGATCATTGTAATATCAAGGTTAAGGTTGTCAAGAGGTAAGCCCAGAGAGTTCAACCAAGGTACCACGCTCATTTGAATAATCGATAGATAATCAGGCAAACGACTTAATAATGAACTTAATTGGGCTGTCAGTAATGGTAAAACAATGAGTAATACAATCAGACTGATTATCAACAAAGCCCCGAAGACAATCGATACGGATAGTGTCCGTGATAATTTTTTTGCTTCAAGCTTATCAACAATCGGATCCGCTAAATAAGCCAGTAATGCAGAAACAAAAAATGGCATGAGTACAGGAAGTAATTGATAAAAAATCCAGCCTGATACGACGGCCAAAATCATTAAAAATAGCTTATTGCTGTCTGTCATTATCGACGCCTTGTTCCCTTCCATGCACGAAGCCCCCAAACTATAACGTATTCACTACCGCTATTAATGATACTTGCAACAACAAGCCATATCGCTATCGTTATTGCATGCTGGGCATCTACTAAGCCTGATGCCTGGAATATAACCATCAATACTAAGATGATTTGTAATAGCGTGTTGATTTTGCTGCTCCACAAAGGCAAAAGTTCAAACTTGCCAACGATATAATGATAAGCCAATCCACCAACAACAATCAGCACATCACGCCCTAAAACGAGCCACAATAACCAAGCAGGTAACAAACCCAATCCGGTTAATGTTGCAAAACTCGCTACCAACAATAATTTGTCCGCAAGCGGGTCTAAGATAGAACCTAAACGAGACTGCCAATGATAATGCTTGGCTAAAAAGCCATCTAATGCATCAGAAAAGCCAGCGACGGCAAACAGTACTAACGCGGTATAAAACTCATCGGAAAGCATTGCCCAAACCACAGGAATAACCAGCACAACTCTCAGTATCGATATCAGATTGGGGACTTGATGCCAATTCAAGGTAATAACCGAAATTTTATTTCGTCAGACCCAGAGTTACTGCTCTCTTGTTGGATAACTTGCTCAATAGCTAATGTCCGATAAAAAACTGATTTATCACCCCTGATTAAAACCTTGACCGTCATTTTATCTTGTTCAAGCTCGACAATCTGAACATCAGAAACATAGTGTAATTGAGTTAAATAATCGATAACCCGAGCGTAGTCGGCATAATCTCTCACGTTACTTATCAGCACATCTAATGCCTCTTGCACCGAATTGCTAGCGACGACTTGCGTGAAACGTCGTGCCACATTATCAGTGAGTGTTTCTATACCCGATTGCATAGCAGTAGTGATATCACCTTTTGACTGCCACTGCAGTGTTTCGCCATTGATTAGTGATTGCCAACGAACTTCTACTCCCCCATTGCGATGAGTGCTGACACTTCCCATCAAAATAATTTTAGCCGCATATCGCTCAGTCGCTTTTTGAATAGGATCAGTAAACTCACCCCATACATCAGCAAACTCTATTTGACTTTGATCTTGTAAATCCATTATCGGTAGTAATATTGGTAAACCACGTTGCAAAGCTGCTTGATGCAATGCCTTTGTGTAAGTGGCTTCAGCATCATCAGCAGATAAAATTCGTCTGGTATCCCCATCGTCAATTGCTAGCCAAATCATCACATCTGGACGTGATTTTGACCATATGGGTAAACGAAGAGTTGTTAACGCTTGATTAACGCTCGACTCATTAAACTTAAGTGATAGAGCAAGCTGGTCCGGCTCCGTTAAATCATCAGCGAATACATTCAAACGGCGATATTGAGATTGTTGAATTAGCGTGCTTACTTGTGCCAATATCGGTGTTAAATCAGTTGCGTTTAATAGCGCTCGATCGCCGACAACTTTCAGCAATACTTGGCTCAAGATATTAGGCGAAACTCGCGTTCGCTCTTTCTCCTCTTGATTAGCAACTGGTTGCTGAGATTGATATAAATCTACAATCTCAGTAGCGAAACTGTTTGTTGTAAACAATGTGAGGAGAAGTAAAATAATTTTATACATTGTGGTATTCTATCACGCTGTTTTTATTGGCGTGAATGCCGTTTAATTTATTTTAAAACTTTGCTGGTAACATCCTAAGATTAAAATGTTTCTAGTAATGTGAACAATTCCAGGAAATGACATATGACAAACACGACTTCAGACACTTCTTCACTGAGCTACCGCGATGCAGGCGTCGATATTGAAGCCGGCAACGCCTTGGTCGATCGCATCAAACCTCATGCTGTCAGAACACGTCGTCCTGGTGTCATGTCTGGCTTAGGTGGCTTTGGTAGTATGTTTGAATTACCACTTGATCGTTATAAAAAACCTGTTTTGGTATCAGGAACCGATGGGGTGGGTACTAAATTACGTCTTGCGATAGAGTCTGGGATCCATAACACCATCGGTGTTGATTTAGTTGCCATGTGTGCAAATGACATTATTGTCCTAGGCGCAGAGCCATTATTTTTCCTTGATTATTATGCAACCAGTAAACTTGATATTGATATTGCAGAATCAGTCGTATCAGGCATTGCAGATGGGTGTATTTTAGCTGGCGCTGCATTGGTGGGTGGCGAAACAGCTGAAATGCCAAGCATGTATGAAGATGGTGATTATGATCTGGCGGGGTTTTGTGTGGGAATTGTTGAAAAAGATAAAGCGATTGATGGCAGCCAAGTTGCTGCTGGCGATGCGCTTATAGGCATCGCTTCTTCAGGCCCACATTCCAATGGTTACTCACTGATTCGTAAAATTCTTGAACGTAGTCAAGATGAATTATCAACCTCATTTTCCGGTAGCACATTAGGTGAACACCTAATGGCGCCAACAAGAATCTACGTTAAATCTTTACTGCAACTTAATGAAATAATTAATGTTCACGCCTTATCTCATATTACTGGCGGTGGTTTGTTAGAGAATATTCCTCGCGTTCTTCCAGATAATGTTTGTGCAGTCATTGATGCTAATAGCTGGCAACGGCCTGCCGTTTTTGACTGGTTACAAGAGCAAGGTAATGTTGTCGACGAAGAAATGTATCGCACGTTTAACAACGGCATCGGTATGGTTGTTTGCGTGGCACAGGATGATGTTGAGCAGACCTTATCATTGCTAGCAGAATACGGTGAATCAGCATACAAAATTGGTCATATTGAAAAGTCTGACCAAACTACTCCACATGTCCTTATTAATAAATAATAATGAGCACATCCCCGACAATGGCAGATAAATCACCTCGTGTTGTGATCCTAATATCAGGTCGCGGTAGTAATATGGTTTCGATCGTTAATGCGGTCAACAATGATGAATTGTCTATTAATATAGCCGCCGTTATTAGCAATCGTCCTGATGCCGCGGGAATTGATTTCGCTCAACGGGCAGGCATTGATACGGCAATCATTGATCATAAAACGTTTGCATCACGTGAAGAGTTTGATGCCGCTATGTCGATTGAAATTGACAGCTACAAGCCAGATCTGGTTGTTTTAGCTGGCTTTATGCGAATTTTAACCACTGAATTTGTTGAGCACTACGCCAATAAGCTGATTAATATTCACCCTGCTTTATTGCCTAAATTTAAAGGTATGAACACTCATCAACGGGCGATTGATGCCGGTGAAACAGAACATGGCGCCAGTGTTCATTTTGTGACAGCAGAACTTGATGCCGGCCCCGTTATTCTTCAGGCTCGCGTACCCGTATTAAAGACTGATACTGCAGTTACATTAGCGGCAAGGGTACTCGAACAAGAACATAAACTTTATCCTGAAGCGATTAAAAAGTGGGTGACGCAGTCGTAACATGTTACGAACACTCACCACATTTCTTCTCTTCATTCCTTTGAGCATTGCTGCACAACAACTTCCCGACTTTTCGGCTAATTATCTAGTTAAGCTTAATGGCATTCAAGCCGGCGAACTAAAACAAGACTTAACGAGTACTTCGGATGGTTATCGTCATTTTACTTCAGCAACCCAAGCAAAAGGCATTTTTGCTTTTTTCAAACCCGATTTAGTTGAAGAAAAAAGTACTTGGCGTATGGTAGATCACCAGATCCAACCACAGCATTACCTTTATCAACGCAGTGGTGGAAAAAAAGACAAATATCTCAAACTCGATTTCGATTGGACATTACAACAACTTCATATTGATGATAAAAAACAACCATGGAATCTCGAATTAGAGCCGCAAACATTGGATAAACTAGTCTATCAACTGGCTTTGATGACTGATCTTAGTTCAGGTGACCAACAATATAATTATCGTATTGCTGATGGTGGAAAAATAAAAACTTATACGATTAATGTTATTGATGAAGAAATCATTAAAACACCACTTGGAAAAATAAAAGCGATAAAACTAAAGCGTCTAAGGGATGAAACAAGTAAACGCCAAACCGTTTTATGGTGTGCCCCAGCTTTGAATTACTTGCCTGTCAAACTAGAACATAGCGAAAAGGACGGCACTGTTTTTACTGCTAGCCTACGGCAATTAAAAGGCATCTCTACTGATAATGCCTTTATTCCATTCAATGATGTTAAATCAAGTTTTACCTTCCAATAACGTTTTCCCAAGAGCTCCATTCATGACTGATAAGAAATTCACCATCATTGAAGAAAAAACTAATTATCAGGGCTTTTTCAGTTTAAAAAGCTTTACCCTCAAACACACTTTATACAAAGGCGGATGGAGCCAACCTATTACCCGTGAGTTATTTCATCGTGGTAATTGTGTTGCCGTTTTGCTCTATGATCCTATCCGTGATGAAGTCGTCATCATTGAACAGTTCCGAATTGGCGCGATGCAAATGCCTGAACAAGCATGGCTACTTGAAATTGTTGCAGGTTATATTGAGCCAGGCGAAACCGCTGAAGACGTCGCTTTTAGAGAATCAGTCGAAGAAGCAGGTTGTGAAATTCAACAACTGATTAAAATAAATGACTTCTTTACTTCGCCTGGCGGCACATCTGAATTATTAAGTTTGTTTTATGGCCAAGTCGATACTACTCATATTGGTGGACTTCATGGCCTGGATGATGAAAATGAAGATATTTGGGTCACTACCATGAAATTTGAAGATGTTTATCAACGTTTACTTGAGGGTAAAATACTGTCTGCTACCCCCATCATCGCTATTCAATGGTTATATATAAACCGCGATCGTTTACGTCAAACTAACTAATTGTGAATACCGTTGTAACGATATGCTCACGACCTGAGGGAATGATTGTAAGGCTATCGGTAAACACGTTTGCCGTTTCAACACAGATAAATTTACGATAACTTTCCTTATGTAAATCAGCCATTTTGGTGGCAGCCTCCTGCCATGGATTCCAGATTATTGTTGTATCGCAGCCATAAGATGTAATCGTAATAGTACGATTAAACCCACTATCAGTGAGCATCACTTGCTTAGGTGACTTCTGATAAATTCTATCTATTGCGCCAGAAATTTTGATATCACCTATTTGCTGGTTAATAGAGAATGAATCTAATTTATCTATATAGGGTTTACCATCAAGCCCCTTGATGAGGACATTACTGACATCACTGATATTGAAATAAGTATGTAATGCTTGAGTAATGGTAAAAAAATGTTCATCGGTATTTTTTGTTTTTAATTTTATTTCTAGGCTTGTACCGATGATTATTTCCAGTTCTAAAATGAACTTATAATGCCACAGCTCCCGTGTCATATGACTATCAGAAGTAGATAGAGTAACGCTTGTACGACCATCATCTAAAGTTTCTGATGAGGCAATATTCCATTGTTGATTTCTTACAAAACCATGCGGAGGTCTATCAAACCCTGAAATATCATCACCAAACCAAGGCCAACAAATAGGTATTCCACCTCTAATTGCTTTACCTTCTTCATAAATCACCTTATCACTTAAAAAAAGTAGATCATCTTGCTCATCATGTGGTTTAAATGAAACGATCTGACCTGCATAAGTAGAAATCTTTGCGGTTGCATATTGATTATTAATATCAATCATTACAAATCCATCTTTCTCCAGACTAAATTGAAGCTGATCTTTTATCCCAAACTGCTTATTTAATACCGCCAAATTTTGCATATAGTTTATTATTGCCATTTTTTAAATTAAAAAGACGGGCTATAAAGCCCGCCTCTTGTTTATCATCTTAGTCGTTTTAACCAAGAAGTTTTATCAAAGACTTATCTTAGTGATGATGACCACCATCGCCATGTACATGACCATGAGCTAATTCTTCAGCGGTTGCTTCACGGACTTCGCGAACCGTCACATCAAAGTTTAAATGAACACCTGCTAGTGGATGATTACCATCAACGGTCACCATATCGTCAGTGATAGCTACAACAGTGACCATAACAGGGCCATTATCTGTTTCAGATTCAAACTGCATACCCAGTTCGATACTTTCAACCCCGCCAAATAATTCTTTTGGCACTTCTTGCTCCATTTCTGGGTGACGTTCACCATAAGCTTTTGCTGGCTCAATACTGGCTTTAACTTTATCACCCGCTTGCTTACCTATTAATGCCTCTTCAAGTCCATCAATGATATTACCAAAGCCTTGTAAGTAGGCCAAAGGACCGGCGCCATCAGATGTGTCGATAACTTCGCCTTCATTGTTAGTTAATGTGTAATCGATGACGACCACTGCATTTTCTGCTACTTTCATTGTTAATTCCTTAAGGGTTAGATTTATTTTTGCTGAGCTTAGTTCTCACACCACCCAACATCGAGATTACATATTATTAATAACAGAAGCAGCGTAATCAGAACTGCTCAGGGCTTTAACGCCCACCATATCAGCTAAATCACAAGTCACTTGTGAATTCATAATCGCACCTGCTACCCCAGCAATCACCAAATCAGCGGCTTCAAACCAACCAAGGTGACGGAGTAACATTTCTGCAGACAAAATTAATGATGATGGATTAGCCATATTTTTACCCGCTAATGCCGGTGCGGTGCCATGTGTTGCTTCGAAAATAGCAATCGAATCAGATAAGTTGGCACCGGGAGCAATACCTATGCCTCCCACCTGAGCCGCTAAAGCGTCAGAAATATAATCACCATTGAGATTAAGCGTTGCCACAACATCATAAGCTAATGGGTGTAATAAGATTTCTTGTAAAAACGCATCAGCAATGCAATCTTTAATGACGATTTCTTTCCCTGTATTTGGGTTTTTAAATGATTTCCATTCACCATCACCAATCGGTTTAGCACCAAATTCTTTTGTCGCCAGCTCATAGCCCCAAAGTTTAAAGCCTCCTTCGGTAAACTTCATGATATTACCTTTATGAACAATGGTGACGGAATCACGATCATTATCAATGGCATACTGAATTGCTTGTCTTACCAAGCGTTCTGTTCCTTGGCGTGAAACAGGTTTAATACCGATGCCTGAAGTCTCAGGGAAACGAATTTTAGTCACCCCCATCTCTTCCTGCAAAAATTTAATTATTTTATTGGCATCAGCACTTTCTGCAGCCCACTCAATACCAGCATAAATATCTTCTGAATTTTCACGAAAGATAACCATATCGATATTTTCAGGTGCTTTTACTGGGCTAGGAGTACCAGGATAGTATCGAACAGGTCGTTGGCATACATATAAATCAAGCGTTTGGCGCATAGTCACATTCAATGAACGCATGCCACCACCAACGGGGGTCATTAATGGACCTTTAATGGAGACAGGAAACGTTTTCAGCGCTTGCATCGTTTCTTCTGGTAAATACTGATCAGTACCATATAGTTTTGTTGCTTTTTCGCCGGCATAAACTTCCATCCAAGCTATTTTACGGGTTCTACCGTAAGCTTTTTCAACCGCAGCATCTATCACAGAAATCATCGCTGGCGTAATATCAACACCAATGCCATCACCCTCGATAAATGGAATGATAGGCTGATTGGGTACATCTAAGGAAAAGTCTGCGTTAACATGAATAACGCTGCCATTCTCAGGTGGGTTGATATGTTCAAAAGCCATTCAGTCAGGTTCCTGATAATTAAAAATTGATTATTTTAACACTAAGTACGTCCTCAGCCCAATGACGACGACACGACTTAAAACAAAAACACCGTACGTTTTGTAACATTTACGATAATAATTAGTCATAATCTACATTGCTAAGCTGGAGTGAAAAATGAATACTGCCTCATGTCCAATATCGGGTGCAGGTCTAGGCCTTCGCAGAAGTTTTATGAATGAACTTGATGCACTTGACCATAAACCTGTGGACTTTCTTGAAGTCGCACCAGAAAACTGGATGGAAATGGGCGGGCTTTTGGGTAAAAAATTCGCACATTTTGCCCAACGTTACCCGATGTTATGTCACGGCCTATCATTATCAATTGGCAGCCCTGCGCCACTAGATGAGCAGTTTCTGATACGGTTAAAAAAGTTCTTAGATAAACACAATATCCGTTGTTACAGCGAACACTTGAGTTATTGCAGTGATGATGGCCATCTTTATGATTTGATGCCTATCCCTTTCACTGAGGAAGCCGTCAATTATATTGCCAAACGAATTCAGCGAGTTCAAGACATTCTAGAACGCCCCCTAGTCATTGAAAATGTCTCATATTATGGGGCTCCAGGTCAGGAAATCTCTGAAATTGATTTTTTGAATGGTGTACTTGAACAAGCAAATTGTGACTTATTACTCGATGTTAATAATATTTACGTCAACAGTATTAATCATCGTTACGATCCAGAAGACTATATTAAAGCTATCCCGAGTGAGCGAATAGCCTATTTACATATTGCCGGTCATTATGATGAAGCAGATGATCTAAAAGTGGATACGCATGGCGCCGATATTATTGATCCTGTATGGAAATTATTAGCACTCACCTATCAGCAACACGGTGTATTACCGACGTTATTAGAACGTGACTTTAATATTCCATCACTTGATACCCTGATCAGTGAAGTGGATCAAATTCGTCAGCATCAATCGATTCAAGGTTAAGGTCATGACTCAAAAACCTAAAACACAACACTTTATTGATACACAAAATCAGTTTGCTGCATTCCTTCGCGATCCTGATAATCACCCGATGCCTGATAATATAGAGCCACGACGTATGGCCATTTATCGTGAACTTTTTTACAACAATATTGAAGGCTTCATTGCCAATGGTTTTCCCGTTTTAAGGCAGATAATGACCGATGAAGCATGGCACAGTATGATCCGTGACTTTATGATAAAACATCGCTGTCAAACGCCATTATTTCATGAGATTGCACAGGAGTTTTTAGAGTATCTTGAACATGAACGGGACACCACATTTGACCCGATTTTCATTCAAGAACTTGCGCATTATGAATGGGTGGAATTAGCACTCAGCGTATTGGATGAAATCGGCAGCAGCGCATTAGGAATAAACCCCAATCAAAATATCTTAGAACTAAACCTGAAATTGTCACCGCTCGCATGGCCTTTAATCTATCACTTCCCTGTTCACACTATTGGTCCAGACTTTCAACCAAATGAAATTAGCGAAAATCCCATTCATCTATTAGTTTATCGTAATAAAAATGACAGCATTACCTTCATGGAATTGAATCCGGTGAGTGCACGTTTAATTCATTTGCTGAATGAAGGCTTAACAGGGCAGATAGCTGCAGAACAAATAGCAAATGAATTACAACATCCACAACCACAACTGGTTATTGATGGGGCACACTTGCTTGTTGATGATTGGCTTCAACGTGAAATATTAATCTCAGGGCTATAAGAGGCACCCTAAGCATAGTAATTTAAACTATATCTAATCAGCCGAATATGAAAAAGGGACAGAAAATAACGCGTTATTAGCTCGATATTCGCCATCCCTATTTGAGAGTGAACTCTTTTAAACTAATTGGTTGCTAATTGAACCGCTTCAGCAGATAGACGGGTAATTTCATCCCAATTTTCCGCATCAACTAAGTTAGCTGCACACATCCAAGACCCGCCTACACAAGCTACATTCGGCAGACTGAAGTATTCTTTAACATTCTTCTGACTGACGCCACCCGTTGGGCAAAATGTGATTTGTGGAATTGGTGCACCAATCGATTTAAGCATCGGTATGCCTCCTGCTGCTTCAGCAGGGAAAAACTTCATTGCAGTAATCCCTTTCTCAAGTAGACGCATCGCATCACTCGGGTTAGCAATTCCTGGTAACAATGGCACACCTGTTGCAATTGCAGCATCAATCAATTGATCAGTTGTGCCTGGACTAACAATAAATTCAGCGCCAGCTTCAATTGCTTGGTTCAATGTTTCGATATTAATAATGGTGCCAGCACCTACAATTGCATCAGGAACCTCAGCCTTAATACGTCTGATTGATTCCAATGCGGCTGGCGTACGTAACGTAATCTCCAATACTTTTAAGCCACCCTTAACCAAGGCTTTTGCTAAAGGCACTGCGTGTTCGACATTGTTAATTACCATCACCGGAACGATTGGCGATGTATTCATAATCTCTTTAATTGTTAAACTCATAGTCTTTTTTATATTCCCTAAAAGGTTGTGTAATTCTATTCGACGTTAAACATATTGATCGCGCCGGTTTCAGCCGAGGACACACCGCGACGGAAACTATCAAATAATTCTCGCCCCATTCCGTAATGATGCTCAACACTACCCTTGATACATTGCGTACGATTATTAAATACGTCATCATCAATTAATATGTTTAAGTCGCCTGTTTGTGTATTTAAATGCAACATATCACCAGTACGAACACGGGTTAATGGACCACCTACTTCACATTCTGGACACATATGAATAGCAGAAGGTACTTTACCCGATGCTCCAGACATTCGGCCATCTGTCACAATCGCGACATGAAAACCCTTGTCTTGTAGTGAACCTAATAATGGCGTCAGCTTGTGCAGTTCAGGCATACCATTAGCTTTCGGGCCCTGGAAACGTAGCACGACAATCAGATCTTTCTCCATTTCACCACGCTTGAATGCGGCAACCACATCGTCTTGATCGTCAAACACCATCGCCGGTGCTTCTACAATCTGATGTTCTTCTGCTACCGCAGATATTTTAGACATGCCACGACCTAAATTACCGTGAATAAGGTGTAAACCACCTGTCACTGAGAAAGGTGAATCGATAGTACCGATAACTTTAGGATCTAGGGATTTACCCGGCCCTTCTTCCCATATTAATTGTCCGTCAACGAGTTTTGGCTCTTGCGTATAATTATTCATGCCACGCTTAGCTGAGACAGTCATAATATCTTCATGTAATAAGCCTTTAGACAGTAGCTCACCAATCAATACTCCCATACCACCGGCGGCTTGGAAATGATTAATATCTGCATCGCCATTAGGATAAATTCGCGTTAATAACGGAATTATTTTAGTGATTTTATCAAAATCATCCCAATTAATAATGATACCTGCAGCGCGAGCAATAGCGACTAGATGCATAGTATGGTTAGTTGAACCACCTGTTGCCATTAAACCAATCATCGCATTCATAATCGCTTTTTCATCGATCATATGACCAATTGGACGGAAATCATCGCCCATCGCAGTATACTTTAAGACTTGCTCGGTAGCACTGGCCGTCAACGCATCACGTAAAGGCGTATTTGGATTGACAAATGAACTACCAGGTAAGTGAAGGCCCATCATTTCAACCATCATTTGATTGCTATTCGCTGTACCATAAAAAGTACATGTCCCTGGACTATGGTAAGAGTCTGACTCAGCTTTTAATAAAGCGTCACGACCGACTTTTCCTTCCGCATATAACTGACGAATACGGACTTTCTCTTTATTAGGTAAACCACTTGGCATTGGGCCGCCAGGGACAAATAGTGCTGGCAAATGACCAAAACTCAATGCTGAAATTAATAGACCAGGAACAATTTTGTCACAAATCCCTAAAAACAAAGCACCATCAAACATATTATGACTTAGGCCAATTGCTGATGACATTGCAATAACATCACGGCTAAACAGTGATAATTCCATGCCTGGTTGACCTTGAGTCACGCCGTCACACATCGCAGGAACACCCCCTGCAAATTGTGCAATACCTCCGGCTTTAAAGGCCGCTTTTTTAATTAAATCAGGATAATCTTTATAAGGTTGATGAGCAGACAGCATATCGTTATAAGCCGAAATGATACCTATATTTGCTTTTACACTAGCCGATAGATCCGCTTTTTCATCTGCAGCACAAGCAGCAAAACCATGAACTAAATTTCCACAAGCAAGTTGAGCTCGATGGGGCCCCGTTTCGACTGCCGCATCAATTCTTGCCAAATAAGCCGCACGACTAACACGGCTGCGCTCAATAATTTCGTTAGTAACTGCTTCTAGTACTGGATGAACCATAGATAACTTCCCTCATAATGCCTTGCTTGCTGATAAGCAAGTAAAACGCTAGTTGTTCGAGGTTTAGCAAGCGCTAAACCTACTGTAGATATTTAAATTGACCAAACATTCTAACTCGAAAAGGTTTTTTTCGCACCAATTGCTATACAAGAACAGTCATTAACCATGACAAATTAGTTAAATTTAGACCTACATAACTCGCTGACCGATAGCTAATTAAAAAATGATTAGAAACACTTTTACTTCAATCAAACATTATAATCGTAGAAAAATGAACCGTATTTCAAAAGACAAGATTAAAAAACGAGTCTCTTGTGTATTGAGAAAATGAATATTCAAACTATAGAATCTAAATACAATTCATCGACATCATATTGATGTATTAATAATCACATGTAAATCGACAGCCAGCTTAATGTATGATCATTCTTAAATATTATATTTGCCAAACTTTAATAAATCATTAATTTAGGTAGTGAAACTACAATGATAGAAGGAAAACCACTACGTACTATACGTAGCTTTGTTCGCCGTGAAGGCCGTTTAACCGCTGGACAACAACGTGCGTTAGATGAACTTTGGCCTCAATTTGCTATTGATGATGGCGAGTCGCTCATTGATCTTAATCAACTGTTTGGTCGTGATGCTCCGAAAGTATTAGAAATAGGCTTTGGTAATGGCGTAACACTAGCCCAAATGGCTTTTGAACAACCTGAACAGGACTTCTTGGGTGTTGAAGTTCATCGTCCAGGTGTGGGGCAACTATTAAAAGCGATTCAAGAGCAGAATTTAGCTAATTTGCGTGTTGCTTGCACCGATGCTGTCGAATTATTAAATCACCGTATCGCTGATCATGCCTTAGATCGTGTTCAACTTTACTTTCCTGATCCATGGCATAAAAAACGTCATCACAAACGACGAATAATTCAACCTTCATTTGTCAATATTTTAGCCACCAAAATCAAACCAGGCGGCCATCTACATATGGCCACAGACTGGCAACATTATGCCGAGCAGATGTTGGAAGATTTATCTAGTAGCGATGAATTCATAAATTGCGCTGATGAATCGGGCTATATTCCACGTCCTGATTACCGCCCCTTGACTAAATTTGAACAACGAGGTCATAAACTAGGTCATGGTGTGTGGGATCTTTTATTTCAACGTCGCTAAAAGTCGCTTGATAACGATAAGGCTTGCACCATTGGCCTCTATAAGCTAGGTTTGAACTTTATCTAAATATATAAACTTTAAGGCGAGTCAATATGACAACCCATTGTAAATTAAAGCGCACCACTTTTTTTATCGCCTCAATAATTAGCTCAACGACATATGCGGCTGGCTTTGCGCTCATTGAACAAAGCGTTACAGGATTAGGTCGTTCTTTTGCTGGCAGTGCTGCTACGGCAGAGGATGCCAGTACTATATTTTTTAATCCTGCCGGTTTGATCAATTTACAACATTCAGAAGTCGATGTGGCACTCAACTATATTGCTCCACAGAGTGAGTTTAATGACAGTGACTCAACATCCGTGTTTGCATCACCACTCTCTGGTGGCAATGGCAATGATGCAGCTAATAACGCCATTGTACCTAACTTTTATTTTTCAAAACCTATCAATGAGCGATTAGTATTCGGCTTAGGTATTAGTGCACCTTTTGGTTTGGTGACTGAATACGATGACACATGGAAAGGTCGTTATCATGCGGTTAAATCTGATTTAAAAACCGTTAATATCAATCCAACATTAGCCTTCAAACTATCAGATAAATTATCTTTCGGTTTTGGGCTAAACTACCAAAAAATTGACCTTAAATTAACGAAAATGGCTGATTTAGGGGCGCTTGGAGGGGCTGGGACATCTCAAAAAGCTGACGGTAAAGTCAATCTCGAAGCCGATGATTCAAGTTGGGGATATAACTTGGGGGTGATGTTGCAAGCAACAAAGACGACCCGACTCGGCTTAGCCTATCGCTCAAAAGTATCTCATCATCTTAAAGGTTATGGAACACTAAATAATGCTTCAGGCGCATTAGCTGCTGATGGCAACATATCAGGTGGTGTTGATTTACCAGAGTCATTATCTTTTGCATTTCATCACCAAATTAATAATCAATGGGCTGTCATGGCTGATGCAAGCTGGACACGGTGGGAACGATTCAAAGCATTAACGATTATCTCAGACGGCAGCCTACCAAGTAGTAGCCAACCAGAAAATTGGTCAAATACTATGCGCTATGGCTTAGGTGCAGTCTATACTCATAATGACAAATGGTCTTTTCGTAGTGGAATTGCTTATGACGAAACGCCAATTTCTGATCGATATAGAACACCACGTATTCCAGGAGATGACCGAAAATGGCTAGCTGTAGGCGCGAGTTATAAATATTCAGAAAATATAACTGTCGATGCGGCTTATACACACCTTTTTGTAAGCGAGCCTAGTATTAATGATACCGATAGTAAAGGTTACACATTAAAAGGTGACTATAACGCTAGTGTTGATATTTTGGGTGTACAAATGCGTTGGTTCTTTCTATAAAAATAAAAGTAGTGAAAGAGATGACGACTACAGACTTCATTCTTCCAGAGCATGCCGGAACGCTATATGGACTGTTCCTAGAAAGGCTAAAACGCAATCCACATCACATTGCATACCGGAGTTATTCTAAACGTTCTAAAAGCTGGTACGACCTATCATGGAAACAAGTAGCAGAGCATGTTGCACGCTGGCAAAAGACCTTAGCCAACGAAAATTTAGCGCCAGGTGATCGTGTTGCCATTAACCTAAAGAACTGCAAAGAATGGGTGTTTTTTGATTTGGCAGCAATGAGTTTAGATTTAGTTACCGTGCCATTATATCCTGATGATCGCCCAGATAGTATTGCCTACATTTTACAAGATGCGGCGGTTAAATTTCTCTTTCTACAGAGTAGCGCTCAGTGGCGGCGGTTAGCTCCATCAATAACAGATGCGCACGACCTACAACGGGTGATTATAGATCAATGTGCTGATGAACAACTATCGGCACCTGCGCAATATAAAGCTAATTGGTTATTTGATGATGGAGGTGTACTAGGAGACGCTATTACAGACTCACATAAATTAGCCTCCATTGTTTACACATCAGGTACAACCGGTCGTTCTAAAGGTGTCATGCTGAGCCATTATAATATGCTATCAGTTGCCTCTGGTTCCTTAGCGCATTTTGACGTATTGCCCAGTGACGTATTTTTATCCTTCCTCCCTCTATCTCATACATTAGAGAGGACTGGTGGATACTACCTGCCGATGATGGCTGGAGCAACGGTTGCTTATGCTCGTGGAATAACAGAGTTAGCTGATGATATGCAGAGTGTAAAGCCCACGATTATGATCGCCGTCCCCCGTATTTTCGAACGGATTTATAGTCGACTAAATCGTCAATTATCATCCAAGTCATCTATTTCCAAAAGTCTATTTCAATTAACTATTGCCATAGGCTGGGCACGCTTTCAATGCCAACAAGATCGTGGACGTTGGTCGCCAAAGTTTATGTTGTGGCCTGCACTAGAGAAATATATTGCATCTAAAATACACGCTAGATTAGGTGGAAATATTCGCCTTATAGTCAGTGGTGGAGCAGCATTACCTTTACCTGTCGCTAAACTATTTACGGGACTTGGTTTTTGTTTGTTGCAAGGCTATGGGCTAACAGAAACGAGTCCTGTGATTAGTGTTAACAAGGCTGATAGCAATGATCCCGCCAGTGTGGGTAAACCTATTCCTGGCGTTACAGTGATGATCGGTGAAAATAATGAATTACTGTGCCGTGGACCCGGCAATATGCTTGGTTACTGGAATAACCAAGAAGCAACCGCACAAACTATTGATGCTGAAGGCTGGTTAAAAACGGGGGATCAGGCAAGAATTGATAACAAAGGACATATTCATATTACAGGACGAATAAAAGACATTCTCATTTTAAGTAACGGTGAAAAAGTACCACCATTAGATATTGAAGCCGCGATACTAATGGACGACTTATTTGAACAAGTACTTGTTATAGGTGAGGGAGAAGCTTACTTGGCTGCATTGCTGGTGCTAAATGTTGAACGGTGGCTTGATTTAGCCAATGGGTATAATTTAGATCCTTTTAATGATGACAGTCTGACTAATAAAGACTTAAATATACATATCCTTCAACGAATAAAAACTTTATTGCGTCACTTCCCCTCCTATGCAAAAATTCGTCGCATCAGCTT
Organism: Methylophagaceae bacterium; assembly: GCA_965219435.1. Lineage (GTDB taxonomy): Bacteria > Pseudomonadota > Gammaproteobacteria > Nitrosococcales > Methylophagaceae. Next base: position 1,889,924 of record OZ244743.1, on the reverse strand, counting down.
AACATTAGAACCCTGGACAATTGAAAATGATTTAATAACCCCTACGATGAAGATTAAACGATCCAAAATATGTGATACTTATCAAGCTGTTATTCATAAAATATATCGCTGACACCTACATTTCCTCATGTGCAGCTCATTAGCTAAAAATGGTAAAGGTCTCTATTCGTGTTGAGTGTTTAATACCGCTTCAACTGTATGAAAGGACCCAAACACTAACACACGGTCACCTTTGTGAGCTTCTGCTAATGCTTGTCGATGGGCATGCCTGACTGTTGGAGCCGTTTTAATCTTGTCTTCACTAATAATACAACTCAATTTTGAAGCCAAAACCTCACTTTTCATTCCCCTGTTTCCATCAAGACCGGCAACATACCAAACATCAATAAGTGGTTTTAATATTGAAGCAACAGCTATAACATCTTTGTCTTTCAACATTGATAACACGGCAAAAGTTTGGCCATTACAAGGTATTTCGATGAGTAATTTTGCTAAATTTTCAGCACCCTGTTGGTTATGGGTGACATCCAAAATCTGAGTGATATCGCCCTGAATTTGTTGGAACCGTCCAGGCAAGCTTACTGTTGATAATCCGGTTTTAATTGAATCAAGAGAAACGGTGAAGTCCTGAAGACGTAACAAATAAATAAGCTGTAGCACCGCTGCAGCATTTTGAATTTGATATTCACCTTTCAAGGCAGGGAATGGTATGTTTTTCCATTCAAAATCACCATTTGACCAATGCCAATTTTCTTCATTTTTGACAATATGAAACTGACTACCAGCCTTATATATTGGTGAATTGAGAGAATCGGCGTAGTTAACGACACTCCGTGGTGGCTTTGTTTCTGAACAAACAACCGGTTTAGCTTGCCTGATAATGCCCGCTTTTTCAGTACCAATAGCTTCTCGGTCAGTCCCTAGCCATGCCATATGATCGAGGCTAATTGGAGTAATTAGAGCAATATCAGTATCGAATAAATTAACAGCATCTAATCGTCCACCCATACCAACCTCTAAAATAGCAATATCTATATCACTACGGCAGAATATATCTGCTGCCGCTAAGGTTGCAAATTCAAAATAAGTCAGTGAAGTATCATTACGGGCATTGTCTATCCTAGCAAAAGAATGACAAATAGTGTCATCATCGCAAGGCGTACCATTGATGCATATACGCTCGTTATACTTTAATAAATGTGGCGAGGTATAGGTGCCTGTTCGGTAACCTGCTGCAAGGAGAATAGACTCCAGCATTGCCACTGATGAACCTTTGCCATTTGTACCCGCTATAGTAACAACGGTGAATGGTAGGATTGATTTACCACCAAGCTTATCCCATACCAAGCCGACCCTTTCGAGCCCAGGATCGACTTCGGTAAAATGCAGCTTCTCCTGCCATTCTAACCATTGTGCTAATGTTTGAAAGCGCATGGACTCCGCTAAGCTTATGCTGCTGAGCGCTTTTGCAACACGGATAAAATAGTTGATAACCGATCTTTCATATTACGACGATCAATAATCATATCTACAGCACCGTGTTCAACTAAAAATTCACTACGTTGGAAGCCTTCTGGTAATGTTTCCCTAACCGTTTGTTCAATAACACGAGGGCCAGCAAAGCCAATTAGTGCGTTAGGTTCAGCAACATTGATATCCCCCAACATTGCCAAACTAGCTGATACCCCACCCATTGTAGGATCGGTTAACACTGAAATAAATGGGACTCTTGCTTTGCTGAGCTGCGCCAAAATCGCACTGGTTTTAGCCATTTGCATCAGGGAAAATAGACCTTCTTGCATCCGAGCACCGCCACTTGCAGAAAAGCACACTAAAGGAATTTTATTTGCTAATGCCACTTGTGCTGCACGAACAAATTTTTCACCAACGACTGAGCCCATTGAACCGCCCATAAAACCAAAGTCAAATGATACTGCAACAATCGGCAAAGCATTAATAGTACCTTCCATCGCTAATAAAGCATCATTTTCACCAGTATGCTTTTGAGCTTGGGAAATTCGATCTTTGTATTTTTTACTGTCTTTAAATTTGAGGGTGTCAACCGGTTTAATATCTGCTGCTATTTCTTTTCGCTCACCTTCGTCTAGAAAGCTCATCAGGCGAGTTCGGGCATTGATACGTTGATGGTGATCACATTTAGGACAAACATGTAAATTTCTTTCCAACTCTGCACGGTAAAGTACGCTATCGCAAGCAGGGCATTTACACCAAACACCTTCAGGTACTGAGCGATTACGGACTGTAGTACGAATTTTAGAAGGAATTAATTTTTCAAACCAACTCATTGTTGTCACCTTTTTATTTATTTTGACGACTTTATTTAGCCATATCTCGTGCGTTTATTGCATGACGCATTTCTGCCAGTACATTCGCAACTGCTGCTGGTAAATCTTCTGGTTTATCAGCATGTTCTGCAATCGTATTAACCAATGAACTACCCACTACTACGGCATCAGCAACTTCAGCAACGGCTGCCGCAGCAGCACCCGTTCGAATCCCAAATCCAACTCCCAACGGTAGATCCGTACATTCTCTAATGATGGACAGCTTTTCCGTTACTTCAGAAACATCAAGGCTTGCTGTGCCGGTAACACCTTTAATTGAAACATAGTAAATGAAACCTCGAGCATATTTAGCAATCTTTTTGATCCGCTCAGTTGACGTCGTTGGGGCTACCAGAAAAATAGTATCAATTTCGTGAGCATCCATAATCGATAAAAATTCGTCAGCCTCTTCCGGCGACATATCAACAGTCAAAATACCATCGACACCAACTTTTTGTGCTTTTTCAGCAAATGATTTATAACCCATCGCCTCCAATGGATTCGCGTAGCCCATCAACACAATGGGTGTCGTTTTATCTTTTAATCTGAACTGGCTGACCATCTCTAATACATGCTGAATAGATACGTCATTTTTTAAGGCTCGCTCACAGGCCTTTTGTATAACAGGACCATCACACATAGGATCGGAAAAAGGAATCCCTAGCTCGATAAGATCCGCCCCTGCATTCACTAGTGCATGCAGCATCGGAACAGTCACCCAAGGCTCAGGATCCCCTGCCGTAATATAGGGAATAAGGGCCGTTTGACCGTCAGCTTTTAACTTATCAAAACATTGTTTAATACGACTCATCTTCTATCCCTCGAAACTTAAACCAGCCATCTCGGCTACTGTGTGCATATCTTTATCACCTCGACCAGAAAGGTTGACAACTAATATCTGATCGGATGACATGGTTGGCGCTAATTTTGTCACGTAAGCAAGGGCATGACTTGATTCTAGTGCAGGAATAATTCCTTCTGTTCGCGTAACATCATGAAATGCCTTTAATGCTTCTTCATCAGTAATGGAGACATAATGAGCGCGTCCAATATCTTTTAACCATGCATGCTCAGGACCGACACCCGGGTAATCTAAACCAGCAGAAATAGAGTGCGTTTCAATAATTTGGCCATTTTTATCTTGCATCAAATAGGTTCTATTACCATGTAAAACACCTGGTGTACCTGCAGACAGTGGCGCAGAATGTTTACCCGTCTCAATTCCATGCCCCGCCCCTTCAACGCCATACATAGCTACTTCACTATCCCCGATAAAAGGATGGAATAGTCCGATAGCATTAGAACCGCCACCAATACAGGCAATTAAAGCATCAGGTAGACGACCTGTTATTTTCAATATTTGATTACGAGCTTCACGGCCAATAATCGTTTGAAAGTCTCGCACCATCGCAGGATATGGGTGTGGGCCAGCAACTGTTCCAATGATATAAAACGTATCATCAACATTCGTCACCCAGTCTCGTAATGCTTCGTTTAATGCATCTTTGAGTGTGCGGGCACCTGATTCAACGGGTACAACTGTCGCACCCAGCAACTTCATGCGATAGACATTCTGTGCTTGACGTTGAACGTCTTCAGCACCCATATATACGATGCATTCCATACCTAAACGCGCTGCAACTGTAGCCGTCGCTACACCATGCTGTCCCGCCCCAGTTTCAGCAATAATGCGGGTTTTACCCATACGCTTGGCAAGTAATGCTTGGCCAATAGTATTATTAATTTTGTGGGCACCAGTGTGATTTAGGTCTTCACGCTTGAGATAAATTTGTGCGCCACCGAGTTTATTGGTCCAGTTCTCCGCGAAATAAAGAGGCGATGGACGACCTACAAATTCTGCTAAGTCTTTATCCATTTCCATTTGAAATTGAGGATCATTTTTGTAGCGGTTATAGGCTTTTTCAAGAGCATGCAGAGCCTCCATCAACGTCTCACCTACAAAACAGCCACCATAAGGGCCAAAGTGTCCTTTATCATCAGGGTACGTATCGTAATAATTTTTATCCAATTGTTCAGCCATTTGCTACCTCTTGCATAAAAGCAGTTATTTTGTATTTATCTTTTATCCCTTTGGCGCTTTCAACACCGCCGCTGACATCAACAGCATAAGGTTTTACTTGGGTTATCGCACTTGCCACATTTTCTGGAGTCAAACCACCGGCAAGAATTAAAGGTTTATCAATTGTCCGAATCAAAGACCAATCAAATACGTGTCCAGTTCCGCCTGGTATACCCGCTTGATAGCTATCTAGCAGGATTGCTGTGGCAGAACGATATATATTAGCAATATCTAATAAATCGATATTTTTCTGCATTCTTATCGCTTTCATATAAGGCCTAGCAAACTGCTCACAATACAGCGCCGTCTCGTCACCGTGAAATTGCAATATTGCTGTAGGTAGCGCCTCGATACATGCGTAAACATCACTGGCTTCAGCATCAACAAATAAAGCGACAATACTCACAAATGGCGGTAAACCTTCTACAATCTGCTTGGCTTGGGCAATTGAGACAGCCCTTGGGCTTGGAGAATAAAATACCAATCCTAGAGCATCAGCTCCCATTTCAATAGCAAATTCAGCATCTTGGCGCTGAGTAATACCACAAATTTTTACACGTGTTCGCATGATATTGCTCATCAGAAAAAAACGATCTTGTTATTTTACCAGACCACAGGAAAAGCTGACACCGTTGGCAGCTGATATTGTTCGGGATATTCAACTTTTACGAAATACAGCCCGTCTGGTGGTGAAGTGATTCCACCGTGAGCACGATCACGAGCCTCCAATACTTCACGAGCCCATTCAACCGGTTTTCTGCCTTCACCGATAGGCACTAATACACCCACCAAATTTCTGACCATATGATGTAAAAATGATTGTGCTTTGACATCAATAGCAATGCAATCGCCTTGTCGTGTCACCTTTATTTTCTCAACTGTTTTAAACGGGCTATGTGCTTGACATTCTTTTGCTCTAAAGGCGGAAAAATCATGATGACCGACAAGAAGATCAGCTGCAGCCTGCATGAGAGCGACATCAAGTGGGCTGAATATCCACCACATTTTTTCAGCATTAATGGCTGAACGACTCACGCGGTTCATGATGAGATAACGATAACTTCGATTTAACGCTGAAAACCTCGCGCTAAAACCATTATCAACCGGTTTAGCCCAAGTTACATTGACATCGGATGGGAGGTTAGTGTTCAAACCTAAGATCCAGTTTCGTTCATCACGTGTTACTGACGTCTCAAAATGGACCACCTGCTGCAAAGCATGCACACCAGAGTCAGTTCGACCTGCGGCAACAGTTTTCACAGGATGATTGGCAACTAAGGATAAAGCTCGCTCTAAACAACCTTGAACGGTTATTTGTGAAGGTTGAACTTGCCATCCAGAAAAACGAGTACCATCATATTCAACGCCCAAGGCAACTTTCAACTATCCACCTCGTTATGACAAATTATCTAATAATGATTGAGCTTTAACCTTCTGCTCGTCATTACCTTCATTAAGTACTTCTTCTAAAATACTTCTCGCGCCATCAGGATCACCCATATCGGCATAGGCAGAAGCTAAATCTAACTTAGTTTCAGCTTCATCTATTTCATCATAACCATCGAGATCAAACTCAAAGCCATCATTGTCAGAGCCCGTATCCAAATCAGGGACAGTGGTTAGTGTGTCGTCGTCAAGTGTTAAAGACTGCTCGTCTAAAGACAATATCGAATCTTCACTGCCTGACTCAATGCTTAACTGGCCATTAGTGTCTTCATCTGTAATGTCTAGAGAAAAAGGCTCTGAAAGTTCATCAGCACTATCATTTATTTCAGATGTTGAAGCATCTTCGATAACAAAATCTTCAGAACGATAATCATCAAGGTTGAATTCGATAGCTTCTTGTTCCTCAGTTGGTTGTTGTGATGTGTTCGCGTCACTCACCTGATCAGAACTCAAAGATGCCGTGGTCTCCAAACGAGTATCGTCAGTAGTAACGTGTTGATCACTTACAAGATCAAGCTCTTTCAACGGTTTTTCAATGTCGCTATCAGCAGCTAACTTTTCAGTTTTCTCAAAAGATGAATCGACTGTCTCAAAGTTGGGCTCTACATCGCTAATAGAAGCAACAGTTTCAGCTGAAGCAACAGGTAGTTGGATTTCCGAATCTTTATCGTTACTGCCCTCTTGTTCTTCGGGAATATCAGCAACATCGCTAATTGTTTTACGGCGTTTTACAAATAATAAACCCAGCAATAAAAGCAACAAACTTCCTGCTGCCGTTAGCGATTGACTTTTATTTTTACCAATATAGTCTTCAGCCAACATTATATTTTTAATCACTAGGTCCTTGCCAGCAGTTAAAATCTGCTGTGTTTGACTTTGCGGTACTCCAGTAGCCCGATCTTCAGTCGACAAAATAGCGACAACCTCTGGCTCTATTTCATTAGCTGACTCAATAGTCGTTAAGGCATTCACTTCTGCATCACTTAATTCAGCAGCCTCTTGTTCCGTCACATTTTCAATAGTGCTGTTCGTACCAATCAGCGCCTGCCATTTTTCAACGGATGACACATCATCCATAGGCATGACATCTAACAATTGATTATTTATGGCGGCATCATCATTAATTATTTCAGGCTGTTGATTTTGCTCTAACATGTTTTGTAAGCGAGCCAAATCTGCATCTTTTAATTCGATTAAGCGACGCATGGTATTCATTTGCTCTTCCATGACATCCATACGTGCCTTGAAATCAATCGAGTCCTGTTTCTGCCCTTCAATGGTTTCTTGTGCCAAAGTCAGTTGTTCACTTAACTCTTTCACTGTTTGTGAACCGAGAGGTGATAGCGGCTCATCACTCAGCAGTAACTGATCATTAGGAGCGACTAATTTCAGACGTGCACTCGCATCAGTTGTCATACTCACATTTGACGATACTGGTTCAGTAACTAGATTAGAAGTCGTTCCCTCAGTGTCAGTTTCCACAGTTTCTTGAGCAATTTCAGGCGAAACACCTGCGCCTGTATTGCGATTTCTCCATAGGGTGTTTTGCTTATTTACACGTTCAACTGCTTGTTGCTTAGTTATTTTGTAGATATTCTCTTTAACAGGAACAGAGAGTGTATAACCCGCTTTTAGCCCATTAACATTATCATTTTGAAATGCCCGAGGATTAGCCTCAAGTAAGGCAATCATCATTTGATGAACTGTGATAGATTTTTCAGGACGTGTTTTTAATGCGACATCCCACAATGTGTCTTTTCGAACAGTTGGACCATAGCTGTCGATATAAGCTGGAGTGGTTGTGAAGGCTGAGGTTTGCTCCTGAAAAGAGTTTTCTGAAACAGCTTCAGAATTGTTAACCATCGTTTCAACTGGTTTGTTAAATATATTCTTCGGTGGGTCAAGTAATACGGTGTATTCACGGATTAAACGACCTGAGCCAGTGGTAGTTGCCGTCAATAAGAAATCAATGAAAGGTTCTCGAATAGGCTGTTGAGAAGTAATAATAATCTTTACGATATCCGACTGTTCAATCACTTCAAATTCTAGCTGTGTGAGCGAATAGTTTCTTTCTATACCTGCTTGCTCAAACTCTTTACTTGACGCCAAGCGAACTTGTAAGTTTTCAACTTCATTGTCTTTTAAAGCGGTAATCAACACTTCCGCTCTTAACGGCTCATTGAGTGCTGACGATAACTCTAGTTTACCCAAGCCAAATGCATGAGCACTTACTGGGGCCAAGCCTGCTATAGCGGCCATTACTAGAATAGTAGTAACTGTTTTTGTCATCCTATCAACCCCTTGTTTTATTCTCATAGTCCATAACGTTATAACTCTAGCAATTACAAATACTTTTCAACCAATATTTCTGCAATTTGAACACTATTTAATGCAGCACCTTTACGAACATTATCAGCTACTACCCATAAGTCCAAGCCTGTTGGATGAGATATATCTTCACGAATACGTCCCACATAAACTGGGTCAGTGCCAGACGCATCAGATACAGCTGTCGGGTAGCCACCATCTACTTGGTCATCTATCACGACAATGCCTGCCGTTGAGGCAAGTAACTTGGTGGCTTGTCCAGCAGAAATTTTATCTCTAGTTTCAATATGAATCGCTTCAGAATGGCCATAGAACACAGGAACTCGAACCGCAGTAGGATTAACTTGGATTGACGTGTCACCCATAATTTTTTTAGTTTCCCAGACCATTTTCATTTCTTCTTTGGTGTAGCCATTGTCTTCAAAAACATCAATTTGGGGTATAACGTTAAATGCAATCTGTTTTGGATAGACACTACTTTCAACTGGGCGACCATTTAGTAATGCAGCAGTTTGTTTGGCAAGCTCATCCATTGCCGGCTTACCTGTTCCTGACACGGCTTGGTAGGTACACACATTAATACGCGTTATTCCAACAGCATCATAAATTGGTTTTAATGCCACCATCATCTGAATAGTTGAACAATTTGGATTAGCGATAATGCCATGATTTTTATAATCAGCAATGGCAGATGGGTTAACCTCCGGAACGACTAAAGGGATATCATCTACGTAGCGAAATTCAGAAGTATTGTCTATCACGACACAACCTGCTGCTGCTGCAATGGGGGCATAAACCTTTGACACACTTCCACCAGGAGAAAATAGGCCGATTTGAACCTTTGAAAAGTCAAACGTCGCTAAATCTTCAACAATCAGGGTTTTATTACCAAAAGTTACCGTACTTCCTGCCGAGCGTTCACTTGCTAGAGCATATACCTTACCAACAGGAAATTTTCGCTGATGCAAAATATCCAACATTGTTTCACCCACCGCACCGGTGGCACCTACTACGGCAACATCAACTTTCTTATTCACATTGAACCCAATCTATAAATTAATTATTAAAGCGCTGCAACGACAGCATCACCCATTTCGGACGTACCTACTTTAGTCATGCCTTCAGAATAAATATCTCCAGTACGAAGTCCACTATCCAGTACTTTACCAACGGCAGCTTCAATCCGATCCGCCATTTTTGCTTCATTTAGCGTGTAACGTAACATCATTGATACAGATAAAATTGTCGCTAAAGGATTCGCTATGTTTTGGCCGGCAATATCCGGTGCGGACCCATGGATCGGCTCATACATCCCTTTACCATCCTCATCTAGCGAAGCTGATGGCAACATACCAATAGACCCAGTTAGCATTGAAGCACAGTCCGATAATATGTCACCAAACATATTCGTAGTCACCATTACATCGAACTGTTTCGGTTCGCGTACTAATTGCATGGCAGCGTTATCAACATACATATGACTTAATTGAACACCATCGTAATTTTTAGCGAGTTCAGTCATTGTTTCACGCCATAACTCTGTACTTTCTAAAACATTTGCTTTGTCTACCGAACATAATCGACCTTGTCTTTTTTGAGCAATATCAAAAGCCACCTTGCCAATCCGCTTAATTTCACTTTCACGATACACAAGCGTGTTAAAACCTTCTTTTTCGCCATTTTCAAGAGTCCGAATGCCACGAGGTTGACCGAAATAAATACCGCCCGTTAATTCTCGAACAATCATTAAATCTAAGCCCGCAACAACATCATGCTTCAAAGTCGATGCATTCGCTAATTGAGGATATAAAATTGCAGGACGAAGGTTAGCAAACAAGTTGAGTGCGCTACGGATAGCTAGCAGGCCCTTTTCAGGTCGCACACTAATGTCGAGTGACTCCCACTTATAACCACCTACCGCACCTAACAAAATAGCGTCTGCAGACTTTGATAGTGCGAGTGTTTCATCAGGAAATGGCGTGCCCATCTCATCATAGGCGGCACCACCAATCAAGCCATATTCTAACTCAATCTCTAAACCCTCTTTTTTGAGAGCATCTAACACTTTTATGGCTTCAGCAACAATCTCTGGACCAATTCCATCGCCAGGCAACACTGCAATTTTTTTTATCATTATTTACTTCACTAAACTAAAATTTAAAATTATTTACTTATATATCATGGCTTATGAAAAAAGCCATGGTGCTTGTTGTTTTCTGCTTTGTTCGTAGCTCTCTATTTCATCAGTATGCTGCAATGTTAAGCCAATATCATCCAAGCCGTTAAGTAAGCAATGCTTTTTAAACGGATCGATCTCGAATGAAACTTGCTCACCATCGGGTTGAATAATTATTTGAGCCGACAAATCAACCGATAACTCATACCCAGGATGAGATTTTACTTGAGAAAACATAGTGTCTACGACATCTTCGCTAAGCTTGATAGCCAAGATGCCATTTTTGCTGGTGTTATTAAAAAAGATGTCCGCAAAGCTCGGGGCAATTATAACTCGTATACCAAAATCATCTAAAGCCCAAACAGCATGTTCACGGCTAGAGCCACAACCAAAATTTTCTCTCGCTAACAAGATTGTACCACCTTGGTAACGAGGTTGGTTTAACTCAAAGTCTTCATTTAGAGGCCGATTGGTATTATCTTTGCCAGGTTCTCCAAGATCCAAATAACGCCATTCATCAAATAGATTGGGTCCAAAACCACTGCGTTGAATTGACTTTAAAAATTGTTTAGGAATGATGGCATCGGTATCAACATTAGGTCTATCTAATGGGATAACAATGCCTTTTTCTATTGAAAATACTTGCATAACATTGACTTCACTTTTACTGAGTTTATTTTAATTTTAATGTGATATAAAAGCTGACTGGCACAGCTTCACTGATACTTGGGAGCGCAGCTAACGCCATTAATTTATTAATGCCTGGGATTAACCCGAAATCACCCGCATTAATGATAATTGGTTGAGCGCTCACCACAGATAACTTCGCTCCTACTAAGCGCGTCACAATAACATCAAGTGTCAGTTTAGTTGCCACACCATGCAATTCTAAATTTGCATTTACAGTCAAGAGTTCATTTGCTCCTTCTGCAATCGCATCAATAAGTGCTGTATCAATCTTAGCTACTAGTTTAGCGGTTGAAAACTGATTTACCTCAAATAAGAATTGCTTCATCCTGTCATCACGAACCAAATTATGAGTATCAACGCTTGCCAAATCGATTTGTAATAAGAATTGCCCTTGAGAATCATAAATACCACTTAATTCTTTAAATACATGTACTTCGGCGACCTTATTCTTTTTGATTGAAACAAAATTAAGTTGGGACTGACTACTATCCACAACCCATTCGATAGCATGAATACTGAACGAGAACGTAAACATGATGATCGCAGCGAGCATCATATTTATTGATTTTGATAAATTCATTTTATATTTCCCTAGATTTATTCAACTGAAGTGACTGTACCCTCAACCGACTCATTTTCTCGGTTAAGCTGCTCAATTGATTCAGTCACTTCTTGCTTAGAACTAGATTTAAGCACGATAATTTCAACCCGTCTATTTCTTGCCCTATTATCATGAGTATCATTTGTGGTTAAAGCTTGTGTTTCTGCATGCCCTTCTAGCACAAAACGCTCAGGAGGGATTAGATCATCAGCCAACAATTCGTGGACCACTGACGTTGCTCTGGATGTGGATAATTCCCAGTTAGAACGATATCTGGGGGTATTGATAGGAATGTTATCAGTATGTCCAGCAATCACGATCTGCCCATCAGTTTTACTCAATACATTACGAATTTTATCGATTATTGGTAAAAATGCTCTATTTAACCTTGCATCTCCTGATTCGAATGAACCTTTTTCACGTATTCTAATTACAATTCTGTCAAACTGAGCTTCGACATCAATTAAACCTTCTTTGATTTCTTTTTGTAATTCTTGCTTAAACATGAGTGATTCTTTAATAATTTGCTCTTCCTGCTTTTGGGCAGAAAAATCCGCTTTACCATCACCTTCTCTTTTTACTTTTAAGACCTCCCGTGTGTCATCAATAGTATCTTGTCTAACTTGCTGTAATGGTGTCGGACGCGGCTCACCAGGGCTAAACTCTTGAGCAATGATACTCGTTCCTTTTGGAATTTCATTGGCAGGTACTTCTCGTTGAACACCAAAAGCCCGATCCAATGACTTTACAACTAGCTTAAACTTTAATGCATCCATTTCTGCAAATGAAAGTAACAAAACAAAGAAGCACATTAACAGCGACATAAGATCTGCAAAAGTACCCATGTATGCCGGCAAACCAACAGGAGGACAATCTTGCTCAACTACATCTTCGTCTAACTCTTCACTCACTTTTAATTAATTCCTTTCATGAATTACTTAGTCAGAAGCATCAGCCGCTTCGCGTCTAGATGGTGGTAAAAAGTTTCTCAACAATTCATCTAGTACTTTCGGATTTTGACCTTCTTGAATCGCCAGCACACTTTGAATAATAATATTTTTGTTTCTTTGCTCTTCAGCACTACGCAAAGCTAGTTTATCTGACACTGGAAGTGCAAACATATTGGCTAACATTGCACCATAAAGGGTCGTTAACAGCGCCACTGCCATAGCCGGACCGATAGATTTAGGATCGGACATATTTGATAACATTTGCACCAAACCGATCAGTGTGCCAATCATCCCCATCGCTGGGCCTGCATCACCAATTTGTTTGAATATATCCTGACCTAACTTATGGCGTGTCACCATTTCATTCATTTCTGTCGCCAGTGCTTTCTTAACTACAGATGCTTCGTGGCCATCCACTAACATTCTTATGCCTATCGCCAAAACAGGATTAGTTATCTCTTGATTTTCCAAGGCTAATAAACCTTCTTTTCGAGCAATGCCTGCCAACTCAACAACACGGGCAATTAACTCTTCAGAGCTTTCGGATTTATATAAAAATGCTTTCAATGCCGTTTTAATCGAGCCGATAAATTGACCTAATGTAAATCGCATTAATACAACAGCTAAAGCGCCACCGAACACAATAACTAGTGACGGTGTATTAAGAAAGACTAATGCGCCAGAACCAAGGGCAATGGTCGCGATAATAAGCCCCCATGACGCCAAAAATCCTAGTAATGTAGCTAAATCCACAAATAAATCCCCTTAGATGAGCCCAGCATAGTAAAAGAACAAGGCTAAACTTATAGATAAATATTTAAGTATTTATCCGCTTTGAAACCTGTGTCTTGTTAAGTCAATTATTCTACCCAAAAAAGGTTAAAAAATCTTTAACGCATTAGTTTAACCTATTTTTTCTCAGCAGTTTTTTTCGATAAAGTAACCATGCAGGAATTAATAGCAAAGTAATAATTATGCCCAATAATACTAAAGGCCATAAGGTAGGTTGATTCCACTGCTGTTGCATTTTTGTACGCTGTTGCGCATCAACCCGACGATACTTAATCGTGTTGTTTGCCATCAAATTGGGTTTAACGTTTTTATTCCATGAGTGATAGAGAGAAAATTGTTTCGGGTGAAAGCCCCATATCCATGGTGAATCATCCATTAGTATGTTTTGCATTTCGTTAATAATAGACAACCTTTCATCATTTTCAGGCATCACTCTCATAAGATCAAAAAGGTAATCATAGTGATCATTTTGGTAATTAGCTGAATTTACTCCTCCTGAAACGACTTTACTATTCGGCCCGTATAATAAAAAGAGAAAATTCTCTGGATCAGGATAATCTGCATTCCATCCCCATTGAAATATTTGAGCTTGTCCGTTGCGAATTTTATCTTGAAATCGATTATAGTCAGTGCTGCGAATGACGAGTTGTATTCCTAACTTTTGAAACTGTTTACGCATCCAATCAAATTGTGCTTTAGCATCTGGTCCACTTGCTGGCACATCAAAATATAAAGTTAATGGCTCGCCAGATTCTTGTGACCTACCTTCAGGATAGCCAGCTTTGATCAATAATTCACGGGCTTTATCCAATGACTTACGCTTAGCCCCCTTCTCACTCCAGTCGTAAATGTAATGATTAAGCCCTGCCTGACCCTCGCTATACCCAAAAATGCCCGGCGGAATCGGTCCCTGTGCAGGAATACCTCGCCCATTTAAAAATATCGAAATATATTCTTCATAATCAATAGCTATTGAAATCGCCTGACGTAACTTCTTTGACTTATCGTTATATCCCCCTACGATAGAATCTTGCATATTAAAACCGATATATGATGTTGAAGGAGCCACTGCTGTTTTAAGGGCGATGCCTTGTTTCTTCATACCATCACTAAGTGCAAAATCGCCTTGTGCTGCAACCTGAATGGCCTGATCGAAATTATCTGAACTAATACTACTAATATCATAATAACCTTGAATAAATTTATTCCAATATGATGTGTTTTCTTTTTCTAGCGTAAAAATAACCCGATCAATAAAAGGTAGCTTTTCGCCCTTATCATCAAGTAATCCACGCTCTAAATCGATTGATTCCCCATCTTCTGGATAATACTCTTCATGGTAATTAGAATTTTTTTCTAACACCATGCGACTATTAGGATCGTTTTCTACTAACTGATAAGGGCCTGTTCCAATGGGGTACCAATCTAATGTGATATTTTTCTTAACAAGACCCAGCTGGTTATAGAAAGAGTCTGCTTCCGGTGGAACAGGAGCAAAAAATGGCATAGCTAACCAATAGCGTAACTGAGGGTATTTACCGATGATCTTGATTTGATAAGTGTAGCGATCTACTACTGATACCCCTGAAATCGATGAGTTCGACAAGTCTATTACTTGTTGTGCAAGTTTTTGATGACGCAGTTTCTCTGCATAATCAGATAAGCCGGCAATATATTCGCCCATCACTGCTAATATCGGTGAATGAATATCCGGATGAGCGAGTCGCTTAATTTGGTAAACATAATCTTCAGCAATTAACTCTCTACTCTCTTGTTGCTTAAAATCAGATAAGTCATCAATATCCGCTAATTGTTCTTCTGTCAGCTGATGATATAAAAAAGCCCCTTGTTTATCCTTTGCAAAAGCAGGATGTGATTGATAGAAAATATTTGGCTTAATCGTTATTGTATAAACACTGTAAGCAACCTCGCCCAATGCTTCCTGATCGCTCAGTTCTGTTCCCTGTTCATTGAAATAACTGACATTAGGCAGACTGGTAGCTGTCAATGGGATTAAAGTGTAGGGGCGTTTTAAATAATGATACTGAAAAGGTGGCTCGTAAATCTGACTAGTAAAATTGATCTCATTTGAACTGTATGACTTTGCGGGATCTAGATGTTTAGGTCGAAGAGAAAATGAAGTGTATAAGATATCATCCTCCTCTGCATGCTCAGGGTAAGGCGAATTAATAGCTGGTAATTCACACCCAACCAACAAAATCATAATAACACTGCAAAAACACGATAAAAATCGCATGAGAACTTCCATCAATTTATAAATAATATTCATTATAAACACTTATCAGCAATGCTGCCTCTTCCAGAAAAAGATAATTTCGGGTATTTTGTAACGTTTTTCGAACATAAAATAAGCAAGGATTAACTATGGGATTTTTACAAGGCAAGCGGGTTTTGATCGTTGGTGTTGCAAGTGCACGTTCTATTGCATCAGGTATTGCATTAGCAATGGCGCGAGAAGGAGCAGAACTGGCGTTTACTTATCAAAACGACAAATTGAAATCTCGTGTCGAAAAAATAGCTGAGGAATGTGGTTCTAACCCAGCACTTTTATTTCCGTGTGATGTAGCAAGTGATACAGATATTGAATATGTATTTGAACAACTAGGTCAACACTGGGATGGTTTGGACACTATCGTTCACTCCGTTGCATTTGCACCGCGCGACCAATTACAAGGTAGCTATGTTGATAGTGTCACTCGAGAAGGTTTTGCAACAGCACACGACATCAGTTCATATAGCTTTGTGGCTTTAGCTAAATCAGGAAAAGCGATGATGGCGGGCCGTAATGGCGCTTTGTTAACTCTGAGTTACCTTGGTGCAGAACGGGCTATAGACAACTACAATGTAATGGGCGTCGCCAAAGCAAGTTTAGAAGCTAATGTGCGTTATATGGCATACTCATTGGGACCTGACGGCACACGGGTTAATGCTATTTCAGCAGGCCCAATCAAAACACTTGCCTCTGCGGGTATAGCGGATTTTAGTAAAAAAATGGCACTAGGTGAACAAATTTCCCCTCTCCGCAGAAATGTAACTATCGAAGAAGTTGGCAATGTTGCGGCATTTATGTGTTCAGATTTGGCATCAGGGATTACAGGTGAAATTACCTATGTAGATAGCGGTTATAATATTGTTGGTATTGCAGGTTAAGCAACATTGATACTTTTTAAGTTTAGGATGGACATCCAAAAACGACTAGATATCCAATAATAAAAAAGGCGCTATAAGCGCCTTTTTTTTGGAAATTAAATCTTCTATAAATACTCTTTAAACAATTCAATTTCGGCATTTTCTTTCAAGCTGTCAATTAATGCTTGTAACTGACTAGTGCCATATGTTCGAACCATATGTGACTTTAAGCCATCTCTATCTTCCTGTGAAGCATCTGATAACACACCATCTTTAGCCGAAATAACATTGACTATAATATAGTTACCATTATCTGCAGTGAAACCAATAAATGGTGCCTGCGTATCTGGTCTTGCAACAGAAAATGCTCGATCCAATACTTGGGAGCTCAACGCTTCACTGACACGAGCATACGATTGACGGGGATGCCATTCATCTTTTAACAAATCATCAACAGCCATTCCAGATTTTAAGCTTGATAATATTTGTTCACCTTTTTCACGCGCTTTATCTCTCGCACTTAGGTAACGTAATTGTTCGGTAATTGCCGGTGCAACCGACTCATACGGTAGCTGACTTGCCGTGATATGTTTGTTTTTGTGTAATACCAATAAGTCTGATTTACTTAATTCAATCACTGCACTGTTTAAATTATTTACTAATACATCTTCACTAAAGGCAACACTTACAACTTTTCTATCAGCTGCAATACCCACAGAGTTTCCATCCTTTACAAAGGCTGGACTTGTTTTTATTACCAAAGATAATTCTTCAGCAACCACATCTAAATTATCAGGGTTTTCATAACTTAAATCAGCTAATTTTTCGGCTTTTTCGAAGAATATATCTTCTGCCCTATAACGACGATAAAGTGCTTCAACTTGCTCGCCCGCCATAGCAAAAGATTGACCTTTAGATGCTTGAATAGCAGTTAATTTAATGAGGTGGTAACCATATTCGGTTTTAACAGGCCCGCTAACATCACCTACTGCACTCATTGAGAAAACAGCTTCTTCAAACGCTGGGTCCATAACACCACGTTCGAATAAACCTAAATCTCCCCCTTCAGCTACTGAACCGGTGTCTTGCGAAAACTCAGCGGCTAATATTGCAAAGTCTTCGCCTTGATCAAGACGCTGTTGGATTGACTCGATTATCGATAGTGCATCATCACCTTCAATCAAAATATGACTTGCTTGTCGTTGTTCTGGCCCGACAAATTGCTCTTTGTTTTCTTCATAGAATGTTTTCAGTGATGATTCTTCAACAATAATATTCTTACTTATGTCATTAATAGATAATTCGACATAATCGACGACAACTTGCTCGGGCGCCATATAATCAGATAAGTGCTCGTTATAATAATTACGTACATCATCATCCGTGACAATCACATCCTCTAATAGGTCTTTTGCAGAAATAACACCATAAGCAATTTCACGAGTTTGATTTTCCAATTTCAAAAGAGTGTTTATATCGTGATTAGTCACAATAACTGTTCGTTGACTATTGTCTGCCAATTCTTGAGTTATTACATCTAGTCGTAATTGTGCTTCATACTGGGCAGGTGTTAAGCCTACTCGCGCAAGCGTCAAGGAATAAACATCGGCATCAAAGTTACCTTTTTTTTGAAAAGCAACTGTTGATTTAATAATATTGAATAATGCTTCATCACTCACACGCTGGCCAAGCTCATTACCAGTAGAAACAAGCAATTTTTGCTCAACTAGTCCATCGATAACCGTTTGTTTTACCGCAAACCCCTCAAATATTTTCGGGTCAAAATTCTCGCCCATCATATTTCTCATGCGATCTTTATATTGTTGCAGTGCTTTCTGATATTCAACTTGCTGAATTGGTTCACCATTAACATTAGCAACGATAACATCAGATGGCCCGGTCAGGTATGAGTTAACACCCCACAGCGCAAATGGAATACTAATTAAGCCAACAATAAACCATGCAACCCAACCTTGGGCTCGTTCACGAATAAAATGCAACATAAAAAGTCGACCTTCAGTAAATGTGTTATTAATTTACATCCAAAAAAGATGCAAAAAAAAAGGCGCATAAAATGCGCCTTTTTCAATATATGGCGGAGCGGACGGGACTCGAACCCGCGACCTCCGGCGTGACAGGCCAGCATTCTAACCAGCTGAACTACCGCTCCATTTCTCTTGGTGGGTGCTGAGGGGATCGAACCCCCGACCCTCGCCTTGTAAGGGCGATGCTCTCCCAGCTGAGCTAAGCACCCCAAGAAAAAGAGCTAGTTTACAGCATCCTTCAAAGCTTTGCCAGCTTTAAATGCAGGTATTTTTGCAGCTGCAATTTGAATTTCTTCACCAGTACGTGGGTTACGACCAGTACGTGCTGCACGGTCACGTACAGAGAATGTACCGAAACCAACCAATGTCACTTGGTCACCACTACTAAGGGCTTTTGTTACTGCACCGGTCATACCATCAACTGCTAGTGCTGCTTTCGCTTTTGAAATATCGGCAGCCGTTGCTATTGCATCTATCAATTCAGATTTATTCAAAATTTAATTCCTCATCTAGTTAATATTAAAATTTTAGTTATTATCCTTAACCTAGTCTTTACTTAACCCACGCTATATAGCCTCATAGGGAATGGGTATATAACTACAGCAAAATCAGAGTGTCAAGTCTTTGCTTGTTTTACTTTAAATTTGAATGCCGAGCGTGGTTATACAAAGAGGTTTACCACGATATTCAATCAACAAAGTCTTCGTGTTTTGACGATTCTAGCCAAGCTCGAGTTATTTCAACATATTGGCTGACGGTAAGGGTTTCAGGACGCTGCTCCAAATCAATTCCTGTCGCAATTAAAATATTCTGATCAACTAGGTTTTTCAATGTGTTAGCTATTGTTTTACGTCTTTGAGAGAATGCTTGAGTGACCACTTTACCTAGTGCTTGTATATCTACATTTCCACCGATGTATCGGGTTAAGGGACGTAAGTAAATGATGGCTGACTCTACCTTGGGAATAGGGTCAAATGCTTCTGGTGGTACGATAAATAACAAATCTGTCTGACATTGATATTGAATCATGATGCTTAAACGTCCATACCGCTTAGAACCTGGTTGCGCACAGATACGTTCAACAACTTCTCGCTGAAGCATAAAACACATATCTTCAATGTAGTCGGATTGCTCTAATAAATGAAACAATAATGGCGTTGTGATGTTATATGGCAAATTGCCAATTATTCTTAATTTTTCTTGTTCATTTTGTAAAACAGCGTAATCGAATGTCAATGCATCCGCTTGATGAATTTTTAAATGAGGATAGTTAGCCAAACGAGCCTCTAATAACGGCACAAGATCTCTATCTAACTCAATTACATCTAACTGATCACTGTTTTGTAATAAAGGAATAGTTAATGCTGCGCGCCCTGGACCAATTTCAACTAAATGCTGCCCGTTTTGAGGATCTATGGCAGCGATGATGTCGTCGATTACGCTCTGATCCTGTAAAAAATTCTGTCCAAACCTTTTTCGTGCTTTTGGATAATGCTTTTCACTCATTATGATTTCTTACTCTTTATCATTGTATTTGCCATATCAATTGCTGCCTGTAAGCTAGTTGTTGATGCTTTTCCCGTTCCAGCAAGATCTAAAGCTGTACCGTGATCTACTGATGTCCTAACAAAAGGAAGACCAAGCGTTACATTGACCGCACGTCCAAAACCTTGATGCTTTAATACGGGTAAACCTTGATCATGGTACATCGCCAATACAACATCATAGTCTTGTAATTTATCCTGAACAAATATCGTATCTGCTGGCCATGGACCTGATAAATCTATTCCGCTCTTCGATAAACGCTCAATAACAGGCGAAATAATATCTATCTCTTCAGAACCTAGATGGCCTCCTTCTCCAGCATGCGGGTTTAATCCACACACAGCAATCCTTGGTGATGATAATCCGTGGTGAATGACCTCAATAACCCGAGTTAATGATTCCTGACTAATTGCTGAGCTGACCATTTTCAAGGGTAAATGTGTTGTGGCGAGTGCTACTTTTAAGGTCGGTGTTGCCAACATCATTACAACTTGTTTAACAGCCGCACCATCAGCAAAAAACTCTGTATGCCCGCTAAATTTAAATCCAGCATCATTTATAATACCTTTGTGGACTGGTGCAGTCACAACAGCATCGAACCTGCCATCTATACAACCATCTAACGCTAATTGCAGGGTTTGTAATACATACGATGAATTTTGACTATTTAACAGTCCAGCAGTTGCCGACTCAGTAAGACTAATAGGTAAATAACGCAAGGTACCTTTGGTTGAGACATTGGCAGGTTTTGACAAATCAGCTAATTCTAATTTAAGTGGTAACCCTAGTTGTTTAGCACGCTGCGCTAATAAATCAGGGTCTGCAATAACTACTAACTCACAAATTTGCTGTGATTGTGCTAATTGAACACAAAGATCCGGCCCAATTCCTGCGGGTTCACCGGCAGTGAGGGCTATTCTGCAATAGTTGTTCAAGAGTCACGATACTCAACGTAAGACTCATCACGAAGCTCGCGCAACCAACTCTCTAGATCTTCTTCGATTTTACGCTGTCGAATTTCAGCTCTAGCCTTACTCCGTTTATACTCTTCAGCCATATTTTGTTCACGGCGGTCATCAATTTTAATCAAATGCCAACCGAAACGACTTTTAAATACCTCACTCAGTCCTCCTATTGACAACTCATTCATTTTCTCTTCGAATTCAGGAACCATCGCACCAGGGCTACTCCAGCCTAAGCTACCGCCCTCAATTGCTGAGCCGGTATCATCAGAGTGCGCACGCGCTAATTCTGTAAACTCAGCACCATTAAGAACACGCTCCCGTAACTGTTCTAAACGTGTTTGAGCATCATCGTCTGTTGTTAACTCGTTGGTTTTTATCAAAATATGACTAGCTAATGTCTGCTTAACTAAATGGGTCTCTTCACTCTTTTTGTCTTTTACAACGACAAGATGATAACCACTACCACTTCGTAAAGGTTCACTGACTTCACCCACCTCTAGGTCAGGTACAACTACAGAAAATAAAGAGGGTAACTCACCTTTCTTGCGCCAACCTAAGTCGCCACCTTCTAATGCATTTTGACCATCAGAATATCCTGATGCAACTTCTGAAAAGTCAGCATCGGCATTTAATAGACTCTGAATCTTTTTCAGTTTTTCTTGCGCACTCTGGATTTGTTCTGGAGAAGCAGCTTCTGGAACACTGATTAATATATGTAATAAGTGATAACTCGTTTCACTGGTTCCTTGAACAGATTGCGTCGCTAAATAAGTGTCGACTTCTCTGTCAGATACCACAACCCTATCTTCGACCTGACTCTTACGTAAACGACTGATGATCATTTCTTCACGAATAGAATCGCGAAAGTCAGCGAAATCATAACCATCTTTTGTCAATACATCACGAAACTCACGTAATGTAATTTTGTTATTCTCTGCAATTTGTCTTAGTGCAGCATTCAAAGCGTCATCACCCACTCGAACTCCAATACTTTCTGCTTTTTGGATCTGTACCCGCTGCAAAATAAGCCGCTCCATAACTTGTTTACGCAACATATCTGAAGGTGGCATTGCCGCATTTCGCTGCCTTAACTGTGAACGAACAGTTTGTTCCATTTCAACAAGTTCACTTTCAAGCAATACTTCATCATTAACAACCGCAATAATTCGGTCCATTGGTTGAGCCCAAACATTGTTAACCATCAACAAGGCAAGTAGTAATATTCTAATCATGAAAATCCTAACAAAAAACAAATAACCCTTATGATTTATTAACAACTAAATCATAAGGGTGGCTTACATAGCAATTATTTGGTTACATAATAATAAAGGTATGTAAACAAAAGAAACAACACAGATCATTCAACTAGAGTTTACGAACCATAACCAAGGACACTCTCTTCTAATAAACTATCAGAGTTTTGACCAAAGTTACCTAGTCCTTTAAGTTCTATCTGAAAAAATATAGCCAAATTCCGGTCTTGTTCAATAGCACTATTGACGAAATTTCTCACCACCAATCGGGTAGCCCAACAGCAACTGCCATACTCAATACCAGCTAAAGCTTCAAGTGTGCGATTCTCTTGTAGAGAATGATACCATCGCCCAACCATGCTCCATTGTTGGTTAAAAGGTATTCGAGCAGATATATCAAACTGCTCCAAACCATTGGAGGCATTTATCCCATCCCTACGATAACGGTGAGAGGCATTTAATAGTTGGCCATTATCACCACGATATCTAACACTTAATTCGGACATGCTGTTGGTATCACCATCAGGATCCCACTGTAATTGACCTCGAACAGTCCACTCTTTTGCAACAGATGCTACGATCTCAGCTAACATATCAGACTCTGACTGCGTTTCAATAAGGTTGTTGCTAATTGATACATTACGATTTTGAAAATAGTAAATCTGCCCCAAACTCATTCGTAATTTCTCACGACCAGATTGCTGATCAATGATCCGTGATGTCAAACCAGCGGTAGCTTGATTTGCATCACCAACACGGTCAGCACCTGAAAAACGATCATAAGAAAACATCTGGCCCATATTGAATGTTCGTAATCCGCTATCAAAAATGGGGATATCAGCTTGATTACGTTCAGGTACATAGAGATAAAATATTCTAGGCTCCAATGTATGAGCGTAGCGGTTTCCAGCAAAAGTCATATCACGCTCAAAAAACAAGCCACTATCAATACTCGCTATAGGTAACGTACGACTCGGTGATGTATTAGAAATCACAGTGTCGTTTTGTCTCAAGCTATATTGTGTGTGCTTCAGTGCCAGACGGGGAATAATGAACCCCGCGGCATTTTGCCAAGGCAAACTAACTGAAGGTTCAATATCAAAGCGCTGGCCAGCCGTTAGTTGCTCATGATCAAAATCAACATATTCGGCTGTTAAACCATAACTTAACCCCATTGCTTTGTCAGGAAGCAAACCACTAAATCGTAATTGTGGCAATTGTTTATACGGTGTAATGTCATTGGTGATCGTTTGATAGCCATTCAATCGGCCCGTAAAACTCCAATTATCAGCGTTATAAGCGACATTTAGTTGTCGATTTAAATGAGTGGTACTGGCTAAACTCAGGCTAGTAGAAAAATCTTCAATATAACTAGAATCTGAGACATAGTTATAATCTATAGTTGAACTCCAACCAGATGATAATTGGGTATTATTTTGCCATGAAAAATGTTTCCGATCCTGCTGATAGTTCGGATTAATAGTTGTACCATCAGTCTTCAAATCATCGCTCGCTAAAAACCCAGCGTCTAATTTACCTTGCCCCTGCTCATTCAAATAGCGAAATTCACCATGCAACATTAAGCCTCTATCAGCCATATATCGAGGTGTTACTGTTGCATCTTTGTTGGGTGAAATATTCCAGTAATAAGGCGTACTGACATCAAACCCTGTTTTGTCACTACTGCCGACAGACGGCACTAAAAATCCGGATTTGCGTTCATCACTGAGAGGAAAACTTATATAAGGTGTATAAAAAATAGGTACCCCACCTAGTCGAACAAACACATTACGAGCAGAACCTACTGCGCCCTCATGATCTAGCTCTACTTTTGAAGCTTCTAGTAGCCATGCATCGTCACCCTCTGCACACGTTGTATAAGTAGCATCTTTTAATTCTGTTTTAACTTTGCCTTCACGAAGAACATGCTGAGCTTTACCTCGAGCATGCATTTCTCGAATACGATATTGAGCATCAATTAAAGACCCTTCATCGTTAGACATTGACCAGTCAGCTTGTTGTGAATGTAAAATCATCTCACTATCACGTAACCTCACGTCCCCTTGTGCTGTAACGTCACCTGTTTGCTGATTATAGGTTGCTCTATTTGCTTTGAGCTCCTGTCCATCCCGGCTAACAATCACATTGCCTGTGAAGACCGAAACCCCATCTTCAATCAGTTGGGCATCATCAGCTTTCAGGTCGACAGGAGTTTCCTCACTGCTTTCAAAGTGCGGTAAGAAGTCAGCATCACTTGATATATCACAAAGAGGCCAAGTAACGTCAGCAGCGGCTAAAGAACTAAAACATGTCAATATGACAGTAAAAAATATAATCAATTTGCGCATGAGTACCCTCAAGGTGCAGCCGAAATCATAAAGTCTAATCGGCTATGCAATAAATAACCGCTAATTTATCGCATAGAAAATTCATTTCATCAAATCTCCATACTATTTAAAAAGTTGAAATATTCACAGAGCGAGTTACATCAATGAGTTAGAAACAATGCCAGTAAAAAGCAAACACAAGCCACAAAGCAAAACCCCGTCATCATTGTTAGGACAAGTAACTTTATTTTTGAAAGTTAGTTGACACTTAAAGTTCAAGTCCCTATAGTATGCGCTTCCTTTCGGGGGCTATAGCTCAGCTGGGAGAGCGCTTCGCTGGCAGTGAAGAGGTCGACGGTTCGATCCCGTCTAGCTCCACCAGTTTCACGAAAGATAACAGTTTTAGGTCCCCATCGTCTAGAGGCCTAGGACACTGCCCTTTCACGGCGGTAACAGGGGTTCGAACCCCCTTGGGGACGCCATATATAAAAGGCTTTAGTATTGATCTAAAGCCTTTTAGTTAGATAATGTAAAATAGATAAACCGTTTAGGTCCCCATCGTCTAGAGGCCTAGGACACTGCCCTTTCACGGCGGTAACAGGGGTTCGAACCCCCTTGGGGACGCCATATACTAAAGGCTTAGATTTTTAATCTAGGCCTTTTTTATTGTCCGAAAATCCAACAATCATGATTGATTAAATAATATGATAACGACTTAATGGATTCTTCTCATCATAAACGTCCCCCATATTGCGAATGCAAGCGTTGGAAATGCAGCAGTAAGCCATGGTAAAAGTCCAAATACTAAGCCCAGATGTTGAAAACTTTGATTCAACAAGTGAAAGCCGATTCCTACTAAAGAACCAATTAAAATACGACCACCAATTGGTGAAGAACGAAGCGAACCAAACACAAATGGTACCGCAAGAAAGACCATCACAGCAGAACTTATCGGCATCATTATTTTCATCCAAAAAGCAATTTCGTATTGAGCAGCAACCTGATGATTATCTTTAAGGTATCGAATATAATCGAGAAGGCTCCATACAGGCAGAAACTCGGGAGGCACTAATACGATGTTCACCATTCCTGGATTAAGTTGAGAGCGCCAAAGTGCATGAGCAACCGAGCGTACCTCAACACCCTTCTCATTTATCGTACTTTGGACAACATCAGAGAGTGCCCATGAGTCTTGTTCATAATAAGCATTTTTAGCTTTTGTTACGATACGTAAACGGTGCTGGCTATCAAACTCATAAATCGAAACATCAGAAAAATGGCCATTTGCCTCAATTTGTCCAATATGATTGAAGTGTAAGCCATCCCGAGTCCAAAATCCCTCTGCTGACCGCGAACCTATCGTACCTGTTTTAGCCGTAGACTGTAATTCTCGTGCTTGCTGTTCGAGTGGAGGTCGTAACACTTCTCCAATAATTAAAGCGATGGTCATCAAACAGATAGCGACAATCATGACAGCTTTATTAATTTGCTGAACGGAGACACCAGCTGCCCTTATGGCAACTAACTCACTCTGACTTGCCAGATTACCCAAGCCCAACACACAGCCTAACAGTGCAGCGACAGGTAATAACTCATATATTCTTTTGGGCATTGACAGCAAGACATAACTGATTATCTCATTTAAATAGTAGCTGCCTCTCCCCAAGTCTTCGAGTTCACCGACAAAATCCATAAAGGTGTATAAACCGAGGAGTATTAGCAATACTAATAATGTACTGCTTAATATCGACTTTGCAATATAACGTTGTAACAGCCCCATTATGAAGCCTCTCGATGTTGTCTAAACTCTAGCCAATAAAAACGAATTTGTTCCTTGTTCAACATTAGCATTAATAACGAAATCATAAGCAAATGCACCCAAAAAGCACCGAGTAGTGGCGAAATATCTCCTTTTGAAACCCACGCACGAGTAACACCCAATAAATTGCTATATATGATGTAAATTAATATAGCAGGTAACAGGCCTGCATATCGGCTGGTGCGAGGTCCATTTGTAGCCAGTATTATTGCTATCAAGCATAGAACTAGGGTCATTATTGCTGCCGAAATACGCCATTGCAATTCGGCTAAATCTCGAGGAGTGCCTCGTTGCCATAAAACAGTTGAAGACACCGACTTATGATATTCAGTTACGGCCTTCGCTTCACCCGTTTCAACTAAAATACTGTGGGTTTGAAATTTGGTAATCGAATAATCTTGCTTTCCGACTTCGCCCTCATATCGATAACCATTTTCTAGTATTAAATATTTGTTGTTTGTTTTTGGATCGATATTAAAACGTCCCTTAGTCGCACGAAAAACCAAGGGGTTAGGTTCTCGATGAATTTCAATGAAGACCTCCACCATATCTTGGCTATCATCACTCAGGCCTTCCGAATAGAAAGTCCATCGTCCATCCCGACTTTCCTTGAAACTACCTGCGATCAAGCCTGCGGTATCAGCTGATAATTTTGATTTTTGTTCGAGATCGTTACGATGAGACAACACACTAGGAACGATAACCAGTGACAACACGCTAATGATCAATGACACACTTCCGGCAAATAACACCACATTACGCACTACTCGTTGTCTCGATATACCACATGCAGCAATAACTGTGAGTTCATTATCCGAACTCATTCTACTAAGTGCTAACATCACACCCAAAAATGCGCTCATAGGTAATAAAACAGACAACGCGCCCAATGAGCTGTATCCCAATAATGCGAAAATCACATCACTAGGTAAGTTGCCTACCGCCGCTTGTGCAAGATAACGAGCAAATCGTGTTGCTACAAAAATCAACCAAAGCACGCCTATAACTGCCAGCAAATTCAGGGTAAACTCTCGTAGAAAATAACGATCAATGATAGTTAAATGAGAATGAAAAAATTGTCGAATGACGGGCATTATTTAATGTTCTTAAGTTAGAATAGTCTATTTATGAGTGCGGTTAACGATGCAGTCTAAATCATCTCGTGCAAACAGGCACTATTTCAAAGGGGAAATCCATGCAGTATTTTGTCACAACTGAAGCACTGGCAACACACAAATCTGATTGTATCGCGGTTGCTGTTTTTGAGCAGGGACAATTAAGTCCTAGTGCACAAGTCATAAATACCGTCAGCAATAATGCTATCAGCCGAGTGGTTGAACGTGGTGACATATCAGGTAATGCTGGACAAACACTCCTACTCCACGAGCTAACAGGTATCGACTCACCTCGCGTATTACTTGTCGGCTGCGGTAAACAAGGTAAAACCACTGAAAATGATTTTAATACTGCAGTGACAACAATGGCGAAAGTCCTTAATCAATCTGGTGCTAGCACAGCCACTAGCGCCCTAGCTGAAATTACTGTCAATTCGCGCACAACGGAGTGGAAAGTTCGTCAAACAATGATTACTGCAGGCTCGGCGCTATACAAGTACACTCAAACTAAAAGTAATGTTCAACCACAAACATTGCCTTTAGAAAAAATAGGTTTCTTCGCACAAGATAATTCTCAAAATAGCGAAAAGGCTGCACAAACTGGTTTAGCTATTGCTAGAGGGATGGATCTGGCACGTGAACTTGGTAACCTACCAGGTAATATTTGTACGCCCCGTTACCTAGCCAATCAGGCAATAGAGATTGGTCAAAAATTTGATTCCGTCACCACAACTATTCTTGATGAAGCTGAAATGGAAGTACTTGGCATGGGATCGTTATTGTCCGTTTCTCGTGGTAGTCGTGAACCGGCAAGACTAATTACCATGAACTATAAGGGTGCTGGTGATGAACGACCTGTCGTATTAGTTGGTAAAGGCTTAACTTTCGATGCCGGTGGTATTTCACTCAAACCTTCACAAGGCATGGATGAAATGAAGTATGACATGTGTGGCTCTGCCAGTGTATTTGGCACAATTTCAGCTATTGCTGAATTAAACCTACCTATTAATGTCATCGGTGTTGTGCCTAGCTCGGAGAACATGCCAGATGGCGATGCTAACAAGCCCGGTGATATTGTCACGAGCATGGCCGGAAAAACGATTGAGATCCTTAACACAGATGCTGAAGGACGCCTGATTTTATGCGACGCACTCACTTATAGTGAGCGTTTTAATCCTGAGATTGTGATTGATATTGCTACCTTAACAGGTGCAGTGATTGTGGCATTAGGTCGTCAAGCAACCGGCTTAATGGCAAACGACCAATCATTAGCAGATGATCTAGTAAAAGCAGGTAATGATAGCCATGATCGAACATGGCAACTCCCTTTATGGGATGACTACCAACCTCAATTAGACAGTAATTTTGCTGACATCGCTAATGTTGGTGGTAAAGAAGCTGGCAGTGTCACCGCTGCTTGTTTCTTAGCACGATTTACCGAAAAATTTACTTGGGCGCACCTAGATATTGCTGGTACGGCATGGAATAGCGGTAAAGACAAAGGCGCAACAGGTCGCCCTGTTACTCTTTTAGTTCAATACTTATTGAATAAAATCGAAAATAAAAACTAATTTCAAAGCGATGACACGTGTTAGTTTTTATATTTTAAAAGGGTCAGTTGAACATGATCGGCAGGTATTTGCCTGCCGGTTAATTGAAAAGGCCTATAAGCAAGGTCATCATATTTATATTCACACTGACAGCGCTGAAAAAACTGAGCAAATGAATCAAGCCTTATGGTCATTTCGAAGAGATAGCTTTGTCCCCCACCAATTAATTGATCAGACAAATAGTGAGCAGTGTCCGATATTAATTGGTCATGACAGCAAACCACCTAGATTGATGGACCTACTTATTAACCTAGGGAATGAACACCCTCTATTTTTTAGTCAATTTGAACGCGTAGCAGAATTTATAAATGATGATGAACAAATCAAAATGATAGGCCGAGAGCGATATCGATTTTATCAACAACGAGGCTATGAACTGACCACACACAAGGTATAGATTTCGATTAAAATCAATCATAAACAGATGCTTAGGCTACAAACCTAATCTAAAAACAAGTAAATAATTTAAAGCTTTCTAATTAAAATCAGTATTTCACTTATTAATTTGCTTACTATCCCCCCCCACAATAGACACAATATATCTGCTACTCTGAAAATTAAGCTGACTTATATATAGCATTTTTATATGTAGCAATTTAAATTCAAGAGTGATAACTCATAGATTCAGTATCCAACACCTTATTTGAATAACATCAAGGTATAATGCACAGCTTATTTTACTAATACAGCCTTTATAGAAACCATGGAAAAGACCTACACACCTGACGAAATCGAACAACGCTGGTACCAAACTTGGGAACAAAACGGCGAATTTAAACCATCAGGTGAAGGCTCACCTTACGCGATCATGTTACCCCCGCCGAATGTCACGGGCCGGTTACACATGGGCCATGCATTCCAAGATACGATAATGGATACATTAACACGTTATCACCGTATGAAAGGCGACAATACCTTATGGCAAGCAGGCACAGACCACGCGGGTATTGCCACGCAAATGGTTGTCGAACGTCAACTTAATGCCGAGGGCAAGACACGCCATGATTTAGGCCGTGAGGCATTCATTGATCGCATATGGGACTGGAAAAAAGAATCAGGCGGTGAAATCACCAACCAACTTCGTCGCTTAGGTACATCTATGGATTGGGAGCGTGAACGTTTTACCATGGATGATGGTTTATCTGAGGCCGTTAAAAATGTCTTTGTACAGTTACATGAAGAAGGCTTGATTTATCGCGGAAAACGCCTCGTGAACTGGGATCCAGTTCTTCATACTGCGGTGTCCGATCTAGAAGTACTATCTGAAGAAGAATCAGGACATATGTGGCATTTCCGTTATCCATTAACCGATGGTTCTGGTCATTTAGTGGTGGCAACCACTCGTCCTGAAACCATGTTTGGTGATAGCGCTGTTGCCGTGCATCCCGACGATGAACGTTACCAACACCTAATTGGCAAAACAATTACCCTGCCTTTGGTTGGTCGTGAAATCCCAATTATTGCTGATGATTATGTTGATCCTGAATTTGGTACAGGTTGTGTCAAAATCACTCCTGCCCATGACTTCAATGATGCTGAAGTTGGACAACGTCATAACCTTCCCAAGTATAATATTCTAACGATTGATGCGGCTATCAATGATGATGCACCACAAAAATACCGAGGACTAGATCGTTATGAAGCACGTGATGTCATCGTTCATGACTTAAAAGAGCTAGGCTTATTAGAAAGCATTAAAGATCATATGTTAATGGTGCCACGAGGCGATCGTTCTGGTGCCGTTATCGAACCATTATTGACCGATCAATGGTATGTCAAAGCCGATGTATTAGCTGAACCTGCTGTTAAAGCCGTGCAAGAAGGTAAAATCAAGTTTGTGCCAGCTAACTGGGATAAAACATTTTACAACTGGATGGATGGCATTCAGGACTGGTGTATCTCTCGTCAAATCTGGTGGGGACACCGTATCCCTGCTTGGTACGATGAACAAGGCAATGTCTATGTCGGCCATGATGAAGCAGCTGTTCGTGCAAAACACGATCTCGATGCAAACATCAATTTAAAACAAGATGAAGACGTCCTCGACACCTGGTTCTCCTCTGCCCTTTGGCCTTTCTCAACATTAGGCTGGCCTGACAATACCGATGCCTTAAAAACGTGGTATCCAACCAGTGTTTTAGTTACAGGTTTCGACATTATCTTCTTTTGGGTTGCTCGAATGATGATGATGGGTATTAAATTTATGGATGAAGTCCCATTTAAAGAGGTTTACATCCATGGTTTAGTCCGTGATTCTCAGGGTCACAAAATGTCTAAATCAAAAGGGAATGTCCTTGATCCCATTGATATTATTGACGGCATTGGTTTAGAAGCTTTAGTGGCAAAACGTACTTCAGGGATGATGCAACCTCAACTTGCCGCGAAGATCGAAAAAGCAACACGTAAAGAATTTCCAGACGGTATTGAATCTCACGGAACCGATGCACTTCGGTTTACATTTGCCTCACTCGCTTCAACCGGACGTGATATCAACTTTGATATGAACCGAATTGGCGGTTACCGTAATTTTTGTAACAAACTATGGAATGCAGCACGTTATGTATTAATGAATACCGAAGGTCAAGATACCGGTATTGATAATGATGACGTTGAATTAAGCATCGCTGATCGCTGGATTATTTCAAAACTGCAAACAACAGAGCAATCGGTGACACGCGCAATTGAAACATACCGTTTTGATCATGCAGCACAAGAAATTTACGAATTTATCTGGAATAACTACTGTGACTGGTATTTAGAACTTTCTAAACCAGTACTTAATAATGACAATGCATCAGATGAAGCTAAACGTGGTACCCGTCGTACTTTAGTTCGCGTATTAGAAACTGTATTACGTCTCGCCCACCCCTTTATGCCTTTTATCACAGAAGAAATTTGGCAAACAGTGTCACCATTAGCCGGTAAAACTGGTAATAGTATTATGAGTCAAGCTTATCCAGTCTCTGATTCAAGCAAAGTGGATGATACGGCTGTTGCGGATATGGAATGGATGATGGAGTTCATTACGGGCATTCGTTCAATTCGCTCACAAATGAATATTCCACCCAAAAAACAGTTACCTGTATTACTTAAAGACAGCACAGAGATTGACCAAAAACGATTAGCATCAAACCGTGATTTTTTAAGTCGTCTTGCCAATCTTGAAAGCATTGCTTTATTAGAAGATGATGCGCCCGCTTCTGCTACGGCATTAGTCGGCAAAATGGAGATCTTAATTCCATTAGAAGGCTTGATTGATAAGCAAGCAGAAGTGGATCGTTTAAATAAAGAAATCACCAAGCTTGATAA
The DNA here is from genome assembly GCA_965219435.1 of Methylophagaceae bacterium. Classification (GTDB taxonomy): domain Bacteria; phylum Pseudomonadota; class Gammaproteobacteria; order Nitrosococcales; family Methylophagaceae. The sequence goes on along the minus strand of OZ244743.1, from coordinate 1,857,378 downwards.
AATAATTAAACAATCATCGGGTAAATTAAACAATGAAAATTACGTTGCCAAAGCACCCGCTGATGTTGTTGAAAAAGAACGCATTAAGTTAACAGAAATGGAGCAAACCTTGTCACAATTACAACAACAACGTGACTCACTGGCTTAATTTAATTTTTTAATACTTAACTGAATAGTAAATATTATTAGCTGCGTATTTCAGTTGTAATGGCTAAGTAATTTGATATGGAGCAGAGCTTTGTTCTGATTACCTAGCTTGAAAAATTCAAAATCTATAGACAGTCTGTATGAAAAAATAAATACTTAACCGTTATTATTCCCGCCTGATTTTGAATGATTAGGATGAATCAGCTTGGGCGTTCGAAGACCGTAAGTCCACCAATTTGATATAGACTTATGTGAATTTAAAATAAACGAGAAATAACATGTCTAAGATTCGAGTATGTAGATCGGTATCTATCCCTGACAATCTTCGTATTAGCCGTTATCAAAAAATACCCGAGTTAGGGCCGCGCATGTTATTTTTTAGTGGTGGCTCAGCACTGACTGAGTTTTCAAGAGTGCTGAAAAACTTCACTCATAACTCGATACATCTTGTCACCCCATTTGACTCAGGTGGTAGCTCTGCAAAGCTTCGTGATGCATTCAATATGCCGGCAATAGGCGACTTACGTAGCCGTTTAATGGCATTAGCCGATGAAACGGTATTAGGCCACCCAGAAATTTATGAGCTTTTTAATTACCGCTTACCACACAATATATCTCAAGAAAAATTAAAAGAACGGTTAAACAATATAGTCAATGGTGATGATCCATTAGTGATTGAGATTGCTAACCCAATGCGAAAACTTATCTGTAATCATTTAGGCTACTTTGTAAGATCGATGCCGGATAATTTTGATCTACAGGGTGCGAGTATTGGTAATTTAATTATTACTGGAGGCTATCACAACAATCATGAGCAGCTAGATCCTATAATTTTCTTATTTTCAAAACTCGTTAATGTGCTGGGTGTGGTTAGAACGATCACCAATGATGATTATCATCTGACAGCGAAACTTGCTGACAAAACTACCGTGACAGGACAGCACTTACTAACCGGGAAAGAGGTCAATCCGATAGCATCAGCTATTAATCATATTTATCTTACTAAAGGCTTAACAGAAGCGCATCCCGTGACAGCCAAGCTAAAAAAACAAAACCGTAAACTAATCGAACAGGCAGATTTAATTTGTTATCCACCAGGTAGTTTTTACAGTAGCTTGATCGCTAATTTATTGCCTGCTGGCGTGGGTAAGGCAATAGAAAGTAATAACGCCCCTAAAATCTATATTCCAAATATGGGAGATGACCCAGAGCAGTTAGACATGAGCCTAGGTCAGTCAATCACGACGCTGATCAATTATCTTCAACAAGATTTAGATGAATATACACCCGTCAATAAGTTATTAAATTTCTTATTAGTTGACAGTCAAAACATTCAATATCCAGGCGGTATTCCATATGAATTGCTAGCAAGCCTGGGTATTGAAATTATTGATGTTACATTAATGGATAAAAGCGATTCTAAATACTATGACAATAATCGTATGGTCAATGCACTTTTGTCACTAACGTAGTTTTTTGCTGAACGAACAAGCGTTTTAAAACATACCAAGCTGTAATTGCGCCGCTTCATTCATCATATCTTTTGTCCAAGGTGGATCCCAGACCAATTCAACGTGCACATCATTTACATTTGCTACAGTGCCAACCTTACCTTCAATTTCACCAGGAAACGACTGAGCAACGGGGCAACCAGGGGCAGTTAACGTCATCTTTATTTCTACGTTATTGTCATCACTGACGGCGATATCGTAAATTAAACCCAGCTCATAGATATTCACTGGAATTTCTGGATCGTAGATGGTTTGCAACATCTCAATCACGTCTTCTTTGAGCTCTTCTGGACTCACTTCAAAATCCTCTTTACTGATCATAGTGTCACCTTATTCCGTCGTCACTGAAATGTCATGGTCAGTATCCATTGCCGCATGAAGCGTGTGCCATGATAGCGTTGCACATTTAACGCGAGCAGGGAATTCTTTAACACCACTCAGTACCGCTAATTTCCCCATATCAGCTTGATTAGCGTCTTCACCGGTCATTTGCTTATGTACCAAATCATAAAGTACCTCAGCTTCAGCTAAGGATTTACCTTTAAGTGCTTCCGTCATCAACGATGCAGAGGCCACAGAAATCGCACAGCCACTGCCTTGAAAACTCACATCTTCAATCACATCACCCTTTAACTTTAAAAACACCACCAAGGCATCACCACACAGTGGGTTATTGCCATGGGCTAGATGATTAGCGTCGGACATTTCACGAAAGTTTCGCGGTTTTTTATTATGATCCATAATCACTTGTTGATACAGATCGCGTAAATCAGCATTACTCATTAAGCAAATAACTCCTGTACTTTCTTGATTCCGCCAACAAGGGCATCTATTTCATCAAAGGTATTATAAAAAGCAAACGATGCCCGTGCGGTCGCTGGAATACCAAAAAACTGCATAACAGGCTGAGCGCAATGATGTCCGGTTCGAATAGCGACCCCTTGTTGGTCAAAAATAGTACCAACATCATGAGGATGAACACCCTCGATCATAAAGGACAATACACTTGCTTTTTGTGTCGCTGTACCAATGATTCGAACACCTGACAATGCATTTACTTGTTCTGTTGCTGCTACTAATAAGGCATCTTCATGTGCAGCCAAGTTGGCAATACCAAGCCCCTTCATATAATCAATCGCAGCACCTAAGCCAATTGCACCCGCTATATTGGGTGTACCAGCTTCAAATTTATAAGGCAACTCATTGTATTGCGTGTGAGCGAAACTCACCGATAAAATCATATCGCCGCCGCCCTGCCAAGGTGGCATCGCCTCTAACAATGCCTCCTTTCCATAAAGTGCACCGATACCCGTAGGTGCAAACATTTTATGTCCAGAAAACACATAAAAGTCACAATCCAAGTCTTGTACATCAACAATCATATGCGGGACAGCTTGAGCACCATCAACCAACACAGGTATATTTTTCGCATGCGCTTGGGCAATCATGTCTTTAATAGGATTAATCGACCCCAATGCATTTGATACATGACCAATGGCCATAATCTTGGTTTTATTAGTGAGCAATGCATCCAATGTAGACAAATCTAGTTCGCCAGCAAGCGTCATTGGAATGACATTGAGTTTTGCGCCCGTTTGTTCACACAGCATTTGCCACGGCACAATATTAGCGTGATGCTCCATGTGACTGATAAGAATCTCGTCGCCTGCCTGCAATTGTGGACGTACAAAACTTTGTGCGACTAAATTAACCGCTTCTGTCGCACCGCGAACAAAGATAATCTCTTTATCAGATTGCGCATTAACAAAACTTCGTACTTTATCACGCGCACCTTCATAAGCATCAGTAGCGCGTTGGCTCAGACGATGCACGCCCCGGTGAACATTCGCATTATCTTGTCGATAATAATCCGCCACTGCATCAATGACTAAATTGGGCTTTTGACTACTAGCCGCATTATCTAAATACACTAATGGATGACCATTGATTTGCTGATGCAATATGGGAAAGTCTTGTCTAATAGCTGCAACATCTAAACTCATGCGATGACTCCTACTTGGTCGCCAGCAGCACGCGGTAAATATTGCTCAACCAACTCAGATAAAGCCTGTCTTATTTCTTCGGCAGGAATACGTTCAAGCACGTCCACCGCAAACGCATAAGTCAACAAACTACGGGCACTCACTTCATCTAAACCGCGAGCGCGTAGAAAAAACAAATGTTCATCATTTAACTGACCGACCGTGCTGCCATGACCACATTTCACATCATCCGCATAAATTTCCATCTCAGGCTTAGTATCAATTTCACAGCCACGTGATAGCAGCATATTACGGTTACTTTGATTCGAGTCTGTTTTTTGAGCATCTTTATGCACAATCACTTTGCCATTAAATACGGCGTGACTGTTGCCATCTAAAACGCCTTTATACAGCTCATCACTTGTGGTATTTGGTACCGCATGATCAATGCGCGTGTGATTATCAACGTGTTGTTCGCCAGTAACAAGATACAAACCATCCATAGTGACATGTGATTGTTCGCCTAAAAGTTGGCTGTGCACATCATTACGAGCAAGTTTTGCACCCAGAGAAATGCTGTTTGTGTTCCACTGACTATCAGCCCCTTGCTGAGCGGCTAATCGTGCAATGTGAAATGCATTTTTAGATTCTTGCTGCAATTTATAATGATTTAATATCGCATCATGCGCCAAGACTACTTCCGACACCACGTTAGTTAAAGATACTGCATCGTTTAGCCCGACATAATTTTCAATAACCGTCGCATGACTAGAATCCCCAAGGACAATGACATTCCGCAAATGGCTGGCTAAAGCTTCCGTTGTGCCACTATTGATAACGAGTAATTCGATCGACTTTTCAATTTTGATACCGCTATCCACAGTAATAACCACACCCTCTTGCATCAATAAGGTGTTGAGTGCATTAAAGCCTGCTTGTTCAAGGTCAATTTGCCGTCCTATATGAGGTTGAGCTAACTCTAAGGCCGCAGACAATGGACGAACAATTAACCCTGCCGGTAAATGTTCAAGTTGAGATAATTCAGCTGAAAATTCACCATCAACAATGACTAAACGGTAAGCATCTTTCAGTAATGCTAATTGATTGCATTGTTCGGCCGTAATTGAATTTTGTTCAGCTTGATGAGTAAATGCTTGTTGAGAAAAACCCCATAAACTGGTGTATTTCCAATCTTCTTGTTTTTTGGCTGGCAAGCCCTGATGATTAAATTGGGTTAGCGCTTTTAAGCGCATACTTTTTAACCAATCGATGTCTTGACCAAGTAACGCCTGTTCTTTGGCAACACTTGCAAAAGGTGTCACCAGTTCGGTGATTTTCTTCATGCTGGTTGACCTTCATTCTGCTCATTGACCCAGCTGTAGCCGGTTTTTTCTAGTTCTTTTGCTAACTCTTTATCACCAGATTTGACGATACGACCTTCAGAAAGCACATGCACAAAATCAGGCACAATGTAATCTAGTAAGCGCTGGTAATGGGTAATCATAATGATCGAACGCTCTTGCGAACGTAAGGCATTAACCCCTTCAGAGACGGTTTTTAAAGCATCTATATCTAAGCCAGAATCAGTTTCATCAAGAATAGCTAATGATGGTTCTAATAGTGCCATCTGTAATATTTCATTACGCTTTTTCTCACCGCCAGAAAAGCCCTCATTAACACTACGGTGCAAGAACTGCTCATCCATTTTGACTAACTGCATTTTGCTACGTACTAGTGTTAAAAAATCGATAGCATCAAGTTCATCTAGACCTTGGTGTTTACGTACTGCATTCAATGCTGCTTTTAATAGATAAATATTACTCACACCTGGGATTTCGACCGGATATTGAAATGCTAAAAATACCCCACGTTGTGCACGCTCTTCAGGCTCTAAAGACAGTAAGTTTTCATTTTTATAAATAACTTCGCCTTGCGTAATCTCATAACCATCACGTCCAGCCAACACATTCGATAAGGTACTTTTACCTGCACCGTTTGGTCCCATAATCGCATGTACTTCACCGGCATTTACAGTCAGGTTGATGCCACGTAAGATTTCTTTGCCATCAACGCTGGCATGAAGGTTTTTAATTTCTAACATGTATTTTTTCTCTCTAACAATATTTATAAATTGGGTAGGACTTTTATGTGTCACACACTAAATTTAGCCTACAGAGCCTTCCAGTGATAATCCCAGTAGATTTTGCGCCTCAACAGCAAACTCCATAGGCAACTCACGAATAACTTGCTTACAAAAGCCATTGACAATCATCGATACTGCATCTTCCAGATCTAAACCACGCTGTTTACAGTAAAACAATTGATCTTCACTTATTTTTGAAGTCGATGCTTCATGTTCCACTTGAGCTGTAGGATTTTTCACCTCAATATAAGGGAAAGTATGTGCCGCAGATAAATCACCCATCAATAGAGAATCGCATTCCGTATAATTACGAGCATTGTCTGCATTGGGCCCAACACGCACTAAACCACGATAGGCGTTGGACGAACGCCCCGCTGAAATACCCTTTGAAATAACCGTTGAAGTGGTATTTTTACCCAAATGAACCATTTTGGTTCCAGTGTCTGCTTGTTGCATGTTGTTGGTGACAGCGACTGAATAAAACTCACCCACTGAGTTATCACCCTGCAAAATAACACTTGGATATTTCCATGTTATCGCCGAACCCGTCTCAACTTGTGTCCATGATACTTTTGAACTTACACCACGACATGCCGCACGTTTGGTTACAAAATTAAAGATCCCACCACGGCCATTTTCATCGCCTGGATACCAGTTTTGTACAGTTGAGTACTTGATTTGAGCACGGTCATGTGCAACTAACTCTACTACCGCCGCATGCAGTTGATTTTCATCACGCATCGGCGCTGTACAGCCTTCTAAATAACTGACATAGGAATCATCATCAGCAATGATTAAGGTACGTTCGAATTGTCCCGTATTGGCGGCATTGATACGAAAATAGGTTGATAACTCCATTGGGCATCGTTTGCCTTTGGGAATGTAGACAAAAGAACCATCACTAAATACCGCGGAATTTAACGCTGCATAAAAATTATCTTTGTATGAAACAACGCTACCCAAATATTTTTTCACCAACTCTGGATGCGCATGTACCGCTTTTGAAAATGGCATAAAGATAATGCCTTCTTCCGCTAATTTATCCTGAAATGTATTGGCAACAGAGACACTATCGAATACCGCGTCAACCGCCACACCAGCTAATCGAGCACGCTCATCTAAAGGCACACCGAGTTTTTCATAAGTACGTAATAACTCTGGATCAACCTCATCGAGACTTTTGGGCCCATCTGTTTTTTTCTTCGGAGCCGAATAGTAACTAATATCTTGGTAATCAATTTCAGGGTAATGAACATGCGCCCATTCAGGCGTCTCTAACGTCAACCAATGACGATAAGCTTGTAAACGCCATTCTAATAAGAATTCTGGCTCACCTTTAATACGTGAAATTTCACGCACAGTTTCTTCACTTAAGCCTGGTGGCAGGCTATCGGCTTCAATGTCAGAAACAAAGCCTGCCGAATATTCTTTAGGTACGAATTCTTCTATTTGCTGTTTTTGTTCAGCCATTAATCTCACCATCCTTCGTTATTACTGAAGCCATCGTATTTGTCGATGGATAAAAATGTATTGGGTTCACGCTTTCTGAAGCAAGCTGCGGTACTAACATATCTGATAACTTCACCTCATCCAGCGCATGAAACACGGCATTATTAATCCGCGTCCAATTAGTCTGAATTGAGCAGTGATTCTCTTGATCACAGTGGCTTTCACTGCCTACGCACTCAGTCAAAGCTATCGGACCTTCAATGGCCGTTATAATTTCAGCAACCGATATTGTTTTTGGGCTAAGGCTTAGACTATATCCCCCATGAGCCCCACGCTCCGAATTCAACAAACCAGCCTGTGACAGCGCTTTCAATACTTTTTTCACTGTAGGCAGTGGCACGTGTACAGCATCCGCTAATGCATGCGCACTGTGTTGCACATCTGTTTTTTGAGCCAAATAGCTCATCAATACGATACCGTAATCCGTTAACTTTCCCATTCTTAACATGTAACACCCTCTTGATATGAGACCATTATAGTCCTATTTAAATCAATAACCAAGTATTACGCTCAGTTATTTGAAGTAATAATCCTGTCAAAAATGTGAGAGAATGAACATCGGTGAACTTTATCTGCTTTGCTGCTTACTAAGGTATTCATCAGCACACAGATGACCACTTAATTATTTACGTTAGATAACCCTTTCGATTCGAGATCATTTACATGAAATTAAAAACACTCGCAATTCTTCCTTTCTTATTTGGAGCCCCCGTAATGGCTGATAACCACGCCGCAAAATTAGATACTGAAAAACAACAGTTAAGTTATATCTTTGGAATTCAAGTTGGACAAAACATGATGTCTGAAGGTGTTGATTTGGAAATGGACTCATTCACTGCCGGTGTTGCCGACATGTTTGCAGGTAAGCAACCACAGTTAGATCAAGAAATTGCTGAAAAAGTAATTGGTGCATTCCAACAGAAAAAAGCCCAAGAAATGGCTGAAGTAATGAATGCGAAACAGAATGTAGCTCAGGCTTTCCTTGATGAAAATGCAAAAAAAGAAGGTGTGATCACTACTGAAAGCGGCTTGCAATATTCAGTGATCACAGAAGGTGATGGCGCTACGCCAACAGAAACTGACAAAGTTATCGCCCATTACAAAGGCACATTGCTAGATGGTACTGTATTTGATAGTTCATATGATCGAGGTGAACCAGCGACATTCCCAGTTAATGGCGTCATCCAGGGGTGGCAAGAAACCTTAAAAATGATGAAAGAAGGTGCTAAGTGGCAAATCGTCGTCCCTGCTAATTTAGCTTATGGTCCACGTGGCGCAGGCCAAGGCTCACCGATTGGTCCAAATGAAACATTAATTTTTGACATTGAATTAATTGCAATTACCCAGTAATTTCAGATCATTCAAATAAAAAAGGTCATATCATTAAGTTGATATGGCCTTTTTTTTCGCTACTCACAATCTATGATATTAATCGGTTAAATAACGTTTATGCTTTGCAGGTTTCAGTGCCTGAAGATCAACCATCACTAGGCCATCAATACAGTGAGCAAAATCGGCATCAACACTAAAATCGATAAACCGCACCCCGCCTTTTTCACACAAGTCAGCATATTGCTTATAAAGAGTAGGAATAGTGACATATGGGCTAATTGAACCCTCAACGCTTTGAAGTCTACTTCATAATCCAATCCACTAATAACGTCATTAACTCTTTTCTCTAAATCACCCTCGATACGATAAGGTACGCGTGCAATAGCAAGCTGATCTTTATCGTCAAAATAATGCTGATAAAAAATGGTAATTAATGCTTTCGCAAATTCAGGATAGCTGTCGCTTAGACTGACTGCTCCAAATAAATAGCGTATTTCTGGATAACGCTTTAAATAAGCACCTATTCCGTACCAAAGGTAATCTAAACTCCGTTTACCCCAATATTTAGGGCTAACAAAACTGCGCCCTAGTTCAATCCCTTGCTCAAAAAATGAAGCCATTTTAGGAGAGTCATAATCAAATAATTCCTGACTATAAATACCTCGTGTATCTTGTTTTTCAAATATTGTTTTTACTTCGGCCAATCGGTATGCGCCAGCTATTTCAAGCTCCTGCTCATCCCATAAAATCAAGTGACGATAATCTCGATCATATCGATCCAAGTCACTTTTTTTGCCCGTGCCCTCCCCTACCTGTCGAAATGTAATTTCTCTCAGCCTGCCAATTTCATGCATCACAGCTGAATCAGATTGATAATCAAACAAATATATTTTTTACCATCCGTTGTTTCACCTAATAACTCTGCTTGTTGCAATTCTTTTTTAATTGCACGACGATCTGGCGGATGAACAATAGTTTGTTCTGTCTCAAATAAGGGCGACTTACCTTTTCCTACACGATATAAATGATGGCGAATAAGCTTTGCCGTTTCTTTTTTAGTTAAAGGCAGTACTTTAATCTTCTGAAATGGAATTGATTGGCCAACTTTTATTGTTTGAGCATTTTCATTAAAAATCTCATGTGCCAACAGCATGCCAGCTAAAGGCTTGTAGACCATCGAGCGACTATAAAATAATGATGAATTTCGTGCGTCGACAAAAATCGGTAATATTGGCAAAGTGTAAAAATCCACTTGACCATTTACCATCTCGTACGCCATTGGGTGTTATCCGTGATACTTCGCCGGCAGGCAAAACAATTACGGCCTCATCATTATTTAAACGACCAATAATATGGGCAATACTGCTTTTTTGAGTCGTTTTATTTAAATTACAACATGAAGAAGTAAGTCTTTGACTGCGTCAAAGTTCATCAGCATAAAAGGTATGTGTTACAACTTGATAACGGATTACGCTACCATTTCATGACATCGAATACGTACCATTAATGTTCTTCTGCATGGGTTAAGTAGAGCGTCACACCGATCAATGCAATACCACCAGCCAAGGCTAATAATTCTAGAGGGCCATCAAAATCCATACTGATTGCATGCTCAAAGAAATTGACAATCAAAATCATGATAACAACTCGCCCAAGACGTGTTTTAAGATCGTCAAGACTATGAATCGCCAAAACAGAAGAAGATGTTTCTGACTGTTCTGCTTGTTCAATTTTACTTATGAATAGCTCGTATAAACCTAGAGCGAATATTAGTAAAACGGTTGCTAGCAAATAGCCATCTATGACTTCCACGACATGCGTAACGGTTTCGGCTCGAAAATCTTTACGCGCTTCACCAATCAAGTCGGGTGATATATAGTCACCAAGGTGACTTACTAAAAAAAACGCGTCGACAGATGCCATATAAAACATAGCAAAAGCAGTTATTAAACTCACTAAAACTGCGACTACAACCACAAAGCGGCTATTCCAAATCATCGCTTCAAACATTTTTTCAATCATTATTTACATTAACCAAAGTATTATGCAGTTTGTATTGGAATAGCATTGCTTGTTTTAATAACATCGTTTTTCTCATTGAGATAAACGAGTGTAGGTTTAAAATCAGCGACTTCATTTTCACCTAATCCGATATAAGCGCAAATAATTATACGATCCCCCGGGGACGCCTTGTGAGCAGCTGCACCATTCACTGAAATTATTTGTGAGCCTGCCTCAGCACGAATAGCGTAAGTAGTAAAACGTTCTCCATTGGCGACATTGTAAATATGGATCTGTTCAAACTCATGAATACCAGCAGCCTCCAGGAAATTACTATCTATTGCGCACGAGCCTTCGTACTCTAATTCAGAGTGTGTGACACAAGCACGATGTAGTTTTGCTTTTAATAAAGTCAGTTGCATATCCGACCATCTGTAGTTAATTAGCTAGCCATTATCGCTTTTTCAACAAAATCAGGCAAGATTACAAGCAAGATTATCGATCAATCTCGCCTTTCCTAAGCGTGCTGCAACCAGAATGACCAAGCTGATATCATTTGGACCAGCAGGCTCTAAATCATCTGCACGCCGAATATCAACATATTCTGGTTCAAATCCCATCGCTTGCAATTTAGAAAGCCCTTGATTACTCAGAGCGGTAAAATTTTGATCGCCGCCTAATATTTTATCTTTAATATTGAGCAATGTTTTATATAAACCCGATGCTTGTTGTCGCTGTTGGGAAGTTAAATATTGATTCCGTGAGCTCATTGCTAGACCCGTTTCTTCTCGAAAAGTTTGACCACCAATAATATCAACTGGCAAATTAAGGTTACACACTAAGGTTCTGATTAATAATAGTTGTTGATAATCTTTTTCACCGAATACCGCAATATCAGCTTGAACAATATTAAGCAATTTAATAACAACAGTAGCCACACCATCAAAATGACCCGGTCGCATAAGGCCGCAAAGCTTATCATCCATTTTAGGTACGATAACATGGGTATGAGGCGTCATTCCCTTTGGGTACATGACATCGATTGTTGGCATAAAAAGCACATCACAATTGACGGAGTTTAACTTTTCTATATCAGAATCGACTGTCCGTGGGTAAGCAGCTAAATCTTTTTCATCATCAAACTGTAATGGATTTACAAAGATACTGACGACGACTCGATCTGCTAAGTCTTGGGCTTTTTTAATCAGTGAAAGATGACCTTGGTGTAAATTACCCATTGTCGGGACAAATGCTACTGTCAAATTTTGGTCTCGCCATGACTTAATGCAAGTCCGAAGACTTGTAATGGTATCAACACACTGCATTAATATTGCTGTTCTATGGTTGGAAACTGACCAGATTTGACATCGCTTACGTATTTTGTGATTGCAGATTGAATACCGCCAGTATCAGACAAAAAATCATAGCTAAAACGAGGTCGCTTGCCCGGTGTTAGCCCTAGCATGTCATACAAAACAAGTACCTGACCATCACAATCGCTCCCAGCACCAATTCCAATAACCGGAATAGTCAAGGAATCAGTTACTTTGGCCGCTAATTTCGCAGGCACACATTCCAATACCACCATGTCTGCTCCAGCGTCTTGTAATGCAAGTGCATCAGCGAGTAATTTATCAGCACTTTCTACATCTCGACCTTGAACACGGTAACCGCCGACACGATGTACAGACTGTGGTAACAATCCTAAGTGGGCACATACAGGAATACCTCGTGCCGTCAGTTGCTCGATAGTGGAGGCCATAACAGCTCCCCCTTCAAGCTTGACCATTTGCGCTCCACCTTCAGCCATTAAGCGTGCGGCATTAGCAATAGCCTGATCTTCGTTGGCATAACTCATAAAAGGCATATCGGCGATCACGAATACTTTATCGCTCCCTCGCACAACATTTTGACAATGATAAATAATGTCATCAACCGTTACTGGAAGCGTACTTTCTTGACCTTGTATTACCATGCCCAGTGAGTCACCCACTAAAATTACATCAACACCAGCTTGTTCCAATACATAGCTGAAACTAGCATCGTAAGCTGTCAGCATGGCTATTTTATTATGTTCTGCTTTCATCTGACGCAGACGGGTTAAATTTAAGCGACTCATCGTGTTGCCTCTACTTCACTTTTACAGGTAATGGGTTGTAGTACTGTTTGCCACTTTTAATTGCGCCAATTTGGGCTAATAAATTCTGATAGTCTGCTTCGCTATTAACTAAATCAATTTCTTCTGCATTAACAATAAGAAGTGGCGATTCATCATAATAGTGAAAAAAATCTGCATAACTATCGGACAATTTTTTCAAATAAGCGTCTTCAACACGCTGTTCATAACCAATACCGCGTTGTGAAACTCGCGATTTAAGCACCGGCAATGATGCTTGCAAATAAATGACTAAATCAGGAATTCGACGTTGCAAGGTGAGGTTGTCATACACCATGTTATATAAGGCTAATTCATCATCATCGAGCGTGATATTGGCAAATATTTTATCTTTATCAATCATAAAGTCAGCTAACTGCAAATCGGTAAATAAATCATCTTGCTGTAGTACTTTACTTAATTTGACGCGTTGCATTAAAAAACTGAGCTGTGTCGGTAATGCTGATTGCTCTGGATTCAAATAAAACTTTTCTAAAAAAGGGTTGTTTTCAGGTTGTTCTAATAAAATGGACCCAGAAAAACTCTCAGCCAATCGATTAACCAAATGGGTTTTACCTACGCCAATTGGACCTTCTACAACGATATACTTATGTGGCAATGTTCTCATAGCGTTATTTTTTCCAATTTTATTAAACCTTCACTTGGGCAGTATTGTAATAATTGCTCAATATTTCCCAAGTTAGGGATAGATAAATCAGGTGATATTTCGGCTAAAGGATAGAGCACAAAAGCACGTAATGCGATTCCAGGATGGGGAACCTTTAAACGAACATCATCAACCGTGTGTTGACCGTAAAGCAGTACATCTAAATCTAAGGTACGTTCTCCCCAATGTCTGTTACGAGTGCGTCCTTGTTGTTGTTCAACAACTTGTAAAGCATCTAGTAACTGATGTGCTGACAAAACTGTTTCTATTTCTACAACAGCATTAATATAATCTGGTTGATCTTGAGGTCCCATAGGCGGGCTAGCATATAATGACGACCAAGCAATAAGTTCGGTTTGCGGCAACAATTGTAAATTGATGATGGCCGTTTTCACTTGCTCAATAGGATCTGCTAAATTACTACCTAAACCAATATATGCGCGCATTAATCACTCTTGACTACAGGTTTTCTTCGGCGGCGACGGCGAGCCTTAGGTTTACCCTTTACAACACCTACGGGCAATAAATTTTTAACTAAACTTAACTGTTCACTTTCACTGGCAAACTGAAACTCAGTCCACCAATCAGCTAAGGCCTCTGGTTGCTCACCAGATTGAGCTCGTAATAACAAAAAATCATAGCCAGCTCTAAATTTTGGATGAGTTAGCTGTTTGAAGGCTCGTTTGCCTTGACGTTGTTCAAGTCGGGGCTGCAATCCCCAAATATCTCGGGTATCGAGAGTATATCGTTTAGGAACCGCTACTCGTGTTACTTGCTGAGAAATGACTTCTGTTGCAGCGCGTTGTAAAGCAGGAATATTGGGTATTCCCCGCTCTTTATGTATCTGCCAATGCTGGCGTACTGGTTCCCATAGTAAAGCCGCAAATAAAAATGCTGGCGTTACAGGCTTTCCTTCCTCAATCCGTTTGTCTGTATTCTCTAATGCTTTAATTAATAATGTTCTAGGAAAGCCATCCACCTCGGTGCCTAACATAGCAGCAGTCTGAGGGAATAAAATATCAAATATTCCGTAATGGCATAACAACTCATGGGTCACTGCTGCATTGCCACTCAAATATAATTTTAATGTTTCATCAAATAACCGTGCCGCCGGAATATCAGCTAACAAATTGGCACATTGAGGAACTAACCGTTCCGTCTCATCATCAAGCTTTAACCCTAGTTTACCGACAAAACGTATCGCACGTAAAATTCGCACAGGATCTTCGCGGTAACGTGTCTCCACATCGCCAATCAAACGAATTTTTCCCGCTTTCAAATCAGCAAGTCCACCCGTGTAATCAACAATCGAAAAGTCTTGAATATTGTAATACAGAGCATTGACCGTGAAATCACGTCGCCATGCATCTTGTTCTAATGTACCGAACACATTATCACGCATGATGCGACCTTGGTCATCGACATGCTGTTCGACTTCGGGTGGTGCTCTGAAAGTAGCGACCTCAATAACATCACGGCCAAAACCTACGTGTACTAATTTAAACCTTCGGCCAATTAAACGGCTTTTCCGAAATAAACGATGAACTTGTTCCGGTGAGGCATTGGTTGCTACGTCAAAATCTTTTGGTTCATATCCCAACAATAAATCACGTACACACCCCCCTACTAAATAGGCCTCATATCCACCTTCTTGCAGTCCACGTAATACTTTTAGTGCATGAGGACTAATCTGCTTACGTGAAATAGTGTGATCTGAACGAGAAACAATAGTAGGCTCAGAACCCGATGTAGTCGTTCCTCTCCCCCGGATTCGTGGCTTTCTTTTACTCAGGCTACTGATAATTTTATTAAGGGATAACATATGATGTGAATAATACCATGCTTCTTGTGATTAATAGCCTTTGTTTAGCAATGCTAACGGGGAGAATTACTACACGTTTTATTATCGAAGCCGGTGAGCAAGGACGTCTTCGTTTTATCATTTCATTGCTAACAGAACAGGCTTGAATGATCGGCGATGAATACTACATGGTCCTAATTTAATTAGTGCTTGCTGATGGTCTTTAGTCGGATAGCCTTTGTGTTTAGCAAAACCGTAACCCGGATAAGTCTCATCCATAGTCAGCATTTCGCGATCTCTCGCTACTTTGGCTAATATCGATGCTGCAGCAATAGCGGGTTCAGATTGGTCACCTTTAATTATCGTCGTGACCGAACACGATAAATCGGGCGCTTTATTTCCATCAACGAGTGCGTGAGTAGGCTTAATAGCTAAGCCTTCTACGGCACGCTTCATTGCTAATAACGTAGCTTGTAAAATATTTATTTGATCAATTTCATCGGGTTCAGCTCGACCTAATGACCATGCTAATGCATGTCGGTGAATAATCGGTTCTAGTTCATTGCGACGCTTTTCGGATAATTTTTTAGAATCATTCAAACCCAAAATAGGGCTATTTGGATCAAGTATCACCGCGGCAGCAATCACAGCACCAGCTAAAGGTCCCCGCCCTACCTCATCCACACCTACAATATATTGAACATCTGTCATGGCTGAAGATCTAGCATACTTAAAATCTCTTTTGCTGCATTACGTGCACCGCCCGGTGGGCCAAGCTCGGTTAATACTTGTTTGCGAATTTTTTCAGCCGCGTCTTTGCTACTGGGTTCAGTTAACAGTGACAATAATTCTTTTTCTAAGCGTTCGACAGAAACCTCATTTTGTAATAACTCTAAAATAACGGGATTGCCCGTCACAATATTACACAAACCGACATAAGGAATTTTAACTAATCGACTCAGGATGTAATAGCTGATAGGAGACACACGATAAACAATAAAATGCGGTATTCCCAATAATGCAATTTCTAATGTAACGGTACCTGATGCGGCAACAATGGCATCACAGGCCGCTGTCAACTCATAAAACTTATCATTCACAACGTTAACTGGCACAGTTGATTTGGCTAAGATATTGTGAAGGTAAGCTGCATCAATTCCTGGTGCAAGAGGTAATACAATATCAACTTGAGCGTTTCGTTGCTGTATGCGTTGTGCAGCATCCAGCATCACTGGCAATAATTTTTCAATTTCACTACGACGACTACCCGGGAACACACCTATCACGCGACGATTTAATTTAAAACCCATCTTAATCTTAGCTTGTTTAGTACTTAGGGTATTTTTAACGGCATCAACTAATGGATGACCAACACACGTTACTGGCACACCTGCATTTTTATAAATAGGTACTTCAAAAGGAAATAAAACCACCATTTTATCAACATAGCGTTTAATCATTTTAATTCTACCTGCCCGCCATGCCCATACTTTTGGACTGATGTAATACATGACCGGAATACCCATTTTTTTTGCTTGTTTTGCTAGTTTTAGATTAAAACCGGGATAATCTACTAACACCAATAAATCAGGTTTATTCGCTTCAAGTTCATCGACAAGTTGATTAAAAATACTTTTTATACGGCGGTAACGCTTCAGGACCTCAACCAGCCCCATAACTGCTAAATCAGAAAAATCGATCATGATTTCTGCGCCAGCTTCGCGCATATTATCACCACCAATTCCCCTGACACTCACTTCAGGTCTCAACTGTTTTAACGCAGCTATCATTCTGCCAGCATGTGCATCACCCGATGCTTCACCGGCTATCACAACAATATTTTTTTGGCTCACGCCTGATCATCCTCCGCATATCCAACTAACGCTAAGCCAAAGCCTGACAACCCTGTCAGCTTAGTTGGCGTGCCAATAACACGCATTTTTTTCACACCTAAATCAGCTAAGATTTGAGCACCAACACCAAAAGTACGTAAATCCCAGCCCGTTTTGGCGGTGGCAATCTCGTCTCCACTATCTTGTTGCTGATAACGTTCAATCTTAGCGGCTAGTTGTTTATTTTGCTGTGGCTGGCGTAAAACTACCAACACGCCTTTACCTTGTTGCTGAATTTGTTTCATTACAGTGGGTAATGGCCAATGACTTGGCTCACGGGTTGCGCCAATCAAATCGCTAAGGGGATCAGCCATATGAACTCGCACTAGTGTTTCTTCTTCTGGGTTTATATCTCCAGCAACCAGAGCAAAATGCACTTGACCATTAACCGTATCTTGAAAACTATATAACTGAAAATCACCCTGCTCTGTTGGCATTGCACACTGTGACAATCTTTGTACTGTCATTTCATTTTCTAAGCGATAACTAATTAAATCGGCAATAGTACCTATTTTTAAGTCGTGACTTTGAGCGAATTCCTCAAGATCAGGACGACGTGCCATACTGCCATCTTCGTTTAGTATTTCGACAATGACCGCAGAAGGGTCTTTACCTGCTAATTGCGCCAAATCACAACCTGCTTCAGTATGACCTGCGCGAGTCAATACGCCACCCAATTGTGCTTTAAGTGGAAAAATATGGCCAGGTTGAACCACATCTTCCGGTTTAGCCTCAGAATTAACCGCAGCTAAAATAGTTAATGCACGATCTGCCGCAGAAATACCGGTAGTCACGCCCTTTGCAGCTTCAATAGACACCGTAAAGTTCGTCGAATATGCAGCCTGATTATCAGTCACCATTAATGGTAAACGCAATTGACGGCAACGATGCTCCGTTAAGGTGAGGCATATTAATCCCCGTCCAAATCTAGCCATAAAATTAATGGCCTCTGGTGTGACACATTCTGCAGCCATGATTAAATCGCCTTCATTCTCACGATCTTCATCATCCATAATAATGACCATCTTCCCTTGTTTCAGATCATCAATAATTTCAGCTGTCGTATTTAATTTCATTTAATAAATCCGTTTTGTAACAATGTTTCACGAGTAATTCTTGATGCTTGTTTAGGTAATAACCGTTCTAAATAGCGCGCAATCAAATCAACTTCAAGATTAACCTGAGTACCAATGCGATAACTTTTCATAATGGTTTCTTGCATCGTATGGGGAATAATATTAACTTCAAACCAGTTACTTTCAGCCTTATTGACCGTCAGACTTGTTCCATCAATACAAATTGACCCTTTTTCGGCGATATAGCGTTCAAGCCCATTGGGTACTTCAAAACGAAATTTCACCGAGCGTGCCGACTCTTGCCTTGCAACCACTTCACCTAAGCCATCAACATGACCACTCACAAAATGCCCGCCCAAGCGATCACCGACAGCGAGTGCTTTTTCAAGATTAATTTCAGAACCTGCTTTAATATTACCTAGACTTGTTCGATCTAAACTTTCGCGTGATACATCAAAGCTGAGTGACGCTTTCGTCATGGCAATGACGGTCAAACAAACACCATTATTCGCAATACTATCGCCCAATTTAACATCGGATAAATCTAAGTCTTGCGTGGCGACTTGCAAACGTAAATCCCCACCCTTAGCTTGAACAGATTCAATCTTACCTATAGATGCAATAATTCCGGTAAACATGCCTTAATAATCCTCATTGTATTGTGGTGATGCAGTAATTCGCCAATCACGACCCACAGCCCGTATATCAGAAATTTGCAAATCTATATTATGTGCCATGGTTGTAAAATTAGGCAGGTGAAATAATCCTCTAGCCTCATCGCCCATTATTTTGGGTGCCATATAGATCACCAGTTCATCAATCAAACCTGCGGCTAAAAGCGCACCATTTAACTGTGATCCAGCCTCGATCATAATCTCATTAATTTCGCGCTGAGCCAATTCAACCATTAACGCCGTCAAATCGACACGGTTATTATCAGCTGGCAAACGACATACTTCACCGTGTTGAAAGGCTTTATTGTTATGAGTTGATGCAATTAACACCTGAGCATTATCTTCAAAAACCTTGGCATCCTCAGAAATGCGTAACTGGCTGTCCACTACTACACGCATGGGTTGTCTAATTTTTTGTTGTGGATACCAACCTTCTGGGCGAACCGTTAAAGAAGGATCATCGGCTAATACCGTTCCTATGCCAGTCATAATGGCTGAGCTTCGTGCACGTAATTTTTGGACGTCTTGTCGCGCTGCTGTTCCTGTAATCCATTTACTTTCACCCGATGCCATAGACGTTCGACCATCAATACTCATCGCAACTTTGCTGCGAACGTAGGGGCGACCAATACGCATGCGTTTACAAAAACCTATATTTAACGCTTCGGCTTGTTGCTCTAATAGACCGACAGTAACTTCAATTCCAGCCGCTTTTAATTTAGCAATACCGCTCCCTGAAACACGAGGATTAGGATCAGTCATAGCAATGAAAACACGTTTAACGCCTGAGTTGATTAAGGTATCTGCACAAGGAGGAGTTCGCCCAAAATGACTGCAAGGTTCTAGCGTTACATAACAATCAGAATCTTTAGCTTTCATAGCGGCATCTTTCAGGGCATTGACTTCCGCGTGGCCTTCACCTGCACGTTGATGCCAACCCTCTCCTACAATTTGACCATTTTTAACAATGACACAACCGACTCTTGGATTAGGATCTGTTGTAAATAAGCCGCGCTCTGCTAACTGCAAAGCACGGCTCATATAAAACTCATGAGATGACATCATCTATATGCCGCTAAAAAAGAGACGATAAACACCAATATCCAAGTGATGAACTACCTCATTTTGCTTCATGCCATCAACAATTTGACAATTAGCTTGCTCGCCGAGCATCTTATTACTCCTTAATCATTGGGCCAGACAGGCTTTCCATCCGTTCAATTTCTTCACGAAAAGCATTAACATCCTGAAAACTACGATAAACTGAAGCAAAACGGACGTAAGCTACCTCATCAAGTTCACGTAATGCGTCCATGACCCAATCACCAACGAGACGACTCTCAACTTCACGATCGCCGGTTGCGATTAAGCGCCGTATGATAACTTTAACAGCACTATCCACAGCATCAATACTAACCGGTCTTTTTTCTAATGCTTTTAAAAGACCAGAGCGCAATTTATCTTCATCAAATAACGACCGAGATTGATCACGTTTAATTAATCTCGGTAAAGCAAGCTCGGCTGTTTCATAAGTAGTAAAGCGTTCATTACATTCACCACAACTACGTCTTCTTCGAATAGCATCACCCTCAGCGGATAGACGCGAGTCGACCACTTTAGAATCATCAGCACCACAAAAAGGACAACGCATTCGAATCGCTCAGCCCTAGTTATGCATAGACAGGCAAGCGTTGGCATATTGCCAAAGCTTTAGCCTTCACTTCACTAATGACTGATTCATCACCTCGACTATCAATGACGTCACACATCCAACCAGCAAGATCTTTACAGTCCTGTTCATTAAAACCACGTGTTGTCACTGCAGGCGTACCCACTCGAATACCTGATGTTACAAAAGGAGATTGAGGATCATTCGGTACGGCATTTTTATTAACAGTAATATTCGCATTACCTAACCATGCATCGACGTCTTTACCTGTTAAGCCAGCTTCAATGAAACTAACTAAAAACAAATGATCGTCAGTGCCTTTAGAAATAACATCATAGCCTCGGCTCATAAATACTTTAGCCATTGCTTGTGCATTTTTAACAACGTGTTGCTGATATATTTTGAATTCTGGCAACATCGCTTCTTTAAATGCAATAGCTTTTGCTGCGATTACATGCATCAATGGGCCGCCTTGGAAACCAGGAAAAACAGCTGAATTTAGCTTTTTCTCGACTTCTGCATTTGCTTTAGCCAAAATCAAACCACCTCGTGGACCACGAAGTGTTTTGTGCGTTGTCGTCGTTGTAACATCAGCTATCTGTACAGGATTGGGATATAAACCAGCAGCGACTAATCCAGCAATATGCGCCATATCGACTAGCAAATAAGCACCGACTGAATCTGCAATATCTCGAAATCGTTGCCAATCAACAATTCGTGAGTAAGCGGAAAATCCAGCCACGATCATTTTTGGTTTATGTTCTTTGGCTAATTGCTCAACTTCATCATAATCAATCTCACCTGTATCAGGGTTTAACCCATAAGCAAATGAGTTATAAATTTTGCCTGACGCACTTACTTTAGAACCATGAGTCAAGTGACCACCATGCGCTAGACTCATACCAAGAATAGTGTCGCCCGGTTGTAATAGGGCAAGGTATACAGCAGCATTTGCTTGTGAGCCAGAATGTGGTTGCACATTGGCATAGTCAGCGCCAAATAATGCTTTTGCACGGTCTATCGCTAATTGCTCAGCTTGATCAACATATTCACAGCCACCGTAATAGCGCTTACCAGGATAACCTTCTGCATACTTATTGGTTAATGAAGAACCTTGCGCTTCCATTACCCGGGGGCTAGTGTAGTTTTCTGAAGCGATTAATTCGATATGATCTTCTTGGCGCTGATTTTCAGCTTCGATAGCATTAAAAATTTCATCATCAAAACCAGCAATAGTCATATTTTTGTTGTACACAGTATTCCCCTGTTTCTAATGTAAAATAGCCGCTTATTCTATATCACTACGCTGTTAGCTTCTATGCCATCGCGTTATTTTTATTTACACATTTTGGAAATAATTCATCATGAATATTGCAATATTAGGAACAGGCTTGATGGGACAAGCACTCGTCGAGCATTTACTCACTGAAGGTCAAACCGTGACCGCTTATAATCGAACGTCAGAAAAAGTCGATGGATTAGAGCAAAATGGTGCATTAGTCGCTAGAACTGCGCAAGAAGCGTTAGTATCCAGTGATATTTGTTTGTTAATCTTGAGTGATGCTGATGCTATTTATTCTGTGCTTGATAGCATTAAAGACGAGACTTTTAAAGACAAACTCATCATCCAAATGGGTACGATTGCGCCGGATGAATCGCGCTTAATCAATCGATACATAACTGATCGTCAAGGAAGGTATTTAGAATGCCCTGTATTAGGAAGCCTACCGGAAGCACGAAGTGGAACATTAATCTTAATGGCAGGCGGTGCCGAAAAAGATTATAAAACAGCATTGCCACTATTGCAGATAATGGGTAAAAACCCTCGTCATATTGGTGATATAGGTCAAGGTGCAACCGTTAAACTAGCAATGAATCAACTTATCGCAGGGCTCTCATCAAGTTTTGCTTTAAGCCTTGCCCTTGTAGAAAAAGAAGGCATTGAAACAGAGCAGTTTATGTCTATCGTACGTGATAGTGCACTCTATGCACCTACATTTGATAAGAAGCTTAACCGCATGTTGTCACGTGATTTTACTCAGCCTAATTTTCCAACTAAACATTTAGCAAAAGATACACGCTTATTTTTATCTGTAGCTCAACAATTAAATTTGGAAACGTGTGCTTTAGAAGGTATCAGTCAACTATTAGATAAAACACTTGCCCAAGGTTTAGCCGATACTGATTATTCTGCATTAATGGCTGGCATAACAAAAGGCCAATAGAAATAAAAACGCCCTCATTAAGAAGGCGTTTAGGGTGTTAGAACTTACAGACTAAATAAATCGCGTCTGATGATCGTTTCATTACGATCCGGCCCCGTTGAAATAATATCAATTGGCACACCTGCTAAGCTTTCTACCTCATTAATATAGGTTTGAGCGTTAATGGGTAAATCGCTAAACTTTGTCACACCAACCGTAGATTCTTTCCAGCCTGGCATCTCGATATAAACTGGCACGCAACCTTCAAACTCCTCGGCACTTAAAGGTAAGACATCGACCGCTTCACCATTACGCTCATAAGACACACAAAGGCGAATGGTTTCCATCCCATCTAATACATCTAATTTAGTCAGGCACAATCCTGTAATACTGTTGATCCAACTAGCACGTTTAAGTGCCACCATATCTAACCAACCACAGCGACGACCTCGCCCCGTGGTTGCGCCAACCTCACGACCTTTATCAGCTAAATATTGACCAATTTCATTCACTTTTCCTTCTGCATCAAGCAGTTCAGAAGGAAATGGCCCACCACCAACACGTGTCGCGTAAGCCTTGGTAATACCTAATACATAATCAATATGGCAAGGACCAACACCAGAACCCGTTGCACTGCCGCCTGCAGTAGTGTTTGAAGAAGTAACATAAGGATATGTACCATGATCGATATCAAGTAATGCACCTTGTGCACCTTCAAACATAACATTATCGCCAGCAACAGAATATTTCTGCAACATATCTGGAATATCAGCAATCATCGGCAATAAGACATCACGCATAGCCATAATTTCATCGCGAATTTGTTCAAAATGCACTGGCTGAACTTGATAATAATTAATCAAGGAAAAGTTATGAAACTTGACGACTTCTTCCAATTTGGCAATAAAATTTTGTTCATTTTTTAAATCGCCTAAACGCAAACCTCGGCGAGCGACCTTATCTTCGTAGGCAGGGCCAATACCACGTCCAGTCGTACCGATTGCTTCTTTACCAAGACGTAACTCACGCGCTTGATCTAAAGCAACGTGGTAAGGCAGAATTAGTGGGCAAGCAGCACTGATCTTAAGGCGTTGACGAACAGGAATACCTTTTGCTTCTAAAGCGGTCATTTCTTTAATTAAGGCGTCGGGTGATAATACAACACCGTTACCAATCAAACACTGAACATGTTCACGTAAAATACCTGATGGAATTAAATGTAAAACAGTCTTTTGACCGTCAATCACCAAAGTATGTCCTGCATTATGACCACCTTGGAACCGAACGACAGCTGATACATTATCTGTCAGCAAATCAACCAGTTTACCTTTACCTTCATCGCCCCATTGGGAGCCAATCACCACGATATTTTTAGCCACGAGTTTGTGTTCCTGTTTCAGCCACTAACCAGCGGCCTTCTTGTTGTGTGAGAATTCTTGTTGTTGATGTGGGTGCATCCGATAACTGGTAAACAACGACTTCACCCTGACTTCGTAATTGCTCGACCATCATATGTTGTTGCTCATCGTCAACCCAAGTCACTGAGATAGCGTGATTTGATACAAGCTCAGTCGTTAACTGGTTAACGAGTATTTTTAAATCTAAACTAAAACCCGTGGCAGGTTGCGCTTGCCCAAAGTCCTCGCCAATATCATCATAACGTCCTCCCATCGCAATCGCCTGAGCGGTGCCCTTTTGGTAGGCAGCAAACACCACGCCTGTGTGATAGTGATATCCACGTAACTCTGCAAGATCGAAGTTTAGCGCTAAGCTAGGTAAACGCTGATGAATCATCGATGCGATTGTTGACAGCGTTATCAATGCCTTATGCACTGACTCTGGTGCTTCACTTAGTATTTGCTGTGCTTTATCTAATATTTCAATACCCCCATTGAGCTCTGCAAGGGCCAATAACATGGCATGGTGTGAAGCTGACAATTTGTACTGTGTTAGTAAGGCTTCGATGTCAGGGGCAGATTTTCGCTGCAATGCTGAAAATAATTCTTGTTCTTGTTCAGGGTTTAAGCCTGCACTATCGGCTAATCCTCGATAAATACCAACATGACCAATATCCAGTAAGAGTTCTGGCATATCGCCTAATGTTTCCATCATCAGTTGAACAATTTCAATATCACTTTCTGGGCCAGCATGACCGTAAATTTCAGCCCCCAATTGTATTGGATTTCGTGAGGTTCCTTGGCCATCAGGCAAGGTATGTAGCACGTTACCTATGTAACATAACCTGATAACCCCTTGCTGGTCACGCAAGTTATGCGCAGCCATACGAGCAACTTGTGGCGTCATATCGGCACGAATCCCCATTAATCGACCAGACATCTGATCAGTCAATTTGAATGTTTGTAAATCCAATGATTTACCCGTGCCTGTCAACAAAGAGTCAAGATACTCAACCAAAGGAGGAAAAACTAATTGGTAGCCCCAGCGTTGCATTCTATCAACCAATTTTCTGCGTAACACTTCAAGCTGTGCTGCTTGTGCAGGCATCAACTCATCGATGCCTTCTGGCAACAACCAACGATCTTTATGACTCATCTAATCAATTTACCCAATAAAGTAATAGAAGACCTAAAACCATACTAAAAAGTCCAATACTTCTTATATGCTGATCTTTCATAGCTGCCATTTGTAATAAAGCTCGACGAAATGCAATAGGACTTAAAAAGGGCATTAGCCCTTCAATCACTAACAATAAGGCCGAACCTATCCATAAACTATGTAGCAAGGATTCGTTCACAAAAATTATTTAACACTCGAACCACTAAAGTTATTAAAGAAGTCACCTTTAGGTTCGATGACAAGCATATCTTGAGAGGTAAAGACATTATCATAGGCAGTTAAACGACGATAAAAAGAGTAAAAATCGCTGTTTTGGCCATAGGCTTTAGCATAAGTGTCGGTGGCTTTTGCATCACCCGAACCACGTAATTCTTCTGCTGTCCGTTTTGCATCAGCGAGAATAATTGTACGCTGACGATCAGCATCTGAACGAATTTTCTCTGCTTCTTCAGCACCTTGAGAACGTAACTCTTTAGCTACACGCTCACGTTCAGCTTCCATTCGAGTGTAAACAGATGAACTAACTTCTGATGGTAAGTCGATACGTTTAATTCGTACATTGACGATTTCAATACCAAATTTTGATGCTGTTTTATTCGCTTCTGAAATAATATGTGTCACCATACTTGTGCGATCACCAGAGACTACTTCTTGAATTGTACGTTTACCAAACTCACCGCGTAGTCCATCCTTTATTATTTGTGACAACCTTAATTGAGCACGATCTTCAATACCACCCATTGATGTGTAATAAGCAGCAACATCAGCAATACGCCAAAGAATAAAGGAATCAACCAATACGTTTTTCTTCTCGCCCGTTAAATAACGAGATGGCGTAGCATCGAGTGATAAAACACGACCATCAAAGCGGCGAACCTCATTAACAAATGGCACTTTGAAGTGTATTCCCGGCTGAAAATCAGAACGCTCAATTTGCCCTAAGCGTAATAATAAAACGCGTTCACGTTGGTCAACAAAAAATACTGATGTCATTGCAACGATAAGGGCAACTAAACACAATAAAAGAATTACATTCATACGTGAAGACATTTTAACGGCCCCCTCTGCTACGAGCATCATCACGTGGTGATGCTGAATTTAATGTCGATAGTCTAGATGTTGTGCTGCTATTCACAAGCGAGCTGGGATCAATTTGCATTGATGGTGGTGCTGATGATCCAGAACGCATTCTGTCCAATGGTAGGTATAAAACATTATTACTGTCTTTAGAGACATCTACCATGACCTTTTGTGTTCGGCTGTAAACAGATTCCATCGTATCAAGATATAAACGTTCTTTAGTAATTTCAGGTGCTTTTTCATACTCTTCCATTACTTGTAAAAAACGACTTGTTTCACCTTCTGCTTTGGCTAGAATTTGACTCTTATAAGCTTCTGCTTCTTGTACCAATCTAAATGCAGCACCCCGTGCTTTCGGCACCACATCATTGGCATAAGCTTCAGCTTCATTCTTCTGACGCACTTCATCTTCTCGAGCTTTAACCACATCAGCAAATGCAGCTTGCACTTGCTCTGGCGGTTGCACATCTTGCATATTGACACTGGTTATTAATAGGCCAGTTTCAAGGGCGTCAAGAGTTGATTGAAGTAGCAATTCGGTACCAGAAGCAATTGCACTTCGACCTTCTGTCAAAACAAAATCCATATTTGAATTACCAACCGTTTCACGTACCGCACTTTCAGTAATTTGACGCAATGTAAGATCAGGATTTCTGACATTGAACAGATACTTTGACACATCCTTAATACGGTATTGCACAGCGATTTTTAAGTCGACAATATTTTCATCTTTAGTCAGCATTAATGATTCAGAATGAATTGTACTACCACTGCGACCCGCCGTTGAACGGTAGCCTATTTCTGTATTTCGTATTTGCTCAACATCAACTACCTCCACTGTTTCGATAGGATAAGGTAAATGCCAGTGAGGGCCGGAAGTTGTGGTGTCATGATGTGCGCCAAAACGCAGCACTACGCCCTGTTCTGCTGGCTCGACAATATATATACCGGATGCCAACCAAACAACAAATATCACTGCAGCGATCAAACCTAAGCCTAGAGCTCCACCTTGACCCGCCTGCTGATCATTTGAATTATTAGACGCTGCACCACCAAACATTGCACCAAGTTTATTTTTCAGATTACGCATTACGTCATCGAGATCAGGTGGGCCATCATTGCCACGGTTGTTGCCCCATGGGTCTTTGTCGTCCTTACCAGGTTCGTTCCAAGCCATTTAGCGCTCCAAAATTGAGTGTAATAAATTCAAAGGTGTTTATTTTACGGATATCATCAGCATTATGGAACCGTTGATTCAGTTAGTTCTTCTAATTCATCTGTTTGTTCAGGAAAATACTCTTGTAAGGCTTGTCGCAATAAATCGATGCCCTCACCTGTTTTTGCCGAGAGCCAAACACGCGTAATACGACCATTTTCATCACGGTCAAGTCGCGCTTTATGGTTTTCAAGAAGATCAATTTTATTACAAACAATTAACTGCGGCACTTCGTCAGCACCAATCTGCTGCAGCACATCATCAACATGATGCATTAAATCATCACGATCAGCGGCTCCTGCTTCAACGACATGAAGTAATAATGCAGCATCACGAGTTTCTTCTAAGGTTGAACTAAAAGACTCAACTAAATCATGAGGTAAACTTCGAATAAAACCTACAGTATCAGCCATAATTAAAGGTTGTGTATCGTGTAATTTCATTCGCCTTAAGGTAGGATCTAAGGTTGCAAATAATCGATCGTCAGCATAAACATCAGATGTAGTCAATTTATTAAACAAACTTGACTTCCCCATATTGGTATACCCCACTAAGGAGATAACCGCAATATCACTGCGTTGACGAGAACGACGACCTTGATCACGTTGAGACTGGACTTTTTCAAGCCTTTTTTTCAGTGATTTAACGCGTTGCGCTAATAAACGACGATCTGTCTCTAATTGAGACTCACCGGGACCACGCATTCCTATCCCACCTTTTTGACGTTCAAGATGGGTCCAACCACGAACAAGTCGAGTCGACATATGTTTTAGCTGCGCCAGTTCAACTTGTAATTTTCCTTCATGAGAACGCGCTCGACGAGCAAAAATATCTAAAATCAGACCTGTTCGTCCAATGACGCGGCATTCTAATTGTTTCTCAAGGTTTCGTTCTTGACTAGGTGATAAATCATGGTTAAAAATAACCAATGCGGCATCATTGGCAAGGACATGCTGCCGAATCTCATCCACCTTGCCGGTTCCAGCAAAAAACTTAGCATCTGGACGTTGACGTTTACCATGGACAATCGTGGCAATCTGAGCACCCGTAGATTCTACTAATTCTATAAATTCTTGCTCTGCTTCAGCAAAGTCGGAAACATGAAAATCAAGATGAACAAGAACAACCGCCTCCTTGTCAGCGGCTTCATCAAATGCCGCATTACTATTTGGACGTTCAAACAATCAAAATACTCCCTTTAATCATCCGCATTAATCGTTACATTTCTTGCCGGAACAATGGTTGAAACCGCATGTTTATAGACCATCTGATTGACAGAGTTTTTCAACAAAATGACAAACTGATCAAACGAATCGATTTGTCCTTGTAGCTTTATGCCATTTATCAAAAAAATAGATACGGGTACATTTTCACGCCGTAATGCATTTAAAAATGGATCTTGTAATGATTGCGCCTTAGCCATTTATCACTCCGATATTATTTTAGTTATAGTGAAACTTTCATTTTATGCGTTATCCTTCTGCTGTCAACTCAGGGCATTGATCAACAAGGTAGTTGGCAATGTCTTGTAATGGTAGATCAACACCACTGTCAAACCATACACCATCTGGTTGTGACCTCAACCACGTGAGTTGACGTTTCGCCATTTGTCTCGTTGCGATAATCGCTTTGTCAATCATCGTATCCAGGTCATATTCACCTGATAAATGTGACCAAGCTTGGCGATAACCCACTGCTCGAATTGACGGTAAATCGGGATGGCAGTCTTTACGATTAAACAATACCTTAGCTTCATCTAAAAAACCATCTTCTACCATTGAATTGTAGCGTTTCGCGATACGTTGGTGTAAAACGGCTCGGTTGAATGGGCTAAGAATGAGCTTAATGATGCGATATGGTAATTTATTTGGTGCTACCTCCGTTAACTCAGTCAAACTTTTACCAGTAATTTCATATACTTCCAACGCACGCTGTAATCTCTGGGGATCATTAATGTGGATTCTTGTTGCTGAAACTGGGTCAATTCTTGTCAAACGTTCATGTAAATAAGCAAGTCCGTATTGCTCTGCCTCACGCTCTAACTGAGCGCGAATAGCTATATCTGCGGTAGGCAAATCAGCCAAACCTTGTTCTAGACCTTTAAAATATAGCATCGTTCCACCCACTAGTAGAGGTACCTTCCCTCTAGCGCTTATGTCAGCCATAAGTCGTAAGGCATCAGTTCTAAAAGCACCGACAGAATAACTATCAGTTGGGTCGATTATATCGACTAGATGATGGGGATTCTTACTTAATATCTCTGCACTCGGTTTTGCTGTGCCGATATCCATACCCCGATAAACCAATGCAGAATCAACACTTATAATCTCAACAGGAAAACGATTAACAATATCAAGCGCAAGTTCAGTTTTCCCTGCCGCGGTTGGCCCCATTATAAATAAGGCTGGAGGTAATTTTATTTGTGTTAAATCTATGCTCAACCTTGCTTCATCGTATCGTAAAAATCAGCATTAGTTTTAGTCGCTTTCAAACGATCCATTAAGAATTCCATTGCATCAATTGGATCCATAGGTGCCAGTAATTTACGTAAAATCCATAACTTATGGAGATCATCAGCATCTGTCAGTAAATCTTCTTTACGAGTGCCTGAACGAGTAACGTTGATTGCAGGATAAATACGGCGATCAGCTAATTTACGCTCTAGTTGAAGCTCCATGTTACCAGTACCTTTGAACTCTTCAAAGATAACCTCATCCATACGTGATCCAGTTTCAACCAAAGCAGTAGCAATAATAGTAAGACTACCACCTTCTTCAATATTACGAGCCGCACCGAAGAAACGTTTTGGTCTTTGTAATGCATTAGCATCAACACCACCTGTCAATACCTTACCTGATGAAGGTGCCACGGTATTATAAGCACGAGCTAAACGCGTGATGGAGTCTAACAAGATAACAACATCGTGTTTATGCTCGACTAAGCGTTTTGCTTTTTCGATAACCATTTCTGCTACTTGAACGTGGCGAGTGGCAGGCTCATCAAAGGTACTTGAAACGACTTCACCCTTAACTGAACGTTCCATTTCAGTAACTTCTTCAGGGCGCTCATCTATCAACAGGACTATAAGATCACTGTCTGGGTAATTCGCGGCTATTGATTGAGCAACCATCTGTAAAATCATAGTCTTGCCTGATTTAGGCGGTGCAACAATCAATGCGCGCTGACCTTTACCAATTGGGGCGGCTAGATCAATAATTCGTGGTGTTAGATCTTCAGTACTTCCATTTCCTCGCTCTAGAGTAAAACGTTCATTAGGAAATAATGGTGTCAAATTC
Source organism: Methylophagaceae bacterium (assembly GCA_965219435.1). GTDB lineage: Bacteria > Pseudomonadota > Gammaproteobacteria > Nitrosococcales > Methylophagaceae. The sequence continues at coordinate 1,826,446 of OZ244743.1, read as the reverse complement.
TCGAAAGGAACTTTATTTTTTGATTGCTCAGGCTTTTCAAAATTTATTTCATCTACTTTGATTAAAGCAAAGTAGCGTTCACTGTCTTTAGGCGCTCTAATTTTACCTGTAATTGTGTCACCCGTTCTAAGATGAAAACGACGAATCTGACTAGGTGAAACATAAACATCATCTGGTCCTGCTATATATGAAGCTTCAGCAGACCTTAAAAAACCAAAACCATCTTGTAGCAACTCAAGCACACCAGTTGTGATAACTTCTTCACCCTGTTTTGCATGTTCTTTAACGATTGAAAAGATCAAGTCTTGTTTACGATTTCTTGCCAAGCCTTCTAGCTTCATAGAAAGAGCGAGTTCCATAAGCTCGGCAGCAGATTGCTTTTTCAGTTCTGTCAGATTCATGTAATACCTAAAGTGGGGTTTTTAATATAGAAATAGATGTGTTTGCGATAACGCTAAATGTGGATGATTTATTGGGAGGGGTTTTGAATTTGGATGTATAGCTAAAAAATTTGTTACAAGTATAACTAATTACTAATTGTAGTCAAGCATTACCAACTATAGTCACCTTGATTATCGAGATCTGCTTACTTGCTTTAAAATATGAGCCTAATAGCTGGCACCTTAGAAAAAGCCAACGCTTTATATTTCGCCCGATGCACGTGCTGCTTTACCTAAAATGCAGCCAAAAAAAGACCCAGTGCGAACAAACACACTGGGTCTCTCATAAAAAAGCCTGGCAGTGACCTACTTTCACATGGGAACTCCCACACTATCATCGGCGCTAAGTCGTTTCACTTCTGAGTTCGGGATGGGATCAGGTGGGACCAACTCGCTATGGCCGCCAGGCATATCTGGCTGTTAGCTTTCACTAACATAATCTGGGAAGTAATAAAGTCTTATGAAGTTGTTCGCGCTAACCCCACATCTACTTGGGGTTATATGGTCAAGCCTCACGGGCAATTAGTATTGGTTAGCTTCACACATTACTGCGCGTCCACACCCAACCTATCAACGTTGTAGTCTTCAACGGCCCTTCAGGAGCTTAAAGCTCTGGGAAATCTAATCTTGAGGGGGGCTTCCCGCTTAGATGCTTTCAGCGGTTATCCCGTCCGTACATAGCTACCGGGCAATGCTGTTGGCACAACAACCCGAACACCAGGGGTACGTCCACTCCGGTCCTCTCGTACTAGGAGCAGCTCCTCTCAAATTTCCAACGCCCACGGCAGATAGGGACCGAACTGTCTCACGACGTTCTAAACCCAGCTCGCGTACCACTTTAAATGGCGAACAGCCATACCCTTGGGACCGGCTACAGCCCCAGGATGTGATGAGCCGACATCGAGGTGCCAAACACCGCCGTCGATGTGAACTCTTGGGCGGTATCAGCCTGTTATCCCCGGAGTACCTTTTATCCGTTGAGCGATGGCCCTTCCATTCAGAACCACCGGATCACTATGACCTACTTTCGTACCTGCTCGACGTGTCTGTCTCGCAGTCAAGCACACTTATGCCATTGCACTAACCTCATGATGTCCGACCATGATTAGTGTACCTTCGTGCTCCTCCGTTACTCTTTGGGAGGAGACCGCCCCAGTCAAACTACCCACCATACACTGTCCCCGATCCGGCTGACGGACCTAGGTTAGAACTCCAAACATACCAGGGTGGTATTTCAAGGTTGACTCCACCGCAACTAGCGTCACGGCTTCAATGTCTCCCACCTATCCTACACAAGTAGGTTCAAAGTTCAGTGCAAAGCTATAGTAAAGGTTCACGGGGTCTTTCCGTCTAGCCGCGGGTATACGGCATCTTAACCGCAAATTCAATTTCACTGAGTCTCTGGTGGAGACAGTGTGGCCATCGTTACGCCATTCGTGCAGGTCGGAACTTACCCGACAAGGAATTTCGCTACCTTAGGACCGTTATAGTTACGGCCGCCGTTTACCGGGGCTTCGATCAGGAGCTTCTCCGAAGATAACCCCATCAATTAACCTTCCGGCACCGGGCAGGCGTCACACCCTATACGTCCTCTTGCGAGTTTGCAGAGTGCTGTGTTTTTAATAAACAGTCGCAGCCACCATTTCACTGCAACCTTACTTAGCTTCACGAGCAAGTCGCTTCACCAGTAAGGCACACCTTCTCCCGAAGTTACGGTGCTATTTTGCCTAGTTCCTTCACCAGAGTTCTCTCAAGCGCCTTAGAATTCTCATCCCACCCACCTGTGTCGGTTTGGGGTACGGACCCTTGTTACCTGAAGCTTAGAGACTTTTCCTGGAAGCAGGGTATCAATCACTTCGTCCAAAAGAGGACTCGTCGTCACGCCTCAGCCTTAAAACATTCCGGATTTACCTAAAATGTAAGCCTACACGCTTAAACTGGCACTACCAATCGCCAGCTGACCTAACCTTCTCCGTCATCCCATCGCAGTAACAAGAGGTACAGGAATATTAACCTGTTTTCCATCGACTACGCATTTCTGCCTCGCCTTAGGGACCGACTCACCCTGCTCTGATTAGCATTGAGCAGGAAACCTTGGGTTTTCGGCGAGGGGGCCTCTCACCCCCTTTATCGTTACTCATGTCAGCATTCGCACTTCTGATACGTCCAGCATGCCTTACAGCACACCTTCAACCGCTTACAGAACGCTCCTCTACCATGCCTTGCGGCATCCATAGCTTCGGTATATCACTTAAGCCCCGGTAAATCTTCCGCGCAGGCCGACTCGACTAGTGAGCTATTACGCTTTCTTTAAAGAATGGCTGCTTCTAAGCCAACCTCCTAGCTGTCTATGCCTTCCCACTTCGTTTTCCACTGAGTGATATTTTGGGACCTTAGCTGATGGTCTGGGTTGTTTCCCTTTCCACGATGGACGTTATCACCCACCGTGTGTCTCCCGTGATTGCACTTCTTGGTATTCGGAGTTTGTAACGGGTTGGTAAGTCGGGATGACCCCCTAGCCGTAACAGTGCTCTACCCCCAAGAGTGATACACGAGGCGCTACCTAAATAGCTTTCGAGGAGAACCAGCTATCTCCTGGCTTGATTAGCCTTTCACTCCGATCCACAGTTCATCCCCGCATTTTTCAACATACGTGGGTTCGGGCCTCCAGTAAGTGTTACCTCACCTTCACCCTGACCATGGATAGATCGCCAGGTTTCGGGTCTAATCCATGCAACTAATCGCCCTATTAAGACTCGGTTTCCCTTCGCCTCCCCTATTCGGTTAAGCTCGCTACATAAATTAAGTCGCTGACCCATTATACAAAAGGTACGCAGTCACAGAACAAGTCTGCTCCTACTGCTTGTACGCACACGGTTTCAGGTTCTATTTCACTCCCCTAAACGGGGTTCTTTTCGCCTTTCCCTCACGGTACTAGTTCACTATCGGTCGATAAGGAGTATTTAGCCTTGGAGGATGGTCCCCCCATATTCAGACAAGGTTTCTCGTGCCCCGCCCTACTTGTCGCAAGCTTAGTACCAATAACGAATTTTCGTGTACGGGGCTATCACCCTGTATCGCTAAACTTTCCAGTTTATTCCACTAATTCATTAAATATCACTTGCAGGCTGCTTCCCGTTCGCTCGCCGCTACTTGGGAAATCTCGGTTGATTTCTTTTCCTCCGGGTACTTAGATGTTTCAGTTCTCCGGGTTCGCTTCCTGACACCTATGTATTCAGTGCAGGATGACCAGCTTATGCTGGCCGGGTTGCCCCATTCGGGAATCGTAGGGTCAAAGCCTGTTATCAGCTCGCCTACGCTTTTCGCAGATTACTACGCCCTTCATCGCCTCTTATCGCCAAGGCATTCACCATGTGCGCTTATTCACTTGACCATATAACCCCAAAAAAACGTGGCGTTATACTTAAGTTTTCGCTATACATACTTCATTTCTTGCTTTGTATCTTGTCGATTGCATTGCATCATCACTAATACAGTACAATCTGCCTTTATTTACTTCCCATTTTGTTAAAGAGCAATGATTTTCATCATTTAAAAGTAAACTCAAGTGAAACTCGACGGTACTTTTAAATAACAAATCATTTATAGATAGAGTGTGGTAATGCCTACTGTTTACGCGCACCAAATGGTGGAGCTAAGCGGGATCGAACCGCTGACCTCCTGCGTGCAAGGCAGGCGCTCTCCCAGCTGAGCTATAGCCCCTTTTTACTTGTCTTTTTTGTGCTATACAGCGTTGCCTTTGTCTAGCGCAAAAAATGCTACGTAAAAGCTTCTTAGCAAAGCTAATGCGTATGTAATCAGGTTCGGTGTTCTTGGTAGGGCTTCACTTTAATTAAAACTTTCGTTAAAAAGTCTTTTTTGTAGCTTGGTATTTAGGACTTGCGAAGCGTGTGCTAACACGTGAACAAGGGCTAAATGCAAAGATACGGAAAAGTGGTGGGTCTGGGTGGATTCGAACCACCGACCTCACCCTTATCAGGGGTGCGCTCTAACCAACTGAGCTACAGACCCAGATATCTATCTATGCGTATCAAGTAATGTGTGTGGATACTAACGAAAAGCGTCTTCTGCTTTTATTAAAGGAGGTGATCCAGCCCCAGGTTCCCCTAGGGCTACCTTGTTACGACTTCACCCCAGTCATGAATCACAAAGTGGTGAGCGACCTCCCGAAGGTTAGTCTACCCACTTCTTTTGCAACCCACTCCCATGGTGTGACGGGCGGTGTGTACAAGGCCCGGGAACGTATTCACCGCAGCATTCTGATCTGCGATTACTAGCGATTCCGACTTCATGGAGTCGAGTTGCAGACTCCAATCCGGACTACGACAAGCTTTATGGGATTAGCGCACTCTCGCGAGTTGGCAACCCTTTGTACTTGCCATTGTAGCACGTGTGTAGCCCTGGCCATAAGGGCCATGATGACTTGACGTCATCCCCACCTTCCTCCGGTTTGTCACCGGCAGTCTCCTTAGAGTGCCCAACTAAATGATGGCAACTAAGGACAGGGGTTGCGCTCGTTGCGGGACTTAACCCAACATCTCACGACACGAGCTGACGACAGCCATGCAGCACCTGTGTTACGGTTCCCGAAGGCACAATCAGATCTCTCTAATCTTCCGTACATGTCAAGGCCAGGTAAGGTTCTTCGCGTTGCATCGAATTAAACCACATGCTCCACCGCTTGTGCGGGCCCCCGTCAATTCATTTGAGTTTTAGTCTTGCGACCGTACTCCCCAGGCGGTCAACTTATCGCGTTAGCTTCGATACGCAAGAGTTAGACTCTCACACACCTAGTTGACATCGTTTAGGGCGTGGACTACCAGGGTATCTAATCCTGTTTGCTACCCACGCTTTCGCACCTCAGCGTCAGTAATGGCCCAGTGAGTCGCCTTCGCCACTGATGTTCCTTCAGATCTCTACGCATTTCACCGCTACACCTGAAATTCCACTCACCTCTACCATACTCTAGATAACCAGTATCAAATGCAGTTCCTAGGTTGAGCCCAGGGATTTCACATCTGACTTAATTATCCGCCTACGCGCGCTTTACGCCCAGTAATTCCGATTAACGCTTGGACCCTCCGTATTACCGCGGCTGCTGGCACGGAGTTAGCCGGTCCTTCTTCTGATGTTAACGTCACGGCAATTCACTATTAATAAATCGCTTTTCCTCACATCTGAAAGTGCTTTACAACCCGAAGGCCTTCTTCACACACGCGGCATTGCTGCATCAGACTTGCGTCCATTGTGCAATATTCCCCACTGCTGCCTCCCGTAGGAGTCTGGGCCGTGTCTCAGTCCCAGTGTGGCTGATCATTCTCTCAAACCAGCTACGGATCGTCGCCTTGGTAAGCCATTACCTTACCAACTAGCTAATCCGATATAGGTTCATCTAATAGCATGAGGCCCCGAAAGGTCCCCCACTTTCCTCCGTAGAGCGTATGCGGTATTAGCATGCGTTTCCACATGTTGTCCCCCACTATTAGGCAGATCCCTATATATTACTCACCCGTCCGCCACTCGACGCCTGCTAGCAAGCTAGCATCGTTTCCGTTCGACTTGCATGTGTTAGGCATGCCGCCAGCGTTCAATCTGAGCCATGATCAAACTCTTCAGTTTAATTACTGCTTTGTGGATTTTTAAGACCCACGAACTCATTTCGACGTTGTCGTACTTACTTAAACATTTTCATGTTTTTGTGACTACTCAACATCAGATCTTCTTTTGCAAGAATTGACCTAACGAAAGTACCCACACAGATTACTTGATACTATTTTTTTAAAGAGCGCTTGTTGCGATGAAACCCTGCAACAAAGAAGCGAGAATTATACAGTCTATCGGGCTTACGTCAACAGGAGGTTTTTCCCGAAAAACAGTAGATCAATCTAACTAGATGATGTCATTATTTATTTTAATTTATCGAGTCATATTTTACTCGTAAACATTCAAACAATTGACTCATCCGAATTGTATATTGTAATTTTATTTCTAATTCTAGGTGATACCAAAGTAGTTAGCTAGCTGCAAGAAATGCGAGCGAACTTCCTTTTTCCAACTTGAAAAACAGCTTCTACTCCATTCCTAATTACTAATGACTTATCATCTACTTTTTTGCCATCAATCTTAACAGCACCTTGTTTAATCATACGAAATGCTTCTGATGTACTTGCAGTTAGGCCTGCATCTTTGAGCAGATTAGCAATAGGCACTCCTTCACTACCCACATTCAAGCTGACTTCGACAATGTCTTCTGGTATCTCACCTTTCTTGAATTGGTTTTCAAAACTTTGTCGTGCCAATAGCCCTTCTTGGTCATTATGAAAGCGACTAACAATTTCTTCGGCAAAGTCTTTTTTAATTTCAATGGGATTTCTGCCTGCATCAACATCATCACGCCATTGTTGAATTTCATCAATGCTTCTAAAACTCAGTAATTCAATATAACGCCACATCAAGTCATCAGAAATAGACATCAGCTTGCCGAATATATCTTTCGAACTATCATTGATACCAATATAGTTACCTAATGATTTTGACATTTTCTGTACGCCATCCAAGCCTTCCAGAATAGGCATTGTCAAAATCGATTGCTGGGGTTTACCATAGGCCTTTTGTAATTCACGCCCCATCAATAAATTGAATTTTTGATCGGTTCCACCAAGTTCAACGTCTGCATTTAATTCTACAGAATCGTAACCTTGTATCAATGGGTACAGAAATTCATGTATGGCAATGGATTGACCACCTTTGTAACGTTTATCAAAATCATCACGTTCAAGCATTCTAGCAACAGTATGATTTGAAGCTAGACGAATCATGTCAGCTGATGACAATTTGTTCATCCAATGAGAATTAAACACAACGGTCGTCTTCTCTGGATCTAAAATCTTAAAAACTTGCTCTTGATAAGATTTCGCATTTTCTTGAACTTGTTCTGTTGTTAATGGTTTACGTGTCACATTCTTACCGGTCGGATCACCTATCATTCCAGTAAAGTCACCAATTAAAAATAATATTTCATGGCCTAGATCCTGAAACTGTTTTAATTTATTCAATAAAACTGTGTGGCCTAAATGAAGATCTGGTGCCGTGGGATCAAAACCAGCTTTAATGCGTAACGAACGACCACTCTCAAGTTTTTCAACCAATTCACTTTCGACTAATATTTCTTGTGCGCCTCGTTGTATTATCGCCAATGATTCTTTGACAGAAATCATGTTTGTCTCCATTTAAAATTCAATTCGCCGGCATAATATCACAAAGCCTTGTTTTAGTTGGGTATAACCAAGACCCCACATCTTACGTTTAAGATGGTTATGGTTTAAAATAACATCAAAAAAGGACGAGAAATATAGGAAAAACATTCAACAAATGCTATTGTCTGTCGGGGTTTACATCAAAAGAGAGATATTATGTTGGCAAAATTAGAAAATATGATCGTTATAAACTTTAGTGGTATTGTGTTTGCCTTTGCTTTGTTTTGGCTTAGCTTGGTAGCATACGGCTTATTAAGTCAATAATCCTTTAAAAAAACACCATAAAAAAACCAGTCCGTTGACTGGTTTTTTTATGCTTGAAGATTATTCAATCTATTTGCGCATATATTGATCTATATCAATGCTTAGTACCTTAATATCAATGATAATTTATTCATAGTATTTTTATTATTGATCCAGTGAGGTGCGCCATGGCTAAGTTAGAAAGTTTTATTATTAATAATTTCACACTGATTATCTTCTTATTCGCTGTTTCATGGATTTGTTTAGTTGGTTATGGGATAGCGATGTCTTAAACACGACCCAGCATTTTTGTTATGTTGTATAAAACCCGCACGTATTCGTATAAGAGTTAATATTACCGTCGATCGATTAATACAGCTCCGTGCACTGGCATCCGGTCTACTGGTTAGCTAAAGAATGCGTAGTTCAATGTAGTGCAGCATGATGATAATCAAGCAGGCTCCTATACCTGACCGAATTGGAACTTGGCTTAGTGCGAAACCTTTACTTAGTCATATTTTCATAAACTATATTTTTTAACAAACAAAGCAATTGATTCAACATGAGTTGTATGTGGAAACATATCCATTACACCTATTGAAACTAAAGTATAGCCATGATTATTAACCAGTTCCCCTGCATCGCGAGCCAGAGTAGCAGGATTACATGAGACATAAACTAATCGTTCAGCGCCTAATGCCGCTAATTGCTGCAATACTTCAAAAGCACCACTACGCGGTGGATCAAGCAAAATCTTATTAAACCCTGCTTTCGCCCAAGGGTAGTCTTTTAATTCTGTTTTCGTTAAATCAGCTTGTTCGAAAGTCGCGTTGGCAAGTGCATTTTTTGCGGCATTATCACGTGCATGCCTAACTAAAGCTTCATCGCCTTCGACACCCACAACCTCAGTGACACGTTTGGCAAGTGGTAAAGTGAAATTACCTAAACCACAAAATAAATCAAGAATACGATCTTCGGCTGACACCTCTAATAATTCCATGGTCCGCTGGATCATCTTTTTGTTAATACCCGCATTAACTTGAGTGAAGTCATTCGGTTCAAATTCGAGATTTAGCCCCTCTTCTGGTGCATAGCTCAATTGTGGGTTTTCAGGCCACAATGGCGTGACAGTATCTGGTCCACCAGATTGTAAATAAATCCATAAATCATTAGCTTGACCATAGGCAATCAAAGCTTGCTGATCTTGTTCAGATAAAAGATCGAGATTTCTGAAAACTAAAGCGGTATGGTCATCATCCATCGCGACTTCAATTTGAGCAATTCGGTTATGGCTTTCTAGTTTAGCGATCATGTCGCCTAATTCAGCCAAACGATTGCCAACTCTGGGATCTAAGACTTCACAACGATCTAATAAAGCGAGGAAAGGCGTACCCTTTTCTCTAAAGCCAACTAATACACGTTCTTTTTTCGGCACATGTTTTACACCCAAACGTGCTTTACGACGATATCCCCATAATGGGCCAGTCAATGGTGCTAACCACTGTTGCGGTATCACATTACCAAAATGGTCTAAATGTTCTTTTAGCGTTTTTTGTTTTAAGGCTAATTGTGCTTCAGGCGCCATGTGCATCAAACTACAACCACCGCAAACACCAAAGTGCTGACATTTAGCCTCTACCCGATCATCAGCCGCTGACATAACCTCTACCGTGCGGCCTTCATCATATTTGCTATGCTTTTTGCTATAGATGAACTTAACCTTTTCACCCGCTAAAGCTCCATCAATAAAGATTGTTTTACCATCTATCCTAGCCACACCACGACCATCGTGTGATAAAGATTCGATTTGAGTTTCAACGGGATCGAGGGGTAATCGTTGTCTACGGTTATTACGTCTTGCCATTATTAATCTCTAGTCTCTAATCTGAGAAATAATTACATCTGTTTGTAAAAATCTCATTCTGAAATAAAAAATCCAGCGATGCCATAACATCACTGGATTTTGTTAAGTTAATTTTAATACTTATTTTTGTTGCCAGTTACCGCTTGCTTGATACCACCAACCTGCCGCAGCATTACTAATCCAGCGACGGGAGAAGGTAGTTTGGATATCTGATTGCCATTCAGGATGGCCGTTAGCTCGGGCTATTTCTGCATACAAAGCGTTACGGTCCTTGTTTTCATCAGCAACAAAGCCGTTAACGCTATTACGATCTTTTAGAGTAATAGCCTTTGCATCACGAACCGTAATTAAACCATTTTCAGTTAAACCAACAGCACCATTGTCATAATATGCTTTCAAGTTATTATCATGGCGTTCTTTCATTCTATTTTGAATTGCTACGATAGCCGATGAGCTAATATTTAAATTTGCTTCGGCAGCCACCGCTGGTGATATCAACCAATTCAAAACACTAACAGCTAGTGGCATTTTAACGGATGAGGAATTGCTAGACTGCTCTGCAGGAACAGTCCCATCTTTAGGTTTAGTCTCTTCACCCCAGACATCATTAATAATTCTATCTGCTGCTTTTTCCGCAGCAGCTGCTGGAAAATAAATATTAATCGTGACGCATGAAACCAACATTAATCCCATCACACTACTACTAAACCATTTAGATAACGTCATTTTAATTTCCTTTACTGAATCACTGGACCTGAACTTTGGCTAACTGCTTTTAAGCGTTCAATCAACTCAGGCCAATCAACTTGCCGAGTATAGCCCACAACATTAATACGTGGAGGTAAACCGCCACCTTTTACAATGTAATAGCCTTGATTTGCTTCACCTACTCCTGACATTTCACAGGTTTCATTACGAAGTTTGCAGTTTAGACCTAATTTTTGATACGAGAAATCCTCAAAAAACCGTAAGAAACTACGAGACAATATGCCGCCAACACCACCGCCAATTTGTGATAAATTATCAATCGCCTTCTGACTGATTCGGCGTCGACTTTTATCACCATCAGGCGTAGAAAAATGAGCATCAAATTTTACTGCTCGCCAATTCGACAAACGCAGATTACTTAAGTGCCCATCTAATTTTCCGGTTATTTTACCAAAGTCGAATGTTTGTGTGAGTATTTCTAAGTCTAGATCTTTTAAATCAATATTGGCATAAAGTTGTGGCAAAGCACCGAAAGGTTTATCTAAACGTAAATCACGAATAACCGTTGTACCCTCAAAGATCTTAACCATTAAAGCGCCACCAAACTGAACCTGTTGATTAACATAACTTACTTTGGGAATAACCCCGGATAACTTACCGTGTAATAAGGGCCAATTCAGCGCAGCACTTAACGATTCCATTGAGATAGGCGTTAATAAGCCATCAAATACCCATTGTGTTTTATCATCCATTGAATGTTGTAAGCTGAATTCATTAACTATTAAAGCGCCATCTAATATTGGTAAAGACCAAGGCTCTAAAAATGTAAGTGAAGACGAATGCGCTTCTACCTTTAGCGTTGATTCACCAAAAGGCACGGCGTAGAGATAGCCACCCTGCCAACCTAAGTCAGATTGACTAGCCGTGTCATTATTTGTCCATCCGATATGGCCATTTAAATCATAAATACCAAAGCGTTTTTGTTCATCATCGATAAAGATATTGTCCAACGTGACTGATAACTGATAGTTATCTGCTTGTTGTGTGAATATCAGCCCTAGCTGTCCCGCCATTTCTAATTTATCTGCAGCAGTCCCTAATGTAAAAGGCTGTAACCAAACAGCATATAATTTAGCTAAATCTGCTTTTTCTAGTATTATTTCTAAGTCTTGGACCTGTTGCAAGCTCCCTGAATAATGACCGTGTACTTGTACAATTTGGTGGTGATTAATGTGTGCATCACTAATGGTAAGTTGTTCCGTATCACTTTGCCATTGCCCTGTAGCCTGCATCGACATGGCTGAATCATTAAAATTAACAAATACAGGTTGACCATAAGCCTGGCCAGAGTCTAACTGGACTTCTGTCTGCCAAAACCATGCTTGTTGCTTCAGCATTAGATCAAGCAACATAGTCATCGTTACGTTTTCAGCGACATACTTGCCTTGAGTGTCACTTATATTCAATGCTGATGCCTGTAAATCTAGCTTAACTTGATCCAGTTGCAGGGCATGACCACTCAAGTTGGCTTTTACATTCAGATCTGAATCAATAGTCCACCCGCTTAGTATCGCTTTTTTATCGTCATCCAGATAAGGTGAGATAAAGGAGACTAATTGTGCTAATGACGCTTTTGAGCTAGTGACAGAAGCTTGCCAATTAGACGATTCATAATTAGCGATTATTGAGAAGCCTGCATCAGCTAACGTTAAATTTGAAACAGAAAGTTGGTAATCTTCTTGTTCAGGTCTTGCGTTAACCGAAAACCCAAGCTTTTGATATCCTAAGGTTTTATGAGTAAATGCGAGTTTTCCTGAATTACATCGTGTCTGTTTTGAAAGAAAGATTACTTCCGTACATTGTAATGAGACTTTTTTAATCAGCCCGACTGGTTCAGCTAATACCACGGAGTCCGCAGTGGCATCAATACGTAAGCCTTGCACGGTTAATTTCAAATCAACATTAAGATTTTGAGCATTAATATCTTCAAAACCCCAAGAGCCGACAGTCAGACTAACGTGCTCACTGGCAAATGTAAGGCATTGCCAAAAAAGCAACATCGCCGGACATAGACTCAGCCATATTGAAAACCTGTTCATTATTGAGCAGGAAAAACACCTGTTGAAAGGTAGCGATCTCCGCGATCACAAATAATACACACAATCACAGCATTGGTAACGTGTTGAGATAATCGTAATGCCGCGGCGACAGAGCCACCAGAAGATACGCCACAAAAAATGCCTTCTTCAGATGCCAATCGTCGCATGGTCTCTTCGGCAACTTGTTGTTCCATATCAATAATAGAATCAACTCGTTCTGGCTCAAATATCGCGGGCAAATACGCTTTAGGCCACCGACGTATGCCAGGAATACTTGCGCCATCAACAGGCTGTACGCCTACTATTTGAACATTGGGATTTTGCTCTTTTAGGTAACGTGAAGTGCCCATAATCGTGCCGGTCGTACCCATTGCACTGACAAAATGAGTTACTTCACCTGCTGTATCACGCCAAATCTCTGGTCCCGTTGTTTCATAATGAGCTAAGGGGTTATCAAAATTAGCAAACTGATTAAGGACTTTACCTTTACCTTGATTTTGCATGTCTAAGGCTAAGTCACGGGCTGCCTCCATATTTTCGGTTAAGATAATTTCTGCGCCATAGGCCCGCATAGAGGCACGTCGCTCTACACTCATATTTTTAGGCATCAATAAAATCATTCGATAACCTAATATGGCTGCCACCATGGCTAATGCAATACCCGTATTACCACTAGTCGCCTCAATTAAAGTGTCGCCTACTTGAATATCACCACGCGCTTGAGCCTGACGAACCATCATCATGACAGGCCTATCTTTTACCGAACCAGCAGGGTTATTGCCTTCTAATTTCCCTAAAATAATATTGGAGGTGTCGCCCGGTAAACGTTGTAATCTCACCAAAGGTGTATTGCCAACAAAGGCTTCAATCGTAGGATACTGTTTCATTATTATCGTTCCATTAAAATTACATAAGCGGTGGCATATTCAGACTCATCACTCAAACTTAATAAGCTACGACCAATATTCAATTCATCTAACAAACTTAAACCACGCTTATAAAACGTTATTTCCGGCTTGCCATGAGCATTATTGCTGACAGAAATATGGCGTAAACTTAAGCCATCACGAAAACCAGTCCCTAATGCTTTGGCTGTCGCCTCTTTTGCTGCAAAGCGTTTGGCTAAAAAAGCCGCTGGATTATGTGCTTGTTGAAAACCAATAAACTCAGTGTCACTCAATATACGCTTAGCTATTTTCTCACCATGTTTATCCACTAATGCCTGCATTCGAGGAATATGGACAAGATCAGTGCCTATCCCAAAAATCATCCGCGACGTGCTGTTTGCATCAATAATTTCATCTCACGCACGGCAGATTGAAAGCCGGTAAATATCGATCTCGCCACGATAGCGTGGCCGATATTAAGCTCAACAATATCTGGAATCTCAGCGATCGGACCCACATTGTGATAATTCAAGCCATGACCTGCATTAACTTGTAAACCCAATTTAGCAGCATACTGAACAGCGTTAATAATAATATTCAACTCATGTCGCGCCTCTGCAGAACTTTCAGCATCTGCATAACGCCCAGTGTGCAACTCAATCACCGGTGCACCACATTCAACAGCCGCATCAATTTGAGCCATATCAGGGTCTATAAACAAAGACACATTCACTTTCGCAGCGGCTAGACGCTGACAAGCCTCTTTCATTCGAGATAATTGACCGGCAACATCTAAGCCACCTTCGGTAGTTAGCTCTTCCCGGCGTTCAGGGACTAAACAACAATCTGCAGGAAGATATAATTCAGCCATTGCCAGCATTTCTTCCGTAACCGCCATTTCAAGATTCATTTTGGTCTGCAAAATATCCGATAACATGGCTACATCACGTTCTTGTATATGACGACGATCTTCTCGTAAATGCAATGTTATGCCATCGGCACCTGCTTGTTCTGCTTCGATTGCCGCTTGAATAGGATCGGGATAACGCGTGCCACGCGCTTGCCTTAAGGTGGCTACGTGATCAATATTGACACCTAATAAAATCGTCATATTTTGTCTTAACCTTATAAAATTAATTGTTGCCTGCGTACCGCTGTAAATCAATAAAAAGCTGTCTACTTTGCAAGGGTTTACCCCCCAAATAAAAATATATCACGGTTCGCATAACGCGTTTTATTTCTTGCAAACTTTGTTGATCAAAATCAGACTCACTCACTAGATGCTGAAGGCTACGGCCAGAAATAGCAGGTGAAGTAATGCCTTCCTGCCAACGAATCAATCCTGCATCAACTTGATAATAGTATTGCTGTTTTTGCTCAATCAAGCGACCATTTTCATATTCGCTATCAAGCACTAAGCCATAGCCTAAATGACATAATAAGCGTTTTTCAAATAGACGCAGAATGATTTCAGTATTATCACTTTGATGCAAACCTAATAAAGCATATTGATAAGCATCAAATACGTTTTGTTCTGCTACATGAGACCCTAATAGTCGTACGATTAATTCATTGATATATAAACCACATAAGGCTGCATCACCACTTAAAATGTAACGTGCTGACATGGCCTCAACTGCCGTTAACGTATATAAATCACCATTGCCAATCCATGACACTAACAATGGCTGATAAAGCTGTAACAAACCTGATTTGTTACCCTTCTTGTGATTAATACCTTTCGCAATGAGACTAACACGACCATATTGCTCACTAAATATATCAAGCAACGCACTATTTTCACGATATGGCCGTTGGTGTAAAACAAATGCTGGCGTTAATTCAACCTTCAAGAGTGACTCGAACTGATAAGCTATTAAAGCTCGTCGTTATAGCCTAAATTTTTCAGCATACGTTCATTGTCACCCCAGCCTTCACGGACCTTAACCCATAGACGTAAAAACACTTTCTGACCAAATAAACTTTCCATTTCAAGCCGAGCATCTTTACCAACCGACTTAAGTAACTCACCACTTTTACCAATAACAATCGCTTTTTGCCCACTACGTTCGACATAGATAACAGCACCAATTCGAATTAGATTTTTTTCATCATCAAATTGTTCAATTTCAACCGTAATTGAATAAGGCAATTCTTGACCTAGGTGGCGAAATAACTTTTCACGTACTAATTCTGCCGCTAAAAATCGAGAGCTCCGATCGGTTAATTGATCTTCAGGGAAAATAAGCTCGCCTTCAGGCATTAATTTTTTAATTTCTTGTTCTAATTGATCGACATTGACACCTTTGCGTGCCGAAATAGGCAGTACATTAGAATAATTAAATTGGGCGGCTAACTTTTCAATGTGGGGCAACATCACTTCTTTGTCAGCGAGTTTATCCATTTTATTAACAACTAATATCACAGGTGCTTGAGCACTCACTTTTAATCGTTCCAACACTTGTTCGTCTTCTTCTGTCCAGTTCATGCCATCAACAACAAATAAAATAACATCAACGTGATCAATTGAAGATGCAGCTGCACGATTCATATACTTATTCATCGCTCGTTTATCATCGATATGTAAACCAGGCGTATCCACGTAGATTAATTGACTGCCCTCAACTGTTTTAATGCCTAAAATGCGATGGCGCGTTGTTTGTGGACGTCGAGATGTAATGCATAACTTCTGCCCTAAAATACGATTGATCAGGGTTGACTTACCTACATTAGGTCGACCTATAATCGCCACATAACCTGATTTAAAGGTACTTTCTGTCATAATTTTTCTTCTATTAGTTTCAATGCACGCTCAGCAGCGATAGTTTCTGCTTTTCGATGGCTACTACCTTGTGCAACGATGAGTTTTTTTAAGATTGCCACTTGGCATGAAGCTTCGAACAAGGGCTCATTATCAGCCCGTTTAACTTCTTTAACACTGTAAAGCGGTAGCGGTTGCTTTCGACTTTGCAACAATTCTTGTAGCCGTGTTTTTGCATCTTTCACGACTTCATTGACATCTATAGAAGACAGTCTATCGTCATATAATCTCAAAATAAGTGTTTTAACAGCGTCTAGTCCACTATCCTGATACAAGGCACCAAAGATAGCTTCTACCGTATCAGCTAAAATCGATTCTCGTCGGTAGCCACCACTCTTTAATTCACCTGGCCCTAAAATAAGCACCTCACCCAAGCGCAACTCTCTACCAATTTCTGCTAGAGTCACGCCTTTTACTAAGGACGCACGTAATCGACTTAGCTTGCCCTCCTTAACTTGTGGAAAGCGATTAAATAATGCTTCAGCGATCACAAAACTCAAGATAGCATCACCTAGATACTCTAAACGCTCATTATTGCGAGGTGCTGCACTGCGATGGGTCAAAGCTTGTTGCAACAGTGTAATATCAGTAAATATTACGTCTAATTTTGAACATAATGATTTTTGGCCAGCTGTCATCATTTACGTTGAGGCTCTACATCTATTTCTTGGTGGAAATGACCGACTAAACTGATCTGAGCAATAAAGGGTTTGCTTACCTCATAATCAATCACCACTTTTGTCACACTGATATTATCTCGGCCCTGCGAGTAGGTGATATCTTCAGGCTTTACGCTAGTGACATAGCCTGTATTGAATCGCTTAGCAAATAAAAGACTCACTTGCTGCTTGGTCAATTTATTTTGTTTTAATTCAATTTCCATCGATTCCATAATTTGAGCGACACTGAAGTATTCCTGATACATAGGTAATATACGGATTACAACCGTAGTAAAAAACGCAATAATTCCCAAGACAATAACCCAGCTAATTAATGTCATTCCATGTTGTTTATTCATCATATTCTCCTTTAATTTATACTATTACCCAATCGATCCCAGACAATGCCGCCATCATTCCAATCCCAGCTCATCCAGATAAAGAAGGCTTTGCCTACTAAATTAGCTTCAGGAACGGTTCCCCAAAAGCGACTATCATTACTATTATCACGGTTATCCCCCATGACAAAATATTCACCGTTAGGCACAACCATTTCACCTTCAATCAAACGTCGACTAGGTTCAACCAATAGTTCATGAGTGTGCGAGCCCAAAGTCTCTACACGCAACTCGCTATTAATGGGTATGACGCCTAACATCTTTGAACTTTTTTCTTTCGTTTGTTGAGCAACTGCCTCTCCGTTGATATAAATCGTTTTATTGAAATACCCAATTTTATCCCCAGGTAACCCCACGACACGCTTTATATAATCAACTTGTGGATTTTTTGGATAGCGAAATACTAATACATCACCACGCTGCGGCTCAGACACATCAATGATTTTGGTATTTAGGACGGGTAAGCGCACACCGTAGGCAAACTTATTAACTAAAATAAAATCCCCCACATGTAGTGTAGGTAACATCGAACCAGATGGAATTCGAAAAGGTTCTGCTATAAATGAACGAATCACCAATACCACTAAAATGATAGGGAAAAATGAACGGGCATACTCAACGAGTAAAGGTTCTTTGGCATTTTTAAGTCTATTTGGTGCCCAAAAAAGACTATCAACTAGCCAGATAATGCCTGTCACAAAGACAAGGGTGACCATAATTGCAGGGAAACTCACTAAATATATCCTTTATGATTTTTTAGATAATTGTAAAACAGCTAAAAAGGCTTCTTGTGGCACATCGACCTTACCAATAGATTTCATCCGTTTTTTACCTTTCTTCTGTTTATCTAACAATTTACGTTTACGTGACACATCGCCACCATAACATTTTGCTATTACATTTTTACGCATTGCTTTAACGGTTGAGCGAGCAATTATATGACCACCAATAGCTGCTTGGATAGCAATATCAAACATCTGCCTAGGGATCAACTCTTTCATCTTCTCAACGAGATCGCGCCCCCGTGAAACACTCTGTTCACGATGCACAATCATCGATAAGGCATCAACACGCTCACTATTAATCATGACATCCAACTTCACTAAGTCAGCCTGTTGGAAGCGTACAAAATGATAATCTAAAGATGCATAGCCACGACTTACTGATTTAATACGGTCAAAGAAATCAATCACTACTTCATTCATCGGTAACTCATAGCTCAATGCGACTTGCTTACCCATGTACTGCATTGATTTTTGTACGCCACGTTTTTCGATACACAGGGCAATAACGGCACCAAGATGCTCTTGAGGCACTAAAATATCAGCCATTACGATCGGCTCACGTACTTCATCGATCATATTGGGCTCAGGCAACATCGCCGGGTTCTCAATATTAACAATGTCGCCTTTACCCGTTAATACCTCAAAAACGACTGTCGGTGCCGTGGTAATAAGATCAAGATCATATTCACGTTCTAAACGTTCTTGAATGATCTCCATGTGTAACAAACCAAGGAAACCACAACGAAAACCAAACCCTAAGGCTTGGGAGTTTTCTGGTTCAAAAAATAAAGAAGCATCATTAAGTCGTAATTTACCTAATGCATCACGGAACGATTCAAAGTCATCCGAGCTGACAGGAAACAAGCCGGCATACACTTGTGGTGTTGCTGACTTAAAGCCGGGTAATCTTTCAGCGGAGCCATGATGGACATGCGTTAACGTATCACCCACAGGTGCACCATCGATATCTTTCACACCGGAGATGACATAGCCTACTTCACCACAATTCAGAGCCGTTTTCGGCTTTCGTTTTGGTGTAAAAATACCTACTTGCTCAACTTGATATTCATGACCTGTCGACATCACTTTTATTTTGTCACGAGCTTTCATTGAGCCTTGCATTATCCTAACTAATGAAATGACGCCAACATAACTATCAAACCATGAATCAATAATCAATGCTTGTAAGGGCCCATCTGGATCGCCCTTAGGAGCGGGAACTCGTTCAACCAAAGCTTCTAATAAATCCTCAATGCCTAGTCCGGTTTTAGCACTACACTGCACGGCATCCATCGCATCAACACCGATAATATCTTCAATTTCTTGTGCAACCCGATCTGGCTCTGCAGAAGGCAAATCGATTTTATTTAAAACCGGTACTACCTCAAGCCCAAGATCAATCGCGGTATAACAATTGGCAACACTTTGCGCTTCTACTCCTTGCGCGGCATCGACGACGAGTAATGCACCATCACAGGCTGCTAATGAACGCGAGACTTCATAAGAAAAATCAACATGGCCTGGCGTATCAATAAAATTCAGATGGTAGGTTTCACCATTGCGAGCTTTGTAATCCAATGAAACACATTGCGCTTTAATTGTAATACCACGCTCTTTTTCAATATCCATTGAATCAAGCACTTGCGCTGACATTTCACGAGCTGTCAAACCACCACAAACTTGAATGAAACGATCTGCGATCGTTGATTTACCGTGATCGATATGCGCGATAATTGAAAAATTTCGGATGTGGTCCATGAAGTGAAAGTAACCTTATTAATCAGTAAAAAAATCGGCCGGAACATTCGTTACCGGCCGATCTATATAATTTAAAACTGAATTTTACGGCAAAACATCCTTTCTGTCCTGATTAGCGTTCGATTCTATACTGTAAGTCGGTCAACACTATCATTTGAAGATGTTATTACACTCAGAATATAGTGTTTACCAATAACAATTATCCTTAACCTTACGACCGCAATATTTAAAACTAGTCACTGTCTTCAATTTTTATGGCTAAGAATAGCGAGTTATTTCCTCTTTGAACGAGTACTGGTATAGATATATTTGTAGGTAACTCTTTAGCAAGGTTCAAAAATTGTTTGGCATTATTAACTCTTAAACTATTAATAATGATGATCACATCACCTCGTTTAATGCCTGCAGCTGATGCCACTCCCTGTTTAATATTCGTCACAACCACAGCGCCCTCAGTTATAGAGAGTTGCTGCCGTTGGTCATCATCTAAATCGGCGACCTCAATAGCGAGACGCTTATCAATCATACGCCCTTGATTGCTATCTGTTTTAATGATTAATTCATCATCAGACAATTCTTCAATGATAACTTGCATTTTTACTGGTTTATTATTGCGCATGACTTCAACGGAAACTACTTTACCAATTTCTACTCGACCCACAATCGGAGGTAAATCGGATGATGTCAGTACTTTTTTACCATCGAAGCTTAAAATTACATCACCAGGCTCAAAACCAGCTACTGCTGCAGGACTATTAGGTAATACTTTGGATATCAGGGCGCCTTTGGGCTTATCCAAACCAAAAGACTCTGCCAATTCACGCGTAACGTCTTGAATAACGACACCTAACCAACCACGACTCACGTAACCTTGAGATTTTATTTGGTCGACAACATTCATTGCAACATCCATCGGAATCGCAAACGATAGACCCATAAAACCACCTGTGCGGCTATATATCTGCGAATTTATACCAATTACTTCACCTTTTAAATTAAACAACGGACCGCCAGAATTGCCAGGGTTTATAGCAACATCAGTCTGAATAAAAGGCACATAGCTGTCGTTCGGCAGGCTCCGGCCCAAAGCACTTATTATGCCTGCTGTAGCCGAGTGATCGAAGCCAAATGGTGAACCGATAGCGAGCACCCATTCACCTACTTTAGCATCTGTTGAATCACCCAGTGTTACTGCTTTCAAACCGGTAGCATTTACTTTTAGTAATGCTACATCACTCCGCACATCACTTCCTAATACTTTGGCTACTAATTCGTTTCTATCACTAAAGCGCACGATAATTTCATCTGCATTTTTTATTACATGATGATTAGTTAAGATATAACCATCTGATGACAATACAAAACCAGAACCGAGTGAGTTTCCTTCATCTGGTGAAGGATTTTTGTTTGGATCGCCAAAAAAATCTTTGAATAAGTCATCAAATGGCATGCTGTCAGGGATTTCTATGCCATGTGGTGAGTGAGGCATATCAGGCTTATTTTCATTTTTAGTTGTACTAATATTGACTACTGCGGCTGCATTTTCAGAAACTAGTGCCGTAAATTCTGGAAGATTTCCAGCAGTAACGGTCATACTTAATAATAACCAAACAAAAGTAGTCGTTAATAATGTCCAGGTGTTGAATTGTCTCATGACTGCTCCTCTATAATTTTTGCCTGAAAGCCATCTTTTTTATTCACTAAATGGATCTTTACCCAATAAAAACCAATTAATAGACCGCTTAATCCCGAAAAAATTTCTATAATCTCACTGAAATTTAATACCTGAGCAGCTGAAGCCAAGATAAACATTAAGACTAAAGGTAAGATGTACATCAAAAAAGCACCTTGTATCAATGTTTCTTCTGGAATAGCTAATTGGACTTGTTGCCCAACTTGCACATCCCCCACTTTCATCACAGAGATATTAGAAAATCGCTTACCAACATGTTTCGCTAACATACCGGTACCACAGCCCTGCTTAACTTTGCATCCGCTACAGGTTGACTGTCGTTCAGCCTCGAGCCAAACGGTATCGTCATCAAATTTAATGATTTTTGCCGATTGCTCAATCATCTTTATTACTCTCATTATATTTGATTGAATGTCCAACTTTATTGACTGTATGAGGCGGGACCTCGCCAACTATTGTCACAAAATATCCATTAATAATGGTGCCAAAAGCATTATTAGCGCCCATTCTAGAAATACCTCTCAAATGACGACTATGTTGAGCTCGAATCTTTTCCATAAATATCGAAATTGAATTCAAACCATCGCTGTAAACCAATTGTTCAACCGATGCACCATTTCTGGCTTTGAAACGACTTTGTTGAGCTATTAGAATAAACCCCTCTGGCATCCACATTATTTGCCATGAAGACTTAATTTTCTGAGCTGAATTTTTTCTATTTATCATCCGTTCAGCACGGTTCCAAGTCATTTTATTACCTTGCATTTGAGCTTGAAGTAATTGCTCGGAAATGTTTTGTTCAATATCTACGGATGAAAAAGCAACTGTTTCTAAGACACCTCCTTGTTCGCTAATTAATTCAGATTGCATCATCAAATGGCTATCCTTATCAAACCATAATCGATAACCATAGCGATAATCATCAGCCGGTATTACGATTAGTTCTTGGGTGTGATACCCAGCAATTCGTTGTTCTTGACCAACCGAAAAACGGTAATAAGCCGACGCGGAATTTAAACGATCAAGAAAATCACTTGGAAAGCCTCGACCCAATGCACGGTGATCAGGCTGGACACTTTTCCCTTCAGGATAAATGCTCGTGATCATTTCATTGTTACGGATGACTTCACGTGCATCGCCATTTAGTGAGATTAATCGCTCACTTTCGCCTTGCTGTTTGTTAGCACGATGAATAATTCGAATTGACTGTTGTTTATTAGCGGCTTGATACGAAAAAACGCCTTCGTAGTTAAGCTGTTTAGCGGCCAAGTCCATTCGATTCAATAATTCTTTTTCATTACCTGCACAAGTCGCAACGCTAAATGCGAGCAAACAGCAACTCAAGATAGAATGAGACCAATTTATCATTCCTTATTGCCCGGCGTCATAAGAAACAACTCGTGCATATGAAAAGACATCTGAGGCTCCGGCATACTCATTATGATTGACTAAATAAGTATTTAACCGTTCTTCGACCTCCGACTCTCCTACGGTCCAGCGAGCGCCTGATTGAGAAACAACTGTAGCTGTTGATGCAACGTCAACGGATGCCAAAGTGGTCGTTGGAACGAGTTGATTTGCTGACTGCGTCATCACCCCCATTACGGCTAGTGCCCCAACAGATGCGGCAACGGCTAACCCTGAAAACTGTTTTAACAATTTTGTTGGGAATTGAAGCACCATTGCTTTTTGTTTTCTATTAGGTGCTATGGCAGGCTCATCCAACAGAGCAGTCGCTATTCGCTCAGTCAAATCAACCTTGTAATTAGCCGATGTATGGCCGTGTAAGATATCGCTTGCAACTTGATAACGATGAAACTGTAATCTAGCCTCCTCACTGCTTGTCAGTAAGGCTAGGGCTTGTTGTAATTCTTTACCCGCTAGCTCACTATCAACCAATGCGGATAGTAATTGATTTTGATTGGTTGTCATTATCATTTCTCTTCACCCATTATCTCGTGTATTTTTACTTCTATCGCTTCTCGTGCACGAAAAATTCGTGACCGTACTGTACCTATCGGACAACCCATTACCTGTGCAATTTCTTCATAACTCATACCATCAAACTCCCGTAATCGAATGGCTGTAGCAGTATCTTCAGGTAAATTTTTAATCGCCAACTGAATCGCTTGTTCCAATTCGTTACTGATCAAACTACTCTCTGGCGTTTCAAATTCTTTTAATTCTGGTGCATCGTAAAAGTTAGTCGCATCAAGCGCATCGACATCCATCGCTGGGGGCCTTCTTGCACGAGCAGTCAAGTGATTCTTCGCCGTGTTGATCGCAATTCGATACAACCAAGTGTAAAAAGCACTATCGCCCCGAAAATTAGGAATCGCTCTGTATGCCTTTATAAACGTTTCTTGTGCGACATCTAATGCTTCAACTGGATCATGAACAAATCCCGTTATTACATGCACAATCCTTTGTTGATACTTTAAAATCAACACATCGAATGCTGTCTTATCCCCTGCTTGCACACGCTGCACTAGCTCCAAATCCACATTCATCCTTTAAACCCACAAAACTGGAATTGCTGAGGGTTCTTTTTAATTGTTATCTGATTGACCATAATGAATTAACTTTGTTCCCTCTGAAATTATAAATCTATTTTAAATAGCTAGCTGTAGTGTCGAATCAGCATCACTTTAAATAATTTGCATCAAAGCGAATTTTACAGGTGTCAACCGATACCGCAAGTCAATACTCCCCATTTGAATTAAGACGCCGTGATTTTTTACTATTAACCAGTTCGATAAATCATTACTGTGCTTCAGGCTAAGTTAACTGATTTAAAAATATTGCAAAGTAGAATTTCAACCTAAACACGTGCTACGTTATACTTTAAAAGCATTTAATCTAATTTCAACAGGCTTTATGACTGCATCTCATCACTTTGACGTACTTATTATTGGTAGCGGCGTGGCAGGTTTAACCTTGGCATTGCAACTTGCCGATCATGCTCAAGTGGCGGTGTTGGCGAAAGGTCCGCTTGAAGAGAGCGCATCTTTATACGCCCAAGGTGGTATTTCTGTAGTGCTAGATCAAGCTGATTCATTACAATCACATATTGATGACACACTAGCCGCCGGCTCCGGTTTATGCAAGGAAAAAACCGTTCGTTTTACCGTCGAAAATGCCCGTAAAAGTATCGAATGGCTAATTAGTCAAGGTGTTTCATTTACTAAAGATGGCATAACATCTGAAACTTACCACCTTACTCAGGAAGGTGGGCATAGTCACCGCAGAATTATTCATGCTGCTGATGCCACTGGTCGCGAAGTAGAAACCAGCCTGCTAAGCAAGGCTAAAACACATCCTAATATTCATTTATTTCCATATCATATTGGCATTGATCTCATCACCAGTCGGAAGCAGCTGAGTCATCAAGATAATGAGTGCATAGGGTGTTATGCATTAGATATCAACGCCGATATACCGCATACTTTCACCGCGCCCGTGACAGTAATCGCTTCCGGCGGCGCAGGTAAAGTTTATCTTTACACGAGCAATCCAGATGTTTCTACTGGTGATGGAATTGCAATGGGCTGGCGAGCAGGATGTCGCGTTGCCAATATGGAATTTATTCAATTTCATCCTACGTGCTTGTATCACCCTAAAGCTAAATCATTTTTAATCAGTGAAGCCTTACGTGGTGAAGGTGCTAAATTATTGTTAGCTGACGGCACGCCTTTTATGAAGAATTTTCATACACAGGCTGATTTAGCGCCGAGAGATGTGGTCGCTCGTGCAATTGATCATGAGATGAAGCGACTGGGTGACGATTGCGTTTACCTTGATATCAGTCATCAACCTAAAGAGTTTATTCAAAGTCACTTTCCAACTATTTATCAGCGCTGTTTAGAATTTGGTATCGACATGACTCGTGAACCGATTCCTGTCGTTCCAGCCGCTCATTACACCTGCGGTGGTTTACACACCAACTTGAATGGCCAGACAGATATCAAAGGACTTTATGCCATTGGTGAAGCAGCCTCTACTGGCTTGCACGGTGCCAATAGAATGGCGAGTAATTCACTATTAGAATGTTTGGTTTTTGCACGGTCAGCAGCACAGCATATTAAGCAAAACTTGCCCTCGATCAATAACCGTCCGAGTATTCCCGCTTGGGATGCTAGCCGTGTACACCCTGCAAAAGAAGCTATTTCTATCAGCCATAACTGGGATGAATTACGTCGCTTCATGTGGGATTATGTAGGCATTGTGAGAAGTAACGAACGATTACACAAAGCACAATTACGTTTAAATTTATTAAAACAAGAAATTGAAGACTATTACAGACAGCATCGCATCAGTAGTGACTTATTAGAGTTACGTAATTTAGCAGATGTGGCAGAATTGATCATCACATCGGCATTGCGCCGTCATGAAAGTCGCGGCTTGCACTACACACTTGACTATCCTGAAACGGATAATAGTAAACCGCCAAAAGATACGATTATTGCTGGAAAGTGTTAGGCGACCTTAAATAAACGCAAACTTCACGAAATACTCTTTCATCAACAGCATCATCGAGTATTGTTATCACCTTACGTTGCCAGACATAACTCTGGTTGAAGTATAGGATGACTAAATGGGGTGTCACGAAACTACTCGTCAGCTTTAAGTCTAATTTCTCGGTTCGATCTAGATACCGTAATGACCAATCGTTATCAACATGATAATCAATGCTAACCACTGACTTTTTTGCCTTTAACCACTGATGTTGCTGAGCATAATATGCAAAATCAACCATCACGATTAACGTAATAATCAATGACCACCATGACACACCGAGTAAACTCAGTATGATGATTATCATCGCACTATGAATAAATAGTAGATAGGCTAGTAATTTTCTAGATCGTCCTAACTCAATATGCTTCATTACACTGATTCCATTCCGTATAAAAACTTAAGTACTATACAATAAGCAACTTTTACTTAAGCTGAAGTATATTATGACGCCAAACCAACAGCCGCATTCAAGCTCTTACTTTATGCCATTGAGCCAAGTGGGCATATTATTAGTTGAAGGGGAAGACGCCCAAAATCTATTACAAAACTTACTCACCAATGATGTAACTGCTTTAGCGCTTGATCAAAGTCACTTGACTGGACTTTGTAACCCTAAAGGCCGTCTGTTAGCTATATTTTTACTCATTCGTCGAAGTAATGGTTATCAGTTAGTGTTACCTAAATCCATGATTGGAGGGCTACAGCAACGACTCAGCATGTACATCTTACGCTCTAAGGTCACCATCACGGATATAAGTGACAACACGACTTGTTTAGGATTAATACCCTCGTTAAATGAGGAATTAGACTTTTTGGTTACTCAGGAATTAACCCCATACCCGAGTAACCCTCCTCGTTTTTTATCCATCACATCAAATGACAAAATAACAGATATTGAAAACAAGCTAAGCGCTGAGAAATGGCAAGCGGGTTCAGAAGCTAACTGGGAACTACGTGAAATAGAAGATGGTTTACCGATGATATTTCCTGATACCAAGGAAAAATTTACAACACAACAAGTAAACCTCGATCTCGTTAATGGTGTTAGCTTTAAAAAAGGTTGCTATCCAGGACAGGAAATCGTAGCACGACTGCATTACCTCGGTTCGCCTAGCCGAAGAATGTTTCAAGCTGAAGCAGTGACCGTTGACACAGCAAATATTGGTGATGAAATTACGACTGATAATGGCGACATTGCAGGTCATGTAGTCCGTTTTCAATCGTTGAATGATCAGTCTGTACGATTACTGCTTAGCCTCAAACTAACAAACTTAGACTCAGCTCTTTTTCTAAACAAAACAAACCAAATAACACTATTAAATAAGGAAATAGTTGAGTGACGTCAAAAGCTGATGGCCATGCCAAGAAATGAAGGAGATACGCTAAGTTAGTCTAATACACCCTACTACAGGCTGCAGTAAATCAGATTAACTAAATATAGCAATGGCATAATAAATGCCCCGCGATGCCGTTGCGAACGAGGTTCTTGAACCAGGAGATTCAAGTGGCGACGTCAATAAGATATCGGGCTTCCCATCAAGTGGGCATGCACACCAATCTCATATCAGTCTCCGAGCAATTTGCTTATCGGCACAAGACACGCTGTCGCTATCGAACACCACAGGGACAACTAAAATAATACGCCTATTTAACTTTCAAATCTTAATTTTTTACAACTCTAGTTGACGTGTTTCTTCCAAAAAGCTGCTAACTCTATCTTTCATCTGCAAAATACTTTTATTCACTTCATCATTGCTCGTACCTTGATTACTCTGAATAGTGATAAGTTCGTGCGCTAAATTCAGTGCAGCCATCACAGCAATGCGATCTAAACCAACAATTTTCCCGGTATTTCGGATTTTCTCCATATTTTGGTGGAGCATTTGCGCAGAAGCAATCAGCGCAGCTTGTTCATTTTCAGGGCAAGCTACTTGATATTCTTTACCCAGAATATTAACGGTAACAGGGGCACTCATAGCTCATCATCCAATTCTTTTAGGCGACCCATCATTTTTTCAATTCGGTTACGCGCAAGGTCTGTTTTTTCAACCAGTTGCGCGCGCTCAGTTAGCCATGCAGCTTGCTGAGATCGCAGCAACATATTCTCTTCACGCGAACGACGACTAATGCGAATTAATTCTTCGACGTCTCGTTCCAACTGTTGAATTTCGTTCTTTTCCATTAGTATGTTCTTAAGCCGTGCAAAAATAATGCACTAACTATAGTCGCGCCCAACCAACTGGGTCAAGCTGACGTAATAAATATTTTAACTTTAGGTCGTATCATCATGTCTGAATTATATTTTCCACCTACTTCTCCCGACGAATCTAATGATGATGGTCCGGGTAGTGCTGCAGAGTTGCAAGGCGCACTATGCGGTTTATTATGTTTGGACGCAGAAGCTAATCGCGCAAATTGGCACAAAAAAGTATTTGTCGACTATGAGCCAAATGAAGATGATTTACTTGATTTAACAATATTATTTGATGGCACCATCCAATCATTAAATAGTCTTGATTTTGATCTTCAACTTGATCTTGCTGATGACAGCGCACCCTTACCTTCACGCTTAATTTCGATGACCAATTGGTGCCAAGGACTTATTTTTGGATTGGGTGTATCAGGTTTAACAGATGACATGGCGTTATCTGCAGAGAGTAAAGAGTACATTGCTGACGTCATCAATATAAGTCAGATTCGCGAAGTTGATCTTGATGAAAGTGAAGAAGATGAGGCTAACTTTGAAGAGCTCGTTGAATATTTACGCATGGGCTTGTTTTTATTGCATGGTGAGTTACAGCCGGTCACACTCACTGACGACGTAACAGCTCACTAAAATGAATAAAAAACAATTTGCTAAACACCGCCACCAACTCATGGCTATGATGGGCTCTGACAGTATTGCAGTGCTACCAAATGCGCTTATTGCCACTCGCAACCGTGATGTTGACTTCCCCTATCGCAGTGATAGTAACTTTTATTATCTAAGTGGTTTTGAAGAACCTGAATCTGTGATCGTTCTCATCCCTGGTCGACCTCAAGGTGAATATATTCTATTTTGCCGCGAGCGTAATATTGAAAAAGAAATATGGGACGGTTACCGTGCTGGCCAAGAAAGTGCCATTGCGCTTTATGGCGCAGATGACTCCTATCCCATTTCCGATCTTGATGATATTTTGCCGGGCTTAATGGAAGATAAGGAACAAGTCTTCTACACCATGGGCAACTTACCTAGTTTTGATCAGCGGATTGTTGGCTGGATGAACCATCTTCGCAAAGCATCCCGCCAAGGCAAACATTCGCCGACTGAAATCATCGAGTTAGAACACTGCCTAAATGAACTGCGTTTATTCAAAAGCAGTGCTGAAATAAAAGCCATGCGTACTGCGGCTGATATTTCTGTACAAGCACATATTCGCGCCATGCAATTTACACAAGTAGGGCAATGGGAATATGAAGTCGAAGCTGAAATCATTCATGAGTTCATGAAAAATGACTGCCGCTCTCCCGCTTATCCTTCTATTGTAGGTGGCGGTGAAAACGGGTGTATTTTGCATTACGTCGAAAATAATCATCGCCTAAAAAATAATGATTTGCTACTTATTGATGCCGGCGCCGAATATAAAAATTATGCGGCCGATATTACACGTACTTTTCCAGTCAATGGCACGTTCACACCCGCGCAAAAAGCTTTATATAATGTTGTTCTGAATGCTCAAAAAGCCGCCATTGCCGAAGTTAAGCCGGGTAATCATTGGAATCAACCACATGAAGCCGCTGTTCGAGTATTAACCGAAGGTTTATTAACATTAGGTCTACTCCAAGGTGATCTTGAAACGCTGATTACAGAGGGACAATACCGCCAGTTTTATATGCACCGCACGGGACATTGGTTAGGAATGGATGTTCACGATGTCGGTGACTATAAAGTTGGCGGTGAATGGCGTGTTTTAGAGCCGGGCATGGTAATGACTGTTGAACCAGGATTATATATTCGAGACCCTGATAATATTGCTAAAAAATGGCACTTCATTGGTATTCGAATTGAAGATGACGTTCTCGTTACCAAAACAGGTCATGATGTCTTAACTAAGGCAGCCCCTAAAGAAGTCGATGAAATTGAGGCCTTAATGGCAGCGGCTAAGCACTAAAGGAATCATAATGACGGTAGAGATGAACTATGATCTTATTATTGTTGGTAGTGGCATGGTGGGTGCTAGCCTCGCCGTCGCCTTAAAAAATAGTTCTTTACGGATTGCCATTGTCGAGGCTTTTGCAAATGAATTACAGCAACCAAGTTACGACGATCGGGGCATTGCTCTAGCCTATGGTTCACAGCGGATTTTTGAAAGCATGGGAATATGGCCACAATTCGCTGATCACTGTACGGCGATTAGTGATATTCATGTTTCAGATCGTGGGCATTTTGGTGTCACCCGTTTATCGGCTGAAGATGAACATGTTCCTGCATTAGGGCAAGTCATTACTGCACGTGAGATGGGCAGCGTATTAAATACAGCTTTATCTCAACAAAATAATCTAACAATGATCCGTCCAGCACGTGTAAAAGGCTTACAACAGCACCATGACTTTGTGACGATCGAACTAGACACAGATCAAACACTGACGACTAAATTGCTGGTTGCTGCCGATGGCGGACAATCAACTATTCGTCACTTGCTTAAACTGGGGGCTTTGGAACACGACTACCAGCAAACGGCTATCACGGCTAATATCACGACTGAACGACCTCATAATGGCAAAGCGTTTGAACGTTTTACAGATACAGGACCAATAGCGTTGCTCCCCATGTCTGACAATCGCAGTAGTCTTATATGGACAGTCAAAACAGGCGATGAAACAGCCCTACTGAATGCTACTGACCTCGAGTTTCTGACTGAATTACAAGATCGTTTTGGCTACCGATTAGGTCGGTTTTTACGCGTAGGACATCGCCATCATTACCCATTGAAATTAATGCATGCCGACCAGCCAGTCCAACAGCGAATTGTATTAATTGGCAATGCTGCACATAGCCTGCACCCTATCGCTGGTCAGGGTTTCAATCTTGGCTTACGTGATGTTGCAGCATTGGCTGACGTCCTTAGCAATACGAGTTCAAATATAGATTGCGGTAATGCTCGCTTGTTACATGACTACCAACAATGGCGGCAACAAGATCAAGAAAATGTCATTCATGCCACCAGCACACTAGTCAGTGTATTTAGTAACAATAATCCCTTGCTCGGTCATGGCCGCGGTGCAACATTGAGTATCATCGAGGCTTTTCCACCAGCCAAACATTACTTAGCACGAAAAAATATGGGCCTAAACATGAAACAACCACGGTTAGCACGAGGCATCTCTTTATGAGTGCTCATTACGATGTCATTATTGTTGGTGGCGGAATGGTAGGCGCTACACTCGCCATTGCTTTAACCACTGAGTCAGCCATCAAAGTGGCATTGATTGAAGCCAGGCTACCCAATCAACTTTCAGAAAATGATGAACCCGAAACGCGTGTTAGCGCTATAACACCAGCCAGTGAAACCTTGTTGAAAAACTTAAGTATCTGGCCACAGTTGCTACCAAACAGAATCAGTAGGTTCACCGATATGACAGTGTGGGAAACAGCGAATAACGCCCTACATTTTGACAGCGCAGATATCGGCGAACCAGTATTAGGCCACATCATTGAAAATCGTCATTTACAACAAGCCTGTCTCGCACGTTGCAACCAAATAGCTAATATTGACTTTCTCTGTGCTACAAAACCAGTATCTCGCAAAGACAACACACTTATTTTGGAGGATGGCAGACGATTAACAGCAGATCTCATTGTTGCCGCTGATGGTGCTCAATCGCCCTTGCGTGAATGGGCAGGCATTAAAGTTAAAGGGTGGGATTATGAGCAAACGGCTTTAGTGTGTACAGTCACTACCAAAAATGAGCACGAAAACACTGCTCGCCAACGCTTCCTGCCAGAAGGCCCTCTCGCATTTTTACCCTTAGCCAATCAACATCAATGCTCAATTGTTTGGTCGAGCTCTACCGAAGAAACCGAATTACTCTGTCAATTAGATGATGAGTCTTTTAAAGATGTCTTGGGCAAAGCATTTGAATTCACATTAGGAGAGATTACCTCTGTTAGCCAACGTGCGAATTTTCCTCTAAAGCTTAGACATGCAGATCATTATGTTGAAGCAGGCTTTGCACTTGTCGGCGATGCTGCTCACACTATTCACCCTCTGGCAGGTCAAGGTGTCAATATTGGTTTATTAGATGCTGCAACCTTGGCTGAAATTGTAATAGAGGCATATAAAAAAGGCCGCAATATTGGCAGCCTGCATACACTCAGTAAATATCAACGTCGTCGAAAAGCAGATAATGTCATCATACAATTGACTATGGATGCATTTAAACGGGTCTTTGGCAGTGAGCTGCCACCTATTCGCTGGCTAAGGCACTTTGGCCTACAAACAGTTAATAAACATGGTTTGTTAAAAAATTTATTTATGCATCAAGCAGCCGGTTATCGCTTTGCTAACCCGCTACTAAGTAAACGCTGAGGCACAAACCTTCTTTGTTCAAATCATTTGTACGCTAAAAAGAAATGTTCCTTCAAATTTATATTGGTAAGAAAACCATCGAAGCAGCTTTAACAACTACGTTTTTAATAAATCGTCCTGACTTATGCGCCATAATCGTCGCCAAATTATCCTGAGTGGCAATCATCTTACCTATCAACCGCTGGTAACTAAGGTTACGACTCTCATGCTCTACACTATCGCTCTCTAATAATAAAACACCGTGAACATCACGTTTTTCAGCTAGCATCCAAGCTGCTATCTCAATATTCCTAGCACTGTTATAAAGTTTTTGCTCATCAATACTTGTCAAATAAAAGAACTCAGTATGGTTATCATACGAAGCCATAATCATTTTTCGTAAACCAACTATATAAGGTAATACACGATCACTGCCTTGATAGGTTTCGTCTAATGCAATCCTTACAATGTCGTTTGCTTTCATTAGCTGCCAATGTTGATAATAATCTGTATTAGAACGCGAAAAAACCAAATCGACACTTTCCTCTATCGTTCTAATATGAGCATCATGCCGACCTTTTGGGTTACGGTAATACAGTTTTACCATCAGTTGTTTTAAGTCTTGAATCACGGCCCGTTGATGTAACTCGATAATTTCATCGATATCGCTTTTACCCCAACGAGACACCCCTGCCTCATCAGGATTAGAGGCCACGACGTGCTGGTTAGGCTGTGTAACAGTACAAGCGCAAAGACTCATACTGGCAACCATAAACATAAATTTAAACATCTTCATTTTGCGCTCTTCGCTGGGTGCCAAAATTCGTCATACTCAAAGAAATACCGCCTATTAAGCCACATTAACTTTCATCAATATTGACCGTTAAGTCTTTTTAAATACTTTACGTCCTCGATGAACTGGGCGCTTAGCGGTATCATTTTTCTTCTTGTGCTCAGGTAAAGCCGGTCTTTTTTCTGTTCTTTTTGCAGGGCTTGGTTTCACTAATATTTCATCTGACGTCGTTGCAACAGGTAATTTATGTTTGATGTACGCTTCGATATCAGGCAGAGAAAACGCATAATCTTCACACGCAAAAGTAATGGCTATACCGCTTGCTCCTGCTCTCGCCGTGCGACCAATCCTGTGTACATAATCCTCAACATCTTGTGGCAAATCATAGTTAAAAACATGACTCACTTCAGGAATATGTAACCCTCGCGCAGCCACATCGGTTGCCACTAAAAAAGGAAATTCGCCATCCTGAAAGTGCTTTAACAGACTTTCACGTTTTTTTTGTGGCACATCACCAGACAGTAAAGCTGCTTTGTGACCATTACCTTCCAAATAACCCCAAACAGTGTCTGCTGCGCGTTTAGTATTTACAAAGACGATTCCACGAGGGGGGGCTAAGCGTTTAATGATGGCTAATAATAGTGGAATCTTTTCTTCATTAGCAGGGTAATACACCGTTTCTTCAATGCGGTTATTTTCTACACGTCCTGCCGCGACCTCAACCTTTTCAGGGTTATTCATGTGCTCATAGGCAAGTTCGGTCACTTTGTAACTTAAAGTGGCTGAGAACAACATACCTAAACGTTCTGATGGTGCCGGAACCCGACGTAAGAAATAACGCACATCTTTAATAAAGCCCAAATCAAACATCCGATCAGCCTCATCCAACACCACGGCTTGAATAGACTTCAAATTAAACACATGTTGTTTATGGTAATCCAGTAATCGACCAGGTGTGCCAATTAAGATATCAACCCCATTGGTAATCGATGTTTTTTGTTTCTCGTAATCTTTACCGCCATAGGCAACAGCAATTCGCAGCTTCGCCTGTTTATTGAGCAATTCAGCATCTTTGGCAATTTGATTTGCAAGTTCACGCGTCGGCGCCAAAATAAATGCTCGTGGTTGCTTGCCATCCCAATTTTTCGGCGGCTCTGCAGTCAGCAATCGTTGAAAAGTAGCCAATAAAAAAGCGATAGTCTTACCTGTTCCTGTTTGCGCCTGCCCAGCTACATCTTGACCAGCTAACAGCAAAGGTAAAGATTGCGCTTGAATTGGCGTACAAAACTCAAATCCCGCGCTACGCAAGCCACCTTGTAGCGTTTCATGTAATGGTAATGCCGAAAAAGCCTGTTTTGTTAGATGTGCACTCATAGAAATACTTGCATTACCTTTGATGATAGGAAAAAATGTCATTTAATATTGGAATGTGAGTATAGCCTTCCGATACTTTATATACCACTGGAGATAAAACATGAGCGAAAACGTCACCCAAGTGACTGATGGCGATTTTGAAAGCCAAGTATTGCAATCTGACTTACCTGTATTAGTCGATTACTGGGCTGAATGGTGTGGTCCTTGCAAAATGATTGCCCCTATTTTGGAAGAAATTGGTGCCGAATACGCTGGTAAAATAAAAGTATGCAAGCTCAACATTGACGAAAATGCAGAAACACCACCCCGCTATGGCATTCGTGGTATCCCTACTCTTATGTTATTCAAAGCAGGTGAAGTTGAAGCGACTAAGGTTGGCGCATTAACGAAATCACAACTTGCTGCATTTTTAGATAGCAATATCTAACTAATTAAGCGGTTCCTAAATAAATAGGGATGCTTAATCTAAAATGCTAAATCATTAAAACACTGGCCATGATAATCATGACCGGTGTTTTTCTGTTTTATACCTAACCTAAACTCGCAACAATAATGCTCATCAACTAACCCTTAGCGAATACCCAGACCATTAGGCTCAGCTAATTTGACATTATTTTCCCCGAGACAATGCAGTAAAAAATCTGAATGGATGTTTCTGAATTACTTGATGGCTTAAATAAACCCCAACGTGAAGCTGTTGCTTCGCCACTTGGTCATACCCGAATATTAGCGGGCGCTGGCAGTGGCAAAACACGTGTACTGGTTCACCGCGTTGCTTGGCTAATTCAAGCAGAAAGTTTATCTCCCGCTAATATTCTAGCGGTTACCTTCACCAATAAAGCCGCTAAAGAAATGCGTGGCAAAATTGAAGAGAGCCTTGGTTATCCTATTGGTGGAATGTGGGTCGGCACCTTCCACGGTTTAGCGCATCGTTTGTTACGCGCTCATTGGCAAGAAGCTGACTTACCACAAAGTTTTCAAATCCTCGACAGTGATGATCAACTTCGTATGCTGAAACGCATTATCCGCGCCATGGAGCTGGATGAAACCTTATGGCCGCCAAAACAAGCACAATGGTTTATCAACGGCCAAAAAGATGAAGGTTTACGCTCGCAACATGTCCAAGTAGGCAATGATCCTTATTCACAAAAAATGTCGGCTATCTATCAGGCTTATGAACAAGCTTGCCAACGTGCTGGCGTGATTGATTTTGGGGAGATTTTATTACGAAGCCATGAATTATGGTTAAAGCGCCCCGATATTCTCTCTAATTATCAGCAACGCTTTAAACAGATTTTAGTCGATGAATTTCAAGACACCAATACCATTCAATATGCTTGGCTGCGTTTACTGGCGGGGGATACGGGTAATTTATTTATTGTCGGTGATGATGATCAATCCATCTATGGTTGGCGTGGGGCAAAAATTGAAAATATTCAAAAGTTTCACCAAGATTACGCTGATGCCAGCTCAATTCGACTGGAACAAAACTACCGATCAACAGGAAATATTCTGGCAGCAGCCAATGCTGTTATCGCCAATAATAGCCAACGTTTAGGTAA
The DNA here is from genome assembly GCA_965219435.1 of Methylophagaceae bacterium. Classification (GTDB taxonomy): domain Bacteria; phylum Pseudomonadota; class Gammaproteobacteria; order Nitrosococcales; family Methylophagaceae. Next base: position 1,790,019 of record OZ244743.1, on the reverse strand, counting down.
AGAATTATGGACAGAAGATGCCGATGGCGATCTCATTCAACTTTACAATGCCTATAACGAACGAGATGAAGCTAGCTATTTAGTACAGCAAGTAAAAACATGGGTCGACAAAGGTGGTAAACGTGCAGAAAATGCGGTGTTGTATCGGTCCAATGCCCAATCACGGATTATTGAAGAAGCATTAGTGCAAGCCAATATGCCCTATCGGGTTTATGGTGGACTGCGTTTCTTTGATCGGGCCGAAATAAAAGATGTATTGTCTTATTTACGTTTAGTGGCTAATCGTAATGATGATGCGGCTTTTGAGCGTGTAGTTAATACGCCGACACGTGGAATAGGTGCCTCGACATTGACTCAATTACGCCAACATGCTCGTGAAAATAATCAAACTATGTGGCAAGCTGCCGTTGATTTAATCAACGCTAAGTTTTTTACCGCCCGTGCAGCTAATGCACTAATGGGATTTTTAACGCTCATTGATTCACTAACACCCGAAGATCCTGACTTACCTTTGCATGAACTAACATCACTCGTTATTGAAGAGGGTGGGTTGCGACAGCATCATGAGAAAGATACATCAGAGAAAGGTCAAGGTCGAATTGAAAACTTAGATGAGTTGATTAACGCTACCCGCACTTTCGAACCTTCAGATGAAACACAAGACATGCCATTACTGGATGCTTTTTTATCTCATGCCGCACTTGAGGCCGGCGAAAACCAAGCCGATCAATGGGAAGATTGTGTGCAACTGATGACCTTGCATTCGGCTAAAGGTTTGGAGTTTCCTGTGGTATTTATGGTCGGTATGGAAGAAGGTTTATTTCCCGGTCAAAAAACCAGTGATGATCCAACTCGACTCGCTGAAGAACGCCGACTTTGCTATGTCGGTATGACACGCGCTAGAAAAAAGTTATATCTATTAAATACAGAATCACGTTTTCTTTACGGTCAGACAATGATGCCTACGCCATCACGTTTCTTGAAAGAGATCCCTGCCGAACGTATTGAAGAAGTCCGTGCACGAAAAAATGTCGTTAGTAATGGCGTAAACTCAAGCTTTACGGCACCCAAGCATTCAACGAAAGGCAATGAAACCGGTTTGAATCCGGGGCAAGCGGTTCATCATCAAAAGTTTGGTCCAGGTATCGTGATCGATACTGAAGGCTCAGGTAAAAGTGCCCGCGTCCAAGTGAACTTTAAACATGCCGGTAGTAAGTGGCTGGTGCTGGCTTATGCCAAACTAGAAAAAGTGTAGTGTGTCGAACGTTTTGGACTGAAATTTAACCTACAGGGCTGAACAAAATGTGTGTTGGGTTTTAACCCTACATATTAGGACTAAACTCCGATCTAGCTCCATCAATATAAATATAATTAAAAGTTAATTAGGAAAACAGATGAAAAATTATTTAGTCCCATTCATTATAGCTTTAAGCATTAGCCTCACAGCATGCAATCAACAAGAAAGCAGTAGTAATACGAAAGCTATCGATAACAGCAAAACGTATAACTGGAAAATGGTCACCACATGGCCTCCTGGCTTTCCTGTATTGCAAGAAGGTGCAGAACGTTTCGCAAAAAACATAAAAGTGATGTCTAACGGTCGCCTTAATATTAAAGTCTATGCTGGTGGTGAACTCATCCCCGCACTACAAACCTTTGATGCCGTTTCACAAGGTACGGTTGAAATGGGCCATGGCAGCGCCTATTACTGGGCGGGTAAAGTACCTGAAGCACAATTTTTCTCGACAGTACCTTTTGGTATGACGGCACGTGGCATGAATGCTTGGCTTTATCATGGTGGCGGCTTGGAATTATGGCGCGAAGTGTACAAACCTTTTCATGTTGTTCCCTTCCCTCTCGGTAATACCGGCGTACAGATGGGGGGCTGGTTTAACAAAGAAATTAATTCTTTGGCCGATATTAAAGGTCTAAAAATGCGTATCCCAGGCCTTGGGGGTAAAGTATTTGCCAAAGCGGGAGGTAATCCTGTGTTATTGGCTGGTGCTGAAGTGTATACCGCACTAGAGCGTAATACGATTGATGCCACTGAATGGATTGGCCCATTTCATGATCAACGTTTGGGCTTAAATCGGGCAGCTCAACATTACTATTATCCAGGCTGGCATGAACCGGGCTCAGTATTAGAGCTTACCGTTAATCAGCGGGCATGGGATTCATTGCCAGCTGATTTACAAGCGATAATAAGCAATGCGGCTATGGCTGAAAATGTTCAAATGTTTTCTGAAATGGAAGAAAAAAATCTTTCGGCATTACAAGAATTAAAAGATCGGCCCGAAGTTCAACTCCACCGTTTTCCTGATGATGTGCTGGCAACGTTAAAAACACTGACTGATGAAACACTAGCAGAAGCAGCGGCTAACGATCCAAAGTTCAAGCAGGTGTATGATGCTTATGAAGCATTTCGAAAAAAGGATGATGCTTGGTCTGATGTGTCTGAAAAAGCTTATTTAGCTATTGGAAAATAACCATGATCTATCTTATTTTTACTCAAGAAGGGTTTGTAGAAGCAAAAAGTGATCTTTTAGAAGATAAAGCAGACTTATGGACTAATGCTGATTTACTTTCACCAGAACAATTAGCCGAACTCAAGACCCAGAATATCAAGGTTTATTTTTTACCTGAGCCTGTTAATCCCAACAATGAAAAAGCGATACTTGCCGCTCTTGACTATGTTGAACAACAAGCGCCTAAAAAAGAAATTCTTGTTGAATATCCATAATAGACTGTAGTTGTGTTTTTTTACCAAAATAGTTTGTACCAGAGCCAATTAGAAATCATATGCAGTGTTAACAAGTATGACCCGTATTTTTTAAAATCAGATAATAACGGTTAGTAAACAACAAGAGCGCTCATGAAAATTTATTTATTTTTACTTATTCAATTTTTCGCATTAAACAGTGTTGCTGATGATACAAACAACATAGACATTAAAGTGTATCGAAGTCCTGACTGCCAGTGCTGCCATAAATGGATTAACCACTTAGAAAAAAATGAGTTCAATGTACTGGATGTTATCAGGTCAGATATGGCTAGCGTTAAGCAAGCCGTTCAACTCCCTAAAGCCATGACATCTTGTCACACTGCCCTTGTTGAAGGGTATATCATTGAAGGTCACGTACCTGCTGCTGATATTCGCCGACTACTCGCTGAAAGGCCTAATATAGCAGGGTTATCAGTGCCCAAAATGCCTGTTGGAACTCCTGGTATGGAAGTCGAGCAACGTAAAGATAATTTTAATGTTTTTCATTTTAATAAAGAAGGAAAGTTCGGTATTTATAGTCGTTATCTACTTGATGAAAACAATGATTATGAGGCCCATCAACACATATCAGAAATTGGCCACTAAATGGAGTTACTGGTTGTTTTGGGGCGATTAGTCTTTTCGTCATTTGCTAATGTCTTTCAAAAAAAATTAGCAAATCAAGGGCTACATCCTTTTTATATTGTAATGGCCTCTTATCTGGTGCTCAGTATTATCTGCTTACCTCTCATATCCATCATCAATCCTTCGGAACTCAGTCCTAGGTTTTGGCTCAATATCTTCTTTGCCGCTTTGCTTGATATGGCTGGCACCTTATTTTTAGTCATGTCATTATCAAAGACAGATTTATCAGTATTTGGGCCACTCAATGCCTATAAAGTCGTCATATCTATGTTACTGGCGATGATTTTTATTGGTGAGATGCCTAGTCTGCAAGGCTTTACCGGAGTAGGCATTATTGTTTTGGGTAGTTATTTTCTCTTTCCAGCTAGTGGTTCAATCACCACCAATAGGTTAATAAACCTACTATTGGAAAAAGGAGTTCAATATCGATTTCTATCAATACTACTCTTTTCTATCGGCACTTTACCGCTCAAACAAGCCGTGATTGAAGGTGATGCTTTAGCGACCACCGTGTTTTGGTGTTTAATTGGTTTTCCCCTTGCTGTCATTGCCCATACTGTATTTTTAAAAGATAATTTTAAACGTGACTTCACACAATCTAAAAATAGCATCTCCCAATTTATCTATCTCGGTATGCTTATTTTTCTAATGCAATACATGACCATGATTGTATTTTCACACCTATTAATCGCTTATTCTTTGGCATTGTTCCAACTGGCCATGGTGTTACAAGTTTTTCTCGGTTACCGTATTTTCAATGAAAAACACATTATGCGTCGCCTTGCAGCTAGCATGGTGATGATCGCTGGTAGCTTGCTAATACTCAGAGCTTGATAGCCTATTCAATTGAACAACAGTCTTAATGACGAATAAGATAATCAAAACTACCTAGCGCTGCTTTTGCACCATCACCCATTGCCATAATAATCTGTTTATAAGGAATAGTGGTGACATCACCTGCTGCAAACACGCCCGGCATTGATGTCATTCCATGTGCATCGACTTCAATTTCACCATACTGGCTCAATTCAATCGTGCCTTTTAGCCAATCGGTATTCGGCAATAAACCAATCTGAACAAAAATACCCGCTAATTCAACCTGATGCATGTCATCGCTTGCGCGATCTTTATACTCAAGTCCCGTGACTTTTTTGCCATCGCCAAGCACTTCCGTTGTTTGAGCGTTAGTTATGACCGTCACATTATTTAAACTAAATAATTTCTTCTGCAAAATAGCATCAGCACGAAGCTCATCTGCAAATTCAAGCAAAGTAACGTGAGCGACAATTCCGGCTAAATCAATAGCCGCTTCAACGCCCGAATTACCACCACCAATAACAGCCACATGCTTACCTTTAAATAACGGGCCGTCACAATGAGGGCAATAAGCAACGCCATGGTTACGATATTCTTGTTCACCTGGTACATTCATTTCACGCCAGCGTGCTCCGGTCGCCAAAATTACTGCTTTACTACTTAATGTCGCGCCACTTTCAAGGTGAATATCAAGATTATTGCCATTGGCTGTTAACTTATCAGCACGTTGTAAATTCATGATATCAACATCGTATTCTTTAACGTGCTCTTCTAATGCCGCGACAAGCTTTGGCCCTTCCGTTTCTTTAACAGAAATGAAGTTCTCAATCGCCATCGTATCCATGACTTGCCCACCAAAACGTTCGGCGACAATCCCTGTACGAATACCTTTACGAGCGGCATAAATAGATGCGGCAGCACCGGCAGGCCCGCCACCGATGATTAATACATCAAACGGTTCTTTCTGATTGATTTTATCGGCTTGACGCTTGACTGCCCCCGTATCTAATTTGGCGATGATTTCTGGCAGCGTCATTCGACCTTGCCCAAATACTTCACCATTTAGATATACGGTCGGCACAGCCATGATTTGGCGTTTCTCGATCTCATCTGGATATAACGCACCATCAATCATGGTGTGACTAATGTTTGGATTAAATACCGACAATACATTCAATGCTTGAACTACCTCAGGGCAGTTTTGGCATGATAATGAAATGTAGGTTTCAAATTCAAATGGCCCTTGCAAACTTTTAATCTGTTCGATTACGTCTGCTTCAAGTTTCGCTGGGTGGCCACCTGTGTGTAGCAATGCAAGGACCAATGAAGTAAATTCATGGCCCATGGGAATACCAGCAAAACGAATGTTTTCGACGCCATCAGGTTGTGTTACCAAAAAAGAAGGCTTGCGATCATTATCGTTTTTTTCAATAAAAGTCACTAGGCCTGACATTGCCGCGATTTCTTGGAGTAACTCACGTACTTCACGTGATTTAGCACCATCATCTAGAGAAGCGATTAACTCGATAGGTCGCTTTAAATTGCCAAGGTAGCTTTTTAATTGTGCTGCTATTGCTGCGTCTAACATAACTCTGTTCGTCCTTTGAAAGTTAGAAGTGTGTCTGGGCATAATGCCCAGACACCGATTCAATCTAACTTAAATTTAGATTTTGCCAACTAGGTCAAGTGAAGGTGCTAATGTTTCTTCACCTGGCTGCCAAGATGCTGGGCATACTTCACCATCATGTGTAGCAATGTATTGTGCTGCTTGAACTTTACGCACTAATTCTTTAGCACTACGACCAATACCTAAATCATGTACTTCAGATACTTTGATCTCACCTTCAGGGTTGATAACGAATGTACCACGAAGTGCAAGACCTTCTTCTTCAATCATCACTTCAAAATTACGGCTAATTGCGCCCGTTGGATCGCCGATCATTGGGTAATTGATTTTTTTAATTGTGTCAGAAGCATCGTGCCATGCTTTGTGTGTGAAGTGCGTATCAGTAGATACTGAGTAAACTTCTACACCCATTTCTTGTAATTGTGGGTAGAAATCAGCAAGATCACCTAATTCAGTTGGACACACAAATGTGAAATCTGCAGGGTAGAAAAATACAATTGACCATTTACCTTTTAGATCATCTGAACTGACAGGTACAAATTCACCATTGTGATAAGCAGTAGCGCTGAATGGTTTAACGGTTGTGTTGATTAATGTTGACATAGTGTCATCCTCTTTTTGGTTGTTGAAGGCATTTGTCTTAAGCGACAAATTATATTTTAGAGAAAGACATTCACAAGATCCAATGAATAATATCTATAGTATTAACAGGCAAAAACGATTGTTACTTAAATATTGATAGTTTCACCTTGTTTAAGCCATCCACTTCACGACAACAGCCCTTTTAAAATCTTCGTCCATCTCACGTCTTTTAATACTGCAAGATTTCATTTTGGTCAAATAATGTCTCAGATAGCGGTAAGGCCATAATATTTAGTCAAATTATAATTTAGTAAATAGATATGTAAATATTATGTCCTGAGGCTTCATCAACCATAAAACAGCTGTTAAGCTTTAATAAAAAACAACTTCAGGATTAATTCACTATGCGTCTGTCTCAGCATTATTTTAAACCCGCATTACTAAGTTTTCTTTTATTTTCAATGCCAGCTTATGCAAGCAACTTGCCTGAAGAACTACTAAAAGCCCCCATAAATTTAATATCAGGTGAACACGTGACTCTTGAACAATACAGAGGTAAAAAACCTGTGTATTTAAAATTTTGGGCAACATGGTGCCAACCATGCCTAAAACAAATGCCCCATTTTGAACACGTTCAAACAGAATATGGTGACAAGATTGAGATAATTGGCATCAACCTAGGTCTTAATGATGATTTCAATGCGGTCAACAAAACCATTGATGAGTTTCAATTAACGATGTCAATGGCCATCGATAAAAAGGGTGACTTAGCACAAAAATTTCGACTTATTGGTACACCTTATCATTTACTCTTTGATAGAAATATGAATTTGATTCATCAAGGGCATACAGCAGATGAATCGCTTGATAATAAACTTGCTTTAGTTGCACAGACCAAAGCAAGTGATGTCATTAACGCTAAGATCTTGATTGAGGATGAAACTGACATTCAGATTAATACTGATGATGGCAAAGTCCATGCCCTATTTTTTACGGCGACATGGTGTGATTGGTATTTAAAGGATAGCCGACCAGAAACGTCAAAGAGCTGTATTATCGCTCAGCACACAGTCAATAAGCTCTATGAAGCATACCCAGAAATCTCTTGGCTAGGGGTGATATCTAGATTATGGACAGCTGACAAAGATTTAGAGGATTATACAAAAAAATATACGATAAAACATCGAACTAAAATAGATAAGAGTAACCGTCTTTTTCACCACTACACGGTCAACGGCCTACCTACCCTTCTTTTAATTAAAAACAATCATGTCATAGCTAAAGTGACTGATTTTGATGACATCGATAAAATAGCAAAACAGCTAAACCACTTACAGCAGTAAAAACGGATTTCTCTGATGGAGACGTTATCTGAATTGGGCTTATGGGGGCTTGGCTTATCTGCATTTCTTGCAGCAACGATCCTGCCTATTAGCTCTGAGCTTGTACTATCAAGTTTACTAATGGCAGGTGAAAATCCTACTACATTAGTCATCATCGCCTCCAGCTTTAACGTAATGGGCTCATTACTTAATTATATGGTGGGTCGCTGGGGGGCCGATACCCTTTTACACCGCTGGCTACACTTAACAACCGAGCAAACCAGTAAAGCCGAACAACAATTCGACCGCTACGGAAAACTAAGTCTACTTTTTGCTTGGGTACCTGTAATTGGTGACCCGCTTACCTTTCTTGCAGGACTACTAAAAGTTAATATCGGATTATTTTTAGCTCTGGTCACTATCGGAAAATTCGGCCGGTACTGGGTTATCTGCCAAGTTATCTTAGCCAATCAAAGCTGAGTCAACATATCGTACTAAAACCGATAAATCTCAACCGCCCAAAAAATTAATTATTGATGTCTCTACAATCAGCTTTCGATTTTCAAGCATTCAGTCTTTATGCACTAAGCCTTCATTTTTCAAACTTTAAAGTGACTTACAATCATTTCTAATTCATTTGCTAATTTGGCTAGCTCTTCGCTACTCAGGGCAATTTGGTCTGAACCATTCATACTCTCAATGGAAAGATCTGCAATACGTACAATATTTCTATTAATTTCTTCAGATACTAAACTTTGCTCTTCAGATGCACTCGCTACATGGAAGCTGATATCAGAAATTTTAGTCACTGAATCAATAATTTTACTTAATGAAAGCGTCGCTCCACCGGTCGATTCAGCCATTTGCACGGCACGTTTAGTATCAGTATTCATGACTTGTACAGCCTGGTGTGTATGAGACTGAAGGCTGGCGACCATAGTTTGAATCTGTTCAGTTGATTGTTGAGTTCGGCTCGCCAAGGTTCTAACTTCATCGGCCACCACAGCAAATCCACGACCATGCTCACCAGCACGGGCAGCTTCAATCGCTGCATTTAAAGCCAACAGGTTCGTTTGTTCAGCAATACTTTTAATCACATCGAGTACCGTACCAATATCATTGCTATTTTTCTCAAGCTCATGAATCACTGCTGCCGCCTCACCCACCCCATTAGAAATACTAGTCATAGAGCTGATCGTTGAGGTGATAATCTCCCCTCCCTCTTTAGCTTCTTTATCAGCATTTTGAGACTCTGAGGCAACTAATCCTGCATTACGAGCAATTTCTTGCACTGTCGATATCATTTCGTTCATCGCAATCGCAACTTGATCTGTTTGCGATTGTTGTTCACGGGCACCTGCTCGCGCTTGACTTGTTGTCGTTGATAATTCCTCTGAGGCCGATGCTAAAAGGGATGCATTAGAGCCCAGACTTCTCACTGTTTGATTCAAATGCTGAATCATATTGTTCAATGATGTTTCAATATTTTTAAGCTCATCTTCTGTGCCGCAATCAACAGAAACAGTCAAATCGCCATCAGATACTTTTTGCGTCGCTTCTTTTAGTCGACTAACAGCAGTAATCATTGATTTATAAAAGCCTACAAATAAATAGCTCGCTATAAGTAGAGTGAGTAATACAATAATTAATACCTTCATACGCTTATTAGATAAGCTCGCCACACGCTGTTTAAATAATCGATCAAGCATGGGGACTAGGGTGTCATAGACCTTGTAATTGGCCTTAATTGCTTCAGTGCCTGCAGAGAATATATCAGCCGATCGAACGCTAATAAATTCAGATACTAACAGTGTTGTTGTCACTTTTTGAATAAACGAATTCGTTGCTAATTTTGAGGCATTTAATAATGGTATTAACTCGTTTTCGAGGCTAGGATTTTCTCTTAGGGTGATTAACATGCCATCATCAACAGCACGTGCATTACTTTTAATATTAGCCAGTAACGTACCTAATAAAATTCGTTGCTCGACGGTTATGGTGCCATTTGCAGCAATGCCAGCACCCATGCCACGTGATTGTCCCAAATTTTCCGTGATATTAGGCAAACGATAAACTATCGAATCGATCAAGAATGAGGTATTCAGTTCAGGGTCAAGTACTAAGCCTGATTCATTACTAATTTGTTCAAATAAATTGTAAGTTCGCGAAATTAAATCGGTATGTTCTTGAAATATTTGTTTAGCAGAATCATTAAAAGCACGCTGTTCTAGTTGTTGCCATGTTTGTTTGATTTCAGCCCATAGTGCATGAGTGCCAAATTCATCACCCAATCTATTATCAATGCTATCAATTGCCGCTATGTCGGCAATTATTGCCTGTCTTTTTTCAATTATTTTACTTTTATAACTGCTTTCGCCATTCAAATACGCATTGGTCATGCCTCGATGCTGGGGCAAATTTTGATAAAGTTGACGTACTGTTTTTATATATTCTAAGCCACGGACTTCTTTTTCTGCTGCTGAAATCCCCGTACCTAATTCGACGAGTAGTAAGCTTATCAACATAATGATGGGAACCAAAAATACTGCTGAAATCAGCAGCATCTTTTTTGGATAGGTTAAACGGTTCATTAATTCAATCCCAGTTTTCATGCCGACATCCTCTGTTTATTGCTTAAAAGTTATCAAAAAAAGCTAGCAATTATTAAGCCTTAAATGAATTAGGATATGTACGATAGTTATATAATAGCGTTTAACTTGCCTTTGTGATGGATAATGTCGAGAAATTTTTCATGATAAATATTAACTAGGGCTATTGCTAATAGGGAATGACTTATCAGCCATACACTAGAAAAAATTTATTACACAAACTAAACAGCTTCTGCAAAATTTCAGTCCATACCGTTATAACTATTGCAGAAAACTAATTATTTTACAGTCGTCCCCAACACTGACTAAAATAGCTCTTTTTATTTGCCATTATAATTTATGATGGTTTTTTTATTTTAAAGTTTTGGAATTAATTATGTCAGATGAAATTTTGTTTAGAACCGGTGAAGCCACCGTATTTGCCAGTGATGATCAAGGTACAGATGCAATGCCGGAGATCCTGATCGGAAGTGTCAACGGACCTGCAGGTCATGCCTTTGCTAATTTAATGGGACAAACTGAAGGTCACACGCGAATGTTTGCCATCCGCGCGACCAATCAGCAAGTTAAACCCGCGACAATCATGGTGCCTAAAGTAACTATTAAATCAAGTGCTTACGTAGAATTATTTGGTGGACCGGTACAATCAGCTATTGCTGACGCAGTTTTAGATAGTGTTATAGCCGGGGTTATTCCTGCTGATAAAGCTAATGATCTATGCATTATCGCTATGATTTGGATTTCTCCTGAATGTGCAAAAAATCCAGATGTAGATCGCAAAGATTTATATCGTACAAACTACGAAGCAATGAAATTGGCTATTTCCCGTGCAATGAGCAATTCCCCCTCGATTGAAGAATTAACCTCAAACCGTCATAAAATTGTTCACGAAATGTATGATCCAGAAACTGGCGAGTCTCAATGGTAAAAATTCGACGCATGACTAAATAATATTAAACTTTTAAGCTGTAATTAAGTAATCAATGACTTGGCAGTACACACTAATTTTATTTATCTTCTAATATAGGTCATGCCCACTTTTGTGGGAATGACCTACCGAAAGTTTTACGCTTCAATTTACATACTTTACTTTCCAAAAAAATTAAAAAAAACATCTAATTAAGAAAGTAAGCAGTTGATTAAAAAAACAAAACTCACATACCGAATTGACTGAGCCGAATGATTGTTTTATAAAAAATGAATTAATCTTTCACTGAGTCAATCAGCACGGTATGATTAGCGATTTAAAATCTTATCTCAGAATAAGGAAACGTCATGTTAAAACAACTACAAACATGTAAATCGATAACATCCATGCTGATTTTCAGTTTGTTGTTATTTGCATTCCCACAAATATCATTAGCTTCTGGTGACGTGCCTATTTTGGATCTAACCAGTCATTGGATTGGTTATGCATCTTTGGTTGTATTCGTATTCGCTTATATTTTAGTGATAGTCGAAGAAGAAATTCATATGCGTAAATCTAAGCCTGTCATGGTTGCTGCCGGTATTATTTGGGCGATGATTGCTATTATTTATGCACAACAAACAGATGTAGCATTCCACCACACAGCTGAAGTAATGATTCGTCATAATCTACTTGAATATGCAGAACTATTATTATTTTTACTAGCAGCAATGACTTATATAAATACAATGGGCGAACGCGGTGTATTTGATGCCCTTCGTAGCTGGCTAGTCAATCAAGGCTTTTCACTTCGCACTATTTTTTGGCTAACCGGCCTTCTTGCTTTCTTTATCTCACCGATTGCTGATAATTTAACCACGGCATTACTCATGGCTACAGTCGCTATGGCTGTCGGGGGGGCTAATCATAAGTTTGTCGCCTTGGCGTGTATCAATATTGTTGTGGCAGCTAATGCAGGGGGTGCATTTAGTCCATTCGGTGACATCACAACCTTAATGGTTTGGCAAAAAGGCGTCGTCGATTTCACTGAGTTTTTCGCACTATTTGTACCTTCAGTAGTTAACTGGCTTGTTCCTGCGGTCATCATGTCAATGGCTGTCGCTAATGAACAACCGGCGGCACAAAATGAAACAGCACAAATGAAAGATGGTGCCTTAGTAGTTGTGGGTCTGTTTCTACTAACCATCGTCATGGCTGTCTGTGCTCATAACTTCTTACATTTACCACCTGTTATCGGAATGATGACGGGTTTAGGGTTCCTTAAACTATATGGTTATGTCATTAAAATGCGTGATAAAAGAATATTAGCAACCTTGGTCAATGAAGGTGAGACATCACTTACACTGGAAGGGAATTTGGAGCAGCAACAACCGTTTAATATTTTCCAACAATTAGAACGTGCCGAGTGGGATACATTAATGTTTTTCTATGGCATCATCTTGTGTGTTGGTGGCTTAGGTACAATTGGCTATTTATCACTTGGCTCTCAATTTATGTACGGTGATTTAGGCCCGACAACGGCCAATATACTAGTCGGCATAATCTCAGCTATTATCGATAATATTCCTGTAATGTTTGCTGTTTTATCAATGATGCCTGAAATGAGTCATGGTCAATGGTTATTAGTGACATTGACAGCCGGCGTCGGTGGTTCATTATTATCGATTGGTTCAGCAGCGGGTGTTGCAGTAATGGGGCAAGCACGGGGTATTTATACGTTTGTAGCCCACCTTAAATGGATTTGGGCAATTGCATTAGGCTATGCAGCCAGTATTGCTGTTCATTTGTGGCTCAATGCTGATAAATTTCATCCGGTTGTGATGCCATAGCACTATCCAATATGTCGTATTAATTGATCAAGCCGGTAACATCCGGCTTGATCAACACGGCTTAAGTCTATCCCGATCATAGCCCTTTCAGGTACAAGCTATCTTGCAAAAAATGCTTATTACCAGATTAGTGAAAGCTATAAATCGATAAAATGATGCTTATTATTGAAATAATAACAACTTGATATAAGCCATACACTTGATCCCATGTTTCATGGCATAAATAGTCCCTACCCTGTAAAATATTTAATTCATTCATTTTCAGCTTGAGTACATGGTTTAATGCTATATAACACTGATGATTTGCGTATTACTGGGATGCAGGAAGTTTTGCCGCCTATACAATTACACCAAGAAATCCCTATTACAGATCACGCCTCCGAAACGGTGTTTAATGCTCGAGCGGCTACGCAAAATATTCTTCATGGCAGAGATGATCGCCTTGTGGTGATTATTGGCCCCTGCTCTATTCATGATCCAGATGCAGCTCGTGAATACGCAGGACGATTGAAACCCCTTATAGACGAATTAAAAGCTGATCTCCATATCATTATGCGAGTCTACTTCGAAAAGCCTCGTTCAGTTGTTGGTTGGAAAGGCTTGATAAACGACCCCTACCTAGATGGTAGCTTCAAAATTAATGATGGTCTTCATTTTGCCCGAAAATTACTCCTAGATCTTGCTGAAATGGGCGTTCCTGCAGGTAGTGAATATCTAGATTTAATCAGCCCTCAATACATTGCTGATTTAATTTCTTGGGGCGCAATTGGCGCACGCACAACTGAAAGCCAGGCTCACCGTGAATTAGCCTCAGGGTTATCCTGTCCGGTCGGCTTTAAAAATGCTACTGATGGTGGGTTACAAATCGCCGTTGATGCTTGTTTATCTGCTTCGAAACCTCATCATTTCATGTCACTCACTAAATCAGGACATTCTGCTATATTTTCAACCACTGGTAATCCAGATTGTCATGTCATTCTTCGAGGCGGTAAAAACCCTAATTACGATGCAGCTAGTATCAAACACACAGCCGATGTTATTAGTCAGACCGGACTAAAAGCTAAGTTTATGGTGGATTGCAGTCATGCAAACAGTGGTAAAAGTCATATTCAACAAGAAGCAGTATGTCGTGATGTTGCTAACCAAATTGCTCATGGTGAAGATCGTATTATGGGGTTAATGTTAGAGAGCAACCTAGTAGCCGGCCGTCAAAATGTAGAAAAAGACAAGGCACTTGTCTACGGTCAGAGTATTACTGATGCCTGCATGGCTTGGGATAATAGTGAAGTTCTGTTACGTGAATTAGCTGCCGCGGTTCGAACTCGACGTCAAAAATAACGATCACAGATTTCAGTATATCCTTATACTGAAATCTGCTAAGCCCTTCATAAGAAAGCATTAATATCGATATTAATGCTACGAAAACCTGCCTTAATCAGCTATAATTACACGTTAACAATTGGCAACCATCGTTAGGATTATGACGTTGGTCAATAAATCCCGATTAAATCAGTAGGTTATTGCATGACAGACTATGCGCTCATTTTAATTAGCACCATTTTAGTGAACAACATAGTCCTAGTTAAATTTCTAGGACTATGCCCTTTTATGGGCGTTTCTCGCAAATTAGAAACGGCGATGGGAATGGGATTAGCGACTACTTTTGTACTCACTCTCTCCTCCATTAGCAGTTACTTAATTAATGAATACCTACTTGCACCTCTTGGAATTGAATTTTTACGCACGATTAGTTTTATTTTTGTTATTGCTGTAGTGGTGCAATTTACAGAGCTCGTTGTTCACAAAACAAGTCCATTGCTTTACCAAGTACTAGGCATTTTTTTACCGCTAATCACAACTAACTGTGCCGTATTAGGCGTGGCACTGCTTAATGTTCAAGAAAGTCATGGCTTTTTAGAGTCTGCTTTATATGGTTTTGGTGCAGCAATTGGTTTTTCACTGGTATTAGTTATCTTCGCCGCTATGCGCGAGCGAATTGCGGTTGCCGATGTACCCGTTGCTTTTCAAGGCGCAGCTATTGGCCTTATTACTGCCGGTTTAATGTCTATGGCTTTTATGGGCTTCGCTGGTTTGGTTCACGTTTAATGTTAACGTCTATCTTAGCTATAACGTTACTCGCGTTGATTCTTGGTCTTATTTTAGGCTTTGCGGCTATTCGCTTTAAAGTTGAAGGCGATCCGATCGCGGATCAAATTGATAAAATATTACCTCAGACACAATGTGGTCAATGTAGTTTTCCTGGATGTAGGCCCTATGCTGAAGCAATGGCAGCGGGTGAAGCAGATATTAACCGCTGTCCACCTGGTGGCGAAACGACTATTCAGGCTTTAGCTGATTTATTAGAAGTCGAGTTCAAACCACTCGATGAAGAATGTGGTGTCGAAAAACCTAAGATGTTAGCCGTTATCGATGAAGATCGTTGTATTGGCTGCACACTATGTATTCAAGCATGTCCAGTTGATGCCATTCTTGGAGCAGCAAAACACATGCATACCGTGATCGCTAGCGAATGTACTGGCTGTGAACTATGTTTACCACCTTGTCCTGTTGATTGTATTGATATGGTTGAAACTAAAGTAAACCCTAATACTTGGCGCTGGCCTGATCCTGCTCATATTGAATTAACATTGGGAGATAAGTCATGACACAACAACTTGGTTCATTCCCTGGTGGCTTAATATTATCGGGGCATAAAAATCGTTCCACTCAAGTAGCAATACGTAAAATGCCATTAAGCAAAAAGCTTATATTGCCATTACAGCAACATATAGGTGAAGCATCAACGCCGATTGTTTCGGTTGGCGATAAAGTACTTAAAGGCCAAAAAATTGCCAAAGCTGAGGGACATGTCTCGGTGTATTTGCATGCGCCTTCTTCTGGCACCATCGTCGCCATTGATGAACAACCCGTTCCTCATCCATCAGGCTTATCAGCACTTTGTATCAGCATAGAAACAGATGGCGAAGACAAATGGATTCAGCGCGAACCAATCAGCGATTTTACCACTTTATCTGAGCACCAAATTCGTCAACTAATACGTGAAGCAGGTATTGTTGGTTTAGGTGGCGCTGGTTTTCCAAGTTTTATCAAACTCAATCCCGGCGTTCATCACAGCATAGACACATTAATCATGAATGGCGTCGAATGTGAGCCCTACATAAGTTGCGATGATATGATCATGCGCGAACGAGCTGAAGGCATACTTGACGGTATTGAAATCATTAATTTTGCACTGCGCGTCAAACAATGCCTGATAGCAATTGAAGACAATAAACCTGAAGCTATTTCCGCCATGGAACTGGCGCTGGGTTCTCGTTCAAACTTAAAAAACACAAAAATTGTTGTGGTTCCGACTCGCTACCCTGCTGGTAGTGAAAAACAATTGATACAAGTCGTCACTAACAAAGAGGTACCTAGCCGTGGCCTACCGATTGACATTGGAATCGTTTGTCACAATGTCGGTACCGCTTATGCAATAGCCAGAGCAATAAAACACGGTGAACCCTTAATTTCTCGGATCGTGACTGTAACAGGGAGAGAAGTGGAGCACGCTGGTAATTTTGAGACCTTATTTGGCACGCCGATGCATGAATTACTGTCATTTTGTGGCACCAAACGTCAACCTGAAGAGCCTTTTATTTTAGGCGGCCCCATGATGGGCTACAATTTGTCAGGTGACCATTTACCTATCACTAAAACAGCAAACTGTATTTTAGTCGGTGTTGATGATGCAGCAAAGACATCAACGCCGATGCCATGTATTCGTTGCGGAGAGTGTGCAACAGCCTGCCCGGTGAGCCTGTTACCACAACAGCTTTATTGGCACTCACGCGCTAAAGATCTCGAAAAGGCTGATGAATACAATTTATTCGATTGTATTGAATGCGGTTGCTGTAGTTATGTATGTCCTAGTGAAATACCATTGGTCCATTATTTCCGTTTTGCTAAAACAGAAATAATGACTCAACAACAAGAACACGCCAAATCAGATGTCGCTCGCATTCGTCATGAAAACCGCCTTGCGCGCCTCGAACAAGAACAAAAAGAAAAAGAGCTTCGCCAACAACAGCGTAAAGCTGCTCTGGCAGCAACTCAGGCGGAAAAGGCAAAAAAAGCAGCGCAAACAGAATCTGATGCCATCACAGATAATCAGGAGAATTAAGTAATGCCACTAAGTAGGCTATCATCGCCTTTTTTATCAGGTACTAACCGCGTAACGCTGCAAATGTTGCAATTACTAGTGGCGCTCATTCCGGCCATTGTTGCTATCGTTTACTTCTATGGACCCAGTGTCTTAATTACACTGACACTTGCTATTACGGTGGCATTATTGGCTGAAGCATTAATGTTAGCCATGCGAAATCGCCCAATCAAACCCTTTTTAACAGATGGTAGTGCAGTCGTTACAGCCGCATTACTCGCAATAGCAATACCACCTCTCGCGCCTTGGTGGCTTACTACCATTGGTATTTTATTTGCCATTATTTTCGCCAAGCATCTCTATGGTGGTTTAGGTTACAACCCTTTTAACCCGGCAATGGCCGCTTATGTTTTATTGCTTATTTCTTTTCCATTAGAAATGACAACATGGATTCCGGTAGCGAGCATAAGTGAATACACTATTGACATAAGCACTGCTTTCCAATTTATATTTAATGGTCAATTAGCCAATAATATCGATGCTATATCAGGTGCGACGCCACTTGATGCTATGAAAACTCAAATTGGTCTAGGTCAAACCCCAATAAATATCACTCAACAGCCATTATTTGGAATATTCGGTGGTAAGGGCTGGGAGTGGGTCAATATTTGGCTAGCCATTGGTGGCATCTTCCTTATCTATCGTCGGGTAATTAGCTGGCATATACCTGTCGCCATGTTAGTAGGCTTAGGGTCGATTAGCTTGATAACTTGGCTTCTTGCCCCTGAACTAACAGGAACACCTCTTTTCCATTTGCTCAGTGGTGGCACCATGTTAGGCGCATTCTTTATTGCGACTGATCCCGTCTCTGGTTCAACCACTATTAAAGGTAAACTTATCTTTGGTGCCGGAGTTGGCCTATTAACCTATATTATTCGTGTTTGGGGCGGTTACCCTGATGGTGTGGCATTTTCTGTGTTGATTATGAACATGTTCGTGCCATTAATTGATTATTACACGCAACCTAAAATATATGGGGCGGTAAAATAATGAATGTTATTCAAAAGCAAATACTCACCGTAGGCTTAGTATTGGCCGGCTTTGCTATTGGTGCAACGAGCATCGTCACCTTCACCGAAGCAAATACTCGTGACAAAATCCTTGATAATGAACGGCAAACATTACTCTCAGCAATCAATTCGCTGGTCAGTAGCAATGAATATAATAATGATATTTTAACCGATATCATTACCCAACCAAAGACCCAGCAATTAGCGACAAAAGAAGATACAACGGTCTATCGGGCGCGTAAAGATAACGAGCCGGTAGCAGCCATATTTACGAGTATCGCACCCAATGGTTATAGCGGGAAAATCACCTTACTTGTCGGTGTTTATTATGATGGCACCTTAGCAGGTGTTCGGGTGATTAATCACAAAGAAACCCCTGGCTTAGGCGATAAAATTAATGAGAAAAAAACTGACTGGATATTAAAATTCAAAGGTTTGTCTTTAATTAATCCTATTGAATCTAAATGGGCAGTAAAAAAAGACGGTGGCGAATTCGATCAGTTCACAGGGGCAACAATTACGCCTCGAGCAGTCATCACAGCAGTAAAAAAAGCCTTGCAATTTTTTGAACAAAATCGCGATGAGTTATTTAAGGAGGCTAAATAATGAATGCAATCTATGGCCCCATTATTCGCGATGGTTTATGGAAAAATAATCCAGCATTAGTCCAGCTTCTTGGATTATGTCCGCTACTCGCAGTAAGTAATACAACAATTAATGGTTTAGGTTTAGGACTAGCGACAACACTGACGTTAGTAGCGTCTAATGGCCTAATATCCCTATTAAGAAAACAAATTCCTGATGAAGCGCGGCTGCCGGTATTTGTCATGATTATTGCCTCGATTGTGACAGCAATCGAATTATCTATGAATGCTTGGTTTCATGAACTTTATCTAATACTCGGTATTTTTATTCCATTAATAGTAACTAACTGCGCCATTACAGGCCGCGCTGAAGCATTTGCAGCCAGAAATCCTGTTGGCCCCTCTCTGGTCGATGGTTTGATGATGGGCATAGGCTTCACCGCCGTACTCGTCTTACTCGGGACGATGCGAGAGCTTATCGGTCAAGGTACGATCTTAAGCGAAGCTCACTTAATGTTTGGTGAAGGGGCGCGTAATCTTTCAATTGTATTATTTGAAGAATATCGTGGATTCCTAGTCGTTTTGTTACCACCAGGTGCTTTTATTGGCCTTGGCTTAATTGTCGCGTTAAAAAATGTAATTGATGCCCGTCAAAAAACAAAACAAGCCAAGATTACATCAACGGTTCCAGTGCCAGCTAACGCATGAATCAAACACAAAGGCATGAATTTTTCAGCCTATTACAGGCACAGAACCCTGCGCCAACAACTGAACTTAATTCAACAAGTACTTTTGAACTATTAATCGCCGTTATTTTGTCTGCTCAAGCTACAGATATCGGCGTTAATAAAGCGACAGCTAAGTTATATCCTGTCGCCAACACACCACAAAACATTCTAGATTTAGGTGTTGAAGGCTTAAAACCTTATATTAAAACTATCGGTTTATTTAACAGTAAGGCTGAAAATGTTATCAAGACCTGTCGGCAAATACTCGCCTTGCATAATGGTGAAGTACCTGATGACCGTGATGCTTTAGAAGCATTACCAGGCGTTGGACGTAAAACCGCTAATGTTATTCTTAATACTGCATTCAAACATCCTGTTATAGCCGTTGATACACACTTATTTCGTCTTGGTAATCGCACCGGTTTAGCAAAAGGTAAAACGGTTCGTGCCGTAGAAGATAGGTTAATGAAAGTTATCCCTGATGCGTTTAAGCTAGACGCCCATCACTGGCTTATTCTACATGGAAGATATGTCTGCACTGCCAGAAAACCACATTGTGAAACCTGCCTTGTCGCACATTTGTGTGATGAATTTCGTCGCCAACAGAAAAAGCGCGTCGCTAAAGTTTAATCATCATTTGATTTGAGTCTGCCACACTTTGCCGTAGAATACATAGCACTAAGAAAGTGGAGATGACCATGTTAGATGCAAAAAAAATTGAAGAAGTCGTACAATCATTCACCAATGCATTGCCATCAGGCATTACATCGATTCAGGCCGATGTTGAAAAGAATATTCGAGCGGCAATGACCGCTACATTTTCCAAACTAGATTTAGTGACCCGTGAAGAATTCGATATTCAAACACAAGTGCTACATCGTACCCGTGAAAAACTAGAAGCCTTAGCGAGTCGTGTCGCTGAACTAGAATCAACCTCTAAAAACTAAGAGAAAATTATGTCTGAATTTAACAATGTCACCATTACCCGCGAAGCCAATGTTTACTTTAATGGTAATGTCACCAGCCGCGCGGTCACTTTTGCTGATGGTTCAACTAAAACACTTGGCATTATGATGGCAGGTGATTACACCTTCGGCACAGCAAAAGCAGAACTAATGGAAATTATGGCGGGCGAGCTAAGCTATCGCCTTGATGGAACAACTGAGTGGGTAACGATTAAAGGTGGCGAATCTTTTAATGTACCTGCTGATTCTTCATTTGATTTGAAAGTCGCTCAATTAGTCGATTATTGCTGTACCTATTTAGACTAGAACAAAAAATTTGATTGGACGTTGATTAAAATAGGGATTTATTTGGACATGGATATCCAATGAGTATTGCCACCGTTTATAGTCGAGCCATTACAGGCATTGATGCCCCCGTAGTCACTATTGAAGTACATATTTCAAATGGCCTGCCCAGCTTATCAATCGTCGGAATGCTTGAAACAGCAGTGAAAGAAAGTAAAGACCGTGTGCGATCAGCCCTATTAAATTCACAATTTAGTTTTCCTCAACAACGGATAACCATTAACTTGGCGCCGGCAGATTTACCTAAGGAAGGTGGTCGTTTTGATTTACCTATCGCCTTGGGGATTCTAGCTGCATCCAACCAAATTCCGCTAACGAGCCTAATTAATAAAGAATTTATTGGTGAGTTGGGTTTAACAGGAGAGTTACGGGCCGTTCGAGGCGTGTTACCAACCACATTAGCCGCGTCAAAAGCTAATAATGAACTTATCTTACCGTCAGTGAATGCCAATGAAGCATCATTAATCGAAGAAGCAACGACCTATGGTGCAAGTCATTTATTAGAAGTGTGTGCACATTTATTTGATCAACAACGTTTAGCTCTCTCAGTAAACGAACAAGCAAAATTAGTCGGACCCTACCCTGATTTAATGGATATTCGTGGCCAAGCTCATGCTCGCCGTGCATTAGAAATTGCAGCAGCAGGATCACATAGCGTTCTTTTTAGTGGTCCACCAGGAACAGGGAAAACGATGTTGGCGAGTCGTTTACCTAGTATTTTAACTGAGATGACTGAACAAGAAGCAGTGGAAACCGCTACAATTCAGTCTATTTCCGCGCAAGGATTCAATGTAGAACAGTGGCGTCAACGCCCTTTTCGCTCACCTCACCACACGGCATCAGCGGTAGCGATGGTAGGTGGAGGCAGTCAACCCCGACCAGGCGAAATATCGTTAGCGCATAATGGTGTTTTATTTTTAGATGAGTTGCCAGAGTTTGATCGAAAAGTGCTAGAGGTATTACGAGAGCCAATAGAATCGGGAAAAATCACGATCTCACGGGCAGCTAATCAAGCTGAATTTCCTGCTAGATTTCAATTGATTGCCGCGATGAATCCATGTCCTTGCGGCTATTTAGGTGAAGTCCGTTGTCATTGTACTGAAGATCAAGTTCGCCGCTATCGCGCTAAAGTATCAGGCCCATTAATGGATCGTATTGATATGCTGGTCGACGTTCCTCCAGTCGCCAAATCAATGTTAAGGCCATTACAAGGCAATGAAAAAGAAGAAGATAGCACGACTGTCGCTAAGCGAGTATTGCTGGCACGAAATAAACAAATAGAGCGAGCTGGAAAAGCAAATTCAATGTTAGAAAATAAAGAGTTAGACATACACTGCACTTTAGCTGATTACGATTATCAGCTATTAGAACATGCCATTAGCCGTTTTGGTTTATCAGCCCGCGCCTATCACCGCATACTTAAAGTAGCGCGAACGATTGCAGATTTGGCCGACTCAGAACAGATTCAAACCGCACATATCAGTGAAGCAATAGGCTATCGACGCCTCGATACAAGGAATACTTAAAATTAATGCATGATCTGAATCCGCCGCAGCTGGAAGCTGCGCGTCATGTAGATGGACCTTTACTTGTATTAGCCGGTGCTGGCAGTGGTAAAACACGTGTTATCACCCGAAAAATAGCCTATTTAATCGAACAATGTGGCATTAATGCTCGCAATATTGCGGCCGTTACCTTCACTAACAAAGCGGCGCGCGAAATGAAAAGCCGTGTCGCCGAAATGATGGCATCACGAAATGCCTCTGCTCGCGGTTTAATGGTGTCAACTTTCCACACCTTAGGCCTAAACATTTTACGTAAAGAACATGCTCACCTTGGTTATCGACCTGGGTTTTCTATCTTTGATGCTCAAGATAGTTTGGCTGTATTACGAGATTTAATGGGCAGAGACTTTGCTGCAGATAGCGAACATGCCGAACAATGCCAGTGGCAAATTTCTGAATGGAAAAATCAACTCGTTTTACCTGAACAAGCCAGCCAAATAGCAGAAGATGAACAGCAAGCCTCAGCAGCCAAAGTTTATCACCGCTATGTTGAAGCCCTAAAAGCTTATAACGCGGTTGATTTTGATGACTTAATCTTAAAGCCAGTATTACTGTTTCGTGAACACTCGGAAGTATTAAAAAAATGGCAAGCACGCATTCATTATCTGCTCGTCGATGAATATCAAGATACTAACGGTTGCCAATATGAACTAGTTAAACAATTAGTCGGTATTCGTGAAGCATTGACCGTGGTAGGCGATGATGATCAATCTGTCTATTCATGGCGTGGTGCTCGTCCTGAAAATCTAGTGCAATTACAACATGATTTTCCGCGACTAAAATTGATTAAACTCGAACAAAATTATCGTTCTATGGGTCGTATTTTGAGAGCTGCTAATGAGCTGATTGGTCATAACCCACATATTTTCGATAAAAAGTTATGGAGTGCTATGGGTGAAGGTGACCCCATTAGGGTGATAGGTTGTCGCGACGATGATCATGAATCTGAAAAAGTCGTATCCGAACTGCTTTATCACAAACTCAAAAATCAAGCTGACTTTAAAGACTATGCTATTTTATACCGTAGCAACCACCAATCTCGCCCAATAGAACGCGTTTTACGTGAGCACAATGTGCCTTACTTTTTGTCTGGTGGCACATCATTTTTTTCGCGTGTCGAAATTAAAGACATTATGGCTTATCTAAGGCTACTAGCTAATCAAGATGATGATAATGCTTTTTTAAGAGTGATTAATACACCAAGACGAGGTATTGGTGCGAGTACTTTACAAATTGTCGGTAATTACGCAGCAAAACGAAATACCAGTATGTTTGGTGCTTGCTTTGAAATGGGTTTAGCAGAACAACTGTCAGATAAAGCGATGATTAAACTCGAACACTTTACCAAATGGTTGATCGACATAGCTGATCGTTCAAAACGTGGCAATTTGATGGAAGCCATTCGAGACATGATTGAAGAAATAGACTATCGTGCATGGCTAGAAGAAGTCACTGGTGATCCTAATCAAGCATTACGCCGTATGGATAATGTTGAAGAGCTACTGACGTGGATTAATCGAGTTATTGAGAATGATACCGTTGAACAAAGCATTGGTGATATCGCTTCACGCTTAACGCTAATGGACCTACTTGAACGACAAGAAGACGAAAACCAAAACGATGCCGTTCAATTAATGACCTTACATGCGGCTAAAGGTCTAGAGTTTCCACATGTTTTTATTATTGGCATGGAAGAAGAAATTTTACCTCATCGTACCAGTATTGAAGAGGATGGTATCGAAGAAGAACGACGTCTTGCTTATGTCGGTATTACTCGTGCTCAGCGTAGTTTAGTTTTTACTCTGGCTAATAGTCGTAAGCGTTATGGTGAAAAAATGGAATGTGAAGAAAGCCGTTTTTTACGAGAATTACCACCTGAAGATATGGTTTGGATGAGTGAGAAAACGCAAGTTGATCCTGAAGAACGTAAAGAGCGTGGCAAAGCACATTTATCTAACATTCGTGGCATGTTGAAATAGACCTTCACATGGATTCTACTTCCAAAACCATCCACCCTCAGCAATTAATTCACACAATAGTTTGGCAACCTGTTCATCTTGTTTTATTTGCTGCCAATCAGTGACCGTAAGTTCATTTTGTTCGGTTAATCTAGTTAAATGAGCAATACCTTTTACACCGACAGGGTAAGCTTCTCCCGCAAGGAATAGCTGTCCACCTTGTTCATTTACTAGCCATGCAAAACGACAATACAGACTTCTTTGTAGAATATCTCCTTGCTCGAACTGCTGAGAAAGCTCTCCTATCGTGGGTAAGTCACATAATGATTCTTCAACTACCGCTGATAAACTTGATTTAGTTTCAGTGACAAACTTACCTAATGCACTTGCTAAGATCGGTTCGGCATCATCTATAGCCTGATGCAACATATTTTTTAATCGAGTGATTGCCTGTTCATCAATCTGAGCACTATGAGTCGATAAAACCAAATCTGAATCATTATATCTAGTTTTACCCAACCCATGCTCCAGCATCGTATTAACCACGGCATCCAGCATATCTATTTGTGAAGGCGCACGAAACCCAATCGAAAACGTCATACAATCATTCATTGCCACACCATGATGAGCAAAATGTGGTGGAAGATAGAGCATATCACCGGGCTGTAAATCCCAGGTTTGATCGGCGGTAAATTCAGTCAATATTTGCACATCTAAACCCTCAATTATTGTGGGTTCAATGAGTGGGCTATCACCAATTTGCCAGCGGCGCGTACCTAATGCTTGTAATAAAAACACATCATAACCATCAGTATGCGGGCCGACAGTCCCTTGCTCCGGCGCGTAGCTAATCATCAAGTCATCACGCCGCCAATCAGGCACAAAGTGAAATGGATCTAAGATAGATTGTAGCTCTGGCAAATGTTTATCGACATCCTGTACCAACAACGTCCAGTTTGTTGCTGGTAAGCGAGCAAAATGATCTTCAGACAATGGTCCCAGAGTGACTTGCCATCGGCCATCTTGGCCATTTTCTTCAATTAGCCGAGATTCAATCTCGGGCTCGCATGCTAAGCCGGCCAAATCATCTGGGCTAATAGGAGATTCAAAATCAACAAATGCTTGTTTAATCAATAAAGGCTTTTTTTGCCAATATTCATCTAAAAACTGCTGTTGACTCATTCCCGTGTTAAAAAAATGAGTCATTATCTAGTTAACAATTTCAATATGGAACACAACATTATTAAGACTGACTATTTTTACTTTTGTACCTATAGGACAATCTTCTCCTTCAACCTTCCAAGTAGAATCATCTACCTTTACTTTTCCTAAACCATCCACAATAGGCTCTTTCAGTGTAATAGTGCGTCCAATATATTGCTCACCGCGGCGATTAAGCAATGGCTCATCAGAAACTAGGGGATTGTTTTTGTAATACACTTTCCAAGCAATAATACTGACAACAGATAACAAGGCGAAGACAAAAACCTGATACTCCCATTGCATATCAGGCATAAAGTAGACAGCAAGTCCGGTAATAAAGGCGGCAACCCCCATCCATAAAGCAAAAAATGTTGGGGCAAGTATTTCAACGATAATCATCACTACCGCCAGAATCCACCACTGCCAAAAATCAGGGGCAAATAATTCCATTTTAACCTTCCTTCTTAAAAGCGTCTTTTGCCAATTCAGCAATGCCGCCTAAAGAACCTATTACACTACTTGATTCCAAAGGCATAAAGATCACTTTACTATTATTTGCTGAAGCCATGTCTTTGATTGCTTCAACATATTTTTGAGCAACAAAATAATTCACCGCTTGAATATTACCTTTGGCAATCGCTTCTGATACAACAAACGTAGCACGTGCTTCTGCCTCGGCGGATCTTTCACGAGCTTCAGCATCACGAAAGGCCGCTTCTTTACGCCCTTCAGCATCTAACATGATCGATGCTTTTTCACCTTCAGCTTTTAAAATAGCTGACTGACGAAGGCCTTCTGCTTCAAGAATATTAGCGCGTTTGACACGCTCTGCTTTCATTTGTCTCCCCATCGCTTCAACTAGATCGGCCGGTGGCGCAATATCTTTGATCTCAATACGTGTCACTTTGACACCCCAAGGCGTTGTTGCATCATCAACAACACTCAATAAACGCGCATTAATTTCATCACGTTTTGACAATAGTTCGTCCAAGTCCATAGAGCCCATTACAGTACGAATGTTTGTTTGCGTCAGATTCAAAATAGCATTCTGCAAATTATTAACTTCATAGGCGGCTTTTGCCGCATCAACCACTTGAAAAAACACCACGCCATCAACACGTACCATGGCATTATCTTTGGTGATAATTTCTTGAGACTGAACATCGAGAACCTGCTCCATCATATTAATTTTAGAACCAATACTGTCTAGAACCGGGATGATCACATTAAAACCTGGACGTAATGTCCGTGTGTATCGGCCAAAGCGCTCTACCGTATATTCTCGCCCTTGCTGAACAGCTTTCACCCCCATCAATATAATGATAACGGCCAGTGCTAGAAAAAATAGTACAAATGCTGAAAAACCCGCCATAACCTTCTCCTGAAATTTTAATAAAAACGGTGACCTAATAATAACGCAAAATCATAATCCTTGGACTTTTTCCGTTTAAAGCCTGACAATAAGAAAATACTTCATAAACGTAATTTTGCCATGAAACCATTTTCTGCCTCACGCTTAGTCATCACGCTTTATTTATCATTTGTCAGTATTCAATCTTATGCAGATCAGTGGTATCACGTTGAGTTAATCATATTTGAACAGCTTGACACGATTACCGACGAGCAATGGCCAGTGATGCCAGAAGAAGTGCTTCTTGGCTCGCTAACGCCAGATATGGCCAACGCTTTTATCCAACCAGCATCTAATGAAAGCTTAAGTAAGTTGGCTACACGCTTAGATAACTCATCCCAATATCGTGTGGATTATCATCAGTCATGGCAGCAATTTATTATGAAAAAAGGTCAGGCCAAAACAATTAACATCACTGATGATGATAGCCTAATAGTAGGGACAATCCGCCTTGATAAAGCGACCTATCTTCATGCAGCATTAGATTTGTGGTTAAATCAAAGTAAGGATCTAATACCTCTCGACGCTGATGCAACCGTTCAAGGCACAGATATCAGTGCCCCCCGTAATCCCCATTTAGAAGAGTCGCGTCGTATTCGCAGTAATAAGTTATATTTCTTTGATCACCCCAAAATCGGCGCATTGTTAACACTGATTCCAATTGCAACGCCAGATGCAGTGGAAACAGATTTAGAATTACTCGAAACCTTTTCTTTGCCAAATGAAGGGGCCTCTACTGCGAGCGAATAATGTCAGCAAGGACTTGTTTAACCTGAGTCATACCGACAGCTAAGGTGTCTTCGATCTGACTCATCGTAATCAAATTATGGCTTAATCCTGCAGCCCAATTCACCATTAACGCGCAGCAAGCGTAATCAATACTGAGCTCTCTCGCTAATGCCGCCTCAGGCATGCCTGTCATACCCACCATTGCACAGCCATCTTGTGCCATACGTTTAATTTCAGCAGCCGTTTCTAAACGTGGCCCTTGCGTAGCGCCATAGGTGCCACCATCAACAATTGTTATTTTATGCTTTTGACCTGATTCGATGATTATTTGGCGAAGTTTTTGGTCATAAGGATAACTAAAATCGATATGGTTATCTGTTGAGAAATCATCACTATAAAAACTTTGTTCACGGCCATAGGTATAATCAATAATTTGATCGGGCACCGCTATCACACTTGGCGCTAAATCATCTCGGATGCCGCCTACAGCCGCCACAGCAATAACGCGATCAACACCTAAGTGATGCAAAGCCCAAATATTAGCCCGATAGTTAATTTTATGAGGTGGAACCGTATGCTTAGCGCCATGTCGCGGTAAAAATAATACACTTTTGCCATCAAGTTCACCGACTAAAACATCATCAGATGGCAATCCAAATGGTGTTGAAATACTAAGCCGCTCAAGAATATTTAATCCCTCTAAAGCACTTAAACCTGTCCCACCAATAATGGCCAATTTAGTCATTTTAAGACTCCTTAACGGCATAAATACCGGCCGCATTACGCCAGTATCCTTGATAGTCCATCCCAAAACCAAATACATAGCGATCAGGAACGGTTAAACCTATATATTCTGGTGGTACACCTACTTTATTGTTGTGAGACTTGTCTATCAAGGTCACACATTTAACTGAGCTTGCACCCGCTTGTTCACAATAATGCCGTAAATTATGCAACGTAACACCCTCATCAAAAATATCTTCAACTAACAAAACAGCCCTATTTTCTATAGCAGTAAGCGGTAAATGATGCCAAGTTAATTCTCCTCCTACCGTTTTATCGCCATAACGACTAGCTTGAATATAATCTAGCTCTAACGGAAAATTAAGTTTAGGTAATAAATGCCCAGTGGTCACCACTGAACCATTCATCACACAGAGTAACAAAGGATTGGCCTCAGCGTAGTCTGAGGTTAACTTTTCAGCAATGTGTTCAAGAGCTGTATTAATGTCTGTCATTGAATACAGACGCTCAGCTGTATCAAAAACCTGTTGTAGCGGTGTCATATATTTCTCAAGGTTTCATCATAATCGGCTATTATAATGGCAATTTTAGTGTTTAAGGGGTTAAAAAATGCGCCAATTTTGGCCACTTTTTATATTTGTCATCATTTTTGTAATCGCAATATTCGGTGTCAATTCTCAGCCTTCTTCTAAATTAACTTTCAACTTAGCGCCACAACGTATTGTTAGTCTCGCTCCAAGCATTACAGAGACCCTATATGCATTGGATTTAGGAGACAAGGTTGTGGCAGTAACCGATTTTTGTGACTTTCCGCCTGAGGTACAAAAGCTGCCTAAAGTCGGTGGTT
Source organism: Methylophagaceae bacterium (assembly GCA_965219435.1). Taxonomy (GTDB): domain Bacteria; phylum Pseudomonadota; class Gammaproteobacteria; order Nitrosococcales; family Methylophagaceae. The sequence goes on along the minus strand of OZ244743.1, from coordinate 1,760,589 downwards.
TTATTAACCCTAATCTCGAAGCGATTATCGCACAGAGACCAGATTTAGTTATTTTACTGGCCAACCAGCAAGGTCTTGTCCAGCAATTACAACAACTAAACATTCCAATACTAGCCACACGTGATGCATCACTAAATGATATTAAACAAACAATCACTCTCATAGGCAAAGTAACCCAACATCAACAACAAGCCCATCATTTATTAAGTGAAATAAATCAAAAAACGTTCAATATCGCTAAAAAAACAAAAGACTTAACTCGTCCAACGGTCATGATAACAATTGGTCACAGTCTAGGTTCTGAAAATATGAAACAAGTCTATATTGCTGGCCAGCATGATTTTTATAATGACTTAATCAATGCTGCTGGGGGTGAAAATGTCTATCAAGGTCAGTTGCCGAAAGTGCCATCTTTATCGATGGAAGGTATTTTGCAACTTAACCCTCAAATTATTTTTGATATTTATCCTGAGGCGAAAGATCATAACTCAGACCTCACTGAAGTTTTACAACAATGGCAGCAACTGAATTATGTCGATGCAATAAAAAGTAAACGTATACACCTTCTGGAACATGATTACGCCACAATACCCGGCCCACGTATTTTTCTTTTACTCGATGAATTAGCGCGACTTATTCATCCTGAAATTAATTGGGATGCTTAAACATCATGCTAGATGTAAAACAACTCAGCGTCAAAACAGATAATAAGCGATTAATCTTCGAGATTAGCTTTCACCTGGAACATGCTGATTATCTTTGTATTTTGGGGCCTAATGGCGCAGGGAAAAGCACCTTATTGAAAGCATTAATGGGGATTGTTAAAACCTGTTCAGGAGACATAACGCTCAATAAACAGTCCTTAGTCAAACTCAGTCAAAAACAATTGGCACAACATATTAGCTACGTACCGCAAGCTCATAGCCATCAGTTAAACTTTAATGTTAGGGACTTCATAAAAATGAGCCGCTATCCCTATCAGTCGGTACTCTCTGAGTGGACATTAAAAGATAAACAGGCAATGGAACGCGCGATTGATATCACAAATATTAGTGCGTTTTTATCACGACAAATGCAAACCTTAAGTGGTGGTGAGTCGCAACGCGTGATGATTGCAGCAGCACTATGCCAACAAACACCGTTGCTTTTGCTGGATGAACCAACTAGCTTTCTGGATCCACATCACCAAGTCGAAGTCCATCAGCTAATTCGCCACCTTAATGAGCAACACAACATCAGCATTATTGAAGTGAGCCATGATTTAAACCATGCCGCACAACATAGTAAACATATTTTGGCACTCAAACATGGCAAAACACTATGGTATGGACAATCATCAGACATAATACAATCAAGTCACTTACACGCGTTATACGATCAACAGTTTGTGTTTACTGCTCACCCTCAAACAGGCTTAATGATCGCCTTACCTAGTGAACTATCAGGTGATTCACTATGAAACCGTTGACAGTTTTAATCCTTATTTTAGTCGCCACTCTTTCAACTTTTATAATTAGCCCGAACTTAGGACTAAGTACGACAACAAATCCTGACATTCAACATCATATTCTTACCCAGCTTCGCATACCTCGAGTCTTATTTGCTTTTATCGCTGGAGCGGGGTTAGCCCTATGTGGCATGGTATTTCAAGCCATGTTTCATAACCCACTCGCTACCCCTTTTACTCTTGGCGTAGCGAGTGGAGCATCACTCGGTGCGGCTCTTTACGTATTTTTAGGATTAAGTTTCTCAATAGTAGGAATCAATGGAGCGACTTTAGCGGCATTTTTAGGCTCACTACTCGCCATCAGTTTTGTTTATAGCATCAGTCGCTTGAGAAGCGGATTTTCTACCGAGACCTTATTACTCACTGGCGTGGCCATGAGTTTTTTCTTTTCCAGTCTTATTTTATTTACTCAATACATGAGTGATGTCACTGATTCATTTCGACTACTTCGATGGTTAATGGGTGGCTTAACAACTGTTGGTTATCGTGATGTATTACAGCTTCTACCTTTTGTAAGTGTTGGCATCGCTGTCATATTATGGTTAAGTCGCGAACTGAACTTGCTGATGGCAGGAGATGATATAGCGCTCAGCCGCGGTGTTGCTGTGCAAAAAACACGTTATCTATTATTCTTTGTCACCTCTTTATGTGTCGGTGCTATTGTTTCGTTATGTGGCCCAATAGGCTTTATAGGTATGATGGTGCCCCATATATGCCGTTTATTAATTGGCGGTGATCATCGTTGGTTAACCCCAGCGACATTATTATTCGGTGGCAGTTTTCTCATTCTCTGTGACACTATCGCACGACTCATTATTGCACCAGCAGAAATCCCTGTCGGTGTTATCACCACTCTGCTAGGTGGGCCTTTCTTTTTATGGTTGTTAATCAAATCTAGAAACAAATCATCATTTTAGCGTTTTACTCTCAAATCTCAGCCTTTAACTAAAATAAATCGGCTGGAAAAACTGCTATCATTACCCTAAATTATTGTACGAGATTATTATGAAAACAACGACTATCCGCATATTAAGCCTACTCCCGCTTCTATTGCCAGTTCTTGCCTCTGCCACCACGCCCATTCTAGTTCCCGCATGGCAGACTGAAACAAGCTTCGAACAGCCGGAATCAGTTGTCTATAATTCCAAGCAAGAGCTACTTTTTGTATCCAATGTGAGTGGTGCACCTAACGAGGCTAATGGTAAGGGTTATATTTCACAGCTATCTGTCGATGGCAAGCTCATTGAACAGCGTTGGCTAACAGGCTTAAACGCTCCTAAAGGCATGGCACTTGTTGGTGATACCTTATATGTTGCAGATATTGACCAATTAGTCGCGATCGACATCAAAAACAAAGAAGTCAGCATGCGTTACCCTGCCCCTAATGCTAAATTTTTAAACGATGTAGCTGCTGATGCCCAAGGTCATGTCTACGTGTCTGATATGTTAACAAACACTATTCATCGTTTAAGCCAAGGTACATTTGAAGTATGGCTTCATGATGATGCTCTAGAAGCGCCCAATGGACTCTTAATCGAAGGTAAAAACCTCATTGTTGCGAGTTGGGGCAATATGACAGATGGGTTTGCTACCGACATTGCTGGACACTTAAAAATAATTGATATTACTAGTAAAAAAATTCAAAGCCTCGGTGATAAAACTTCAGCAGGTAACCTTGATGGTATAGAACAAGATGGCGAAGGTAACTATTTCGTTACTGATTGGATGACGGGAAAATTACTCAATATCGCTCCTAACGGTACTAGCACGACATTAATTAAGCTCGTTCAAGGAAGCGCTGACCTCACTGTATTGAAGCAACAGCAGTTAATCATTATTCCAATGATGTTGTCTAACAACGTTATCGCCTACCGTATTAAATAAGTAAGTAGCTATGACTTTTGATGATTTATTCCTTGATGATGCCTTATTAAACGCCCTTAATAGTCTCGACTTTAAAACACCGACGGCCGTGCAAGAGGCTGCGATTCCATTCATTTTAGAAGGTAAAGATGTGTTAGCTGGTGCGGCAACAGGTACAGGTAAAACAGCTGCTTTTGTATTACCTGCTTTGCAAATGTTGATTGACACACCCAATCGAGAAAGCGATCGTTATCCTCGAATTTTGATCTTAGCTCCCACCCGTGAGTTAGCATTTCAAATTCAACATGTGATTAAACAACTCAGTAAACAAATTGATGTTAATACATCGATTGTTACCGGTGGTTTTTCACAAGTTAAACAAGCTGAATTTTTACAAAATGCATGCGATATCATTATTGCTACACCCGGTCGATTATTAAACTTAGTCGCCGATGAAGCGATTGATCTCTCTGACATTAATATGGTTATTATTGATGAAGCAGATCGTATGCTTGATATGGGGCAAGGCCCGGATGTAATGACCTTACTCGGCACTATTTCTAATGGTTTTCAAGCCTGTTTGTTCTCCGCAACATTGGCTGGCTCAGGTGTGAAAATATTTGCCGAAGAAATTCTAACCGATGCTGAAGTGATTCAAATCAATGCAGCCAATGAAAAATCAGACCAAGTCACCCAGCTTGTTTATTTCGCTGATAATAAAGAACATAAACAACAACTTTTACTTGCGAGTATCAATGATAAAAGTTGTACCAGTGCCATTGTCTTTTGTAATAAAAGAGAGCGCGCTGAAGAAATTACCGAATGGCTACAATCACGGAATATATCAGCCCAAGTGATGCATGGTGATTTCAATCAAGCCACTCGCCTTGATAAAACACGAAAATTTCGTACAGGACAAATCAAGGTGATGGTCGCGACCGATGTTGCTTCTCGCGGTTTAGATTTAACCAATATTAGCCATGTTATTAATTATGATTTGCCATTTAGGGGCGATATTTATATTCACCGTATTGGCCGAACGGGACGCGCTTCTCAAACCGGTGTTGCCATTAATTTAGTCGAACATAATGATAGAGATCGCTTAGATCGTATTGAGTATCATCTACAGTACAAATTAACGGTGGCCAAAGTGAAAGGCATGGCGGCTCAATCTAAAGTAGCCAAAAAGAAAGTTAAAAAGAAAGATGATTCAAAACCACGTTATATATCTAAGAAAGATCGAGTGGAAACCACTACCGATAGCCAATAAATGATGGCAACGCAGCATTTACGTTGGCTGCTAGTAATAGCCTCATTATTACTATTGGCTGGTTTTGTAAGCCCTATAATGACCATTACCCGGCTCATTTGGATTAATCATTCTTTTTCTATTGTGTCTGGAATTTGGCAGTTACTGCAAGAAGGTCATGTCTTTCTATTCTTACTTATCGCGGGGTTTAGCATTATCCTGCCTATCGCTAAAATACTCTTGCTCTTTAATTTATTACACCCAAATACGACACATGTTCAGCATCGAAAAAAACTACTACAATTAATGCATAACTACGGTCGTTGGGCGATGCTCGATGTGATGGTGGTGGCGATGCTCATCGTCAGTGTAAAACTCGGTGCGATTGCCAGTATTGAGATACATGTCGGACTATATGTTTTTGGCAGTGCCGTATTACTGATCATGTTCATTACACATCACGTTGTAAAACGTTACGAAACATGATGAACATCACACACCTTGTAACTGATCTTTTAGTGTGTTTTTAACGTTGGAATAAAGCCTATTTCATGCCCAGTTGCCACATAACCATCCGCATAGGCATAGCCAACTACAGCGACCAGTTCATCACCACAAAACACTAAAGGAATACACTCTCGCTGCCATGTCGGAACTTGCCACTGTTGAAACAGATGTTTGAGACTTTTATGGTGTGACTGACCTGATAAGAGGATACGTTCTCCACCACGACGAAAATGTATCGTTAATGGCTGAGAGATGGTTTTTAATGACAGTCCTTGTCCTTTATTTTCTTGCCATTGCAATGTGTCACCTGTTGCTAAAAAAACAGCAGCTAAACCTTCGCATTGAGCTACCTCACTAAGTTTATGTGTGGTTAAAGGTGGCATTAAATAAAGATCATCTTGATAGCGACGTACTTCAACACTACTCCATGTTACTAGCGGTGTTTTATCCTCTGCTGCCAAACAGATCTCATCAATTATTCGTTGTAAGTTTATCGTTGAAGGCAAGCCGTAACCTTGCAATTCAATGTAATAACGCAAAACATTGCGCTGTCTGGCTGACGATAACCTCAGTAACGCTGATATAGATAATGATTTTTTTGAAGTCAGTAACAAGGACAAATCTTGTTGAGCAAGCTCAGCCATTAATTCGCTGGCTTCAGCACAGTGCTGAGCGGTTCGACTCAGTGTTTTTTCAGCACTTGGCCAACGCTGTTCAATAAGTGGCCATAAGTTATGGCGAATATAGTTACGGTTAAAACGGGTTTCAACATTACTCGGATCGTCTATCCATTGCAGTTCATACTGTTTGGCATAGGCCACAATGTCTGCTTGTGCGACGGACAGTAAAGGACGAATTAAGGTAACAGAGTTAAGTTCAGATTGGCTGGCCATCGCCGATAAACCTTTAGGCCCGGCACCACGTAATAATTGTAATAATAAGGTTTCAGCTTGATCATGTTGATGCTGTGCAGTCAATACAACATCTTCCGGTTTTACCAAGGTTGCAATAGCATCATATCGGGCTTTACGAGCGGCAGCCTCCAAGCCTATGCTTGCAATCTCAGTCACCTTCACTTTCAAACACTGAAAATTAACGTTTAAGGCATTGCAAACAGCCGCACAATGCGCGGCCCATTCTTTTGATGCTGACTGTAAGCCATGATCAATATGCACAACCTGCAAATCAGCTAACTCTGAAGCGCGACTTGTTGCTAATAGATGGAGCAATACATGTGAATCAATACCACCACTATAGGCTAGCCAGACTCTTCTGCCTGAACTTAAGCTGACAACATCGGCAATAACTGACTGTGGATTCAGCATTAGTTGAAAATGAGTAGTTTAGCCCTCAAACTCACCATAACTTAGTAAACGGGCTTGACGCTGTTTAATTAACTCTTCAATTGGCAGTGCTTCTAATTCACGTAATTTGACTTCAAGTGCATCGCTTACGCGCTCAGCTATTTCATCCATATCGCGATGCGCACCACCTAATGGCTCAGGAATAATGCGATCAACCAGACCTAATCCCTTGAGCCGCTCTGATGTCACCCCTAATGTTTCAGCTGCATCGGCCGCTCTTTCAGCACTTTTCCATAAGATTGATGCACAGCCTTCAGGAGAGATAACCGAGTAAACGCTGTATTGCAACATCATTAAGTGATCGCCAACACCGATAGCTAATGCGCCACCTGAACCACCTTCACCAATAACGGTGCTAATGATCGGTGTTTTAAGCTGTGACATTTCAAACAAATTACGCGCGATGGCTTCGCTTTGGCCACGTTCTTCGGCACCAATACCAGGATAGGCACCAGGCGTATCAATAAAGGTCACAACAGGCATACCAAAACGTTCTGCCATTTTCATAATTCGTAAAGCTTTTCGATAACCTTCTGGTCGAGGCATACCAAAGTTACGGGCAATTTTTTCTTTGGTATCACGGCCTTTTTGATGACCGATAACAGCAACAGACCGTCCATTTAACCGACCAATACCTGTAATCAATGCGGCATCATCAGCATAGGCACGATCACCATGTAACTCTTCAAAGTCAGTGATAATACGCTGAATATAATCTAAGGTATAAGGACGCTCTGGATGACGTGCCATTTGGGTAGTTTGCCATGGTGTAAGCGAAGAAAAAATTGACTTGGTTAATGACTCGCTCTTTTCCTTTAACTTTTGAATTTCCTCGGTAATATTTAAATCACTATCATTACTCATATAACGCAGTTCATCAATTTTTGCTTCTAACTCAGCAATAGGCTGTTCATAGTCTAGGAAATTTACTTGCATTTTTGTTACCTTAGTTTGAAATCTTTGAGGAATTATACACGCTTAATCCTAAGTATTTTATCCCAATATCAGCTCACTATGATTGATCTCGTCACCATAACCGCCCATACGAATCGCTAAACTCAGATCATTCTTCGAGTCCGCATTACTGATTGCTTCTTCAAGTGTAATCTTACCATCGCGATACAACGCTAATAAAGCTTGATCAAAAGTGACCATTCCTTCATTTTTACTTTCTGTCATTGCGGTTTTGATATCACCGATATTACCTTTAGCAATTAATTCTACAATATAAGGTGTACTTAACATCACTTCAACAGCGGCAACACGTGTTTTATCAGAAGAACTCAACAACAACCGTTGTGAAATAATGGCTCGAATATTAAGCGACATATCCATCAGTAATTGACGATGCGCTGCCTCAGGGAAAAAGTTAAGGATCCGATCTAGCGCCTGATTGGCATTATTGGCATGCAACGTAGCCAAACATAAATGACCCGTTTCAGCATAATTAATCGCATACTTCATCGTTTCCATATCACGAATTTCACCAATTAAGATAACATCCGGCGCCTCACGCAGTGCATTTTTTAAGGCATTGCCATATGACAAGGTATCAATACCAACTTCTCGCTGTTGAACAATGGACTTTTCATGATGATGAATAAATTCAAGAGGATCTTCAATCGTTAAAATATGAGAGTTTGAATTTCGGTTACGATAACCAATCATTGCAGCTAAAGAGGTCGATTTACCTGAGCCAGTTGCTCCAACAACCAGCACTAAGCCTCTTTTTTCCATAATAATATCGCCTAATACAGGCGGTAAATTCATTTCTTCAAAGTGAGGAATATTTGCTTTGATATAACGAATAACAATGGATACTTCACCTCGCTGGCAAAAAATGTTGACCCTGAATCGTCCTACACCTTTCAATGGAATGGCAAAATTCATCTCCATTGTTTTCTCAAACTCGGCAACTTGCTCTGCATCCATCATTGTTAAGGCCAGTTTTTTTATTTCGCCTGGTGCCATCTTATCTGAACCGACGGGTCTAATTGATCCTTCAACTTTTATCTGTGGCTGCGTACCCGTACAAAAAAATAGATCCGAAGCACTTTTATCGGCCATCAATTTTAAATAAGGAATTATATCCATGCCCCATTCTCTCCTAGGTTTAATCTAATCTTATGCGATATGCTTCGGCCAAAGAAATCTCTTTCGCCCGAGCCCTTAGCAATGCATTATCTGTCAAAGGTATCATACCTGAAGCTAATGCTTGTTGATGTATATCTGTCGTCGCCACTTCTGGTTTGATAATTGCTTTTATCTTCGCATCAACACGCAATAATTCATACACGGCTATGCGACCAACAACACCAGTATTATTACACTTTTCGCAACCACCACCATGATAAAACACTTCGGTTTCAGACACGTTTAATGACTGTCTAACTAACTTATCAACGGGCTCAACTTCTAAACAATTTTGGCAATTTAACTTCACTAATCGCTGTGCCAACACGCCCAATAAACAGCCGTTTAACAAATAAGGTTCAATCCCCATTTCTAATAAGCGGGTCACCGCTCCTGCTGCATTATTCGTATGTAGAGTGCTCAATACTAAATGACCGGTCAATGCACTCTCCACGGCAATTTTACCTGTTTCTTGATCGCGTATTTCACCCACTAAAATCACATCGGGATCATGCCGTAAAATATTGCGTAATGCCCTTGCAAAAGTGTAACCAGTCGCATGATTAATTTGAATTTGCTCAACACCATCCATATGATATTCAACAGGATCTTCAACCGTAATAATATTAACGTTTTGTTTTTTCACTTCATCTAGAGCGGCATACAATGTAGTAGATTTTCCTGATCCCGTTGGCCCGGTCACTAAAAATACGCCATTACTTTTATGCAATAGATCTCGAAATAAATCTTCATCGTGCGTACTAAACCCAAGATCCGCAATCGACTTTAAACCTACTTTACTATTTAACAATCGAATGACCACGCTTTCACCTTCCACTGTAGGCATAATCGAAATACGCAAATCAACGACATTGTCACGGCTCCGCACACAACTTCGACCATCTTGCGGTATTCGACGCTCAGCAATGTCCATTCCGCCTAAAATTTTAATGCGACTCACCACAGCTGGCAGTAATGATTTACTGATATAGCGAATGATGGTTAATGTGCCATCCATACGATAAATAAGTTCAACATTTTTTTCACAAGGCCTTAGGTGAATATCTGAGGCTTTTCGATCAATGGCATCTCGAATGATATTGTTAACTAAACGGACAATCGCATTCTCATTGCCCAACTTTTCTAGGGCTAATTCCTCTGCACTAAGATGAATATGACTTTCAATCGACTCAAGAGCAAGAGCATCATCCTGAACACTATAATATCGTCGAATAGCCCACTGAACATCTTTCACATTAGCAACAACAACATCAACCGTTAAACCCGTAATAAAACCTAAAGCTTGAAAGATGTCTTGTCGCATAGGATGCGCCATTGCGACGATCAAGTGTGAATGGTCTAATGTTAGAGGCATCACATCATTTTTTCGCGCGAACTCTGCCGGTATTAACGATAAAATAGATTCATCAATATGATAATCACTTAAAGCAACATAGGAAAAGCCTAGGCGTTCAGCTAAAGCACGTTGTGACTGTTCACTCTCTTGGCCCTCTAAATTTGACGGTTTAGATACATTCTCAGACATTGCTAATGCCACATCGATAACAGCAGACAGTTCATCCTCTTCTGATTTGGTCGCTTTAATGTCATTTTTATCATTGCTAGTCGGCACGGTGATCTCTAATTTTAGTTGCTATAGGTCATTCTAACGGTACTTATTGCCGGTAACACCGATAATTGGCTAATCAACTCATCACTTGGTGTAACTTTCCAATCATTGCCCAACCGAATCAAAGTACTCGCAGCTTGGTTGATATACTCCAATTCAATTGAGATTAGCCCCTCTTTAAATGGCATTATCGTTTTTTGTAATGACTCAGCTAAATGACTTGCACCCGCTTGATTGTCTTGATTAGCTATCGTAATTAGTAAGGATTTACCACACATCTCTCTAGCACGAGAAATATCATAAATAGTATCAGCCGTCGCCGCTAGACCGCCGGTAAAATTATCCTGACCAATTTTCCCCTGAATCACCACTAACTTGTCAGGTTGAAGAACAGCTTGATATTGCTCATAAACCTCAGCAAAAACTCTTACTTCCAATCGAGCGGTTTGATCATCGAGCGTAACAAATGCCATTCTGCCACCATTCCGGCCTTTCATCGTGCGAATCGCTACAATCAAGCCTGCAGTAATAACCGGAATTTCATTTCGCTGATAACCCTTTGCTTCAGGGGCATCGAGTTCACTAATTTTTTTAGGAATAAATTTGGCTAACTCTTCAGTATAGCGATCAATAGGATGACCACTTAAATAAAGACCTAGTGTTTCTTTCTCAGCTATTAACAGTTGCTCTTCAGACCATTCAACTGATTCCTCTAAAGGTTCCTCAATATGTGTATCTTCATCTACTGTCATCAAACCAAACATGTCATTTTGGCCGCTATCATTGTTACGGCGATGTTGTTCAGCAATTTGCAGGGCTTTGCTTAAACTCGCCGCCAAACTAGCACGATGCCCGCCTAATGAATCTAATGCACCAGATTTAACTAAGGCATCCATCACTCGTCGGTTGATTTTTTTCATATCAATCCGCTGACAAAAATCAAATAAGCTAGTGAATGGTTTGCCCTTTTGTCGTTCTTCAACAATACCGGCTAACGCTGCTTCACCCACACCTTTGATCGCACCAAGTCCATAACGAACAGAAGCCATATCCTCAACGGTAAATTTAATTTTACTGTGATTAACATCAGGTGGCAGAACGAGGAGATTCATGTCACGACATTCATCAATCAAGCCAACTACTTTATCGGTATTATCCATATCAGCAGACAATACCGCCGCCATAAATGCCGCTGGATAATGGGCTTTAAGCCATGCCGTTTGATAAGCAACCAATGCGTAGGCTGCTGAGTGAGATTTATTAAACCCATACTCAGCGAATTTTTCCATTAAATCAAAAATCGGCCCTGCTGTCTTTTCATCAATATCACGCTTTTTAGCACCTTCAAGAAATAAAGTACGCTGCTGCGCCATTTCTTCAGCTTTTTTCTTACCCATCGCACGGCGCAACATATCGGCACCACCCAAGCTATAGCCTGCTAATACTTGGGCAATTTGCATAACCTGTTCTTGGTATACGATTACGCCATAGGTCGGTTTTAATACTGGTTCAAGATCAGGATGAGGATAATCGACTTTGGCACGACCATGTTTTCGATTAACAAAGTCATCGACCATTCCTGATTGCAACGGACCAGGACGGAATAAGGCAACCAAAGCGACGATATCTTCAAAGGTATCTGGTTGTAATCGCTTAATCAGCTCTTTCATACCACGTGATTCAAGTTGGAATACTGCCGTAGTTTCAGCTCGTTTCAGTAAGTCATAACTCGCAGTATCATCCAACGGTAGGTTAGCAATGTCTATTTTTGCCGCTTCATCAGGCGGCAACATCGCCTTAACATTTTTTACAGCCCAATCAATGACGGTCAGTGTTTTTAAACCCAAGAAATCGAATTTAACTAAACCCACACTTTCAACATCATCTTTATCATATTGCGAGACCAAACCCGCGCCATTATCTTCACAATAAATCGGTGTGTATTCAGTCAACGCTTTGGGTGCAATGACCACACCACCCGCATGTTTACCGACGTTACGGGTCAAACCTTCTAACTGTAAGGCAAGATCGATTAAGGTTTTTACATCTTCCTCTTTGTCATATCGTTCTTTCAACAATGGCTCTTGTTCCATCGCTTTGGTCAAAGTCATTTTGATTTCAAACGGGACTAATTTAGCAAGGCCATCCACTAAACCATAGGGAAAGCCCAATACTCGACCGACATCGCGTAATACCGCTTTAGCAGCCATCGTTCCGTAAGTAATAATTTGCGATACATGATCGCGGCCATAATGTTGTGACACATATTCAATAACGCGATCACGCCCTTCCATACAAAAATCGATATCAAAATCGGGCAGCGATACCCGTTCAGGATTCAAAAATCGTTCGAATAGCAAATCATATTGCAAGGGATCAATATCGGTAATTTTTAGAGCATAAGCCACCAGCGATCCGGCACCCGAGCCCCGTCCCGGCCCAACGGGTACTTCATTATTTTTAGACCATTTGATGAAATCGGCAACGATTAAGAAGTAACCGGGAAAGCCCATTTCATTAATAACGTCCAACTCAATCTGCAGGCGGGCTTCATATTCTTTACGGTTTTCAGCCAGCACATCGGGATCAGGAAATAACACCGGCAAACGTTCTTCTAAACCTTCAAATGATTCTTGACTGAAAAAATCAGCAATTGTCATACCTTGTGGCACAGGGAAATCGGGCAAGAAATGTTCGCCCAATGGCAGTTCAATATTACAACGCTTGGCGATTTCAACTGTATTTTCAATTGCTTCAGGAATATCGCTAAATAAGGCCACCATTTCAGTAGGTGTCCGTAAATATTGCTCAGGCGAATAATGTCGTGGACGACGGGGATCGTCTAATAATCGGCCTTCATTAATGCAAACTTTCGCTTCATGCGCTTCGAAATGTTCTGTTTCTAAAAACCGTACATCATTTGTTGCGACCACAGGAAGATCATGCTTTATCGCTAAATCTAAAGCACTATTAATATAACGCTCTTCATCTTCACGACCCGTGCGAACAAGTTCTAAATAAAGGCGATCAGGGAATAAGGTTTTCCAATGAGCAGCAATAGTATCCGCTTCATCCAACAGATTATTGAGTAGGGACCTGCCGAAAAGCCCATCTTTTCCACCAGCCAAACAAATCAAGCCATCACTTTGACCATCCAGCCATGCCAAATCAAGCATAGGCACACCCAAATATTGCCCTTCCATATAGGCACGCGATAACAAACGAGAGAGATTGTGATAGCCCACCATATCCTGACACAGCAGTACGCAACGACTGCTTTTTTTAGCATCATCAGTATCACGTATGCGTAAATCAGCACCTAAAATAGGCTTTAAACCTGCACGTTGTGCGGCTGTATAAAGCTTCACCGCGGCAAAGAAATTATGCTGATCAGTAATCGCAATAGCCGGCATGCCGGCATCCACTACCGCTGAAACCAAGGGTTTAATGCGAACTAAACCATCAACCAAAGAATATTCGGTGTGGAGATGTAAATGGACGAACTCAGCGGTCATATGTGCTTATTCACTCGGTTTGCTACGGAAACGTCACGGGGCCAGGCTTAATACCGCGACCTAAAGTAGTATCAACAATCACTTCAGCCTGCTGTTTACCCATTAAAAAAGCTTCATCCTGAGTCATTGCTGGTTTAAACAGGTGTTCTGGTTCTGTTGTGCCATTATCTTTTTTCAAATAAATAGTTTGAGTTGGGTAAGCAAACTCAACGTCTAATTGTTTAGCCAACCTTAAAATATCGACTAAAAAACGATGACGCTCTCTCAATTCAGTATTCCAATCAGGTGTTTCCCAAAATACATACACCAAAATATCGAGTGATGCGGCACCGTATTCATTGAAATAAACATGATAATAATCTTTGCGCATATAGGGATGAAGTAGAATTAATGTACGCACACCCTCACAAAATGCATCTATTTTTTCCGGTGTTGTGTTGTACGTTAGCGATAACATGGACTTCATTCGACGATAGCGGCGCGCACCCATATTGTCTATTTTAGTCGTCGTCAAAAGTGCATTAGGCAAGGTTACTAATGAATTATAAAACGTACGAACTCTGGTACTCCTAAAGCCTACCTCTTCAACCGACCCTTCCACATCACCAATAATCACCCAATCCCCTATATGAAATGGACGATCCAATAATACGGTTAAAGAACCAAAGAAGTTACCTAATAAGTCTTTAGCTGCTAAAGCAAATGCCAAACCACCGAGACCAAGACCTGCTAACAAACTTGTCACATCGACGTTTAAATTATCAGCCACAAAAACAATGCCGACCACTATCACAAATACTTTAAGACTTTTTGTCACCATCGGGACCAGCAAATCGTCAAACTTTGTGGCCGTTTTACTCACTTTATCCATCAGGAAAACATCTAAAATATCAACCAGACGGAAGGCACTCCATATACCCGACAAACTGACGAGTAATTTAACTGCGATAGAAATAATCGACCAAGCAATCTCAGGCAACCCTAACAGGCTTAAACCCGCCCACCAGACCATTGCCATTGCCATCAAACCCAGCGGCCTCAAAGTCGAACTATCTAGATGCTCAAATACTGGGCGTAATTTAATCCAGTGCGCCATGTTTATTTTTAATAACCAGGCAACCGATTTATCTGCCGCTGAACCTAAAATAATGACAAGGAATATGCCAATCCACTGCCAGTATTCGAGTAAAAAACCATCCATTAAAACAGAGGGTAATTTGGAACGAACATCATAATCAGTAATGGGATCTATGATATGGCTTAGTGTTGAACCTTCAGCAGTACTCACTTCATCAGGTAAAACAACGACATCTATATGACTACTACTGGTCAGACCAATATGCGAAACAGCAGCATTATTAGCACCGGCATATACGCTGCCATTTATGCCGATAAAAGACAGCAAAAACAAACTGATTATAAACATAGTTTTCATGCTAAATTTAACTCTCTTTCTGGATCAGGCGCATAACTCAATACCATCTTTGCTGCATCTTTCCATTCTTGGCTAGCAAATAATTGGTCGCGTTCCATACCGTGCCTGCCATGTAATCGCACCAAGCGCATGTGCCTTAGTGCATTATCTTTCACTTTCAAGCCATCGATCACCTCAGTAACACTTTCAGGCTTATTACATACTAGTACCATGTCGCAACCGGCATCTAATGCTGCTTCAGCACGGGCTAAAGTATTGCCCATCACTGCCGCACCTTCCATACTCAAGTCATCACTCAATACCGCACCTTGAAAACCTAATCGATCGCGTAAAATCTCTTTGATCCAAAACGGAGAAAAACCGGCCGGTAAACTATCACTCTGTTCATACACGATATGAGCCGGCATAATCCCAGCCAATTCTGTTTTACATAAGCGACTAAACGGCAAAATATCCGCTTGAATCATATCTTCAAAATGACGTGAATCAACCGGTAACCCCAAATGTGAATCCACTTCAACCGCACCATGGCCAGGGAAATGCTTACCCACGGCGGGCATCCATGCGCGTTTCATACCTTGAATGTAGGCATATGCCATCGAAGCCACCGCTTCAGGATCACGATGAAAAGCCCTATCACCGATGATTTCACTCACGCCATAATCCAAATCCAAAACCGGCGCAAAGCTAAAATCAACACCGACGGCACGTAATTCCGCAGCCATCAACCAACCGGTTTTTTCAGCATATTCCAAAGTTTTTTGAGGATATTGCATATAGTGTTTACCCAATGCGCCAATCGGTGGCAAGCGGGTAAAGCCTTTTCTGAATCGCTGAACACGACCACCTTCATGATCAACCGAAATAATCAGATGGGGTTCACGTAATGCACGAATGCTCGCCGTCAGTGCTGCAACTTGTTCAGGCGATTCATAGTTACGACTAAATAAAATGACACCACCAACTAGGGGATGTCGCAATATGTCACGTTCTTGTTCGCTTAGTTCCAAACCAAGCACATCGACCATTAATGGGCCTAATGTCATATTCCTACCCTTTATTCATGGATATACACCTGTGTATCTGGCACAAGCAGATCAAACAGTGTCAGTAAATCCTTATTATGCATACGAATACAGCCATGAGACAAAGCCTCGCCCATCGGCAAAGCATCAGGACAACCATGGATGTAGATAAAACGTTGCATTGTATCAACATTTGCCAAACGATTTTTGCCCAATTCGATTCCGCTCAGCCATAAAATTCGTGTCAGAATCCAATCCCGTTTAGGAAATTGCCTACCGAGTTCAGGTGTATATATTTCCCCCGTAGACCTACGACCGACAAATACCGTGTTTTCAGGCTGATCAGCACCAATAAAGGCACGAATCTTATGAAGACCTCGCGGTGTACAACCACTATTTTTTTGTTCACCAGCACCATTTAAAGCAGTAGACACGGACGACTCAAAAAGCAAGTTCCCATTATGGGTCAACATACATGTCTGAAGCGTAATAGAAATATCGAGAATCATGGGTAAAGTATAACTCCAAACAGTCTTAATATCTCAGCGAATAATTGGATTATTGAGTTTGAACGAATGATCCTTATTAAGCTATGATTTTAAGATAACGCTGGTCATGTTGCTATCAAAGCCGCGTATATTTTCCAAACTTAGATTTTAACAGGAGACGATTTATGTCAGATAACGACAGCGCTAAGATAAATATCAATTTAAAGAAGTCACACTGCCCACAATGTAAGGCAAGAATGCCGATCTTACGCATTCCTAAAAGTTTAAAAGAAATGTTCTTGGGGGGCTGGACCTGCCGTAAATGTAATTGCAAAATAGATAAGTTTGGTAAAAAAATAACCGAGTAAGTAATGGCTTGCATGTTACGATAAAGCTAATTAATACTTTGTTAAGGCTTCGACTTGCTCTTAGCTATCTGAATGCTCGAGAGTTATTAATTTCAATTTAATCTGACCCCTTGATTTTTGATTTTCTGTGTTGTTTGCTCCTTTTGTGGCTGTGACAAGAAACTAAAGAAGTACCATATTGTTTAATAAACCCTTAACAAACCATTCGCTATGAGCAAATTAATTCTCGTCAACAAACCTTTTGATGTGCTCACCCAATTTACGGATGAAGCGGGTCGTCAAACTTTAAAAGACTTTGTAAATGTAATCGGTGTTTATCCCGCTGGTCGTTTGGATCGTGATAGTGAAGGTTTGGTGCTTTTAACTGACTCAGGGCCACTGCAACATTACATTAGCGATCCCAAACACAAGCTCGAAAAAACCTACTGGGTACAAGTCGAAAATATTCCAGATAATCAAGCGTTAGCGACATTACGCCAGGGTGTGATGTTGAAAGATGGCATGACCCGCCCTGCTCAAGCACGCTTAATTGATCCGCCAGCAGTCTGGCAACGAGTTCCGCCCATTCGTGAACGACAAGCCATCCCCACCCAATGGCTTGAGCTCAAAATAACCGAAGGTAAAAACCGCCAAGTTCGTCGCATGACCGCCGCGGTGGGTTACCCTACTTTACGTTTAATTCGCTATGCGATTGGTAATTGGACCATAGATAATCTTGAGTCAGGCCATTGGCGTGAAGTCACAGCCCCTATTATTGATTCGACCGTGATAAAATCACCACATGATATGGACCCCAAGAACCACCGTCGCCGCCGTGATCGAACAAAACGACCGCTTTCTACTAGTCGAAGAACTGATCAACGGAAAAATGACACTAAACCAGCCGGCAGGCCACCTCGAATCAGGCGAAAGTCTGATTGAAGCGGTTGTACGCGAAACGCAAGAAGAAACGGCTTGGCAGTTCAAACCAACCGCATTAACGGGCATTTATCGCTGGCAGCACCCAACTAATGGTGAAACCTATATGCGGTTTTGTTTTACTGGTGATGCTGTTCAACATGATCCAGAGCAAATGCTCGATGCAGATATTCATCAAGCAATCTGGCTCACTAAACAGGCGTTTTTAGCCCGCCAAGATTCATTTCGAAGCCCTCTGGTATTAGACTGTTTTAATGATTATTTAGCAGGTCATCGCTACCCACTTACTTTATTGAAAAATTAATTATGTCAGATAAAAACAAAGTCGTCGTCGGTCTATCCGGCGGAGTTGATTCATCGGTTGCAGCCTTATTATTACAACAGCAAGGTTATGACGTTGAAGGCATGTTTATGAAAAACTGGGTGGATTTTGCTGAAGAAAGCGAATGTACCATTGCCGAAGATCGTGATGATGCTAATTCAGTGGCTGACAGAATCGGGATTCCATTCCATGAAGCCAACTTTGCGATGGAGTATTGGGATTATGTTTTTAAGAACTTTCTTGATGAATACCGTGCTGGCCGAACACCTAACCCTGACATTTTATGTAATCGCGAAATCAAGTTTAAAGCCTTTTTAGATCACGCTTTAAAATTGGGTGGTTATATGATTGCGACAGGCCATTATGCAAGAGTTGAAGCGCGTAAAGATGGTTTCCATCTGTTAAAAGGCCATGATGATAATAAAGATCAAAGTTACTTTTTATATACTTTAGGTCAAGAGCAATTGTCACGTACCCTGTTTCCCTTAGGCGAATTACCTAAACCTGAAGTACGCCGCATTGCGGAACAGGCGGGGTTTATTACTCACGATAAAAAGGATAGTACAGGCATTTGTTTTATCGGCGAACGTCGTTTTAGAGAATTTTTAGGCCGATATATACCAGCCCAACCCGGTGAAATGCAAACACCGGAAGGTAAAGTTATCGGTCAACATACTGGCTTAATGTATTACACATTAGGCCAACGCCAAGGCTTAGGCATCGGTGGACGTAAAGACAGTAATGGTGAACCGTGGTTTGTCGCCGGCAAAGATATGGAAAAGAAGATCTTATATGTTGTACAAGGCGATCACCCTTGGTTGCATAGCCAATCGTTAAAAGCCGAACAATTATCGTGGGTAGCAGGTCATCCACCAAAACTCCCCTGCAAGGCAACAGCTAAAACACGTTACCGTCAACCCGATCAAGCCTGTGTCATTACTCAAGATGACGAGGGAAATATTCATGTTGAATTTGAACAGTCACAACGCGCTGTAACACCCGGTCAATCCGTCGTGTTTTATATTGAAGATGATTGTTTAGGTGGCGGCATAATTACAAGTACGGATGCACCTGGCATTCATCCATGAGTGATATGACTTCATCACGTGAACGCGATCGCATTATTGCCTTAGCAGCCCTCTTGCAGGCGGTCACCTTAGTGCAACAAATTGCTGAAACGGGGCAAGTCAATCAAACTGAGTTTGCAACATTGTTAACAAGCCTGGCGGTGACTGATGCAGCATCAACAGAAGCAGTGTATGGCGATCTCAGCCAATTAAAAATGGGATTTTCACAACTCAATAAGCAACTCTCAAAAAGCAAAGATAAAAAAGATATTTTATTGCTACGTTATGTCATTAGCCTATTACATTTAGAGCGTAAATTAGCAAAACGTCCTGACATGCTTGATTTAATCAGTCGCGAGATCGATCAAATTCCTCAACAAATTGAGTATTTTGGTGATATAAATAGCCCGCAAGTTATTGCACGATTTGCTGACATTTATCATCGAACAATCAGTGAGTTATCACCACGCGTACATGTGCATGGTGAACCGACTTTTCTGCAACAAGCCGATAATGTCAACCGTATTCGTGCTCTATTACTTGCCGGAATCCGTGCGGCTATTTTATGGCATCAAAAAGGTGGACGACGGTGGCAGTTCATTTTCCAATCCAACAAAATGCTGACTATTTCGACATCTATTCTTACATCTTTGTAAATTATTGTTAGCCCATTCTAATACTGAATTTAAACGTCATAAGATAACAAACACTTATTAAAACATGAAGGCAATACAGCCTGAGATGACGGTGAACTGAAAACTGGAGATAATAATGGAGCAAAACCATAAAATGAGTCTCACCATGAAAGTCGTCATTGGCATGATACTCGGAATCACCGTCGGACTAGCGATTAATCTAACTGGCATGAATGCTGATGGTAGTTTGATCAACAGGTATATTGTCGATGGTGCTTTTTATGTCATTGGCAAAATGTTCGTCAACGCATTAAAAATGCTCGTTGTACCACTGGTTTTCTTTTCACTTGTTTGTGGTGTCTGTGGCATTGGCAATGTCAAGACCTTAGGCCGTGTTGGCTCCAAGTCATTTTCCCTTTATATGCTGACCACCGCTATGGCCATTGCCTTGGCTATCACACTGGCAGCGAATGTGGGCATAGGTGAAGGGATGAACTTACAAAGCGCCAGTCAGTTCCAAGCTAGGGTTACCCCGCCTCTCACGGATGTATTTATTGGTATTATTCCAACGAACCCAATAAAAGCTATGGCCAATGGTGACATGCTGCCATTAATTTTTTACGCGATCCTTATAGGCATAAGCCTTTTAATGGTGGGCAAAAAAGCCTCTCGTCTTATTGAAACTATTGAAATACTCAATGAGGTGATGATGAAAATGGTGACCATCATTATGTTGGTCGCGCCTTATGCTGTATTTGCCTTAATCGCTAAAGCCATGGCCCAATTAGGTCTAGAACTACTTAGCCAGCTTGCAGGCTATGTGCTGGTGCTCGTGAGTGCTTTAATGTTGCACCTATTTGTCACACTGATGATTGTACTAAAAGTCTTTTCAGGCCTTAGCCCGACAATATTCCTCAAAAAAATCCGCGATGCACAAGTCTTTGCCTTCAGTACGGCAAGTTCAAATGCGACGATTCCGGTGACATTAAAGACAGTTATTGATCGAATGGGAGTCAACAACTCGATTGCTTCGTTTACCGTACCCTTTGGCGCGACGATTAATATGGATGGTACCGCCATCATGCAAGGGGTCGCGACCGTATTCATTGCCAATATTTACGGCGTTGACTTAGGTATGACCGGCTATTTAACCGTCATTTTAATGTCCGTTTTAGCCTCTATCGGCACGGCAGGTGTGCCAGGTGTAGGGCTTATTATGTTATCTATGGTCTTTACACAAGTCGGCTTACCTATTGAAGGCATTGGTTTAATCTTAGGTGTTGATCGTCTTATGGACATGATTAGAACAGCGGTTAATGTTTCTGGCGATGCGGTTGTATCAACAATTGTTGCTAAAAGTGAGAGTAAATTAGACCTCATTACATATGCCGATCCTTATGCTGGGTCGATAAGCGTTGACCAAGGCTTACACATTGACGAAGCCGTCGAGTTAGAACTGGCTAAAACAGTCCAAAAAACCCATGATCAAGCCTAAGGTCGCAATAAAACAATGTGAATTTCCTCACCAATAAAGACTATATCTATCCCTAAAAAAAAGGCTATCCAATTATAGATAGCCTTAATATTTATGATTATTTATCTAAAACCTTATTTAATTACTCGGCGATAATCTTCCATTTCATTAAAATTAAGATAACGGTATATTTCACTGGACATCGGTTCAATACCCGCGACTTTTTCTAAGTATTCAGTCACTGTGGGCAACCGGCCCATACTGGCAACGACAGCAGCCAATTCAGCCGATGATAGATACACATTCGCACCATTACCTAGACGATTTGGAAAGTTTCGAGTCGATGTTGATACAACCGTTGCATTATCAGCTACACGAGCCTGATTACCCATACATAATGAACAACCAGGCGTTTCAGTACGCGCGCCAACACGACCGAAGATGCTGTAATAGCCTTCTTCCGTTAGTTGATGTGCATCCATTTTAGTAGGTGGTGCAATCCACAATTTAGTCGGTAAGCTACCTAATTTTTCCAGCACTTTACCTGCTGCGCGGTAATGACCAATATTCGTCATACATGAGCCGATAAAAACCTCATCAATTTCGACACCAGCAATCTCAGATAAGGGCTTAATATCATCAGGATCATTCGGACAGGCTAATAACGGCTCTTTGATCTCATTCAAATCGATCTCAATCACTTCGGCGTATTCTGCATCCGCATCTCGCTCCATTAATTGTGGATCCGCTAACCAGGCTTGCATGGCTTCAATACGACGTTGAATACTACGAGCATCTTGATACCCCTCGGCAATCATCCATTGTAGTAAGGCGATATTTGAATTTAAGAACTCGATGATCGGCTCTTTATTCAGATGAACAGTACAACCATTAGCAGAACGTTCTGCTGAGGCATCAGATAACTCAAATGCTTGTTCAACTTTTAAATTAGGTAAACCTTCAATTTCTAATACACGACCATTGAAGATGTTTTTCTTGCCCTTTTTCTCAACGGTTAATAAGCCTCTTTGAATAGCCGCATAAGGAATAGCATTCACTAAATCTCGTAATGTAATGCCTGGTTGCATTTCACCTTTAAATTTGACCAAGACCGACTCAGGCATATCCACGGGCATTACACCTAATGCAGCACCAAAAGCCACTAAGCCTGAACCCGCTGGAAAACTAATCCCGATTGGGAAGCGAGTATGTGAATCACCGCCAGTACCCACCGTATCTGGTAATACCATACGATTTAACCATGAGTGGATAACGCCATCGCCTGGGCGTAACGACACACCAGCACGGGTGCTGATAAAGTCGGGCAGTTCATGTTGTAATTTAATGTCAACCGGCTTGGGGTATGCAGCAGTGTGACAGAATGATTGCATCACTAAATCAGCAGAGAAGCCTAAACAGGCTAATTCTTTTAATTCATCACGCGTCATCGCACCAGTGGTATCTTGTGAACCAACAGTTGTGACTCTTGGTTCACAGTAAGTGCCTGGTCGAACACCTGTCACACCACATGCCTTACCCACCATTTTTTGAGCTAATGTGAACCCCTTACCTGTGTCAGCGGGTGCAACGGGACGAACAAATATTTCTGATGCTGGCAAACCTAATGTTTCTCGTGCGCGATCCGTAAGACCACGACCTATAATTAAAGGTATACGACCACCCGCTCTTACTTCATCTGCTAATGTCGTAGGTCGTATAGTGAAGGTTGAAATAACCTCACCTGCTTCATTCAATATTTTGCCTTCATAAGGCAAAATAGTAATCACATCACCAGATTCCAAGTTTTGAACATCACATTCAATTGGAAATGCACCAGAATCTTCAGCCGTATTGAAGAAAATAGGAGCAATATTATTACCTAAAATAATGCCACCTTGACGCTTATTAGGGACAAAAGGAATATCATCCCCCATATGCCATAGCAATGAGTTAATCGCTGATTTGCGAGATGAACCAGTCCCGACCTCATCACCGACATATGCTAAAGGATGACCTTTTTCTTTTAATGTATTGATATCGTCTAATGGCGTGTCTAAGGTATTAATCAGCATTGCTTTGGCATGTAACGGAATATCAGGCCGACTCCATGCATCAGTTGCTGGCGATAAATCATCAGTATTTGTTTCGCCTGCAACTTTAAATACCGTCAGCGTAATACGCTCAGCTAATGCCGGACGAGATGTAAACCAATCCGCATCAGCCCATGACTGTACGACGCGCTTTGCATAATCATTTGTAGCTGATTTTTCAACAACGTCATGGTAAGCATCGTAAACCAACAAGGTGTGAGAAAGTGCTTTTTCAGCCGTGGCTGCAGTATCAGCCTTATCTAACAACTCAATCAAAGGTTGAATATTGTAACCGCCCATCATCGTGCCTAATAGCTCAGTCGCTTTTGTAGGACTAATAAATGCACAGTTCACATCGCCTTTTGCTACATCTGCTAAAAAACCTGCCTTCACATAGGCAGCCTGATCGACACCAGGAGGCACGCGATGAATCAATAATTCTAAACATTGATCACTGTTTTCGAGTGTAGGTGATTTGAGTAACTCAACCAATGCTGATACTTGTTCAGCGTCTAATGCTAAAGGGGGAAGACCTTCTTGGGCACGTTCAGTGACGTGTTTTTGATATTCAGTCAGCACGCGGTTCTCTCCAGATATTGAAACAGTAAAAAAACTATTTTAACATGCTCTCCGAAGCAAACAGGAGATCTGATATAATTTCATCCATTTACTATCTAATTTTACCGGAATTTTCATGGAACTTGACCTTACTTCACTTACCTCAATATCCCCTATTGATGGTCGCTATGCTGACAAAACTAAAGCCTTACGTCCTTATTTCAGTGAGTATGGTTTACTACATGCACGTGTCGAAGTCGAAGCCCGCTGGTTACATTTATTAGGCGCAAATGCCGATATTAAAGAAGTACCAAAATTAAGTTCGGAAGCTGAAACGTTTTTAAATGACTTGGTGGCTAACTTCTCAGTCGATGATGCGGCACAGATTAAAGAAATTGAACGCGAAACAAACCATGATGTAAAAGCCGTTGAATACTTCATAAAACGTAAATTTAAGGCGAATTCTGAACTTGATAAGGTCAGTGAATTTGTCCATTTTGCTTGCACATCTGAAGATATCAACAATACGTCATATGGCATCATGCTCAAAAAAGCACGTGAAGAAGTTATTCTGCCTGAAATGGACACTTTGATTGCATCGATCCGCAAATTAGCGATTGAACATGCTGAAACACCGATGATGTCTCGCACACATGGTCAACCAGCGTCACCGACTACTTTAGGTAAAGAAATGGCCAATGTCGTTCATCGTTTAGAATTACAACGTACCCATGTTGCAGCCGTTTTATTATACGGAAAAATGAATGGTGCAGTGGGTAACTACAATGCACATCTGGCAGCTTACCCTGATGTTGACTGGCCTTTGATGGCCAATGCGTTTGTCACAGGCTTGGGTTTACGTTGGAATAAATACACCACCCAAATTGAACCGCATGATTACATGGCTGAATTGTTCCAAGCAATGATTCGTTTTAACACGGTGTTAATCGATTTCTGTCGTGATATTTGGAGCTATATTTCAATTGGTCACTTCAAACAAAAAACAGTAAAAGGTGAAATTGGTTCATCAACCATGCCACACAAAGTAAACCCAATCGACTTTGAAAATGCTGAAGGCAATCTGGGGTTAGCCAATGCAATGTTTGATCACTTAGCACTTAAACTGCCTATTTCTAGATGGCAGCGTGATCTAACAGATTCAACTGTATTACGAAATGTCGGCGTTGGTTTTTCGTATTCAATATTAGCCTATAGCTCTGCTTTAAAAGGCATTAGCAAACTAGATCCCAATCCAGAATCAATGGCTCGCGACTTAGATGCAAACTGGGAAGTATTGGCTGAACCTATCCAAACAGTGATGCGTCGTTACGGTATTGAAAACCCGTATGAAAAATTAAAAGACTTAACACGTGGTCAGCGTGTCAACGAACAAATCATGCTCGAGTTCATCGATAATTTAGAATTACCTGAAGAAGCCAAGGCACAGTTGCGATTACTGACGCCTGCTAACTATATTGGTAATGCTGCTGAGCAAGCACGAAACTGCTAATAATGACTGACTCTCTCGATCTTCATGATGACACAGCGCTTATCCGCTTTGAAGGTCGAGAGCAAGCTATTCCTTTAGTATTATCGCTGGCTCAAGCTGCAAAACGTCAGATTTGTATTATGGGGCCAACACTTGATGCTCCGTTATTTGATACCCTTGAGTTTGTAGCGTGTGTAAAGTCATTGGCAATAAGTAGCCCAAGAGCACAAATCAAGATTATCGCAAGTAAAACTAAGGTCAATGTACAACGTGGACATCGCATTATTCCTTTAGCACAACACTTAACCAGCTCGGTTCATCTACGTAAACCAGATAGCCAGCATTTGAACATCGAAAATATTTTAATATTGATTGATGACTTTGCTTATTTAAAGTGTCCTAGAGCAAGCTACTATCATGGTACAGCTTGCTTTCATGACCGGCTTGAAGTGCAACGTTTGCAGGCGCAATTTGATAATATTTGGCTTCATGGTACTGCTGATATGTCTATAAGGCGTTTACATTTATGAGACTTTTACTCTTTGCATTATTCAGCTTGGTTAATTCACTTGCTTTTGCCGATAATAAAATTGAAACGATCCAATTGAATTATCGACTAGCATCAGAAGTGTTGACTGAAATTCAAGCTTTTATACCTAAAGAAGCGACAGCACGAGCGTCTAATAATTTCATTATTTTACAGGCAGCACCTCCGGTTATTGCCGAAATAAAGAACCTTATCAACAAGTTAGACATACCTCCCCAAAACCTAATGGTTAGTGTTTTAAAAACAGACACCGCATTATCAGACAAGCAACGCCATCAAAGTGACAGTCATATTTTGGTAAATGAAAATGGCATGACTGCACAAGCAAGCCTAAGCGAATGGTCAACGAATAACACTAGAAATAAAGATCAGCGGTATCAAGCTAGAGGCATTGCCGGCCAAGCTATAATGCTTACTACAGGACAAGCATTACCACAAAAAGAACACTCCTTATTTCTCAGTGCTAATGGTAATCTCGGCATTCAAACTAAAACAAAGTACATAGACATTAAGAATGGTTTTCAAGCCATTGCTAACATTCTGCCTAACCATCAGGTCAGTATTCAAATTTATCCACAGTTTGCTACTTTTTCTAAGCGTCATGGGGTTATCGACCGCAGTCAGCTGTTTTCTAGTATCTCAGGCCCAGTCGGCATATGGCTTAAAATTGGGCAAGTGAGTAGCGATAAAAACACGCAACAGCTGGGTGTTACGCATTACCAAACACATCATCAACGAGCACAATTTATCTACATAAAAATTGATGAAATTATTTCACACTAAATCTAAAAGAAGAGATCCTATGGATATTAAACAAGCGATTTTAGAGCGTCGTTCAGTAAAGCACTACGACACCGAACATGAGATGACTGAAGCTGAAGTTCAAGAATTAATGGAGCATGCTATCTTATCGCCGACTGCATTTAATATTCAGCACTGGCGTTTCGTTCGTGTTAAAGATAAAGATAAGCGTCAACTCGTTCAAGAAGCCAGTTGGGGACAAAAACAAGTCAGTGAGGCATCTCTACTGCTCGTGCTATGTGCGGATCTGAATGCATGGGAAAAACAACCAGAGCGTTACTGGAAACATGCACCTGAAGAAGTTCAAGGCTATCTTTTACCAGCCATTGAAAGTTACTACACAAATCACCATCAGGCTCAGCGTGATGAGTGCATTCGCTCAACAGGTATTGCTGCGATGAATATCATGCTGATGGCAAAAGGCA
This sequence comes from Methylophagaceae bacterium, assembly GCA_965219435.1. GTDB lineage: Bacteria > Pseudomonadota > Gammaproteobacteria > Nitrosococcales > Methylophagaceae. Next base: position 1,733,179 of record OZ244743.1, on the reverse strand, counting down.
TGGGTTATGACAGCTGCCCAATGGATGGTTTTGATTTTGACAAGGTTGCAAAAATAATCAATTTACCGCATGACCATATCATCACAATGATGATAACTATCGGTAAAAAGAAAGAAGATGCCAGACCTCGTTCAGGCCAACTTCCATTAAATGAAGTTTTTTTAACTGATCACTTTTAGCAATAATTAAAACCACTGGGCGGCGCTTTAATATGCCACCTCATCTGTAGGTTTAATTAACAAATTGATAAGAAAGTGCCAGCACCACCTCGTTAACAGCTCGTGGTTAAGGAATTGTGCTTAATGTTAAATATTATAAATAATGGCAATACCGTATAGTTTAGCTAACGGTATTGCCAACCGACTATTTAAAATCAGATTCGACATAGTTCATTTATGGATCGGTTAAACCGTTATTAATTAAAGGCCTTTCTTTTTACCAGCAATTTTTAACCTTAATGCATTTAATTTAATAAAGCCTTCAGCATCTTTTTGGTTATATGCGCCAGCATCATCTTCAAAAGTAGCAATCGATTCGTCAAACAAGCTATCAGTATCTGAAGCACGCCCAACAACAATAACATTACCTTTGTACAGTTTGACTCGGACTTTTCCATTAACATTTTGTTGTGATTTATCAATCATTGCTTGTAACATTTCGCGCTCTGGTGACCACCAATAACCGTTATAAATTAAACTTGCATAACGAGGCATCAATTCATCTTTAAGGTGGGCGACTTCACGATCAACCGTTATTGATTCAATAGCACGATGAGCAGGAATCATAATTGTGCCGGCAGGTGTCTCGTAGCAACCACGTGCTTTCATACCCACATAACGATTCTCGACCATATCCAAGCGACCAATACCATTTTCACCACCGACTTTATTTAAATATTGCATGACTTCAGCTGGGGTCATTGTTATGCCATCAATAGCTACAATATCACCCTTTTCATAGGTCAATTCAACATACGTTGCCTCATTAGGTGCATTCTCAGGAGAGACGGTCCAACGCCACATTGACTCTTCAGGTTCTGTCCAAGGGTCTTCCAAAATATCTCCTTCATACGAAATATGAAGTAAGTTTGCATCCATTGAATATGGTGACTTCTTGCCCCGCTTCATTTCAACAGGAATGCCATGTTTTTCAGCATAATCCAATAAACTTTGACGAGAATTTAAATCCCATTCACGCCAAGGCGCGATGACTTTAATATCTGGGCTCAATGCATAAGCACCTAGTTCGAAGCGAACTTGATCATTACCTTTACCCGTTGCTCCATGAGATATAGCTTGCGCACCTGTTTCTGCAGCGATTTCAACCAATCGTTTAGCAATCAGTGGCCGTGCTATTGACGTGCCTAATAGATACTCACCTTCATAGATGGTGTTGGCACGAAACATCGGAAATACATAGTCACGAGCAAATTCCTCGCGAAGGTCTTCGATATAAATATCTTTAATGCCCATTGCTTTCGCTTTTGCACGTGCAGGTTCAACTTCTTCACCTTGACCAATATCAGCAGTGAAGGTTACAACTTCACAATCATAAACATCTTGTAACCACTTTAAAATAATAGACGTATCAAGGCCGCCAGAATAAGCAAGCACGACTTTATTGATTTTTGACATAGGTGTTATTCCCGTAAAAATAAGTATTTATAAATAAGATATAGTGTATCAAAAGCCATGAGTGGCGATAACTTCCTTGACAGCCTGTCTGCCATTCGCCTTGCAACTAATACGGCGCGGCGCATCTAAATATTTTAATTTAAAACCTAGCTTCTTATATAGAGCAATCACTCGGTCTGTCGCCTGGTTCGATAAAACAATTGGACCTTGATGTTCAACAAGCCATTCAGCTAATCGAATTTGATCATCCCAATTAAATCCTTTCTGAGCATATTGATGAAAGGGAACATCGTATGGCGGATCGGCATAAATAAAGTCGTTGTCCGTTACCGCTAATTCAGAAAAATCTTTGCTTGTGAATTCCCAAGCGGATAATGTCGGTTGGTACTTGGCAAAATCAGTCTGATAATTAATCTTTTTATAACGACCAAAAGGTACATTATAACCACCCGATTTATTAAAGCGACAAAGACCGTTATAACCGGTTCTATTAAGGTAATAGAATAACTGTGCCAACCTACTCTCATCACCTGTCAGTTGATTCAACTGATTGAATAATGTTCGATGTCGGTAATAAGCAGCTTCGTCATTGTCAAGTGAAATATCTAAGTTCAGACCTTTTTGAAGTTGTTGGTAGAAGTTAACTAAAGCCGAATTTACATCATTTAGTAAGGCTGTCTGTGGCTTTAGCCCCAAAGCAACGGACAGACCACCACAAAAAGGTTCAACTAATCTACAATTTGAATGCTTCGCCCACAACGTTTCAAGTGTTGGAATTAGCCAACGCTTACCTCCCGCCCACTTGAGGGGAGGCCTTAACGCCTTTAACTCTTGCTCCATCTAATCTGAAGGTCCTATTTAGAGTGTAAGGTTTTGCGTGGTGGTAATAAATCTGTAATGTTACCTTCTGCCATTTCAGCGGCAAAACCTAACGTTTCAGATAATGTCGGATGCGGGTGAATGGTCATACCAATATCTTCAGCATCAGCTCCCATCTCGAGTGCTAAAATAGCCTCAGCAATTAATTCGCCAGCATTAGTGCCAACAATACCTGCACCAATAATTCGACCTGTTTCTTTTTCAAATAAGGCTTTAGTGAGTCCTTCATCACGTCCGACACTGAGACTACGTCCACTAGCGGCCCAAGGAAAAGCACCTTTAACATAATCAATCTTTTGCGCTTTAGCTTCAGTTTCGGTTAACCCCATCCACGCCACTTCAGGATCAGTGTAGGCGACAGATGGAATAGTCATAGGATCAAAAGCTGATTTAATACCTGCTATCACTTCAGCAGCGACTTTAGCTTCATGCGTTGCTTTATGTGCCAACATAGGCTGGCCCACAATATCGCCTATTGCAAAAATATGAGACACATTAGTTCTCATTTGAGCATCAACATCGATAAAACCAGAGTCATTGACTTGGACACCAGCAAGTTCAGCGTTGATCAGCTTACCATTCGGCGTGCGTCCAACAGCGACGAGTATCTTGTCAAAAACAGCTGTCTCTGGTGCATCTTTACCTTCAAAACTGACTTTAAGACCCTTAGTCTGCGGTTCAATCTGAGCAACTTTAGTATTAAGATAAATCGCGTCGTACTTATCTTGCACTCTTTTCAAAAGCGGTTTAACGATATCTTTATCTGCACCCGGAATTAGACCATCCTGCATTTCAACCACTGTAATTTTAGATCCTAGCGCATCATAGACTGTCGCCATTTCTAAACCAATAATACCGCCACCCACCACTAACAGTTTTTTTGGTACATCAGCTAAATCCAATGCATCGGTCGAATCCATCATCCTAGGATCATCATTCGGGAATACTGGCACTTTACTGACTCTCGAACCAGCAGCAATAATGCAGTTATCAAATGAAATGGTTTTCTCACCGTCTGGCGTCGTTACTTGTATAGTATGTGTTCCTGAAAAGCGAGCTTCACCTTGAACAATAGTTACTTTGCGTTGTTTCGCAAGCGCTTTTAAGCCACCCGTTAATTTATCAACAATACTGTTTTTCCAGCTTTCAATTTTACGAAGGTCGATTTTTGGCTTACCAAAACTGACACCATGATCGGTTATATCAGCCGCTTCGTTAATAATGTGTGCTGTGTGTAATAAAGCCTTCGAAGGAATACAGCCAACATTTAAACAAACACCACCAATTTTGGCATGGCGTTCAATCATCACCACCTGCTTGCCTAAATCAGCCGCACGGAATGCAGCAGTATAACCACCAGGTCCAGAACCTAAAACAAGAACTTCAGCGTGGATATCTGCATCACCCTTAGCGGTTGTTAACGCTGCTGTTACTGGCGCAACGTGTTCAGCCTGTTTTGGCTGACTTTCTTGTTTTGCAACTGACTCAGACTGCTTGTTATCCTCTATCGTTATTTGTGCCGTTTCTAAGCTTAAGATCACAGAGCCTTCTTTAACCTTATCACCTACAGCTACATTCAAAGCAACTACTTTACCTGTAACACTACTAGGAATTTCCATTGCCGCTTTGTCAGATTCTAGGGTAATAATATCTTGATTTTCTGAGATTTCATCACCAACATTGACTAACACCTCAATGATTTCGACTTCATCAAAGTCACCAATATCAGGTACTTTTATCTCAATCACGCTCATAACAAGACCTTTCTAATATCAGATAACATATTGTTCAATGCCGTTGTAAATCTTGCGCCCATGGCACCATCAACAACACGATGATCATAAGACACCGATAAAGGTAAAATCAGTCTAGGTTCAAATTCTTTACCATTCCAGACTGGCTGCATTTTATGGCGACCCACCCCTAAAATTGCAACTTCAGGTGCATTGACAATCGGTGTAAAGAAACTACCACCAATGCCACCTAAGCTTGAAATTGAGAAGGTGCCGCCTTGCAAGTCCTTAGCAGTTAGCGCCCCATCACGCGCCCTAGCACTTATCTCACCTAGTTCGCCGGCTATTTCTAAAAAGCCTTTTTTATCAACGTCTTTAATAACAGGCACCATTAAACCATTCGGTGTGTCGACAGCGACGCCGATGTTGTAATATTTTTTGATGATTAAACTTTCTTTGTCTTCACTAAGCGAAGCATTTAATTCAGGATACATTTTTAGACTAGCTACAACGGCTTTCATAATAAAGACTAACGGTGTTAAATTCACACCTTGCTTTGCAGCCATCTCTTTGTTCGCTTTTCTAAATGCCTCAAGCTCAGTAATATCAGCATCATCAAATTGAGTAACATGTGGAATATTTAACCAACATGCATGCAAATGTTTACCCGATATTTTTTTGATTCGAGATAGTTCAGTCGTTTCTACATCACCAAACTTCTCAAAATTTATCACAGGTATCGATGGAATGCCTGATCCTGTATTTTCGCTGGCAGCAGGTGCATTTACTTTTTGCTTAACAAAGTTCTGCACATCTTCTTTAGTAATTCGCCCTTTTTCACCTGACCCTGATAGCAAGCTTAAAGTAACCCCTAATTCACGTGCAAATTGGCGAACTGACGGTGAAGCATGAGAATGTTTGACTGCTGATTTGTTGTCTGGTGCGAAAGGTCTGATTTCAACTAACTCAGATTCAGTTACAACCTCAACTGGTGCAACTGGTGCAACTGGTGTTTCAACTTTAGCTTTAACCACTTCAGCCTGGCTGTCACTATCACTTGTTTCAATCATCGCGATCACTGAGCCTTGCTTAACTTTATCGCCAACAGAAACCCTAAGCTCTTTTATCACGCCAGCAAAAGATGAAGGGATCTCCATTGCCGCTTTATCTGATTCTAAAGTAATAATATCTTGGTTTTTAGTCACCATATCGCCAACAGAAACTAACACTTCAATAATTTCTACTTCATCAAAGTCACCAATATCGGGGACTTTTAACTCGATTAAATCTGACATAAATTAAGCCTTTACTGGAGTCAATGCATCTGCATTGATATTGTATTTTTTAATTGCACTTTCAACGATGTCATAATCAATTTGTCCGTCATCTGCCAAGGTACTTAATGTGGCGACAACAACATGATAACGATCAACTTCAAAAAAACTACGCAACTTCTGGCGAGTATCACTGCGTCCAAATCCATCGGTACCTAATACTGTGTAAGGTGCTTTAACCCATGGTCGAATTTGTTCAGGGTACAGACGGATATAATCCGTTGAAGCCACAACAACACCAGGCTGGTCATCCAGACACTCCGATACATAGCTTCGCTTTTTGTCTGATTGTGGATGTAAACGGTTATAACGATCGACTTCCATACCATTTCGAGCCAATTCGTTAATACTCGTCGCACTCCAGACGTTCGCAGATACTTTCCATTCTTTTTCAAGTAATTCAGCCGCTGCCTCTACTTCACGTAAAATTGTTCCACCACCCAACAATTGGGCTTTTAGCTTATGTTTACCGCCAGATTTGAGTTTGTATAAACCTTTAATGATGCCCTCTTCAACACCTTTTGGCATATCTGGGTGCGTATAATTCTCATTCATCGCAGTCAAATAATAGAACACACTTTCTTGATCTTCATACATACGACGGAAACCATCGTGGACAATCACGGCCATTTCATAAGCATAAGTAGGATCATAACTAATGCAATTAGGGACTGTCGCAGCCTGTATCAAACTATGACCATCTTGGTGTTGCAAGCCTTCACCATTAAGCGATGTGCGGCCAGCGGTTGCACCAATTAAGAAGCCTTTTGCTTGAATATCACCTGCCAACCAGGCTAAGTCACCCACCCGCTGAAAACCAAACATAGAATAATAAATATAAAACGGCACCATATTTACATTGTAGTTTGAATACGCCGTTGCAGCAGATACCCACTCAGCCATAGCCCCTGCTTCGTTAATACCTTCTTGCAAAATTTGACCCTTAGTATCTTCGCGATACCACATCACTTTGCCTGAGTCTTCTGGCTCGTACAGTTGGCCAGATGATGAATAAATACCAAATGAGCGAAATAGTCCTTCCATCCCAAAAGTGCGTGCTTCATCTGGCACAATAGGTACAATGTTTTTACCGACTTCTTTATCACGAACTAATGCCGTTAAAATACGAACAAATGCCATTGTGGTAGAGATTTCTCTATCGCCAGACGATTTCAACATGGCATTGAAAATACTTAAATCAGGTGTTTTTAGTGATGGTGCATTGTGATTACGTTTTGGCAAGAAACCGCCTAACTCTTCACGACGCTCTAATAAATATTTCTTTTCTTCGCTATCATCATCTAATGTTATGTAGGGAATATCTTCAACCTGCTCATCAGATAGTGGAATATTAAATCGATCACGGAAAACCTTCATTTGCTCAACACCCAAATTCTTTTGTGAGTGTGTGGTATTTTGAGCTTCGCCGGCATGACCCATGCCATAACCTTTCACGGTTTTAGCCAAAATAACAGTAGGCTGACCTTTGTGATCCGTCGCTTGTTTATAGGCTGCATAAACCTTACGAGGATCATGACCTCCACGACTTAATTTCCAGATATCTTCATCGGTCATATCTGACACCATTTCTAGCAATTCAGGATATTTACCAAAGAAATGTTCACGTACAAAAGCACCATCTTTAGATTTGTAGTTTTGGTATTCGCCGTCTACTACTTCTTCCATACGTTTGAGCAATAAACCTTTTTTATCTTTCGCTAACAGTTGATCCCACTCTGAGCCCCAAATAACTTTAAGTACATTCCAACCTGCGCCTCGAAAGATAGCTTCTAGTTCTTGAATAATTTTACCGTTACCACGTACAGGCCCATCTAATCGCTGTAAATTACAGTTAATGACAAACGTAAGATTATCTAGTTTTTCACGTCCTGCAAGCGTTATGGCGCCTAATGACTCAGGCTCATCCATTTCGCCATCCCCAAGATAAGCCCAGACATTTCTACCTGCTGTCGCCTTGATATCACGATGCGCCATGTATTTCATAAAACGGGCTTGATAAATGGCTAAAATAGGGCCTAAACCCATTGATACGGTTGGGAACTGCCAGTAATCAGGCATCAACCAAGGGTGAGGGTAAGAAGATAATCCCTTGCCGTCAGATTCAAATCGGAAATTATTAAGCTGCTCTTCGGTTAACCGACCTTCAAGGAATGAGCGGGCATAAATACCTGGTGAAATATGACCTTGGAAAAACACCATATCAGCGCCATTACCGTAATTATCACCTTTGAAAAAATGATTAAAACCCACATCGTATAAGGTCGCTGAAGAAGCAAAACTAGCAATATGACCACCGACCGCACCTGGTTTAAGATTAGCTTTGACTACCATCGCCATCGCATTCCAACGAATGTATGATCTCAGTTTGTGTTCAATGTCCTGATTACCCGTAATTCGTTCTTGCTGATCAACAGGTATGGTATTGACATAAGCGGTGTTAGAACTATAGGGAAGGTTAACACCTGAGCGACGTGCCATATCAATAAGTTTTTCTAAGAGGTGATGGGCCTTTTCATCCCCTTCCACTTCGATAATAGATTCTAGTGCGTCTAACCATTCTTGAGTTTCTTGTGGATCATTATCAACAAAATCAGTCATAAATACCTTCGCTAAGCTTAACGTCATAAATAACGTCGTATTGTAACAGTTTTTGTTCTATTCCCAAGTAGAATTGCCCTGCCAACGAACAACAAATGCTATCGACTGTTTACTATATCTCTCTAACTTAATGAAGAATCAAGTCTTTAGCCGGCTATCTTGTATTGTCGTTTCACTCGAGGGGCTAACAATATTGCTAACAAAGCGATGTAAATAATGGGTTCCGTTTTATCAAGTTTAACCAACATGTAAAAATGGACTGAACTGACAATAGCAATCAAATACGTCAGCTGGTGTAATTGTTTCCACCGGCGCCCACCCAATCGTTTTACCATCGAATTATTCGAGGTAACGACTAAGGGAATTAATGCAATAAAGCTAAAAAAGCCAATAGTAATGAAAGGTCGTTTGATAATATCTTTGACAATGTCACCTATATCAAAGAACTGGTCTAACCAAAGGTATAACAACATATGTAAAGCAGCATAGAAAAAAACATATAAACCTAACATTCGACGAAACAATGTTAATTTATTCCATCCTGTTAACCCTCTCAATGGACTGATTAATAAGGTTATCCATAAGAAGCGTAGTGCCCACAAGCCGGTCTCCCTAGTCACCGCTTCAATGGGATTGGCACCTAGTTGGTCCGTCAACAATGCCACTGTCAACCAGACTGCTGGAAATAAGCTGAATATAAATAACCCTATTTTAAACTTTGTCATCATAATTTAATTAAAAATGCTTACTCAGATCCATACCCGTATACAAATGAGCGACCTCCTCACCATAGCCATTAAATAGTTCCGTTTTGCGCTTCAAAAATTCACCGAGACGGCGCTCTCTTGCTTGACTCCACCGTGGATGATCAACATTAGGATTAACATTAGAATAAAATCCATATTCATTCGGGCCAGCTTTCATCCATGCCGATTGAGGTAGGCTTTCTACAAAACGAATGCGAACTATCGATTTGATACTCTTAAACCCATATTTCCATGGCACAACCAGTCTAATGGGTGCGCCATTTTGACCGAGTAACTCCTGACCATATAAGCCGACTGACAGCAACGTTAAAGGATTCATCGCTTCATCGATACGCAAACCTTCGGTATACGGCCAATGTAATACTCTTCGGTTTTGCCCAGGCATTTGTTCTGGGTCGAAAAGCGTTGTGAATTCAACAAATTTTGCTCGCGAATTAGGTTGTGCACGTTTAATAAGATCAGCTAAAGGAAATCCTACCCAAGGAATAACCATTGACCAGCCTTCAACACACCTAAACCGGTAAATACGTTCTTCTAAAGTAAAAGGCCTAATTAAATCATCATAATCATACTCACCGGGTTTATCGCATTCACCTTCAATCGTTATTCGCCATGGTTTAGACTTGTCAGGAAACTTGGTCGCCATAAGGGCTGGCGATGCTTTGCTTGTACCAAATTCATAAAAATTATTATAGGTAGTGACATCTTCATAAGCAGTTAATGCGTCTTCTGTTGAGTATGCGCTTTTAATCAAATTTTTATAGCTTGGTTCTGGCGCTGATACGGCTCTAGCCATTGATATTGGTAATAGACTTGCTGTAGCAGCCATAGCTGCGCCATTTAAAAATTGTCGCCGATTGAGATAGACATTGTGATCAGTGATTTCACTTGCAGGTAACTCACCTAATCTTGTTTTTTTAATTAACATCACACACTCCTAAATCTAGTACTGAGCTATTTTGAACAATAAGAAAACTTTTTAGCAATCCAATAATCAGCACTGACATACTGACCAGATCCGATAAAAAATAATGTCAGCGACATAATGAAATAGGTAGTCGCAAATTCAATACCATTATTCAAAATAACAAACCCACCATTTTGCGTCAGCCAGTCATAATTGCCGTGTTGTTGCAAAATAGAACGCGCCATCTCTAGCTGAGCACTTGGCTCTGCGATTGCTAGCCAACCATTTCCCCAATGAACGGTAACAGCAGCAACAATCATCGTAATCATCAATGGAATACTGATCCAACGTACTGCTAGACCAAGCACTAATAAAATTGAACCAAAATATTCTGTTCCCCAAGCTAAATATGCCATGAGTTCAGGGTATGGTAAACCTAATGATCCTTCAAACCATTGGATCGTGCCATTTAATGAACTTTCACTATCAAATGGATTCCACTTACTATTAGCCGCCATCCAAAATACAGGCGCTAAATATAACCTTAAGGCTAAGGGTGCTAAAAAATCTAATACTTTAGTACCATCCAATATATTGTGTAGGCTTCTACTTAATGTACAGACTGACATGGCTTTCTCCTTCTAATAAAAAAGGGCTCTAAAGAGCCCTTCTCACTATACTTAACTCAAACTTACAGGCTTATTTGTGAGCGCCACATTTGGCTTCACCACATTTACCTTCTTTCATTTTCTTAGCTTTTTCTTTCATCTCGCCACCACACTTAGCTTCATGTGCTGCTTTTTTGTCAGCACCACATTTGGCCTCACCGCATTTACCTTCTTCCATTTTCGCGGCTTTTTCTTTCATTTCACCACCACATTTTGCTTCAGCATTTTGTTTAGCACCACAACCACCTTCTGCAAGTTGCATATAGCCATTTGATAATTCGACTGATGTAAAAGGGTTAACATCTGCATTGACAGCGATTGGCGACAAAGACAAACCAAGCGTTAATGTTGCGCTAGCAGCTAAAGCCATTGTTTTTTTAGTAGTAAAAGACATAATAATTTCCTATAGTGTTATTAAATAGGTTAACAATAAACCCCAACCGGTCCACCATGACCGATCTTACTGACATAGACTGGCACAACACTATTTTGTTACAAACTTAATGAAAATAAATTTAACTAACACCGATGAGCAGGCATTGATCACTGATTTAATTAACGGTGATGAAAAAGCTTTTCAAAAAGTTGTTTCAAAATATCATAATCTAATGATATCCATTGCACGTGCAATTGTTGGTGAGGCTTTTGCTGACGAAGTTGTTCAAGATGCATGGATATCTGCAATCAATGCATTACCCAAGTTTGAAGGTCGCTCATCGTTAAAAACATGGCTACTTCATATCGTTAGTAATGGCGCTAAGAGTCGTGTCCGTAGAGAAAATAGAATGCTATCTCTCGATGACGGCTGGCAATCGGTATCATCCGACAAGTTTGATAACACGGGTCACCGATTAGATGACGTGTTAAGTTGGGAAGAAGCTACTCCCGAAGCTTTATTAGCCAATGAGCAGTTACAAGCGGCGATTGAAAGCACTTTTCAATCACTTCCTCCGCTCCAACGTGCAGCACTCACGATGTATGATATGGAGGGTATAAAAATGGAAGAAGTTTGTAACATTCTAGACATCTCCGCGTCTAATGCTCGAGTGTTATTGCATAGAGCGAGAACAAGCTTGCACCAGTGCATCGATAAATTTCAGGACAATAACTAACATGATCGAGTGTAAAGACCTAGCAGAAGAAGCAAGTGATTATTTAGAGGGTGAATTGCCACTAAGTAAACGGTTTGGCCTGTTTTTTCATCTTTTGATATGTCGTTGTTGCCGTAATTATCTTCAGCAAATCCGCAACACTATCAAAACAATTAGCGTATTACATCCCAAAGAAAGAGATACGACTGATACTTACGCCTTAGCTAAAAAACTACATGACATTAGCTGTAAACATGATTAAAGCTTAGGGCCAGATTGGTATTTATCTTTCCATTCGCTGTAGGGCATACCGTAAACATGTTCACGCGCTTGCTCATAATCAAAGGTTAACCCTTTTTCTTCAGCGGCGGCCAAATACCATTTAGATAAACAATTTCGACAAAAACCAGCAAGATTCATCAAGTCAATATTTTGCACATCATTTCGCTGTTGTAAATGTTCCGTCAACTGACGAAATGCTGCGGCTTCTAATTCTAATTGCGTTTGTGCATCCATTAAGTATTTTCCTCATATAAAAAACATCGTACTTCATGTGAGGCCGATAATTCAGTTCGTTCGGGATAGCTAACTAAACATTTAGGCATAACATTCGGACATCGCTGGTGAAAATGACAGCCTTGTGGTGGATTAGCCGGTGACGGTAATTCGCCTTCTAATCGTATAATTTGCTTGTCGCTCTCAAGCTCTGGAACAGCGGCTAATAATGCTTGAGTATAAGGATGTTTAGGTGAATGTAGCACCTCATTTCGATCTCCTTGTTCAACAATTCGCCCCAAATACATAACAGCAACACGGTGAGCTAAATAGTTAACGACCGAAATATTATGCGTGATAAAAAGAAAAGACAGTCCAAATTCATGTTGAATCTCACGCAATAAATTGAGTATTTGAGCTTGTACCGATACATCTAGTGCACTAGTAGGCTCATCACAAATAATAATTTCAGGATCAGCAGCTAAGGATCGGGCGATACAAATACGCTGTCGTTGTCCACCTGAAAATTCATGAGGATAACGATGTTTGATTTCTGGCTGTAGCCCTACTCTGGCTAACAACTCGTCTATTCGTTTTTCTTTCGCTAATGGATCTGTTGTGTATTTTTTAGCCGTTAAGCCTTCTTCTATAATCTGGGTAATCGTCATTCGAGGGTTCATCGAAGCAAAAGGATCTTGAAAAACGATCTGTAACGATGAACGGTGCTGTTTTAATGCTTGTTCAGATAATTTGGTTAGATCACGTCCTTGATAGTTAACTTCCCCAGAAGTGACTGCTAACAGTTGTAAAATTCCTTTACCGACGGTCGTCTTTCCGCAACCAGACTCTCCTACTAAGGCAAGCGTTTCAGATTGTTTGAGTGATAAGCTTACATCATCAACTGCTTTTACATGGCCCACAACACGTTGAAACAATCCTTTTTTAATAGGGAAATGAACGCGTAAACTTTTGATGTCTAGAATTAATTTATCAGTCGGTAATACCTCAGATAGCGGAGATGAATGCAATTCTACTGCTTGTTCAACTTGCTTAATGACAAGATCAGGATTGAATAAGTGACAGCGGACCTGTTCATTATTCACCTGATGCCATTGGGGTATCATAGAGTGACAGACATCCATGGCATGCTCACACCGCTCAACAAAACGACAACCATTAAATACTTGTGTTAACACCGGCACACTGCCTTTGATCACGGTTAGCCGTTGTTCACGCTTTTGCTCTGTTGGCAGAGCTTCAAATAATTTATCGGTATAAGGATGTTGATGATATTTGAAAAATTGTTCCCTAGCAGCATTTTCAACAATTTGGCCTGCATACATGACTGCAACATGATCAGCTATTTGAGCCACCACCGCTAAATCATGGCTGATAAGTAAAATCGCCATACCAGTATCACGTTGAATTTGTTTTAATAAATCCAATATCTGCGCTTGAATCGTTACGTCTAATGCGGTGGTGGGCTCATCTGCGATCAACAACTCTGGTTCACCAGCCAAAGCCATAGCAATCATCACCCGTTGCTTCATGCCACCAGATAACTGATGTGGGTAATCATTAATGCGTTGTTTGGGATCTGGAATTCCAACAGATTCCAGTAAAGCCATTGTGCGTAGGTAACATGCTTGCCCTGATAATCCAAAATGCCATTGCAAACATTCACCAATTTGCTCACCTACCGACAGCACCGGGTTAAGTGAACTTTGTGGTTCCTGAAAAATCATCGCAATTCGACGGCCACGTATATGCTGCATATCCAGTTCTGATAAACCAAGTAAATCTTCGCCTAAAAGCTTAATTTCACCGGCAACAATATGACTAATAGGTTGGGGGTTTAAACGTAATAATGACAAAGCCGTCATTGATTTACCGCAGCCGGACTCACCCAATAAGGCAAAGGTTTCACCACGTCTAATCGTGAAATCCACTCCATCAACAGCACGTAGTGGCTGTGCCGAATTACCCAGCCAGGTTTTTAACCCCTTAACTTCTAAAAGAGGCGCGTTCATTGTGTCGCCTGCATGCGAGGATCAAATGCATCACGTACCACATCAGCAAACAAGTTAGCCGCCAGTACTAAGGTAAACATTGACAAGAAAGCTGCTGTGAGTGACCACCAAACAACGGGATCCCTCGCCATCTCTAATCTGGCGCTATTTATCATGTTACCCCAACTAATCATTGAAGGATCCACTCCCACACCGACATAAGACAGTACTGCTTCAGCCAGCACTAAACCACTAAAATCAAGCACAATGGCAATCATGACGATATGCATCAGATTAGGTAATATATGGCGATGTAATATCGTTAAACTACCGGCTCCTAATGCCCTGGCAGCCAACACATACTCCGCTTCTCTTAACTTAAGTGTTTCACCACGTAAAATTCGGCATAAGCCTGTCCAACTGGTTAAGCCAAGGATAATGCACAAAAACAATAAACGCATATCTGCTCGTTCAGCAATAGTGACAAAACTTTCTGGGTGATTATTCATATAAACTTGCAACATTAAAACGGCGGCCGCAATCAACAACACCCCAGGGATTGAATTTAAGGTTGTGTAAATATACTGAATAACATCATCTATCCAGCCTTTAAAATAACCGGCTGCTATTCCCATAAATAATGCCAATGGCAACATAACCAAGGTTGTCAAGGTGCCGATAACGAGTCCGGTCCGAACACTTTTCAACGTTTGATAAAGCACATCTTGTCCTACCTTATCAGTGCCTAAAATATGGTATTGACTACTCAATACAGCAATATTAGAACCAACAAGTAACAGCATTAATAAAATAATTAATAGAGTGCGATATGGGTATTGAGATTTGCCTAAGACGATTTGTTGTATTTTCGCACGCCAAGAACAGCTGTGACGCCTAGCCAGATACATGACCATTCCACTTAACAAGGCGGCCCACACCAATAAGCTCCATAAGAAATTAAGCATAACGCTGTCGCTAATATCTGACCATTTATCGTGCTCATCAGTCAAATGAGAGCCAGCATAAAGTAGTCTTGGATAATCATAATTTAATGAGCCTTCCGAGGTCGTTTCTACCTCTCGAACAAATAATCGAGTTGCAAAAGGCGCTGAGTATGTTTTTTCAACTTGCTGCCGTAATGGCAAAATAACTAAATCCAGTAAGGTAATAACGTCTGTTGAATAGTGAATAGCTTCGGTAGGTTGCTCAGTTGGTAATGCGGTTCTAAAGTGAACCGAATCTAGCAATCCGATTGCGACATAACACAGCAAAATCATTATTGAAATCACACCACGCTTACGCAACAAGACTGATTTCCAAGGCGCACGCAAATGTGGGTGTCGCCTTATATAAAAAATGGCTGAGCTCACAAAGGTAAGCAAGACATAAATTAATATATCAGTCCACAAAAATACCGGTAAAAAAGACATTACGCGATGCTACCCTGCCAACTTAGAAATATCAATTCTCAATGCTTTAGGCAATGAAAATTCAACCGTCTCACGTAAACCATTATCTTCATCAGTTTGGTTTACGCCTAATACTCGTAATCGTTTAACTACATCTTGTACTAAAACCTCAGGAGCAGACGCGCCTGCAGTCAAACCAATTACCTGTTTATTGACCAGCCATTTAGGATCAATATCCCCAGCGTTATCAATTAAATAAGCTGGCGTATCTAATTTATGGGCAAGCTCTGACAAACGACTTGAATTAGAACTATTTTTAGACCCTACAACCAAAACAAGATCACAATGTTTAGCAAGATTTTTGACGGCATCTTGACGGTTTTGAGTGGCATAGCAAATATCATCTTTGCGCGGTCCATTAATGTTGGGAAACTTTTTTCTTAGAGCATCAATGACTATCGAGGCATCATCAACCGATAAGGTTGTTTGGGTTACAAAGGCTAATTCATCAGGATTTTTAACCTGGAGTTGGGCCACATCTTCGGCTGTTTCTACTAGATACATTCCGCCAATATCAGAAGTATATTGTCCCATTGTGCCTTCAACTTCTGGATGTCCCGCATGCCCGATCAAAATGCATTCATGACCTAGGCGTTCAAATTGAGCGACTTCCATATGGACTTTGGTCACTAATGGGCAGGTAGCATCAAATACGTTAAGGCCACGTAGTTTGCCTTCTGCTTGTACTTTTTTTGATACACCGTGGGCGCTAAAAATTAATGTTGCATTATCAGGCACATCACTTAATTCTTCGATAAAAATGGCACCTTTATCTCGCAAGCCATCAACCACATACTTATTGTGAACCACTTCATGGCGAACATAAATCGGAGCTCCAAATAATTCTATTGCTCTCTCAACAATATCAATAGCGCGATCAACACCGGCACAAAAACCACGAGGATTAGCAAGGATAAGCTTCATTACAATACAGCCTTTGGATATGAACCTAACACGCGGCACATAGAAGATTCCTGCTCAAGTAATACTAAAGCTTCTGCAACCGCTTTATCTTGGCAATGGCCTTCAATGTCAATAAAAAACACATATTCCCATATGCCTTTACGCGACGGTCTTGATTCAATGCGCGTCATACTAATGCCGCTATCTGCTAAAGGTTTTAATAAAATCTGTAATGCACCAGGCTTATTTTTAGTGGACACTAATAAAGCAGTTTTATCCATACCCGATGGCCCGACATCTTGATTGCCTATCACCAAAAAACGCGTCGTATTATCAGCTTCATCTTCAATATTACTGGCGACAACAGATAAATCATAAATCTCAGCAGCACGATTTGCTGCAATAGCCGCTGCACTTTGTTGATTAGCGACTATTTTTGCCGCTTCCGAATTACTATTCACAGCCACTAATGTACATTCCGGCAAATGCTCTGCTAACCATTTCCGGCATTGTGCTAACGCTTGTGGATGCGCATAAACTTCTTTTACATCAGCTAATTCAGTTGATTTACTTAATAAATAATGGTGAATTCGTAGAGAGACTTCACCATTAATTTTCAGTGGTGAATTAATGAATCTATCTAAAGTATGGGTAACCATGCCTTCAGTAGAATTTTCAACGGGCACAATGCCATAGTTAGCTGCACCAGTTTCAACAGCATGAAAGACATCTGCAATCGTCGACATAGAATGTAATTCAACTGAACCACCAAACTGTTTCAAAGCAGCAGTTTGGGTGAACGAGCCTTCAGGCCCTAGATAAGCCACTTGCAAAGGTTTTTCAGCAGCTAAACATGCCGACATTATTTCACGAAATAAACGCGCCATTTCTTTAGCATCTAACGGGCCTTCATTTCGCTCCATGACTTGTCGAAGTACCATCGCCTCTCGATCAGGGCGATAAAAGTCACCATTTTGTTCACCATTAGCGATCTTGATTCGTGCCACTTCTTCTGCCATCGCCGTGCGTTTGTTCAACAAGGCTTGTATTTGTAAATCAGTACTATCTATTTCATCACGAATAATTTGCAGTGCTTGTTGTTCAGTCATAGTATGTATTTAACCGTATTTTCTTTCGAATTCAGACATAAAGGCTATGAGTGCATCCACACCCGCTTCTGGCATTGCGTTATAAATACTCGCACGCATACCACCTAATGTTTTGTGTCCTTTTAAGGATAATAATCCTGCCGACTTGGCTTCGGCTAGAAATTGAGCATCCAAATTTTGTTTTACAAGCGTAAACGGCACATTCATCCATGAACGATAGCGAACATCAACAGGATTATTAAATAACTCACTATTATCAATAGCTTGATATAACTTTCGTTGTTTACGCTGATTAACTTCCGCCATGGCAGCTAATCCACCTTGCTGCTTTAGCCAATCAAACACCAGTCCAGACAAATACCAACTATAAGTAGCAGGTGTGTTGTACATTGAGCCGTTATCATCTTGAATTTTATAATTAAACATGGTCGGAGTGCCCACGACTGTTTCGCCTAATAAGTCACGACGCACGATCACAATACATAAACCTGCGGGTCCTATATTTTTTTGCGCACCCGCGTAAATCAATCCAAATCGACTCACATCAATAGGTCGTGATAAAAGTGTCGATGAAAAATCTGCTACCAAAGGAATATCGCCTGTATCAGGAATATCATCAAACTCAAGACCCTGAATCGTTTCATTGACAGTGTAATGTACATAAGCCGCATCAGCAGAAAATTGCCACGTGGATTTATCAGCAATCGTCGTAAAATGATTGCCAGTAGAATCCGTCACAATATTTACCTCGCAATATTTTTTTGCTTCATCTATTGCTTTATGTGACCAAGCACCAGTATTGAAATAATCCGCTTTCGTTTTACCGCGCAGTAAATTCATCGGAATCATTGCAAACTGGCTTGTTGCACCACCTTGTAAAAACAGTACAGCGTAATCATCAGAAATATTTAGCAAATCGCGTAAATCAGCCTCAGCCTTTTGCGCTATTGAGGTATATTCAGAACCTCGATGGCTCATTTCCATCACTGACATACCTGAGTCATGCCAATCTAACATTTCTGATTGTGCTTTTTGCATCACATCTGCGGGCAACATCGCTGGCCCAGCACTAAAATTATACGGTTTCAATAGTCTATTCTTCTGTTGTTTCGTCAGTATCAGTGGCCTCGATTTCAGAACCAAGAGTCTCCTCTTCTTCCTCTAATACTCGCTCCAAACCAACTAGTTTTTCTTTCTTAGTTAGGTTGATCAATTTCACACCTTGTGTGTTACGACCAACAATGGAGACATCTTTTACCGGTGTACGTACCAAGGTGCCGCCATCAGTAATTAACATAATTTGATGCTCAGGCTGAACTTGTACTGCACCGACGACATTACCGTTACGCTCTGAAGTTTGAATAGAAATAATACCGCTACCACCACGGCCTTGAACGCGATATTGTTCTAAATCAGTTCGCTTACCAAAGCCAAATTCAGTTGCCGTTAAAATAGCACCATCTTCAGCGTTAGCAATAATCATCGAGATGATATCGACACCCTCTGGTAGTCGCATACCACGAACACCACGAGAAACACGTCCCATAGAGCGTACATCTGTTTCTGGGAAGCGAATCACTTTACCATTTGAACTAAAGAGCATGATATCTGATTGACCATCTGTCAGTGCAACACTGATAAGCTGATCATCATCTTTCAAGTCAACAGCAATAATACCGTTGGCACGAGGGCGTGAGTAGGCTTCTAATGGCGTTTTCTTAACGGTGCCTGATGCCGTGACCATAAAGATATAGTTATCAGCATCAAAATCACGTACCGCTAAAATCGCATTAATCGTTTCGCCTTCTTCTAAAGGCAAGATATTAACAATCGGCTTACCACGAGCAGCACGACCACCTTGTGGCAACTCATACACTTTTTTCCAGTAAACCTTACCCGCACTTGAGAAGCACAATAAGGTGTCATGGGTATTGGCAATAAATAGATGTTCAATAAAATCTTCATCTTTCATTGAGGTAGCCGACTTACCTTTACCACCACGTCGCTGTGCTTGATAGGTATCTAATTGTTGTGTTTTGGCATAACCCGCGTGCGATAAGGTTACTACCATTTCCTCTTCAGAAATCAAATCTTCTAAGGTTAAATCAAGATGTGCATCCAAAATTTCAGTACGACGTTCATCACCGAACTCTTCTTTAACTTTAACTAACTCTTCACGAATAACAGCCATCAAATTATCCGGATCACTAAGAATGGCGAGTAAGGCCGCAATTTCACCTAATACTTCACGGTACTCATCCAAAATTTTATCTTGTTCAAGCCCAGTCAAACGATGCAAACGCATATCTAGAATAGCTTGTGCTTGTACAGGAGATAGATTGTACGCTCCATTAACTAAGCCAAGTTCAGCTTCTAAACCTTCAGGACGAGACGCTTCAGCACCTGCTGCACCAAGCATTTCCAGAATCATATCTGAAGCCCAACCGCGCGCTAATAAACTTTCTTTTGCTTCAGCTGGACTATTAGAAGACTTGATTAGTGCGATCACTTCATCAATATTCGCTAACGCAGTAGCAAGGCCTTCTAAGATATGAGCGCGATCACGGGCTTTACGAAGTTCAAATAATGACCGACGCGTAACGACTTCACGGCGATGGCGAATAAAGGCATCTAATATCGGTTTTAAGCCCAACAAGCGTGGTTGACCATCTACGATCGCCACCATATTGATCCCAAATACAGTTTGCATTTGAGTTTGTTTATAAAGATTATTTAGAACGACTTCTGGTACTTCACCCCGTTTTAAAACCACCACCATACGCATGCCATCTTTATCTGATTCATCACGTAAAGCAGAAATCCCTTCAATTTTCTTTTCTTTAACCAATTCTGCAATTTTCTCAAGCAAACGTGCCTTGTTGACTTGATAAGGTAACTCAACAACGACAATACTTTGCTGTCCTGTGCTGTCATTGGTTTCAATCTCTGCTCTAGCACGGATATGAACACGACCGCGCCCCGTGTGATAAGCCTCACTAATACCGCGTGCACCATTAATCATGGCGGAAGTTGGGAAGTCAGGGCCGGGGATGTATTGCATCAACCCAGCAACATCAATATCTGGCTTATCAACCATTGCAATACACGCATTGAGAATTTCGGTCAAATTATGTGGTGGAATATTGGTTGCCATGCCCACCGCAATACCCGATGAGCCATTGACTAATAAAGCAGGTACTTTTGTCGGTAACACTGAGGGCTCGTGTTCTGACTCATCATAGTTGGCAATAAAATCAACGGTTTCTTTATCTAAATCAGCCAACATTTCATGAGTAATTTTAGCCATCCGCACTTCGGTATAACGCATCGCAGCCGGTGAATCGCCATCGACCGAACCAAAGTTACCTTGACCATCTACCAACATGTAACGCATTGAGAAAGGTTGTGCCATACGCACCATCGTGTCGTAAACCGCTGTATCACCATGGGGATGATATTTACCGATCACGTCACCGACAATACGTGCTGATTTTTTATACGATGAATTCCAGTTATTGCCTAATTCCCGCATTGCGTATAACACTCGGCGATGAACGGGCTTTAAGCCATCACGTACATCAGGTAGTGCGCGTCCTACAATTACGCTCATCGCATAATCAAGGTAGGACTGCTTCATTTCATCTTCAATATCAATCGAATCAAGCTCAAAAGCAATATCAGTCATCTATCTCATCATCCAATTAAATATATGGCAGTGAATTTGCCACTAAAGTGCTAATCTTAACACTCACAGCGATTTCCTGCACCTTTATGGCAACCCTAGTACTAGGGGGCAAGTTTTGTAAAATAACCGCTAAAATCATCTTCAACGGTCGAAAGCAATTCTTCAAGGCCTTGCTGCCACCCATTTACAAAGTCTGACGGTAAACTTTGCTCGATATCAACCTCAACCCGTAAGCCAGTCTGAAATAAAGGTTTGGTATTCTTTTCTTCATTATCCATCAAGAAAAATTGCATTTCTAAAACAGCTTGAGGCGAGAACTGATCCCGTTGTTCACCATATAAGGCGGTAACAGCGGTTTCTAACATCATATCGGCAGGCAAATCGTCGGAAACAATCACTTGACTGAATAAACCGCTCTTTTGCAACCAACGTCGGAGCTGTTCAGTGAACATTTCGGAAGGATCAGAAAAAAACTGATGGGGCGGCTGTGGACGATATTCATTTTCACCTACTCTATATACAAGTGTTTTGTCACGAAAATGGGATGTAACTCGTACTGGCTTTAATCGTAAAACACGATCTCTAGCAAATTCGGCGGCTACCGCGCCACGATCGACGTCAATCACATAATAATGTGGGGTATCATCTTCAACGTTTTTGCTTGCAAAACTGAAACAGCCAGATAACATAGCTGCCAATATCAACAGTGGTAATAATCTACTTCGTGTTTGGTTTAGCACTCAAATAATACTCCTTAGACGGTTGATAACAGCTGTATACTTTAGCTAAATACTTTTCAGCCGCTATATTAAATTAACTGACAACAGATTACTTCTTTATGAAACAATTAAAAGCAAAAATTCGCGACATTCATGACTTTCCTATCAAAGGCATTATTTTTAAAGATATTACGCCATTGGTTCAAGATCCCGAGAGTTTGCGACTTGCAATATCAGCACTTATTGCACCCTATAAAGACGCAAACATTACTGCAGTAGCAGGTATGGAGGCGCGCGGTTTCATTTTTGGCACCCTTGCCGCTTGGGAACTCAATGTCGGGTTCATTCCGTTGAGGAAACCAGGCAAACTGCCTTACGATGTGCAATCAGTTGATTACCAATTAGAATACGGCAATGCGAGTTTAGAAGTTCATATTGATGCTATCAATCCAGGGGATCGGATCTTACTTATCGATGATTTACTCGCTACAGGCGGCACTGCCAAAGCCAGCTGTCAATTAGTAGAAAAACTGGGTGGTAAAGTGGTGGCTTGTGGCTTTGTTATCGAATTAGAAATGCTTAATGGTCGCGATCAACTCGCAGACTACCCTATTCATTCACTGATAAAATATTAAAACAAATCGTATTTATGCTGACACAATTATTACGTTACTTTTTATTGCTTGCATTATCATCTACGCTTCAAGCTCAACTCTTTCAGGCGCCTTTGACTGATACTCACTGGCAAGTGATTGAAACACCGATTAAATGTACGATGAGTCAATCAATCGATGATTTTGGTGAGGCCAGCTTTCAACAAGAAGCAGGTAAACCATTACGGCTTATGTTCACCACAAAATTCTATCCTGCAGTTCAAAACACGGTGAACTTTGGCGTAACGCAAGCATCTTGGCAAAATACCCAACAACCTTCATTCATAACATCCTTGCCGACAGAACGAGGTCAAACGGAGTTTGTATTGACAGGAATTTTCGCAGACAAAGCCTTAACTGAAATCCAACAAGGACGTTTTCCCACCCTGAGTTACCAAAGCCAAAACGCCAACGAAGAAATCAGCGTATTAGTATCTAGCGTTCATTTAGCAGACTCAATGCCAGCTTTCGAACAATGTGTAGCAAGCTTACCGACATATTCCTATGAAGATATTAGCAAACTCACCGTCTATTTTTCTCTAGAAAAAGCCGAATTAACCCCCGAAGCCAAAGCAGCACTTCGTAAATTAGCGCACTACGTAAAGTTAGACGATAGTATCAAACGCATTACTATCTCAGGTCATACTGATAATCACGGACGAAGAAGGTTGAATGCTGCTTTATCTGACTCTCGATCCATTGCCATTAAGAACTTCTTGATAGAAGAAGCTCAGTTAGCAGAATCGTTAATTACCACCTCAGCTCATTTGGAATGGGATCCTGTTTCAACGAATAAATCAACATCAGGACGTGCGCTCAACCGTCGAGCAGAAGTCGCCGTCCACAGGTAAATATTTTCCAATTTCTTTCTTATTAATGTCATTATAGCCAATTACTTTTCAGTAAAAACCAATATTAACGCATAAAAGACCAAGGAAATCCTATGCACCAAGAAGCTGTAATTGCTCTTTCTGTCATCGGCATTGTCGCTATTTTTTGCCAGTGGTTTGCATGGTGGGTAAAACTGCCTGCAATTGTATTTTTACTCATTGCAGGAATCATTCTGGGGCCACTCACTGGCTGGTTGAACCCAGAACATTTATTCGGCTCCTTACTCTTCCCCATGGTATCCCTGGCGGTCGCTATTATTCTATTTGAAGGGAGTCTCACCCTCAAATTTGATGAAATTCGAGGTCTACAAAAAGTAGTTCGCAACATGCTAACGTTAGGTGTGACCATTACTTGGGTCAGTATCACGCTAGCAACCCATTATATTCTAACGTTTTCTTGGTCACTGTCACTTTTATTTGGTGCGATGATGGTCGTCACAGGCCCCACAGTAATAGTCCCAATGCTTAGAACAGTCCGCCCAAATGCCACCATTTCAAATATATTGCGTTGGGAAGGCATCGTCATTGATCCGCTAGGTGCCATTCTTGCCGTATTAGTGTTTGAAGTCATCTTATCAATGCAATTACAAGGGCATGCATCGGTTAGTCACACATTATATATGTTCGGTCAAACACTGATTATTGGCTCGGCGATTGGTGGCCTTTCCGCTTATCTATTCGGGCTTGTATTACGCAAACATTTAATGCCTGAATACTTACACAATGTAGCTACTTTGTGCTTAGTGTTTGGTGTATTTGCTTTATCAAATCATCATTCTGAAGAATCAGGTTTATTAGCAGTAACAGTGATGGGAATATGGCTTGCCAATATGAAAAATGTACCGGTGGAAGACATTCTTGACTTCAAAGAAAGTCTCAGTATTTTACTTATCTCTGGGCTGTTTATTTTATTAGCTGCACGCCTAGAATTCGCTCAGTTTGAAGCCTTAGGGATTGGCGCACTGTTTGTGTTTATTCTTATTCAATTCGTTATTCGCCCAGTCAAAGTATTTGCTTCAACGGTAGGTTCCGATCTAACTTGGCAAGAAAAAACATTAATCAGTTGGATTGGCCCTCGCGGAATTGTTGCGGCTGCCGTCACCGCACTATTTGCAATTCGGTTACAAGAAATTGGCGTTGAACATGCTGAACTATTAGTGCCACTAGCATTCACAATCATTATCGGCACCGTTATATTGCAGGGCGCCACTGCAAAATTTATCGCACAGAAACTCGGTGTTGCAAACCCAGATGACAGCGGTTTTTTAATTATCGGCGCTAACCCGACTGCCATTGTCATTGCCAAAGCACTTAATGATGCTGGTTACCGCACTCGCCTGACGGATAGTAGTTGGACTAATGTTAAAGCCTCAAGAATGGCCGGACTTGATACCTACTATGGCAATGCGGTATCTGATCATGCTGATCGCCACCTTGATTTAATAGGCCTAGGACAAGTACTAACATTAACACCGCAAAAAGAGCTTAATGCCCTTGCAGGACTAAGGTTTCGCTCTGAATTTGGCAGTAATCATGTTTACACGCTCAGCACTGAAGTAGATAAAGACAAGGAAGGCATAGAACAAGAATCACGAACTAAAGCCACTCATGGTTACCATATTTTATTTGGGAGTGACATCACCTTTTCTAAAGTAGCTAGCTTGATCGCCCAAGGTGCAAAAGCCAAACAAACTAAACTGAGCGAAAGCTTTGGCTATGAAGCCTATCAAGAACAGTACGGCAAACGCGCGACACCATTATTTGCGATTAATAACAAAAAACGTCTGTATTTTTTCACTGCAATGGAGGCTATTGTTCCCGAACATGGTTGGACAATTGTGTCACTTGTTCAAGAAGACAAGGAAAATGAACAAGATTAAGTTTGGTTTAAATCAAGTAATTTCTCTGGGTGAATTCAAGTGCCAAATGTAATACCCGAGTTATAAACAAGCATCGTAAGATTCTGGTAAATTTAAATCATTACTACCATTTTTGGTATCAATGGGGTCAGACTAAATTGAAGTTTAAAGAAACCATCAAGTTACAACATTAAAATAACGTCATTGACGCTGATTATTTTTGAAATCGTTTTACTCTGACCCCTTGATTCTCTGACCCCTTGATTCTCTTGATTTTTGCTTCCTGTTTGACTTATGATTTCTATTAATGAAAAATACCGAAAGACTGTAAATGCATAAAAAACCTACTAAATTACAAGATAATTAGAATGATTAACTCAAAAACATTACCAGAAATCAATATCCCACATCAATGTCCATTGGCATCACTTAAATCATTTAATTTAAGCGTGCTGGCAACATTAATTCTTAGCTCGACCCTACCTTCACTGTCACAAGCTGCGGATACTATAACTGCACTAGGGGACCTGACAGGGGGGGGTGTTTTATAGTAACGCCCTAGGTATCAGTAGCAGCGGTGATGCTGTTGTTGGCTTGACTAAAGGTGCCAATGGTACTGAAGCCTTTCTATGGACAAAAGCCGGGGGTATGGTCGGTTTAGGCGACCTAACAGGGGGTGCTTATTATAGTACTGCAAGAAACATATCTGGGGATGGCAATATCGTGGTTGGTGGGAGTAATAGCACTAATGGCGGCGAAGCCTTTCGCTGGACACAAGCCGGTGGCATGGTCGGTTTAGGCGACTTGGCAGGTGGTACCTTTGGTAGTCAAGCCTACGGCGTCTCCGCTGATGGTAATGTGGTCGTTGGCTATGGTGTTAGCACTAATGGCCCTGAAGCCTTTCGCTGGACGCAAGCCGGTGGTATGGTCGGTTTAGGCGACCTGACAGGGGGTTACTTTAGTAGTTACGCCACCAGCGTCTCCGCAGATGGTAATGTGGTCGTTGGTACAAGTAATAGCACTAGTGGCTCTGAAGCCTTTCGCTGGACGCAAGCCGGTGGCATGGTCGGTTTAGGCGACTTGGCAGGGGGTAACTTTCTTAGTCAAGCCAACAGCGTCTCAGCAGATGGTAATGTGGTCGTTGGTTGGAGTGAGATCACTAATGGCAACGAAGCCTTTCGCTGGACACAAGCCGGTGGCATGGTCGGTTTAGGTGATATTGCAGGGGGTAGCTTTAATAGTGAAGCCAACAGCGTCTCCGCAGATGGCAATGTGGTCGTTGGTGAAGGTATGGATGCTAATGGCAATGTGGCCTTTCGCTGGACGCAGGCCACGGGCATGCAAAGGATCGATGACATTTTAACCGCGTCAGGCGTCGACCTGGCTGGCTGGTCAGCTCTTGCAACTGCTAGCGCAGTCAATAGCGATGGCTCAGTAATAACCGGTTACGGGCTAAGCACTAATGGCTTAGAAGCCTACATTGTTAAATTTGGTGACAATAGTGGCATTGTTGGTTTAACGGACTTAAGTAACAGCCTTGATTTGCAAGTCGCTCCTCATACCCAATTAGAATCGCTCACCTCGCTCACTCTTAATGGTGCTCATCATCGCTCTCTGATGGATATGGCAATGAGTGATGGTGAACAGTGTGGCTGGGTCAGTGCTGATTTAGGCCGGGTGCATACTAATGGAAATGGGTGGACCAGTCTTGCTGAAGTCGGTGCTTGTCATGACTTTGCTAATAACGCTTTAAGAGCAGGTATCGGGATTGGTCAAAGTCAAGCGCATATTGACCAAGCATGGCAAGGTCGGAGTCAGCTAAATGGACAATATGTGTTAGCTGAACTGGATTGGAATGTACCCAATACTAAGCTTACAGCCTCTGCCTTAGCGATGGTCGGTCGTTGGGATGTCAAGGTTAGACGTGGTTATTCTGCTGGCACGGTTACCTCTGATGGTGAAACCGATATGAATGCGGCTTCATTTCGCACTCGCCTCGATTGGCATGATGCATTTGCATTGGGCGCCATCCGTTTTAGTCCTAGTGTCCAATACACGGTGACCCGTACCCGAGCCGACGCCTACCAAGAAACAGGCGGGACTGCCGCGGCCACTTTCGATAGTCAGCGTCACCAAGCTCAAGAATCACGTTTAGGCCTAACGGGTGCTTATATGCTTAGTCAAGCCACCACTGTTTATGGGCGTACTGAGTGGGCACATCGGTTTGATAATCAAGCCGCTAGCATCAGTGGTTCTGCCAATATTTTAGGAGTGACGAGTATGCCATTTTCTATACAAGGGAATGATATTCGACAAAATTGGTTACGTATTGGTGCTGATGTCGTACATCAATTTAATAAGATGAACCGTTTAAGTCTGTCCGCTAATATTGCCAGTGCAGGACAAGATCCTGATTTAAGTGTGGGTATCACTTGGAACACTGTTTTTTAGGTATTTTGTATCAATGGGGTTATATCAATGAATGTATCAATGGGGTCTATCAATGGTATCAATGGGGTCAGACTAGATTGAAGTTTGAAGAAACCCTCAAGTTACAATATTGAAATGACGTCATTGACGCTGATTATTTTAGAAATCATTTTACTCTGACCCCTTGATAGATTTACTCTGACCCCTTGATTTCCCTGACCCCTTGATTTCCACTTCTTAAGCGTTTTAACTATCAACATGACCAAACCCAGTATTTATTTTGCTAACGAACTCGATGGGCTATTAAAACCACTCCAAGGGCAATTACTGAAACTCATCATTCACGTTGGTACGCCAAAAACAGGAACAACAAGCATTCAAAGCTACCTCGATAAAAAGCAAGGAAAGCTGAGAAGAAAAGGGATTCTTTACCCTCATAATCATCAACGTGTCGATAACCCTAACGCACCAAAACACCAATGGTTTGAGAAAAACTTAGTCTCAACACATTTGGACAATTTCCTAGAAAACATGGCCAACATGATTTCACAAGTTAAACAAGATACACACACTATCGTTCTATCATCTGAAGGTATTTACAATTACTGGTGGGACTTTCCTGATGAATCAAAAGCTATTCTATCTCAGTTGGCTAAACGATTTGATATTGAAATATGGGCATGGTTTCGTGAGCCACTCGATTTTATTGAAGCTTATTACAAGCAATGTATTCGCAATCCTCAAGTTGAAAATAATCCCTGTTATGGCAAAGATTTATCTTTTTCAGACATGTTAGATATTGACTGGTTTTCTCAGCATTTAGACTATCAGGGCTTTATCAACGAATGCCAAACAGTGTTTGGTAAAAATAAGGTGTCAGCATTCAAATATGAAGGTGATGTGTTAGAGCAGTTTATTCACAAGCTAGGCCTCCCAACAAATTATGACAGACCATTTCCGAGACAAAATAAAAGTCTAAACCTTGCTACGGTTGCTTTGTTAAAAGTACTAAATCACTATGATGTTAAGGCAAGAGACAAATCGCTATTAATGCCGCATATAAGAGAGATTAATGAGCTGATTGGCGCTTACTCCAATGACAGCTTGATCGATAAAGCCGCTAAGAAGAGAGTGTTAGCCCTCGCTCGACCAATACTATTTTGATTACTTTACTTCACTTTACAGAAGTCATATTGCAACCATACTAATGAAAAAAGCAGTTAATCTTTATTGATTAACTGCTTTTTAGCCTGGAGCAAATACCTAAATTAAGCTTAATTTAATAAGCCTTACCTTTTTACTGTTTAATCGCGAAAAAGACGAACAGGTAAATACAATAAAACAAGTAGAATCAATGCGATGCCTGCAAACCACGGTGCCCAATTGTAATCTACGACTTGGTCTCGTGTTTTCACTTTGCCTTTCAATGCACTGATAACGGTATTGGTGTTGGTAGGCGACATAACATAATCAAAGTCGAGCATTTTTGCCAAGCTTTCTAAATGTGATTTTTTCTGTGATGACAAATGTTCGTTTCGGGGCCTTGCCGCACGTATGTCTGCAGCCCCTTTTCTAAGTGACGCATAGACATCTTCATGCATGACATCATTTTGCTGCCAGAAACCATCTTCTTTTCCATTAATATCATGTTTTGGAATCGGTAATAACTTATCACCACCAATCCCTACAAAAACACCTGATATCTCGTCTAGTTTACCTTTGTATTTAGGGAAAAGCGTTTCATGTAAAGGAGGTGCTTCATGACCATCGGTAATAAAAACAACATCGGGACTAGGTTCCATCAGTTTTGCTTGATCAATGGCACCAAAGGCTGCTTTTGACACCTCACTAGACAATGCCCAAGCCATCGAACCATCAATTTTTGACAGCATTTGTGCGAGATCGTTATAACTAGAACACACTTCCACAGGGTTAATTAACACTAAACTGCGTGATTCACTGAAGGCTGCAAGGCCAACATGAGAACCACAAGGCAATTGTTGTAGCGTTTGTTTGGTGTAGTCTGTTGCCCAAGTTAAACGGCTAATGGTTTCACCGTCCTGTTCCACATCCTTCACATCCATGCTTTGTGTAATATCAATAACAAACAGTAAGTCCATCACTTTTACTGTGCGCTGAGAGTTAGGGAACCACAAAGCCGCTACAATCAGTAAAGTAACCAGCAATATAAAAAAAGTATTGGCCGTAATACGTGACTGATAAGATAACTTCATGGCAAATCAACCACAAAACCAGTTGTTTGAACTACTACGCCTTTCCGAGCTTTCGATTTATCAAAAGTTTGTGAGATAGGCGGTTCTTCTGGTGCTATCAACAATGCTAATTCTAAATTATAACGGGCATCCCACAGTGAAGAATTTAACAACAAAGCATTACGGTAATCTTGTTTGGCAAGACCGACAAATGAAATACGCGCAGTATCAGTTTCATCTGTGGCTAGAGCATGACGTAAATGAATATTTCCACGATTGAAATAAGCTGCAGCTTCCAGATCAGGATCCTCTGTTGCTAATACGGTTGTGAGCCGAGCTAAAGCAAAGTCAGACTGATCATTTTGTACCTCACGATAAGCGTGTGCAAACTGTGATTTTAGATGTTCAGGTACCTGCTCAAATTCAACATCGCCTTTAATAAAATTATTCACCTTATTGGTCTGCCATAGTGCATAGCCGGTTTGAGCAGCAACGATAAGGCTTATCACAAAAATGGCGACTAATAACCAATGTGCTAAGTGGAATAATTTATTCATGCCAGCATCTCCTTAACACGACAAGCTTTAGCTAATTTTCTCACGCTGTTGAGATCAGGCCCCTGTTGGGCATCTCGTGCGAAAAAATGTTGTTCTGATTGCTCATAAAATAACGTTATTTCAGTTTGCAAACTTTGTAGCCATTGGTGATTTTCAAATAGGCTATCCAACTCGCCATACACAACGACTGTATTAGCAGTGTGATTAAAAGCTGAATGTAAAATTCGAGCTGCTTGATCAGCGCTTACAGCGTGAAGTTTAAACCGCGACAAATCATGAACAGCCTGTGCAAATGGCTGACGGTTTTTCATTTTCCAACCAAAATGCCACAGCCCCAAAACAATCGCTGAAATAATAGCCAAGAGTGCATAAAATTTTAAGTGTTTCTGCGAATCAGTCGTTGAAATCAAGGTTGGTTTCAAATCTGGTTTAGCAATGATATTTTCAAAGCCAAGTTCCGATACTAACGAAGGCCCAATCGTTATTGCTATTGTTGGCAGTGTAATCCATTGTCCATCAGCTTTTTTCACATCAAAAATGGGCGTTTCAATCGTCGTATTTTTAAGAGGTACATTTACAAGTTGATAATGAAACATCAACTTTGACGACGTGAGGTCAATTGTTTTTAAATACAACCATGTACCGTAACGTTTGCCTTCAATAGGCATGCTCGATTTGTCTATCGTTTGATCCAGAGATGTCAAATCGACCTCGACAGTCACATTGTCACCCAATAATAATCCCCATGAATGGTCAACTGAGACATCAAGGGCATCATCAACAGCAAAACTCAGTCCACTATAAAACGTTATGATGATGAACATCATCCACTTTAAGATGCCATATCTTAAATTTATCATTATTAATTCCTACCTAAAAAATAATTGGTAAGCTGCTCGCCGGTTACGTCGCCATTAGTAAATAATGGTCTCACGCGATGGCGTACAAAGCAGGCTGTTAACTGTTCAAAGTGCTTGTTAATGGTTTGCTCCCAACGTTTTTTTATACTGGGTCTCATCCAAACACTACGTCGGTCACCTGTCTCCGAATCTCTGACCTCTGTCCAACCTGCATGGGATGGTAAGTGGCTGACATCATCATGCCGCCAAACAACAGGAACCACGGTGTAACGAGATAACTGCCTGAGTGCCTTATCAATGACATCAATATCACAACAAAAATCAGAAGCTAAAAAGACAATTGCATGCTTACTCGTAATCATATTAGCCGCATGAATTAAGCCATCGACACCGGCAGATGTTGCCACCCCAGCATCCCGAATCATGTCAGCAGCAATAATCGGCATACTTCGTTGCCGCGTTGGCATCATATGCACATCTTGTCGTAATCCAGAGTCAAATCCAGCCAAACCAAACCGGTCACCTAAACTCACAGCAGAATGAGCAACTAATTGCGTTAATTTGGCTAACTGCTCATTATTAACACTTGACGTTGCCATAGAATTTGATAAATCAGCCATCATCCACAACGTGATGGGTGATCGTTGTTGATAGCGTTTAACAAGATAATTATCGCCACCTGTTGCTAAATTATTGCGAATTGAGGCACGCACATCCAACCGTCTTGGATCTGGGTAGTCAAATAAATCAGAAAAACCTGCAAAACTGTCACCAGTGCCTAGCGATTTACCATGATGTACACCAGGTAAACTGCCATAAACCTTGTGTGGATAACGATAACTAAACTCATCTTGTCGTTTTTTATTGTCGCTCATATACACCCGCTAATAGATAAAGAGAATTAGGGCTTAGCTTAAGGAGCTGAGATATGATCACGCAAAGCGGCAATAAATTGAGGCATTATCTGTTCACGACGATTTTCATAAATGGGCGATAAGAAAACACGATGCGTTAACGTTGCAAATAAAACAGTGTGTACATCATCTGGTAGAACATGATCACGCCCTTCTAACCAGGCCGCTACTTTGGCAGCTCTGACCATTGCTGACATACCTCGGACACTAGCGCCAGCCACCACTAAATCTTCCATAAACACATCAGGAA
This sequence comes from Methylophagaceae bacterium, assembly GCA_965219435.1. Classification (GTDB taxonomy): domain Bacteria; phylum Pseudomonadota; class Gammaproteobacteria; order Nitrosococcales; family Methylophagaceae. The sequence goes on along the minus strand of OZ244743.1, from coordinate 1,700,532 downwards.
TATCGATACCAAACTCATGGGGTTTCCACGTGGCATCCCAGATACGAATAATATAGTCTTCGATTTCTGGTGAGACAAAGATTGCTTGCTGCACTTCTTTATCCAATGCATTGAGTTCTGTGTAATCGAGTAAAGGTTCTGTTAAACCACTTAATAATTCATCGACATCATGAAATTTGGAGTCAAAAATCAATGCTTTTCGATCGTGCAGTTGTTCTGGATTAGCTATGCCAATTTCGAATAAAAAACGATCACGAGCAGCCGCACTTAATTCAAATGTTTCTTCTTTTTCAACACCATTACGATCAGCAAACACTACCATGTGAGGGAATTTATATTCACGACCAAAGGCTTCTGCACTGCGTTCTGCCATAGCACGTAATAATAGTGATTGAACTTGTGGGCGTGCGCGATTAATTTCATTAAAGAAAAAGACAGCCGTATCATCACCATGAGCGATAAGAGGACCTGGATCAATAACAGGCTTACCTTCACTATCAACCCAAGCACTATAGAGCAAATCACTTGGCATTAAATCAACACTACCTTCAATGCGGCCAAACGCTCCACCGAGTGCTTTAGAAAACGCGCGAAGTAAAGTGGTTTTACCGACACCTACCCCCCCTTCAAGCAATACATGCCCGCGGGAATGTAGAGCAATTAAAATTAACCTAATTGCTTTCTCTTGCCCAATCACAACCGAATTAACAATCTTCTCTAATGCTAGAGCCTTATCACGAGCTGATTGTAAGTGTTGCATGTCTGCCATAGCTTCCTCTCTTTTAGTTTTATTATTTACTGATAATTATTGATGCGCTTTTCTAACGCCCCATAAGGTGTATAACTGTGCCAGCATTATTAGCAAAATAGCCAGCAGTGCGACCACAAGAAATGGGCGTGCTTTTTCTTCTCTCGGTAAAGTTTCTTCCACAATTAGTGTTTGATACTGTTGCTTGTCAATTGTATCTATTGCCTCTGAAAAGCTTTTCATTGAGCCAATTTCAAACGGTCGATAAGGCGTACCAATTGATTTGAAAAATTTATGTAGCTTACGTTCTGGTGTTGTTGTCCACCTTTTGTTATCACCTTCGTTTTCATCGAGCGTCATTCCTTTAACTGAACGCATATATAACCAATAAAGCGTTAAGTCTTGTTGCTTATAAAGTTCGGTAATTTTTTGTTTGGCTTCATCACTAAACTCTTGCCCACCGTCAGATACCAATACAACGGTTCTTGAACCACGGTAAGTTTGGTCTTCATACATTTCTGCCGCTTTAATTAATGCTTTAGCAATATTAGTTTCTGATAAACCCTTACCTAATGCACTGGCATTAACCGTCGCTCGAATCGTTTCTTTGTTATAGGTTAATGGCAACAAATCCAGCGCTTTATCACTAAACAAGACAAAGCCAAAACGATCATCAGGACGTTTGTCGATGAACTCTTGTAAATATTTTTTTGCAACACGACGTTTGCTATCAGATTTACCCACACTGGCCATCAATAATTGGCCTTTGATAGCGAATGCATCATCCATACTACGACTGCGATCAACTAAAACGACTACCTCAGCCCCCTCACCAACTCGCTCAACTTTTTTCTCTGGCACATAGGGCCCCGCTAGAGAAAAGATTAAACAAGCTGCAACAATTGAGGCTAAGCTCTTAAAGATTATGCCAATGATGTTAGATAAAGGATCAACGGGAACAAACTGGCTCCACGCGATCGTTTTTTCTTGCTTATGTGTAAACCACGGCAACACGATAAGTGGTAAAAGATATAAGGCTAGAGGATATGCCCAATGTAATCCAAATAAGGTCATAGATAAGGGTTCTTTCTTTAAAGTCCTAAAGTCTGTCGTGAAAGCTTATGCTTTCAAAAAATGTTGAATAAAGGTGTAACCGATCCATACAAAACCAGTTGTTGTAATCAAAAAGCTGATTCCAGATAAAACTTTCCAGATCATTTTATCCCAAAAATTCTCATCTAAGGCAGCCACAACAAAAATAGTTGGGTTAGTGAAACCGCCAATAGCAACGCACCAGCAAGCGATTGTTGACAACTCAATGCCAGCGCCCATGGCGGCGCCATAAAAACTAAAGTTGAACACTGACATTAGAGCATAGTCAACATGGGCACGAATCATGGTTGCAAAATCAAATGTGCCATCAATGCCTGGAATCGGGTACCACTTAGCAAAAGTCATCAACCATGCTGAAAATATTAGCGCACCTGCAGTGGCTACACCACCTATTAATAAAATATCCACTTTATTCTCCTGTTTGTTATTGAGATCTACGTTTAAATAATTATCCGCCAGCGTAGGATGTTTTATATCTTAACCCGAAATCTATCGGGCATATTTCCCGCAGGCTTGTTACGCTTTATTTTCTTTGATTGTTTGAACTAATTAATCACATGCATTCAATCCTCACCTCTCTCACATTACCCCTAAATTACATCTCTCATGAGTATGCATTGTCTGTTTTGACAGCGCTTATTTGATATACACGGTTTGAACCCATTTACTGGCTCTGAACTGTCACGACACAATAACCATCAAAACGATGTCAATAACGTTGTTCTGACCGTTTCTTAATAACGGCTAAAGAATGTAGAACCTCTAACACGACAAAAAGTGCTTACAAATTTAATTATCAACATAACACTTAACTGAAATGTGTCACTAATTCAACATTATCATCTTGCATACTTTTTATCTTTGTATCGCCCAATTACAGATCATCTATAACAATAACAGGCATCACTGTACTAGACGACTCAGCAACCTCCACTGCTCCAGCTGTAGAAGCATAAACCACCATCAATACCGAAAAAATAAGCTTAAGCCCATCAATAAACCTTCTAAGATTGTGTAACATGAATAACCCCATAAATTCATTACGAAACAATTCGTAACAACATTACATATTATCTAGCTGGCCCTCGTCACCTCATATTTGCCTGTAAAATACGGGTAAATTTCCTTGTAAATAAGGCATGTCTTTCATTAAACGGCTATAAGACCTAAACTTAACCAACACTCACATTAGGCAATCTGGTTCAATGAATTTAAAAATCCACCTGTTTTCTAGAATTCTATTGATTGCCATGATCTGTTTAATATCGAGTGCCTTTTATGTGCTGTATCAAACAGATAAACAAGCCAAAGCTGAGGCAAACTTTACCGCCAGTCGAATCGGTACTCAAGTCAAAACACAAATATTACAAATGTTTGCACGCAATGATTTTGCAAGTACGTTTCCTAATACCGAATTATGGCCTGATATCAATAATCTATCAGGATCGTGTATTCAGTTTTTGTCTCGCTCAGATATACGTCGCAGAAATTTATGCCAACAAATCACAGAAGCTGAGCGTACTTGGCCTGTGTGGTTTGGCACCTTATATCAACAGCTTTTTTCACCCGACTTTGCAGTAAAAAAAGTGTTTTCATTCAATGCCATGACCTATGGTGCAATCGTCGTTACCTTAAATAACCGTATAGAAACCGCACGCGCTTGGAATAATCTTCGTGCTGTTATCGGCGTCTTATTTGTCAGTATTTTTGCCGTATCGATATTGGTTTATATCACCATAAATCGTATGCTCAAGCCTGCTCAAATTATTGTTATGGGCTTAGAGAAAATGCGTGATGGCCATTTAAATACTCGGCTTCCCTCTTTTGATATCGACGAATGGAAACGGACAAGTGAAACCATTAATCAGCTAGCCAGTAGTCAGGAACAGGTCATGGCAGACAATAAACAACTAGCATTAAAACTACTCAATATTCAGGAAGAAGATCATCGTTATATTGCCCGCGAATTACATGATGAATTTGGACAATGTTTAGCGGGTATCAATGCCGTTGCCGCCTCAATCAAACAATCAGCTAAAACGCAAAGTCCTGAACTTGTGGCAGAAATCAATACCATCAGCCCGATTACCAGTCATATGATGGAAGTGTTACGCAGTATGTTGACACGTTTACGACCTGCTGAAGTGGACGACTTAGGTTTAACGACCAGCCTAAATAAATTAGTCAGTAGCTGGAATAACCGTTCAAAAGGCAGAACACATTATCAACTTACCTTAAATGGCATGATTGATAGCTTGCCAGAACCGTTACCCGTTAATATTTATCGTATCGTACAAGAATGCCTGACCAATATCGCCAAACATGCGCAAGCTTCACACGCAGAGGTCATCATTACTTATCAGGCAAATCATACGCTTCAACTTACGATCGGTGATGATGGCATTGCTAATGCAGATGCGTTTGATAACACACTAGGAGTCGGTTTATTGGGGATCCGCGAACGCGTGATGGCCCTAGGTGGCAACATCACATTGCTTGCTGGTCAAATAGGCGGTTTAACGGTCAATATCACGATTCCTGTTACCTCAAAACAAGGTCAACACTATGAATAACAGCATTACCATTATGTTGGTGGATGATCACGCCATTGTTCGTGAAGGTTATCGTTCACTCTTACAAAAGCAAGACAATATGCAGGTGATTGCCGAAGCAAATGATGGCGCTCAAGCCTACTTATCCTATAAACAACACAGCCCTGATATTGTCATTATGGATATTTCGATGCCCGGTCAAGGTGGCTTAGAGGCAATATCTCGCATTAAACAATTTAGTGCTGATGCCAAAATCATTGTCTTTAGCATGCATCAAAACCCAAGTTTTGCTGTGCAAGCTACGAGAGCCGGTGCATTAGGCTATGTCACAAAAAGCAGTGATCCCGACGTACTGATTCGCGCGATTCACGATGTACAACAAGGTAAATACACATTGAGTGCTGATATTGCCCAAGCACTGGCCTTAGAAAAACTCGGCACAGAAAGTAACGCTTTAGATCAACTCACCGCCCGTGAGTTTGAAATATTACGTATGTTGGTTGAAGCCACACCAACACAAGATATTGCTGACACTTTAAATATCAGCCCCAAAACTGTCGCCAATGCCCATTATATTATTAAGAAAAAACTAGGCGTAACAAGTGATATTGAACTTACGCATCTCGCCATTAAAATGAATATTCTTGATTTACTAACCTTATCAACTTAGTCGTATCAAACTTCTTCAGAGCGTTAAACAGTAAGAACGACCTTTGATGTATTAATGATAAACTTGAAGTAGTGCTATACAACCGTTTGTCATGCTAAACCCTTTTAGCAGGCAAATTAATGTCGATATATAAAGGCAATGACCATTATGGAAAAACTGTATCAATTACTTGAGAAATTTCAGGGACAGACTGTTCAAATATTAAGCCAGTCTGAAACATATCTACAGATTGCGATTATTCTGTCGATTTACCTTATTGCCTATAACCTTGCCATTCGCATTAGAAAATATGCCTCAATGCTCAATGCAAAGTCAGGAAATGAACATACTGTTTATGTCTTTTCGGGGAAATTGGCCAATTTGATTTTTCCGGTTTTAGCTATTTTAATCCTTCGAATAGCGATTGAGTTAAGCTCACAAGCAATTACAAATGGTTGGATTCTTGAGATAGCATTAATTATTGCCGCCCTCCTATTATTTAACTCACTCGTTAAATATTTTATAAAAAATTCAGCCATCCGCCAAAGCGTAAAGTGGATAGGTAGCCCGATTTTGTTTTTGCATTTAGTGGATGGCTTACAAGGTTTAATTGTCATACTCGAAGATATTTCTATTACATTAGGTAATATCGAGTTGTCTGTTTATGGCGTATTGCGTGTTGCGATCTTCGGTTCATTACTATTTTGGCTAGGCCGTGTATCAAACTCGACTGGCCAAGATATTATAAGAAGACAACAACAACTGGATGTTCGCACCAAAGAAGTAGCCTCTAAATTACTGGCCGTAAGTATAACGCTGGCTATATCATTATTACTGCTTCAAATAATGGGTATAAACCTAACGGCTTTGGCAGTATTTGGCGGCGCATTGGGTGTTGGTTTAGGATTTGGTTTGCAGTCTATCGCCTCTAACTTTATTTCGGGCGTTATTATCTTGGCTGATAAATCAATTTCTATTGATGACTTCATTGAGTTAGAAGATGGTCGTTCTGGTGTCGTCCGTGAATTAAACCTCCGGTCTACAACGTTAGAAACATATGATGGTAAAGACATCATGGTGCCAAATGAGAAGTTTATTGTAGAAAGTTTCACCAACTGGACACATAAAAATAAAAAACAACGCTATCGTGTTGATTTCTCTGTCGCCTACCATTCAGATATCAGAAAGTTAGTTGATCTCATTAAAGAAAAAGTGTCAACACATCCCCAAGTATTAACTGATGACTCTGCCCCTATTGAAGAACATCCCGATTGTGAAATTGACAGTTTTGGCGATTCAGGAATTAATATGTTTGTCGAATTTTGGATGACGGGTATTGATGATGGTAAAAACCGTGTCGGCGGTGATTTAATGTTGATGATATTAGAAACGCTACAACAACATGGCTTCGAAATTCCATTCCCACAACGCGAAGTGCGGGTGGTCAATACCCAAGATATAAACAATACTTGAATAAGTATTGTTTGCAGCCAAGCAAGCGGAACTTTTAAAACAGCCTATCGTCAGATAAAGGGTTCGGCACAACAAGTGTGCTGAAGAAATCAAATTATGAACAATAAAAAAACAGTATTACAACCTTCAACAGCTAAGGAATACTTCGCATGACAGAGGCAAGTTTGACTCATTCACAAATCGCAGTTCATCAGCTTAAAACCTACATTAGCAAGCAGATTATCGGACAAGATATTTTAGTAGAAAGAATGCTCATCGCACTGTTAGCTGATGGTCACATTTTAGTTGAAGGTGCCCCTGGTTTGGCGAAAACCCGAGCTATTAATGTCTTAAGTAAAGGGATTGAAGCAAATTTTCACCGCGTACAATTTACTCCGGATCTATTACCCGCAGACTTAACCGGTACCGAAATATATCGACCTCAACAAGGTACCTTTGAATTTCAAAAAGGCCCGTTATTTCATAATTTGATTCTGGCTGATGAAATAAATCGTTCACCTGCAAAAGTGCAAGCAGCATTATTAGAAGCAATGGCTGAAAGACAAATAACAGTCGGCGCAGCAACTTATCCGTTGCCTGAATTGTTCATGGTCATGGCGACTCAAAATCCAATTGAGCAAGAAGGCACTTACCCACTACCCGAAGCACAATTAGATCGTTTTATGTTGCATGTCAAAATTGACTATCCTCATGCTCAACATGAAAAAGATATTTTACATTTAGCCCGATCTGAAGCGCGGGGTGAATTAACATCAGATCAAACAACACCTTCACAAATAAGTCAGCAAAGTTTATTAACTGCTCGCAAAGAAGTCTTAGACATTTTTATGAGTGATGACTTGGAAGACTATTTATTACAACTCATTATCGCAACACGTAACCCGAGCCTTTATGGTGAAGATATCGCATCATGGGTGCAATATGGTGCCAGCCCCCGTGCTAGCATTGCCTTAGATCGTGGCGCACGTGCCAAAGCATGGCTACAACAACGTGATTTTGTGACCCCAGAAGATATTCAGGACATTGCCTTTGATGTATTGCGTCACCGCTTGATTCTATCTTATGAGGCTGAAGCAGAAGGTATTACCCCTGATCGCGTTATTTATGAATTAATTGCCCGCGTCGCCGTACCTTAAGTAGGCAAATCAAAAATGAATACGGCAGTGAAAACTGATCTTGATTTTGTTTCGGTACGTTTAAAAACACTGATTGATTTAGCCAAATCAATTGCGTTGTTAAAACTACGTCGTCATCAAATTCAAGCAGGCCAAAGTGGTGAATATGTTTCACGCTTTAAAGGTCGCGGTATGGAATTTGATGAAACACGCGTCTATCAACCCGGTGATGATATTCGGAGTATTGATTGGCGAGTAACCGCTCGAAGCGACAAAACTCATACCAAGATTTATCGTGAAGAGCGCGAACGCCCGGTGTTTGTTTCTGTCGATTATCGGCCAACAATGGCCTTTGCGACTCGAGGTGTATTTAAGTCGGTTCAAGCGGCAAAAATAGCGGCCTTATTAGCATGGTCAGCCCAAGCGAATGGTGACCGTATTGGTGGCCAAATTTTTAATGAACATGGCTGCCAAGAAATCAAACCTAAAGGCGGCAAGCACGCGGTATTACATTTTCTAAATGCCTTAGTAGAACCCGATTGTAATAATGACAGTAATATCTCTTTAGAACAGGTATTAACTAGGCTTATTCAACATACTCGTCCGGGCAGTTTGATTTATATCATCAGTGATTTTCGTGGTCTGAATGACAAGATTGAATTACATTTATCGAAACTAGGCAAACATTGTGAAGTGGTATTAATCCATATTTACGATCCGCTAGAAAGCCAACTTCCAACAAAAGGCCGTTTTCGCTTTACCAATAACATCCGCGACGTTATTGTTGATTCCAATGATCGGCAACGTTTAGCTGACTATCAACAACGATTTCAACAGCAACAACAACACTTACAAGCTTTGAGCAAAAAGTGGCAAATGACCTTACTGCAATGCAGTACCAATGATGATCCACTAGAGGTTATTCGCTAATGGAACAAGCCTTACCGTTACGTGATATTCATTTACCCGAGGCTATTTCTTGGTTTCCACCAGCTATTGGTTGGTGGTGTTTATTGTTACTTATTATTCTAACTACTTGGGGAACTTGGCGTCTGTTCAAACACGCAACTCGTCATACCGTACTAAAGGCAGCCCAACAATTACTTGTGGCGATCAAAGTGGATCCCAATACCAGTGATTTACAAAAGCTACAGCAAGTTTCAATATGGTTGCGACGAGTTTCAATCAGTGCTTCTCCGCGACAAAAAAGTGCAGGTTTAATAGGCAAAGCATGGTTAAATTATTTAGATAATAGTGTAGAAGGTTCGCCTTTTAGTGAAGGCATTGGGCAATGTTTAATTGATGCTCAATTTAGACAATCTGTACCTGATAATGTCGATATTAATGCTTTAATCGCATTGTGCGAAACGTGGTTAACAGGACAGAAACAATGATTCATTTTGACTGGCCTTGGCTATTACTTATTTTGCCTTTACCGCTTTTGGTTCGCTGGTTTTTATCTGCACAAGCACCTATTGAGCAAGCGGCATTAAAAGTCCCCTTTTTAGATGATTTTGGCAGCGACTCGACAACAAAGGTATTACCCCAACAGCAATGGCCACTTATTCTAGCGGCTATCGCTTGGGTATTATTGGTGTCAGCAAGCTGCCGTCCACAATGGCTAGGAGAACCCATTGAACAGGCAATCTCAGGTCGCGATTTAATGTTAGCGGTTGACGTATCGGGCAGCATGCAACAAAAAGACTTTATTATTGCTAATAAGCGTGTTAGCCGTCTGTCAGCAACCAAACAAGTCGCAACTGATTTTATAGAGCACCGAGACGGTGATCGTGTTGGCTTAATATTGTTTGGTACCACCGCCTATATTCAAACACCGTTGACCTTTGATCATAAAACCGTCGCCACTTTATTAGATGAAGCTTTTATCGGCATTACAGATGATAGACCAGCGACATCCATTGGTGATGCCATTGGTCTTGCTGTCAAACGTTTGCATGGTCAAAAAGCAGACAGTCGCGTACTTATTCTATTAACTGATGGTGCCAATACGGCGGGTGAAGTATCACCACTTCAAGCTGCTGACTTAGCCGCTCGCAATAAACTAAAAATTTATACGATTGGTATAGGTGCAGATGAAATAACCGTTCGAAGTGTATTTGGTAATCAAAAGGTTAATCCGTCCAGTGATTTAGACGAAGAAACCCTAATCGCCATCGCAGACAAAACAAATGGAAAGTATTTTCGGGCTCGTAATACTAAGGAGCTCGAAAAGATCTACACATTACTTGATAAGCTAGAACCCATCGAGAAAGATAAGCAGTATTTCAGGCCATTGACCGAGCTTTACCCTTGGCCACTGGCACTCGCTTTGCTACTCACAGCGATTATTTCACTTACACGTTTGTGGGGACGCTTCAGATAATTATGGACTTAGCTGACTTTCATTTTATACGGCCGTATTGGTTTTTAGCCTTGTTACCTGCCGTCATCTTCATTGCACTCAGCGTGAGAAACAAACTTGCCCAAGGTAACTGGACAGAAGTATGTGACGAAACATTACTGCCCTTCATTTTGCAAGATACTCATAAAGACACTAAGCAATATTGGTCATCATTCCTCTCATCAATTATTACCTTATTAGTCATTATCGCTTTAGCGGGGCCAACATGGGAACGCTTACCAACACCTGTTTTTCGAAATGATGCTGCCGTCGTGATTGCTTTAGATCTATCTCGTTCAATGAATGCAAGTGATATCAAACCGAGTCGACTCGTGCGTGCTCGTTATAAAGTAGCGGATATGTTGCAACAGCGAAAAGATGGCTTAACAGCATTAATCGTCTACGCGGGTGATGCCTTTATTGTCTCGCCGTTAACAAGTGATATAGCAACTATCAACAGTCAGTTGAATGCATTAACTACCGAAATCATGCCAAGTCAAGGTAGTAATGCAAAAGCAGCATTGCAACAAGCGGTTCAATTACTACAACAAGCCGGACAAACTCAAGGTTCTATTTTGATGATCAGTGATGGAATAGATGCACGCTTACTGGAGCATGCCGGTGGAATTTTAGGCAACTATAAATTGTCCGTGTTAGGGATCGGTACTGCTGAAGGTGCCCCCATCAAGTTAGCTGATGGCGGTTTTTTGAAAGACCCACAAGGTACCATTGTTGTGCCGAGATTAGATGCATCGATACTGGCATCGTTAGCACGATCGAATGGTGGTATTTATCAAACTATTACTAATGATGGCAGTGATGTTAAAACGATCATCACTCATATCGACCGAAATTCAAGTAATGAAACAACCAAAAATACGGATCATTTAGCTGACCAATGGTCCGAGTTGGGTCCCTGGTTACTGTTAGTCTTATTACCACTTACCGCCTTATACTTTAGAAAAGGTTTATTAGTTTTCCCCTTACTTTTCTTAATGAATTACCCGCAAGATAGTTATGCCTTTGAATGGCAAGATCTATGGCAAACAGCGGATCAAAAAGCTCAACAATCATTCAATCAGCAAAATTATGATCAGGCTGCGAGTCAGTTTCAATCACCTGAATGGCAAGCTGCTGCAGCTCATAAAGCTGAAAAATTTGAACAAGCTGCCAAGAATCTGCAAGACCTTGCTCAGCAAACCGCAGAAACTTATTACAATCAAGCGACTGCATTAGCAAAAGCAGGACAATTAAAACCTGCCATAGACACCTATGAGAAGGCATTAAAACTCAGTCCCCAACATGAAGATGCACTTTACAATAAGAAGATCGTTGAACAAGCTTTGCAGAAAAATGAGCAAGAGCAGCAAGAAGCTGGCGGTGAGGATGAAAAACAGGATAATAGTGAACAAAAACAAAAAGACCAAGAAGGTCAAGAGCAACAACAGTCTGGTGCATCTGAGCAAAAGAGCAATTCATCAGACAAAGCATCAAAAGAATCCTCTGACGAACAGATGAATCAAGATCAGCAACAAAAGAATAAAGAGCAGGATGAAGCCAAACAGCAGACTGAACAAGAAAAGCAACAAGCAGAGTCTGAACAAGATAAAGAAAATGAGGGAAAAACGGGTCAACAACAAGCTGAACAAGAACTGAGCGATGAACAAAAACAAGCACAGGCGCAATGGCTTAAACGGATTCCTGATGACCCAGCCGGTTTACTGGAGCGTAAATTCAAATATCAATACAGCCAGCGTAATCAAGCTTCAAAACAGGAAAAATCATGGTAAATACGTTTAATTCATTAATCTCAGTCATCTTTGATAAAAGCAAAGATGTTGGCTTAAAACTAGCAATCGTTATGATAATGCAATGTTCAGTTTCAGTGACTGCTGCCCAAATTGACACCTCAGTAGATAGAAACTTAATTACCCTTAATGAGTCATTCCAATTAATTTTTACCGCGACAGAATCACCCGATGATGAACCTAATTTCTCACCATTAAAACAAGATTTCGACATCATTAACCAACAAAAAAACAGTGAATCATCATGGGTTAATGGAGCGACTAAGACCACAATTCAATGGACATTGACGGTGCTGGCAAAACGAGAGGGCGAACTAAAAATACCAGCCATCTCTTTTGGTAATGACACATCAAAAATATTATCAATTACAGTGATTGAAACAACTTCATTGGCTGCGATGTCAAATGAGGACGAATTATATGTAGAAGTTGAAGTCAATCAACAACAAGTTTATGTACAAGCCCAAGTGCTATACACACTTCGTTTATATCAACGTATCAATATTGCACAAGCCACTCTCACAGAACCTGAGCATGATAATGCCATCATTGAAAAACTAGACGATGGAGGCCAGTACAATTTAAAAGTAAAAGGCGTGAATTATCTGGTCACCGAGCATAAATACGCAGTTTTTCCTCAACAAAGTGGACCAATGACCATTGCGCCTTTAGTCCTGACTGCTGATATTGTCACTCAACAACCACGCTCACGTTTAGATAGCTTTTTCAATCAGCAAACAACACAAACTCGGCGTGTTTTATCGAAAGCAATCACTTTGAATGTACAGCCTGCTCCAGCTGATTTCCAAGCAAGTTATTGGTTACCGGCAAAAAAACTACAATTAAATGAAAGCTGGTCAAATGAAGAGTTGAAGGTAAATGTAGGTGAACCGATAACACGTACTATGACCATTATCGCGGAGGGGGCAACATCAAGTCAGCTTCCTGATCTGGCTAATATGGAGATAGATTCACAACTTAAAACATACCCAGATAAGCCCGTACTTTACGATCAAAAAAATGCCACAGGCCTGCTAGGTATGCGTGAACAAAAGATAGCCATTATACCGCAGACTGCAGGCAGTTTTGAGATACCTGCCGTTGAAATCCCTTGGTTTAACACCCTTACAAAAAAAATGGAAATAGCCGTAATTCCAGCTGTGAAATTAGTGGCAATGTCGCCACCTGAGGCTAATACGCCCAACAACTCAGCGATAACCCCCGCTTTAGTAACTGATAGTGAGACGCTGCCGGAAAACCCACCGACAACGATCAAGGATCAGCTTTGGAAATGGGCCACATTCGGACTAGGTCTGGCTTGGGCGATTACTTTAATATTGCTATATAGAGCTAGGACGGTGAAACAACATCTGAAAGTAAAAAGCAGGGTAAATAATAGAGAAATAAAGCTAAATAAAGTCACCCAAACACTAAAAAAAGCGTGTACTGACAATGATCCCCAGCAGGCTCAAAAAGCCCTTATAAAATGGTCCGAAGCCAAGTATCAATGGATGAGTTTGACGGCTCTCAGTCAACATTGTAATGCCGAATTACAAGTAGAATTAAAAAAACTAAATCATGCTTTATATAGCAAAGAAAAGTTAGCATGGAATGGAGCTGCTCTGTGGCAGGCCATTTCTACTCAACAACGACAAAAAGCCACATCTAAAACAGCAAATGGGCTACTTGAACCATTGCATCCGTTACCGAGATAGTCGTTGAACAATCTTACCAATTGCTGAGGTTAATTGACTTAGATCTGCCGGCTCAATAATATAAGGAGGCATAATATAAATCAGGTTTTTAAAAGGTCTAATCCAAACACCTTGATCGACAATATACTGTGGTAACCAATCCATGCATTGATCTATCGGCTGTTCTAATTCGACAACACCAATCGCTCCTTTAACCCGAACTTCTTTTACTATGCTGTGCAATTGATAGGGTAATAACTCATCGATTAGTTGCTGTTCAATCGCGGCCACCATGTCCTGCCAATCTGATTCTAATAATAAATCTAAACTTTCACAGGCTACACGACAAGCTAATGGATTCCCCATAAAGGTAGGGCCATGCATCAATACACCACTGCCATCCGCTGCTATACCATCGACCACTTTTTCATTACACAACGTGGCTGCTAAGGTCATATATCCACCCGTTAATGCTTTACCTACACATAAAATATCAGGACAAATACCGGCTTGTTCATAAGCAAATAAGCTGCCTGTTCGACCAAAGCCTGTGGCAATTTCATCCAGAATTAACAAAACATCATAGTCATCACACAAGGCACAAACTTGTCGGAGATATTCAGGGCAATAAAAGCGCATTCCGCCAGCACCCTGAACTAAAGGTTCAAGTATGACAGCCGCAATGTCTTGTTGATTATCTATTAATAACTGACGAAATTCAGCAATATCACTATCTTGCCAATCTACATCATTTCTACATGTTGGCGCTGGTGCAAAGAGGTGTTTAGGTAGCACACGCTCAAACATATTATGCATACCGTTTTCCGGGTCACTCACTGCCATCGCACCAAAAGTATCGCCATGATAGCCATTACGGACTGTCAGCAATCGCTGCTTTTTTGTATAGCCTTGGGCAAACCAATATTGAATAGCCATTTTAATCGCTACTTCAACGGCAATAGACCCCGAATCAGCTAAAAAAACATACTGTAATGGTTCGGCTGTCATATCAATTAGTTTTCGCACCAAATCAATAGCAGGTTGATGCGTCAGACCACCGAACATCACATGTGACATTTTATCAACTTGGTCTTTTGCAGCCTCATTCAGTCGAGGATGATTATAGCCATGAATAGTTGACCACCAAGAAGACATGCCGTCGATAAGCTCACGACCATCAGCCAGCTTCAATCTAACCCCATCAGCTGATGTAACTTCATGAATCAATGAAGGCTTAGCAACACTACTATAAGGATGCCAAATATGTTGTGCATCGAAAGTCAAGTTTTCATGTTTTTTCATGATGGATTCTTTTTTGAGATCGTAATAATAATGATGAACATTATAAGAAATTAAATATAACTGTGGAGTAGCAGACTTCCATTCCTACATAAATACTGAGAGAATAACCGATTGAGTATCAATTGTAGAGCTTACGATGAAACGAAATAGACTGCTGCCATCATCTAATCAAGCCAATATATTTTCTAACACAGCATCTCGCTTCACCAAGCGTCGCCGTCTGTTAGCGTTGTTAATGCTATCCTTTGGTGGCATATTTATCACGAGTATGGTTTTGGCAACCAGCCAACCCTCTGAGACCAATATTGAGTCTAATGTCATAGATCTACCTAATCTTCCCGCAGAAATGCAAGCAATCTCGACGATATCCTCTAAAGCTGAAAATGGAAAAGTTAAAGCATTAGCCACGATGACTTCACCGTCGATGTATTCAAAAAATAGTTCTCAAACAAATGACTTATCGCTTACGACTAAAAATAGCGACCCACACGTCATAGAATTAGCTGCTGTCGAACGACAGGTAATTTCTGACTTTAAATCGTCTGTAGAAATCACCAATCAAGTATCAACTATTGCCGTTCAAGAAACAATTGTAAAACCTCAACTAAGCTGGCAAGAAGTGCATGTTAAATCAGGGGATAATCTGTCACTCATATTTCAACGTGTCGGACTAGGCGCTACGGATACCTATCAAGTAACCCAGTTAGGAAAAGATATAAAACCACTTCTTAATCTAAGACCAGGCCAGATATTGCGTTTTAATTTTACTGACAACAAAGACCAAAAGTCATTGCAACAACTACAACTCGTTCTCAGTCCAATTAAGACACTGGACATTAAAGCATCAGCAGAGGGTTATCAGGCTAAATTACTTACTCGTGATGTAGAAACACGTCAAAAACAAGCTTCTGGCTCTATTGAAAGCTCGCTATTTGAAGCCGGACTTACTGCCAACCTTTCCGATAAAGTCGTTATGGAATTGGCTTATATTTTTGGTTGGGACATTGACTTTGCATTAGATCTTCGCCAAAACGATCAATTCACACTCATTTACGAAGAAAAATATTTAGATGGCAATAAATTTGCTGACGGTGACATTTTAGCCGCTGAATTTATCAATCAAGGTAAAGTATATCGCGCGATTCGCTATACCGATGACAAAGGCTCAAGCCACTATTTCACGCCACAAGGCGATAGTATGCGAAAAGCATTTAGCCGCACGCCAGTTCACTTTTCACGTATCAGCTCTAGATTCAACCCTAATCGTAAACACCCGATTCTAAAAACAAGTCGCCCTCATCAAGGTGTTGATTATGCGGCGGCTACCGGAACACCTATTCTCGCTACGGGTGATGGTAAAGTTGATTTTGTAGGCAATAAAGGTGGTTACGGACGCACAGTTATCTTGTCTCATGGCGGTAAATACACCACTTTATACGCACATATGTCTAAATTCAAAAAAGGCATCAAAAGAGGTAAGCGTGTTAAGCAAGGCGAGGTCATTGGTTATCTAGGTATGAGCGGCCTAGCAACAGGACCTCACTTACATTATGAGTTCCGCGTTAATGGCGTTCATCGAAATCCATTAACCGTAGCGTTGCCAAAGGCAGAAGCCTTACCTAAGAAATACAATAGTGATTTTAAACAAAAATCACAGGTATTATTAGCCCAGTTGGATAGTCTATCTAAAACACGTTTAGCACTTAACGACACAGAATAATCAGCACATGTCCTATTTTATTGGTGTCATGTCAGGAACCAGCCTTGATGGAATCGATGTTGCTTTAACATCGCTGTCTGAGACGGGTTCATTTGAATTCATTACAGCTCGAACATTTCCTTTTCCAGAACACCTTCACAAGCAACTTAAACGATTAATTATTAATCAACACTGTGATTTACAGGCTTTTGGTGAAATTGATATTGCACTAGGTCAGTTAATCGCTTCTTCGATTCAGCAATTACTAGCTGAACAACGGCTAGCAGCGAAACAGATTACTGCAATCGGTAGTCATGGCCAAACACTATTCCACTCACCGCTTGGTGATTTACCCTTTAGCTTACAAATTGGTAATGCTAACCTCATCGTTGAGATGACAGGTATTACAACAGTCGCAGACTTCCGCCAACGCGATATTGCGGCTGGTGGGCAAGGAGCCCCTCTTGTTCCTGCCTTCCATCAATCTTTATTTAGTAACCCCAATGAAAGTAGAGTTATCGTCAATATTGGCGGTATAAGTAACCTCACCCTACTCCCCTCGTCATCTGAACAACACGTTATAGGCTTTGATACTGGACCAGGAAATGTACTGCTCGATTATTGGATAAATGAACAATTGAATAAGCCATATGATGCTTCAGGACATTGGGCTGAATCAGGTAAGTGTAATCATGATTTCTTAGGGTGCCTGCTTGATGAGGCTTATTTTAAACAAACCATTCCCAAAAGTACTGGCAGAGAGCTCTTCAATAAACACTGGTTTGAAACAAAACTAGATGCCTATGGAAAAAAAATAAGCCCCGCTGATATTCAAGCAACCCTGGCAGAATTAACAGCCAAAACAATAGCTGATGACATTAAGACTTACGCCAACGCTAATAGCTCAGTATTCATCTGCGGTGGCGGTGCTCACAATAGTTACCTAATGCGTCGCTTGCAAGACTTGCTTGATAACAATTTAGTGTCAACAACGACTGCTGTAGGCTTACATCCTGACTGGGTTGAAGCCTGTGCTTTCGCTTGGCTAGCCTATCGAACAATTAATAATCTGACGGGTAATTTGCCTACTGTTACAGGCGCCAAACATCCCGTCATCTTGGGTGCGATTTATCCTGCTTAATCGTTTTTATCATTCATCCAATGATTTTTCATAATCATCTGCGGATAATAAGCTATCAATATCGGTCGCATTGTCAGGCTGAATTTTAAATAACCAACCATCAGAAAAAGGCTCTTGATTAATCACTTCAGGCTCATCTACCAGCGTAGTATTGATTGCAGTGATCTCACCATTGACTGGCATATAGATGTCTGATGCCGCCTTTACTGACTCCAACAACATACATTCTTCTTTTGCAGAAAAACGCTGGCCCACTTCAGGCAACTCTGCAAACACAAGGTCGCCAAGCAAGTCTTGTGCATGATCAGTGATGCCGACCGTTAATTCACCATTATCTTCAAGGCGAACCCATTCATGTGTTTCTGCATACTTTAAAGAGGTTGGGTTACTCATATTCAACTACGTCCATACAATTTATTTAATTTTTTCAATTTAGGCACACAACTGTCATCAACCATGTTCCAATCAAACCGCCAAATCCAATTATCTTCAATTGTACCTGGTACATTCATTCTGTGCTGACCATCTAAAGCCAATAAGTCTTGCATCGGTATTACAGCTAACTCAGAAACAGATTGCAATGCAGCACGAATCAATAACCATGGCATAGACTCAGTCGTCTCACCAAAATATTGATATACATGTCGCCTTGTCGAGTCATCTAACGTTTCAAACCAACCTAGGGTCGTATTATTGTCATGTGTTCCTGTGTAAGCCACACTATCTTGGCAATGCTGATGTGGCAAATAAGGGTTACTAGCCTCACCACCAAAAGCAAACTGCAAAATTTTCATTCCCGGCATGCCATATTTTTCACGTAGCGCAGTCACTTCATCAGTAATAATACCAAGGTCTTCCGCCACTAATGGTAATTCTCCAAAAGCGCTTAATAATTGACTAAATAGTGCATCACCAGGCGCCTTGACCCACTGGCCATCGATAGCAGTGTCACACTCTACAGGAATTTCCCAGCACGCTTCAAATCCTCTGAAATGATCAATTCGAATAAGATCAAACAACTCTAATTGAGTTTGTAAACGTTGCTGCCACCATAAAAAACCAGTTTTACCATGCTCATCCCAACGATAAAGTGGGTTTCCCCAGCGCTGACCCGTCTCAGAAAAATAATCAGGTGGCACACCGGCCACTTTTTCTGGTTGACCTTCATTATCCAAAGTGAAGAGTTCTGGGTTAGCCCATATATCGACACTATCATGTGCAACAAAAATCGGCATATCTCCAAACAATAAGACCCCCCTTTCATTAGCATAGTGCTTCAATGCTTGCCATTGTTGTGAAAATACAAATTGCTCAAACCGACGTATATTTAACGCATCCTCACGATCAATACGAATTTTTTGCAGTGCCATCTCATGTCGGTCACGTAATGCTACAGGCCAATGAAACCAGCCTCTCTGCTGCTGTAACAGTCTAATTTCACAAAACATTACATAATCATCTAACCAATATTGCTGAGATTCAACAAAACTAGACAATGCTTGCTTATCCTCATTACTCGCTTTTTGTAAAAACTGATGATAAGCCTGAGCTATTTTAGCTGAGCGCTTCGAGCCTGCTATCTCACTGGCATTTGCCCAAGGCTGTTGCTTGAGACTTTTCATGCAAATTAAACGTGAATTTCCTGCGTGTGCCGACAAACATTGATAAGGTGAGCCATCGCTATGAGTAGGTCCTAGCGGTAACATCTGCCAAACCGACACACCAGCTTGTTCTAAAAAGTCAACAAACCGATAAGCATCTTCACCTAATCTGCCAGAAGGTAAACTAGTAATATGAAGTAACACGCCGGCTCGTCTTTTTTGAAATACCTCTGCCTGTTTCATCTTTTACCCACCTCGTCGCATCGTACCAC
Organism: Methylophagaceae bacterium; assembly: GCA_965219435.1. Classification (GTDB taxonomy): domain Bacteria; phylum Pseudomonadota; class Gammaproteobacteria; order Nitrosococcales; family Methylophagaceae. The sequence goes on along the minus strand of OZ244743.1, from coordinate 1,680,964 downwards.
CTTGCTCGATACCACCGCCGCCTTGTGAGACAACTTCAGAAAGGCTATTCGGCACTTCTTTACCTAACATTTGGTAAAGATTAGATAAATGTAATCGAAACAAGCGTTCAAAATCACTGACACTATCTGCTGAATTGTAATCACCGAACCACCAAAACCAGTCAGAACCTTCACAAATGGCTAATTGGCGCTGTAAAGCAAGCATTGTTTCTGGATCGAATTTTTCTTTTGCCACCACCTCGTCATAACATTGTTTTGCTTCACTTAAAAGATCCCAGCCATGATTTTTATCCTTATCACCAATCCATGTTGAATAAGAACCATAAACCCAACTACCACCAACCATTTTGGGTAACTCAGCTGGAATAACACCTTGCTCCAAACATTCTGAAAAGGTTGTGAGATCAATATCAGGATGTTCAGCTAAACGGCTATAAAGTGTTTGTAAGAAATAGTAACCATTATAAGAGTAATACTCCCATGCATTTTCACCATCTAAAATAACCGAAACCACAGTATTTTCGTCATCTTTGGAATTAGATTTAATCGTCAATAGATGTTTGATAAAGTCGTCTACGGCATCGTCAGCACCCCACTTGGTGTAAGTAAAACCGATTAAATCTGATAAACCATCATCGCGATAGAAACATGCTGGCGAAACACCAGGTAATTTATAGGGCTTATGAATATTGGCCCCTTCAATACCTGATAAGTGCAAACTATTTCTCAATACATTCTCACCAGAAGCGGCCCAATCAAAACCATGCTGAGCAATGATTTTTAATGTGTCTGTTGAAACAGCGCCTTCTGATGGCCAACATCCTTTAGGCCTAAAACCAAAAAATGATTCAAAAACGCGTAAACCTTCTTCCATATGCCAGTGTGCTCTTTCTTCACCACCGGGATAAGAAGTTATATTAGGTAATGGCGCATCAGGCATAGCTTCATGGGTAGTATTAATATCAAGCAATAACGGCATAATAGGATGTGCGTAGGGGGTTACTGATAATTCAACGCGACCAGTTTCAGCCAGACGACGATAACGAGGAATTAAATCGCTTAATAACTCACCAATTACGGCCATTAATTGACGGCGATCATGAAAAGTAAATTGTTTACCTTTTTTCATTAGCTCTTGAATACGCACATCTGAACGTCGAACTGATTCGCCAATCCACGCCAGGTGATACCAGACAACCATATCAATCATGAACTGGTCATTGATATATTGTAGACGGCTAGGTTGTAGTAAAAACCATCGCGCCATTTTTACTAATTTCGCAAAACGAGGAAAAGGTTCGATCAACTTCTCTTCATTTGCTCGTAAGCAATCGTTAATTAACTTCTGTCGGTCTTCAACATGCACAGGCTGTACAGGAGAATCCAAAGCGATTAATAATGGATCTTTCAGCCGACCCTTACCTTTAGAGCGAGACTTTAACTGCTCATCATAATCAGCAATTTGCTCAATTAATGTCGGCGCAAAGTTAACAACCGCTTTAGCTGCTGGCACATTTTCTAGATGCCACGCCATATCCACATAATCTTTTATTGCGTGTAAATAAGTCCAAGGTAGCTGATACATCCCCCCCATAGGTTCACTATATTGTGGTTGATGCATATGCCAACACAAAACTACTTTTAACTTATCTGCCATGACAGTTGGGCTCACTATAAAAATGTCGGTATATATTAGGAAATAAAGGACTAAGTCTATCTAACAAAACGATAATTTTGCCCTAACATTTCAGGGGTGACGAGTATGACGCCATTGGGTGATATCTCATATTTTTCTGCATCTGCAATGGGATCCTCACCGATGACGGTACCATCGGGAACTTCACAGCCTTTGTCCAATACCACCTTAGTTAACCGACAGTTTTGCCCGATAGTTACATCGGGTAACACCACACAATCACTGAGTGTTGAATAACTTTGCACTGATACTTTAGAAAATAAAACTGAATGCCTAACTACAGCACCAGAGATAATACAGCCACCAGAGACCATAGAATCTACCGCCATGCCTCGCCTATCGTCGTCATCAAAGACAAATTTTGCTGGTGGTAACTGTGCTTGATGCGTCCAAATAGGCCAATCATCATCGTATAAATTTAATTCGGGAGTGATACCGATCAACTCTAAATTCGCTGACCAAAATGCATCGATAGTACCTACATCACGCCAGTAACCCGGCTCATTACCCTGAACATCTTTGTATGGGAAGGCAAGTACTTTATATTTTTCAATCAGTGATGGAATAATATCATGGCCAAAATCGTGCGTTGAGTTTGGCATATCAGCATCTTTAATAAGCTGTTCATATAGAAATGAGGCGTTAAAAACATAAATCCCCATTGAGGCTAAAGCAGCATCACTTCTACCCGGCATTGGATTAGGAGTTTCAGGTTTTTCATCAAAAGCAATAATACGGCGATTGACATCAACTGACATCACACCAAAAGCTTTAGCTTCGTCTAAAGGTACTTCCAAACAGCCGATCGTCATATCTGCACCTTGTGCGACGTGTTCAGCAATCATGTCGCCATAATCCATTTTATAAATATGATCACCGGCAAGAATAAGCACATACTCAGGGCTATGGTTCCTTAAAATATCAACATTTTGATAGACAGCATCGGCTGTGCCTGTATACCAACCCTGTTCAGTACGTTGGGATGCGGGTAATAACTCAATAAACTCCCCCAACTCACCGCGCATAAACCCCCAGCCCTGTTGAATGTGGCGCATTAATGAATGCGCCTTGTATTGTGTTAAAACGCCCACCCTGCGGATCCCAGAGTTCACACAATTTGATAAAGGGAAGTCTATAATTCTAAATTTACCACCAAAAGGTACGCCAGGTTTAGCTCGCCAATCCGTTAGCTGCTTAAGCCTCGATCCCCTACCGCCTGCGAGAACAAGTGCTAATGTATCTCGAGTAAGACGACTGACGAATCGCGTGCTATTATCTGCCATAAGAGTTCTCCATTAGGTGGGTAATAAAATCGTTACCAATTGCTTATAAGCCTGCCACAAGGACTTACATACGGCAATAGAAATATTATATTAGGATCTTAAATCATGATGATAGCCAAAACACTAAGCGATGACTTAATTAGAATCATTGAGGCGAATCACCATGATCCTTTCAGCATCCTAGGTCCACAAACACGTGCTGATATGACAACCGTTACGGTTTTTCTACCCGACACACAAAAAGCATGGCTTGATAATGATCTTATTTTAGAGCGAATTGAAGGTACTGATCTTTTCCAATGGACGGGTAAGACTAGCAATTTGACCACGCCATACAACGTCAACCGCGTCACGGGAACAGGCGCGTCTCTTAGTCAGGTCGATCCTTACTCCTTCCCTCCTCAATTGTCAGAGTTTGATCTCCATTTATTTTCAGAAGGTAAACATTGGCATGCCTACCGAATTTTGGGTGCTCATCAACATCAAATTGATAATGTAGATGGTGTATTGTTTTCAACATGGGCTCCGAGCGCTCAACGTGTCAGCGTAGTGGGCAGTTTCAATAGCTGGGATGGGCGATGTCACCCTATGCGTGTTCGCGGTGGCAGTGGTGTATGGGAGTTATTTATTCCAGGCCTGAGTGCTGGAGACTTATATAAATTTGAAATTAAAAACCAACATGATGGTTCGCTACATTCAAAGATGGATCCATATGCCCAGCAAGGTGAACTCCGTCCTGGAACAGCTTCTGTTATCGCTTCAACGAGTACTCACACATGGCAAGATAATGATTGGATGATTAAGCGTCAGGGATCGGATTGGCTACATCAACCTCATTCAGTTTACGAAGTTCACTTAGGGTCATGGAAACGTAATCAGTTAGGAGCATTTCTCACTTACCGTGATTTTGCAGACCAACTAGTACCCTATGTTAAACAAATGGGGTTTACTCATATTGAGTTATTACCGGTGACTGAACATCCTTTAGATATTTCTTGGGGCTACCAAACAACGGGCTATTTCTCACCAACTAGTCGTTTTGGTTCGCCAGATGAACTGCGTTACTTTATTGATCAATGTCACCAAAATAACATAGGTGTCATTTTAGACTGGGTGCCAGGACACTTTCCGAAAGACGCACATGGTTTGGCTAAGTTTGATGGAAGCGCCTTATACGAACATGCTGACCCCCGCCAAGGTGAGCATCAAGATTGGGGCACATTAATTTTTAACTATGGTCGAAGTGAAGTGACTAACTTCCTTTTATCCAGTGCCTTTTTTTGGCTAGAAGAATTTCATATCGATGGCTTACGTGTTGATGCCGTAGCGTCGATGTTGTATCTCGATTATTCACGTGAAGAAGGCCAATGGGTGCCGAATCAACACGGAGGACGAGAAAACCTTGAAGTCATTGATTTTTTAAAACAAATGAACACGGTATTGCATCAAGAACACCCTGGCTGCTTAATTTCTGCAGAAGAATCAACGTCTTACCCAATGGTATCTCGCCCCGCACATATGGGGGGGCTTGGCTTTTCAATGAAATGGAATATGGGTTGGATGCACGATATCCTTCAATACATGCAACAAGATGCCATCCATCGTCGTTATCATCATGATTCACTGACATTCGGCTTGTTATATGCGTTCACTGAAAATTTTGTTTTACCATTTTCACATGATGAAGTCGTTCATGGTAAGAAGTCGATGCTTAATAAAATGCCAGGCGATGAGTGGCAACGCTTTGCTAATTTAAGATTACTTTATACTTTCATGTTTACCTATCCAGGTAAAAAATTACTGTTTATGGGTTCTGAATTTGCTCAAGGATCAGAATGGAATTGTGAACAATCATTAGATTGGTATGTGCTTGACTACCCACTTCACAAAGGTATGCAGACACTTGTCGCCGATCTCAATAAAACCTATACCACAACACCTGAATTACATGCGCATGATTTTGACCCTCACGGATTTGAATGGATTGATTGTAATGACCGTGAGCAATCAATACTGAGTTTTCTCCGTAAAAATGGTGAAAATGTTGTTATCACCATTTTTAACTTCACCCCAGTCCCAAGACAACAATATCGAATCGGTGTCCCTGAACCGGGCCATTATAAAGTCATACTTAATTCAGATTCAGAGTTTTATGGGGGTAGTAATGTGGCCAATAAAATTGAAATAATCGCTGAACAGCAACCATGGTCAGATCGACCTTATTCTATTCAGCTTAACCTGCCACCGTTGGCTGGTTTAGTCTTGCGAAAAATAGATTAAATCATCTGTAACATGACTTCTCAACACATATTATCTAGACGAGAATATGACAAACATAAAACACTATTACAAATTGAATTACTGAAAGTTCAAAGATGGGTTAAAAAGAATGATGAGCGTATTCTTGTCTTATTTGAGGGGCGAGATGCGGCCGGAAAAGGTGGGGTAATAAAACGTTTTATGGAACACCTTAACCCTCGTGGTGCAAGAGTGGTGGCCCTAGAGAAGCCGAGTGATACTGAGCGTGGTCAATGGTACTTTCAACGCTATGTTCAACAGCTGCCAACTGCGGGGGAAATCGTATTATTTGATCGGTCTTGGTACAACCGTGCTGGTGTCGAACGGGTGATGAATTTTTCTACTGAAAATGAATATCAGCAATTTTTAGTTCAAGTTCCCGAATTTGAAAAAATGTTAATTGATAGTGGTATTCGTTTATTTAAATATTGGTTTTCTGTCAGCCGTGACGAACAGTTTTCACGCTTTCAAGATAGAAAAAAAGATCCTTTAAAGCGTTGGAAACTAAGCCCTATTGATGTTGCTTCACTCGATAAATGGGATGATTATACTGCTGCAAAAGAAGTCATGTTTATTCACAGCAACACTGCTCATTCTCCGTGGACTGTGATTAAATCAGACGACAAAAAGCGAGCACGTTTAAATTGCATAAGCCACTTTCTTAGTCATTTACCTTATGATGAAAAAGAAACCACTATTACAGCCAATATTGACTCTAAATTAGTCTATCAGCCCGCACTAAATGTTGTCTCTCGGAGAAAAAATGATGTCACCCAATACTGAATACTTGCATGCCGAGCAAGTTGTCGAGCACTTTAGAGCAACCTTACCTAAAAGTGTTAATAAGCTGATAACTAGCAAACATTATGACGAACTTACACTGATGATTGAATCGGCGATCACTGTATCTATTGGTTCGATACAAGAACATCATGCCAAAAAGCTAGAAGCGATGGCCGATGAACTACGTTCTCAACAAAAAAACAGCCTTTAATCTGATCAATTTATTAACAATCATACCTTGTCAATAAATTCATGGCGTTCTCACTCATCAGTTAATAGTTTAAATGCAGATAACGCTCGCTGACGACCAAATTTTAAATCAATAATTGGTTCAGGATAATCTTCAGGCCTATTGATATCTGTTGGCATGTGAATCTCTTTATCAGATAAATGAGCAAGCTCTGGTACATAATGACGAATAAACTTACCTTGTGGATCAAAGCGTTGTGACTGAGTAACTGGATTAAAGATTCTGAAATACGGTACGGAGTCAGTACCTGTTGATGCTGACCATTGCCACCCTCCATTGTTGGCAGCCAGTTCTCCATCAATAAGTTGTTGCATAAACCAACGTTCTCCTAATCGCCAATCTAGCAATAAATGTTTACTCAAAAACATCGCGGTCACCATACGCAGTCTATTGTGCATCCAACCGCGCGCGCGTAACTGTCTCATTGCTGCATCAATCAATGGAAACCCAGTTTTACCTTGCTGCCATGCTATCAACTCTTGCTCGTTATTACGCCAATTAATTTTATCTGTGTGTGTTTTTAAGGCTTTATGACGAGAAATATGAGGGTAATCTATTAACACATGTTTATAAAACTCTCGCCATAGCAATTCATTTTGCCACACATATATGCCCTCATTCGGTTCACAATAAAGCCATGAGGCATTCCAACACTGTCTTACTGAAATAATACCGCTAGCTAGATAAGCCGACAAACGACTCGTGCCGCCCAATGATGGAATATCGCGATGCTGTTTATATTCGGTAATTGAATTCTGACAAAAGTGAATCAGTCTTGACAACGCGTATTGCTCACCTGCTGGCCAAAACTGATGGATATCCTCAGCTATAGTTGGCCACACAGTGTCGTCAAAATCACATTCTTCAGCCAATAATGTTACATCGATAGACGTTTTCGGAGTCGGAGAAGGGTATACGAATAAAGCCTGATCAAGCTGCTGTTTTGCCTGTTTTGAAAACGGCGTAAAGACTTTAAAGGGTGTACCGGTTTTTGTTCTTACTGTTGCCGGTGCTAGCAATAATTGATCATGGTAACCTTGGTATTTAACCCCTACAGCAACAAGACTATCAATGACACGGTCATCTCGTAGCCGTTCATTCACTGGATATTCATGATTAAAGTGGAGTCGCTCTATTCCCCACTGTTGGCAAATCATTTTCATTAAGCTAGGTATTTGCTGATAGTCATCAACTTTAAAAACATGAAGCTTGATATTTAATTCTAATAATGAGGCTTTTAAGAGCAATAGATTACGCCGCCAAAAATCAATTTTAACATCAGCTTCATCATGCTCACGCCATTGCCCTGGCGTAACTATATATATAGCACTTACGCTGGTTGCTTGCTGACAGGCTTGATGAAGTGCAGGGTTGTCACTTATGCGTAAATCATTACGAAACCAAACTAAGTGATGAGACATTTACATTATCCTATTTGTGTGTACCAATCTTGAAATCTAGCTGAATGCCAACAATGGCTTGACGAGCCATCGATGAAATCAATCGCTAATTCGGTCAGTTTTTCACTATGAATATTCGCCATCCAACCAGCACAAAAACAAGACGCTTGCCAAATACTTCATAATTTGGCTATTTGCAGGATAACACTAGATGTTAAACGTCGATCGGAAAATAAAATAATCCGTAATACATTATCATTGTTCAAACGATTTAAACTGGCAGTTTGTTTAATATTATTAATGGCGCAAATCCTATTAGGTAAATCAATGAATTGATACAAGTGGTCATGGGGACTTAACTTAATCAGCACCGAAATTGCTGAGTTTCACATAAAAATATAATCGAACTGTTTCGCTTTTTGCTAATTAAATTTATTCATTTTCTTGGTAAAACTAACAAGATAACTGTGAACTACGAGCATTGTTGGTCACTCTCATTATCACCGATTCAACAAGTCAAAATAATGTGAAGATGTTTCACAAAATAGTAACGTAATGCTTATTATCTCCGATAAAATTCACATCATTAGCTAGCAAAAAAGTGCTCATATTCTTTCATTATTTTCTTCCTCGATCATATCTAAATTAGCAACACAAAAAGAGTAATATGCCAATTTTGTTTTGTATAGTTATATGTCATTATGTAAATAATATTAATGTTAGGTAACAGATATGAGACATATTCTAATAACCGGTGGCACAGGACTAATAGGATCGGCGTTGTGTCAACAACTCTTAGCCAAAGGATACCGAATTACTGTACTCAGCCGAACTCCAGATATTGTATCTGACAGGTGTGGCTCAGAAGCAGTAGGTATAAAATCGCTATCCCAAATTGACGACAGCGATGTCATAGATGCAGTGATTAATTTGGCTGGGGAACCCATCGCCGATCAACGCTGGTCTACTAAGCGTAAAAAAGTATTGGAATCCAGTAGAGTTGAATTAACAAAAAGTTTAGTCGAATGGATCACGACACGACAAAAAAAACCCACCTGTTTAATTAGTGGCTCGGCGGTGGGTTGGTATGGTGATGGTGGCTCCGAAATACTCACAGAGGAAAGTAAACCTCATGACGAATACACTCATCAGCTTTGTAATAATTGGGAACAACAAGCGTTAGTTGCTGAACAAGCTGGATTAAGAGTCTGTTTGATTAGAACCGGTTTAGTGCTGGCAGCAAAAGGTGGCTTTCTACAAAAAATGTTACTCCCTTTCAAGTTAGGCCTTGGTGGCAGATTAGGCGATGGTAACCAATTTATGCCTTGGATACACCTTACCGATATGACTAATATGATCACTTTTCTTTTAGAAGACAATCTAGCACACGGTGTATTTAACGCTTGCTCACCCGAACCAGTAAGCAATAAAACATTCACCAAATTACTAGCTAAACAACTGCATCGTTGGGTATTTATTCCTGTACCTGCATGGTTGTTGAAGAGTTTACTCGGTGAAATGTCTCGTCTATTACTCACCGGTCAACATGCCATTCCTAAAAAAGCACAGGCAATCGGCTTTCGCTTTGTTTATAATCACCTTGAATCAGCATTAGCTGATACTTTATCTAACAAAATCTAACAAAATCTAACAAAAAATGAATTAATTATGACTAATAGAGCTGTTCTACTTGCTAATTTAGGTTCCCCTGATAAGGCTGACACACCATCAGTGCGACGCTATCTCAATCAGTTTTTAATGGATCGCTATGTTATACAGCTACCTTGGTTACTTCGAAGAATGATCGTCAGTTTATTTGTTCTCCCCAAACGACCAAAAGCATCGGCCGAAGCTTATAAAAGTGTCTGGATGGAACAAGGATCGCCTTTAGTCGTATTATCTGAACGCTTAAAAGAAGCAGTGCAAGCTAATTTAGATATGCCGGTATCAATGGCGATGCGTTATGGTAATCCAAGTATAGAAAGTGAGCTGTTGGCTTTAAGCAAACGACCTGAAATTGATGAAGTATTATACCTTCCACTTTACCCCCACTATGCTGAAAGTACGGTTGCGACCTCAATTGAAGAAGCTAAACGTGTTATAGACGAACACAAATTGGACATTAAGTTAACAATAATTGAACCATTTTATGATAACCCTCAATATATTGATGCTTTGGTATCAAGTGCTGAACCGTACTTAAAACAAGAGTACGATCATATTGTCTTCAGTTATCATGGTTTACCTGAATCACACATCACTAAATTAGATAAGTCTGGACAACACTGCCTACAAAGATCTGATTGCTGCATGCAGCCTAATGAGGCTCATAAAACCTGTTATAAACATCAGGTTATGCGTACAACAGAGTGCTTTGTAGAAAAGTTAGAGATACAGCCTGCAACATATTCAGTCGCCTTTCAGTCGCGTTTAGGTCGTGCGAAATGGCTTGGACCTAATACCGAAGATCGCTTACGTGAACTAGCTCAATCTGGTGTAAAAAATGTATTAGTTATTTGCCCGGCATTTGTGACTGATTGCTTAGAGACATTAGAAGAGATTGCGATTAGGGGACAAGAAGTATTTACTGAAGCTGGTGGTGAAAAGTTAACTTTAGTTCCTTGCCTCAATGATCATCCAGCTTGGGTCGATACATTGGCAACATGGTGTAAAGTAAACCAGTAATGACACGAGTTATAGACTGATAAGGCCACTTTAGGTTGTGGCCTTATCATCTACTAGAAAGATTAATCCCTCAGTGAACGAATCAGTTTAATTAAATTCGTTGTTGAACTATCATGAACTGAAATTTCAGCGTCTTCTTTTAAATCAGGCAAAATAGCTTTCGCTAGTTGTTTTCCTAACTCAACACCCCATTGATCGAATGAATTGATGTTCCATATAACACCCTGAACAAATACTTTATGTTCATATAATGCCACTAATTGGCCCAATACTTCAGGCGTTAACTTAGAAAATAATAATGTGTTGCTAGGACGGTTACCAAGAAATACCTTGTGTGGTAATAATGCTTCTAATGTCTTACCTTCGTATCCTTCTTCGGCCAATTCTGCACGCACTTCTTCAGCGTTTTTACCTCGCATCAATGCTTCAGATTGCGCCAAGCCATTTGCGAGTAAAATTGATTGGTGCTCAGGCTCAGAATGATGACCATTGACGGGCAGTATAAAATCAACAGGAATTAGCTGTGTACCTTGATGAATGAGCTGAAAGTAAGCATGTTGACCATTAGTGCCTGGGGTTCCCCAGATAACAGGGCCGCTTTTATAACTTAAACGTTGGCCTTCACGGTTTGTGACTTTGCCATTACTTTCCATATCCAATTGTTGCATGTGACTAGGAAAACGAGCAAGCGAATGATCATAAGGTACGATTGCATGTGTTTGTGCATCAAAGAAATTGATATACCACACCCCTAACATACCCATTACTAAAGGCATATTTTCAGCTAGTGGCTGATGACGAAAATGGTTATCCATTTCATGGCCACCATCAAGTAAGCGTTCGAAATTATCCATGCCGACATAGAGCGCAATAGGGAGGCCAATGGCACTCCATAAAGAGTAACGTCCTCCCACCCAATCCCAAATTTCAAACATATTCGCAGTATCAATACCAAATTCTGCAACGGCTTTAGCATTGGTTGAAACAGCCACAAAATGCTTAGCCACATCAGCTTGTTGTGCATTTTTCAAAAACCATGTTCGAGCTGATTGAGCATTCGTCAACGTTTCTTGAGTGGTAAATGTCTTTGATGCCACTACAAATAAAGTGGTTTCTGGATCGAGCTTATCTAGTGTTGTGATGAGATCAGTTGCATCAACATTAGATACAAAATGAACACTAATACCCTTTATCCCGTAGGGTTCAAGAGCATCACATATCATTGCAGGACCGAGATCTGAGCCACCAATGCCTATATTCACGATCGCCGTTATTTTCTTGTCTGTGTAGCCAAGCCATTCACCATTATGAACCTTGCTACAGAAGCTTTTCATTTGTGATAACACACCGTTAACCGCTGGCATTACATCTTTACCGTCAACCATCACAGGTGTATTACTACGATTACGTAAAGCAGTATGGAGTACTGCGCGGCCTTCTGTATTATTGATTGCCTCTCCAGAAAACATCCGTTCGATCCAACCTGACATATCAACAGAGTCAGCTAGCTCGACCAGTTTTTCCATGGTTTCTTTGGTTATTCTATTTTTAGAATAATCTAAAAGTAAGTCACCGCTTTTTAACGAAAAATGATGAACACGATCGGAGTCAAGAACAAATTGCTCCCGCATAGAAAGGTATTTCAAATCAGAATAATGACGAACTAAAGACTGCCATTCAGGTATATTTAAGGGGGTCATAATATTCTTCTATTTTTATTGTTGTAAATAATCAGCTACTGCATTCCATGCAATAGTTTCTTGCTCGCCTGTTGCCATTGTTTTCACTCCAACAACTTGCTGCTCTATTTCATCGTCACCTAAAATGAAAGTCCAGCGGGCACCGCTTCTATCGGCGCGTTTAAATTGATTTTTAAAACTGCCACCGCCACAGTGAGTGATGAGTTTTAAATCCGGTAACTGATCGCGTAATTGCTCAGCTAGCAGTAATGATTGACTAGCCGCTGCATCGCCGACAGCCACTAGGTAGACGTCGACAGCTTCAATGTCAGGCAATGATTCGGTTGCTTCTAATAAAGAAATTAACCGCTCCAAACCAATTGCAAAACCAATTGCAGTCGCACTTTTTCCGCCAAGTTGAGCCACTAAACCATCATAACGCCCACCAGCACAAATAGTGCCTTGAGAGCCTAACTGGTCAGTCACCCATTCAAAGACAGTTTTACCATAATAATCCAAGCCACGAACTAAACGAGGGTTTATCTCATAGCTCAATCCAGCTTTATCAAGTGTTTGACATAGGATACCAAATTCTTGCCGCGATTCAGTATCAAGGTGGTCAATTAATTTAGGGGCAGCATTATTAAGTCGCTGCATTGCTGGATTTTTACTATCTAAAATGCGTAATGGATTGGTGTGCAATCGCCGTTGACTATCTTCATCCAGCTCATCTTGATGCATTTGAAAATAGGCGACTAACACATCTCGATAGGCTAATCGTGCTTCTGTAGAACCCAAGGAGTTAATTTGTAAACTAGCACCTTTTAAACCTAGGACTTTCCACAAGCGAGCAGTCATTAAGATCATTTCAGCATCAATGTCTGGACCACTAAAGCCGTATGCCTCGACACCGACTTGATGAAACTGACGATAGCGACCTTTCTGCGGGCGCTCATGGCGAAACATTGGCCCCATATACCAAAGTCGTTGCGTTTGATTAAGCATACCATTTTGCATAGCAGCACGAACACAGCCTGCGGTGCCTTCAGGTCGTAAAGTTAATTTATCCTCATTACGATCAGCAAAGGTATACATTTCCTTTTCAACAATATCAGTAACTTCACCAATAGAACGACTAAAAAGCTCAGTCTTTTCCACAATCGGAAAACGAATTTCTTGGTAGCCATATCCTGTTAGGACTTTTTTTAAAGCGGCTTCAACGGCCTGCCAGTATGGTGTAACTTCTGGGAGAATGTCATTCATTCCCCGAATAGAACGGATAATTTCTGCCACGCTTAACTTAAATCCTTTATTGGAATAATATTTTCAGGGTGCACTACCTGTTGCTGACGCACAATTCTTTGTCGAATCTCCCTTTCCAGTTCATCAACAATCGATTTGTTATCGACTTTATGGCTCGGCTTGCCATCGACATAAAGTAAATTTGGCTCGCCACCTGTCAACCCAAATGTCGCTTCTTTTGCCTCACCAGGACCATTCACGACACAACCAATCACCGCCACGTCCATTGGTTCCAAAATATCTTCAAGTCTTCGCTCTAATTCATTGACCGTAGAAATAACATCAAACTGTTGACGAGAGCATGATGGGCAAGCGATTAAGTTAATGCCTTTATTTCTTATCCTTAAACTTTTGAGAATATCAAAACCAACACGAATTTCTTCGATAGGATCGGCAGCGAGTGACACTCTTATCGTATCACCAATACCATCAGCTAAGAGCATCCCTAAACCGATTGCAGATTTAACAGAACCTGAGCGAAGACCACCTGCTTCTGTAATGCCCAAATGCAGTGGCTGTTCTATTTGCGAGGCTAACTTTCGATAAGCCTGCACTGTCATGAAAACATCTGATGCTTTTAGACTTACCTTAAATTCTGGATAATTCAACCTATCTAAAATATCAATGTGCCGTAATGCAGATTCAACTAATGCATCGGGAGTCGGTTCACCATACTTTTTTTGTAATTCTTTTTCTAAAGAACCCGCATTTACACCTATACGAATCGGAATGCCATGGTCACGCGCACTATCTATAACTGAGCGCACGCGATCTTCGCGTCCTATATTGCCAGGATTAATGCGCAAACAATCTACACCTAGCTCCGCGACTCTTAATGCGATTTTATAGTCAAAATGAATATCAGCAACTAAGGGAATGTTGACTCTTTTCTTAATCAAGCCAAATGCTTCTGCAGCTTCCATACTAGGTACAGAGACTCTGACAATATCCGCACCTACATCTTGCAAAGCAATAATTTGTGCAACAGTTGCATCTACATTACACGTTTCCGTATTCGTCATACTTTGCACTGCAATGGGCGCATCTCCACCGACAGGGACGTTACCCACCATAATTTGGCGAGATTTTCTCCGAACTATATTGGTTGGTGATGCCATTAAAGTTCTTCTCCTAAAGTAAATCCTGCCACACCTCGTTGCGTATAGGGCGAGGTATCAAATATTTCATCATTAAATGTAACCATTACAGCTGATGCTCGGCCAAGCATAATGCTCAATGGCACCGGTCCAGTCAAGCTAATGGAATCGCCTTTTTTCATTATTTTGTTTAGTAAAACCTTAGCATTCGCATCTTTAATTTCGACCCAACACTCATCAGTAAAGTCCAATTTAACGGCCTTATCCGACATCGCAACATTTTCATCAGTCATCAGTACTTCGTCACCAACTACCTGCTCAATGTCACTAACGCTGTCGGACGGCTCAGTGATGACAGTCGAAGTTTCGTTTTCAATATCTTCCGTATTGAATTCATCATCGATATTACTATTCACATCGAGAGCAGACAGAACATCGGCATCTTCAAGTGTTGGAATAATCACAACCGATTGCTGCTCAATGTCATCACTCAAAGTTACATTAGTTTCATCGAGTTCATCACTCTGAATTGATTGCCATCTTTGGTATCCCAGCCAAAGGCATGCGAATATAAAAAAAACAACAATCACAGACAACCAAATACGCTTATTATCAGTAGACTTATTCTGCTTAAAAGTCTGAAATTGTGAGGGCTCTACTCTATCGTATGCAGTATTAAAGCCTTCTAAACACTCACCTTCTGGCAATCCTAAAAACTTCACATAGTTTGAAAAATAGCCTCTAGCATAAGCTCGACCATGCAATTGCTCCCACTGATCATTCTCAATATGCTCAATAGTATGCTTAGTTAAACGTAATTCAGTGGCAATATCACTAATTGTTAATTTTTTTGCTTCCCGTGCAAGACGAAGACGTTCTCCCACTCTCGGCGGTGACTCGATATTTATCTCATTATCGTTAGCGTCAGTCATTTAATACTGTCCTTCTTTTACCCACAGCGCCTCGTCTGAATCAGGAAACCGAGCACGCAAGATTAAGTCATAACTGGCAACAGCATCTTTATCACCGAGCTTACTTTCAATTTTAATTGCCAGTAACAATGCTCTTGGAGTCCACTGAGAGATGAGTTGATGACGCTCTAAATACGATTTAGCTTCAACATAATCGATATTAAGATAACTTAGTTCAGCCATTTGTAATAAAGATTTAGTTAAGTTTGGATTAATTTGTAGCGCTTTACGAAAATAGTGTTCAGCTAAGGTTGTATCAGGGATTAAGCCGACACATATTCCTGCATTTTCAAGTGCTTGGCTTACATTACGATAAAGAGGATTCTTTATCGCCTCCAAAAATCGTTGTTCTGCTTCTTGATAACGAGTCTGTTCACACAAAAAGACCCCGTAATTATTTTGTGCTTCAGAATAATTAGGTACAAGTTGAATTGCTTTTTTGAAATGATACTCAGCCTTATCCATTTCGCCTAAGCGCTGATACAAAATAGCTATCGTATTATGCGCACTCGATAAATTGGGATCTTGCTGAAGTGCCCGTTGTAATTTGTCTAATGCAACCTGATAATCACCACGCTGCATATAGTTCAAACCTAGACGCATATTAATTTCAGCTGCTTTAGGATCTGATGCAACGTTCTGAGAAGGATTCCGAGTTACGCCATTAGTAGATGTACATCCGACTAATAATGTAACAAACAATATGCATAAAAATTTAATCACTAATCGGCTTTTCATGCTTCTGCGGCTTCTCGTTCTGCAGCCAATCGTCGCTCCGTTCTCCGGGTTTTATCTTGCACTTCACCCGCTAGCTGTCCACAAGCTGCAACAATATCGTCACCGCGAGTTTTTCTCACCGTTGCCACTAATCCTGCATCCGTTAATTGTTGTTGAAAGCGCGAAATAACGGTTTTAGATGAACAGACATAATCTGTACCGGGGAAAGGATTAAACGGTATCAGATTGATTTTAGTTGGTAGGTCTTTCAAAATGCGTATCAAATCTTTAGCATCTTTAGCTGAATCATTAATGTCTTTGAGCATTACATATTCAATTGTGATGTGACGTCGCTGCTGAACATCAACGTAGCGCTTGCAAGCCGCTATTAACTCTGCAATCGGATATTTATCATTCAGTGGAATAATTTCACTGCGGAGTTTGTCGTTTGCTGCATGAAGAGAAATAGCAAGACTGACATGACAATCTTCACGTAATTTATCAATCATTGGCACCATGCCTGATGTACTCAAAGTCACTCGGCGCCATGAAATACCATATGCTAAATCATCACGCATTAGGTTCATCGCTGAAATAACATTCTTGTAATTAGCCAAAGGTTCGCCCATTCCCATCATGACTACATTGGTGACAACGCGATTCCCTTTCGGATCTTTTCCTAAAGCCTCATTGGCCAACCAAACTTGCCCAATAATTTCACTGGCAGTTAGATTACGATTAAAACCTTGTTGAGCTGTCGAGCAAAAGGTACATGCTAATGCGCAGCCTACTTGCGAGGATACACACAGAGTGCCACGGCCCTTCTCAGGGATATAAACCGTTTCAATTGAATTGCCGCATGACAAGCGGATAATCCACTTTCTGGTACCATCGGTCGAAATATGTTCATGCAATACTTCAGGCGGCTTTACTTCAGCTAGCGCTAGTAACTTTTCTCGTAACACTTTGCTCAAATTCGTCATTTCAGCAAAATCAACGACTCTATATTGATGGATCCATTGTAATAACTGTCGCGCACGGAAAGACTTTTCATCAATCTGATCAAAAAATGTTTCTAGACCTTTGAGATCTAAACCTAATAGATTCGTACGTGACATAGATTATTTATGCTCGCTTATCGAGTGCGTGCACAAAGTTGATCTTCAGTGAAGAAATATGCAATTTCACGCGTTGCACTTTCTACTGAATCAGAACCATGTGCCGCATTTTCATCAATGCTTTCTGCAAAATCTGCACGAATAGTACCGGCTGCGGCTTCAGCAGGATTAGTCGCCCCCATTAAATCACGATTTTTCAAAACAGCACCCTCACCTTCAAGCACTTGCACCATAACGGGGCCAGAAGTCATAAAGCTAACAAGATCTTTAAAGAAAGGACGTTCACTATGCTCAGCATAAAACCCTTCGGCTTGTGCTTGAGTCAAGTGAATCATACGAGCAGCGACAATGCTTAAACCTGCTTTTTCAAAACGTGAGTAAATATCGCCGATAACATTTTTTGCTACAGCATCTGGTTTGATAATAGAAATAGTGCGTTCAATCGCCATCTGGAAATCTCCAATAAGGATAGTTAAGTAAAATTACAATATTTTAGCATTTTATATCCAATATGTTAGCGCTAATTAAAATTGAAGAATCTAAAGCTGCTTTATATTTTGGATTTCTACTTCAAAACAATTACTATCTCATTATTAATATTGTTATGGTGTCACTATTTATATGAACACGACTTTTGAACGCATAGGCCTTTTCATCCGTAAAGACGATCCCGTCGTCGAAAAGGCTGTGGTTCAAGTAACGGAATTTTTACTTTCTAAATCGCGTACTATTTTTGTTAATGAGCCTCTCGGTTTTCTACCCGATTTGGATGTATTATCAATAAAAGACTTTCCAAAACAGATCGATCTTACAATCGCAATTGGAGGAGATGGCACCTTATTATCGGCGTCGAGAGCACTATCTGGAAGTGGCATGTCACTTGTTGGAATTAATATTGGTCGTTTAGGTTTTTTAGCTGATATCACTTTGGCGAAACTAGCATCTCAATTATCAGAAATTTTAGATGGCCATTATCGTGAAGACACTCGATTTTTAATGCAGGCAAGCATGATCAAGTCAAGCAAACAGCGTGTAGGTATTGCGATGAATGATGTCGTCATTCATTCGCATCAAAGCCTACATATGATTGAGTTTGAAACTTATATCAACGGTCGTTTTTTAAATAGTCAGCGTGCAGATGGTATAGTCATAGCCACGCCAACCGGCTCAACAGCTTATGCAATGTCTGCTGGTGGGCCAATCCTTGACGTTAACCTTGATGCAGTAGTTTTGGCAACTGTCTGCCCTCATACGTTGAGCAATAGGCCTTTAGTCGTTGCCGCAGATAGCGTTATCGACATAGTATTAAGTGAGAATAACAACACCTCGGCTATGGTGACTTGCGATGGTCGACCAGGTCAAATACTACAAGCAGGTGACATAATTCGTATCGAGCGTGATCCCAAGACTATCAAATTACTACACTTAGAAGATCATGATCATTATTCCATCTTACGCGCCAAACTTGAGTGGGGACGCAAACTTACATGTTAACTAATTTAAGTGTTCATCATCTGGCAGTAGTCGATGATCTAGAATTAAGTTTTACTAAAGGAATGACCTCTTTAACCGGTGAAACTGGAGCTGGAAAATCGATTTTGGTCGATGCCATGAGTTTGGTTCTTGGCGATAGAGCAGATTCAAACATGATTCGCTTTGGAGAAGAGCGCGCCGAAATAGCCGCGAGCTTTGACACATCAAAAAATTCCGTTTTGCAACAATGGTTAATTGAGCAAGAACTTGATGATGATGAACAGTGCCATTTAAGAAGAACCATCAGTAAAGATGGTCGCTCACGCGCCTATATAAATGGTAGAGCGGTTCCACTCACTCAGTTACGTGCGGTTAGTGAACGCACGATTGATATTCACGGCCAACATGCGCATCAATCTTTGGTACGTAGTGAAACTCAACGTCTATTGCTCGACACCGTTGCTAAAACCAAACCATTATTGAGTGAATTAGCAGTCGTTTACAAGCAGTGGCAAACAACTAAACAACAACTCTCTGATATTGAGAGACAATCACAAGATCATGCTGCACGACTAGAGTTGTTACAGTACCAAGTCAAAGAATTAGAACCATTAGAACTGAGTCAGGAAGTCGTCGCACAACTATTACTTGATCAAAAATTGCTCGCTAATGCCTCTCAGCTAGTCGATGCCGCAGAGTCAGGCTTACACCAAATTTTTGATCAGGAAGAGGGGGCCGCTTACGACATTATTGCCAAGGTATTAGCTGACCTAGAAAAATTACAGGATATTGAACCACAATTTGCCAATTTAATAGAAACACTCAATTCAACCATCATACAACTCGATGAGTGCAGTAATGATTTACGCCATTATTTAGATAATACTGATTTGGACCCAAGTCGTTTAGATGACATTGAATCTCAGTTAACAGTGCTTCATAACTTGGCTCGTAAACATCATATTGAAATTGAATCATTACCGAACTATTATCAAAAACTCTGCGATGAACTTGCGACATTAGAAAGTGTAGATAGCGAAAATGAGCAGCTGCAACAACTGCTAGCTCAACAAGAATTAATCTGTCGCAGCTTATGCAAAAAAATAAGCTTGCAACGCATTAAAGCAGCGAAACCTTTGGCAGAAGACATTACGCGCACGATACAGCAACTCGCTATACCAGGTGGGCGTATTGAATTAGTGATCACTCCATACGCCAATGATAAATTTAATGAAACAGGCGCTGATAGTATTCAACTGTTAGTCAGCACTAATCCCGGGCAGTCAACAGGCGAATTGGCTAAGGTCGCATCAGGAGGTGAATTAGCGCGAATTAGTCTTGCCATTCAAGTGGTGACAGCAGGTACGCGTAGTGTGCCGACGCTCGTCTTTGATGAAGTGGACGTAGGTATCGGCGGTGGTGTTGCAGAAATTGTTGGTCACCATTTAAGAAAACTTGCGAAAACTCAGCAAGTTATTTGCATCACTCACCTGCCACAAGTGGCAGCACAGGCTCACCAACAACTACAAGTGAATAAAAAACAAGGAAATGAAAGCACCCATATTGAAATTACGCAACTCAATCAACAGCAACGTATTGAAGAAATTGCGCGTATGTTAGGCGGCGTTAACTTGACAGAAACAACACGACTTCATGCTAAAGAAATGCTAGCGCATACTCGCGATTAAACCTTAGATGACTTCTCGTCTTGACAATGACGACAGATGCCATAGATATAAAGACTGTGATCAGTCATTTCAAAACCTTTTTCGACAGCAATCGCTTTTTGACGCTGCTCAATCACTTCATCTATAAATTCTTCAATACGATTACATCGCACACACAGTAAATGGTCATGATGTGAACCGTCCTCTAATTCGAAAACCGCATGACCGCCATCGATGCTTAATCGAGAGACCAATCCAGCACCCTCAAATTGAGTCAAGACACGATAAACAGTGGCTAAACCTATTTCTTCGCCAATCTCCAACAAAGCTTTGTAAACATCTTCAGCACTCATATGACGCTGTTTAGACGATTCTAAAATTTCTAACACCTTTAGCCTTGGTAAAGTGACCTTCAATCCTGCTTTTCTTAAATCCTGACTTTCCATTATGATAGATGCCTCGTCGAAACTGTATGATTAGGGTATCATCGCAATTTGATTAATTAATAGTGTACTTAATATAAATGAAAAACCTTCTCATTTACACCTTTTCCGTCTTAATCGTGTCACTTGCCGGCTGTAACACAGATAAAATACCAGGCGTTTATCGTATTGATATACAGCAAGGAAATGAAGTTACACAAGATATGATCAACCAACTAAAGCCACAGATGACAAAGAAACAGGTTGCTTATGTTATGGGAACACCATTGCTAATTGACACTTTTCATCCTGATCGTTGGGATTATTTTTACAGTTTTCATCCGGGCAATGGTGATCGCGAGCAGCGCAAATTAACATTGTATTTCATCGCTGATAAGTTAGATCATATTGAAGGTGATACACGTACCGTTGCCCGTGAAGACCTGCCAAATACTGAACATGTCGATGCCAATGTTGTTGTACCTTTAACAGAAAAAAATACCGGTTTACTTCAAGGCGTGCTTGGTAAGATTGGACTAGGTGAAGAAGAACCAGAAATCATAAAAACAGAACCAAAGCAATCTGAAACTCTTACACCAGAAGAAATAAAGCCAATAGAAACACCATAATAATATTTAGCGTTGCCGGCAGCATCATCTGCAACTCTAGGAATCAACTAATAAATGAACCTGATCTTTAACATTAATCGCTGTGAAGGTTAAGGCATAATCATCTACCTGCTAAGATATCAAAGTACCGACGATAAAGAATGAGGCTCCCTCTGTCTGACAAGGTCACCAATACAATAAAACATCATTAAGTTCGCAAAATATTTTGATAGTGCTCATTATTAACACCCATTAATTTTCACTTCAGATAATGCCGTCAGCAATGTTTTTTTGTTTCGATTTTTGCAGATTAGACAATCGACATCGAAGGATGAATGAATAATTATCATCTTCTTCTTACAGGACTTTAATGCCAAAATGGGCTATTTTAAACCGCTCACTTTGGCATCTATCTGTTATTTTTATAGGAGATGAGGAATCAACTAATTGCATAAGGGTTAATTTTTAACAATATGAACCCACCGGACACTCACCCAGCAACTAACTCGATAGTCTAATCATTAGCTTTGTACCACTTTTTACGACTAACTCTTGCAGCTTCTAAATTAGCTTCGTACCATTTTTTCTTGATGTCTACATGGTCTTGCATATTAGCTTGATACCAAGGTGTATCAGATTGAATCGCCTCCAACTTATTAGCCTCATACCATTTAGCTTGATTTGCTCGTGCAGCTTCTAAATTGGCTTGATACCATTTTTTCTTCGATTCAAAATGGCTCTTCATCTCAGCGTTATACCAAGGCTTATTATTACTATTAGCGCGAGCAGCTTCCAGGTTAGCTTCATACCATTTCTTTTTAGTATCCGCATGAGGATCAAAATGTATATTTGCTTCATACCATGGTATAGCAGTACTTTTTACAGTTTGCTTGTTCGCCTCATACCATTTGGCACGATTAATTCGAGCAGTTTCTAAATTAGCTTGATACCACTTTTTCTTGGTTTCAAAATGCGTCTTCATCTCAGCGTTATACCAAGGTTTACCTGCTGCAATATCTTTAGTTTCATACCACTTGCTTTGACCTTTTCTGGCAGCAATTGTATTCGCCTCATACCACTTATTCTTGATAGTTTTGGTTCTGATAAGTGCGATATTAGCTTTATACCATTTGTTTTTAGTATCTGCATGAGGATCAAATGCTATATTGGGATTAGCGTTATACCAAGGCCTATTTTGACGACTAACTCGGGCAGCTTCTAAATTAGCCTGATACCATTTCTGCTTAGTTTCAGCGTGAGGGTCAGCATTAATGTTTGCTTGATACCAAGGGATAGAAGTGACTTCTATCGCTTTTTGATTGGCCTCATACCATTTGGTTCGACTAGCACGCGCAGCTTTTAAATTAGCCTGATACCATTCATTTTTTATTTTGGATGGCTGATTAGCTTCATACCATGGTGTTTGCGGCTGATTAGCCTCATACCATTTATGGCGCGTTGCTCTAACCGAATTAACCGCGGCTTTTAAGTTAGCTTCGTACCATTTTCTTTTAGTCTCTAAATGCTCAGCTAAACCAGCCTCATACCAATGCTTGCCTGTGGCAACCGAAATTTGATTATTAGCTTCATACCAAGGATTATTAGTCGCTTTAGCTGTTTTTTTATTTGCTTGATACCATTTACCTTGACTGGCACGCGCTGTTTGTAAATTAGCCTCATACCATTTGGCTTTAATGTCCATTGTATCCATTGTTCATACCTCATATTACAATCTTACTTATCATCGATAGTACATGAGTTCAAGACAAGTCCACAAGGGATTTATATTAAAAATTAGCCTTAATTTTTCAGATTATTCAAAACAGTGCTTTTCTGCTTTTACTTGTTGTAACATTGCGATCTTTTGCTCCACCTGTAGCATACGACGCTGCTCTTTTTCTTCAACTAAGCCCGAATAACCAAGATAAGCAAGACCTAAGAAGCCATGCACTATTGGTATGCTATCAAAAGCAATGAATGTTGAAGCGATCTTATTAGCACCGTCTTGATGAAATTTAGGTTTATAACTGTAGCGGTAAGGGTGGAGATAGCGAATAGCATCATCAAGCTCAACACACGTTTGTTGGTGAACCTGAACCGTAGCAGATTCTACTGGTGGTTCGAAGTAAATAGGCTCCAGTGGTACGGGGGGCATTGGCACCGCTTGAGCAAGCGATATCATGAAAATAAAAACGACACATGATTTAAACAGTGGCATGACATTCATACAGATTAGACCCCATAATTGAAGATTATGATTTAGTTATCGGCAGTTCGATAGAAAACTCCACACCCGCTTGCCAATTTGCAGCAGTGACTTTACCTAAATGCTTATCGACGATTAATTTAACGATGTATAAACCTAATCCCAAATGAGGCAACACTGCTTGGCTACTGGCCGTTCGGATAGACACCATTGGCTGAAATAATTGCTTCAACCCTTCTTCAGGTAGATGAACGCCAGTATTTTTGACAACAAGTTTAACCAGATCATTGTCATCAGCTATAGCTAATAAAATCTCAATAGGTGTATTAATCGCATGAAAGTCAACTGCGTTCCCGATTAATTTATCCAACATTTGTACGATTAAGTCTTGTGATCCTTTAATATTAATATGTTGTCTACAAAGATCGACTTTAAACGCTATATCAGGATGAAGATCCTGATATACAGGAACAATATCTGCTATTAACATATGTAAATCAAACACCTGCAACAGCTCATTATTTACTGATTGTTCGAGGCGCGTTACCTCACTCATTCTCGCTACAATATTATTTAGCCGCTCACTCCCAGAACGAGCACGATCTATGTAAATTTGTCGATTATCAGCTGTTTGCTCCAAATGCTCTAATGATGTTCTGATAACCGCTATCGGTGTACGGAGCTCATGAGCTAGACGTGAAGCTAATGCTTCAAGGTAATCGGTATAAAGAGATAAACGATCAAAAAGTTGAGCAAAATTCTGCCGAAGCTCACCAAGCTCATCAACTTCACTGCCTTTTCTGAAATATCCTGCTAACCGACCTTCTCCACTTACCATCATTGCTACATCACGATTTAAGCGATTAATTCGAAAAGACAATCGACTGGCAAACCCGATAAGTATCACCAACATGACAACAAATGCTAATGTCATCGTATTTAACAGTGCTTTCACCGCTTGATTTTGCAAACCCAAAATAGCATTAGTATTTTGTTCTACTATCACTGCACCAACGACATCACCATTTAAAATAATTGGTTGAGAAGCGAGCAATAAGACTTGATCATCAGCCTTTCTTCGCTCAGTGCTTGCATGACCTTTCAATGCTGAACTCACTATAGGCCCGGCTAATAATGACTGTTCATGTGTGACTGACTCATCATCGGAAACAACCTGTTTTAAAACTAATTGGTAAAACAAATCTATCAGTGAATTTAACTCTGGTTCTGCCACCATCACATCAGCCTGTCCTGCAGCTGCAAAGGTTGTAGCTTGCTGATCAATCAACCACAATCGTACACCTTCAGTAGCCATTGGCGCTAAAATACTCGCCAATTGAGACGAAGGTAACAATAAATCGATAAATAATGCGCGGTCTCGTACATCACCTAAGCCTATAACCTGTGGTAAAACTTCATATTTATCAACATCAATGATGGCGATGGCCAATGCGTAATCTATCATCGAAGATGGCAAGCTTATTTCCAGCCGATACCCAAAAGAAGAACGTTGCCATGCCGCTTTAATGGCTGATTGTCGTTGAACAACAATGGGATCAAGATAACTACCAAAATACTCATAAGCATTAATACGGCCAAATGTACTGGCACTCAATAAATAACGATGTACGCGCTGCTGAGGATCAACGAGCGCTAACACAACCGCATCACCACCATGTCGCTCCTGCTTACTTGGATCTCTAAACAAGATCGAATCATCAACCACATCTAATAATAGGGTTAATGTATGATTTTGTTGTGCCAAAATATAGCGTGCCGAAAGGTCTTGCGGATCAATTTTATGTAGCGGTGATAATTGATTAACGGCTAGCAATGACTTGCGCACAGAACGGTAGCCAAGCCATTCATCTTGATACCCATCAATCTGTATCGGTGAACTAACCCTATTTACCGAAACTTTATCGCGACTATTTTGGGCATTTAAGACGGCTATACGTTCGCTAAAAAGCTGAGGATATTGTGTCACCAGTGCCGCGCTTGCTTTAGCAATTGTTGCCATGGCCTGTTCCTGCTGTTGCTGTAATAACCCTTCAACAGCCTGAATATAGCGCACACCTAACCAAGGTATTAACAATAAAACAAGTGACACCAACAACAGCTTACTGCGTATTTTAAGCCCTAATGTTGGCCAAAACTTCATTTATGATTGTTGGCTGGCAATCCAGCGATATCCAAGTCCATAGACGGTTTCAATCGATGAAAAATCCGCATTGACCATTTGAAATTTTTTCCGAATACGTTTGATATGTGAGCTGATCGTATCCTCATCCACATATATATTTGCTGCTTGCATTAACTGTTCACGTGTTTTGACATGTCCAACATATTGAACCAAAGCATGAACCAGCCAAAATTCGGTGACAGTCAACGGCACCGAATTATTAGCCAAACTTATTAACATCCGCGCACTATCTAAAACCAAATCACCTTGTGTAATTAAATCATCCGCCACAACCGGGGTTTTCATCAGCTCTAAACGACGAAATAAGGCGGCGATCCGCGCTTGCAAATGGGCTAGGCCAATATCTTTAGTCAAATAATCATCGGCACCTAAACGAAAGCCCGATACGGTATCGAGCTCACTATCACGTGCCGTTAAAAAGACAATCGGTAAACTATCAGACATCGCTCGCAAATCACGACATAAATCAAAGCCACCTTCCGGCTCATCATTCAAGCCCACATCAATAATGGCTAACTCAGGCAAACGCAACTTAAACGCTGCATAAGCAGTCTGTCGATTTTCATAGGTACTCACTTCATAACCTTGCCGACGTAAGGCTTCAGCATAGTTATCCCGAATAGCCGGCTCATCCTCAACAATTGCAATTCTACGTCCCATCAGCTTGATACTCTTTTATTGCCATCTTTTTGCCACATTTTATCGTTACATTGCCCAAACTACGACCTTATCCCGCCATCCCACTGCTGTTTAATATTACTCACTCGGCGCAGAAAGGGTTTTCAAATACTTCCTCTAATTCATGTCATGGATGACACGCTGAATCATTTACTAAGGAGAATACCATGTATAAAAGCGCAATCGCTTTAAGTTTATTAATTGCTACCAGCCCTGAAATTATGGCAGATCATTTTTATTCGCCATCATCTACCCACTCGAATAATCACCACGAAGCGACATCAGGTGCGGTCGGATTACTTGTCGGCACACTTGCCGGTGGCCCTTTAGGTACTATTATTGGTGGTTCTATGGGTGTGTTAGTAGGTAATCAACAAAGTAAAACAGAAACAATCACACTGCAAAGTCAGACTATTTCTAACTTAGAACAAGAACTCAGTCACATCATCACTGAATTAGATCAATCTAAAAAAGCCATAGAAACAGCACGTGCCGAAATAGACACACTGGCATCATCACAGCAACAATTTACTTTTCAACACCGTGAAGACTTAATTCAATTTAGTAAGAGTTATCAGTTTGATATCTATTTCATGACCAATGACGCAACACTTACAGATCATGCTCAACAAGGTTTAAATAAGCTTGCTGAATTACTAAAAAACAATCCAAATATTCATGCCAACATCGAGGCCCACAGTGATTGGCGTGGCAGTAATGATGCTAATAATCTATTAGCCAGTGAACGTTTGTCAGCGGCGAGTGGACACTTATCTCAAGCAGGCACTCAATCCAATCAGCTGCTCACAACGAACTATGGCGAACAAGCTAATCAGCACAATGGCAAGTGGAGTGAAGCTTTATTTTACGACCGTCGCGTCACCATTACTCTCAACTATTTTGAATAAGTAAACGCATCATATGAGAGTCAGTCTTCATCGGCTGACTCTTTTTCATGTTTATGAACATCAATCCATAGTTGTAGACGTTTCGAAATAGCGGCATTAAAAGAGCCTTCTGGATATGCTCCATTATGATCAAGCTCACCGACTTCGATGCCAGTGAGTAGAGCTAAGGCCTGATTAATTGAATCCACCGCATGGATCTGGAATTTATTATCGGCCACCGCATCAATGACATCTCGTCTCAACATCAGGTGCTGAACATTACTCTGAGGAATAATCACGCCCTGCTCACCTGTTAATCCAAGCGTCACACAGACATCGAAAAAGCCTTCTATTTTTTCATTCACACCACCAATCGCCTGCACTTCACCATGTTGATTCATCGATCCAGTGATCGCTAAGGATTGTTTTAATGGCAACTCTGCAATAGCTGATAATAGTGCACACAATTCTGCGGCCGTTGCACTATCACCATCCACCTCACCGTAACTTTGTTCAAATACTAGGCTAGCTGACATAGACAGCGGTTTATCTTTGGCATAAGTCGAGCCCAGATAAGCACTCATAATCAAAACACCTTTAGAATGAAGATCACCACCGAGTTCAACTTCACGCTCAATATCGATAATATCACCATCACCAAAACGACAATTTGCCGTCAAACGAGAAGGCTGACCAAAACTATATTCACCAATACCTAACACCGTTAGAGCATTAACTTCGCCGATCTGTTCGCCAGTCACTTTGATCCGCGTTATATTGCGTTCAATATGTTCTACTAACTGTCCATGGATCCGATTAACGCGCTGTTCTCGACTTTTCAGTGCATGTGTGACGTGTTGTCGTGACACGACAGAACTTTGTTGCTTACGAGCCCAATACGTTGATTCTCTTAATAAATCGGTCATCCAACCTAAATGGAGTGACATTTTACTATTGTCTTCAAGCAACCGCGCTGCTTGCTCAATCACATTTGCAACGGCTTGTTTATCCAAATGAAGGAGTGCTTCTTTTTGAACGGTACTCGCAATAAGGCGTGCATATAACAGATGATTATCAGCCGTGCGCTCCATCTGATCTTCAAAATCAGCGACTACTTTAAATAACTCGGCAAATTCAGGATCATGTTCATAGAGTTGGTAATATAAATTTCGGTCACCGAGTAATATGACCTTTAAATCGAGTGGGATAGGTTCAGGTTCAAGCGACACCGTCGCTACTAAACTGTACATTTGCTCGACACTATCAAATCGTAGTTCTTTTGAACGAAGGGCTCGCTTTAAACCTTCCCACGAATACGGTTGCATCAATAACTGTTCTGCATCCAAAATTAAATAGCCACCGTTAGCACGATGTATAGCACCCGCTTTGATTAAGCTAAAGTCGGTGATTAAAGCCCCCATCATCGCCATATTCTCGACGCTACCCAATAGACTCTGATGACTAGGAAAGTTTTCATAGACCACCGGTGAACCCAGGGCATCCGCATTATTAACAATCAGATTAATTTGGTAACGCTTTAATAATGGACTATCAGCAGTATGGCTTACTTCATCGCCTTCTTCATCGGGCTTTAAAAATGCATCGAAATTATTCAGTAAATCTTTTTGCATAGCAATAAAGTATTGCTGTAACCGATGAATATTTGGATAGGCATGCTTTAACTTGTCCATTTGGCGACTGATAACTTCCGTCGCTACCTCGTCATTCAACGACTTCACCTTGCTTTGATTATCACGATCCCATTCTCCGAGCTCCAGCAAGGTATGCTGCAAATCTTCGTGCAAAGTGGCGATCGCATCTTCCGTTGTTTCTTGTTGATCAACCGGCAATTGCTCAAACTCATCCGCCGTCATCGCTTGACCATCACGCTGAGCTGCAAATGCATAAGTGCCATCTTGCATGCGTAATAACACAATACCTTTGCGATCCGCTTCTAACTGCAAAATACCAAATAAACGCACGCGATGTTTACGAGACGCTTCATCAATGGCGCGCATTCGTCCTCGGTAATATTCATCATCAAATGCGTGGGGTAATGCTTCTGATAAGTGATGAATAACCTTTTCTATATCATGAATCAGTTGTGAACCAATGCCTGTCGGAAGAGTTAAAAACCAGGGCTTTTGGGGATCAGTAAAATTATGTAAATATCCCCAATCTTGACCTTTAGCACGTCGTTGAACATGCTCATCAAGAAATCGTTTGACCAAGGTATATTTGCCAGATCCTGTTTCACCCATCACAAATAAGTTATAGCCGTCACCTTCAATATTGACACCAAAGTCGACAGAATTTAGTGCCCTCGACTGACCAATAATAGTTGATAAGCCTTCTAACTCTGACGTCGACTCAAAATTAAGATGTTCAATACTGCAATTTTGATACAAGCTATCTGGATGTAATTGGGTATTCAAATTCATGATTTCACAGTGGCCTTATAGGGTGCTTTTAGCTTAGGATACCTTACAAATTATAAACATAATATTTATCTGGCGATGGAGAGGCTAAATATGAATAATCATGGCTATGAGGAACAACGCAACTTCCCAAAGATGAAGATTAAAACCAATGTCACTTACAAGGTTAAACATTCAAATGGTCATCATCACGGTACAACTGGTGACCTCAGCGCATCAGGGCTCTATATGCAGACGGATTTTCAACTTAAAGAAGGTGATGAAATTGAACTAGTGCTTACCCCAAACAATGATCAGCTTCCACCTTATGTTGCAGAAGGTAAAGTCGTGCGAATGACCAAAGATGAAAACGAGCCCAATCAGTTTCATGTCTCACTAATACTGACTGACCAAAACATGCTAACCGTAAAATACCCAGATTAAGTGCAAACAAGTAGGAAATTACACCCAATAGCTTGTTTTAGTCATCACTTTTGACATCAACCCCATGATTAACTTCACAGGTGACGGTAATGCAGCACCACCAGCATTAAGCGCCATCGTACCGTGATGTAACTCATCGACTTTCATTTGCTCTAAAATAAGCCGACTTTTTTCATCATGCTCACTGATTTTGGCTAAATGTTCATCCAAATGGCGAGCCACTTGCTTTTCAGTCTCCGCAACAAAGCCTAAACTCCATTTGTCTCCCATCTTTCCGGCAACAGCACCCATTACAAAAGAGCCGGCATACCACACGGGGTTTAATAAACTGGTGTGGCCACCCAAATCATTGACTCGTTGCTTACACCATACAAGATGATCATTTTCTTCTAATGCCGCTTGCTCCATCGCTAATCGCACTTCAGGTAGGTGTGCTGTTAATGCTTGGCCTTGGTATAACGCTTGTGCTGACACCTCTCCTGCATGATTTATTCTCATTAACTTAACGGAATGATCGCGCGCTTGCGATGTCAGTTCATGGTCAAAAACATCACGGTTAGGCATGGGGCGACTTGTCGTTTCGGGTTTACCAATCAGAGTAGTCAGTGCTTTATCTGCTTCTATTATCAGCCGGTCAATAGAAGTATACATTCGAACATTCAAGGCATTTCCTCAAAAAATAACTTCATCAATAAACATATCCACATCATTATTATCGACATGTTTCGTGACAATTAGTTTTCCTTGATCTAATAAGTTTTTATGTGAAACGGTTTGATTGCGACCATTTTCCTTAGCATAGTACAAAGCATCATCCGCCATTCCAATAACATCAGATGGTGATTGTTGCCCTAATACTTGGACAAATCCAATACTGATTGCAACATTACCCACCTGAGGGAACGAGTGTTCGTACACGTTTTGTCTCAACCGATCAAATGCCATGAGCGCATGGTGTTCATTGGCTGCTTTCAAAATCACCACAAACTCTTCACCACCATAACGATAAACTAAATCATCCTCTCGCACACAGCTACCCATCATGAGACGGGCAACAAGAATAAGTACTTCATCACCATACAAATGGCCGTAAGTGTCATTAATTAACTTGAAATGGTCAATATCAATCACACCAAGCCAAGTGTTTAAATCATCAGACTGACGCTGATCACTTGTATTTTTTTTCTGTGAATGCTCAAAACTCTCTTTCAGTAACACTTTGGTTATTTCAGAATCAAGGGTTTCACGATTAAATAAACCCGTTAATTTATCGCGTTGAGTTTTCTCGATTAATGATAAGTAATTAGAATAGACACTCAAAACCCCACTCATTATTTGTTGCTCATCTAATGATGGTGGCTCGGAAAAACGACAAACTAAAAGTGAAAAAACATCTTTATCTGCATTGAGTATAGGATAAATAACATCCCATCCAGAGTGTTGATAATTCAATAATTCGATTTTTTTATTTTCTATTGATGCCAACAAAGCGGTGTTCAATTTTTCTGAAACAGTGTGGGTTGGCAAATTATTCTCAACCGCAACCTGCCCCTCTTGATCTATGAATAAAATCAAGCTCAATTGCTTATTTTCATTAAAAATATGCAGTCGATATAAATGTAGTGTTTCTACCGGAAATAGGTCAGTAATTGTTTTTAATACACTCTCTTCCAACATGTTTTGCTCATGGTGGCGAGTAATGTCAGCAAGACCATCAATTAACGTAATGCGGTTTTGAATTATATTTTTCATCGCTAAATAATTAATAAACCCTATATTAACAATTGATTATGGTACTAATTTCATCAAAATTAATACTACATGAGATTTACATTTATAGGTATTTTTTTTACAAAGCAGCAAAAAAACGCTCTATTGTTTCTGCTAATTGCCTAGGCTCAAACTTGGGCACATAAGCATCAGCGCCCACACCCACACCCATGTCCATATTGGCGGCGGCAGTAAGTGATGAGTGCATGATCACGGGTAAATGTTTTAATCGAGGATCTGCTTTTATCTTTTGCGTTAACACATAACCATCCATTTCTGGCATTTCGACATCGGTTAGTACCAGTTGAATTTCAGTCATAATATCGCGGTTTTCTTGTTCGCATTTGTCAGCCATTCTACTAATCAGCTTCCAAGCTTCAGCACCATTGACGGCCCCCATATGATGAATACCCATATGATCGAGGGCCTTAACAATTTGCTTACGTGCAATATTAGAGTCATCAGCAAATAAAATAGTGTGCTGTTTATCCGTATCTAATTTCTTAATGCCATCAAAAAGGCTCTCTTCATAAAAGCTACCGGTATCTGCTAGCACTTTTTCCACGTCCATGATCATCACTAAACGTTTATCTGGTAATTCAGATACAGCTGTCACTAGACCACCAAGACGATTTGATAGCAACGGGGGTGGCGCCTTAACTTGTTCCCAATTTAAACGTTGAATTGTATCAACTGAATTAACCAAAAATCCCTGAACATGGGTGTTATATTCAGTAATCATTAGGATGTTTGGTTCATCATTTGACGTCAGCTTACAAAATTTCTGTAAATTAATAATCGGCACCATATCGCCTCTTAAACTTACAAACCCTTCTACACCATCTGGCATTTCAGGCGCACTGGTGATTTCAGGAATATTTAATACTTCACGGACTTTAAATACATTGATGCCAAACACTTCATTTCTACCGGTACTATCATTGGTACCCAAGCTAAATAAAAGTACTTCTAGGTGATTAGTTCCCGCTAATTGTGTACGTTCGTCAATAGAATCAATAAGTGTGGCCATGGCAACCTTCTCTAGTTCTGTTTAGTTAAATTCGTTTCGAGATGTCTAAACATGCATTTAAATAATCTCTGTTCACTACACTTTTAATGTTTTTCTATATTAATTAGGCCCTAATTTGCCGTTTATGCGGCAAGGTTTTGCCCTCGTCTAATTATCATATATACGATTACCTTGGTATTGATGACCGTTTCTTTAATTAAAGCATAGTAAAAAAGCTATTAAGCAACAATCGAGCCGTATTCCATTTTTTTTCGCTCAAATAAGTATTATAAGTAGCCTCTACAGGAAAAAAGTAGCTAAATATGTTAAAGGCTATAGAATAGACACACTTGTAGACATTCACATAGTCTTCTTAAGGCTGGTACCAAAAACGAGATTTAAACGCTCGTGAACATTTACATTTACTAGCAACTGAATCTAGTGAGTCTACCAATTTCGCCATTTCACAATATGAAGCAAGCGGCGACCATAACGATTGAGAAATTCACCATCAATGACAAAAGAAAACACACAAGATCCACACTCTAAACGCGAAGCAGAAAACTACGAGAACCCAATCCCTAGTCGCGAATTTATTCTAGAGATTTTAAAACAAAATGATCGTCCTTTATCCCGCCGAGCCATTACCAAGCTATTAGGTATTAAAGGAGAAGAACAAACTGAAGCCTTACGTCGTCGTCTTCGTGCTATGGAACGAGATGGACAGGTTTTACGTAACCGTAAAAATGCCTATGGCATTGTATCTAAAATGAATCTAATCACCGGCCGGGTATTGGGGCATCCAGATGGCTTCGGCTTTCTTATTCCTGACGAAGGTGGCGACGACCTGTTCTTGAATGACCGAGAAATGCATGTTGTGCTTCATGGCGATCGCGCAATCGCTAGAATAAGCGGTGAAGATCGTCGAGGACGCAAAGAAGGTCAAATCGTTGAAGTACTTGAACGGGCTAATCCACTAATTGTCGGTCGTTTGATTTTCGAGACTGGCTTTTATTATTTAATCCCTAATAATCGCCGGATTAGCCAAGACATTTTAATACCACCAGAAAACTTGCTCGACGCAACAGTCGGACAAATCGTTGAAATTGAAATAACCGAACATCCTAATAAACATCGTTCACCATTAGGAAAAATTGTTAATGTTCTTGGTGATCATTTGGCTCCAGGTATGGAAATTGACATCGCCTTACGTGCCTTCGACTTACCTCATGT
Source organism: Methylophagaceae bacterium (assembly GCA_965219435.1). Taxonomy (GTDB): domain Bacteria; phylum Pseudomonadota; class Gammaproteobacteria; order Nitrosococcales; family Methylophagaceae. Next base: position 1,646,668 of record OZ244743.1, on the reverse strand, counting down.
TTGGTCGGTAGAAGCCTTAAATCAAGCCGAATCGTTTGGTAGCGAGATCCCACAAGCAGAAATAAAAGGTCGACTTGATCTACGTGAACTTCCACTTCTTACGATCGATGGCGAAGATGCGCGCGATTTTGATGATGCCGTTCATGCCGAAAAATTAAAATCAGGCTCATGGCGTTTATGGGTTGCCATTGCCGATGTTTCCTCTTATGTGGAATCAAAAAGTCCTCTCGATAAAGATGCACAAGATCGAGCAACTTCAGTCTATTTTCCAAGCCAAGTAATTCCAATGCTACCCGAAGCATTATCGAATGGTTTATGTTCATTAAACCCTCATGTCGATCGCCTGTGCATGGTGTGTGAAATGGTGGTTAATACTGAGGGTAAGCTGGAATCGCATCAGTTCCATCAGGCTGTGATGAACTCTAAAGCACGCTTAACTTATAATAAAGTTGCTGCCATGTTGGTGGACGGGGATAAAGCGCTTCGCGATCAATATGCAGCAGTATTACCAGGCCTAGAAACCATGCATGACTTATTTAAAGCCATGCTAAGTGCAAGAGAGCAACGTGGTGCGATTGACTTTGAAATGACGGAAACACAATTCATTTTTGATGAAAACCGTAAACTTAAAACCATTGAACCTCGCGAACGCAACGATGCGCATAAACTGATTGAAGAATTTATGGTGGCGGCGAATGTCTCCGCGGCTCAATTCTTATTGAAACATGAATTGCCAGCTTTATTTCGAGTTCATGAAACACCTGCTGAAGAAAAATTAGCGAGCCTGCGTGAATTTTTAGGTGAATTAGGCTTAACCCTCGGCGGTGGTGATGAACCACAACCAGAGCATTACGCCACACTGTTGAAAAATGCACATAAACGTCCCGATGCCCACTTAATTCAAACGGTTATGTTACGTAGTCTCAAACAAGCGGTTTATAGCCCTGATAATGTTGGCCATTTTGGCTTATCACTCGAAGCCTACGCCCACTTCACCTCGCCGATACGCCGTTACCCTGACTTACAAGTTCATCGTGCTATTCGCCACATTATTTCAGGTAAAAAGAAATCAACTTGGCCAGCGACACATGATCAAATGACCAAGCTTGGTGAACATTGCTCAATGGCCTCTCGACGTGCAGATGAAGCAACGCGAGATGTCAGTGATTGGCTGAAATGTGAATTTATGCAGGAACGTGTCGGCGAAGTTCACGAAGGCGTGATCAGCGGTGTGACAGGTTTTGGTATTTTCGTTGAATTAAGCGATATGTACATCGAAGGCCTAGTCCACGTCACCTCCTTAAAAAATGATTACTATCAATTTGATGCCGCTGGTCATCGTTTAATGGGAGAGCGGACACGAAAAACATATCGGCTTGGAGATAAAGTAGAAGTTAAAGTAGTGAGAGTCGATTTAGACGAAAAGAAGATAGACTTAGAACTTAACTAAGCCCTACTGTACACTTAAAGTCTCACTCCCGCTGATCGATGGATAAGGCTTTAAGACTAAGAAAAAAGTGTCATTGTGAGGCAATTAAATAGTTTACGTATTATTTCTCTTGACCAAAAAAATAAAGGCGGTAGAATGCACGCCTTAACTTCATGAACGTCGAAACATTCGCTTTCACACATGTTGTAATCATTTATAGTGGTGAGTGTAGCTCAGTTGGTAGAGTCCCGGATTGTGATTCCGGTTGTCGTGGGTTCGAGCCCCATCATTCACCCCACTATTTTTCTCCCAAACAAATATTGTGGTCTGCAAATCGCCGAGCATTGGCGAAATCATTTTACTAGTATCCAGCTAAAAGTACCAATGGGGTCTACCAATGGTACCAATGGGGTCAGACTCAATTGAAACTACAAGTTACAATATTCAATATTGAAATGGCACCATTGATGCTCATTTTAGAAATCGATTTACTCTGACCCCTTGATTTCTTTTCGCTTTCACACATGTTGTAATCATTTATAGTGGTGAGTGTAGCTCAGTTGGTAGAGTCCCGGATTGTGATTCCGGTTGTCGTGGGTTCGAGCCCCATCATTCACCCCACTATTTTTCTCCCAAACAAATATTGTGGTCTGCAAATCGCCGAGCATTGGCGAAATCATTTTACTAGTATCCAGCTAAAAGTACCAATGTACCAATGGGGTCAGACTCAATTGAAACTACAAGTTACAATATTCTTGATTTACTTGATTTACTTGATTTACTGACCCCTTGATTTAGACCTTGATTTATTAATTTCCAAAAATAAATGTAAGTCTAATGTACGATATTTGAGTCAAAATTAGGTGCTAAATTAACTGAAAATATATTGGCAGCATCCACTTTATCAAAATGATAATGCTCATTACAAAATTCACAGGTTACTTCGATCTGACCTTGTTCAACCAATAACTCATTGGCATCATGCTCACCTAGTAAACTAATGGTGTCAGCGACACGTTCACGAGAACAACTGCAGGCAAAACTAAGTTCGGTTGCATTTAATAAACGACACTCTTCTTCATGAAATAAACGGTGCAGTAAGGTACCCGCTCCTAGAGTTAATAACTCTTCTGATGTAATAGTAGCGGCTAACTGACTAAGTCGTGACCAATGCTCTTCATCTTCTTCTTTACTATCTTCCGCACTCGGTAACTGTTGTAAAAATAAACCAGACACACTATCAGCATTAGCTGCCAACCAAATACGTGTATCGAGTTGTTCAGATTGTTTAAAATAAGTCTCGAGTACACTAGCAACCGACTCACCATCAAAGCTAACTACGCCTTGATAAGGCTGCTTGGAACCTTCGACATCAATCGTAATCGCCATCGTTCCTTGACCTGTCAACTCACTCATACTGGCATCATCTTGCACCTGACCTTCCCACTGTGCCAAAGCACGTAAGGTATTATCACTTGTACATTCGACCATCATCAGCTTCACGGGACCTGTTGATTTACTTTGCAAAACAAGTCGGCCTTTAATTTTTACTGTTGCAGCCAATAAGGCCGCCGCCGCCATCATTTCACCTAAGTGACGTTGAATAGCAGGTGGATAGTCACGCCTGACGAGTACTTGCTGCCAGCTATCCGTTAAATGTACCCATTCCCCACGAACAGGGGCATTATCAAAAATAAATCGTTGCAAATTATCAGACTGAAATGCTTTGTGTTCAGTATCGTTCGTTGTTATGTCGGTCATATTTTTTCCAAAAAAAATGCTGGGTAGAATTCTACCCAGCATTTTAACTTAGCTTCGACATTTCTGCCGTTAGAAACACACTTTTATTTTGTTAAGGTTAATAATAATTCATTCATTTTTTTGACATAGCTTGCAGGATCTTCTAACTGTCCACCTTCAGCTAATAAAGCTTGATCGAACAAGATCGATGACCAATCGGCAAATAATGCATCATCAGATTCTTCTTTAAGACGTGCCACCATAGGATGTTCAGGATTCAGTTCGAAAATAGGTTTAGAACCACCGACATCTTGACCGGCCGCTTTGAGCATACGTTCAAGATTAGCACTCATTTCATTGCTATCTGCCACCAAACACGCAGGTGAATCAGTCAAGCGATGGGTAATACGTACTTCTTTTACTTTATCGCCTAATGCTGATTTAATGCGTTCAACGATATCTTCAAAGTTTTTATCAACTTCTTGTTGTGCTTTTTTCTCAGCTTCATCTTCTAAGTCACCTAAATCTAAATCACCTTTAGCCACCGATTGTAACTGTTTATCATCAAACTCGGTCAGCGAATTGATCATCCATTCATCAACACGATCCGTCATTAACAATACTTCAATGCCTTTTTTACGGAAGACTTCGAGATGTGGACTATTTTTGGCGGCAGCAAAACTTTCTGCTGTGATGAAATAGATCTTGTCCTGGTTCTCTTTCATTCTTCCGACATAGTCTTCTAATGAAACAGTTTGTTCTGCATTATCTGATTCTGTTGATGCAAAACGAATTAGTTTAGCCAATGCTGCTTTATTCGCAAAGTCTTCGCCTAAACCTTCTTTAATGACTTGGCCAAATTCAGCCCAGAAAGTGGCGTATTTTTCAGCATCATTATTAGCCATTTTAGCTAATTCACTTAGTACTTTTTTCACTGATGCCGTGCGAATACTGTCGATGACCTTACTGCCTTGCAAAATCTCACGTGAGACATTTAATGGCAAATCATTGGTATCAATCACACCACGAATAAAACGTAAATAACGTGGCATTAATTGTTCAGCATCTTCCATAATAAAGACGCGTTTAACATATAGTTTTAAGCCTTTTGAGCTATCACGATCCCATAGATCAAACGGTGCTTTTGAGGGAATATAAAGTAATGATGTATATTCTGTTTTACCTTCTACTTTGTTATGACTCCAGCTTAAAGGGTTTTGGTAGTCATGCGAAATTTGCTTGTAAAACTCGCTATATTCATCATCAGAAATATCGGCTTTAGATAAGGTCCATAATGCCGTCGCTTTGTTGACTGTTTCATCTTCAAGCACAGCCGTTTTATCAATTTCGCCCTCTTCGTTAGGCACAGGCTCTGCTTTCATGACAATTGGCAAGTTGATATGGTCTGAATACTTTGTGATGCAGTTACGTAAACGCCAGCTGTTTAAAAATTCATCTTGATCATCACGTAAGTGCAAGGTAATTTCTGTACCACGAGCTGGTTTATCAATGGTTTCAATCGTGAAGTCACCTTTACCCGCTGATTCCCATTGCACACCATGTTCACTTGTTAAGCCTGCTCGACGTGTTTTTAGTGTAACTTTATCAGCAACGATAAAAGCAGAATAAAAACCAACACCAAATTGACCGATTAACTGAGAGTCTTTGCTTTGATCGCCCGTCATTTTATCAAAGAATTTTTTAGTACCTGAATTAGCAATCGTACCAATATTTTCGATAACTTCTTGACGATTCATACCAATACCGTTATCAGTAATAGTAATCGTTTTAGCCTCTTTATCAAAGGCAACTCTTATCTGTAATTCTGCATTATTCTCATAAAGCGCATCATCTGACAACGCTTCAAAGCGTAATTTATCAGATGCGTCAGACGCATTAGATATCAACTCACGCATGAAAATTTCTTTGTTGCTATACAGTGAGTGGATCATCAGATCCAATAATTGTGAAACTTCTGTCTGAAAACCAAGCGTTTCTTTATGTGCATCAACAGTCATTGAAAAGTGCCTCCATCCGGCATTGTTGTTATCTCGAAAATGACCAGATGGGGGCAGGAGAAAATAGTTCAAGGTCTAGTTATCAATTTGCTTTATGAAAATAGTCTTAATGATTAAATTTTAATCTTATTTCTCGATAGGCCGATAACTTTATAATTAGTTACTATTTATAGGGAAATATAATGGAAACCAAATTATTCAGTCACGATATTCAACCAGCTACGAAATTTAATAATAAACCATCCACGACTTCATCTAACATAAACTCGGAATTATCCAAGAAAAATAGCACCCCAAAAAGCCAAGAATTTAGCTTGGTAAATGCTAAAGAGCAACTCAATGCCGCGATTATTCAGTCTGCGGTTAACGTAAATGCCGGTAGCAACGCTTTATCATTAGTATTCAAGACAGCGCTAGAAAGTATCAATGATACGCTCAAAGAAGCACTGGGTGAAAACGCTATTCAAAGCGCCTATGATTCAGGTACAGACATTAGCCCTGAAGCCACTGCTGATCGCATTGTGTCACTCAGCACCGCTTTTTTCAGCTCTTATCAAGAGCAGCATCCAGAATTATCTCAAAAGGAAGCCATAACAAAATTTACAAATATAATTAGTGACGGCATTAATACGGGATTTAGTGAAGCGCGTAATATTTTAAGTGGGCTCAATGTCTTAGACGGCGACATTGCCACTAACATTGATCTAAGCTATGCGCTTGTACAAGAAAAACTAACTGCTTTTGTTGACAGCTTTAATGCACCACAACAATAATGCACTTTACAAACAATTTAATTTTTACGTGGTCTCGTGAATAACGACAAAGTATCATCAACAAAAATAGGGTGAGACATTTTCTCATAACGGAAATACCTAAGCTAAGAGACTTAATATGATTTAAGACTTACCTCGCTTATGAACAGTATTTAATAAAAAACTGCTACAGTTATTAACCGTCCACTGGCAATACGGAAAAAAGGTTTATGGAGGAAAACCAGTTACGCATCTTGACCTATAATCTGCATAAGGGCTTTAGTGCAACCAATCGTCACTTTATCTTACATAAAATGCGTGATGCGTTAATCGAATCCGACGCTGACATTATGTTCCTTCAAGAAATTCAAGGCCAACATTCTGGACATCAAAAAAGCTTATTGAATTGGCCCCATTGCACACATTCTGAATTTTTAGCACACGGCCATTGGCCATATTTTGCTTATGCAAAAAATGTGACTTATGCTGCTGGTCATCATGGCAATGCAATATTGAGTAAATATCCTATTCGTCAATGGGAAAATATTAATGTATCGCCCTTTACATGGGCAAGTCGTAGTTTATTGCATGGGGTAATCAAGTTACCTGGCCAAGTCACTGACTTACATATCGTCTGCATCCACCTAGGTTTAATGGCAATGGAGCGAAAGCGTCAATTTAAAACATTGTGCACGCGAATTGATGACCATGTACCGCATGATGCTCCGTTGATTATCGCTGGTGACTTTAATGATTGGACGGGACAAGCTGAAAAATTGTTTGCTAAGCATCTACACTTGAACGAAGCCTACCGCAATTTACATCATCGTCACGCTACGACTTTTCCAGCTTGGTTGCCAATATTAAAAATGGATAGAATTTATTACCGTGGAATAGTGCCTCTAGCCTGCGAGAGACCGAGCCGTCAACGATGGAATCGTTTATCTGATCACGTTCCGTTAATAGCGACATTTCAGTTATAAATTTATCAGGAATGCTGTTTTTCTATGCGATGGTCGACTTCTGAAAATTTAGAAGCTTATTTAGGCCGTAAACAAGCATTTATTGATGGTCACGTAAAAATACCCACTCATCAGCCTGTGACATCTCAGGACTAAATCGATAGCCCTCGCTGTCAAATTGTTTGATCTCTTCTGGATCATTAATTTTGTGGTCGATAATGTATCGGCTCATCAATCCACGCGCTTTTTTCGCGTAAAAGCTAATAATCTTATACTGACCATTTTTGAAGTCTTTAAAAATGGGGGTAATAATCCGTGCGTTTAATCTTTTAGGTTCCACTGCTTTGAAATATTCATTTGAAGCTAAGTTAATGAGTACGCCACTAGACAATTCAGCCTCAATCGACTCACGCAGTTGACTTCCCCAGAATTGATACAAATCTTTACCTTTTTTATTGGTAAATTTAGTACCCATTTCTAAGCGATATGGCTGCATCAAATCTAGTGGTCTAAGTACACCATATAAGCCAGATAATATCCGTAAATGTTGCTGTGCGAATTCTAGTCCAGCATCATCTAAGGTCTCAGCATCAAGCCCTGTATAGACGTCGCCTTTAAAAGCGAATAAAGCTTGCTTGGCATTAGCTAAATTAAAAGGCGTGTGCCACATTTGAAACCGTGTCATATTCAATGCAGCGAGTTTATCGCTTAACTTCATTAATGATGCAATATCAGCTGTCGACAACTGTTTCAACTCATCGATTAACGCTTGGGACTTATCCAAAAACGTAGCTTGAGTAAACTTTTCTAAACTAGCTTCGGTTTCAAAATCTAATGTTTTAGCGGGTGAAATAACAATAAGCACGACTCAATTCGTTCCTATATGTCCGTTTTAGATGCTGATTGTTGGGTATCATCCGAAGCCGGTTTTTCAAACTCCGCCTCAATAATGTCACCTTCCGACTCAGCAGCTTGCCATGCTTGAAATGGATAGGGCTTAACTTCATCGTTATAGGTTAAAAACCCTGCAACTTGGCGCAAATAGCGTACTAAATTAATTGAAAAATTAAGAATATCAGCATTTGGCTTACCGGTAATCAAAGCAAATATTGCTTGGACAACAACTACAATCCAAAGCACGATCGTCACCAAATACAAAATAACGCCAAATAACAACATGTAAAGGATACGAGTCCATTGATTTCCATTTGTTACATTATTTTTAATTGCTTGCTTATCCATGTTTATAACTCCACAGTGAGAAAATAATCAAATTATTGTACATGACTGTTGCGCTATGTGCTTATAGTGCTTTGCAATCATTTATGGGACACTTTACCTCATAATTATTAAGATGATAACTATTAATGACAAGCAAACTTCGATTACTGATTAACCTGATTGATACTTTTATAGAATGGAGTGGAAAAACAACATCTTGGCTGGTACTAGTGCTGATATTGTTAATTTGTTATGACGTGGCAATGCGCTATTTATTTCAACAAGGATCTGTCGCTTTACAAGAATTGGAATGGCATTTGTTTGCTCTAATCTTTTTGCTCGGGGCAGCTTACACCTTAAAACACGATGAACATGTCCGGGTCGATATACTTTACCAAAGCCGCTTTATGTCAGACAAAAAAAGGGCTTGGGTAAATATTCTAGGTACTTTATTTCTATTACTTCCATTTTGTATTTTGATTTTAATAAGCAGCTGGCCATTTGTAGAAAATTCTTTTTACTATAATGAAGGTTCGCCTGATCCCGGAGGTTTACCTTACCGATTCTTACTTAAAAGCAGCTTATTAATTGCCTTTAGCTTACTGATATTGCAAGCCTTGGCTGATATGTTCAGAAATATTCTAACGCTTAATAATAACAGCGAGGTCAAATGATGGAAATTTGGGCCTTGGCGATGTTTGTCGTGTTATTTATGCTGTTACTCATTGGTTTTCCAGTTGCATTTACACTTGGTGCTGTTGCATTAGCATTCGGTGGGTTTTTTCTTGGTTTAGATTTTTTTAACCTTTTGCCACTGCGTATTTGGGGCATTATGACCAATTTCACACTGTTGGCCGTGCCGTTGTTTGTGTTTATGGGTGTCATTCTTGAAAAATCAGGCATCGCTGAAGAATTACTCGAAACAATGGGCCGCTTATTTGGCCGTATTCGAGGCGGCTTAGCAATATCTGTCGTCTTAGTAGGCGCATTACTCGCTGCAACAACTGGTGTTGTTGGTGCATCAGTCGTCACCATGGCCGTCATTGCATTACCGTCAATGTTAAAACACGGTTATGCACCGACATTAGCTAGCGGCACTATTGCGGCCTCTGGCACGCTAGGACAAATTATCCCACCTAGTATTATCTTGATTTTACTCGCCGATGTCGTTGGCGTTCCTGTTGGGCAATTATTTATCGCTGCCGCAGTACCAGGAATAATGCTGGTCTTTGCTTATATCGCTTATATTGGCTATGTTGCTTGGCAATATCCTGAGCTAGCCCCAGCCATTGTTTCAGATTCAGAAAATGACCAACACCTCGGCTTCACTGTACTGAAAAGTATGCTGCCCCCTTTGATATTGGTATTGGCTGTTTTAGGCTCTATCTTCTTTGGTATTGCCTCTCCGACGGAATCAGCAGCGGTCGGTGCATTAGGTGCAATATTGCTGGCGATAACACAAGGCAAGCTAACACAGGGTAATTTGCAAGAGGCATCACGCCAAACAACCCGTCTAACCAGTATGGTATTTTTGATATTGATTGGTGCAACGGCATTTGGACTGGTATTTGTTGGCATGGGAGGAGATAAACTTATCTTCGATATTTTTGCCAATTTACCGGGGGGGAAATGGAGTTTTCTAATTCTTAGTATGTTACTTATCTTTGTGCTAGGGTTTTTCTTAGATTTTATTGAGATTTGTTTTATTGTCGTGCCTATCATTGCACCCATTGCACTACATATAGGTTTAGATCCTCTATGGTTTGCATTACTGATTGCATTGAACTTACAAACATCATTCCTCACGCCACCATTTGGTTTTTCTCTATTTTATTTAAAAGCCAGCGCACCTAAACTTAAACTAAACGCTATTTATCGCGGCATCGTACCGTTTATTATTATTCAACTAGTCGTATTAGCCTTGCTGATTAGCTTCCCTGAGATTGTCTTATGGCTGCCAAGCTATATGGAATAAATTGAAATATATGGCAAGCTAATTGAAGTAGTCCAATAGCAAAAAACGGCATGAGGAAAGCATAAATATGCTTTTCTAATGCCGTTTTTTTTCAACAATCTTTTGCTAACTAAACAGCCGCCTCACCCTCTTCACCTGTACGGATTCGAATAACTTGCTCAATGGCCGTAACAAAAATCTTACCATCACCAATTCTGCCAGTATGTGCCGCTTTAACAATCGCCTCGACACACGCATCAACTTGATCGGTAGGTAATACGATTTCCATTTTTATTTTAGGTAGAAAATCGACAACATATTCTGCACCACGATAAAGCTCGGTATGACCTTTTTGACGACCAAAACCTTTCACTTCTGACACGGTTAAACCGGTTACGCCAATATCTGATAAAGCCTCACGAACATCATCTAACTTAAAAGGCTTAATAATCGCTTCAATTTTTTTCATTGTTGTCCCATCCCTACTCTATTGTTGAAGTTACAGTATAACCCGATGTTATCGGATAACGTCGGTCTCGTCCAAATGCACGGCTTGTAATACGGATACCGGGTGCAGCCTGACGACGTTTATATTCATTACGATCGACCATACTTATTACGCGTGCGACCATTTCAGGATTACTGCCTGCTGCGACTAATTCTTCAAATGACCAATCATGACCGATATATCGCTCTAACAGTTCGTCAAGCACCTCATAAGCTGGCAAACTATCTTGGTCAAGTTGATCAGGCGCTAATTCGGCTGATGGTGGACGAGTAATAATTCGTTGGGGAATCGCCTCAGACAAATTATTTCTATAGTTGGATAGTTGATACACCAAGGTTTTATAAACATCTTTAAGCGGTGAAAAACCGCCAGCCATATCGCCATATAGCGTTGAATATCCAACCGCCATTTCACTCTTATTACCTGTTGATAACACCATTGCACCGGTTTTATTTGATATCGCCATCAAAATCACGCCACGAACGCGAGCTTGAATATTTTCTTCTGTCGTATCAACGGGTTTGCCTAAAAACTGCTCTGACAAACTATCTACAAATTGTTCAAACAGGGCATCAATAGCAATAACACTATGTTCAACGCCTAATATATCAGCCATTTTTTGTGCATCATCAAGACTCATCTGAGCAGTATAACGAGATGGCATCATCACTGTTTTCACCCTGTCAGTACCTAACGCATCTACCGCCAAGGCTAAGGTTAAGGCAGAATCTATACCACCTGATAAACCAATCACAACACTCGAAAAATCATTTTTTTCGACATAATCTTTTAAACCGCAAACTAGCCCTTGGTAAATCATTGCTAATTCCGTTTCTTTCGTCGCTAATTCACCATGCAATGACAATGTTTGGTTTTCATTACGACTAATAAATACTGGAAACAAGCCTTGTTGCCAAGCGGGCGCGCGCACTACTTTATCACCCGTATTCGATAAAGCAAAAGAACAGCCATCAAACACTAATTCATCTTGTCCACCCACTTGGTTGACATAAACAATAGGTACACCTGTTTCTGCAACACGCTGTTTCACTTCTGTCTCGCGTGACTGCCATTTACCCTGACTAAAAGGTGAGGCATTTAAATTAACAATGATTTCAGCGCCAGCATCGACGGCTTGAGCAGAAGGAGCGGCAAACCAGATATCTTCACAAATAGTGATGCCAAACCGAATACCTTTGTAATCTACAACTGATGGTTCTTTACCTTCAATAAAATAACGTTTTTCATCAAACACACTGTAATTGGGTAAGTGGTGTTTAAAGTAACTCGCGAGACATTGGCCATCTGCAATTAAAGAGGCTGCATTATATAAGTCCTTACGCACTACACCAGATGGATGGCCCACTAATACCGCCACCCCCTTAATATTCGCTTTTAAGCTGACTAAACCTTTTTCGACGCGCTTAATTAAACCCGGTCTCAGTAATAAATCTTCTGGTGGATAACCTGTTAATGTTAGCTCTGGAAAGACCACTAGATCAGCATTTAACTCATCGCGGGCTTGTTCCGCTACAGCAATAATCTTTTTAACATTACCTGCTACATCACCGACCACGGGATTAATTTGCCCCATAACGAGACAAAATTCGGTCGACATCGGTTATTGTTCCATCGCTTCAAGCATTCTATCGCCCATTTCAGCAGGTGAACGAGCAATATGTACCCCTGCTGCAGCGAGTGCTTGTAACTTAGCTTCTGCTGTTCCTTGGCCACCACTGATAATGGCACCAGCATGGCCCATTCGTTTACCGGCAGGTGCAGTTAATCCAGCAATATAAGCCACCACAGGCTTTGTAACATGTTGACGAATATACTCAGCGGCATCTTCTTCTGCTCGACCGCCAATCTCACCGACCATCACAATACCTTCAGTTTGTGGATCATCTTCAAATAAGGCCAATACTTCAATAAAATCTAAACCATGGATCGGATCACCGCCGATACCGACACAGGTGCTCTGTCCTAAGCCATTTTGCGTGGTCTGATCAACCGCTTCATAGGTCAATGTACCTGATCGAGATACGATACCGATCTTACCTGGTAAATGAATCGATCCAGGCATAATGCCAATCTTACATTCTCCTGGCGTAATCAATCCTGGGCAGTTGGGGCCAATCAAGCGAGCATTTGAATGCTTTAACGCATACTTCACTCGCAACATATCTTGCACAGGAATACCTTCGGTAATACAGGCAATGATTTTAATGCCGGCATCTGCCGCCTCTAAAATAGCATCTGCTGCAAAAGCGGCAGGGACATAAATCATGGAGGCATCAGCACTTGTTTGTTCAACCGCTTCTGCAACAGTATTAAAAACAGGACGATCCAAATGCATTTGACCACCTTTGCCTGGCGTTACACCACCGACAAATTGTGTGCCGTAAGCAATCGCTTGTTCAGAGTGAAAAGTCCCTTGCTTACCGGTAAAACCCTGGCAAATAACACGGGTATGGCGGTTAACTAAAATACTCATGCTAGCTTCTCCTTCGCTGAGGCAACCGCTTGTCTAGCCGCATCAGTTAAATCTTGAGCCACCCGTAAATCCATTCCACTATTCAGAAGTAACTCGCGACCACGCTCAGCATTAGTGCCTTCCAGTCGAACAATAACAGGTAAGGTTAACCCCACATCTTTCGCAGCATGAATGATGCCTTCAGCAATCAAATCACACCGGACAATACCACCAAAGATATTCACTAATATTGATTTCACTTTTTTATCTGACAAAATTATTTTAAACGCTTCAGCGACTCGGTCTGCGGTAGTACCACCACCGACATCCAGAAAATTAGCCGGTTGGCCACCTTCTTTTTGAATCAAATCCATGGTCGCCATGGCTAATCCAGCACCGTTCACCATACAGGCCACTTCACCGTCTAAGGTAATGTAATTAAGGCCATATTTCTGTGCAACAACTTCTGTTTCATCTTCTTGCGTTGGGTCAAACATCGCGGCTAATTCAGCATGTCTAAATAAGGCGTTATCATCCAAATTCAATTTAGCATCGACGGCTAACAGTTTCTCTTTACCCGTCACCACTAAAGGATTAATTTCCACCAAACTGGCATCGTTTTCAGTAAATAAACGATATAACCCCTGCATCACTGTTTGCAATTGTTTGAAGGTATTGCCGGTTAAGCCCAAAAAGAAACCTGCACGTCGACATTGATATGCCTGCAAGCCCACAACCGGATCCACAATCAAATTCAATATTGCATCAGGGCTTTCTTCAGCTACCGCTTCAATATCCATTCCGCCTTGTGCAGACACCATAAATACAACACGTTGGCTAACCCGATCAACTAATACCGCGAGATAGAGTTCACGCACAATATCTGAAGGTTGTTCTACTAGAATTTGATGAACTGGCAAGCCTTCTGCTGTGGTTTGATGCGTGACTAAATTACGTCCCAACATGTCATAAGCAGCATCAGCAACACCATCTAGTGTATCGACGACTTTGACGCCCCCCGCCTTACCACGTCCACCAGTATGAACTTGAGCTTTAACAACCCAACGCTCGCCACCGAGTTGCTCTGCGGCTTGCCGTGCTTGCGAACCATTGGTCACTGCCTGCCCTTTTGGGGTAGCAATACCATAGCGGGTAAATAATTGTTTAGCCTGAAATTCGTGCAGGTTCATCTTATATTTTTGCCTTATTTATCATTTTAGCGATAATGCTTTAATCATGCTTTATACGAGACTGAGTATTTTCTCGCAATCGCCAAATAATTGCCATCGCTAGTCATGATATAGTTCGAATATTAACCGAACAAAGAGAACCCTATGACACCGCTTTATCCTGAAATTGAACCATACAACACCCTTCTTCTCGAAATGGAACAACTTAGTAATGACCGGTGTCATCACGTCTATGTCGAAGAATGCGGTAATCCTAATGGCATTCCAGTGGTGTTTTTACATGGTGGTCCCGGCTCTGGTTGCAGGCCATCCCATCGCTGTTATTTTGATCCTGAACTTTACCGAATTATATTATTCGATCAGCGTGGTTGCGGTCGTTCACTACCCCATGGTGAATTAGAAAACAATAACACTCAGTTTCTAATCACAGATATGGAAACCATTCGTCAACACCTCAATATCGACCGCTGGGTTATTTTTGGTGGGTCATGGGGAACAACACTTGGGCTATGCTATGCCCAACAACATCCTGAAACGGTTTTAGCAATGGTTTTACGAGGCATCTTCTTAGGTCGGCAGCACGATATCGACTGGGTTTATGCTGAGGGCGGCGCTTCTAAACTGTTTCCTGATGCTTGGCATAAACTCGTTGGAAAATTACCTAAAACCGATCAAGCATCACCCTTGAAAGCTTACTATCAAAAACTCACAGCGCCGGATGAAATACATCAAATGGCAGCCGCTAAATTATTACAAGCGTGGGAAAGTACTATTGTGACACTTCGTGATCATGAACATAAACCCGATCTATCACAAGAGCCTGGCCCGCTAGCACACTCACGCATTCAACTGCATTTTGCACTGGATCAATGTTTTATTGCTGATACGCCTATTTTAGATAATATCGACGCTATTCGGGCCATCCCAACCATCATTGTTCAAGGACGTTATGACATTGTTTGCCCAACACAGCAAGCGTGGGAGCTACACAGAGCATGGCCTGAAGCAGAACTAAATATTATTGCTATGGCCGGTCATGCCGCTGGAGAACCGGCTATCATTAATGCACTGGTTCGTGCCACACGAAAGATAGCTACATTATTAAACACTGAGCTTACTCAACCTTCAGCATGATCGGTTTATTACAACGGGTGAATGCTGCTTCTGTAAGGGTAGCTGATGAAGAGATTGCAAGTATCAATCAAGGCTTATTGGTATTTGTCGGTGTGGAACGTGGTGATTCACGAGTAGAAGCCGATCGCTTATTATCGCGACTATTGGCTTATCGCGTGTTTAGTGATGATAACGATAAAATGAATCTATCATTAACAGATATTAACGGTGGCTTATTACTGGTGCCGCAATTCACCTTAGCCGCAGATACTCGGAATGGCTTGCGTCCCAGTTTTACGCCAGCCGCATCGCCGAAAGAAGGTGAAGCATTATTCAATCATATTTTCAAACAAGCTAAACAACAACATTCAACCGTGCAATCAGGATTATTTGGCGCTGATATGCAAATCTCTCTATGCAATGATGGTCCGGTCACATTTTGGCTACAGGTCTCACCTCACTCAGTTCATAAACAGGTAAAACGTCATGCGACTCTTTCGTAATTTTTTGATTGGTTTATTTCTCACAATAGTTGGCATCGGCGCTTTATTATTTATTCCATCGAAACAAGCCCCTGCTCCCATGCCCTGGGAAATAACGATTATGCCAGATGGTAAAAGTCGTGTTTTTGGTATCCATCTTGGTACAACCACTTATCGTCATACTCAACAAGTATTCCACGAGTTTGGCAAAATTGCCGCATTCGCTGAGCAAGGAAAACCGTCAACGGTAGAAGCATTTTTCGACAGCATTCATCTGGGAGGACTTACCGGTAAGTTGGTGTTAAATCTTGATGTGCCTGAACAACGGATTACTGAAATGACATCACATGCCAATGAAGCCAGATTACAAGAGAGTGGTGCCCATCGCTATGAACTCAACAACAGTGATAAGAAAAGCCTGATTGACGCGCCTATCATTGCCATTACTTTCATTCCCTCTGTGAAGTTAGATGCCGATATTGTACGTTATCGGTTTGGGGATCCTGCTAACATTATGCAGGACGACAATAATTCTAATACAAAGATCTGGCATTATCCTCTGACGGGCTTAACCATCCGTATCAATGAGCATGAAAAAACCATACTGCAATATCAATAATGGCGGTTAAATACACAAAAGTCTTACTCAACCTAGAAAAATAGTAACTTTAAATAAGCTAATGGTTTTGCGCTTGAAAGAAAGCGAGTTGATCAAGGCTTCTTCTAACAAAGTCGGATAATGAGAAACGTATTACTCATCTTTGGTCTGTTCAAGATCATGTTCCTGGTCATCTTTATCATTTGAATCAACCGATACTTCAGGATCATCCATTAAGATTCGGTTTGCAGCACCATCCATATCATCATATTGCCCACTACGTACCGCCCAAAAAAAAAGGGCAACGCCGACAATACCGAGTAGCAACATACCTGGTAAAAGACCATAGATGACATCCATTGAATTACCCTTTAAAAAAACGTTTTATTCTAGCGGCATTACCAATAACTAATAATGAACTAATCGGCATTGTTATGGCAGCCACCAATGGGTTAACAAGCCCCATCATAGCTAACGGCACCATAATTACATTATAACTTATTGATAATAATATATTTTGTTTGATAGTACTGAGTGTTCGGCTGGCCAAAGCCCTTGCTTCTGACACCTTATATAATTCATTGTGAGATAGCACAATATCCGCACTTTCAATTGAAACATCAGTACCAGAAGCTAAGGCAATACCGACATCAGCCTGAATCAAAGCAGGTGCGTCATTCACCCCATCACCGACCATAGCAACAATTGCACCTTGTTTTTGGAGTGCTCTGACCACATCAGCTTTATCTTTTGGTAATACTTCCGCCTGCCGATCAATATTTCCAAGCTCTTTAGTTACAGCTTGAACAACTGAATACTTATCACCACTCAGTACCGTAACACCAATACCTTGCTGTTGTAGATCATTAATCATTAATTGCGCATCCGCGCGCAACTTATCGGCTAGACCTATAAGACCAATTATCGAGCCTTCGGTGGCCACAAAAACACAACTAATCCCTTGTAATTCCAGGTCTTCAATTTTTTTCAATATAGCAGAAGTGAATATAAAACCAAGCTCTTGTAACCATGACTGCGTGCCTAATAGAACCTGTTTTTGAACAACGGTCGCTTGAACACCCTGACCAGCTGAAGATGAAAATGCTGTTATCCGCGATAAGGACAGATGTCTCAACGCCGATTCAACTAATATTGCTTTAGCAATACCATGTTCCGAATGCTGCTCAACAGATCCTGCAAGACTTAATAACTCGTTATCAGACAAGTCAGAAAAAGACTCAACCTTAACAACCTGAAGTTTACCTTCCGTTAATGTGCCTGTTTTATCAAATACAAAATGTGAGACTTGTGATAAGTATTCCAGTGCTGCACCCTGCTTAATCAATATGCCATGATGCGCACCGACACCCGTGGCGACAGCGACGGACATAGGCGTAGCCAAGCCAAAGGCACAAGGACAGGTAATAATAAGTACAGATGTCGCGGCTAATAATGCCTGCTCAAAGTCATATTGATACCAATAAATAAAAGTCATTGCTGCTAGCGTGAGGGTGACCACAACAAACCAAGGTACGATGCGATCAGCAGTACACTGAATCGGTGCTTTTGAAGCTTGCGCATCTTCCATCAAAGAGACAATTTTAGCTAGGGCCGTATTCCGAAGTACTTGTTGAACTTTAACAGTAAAGGCGCCTTCGCCATTAATACTTCCAGCAACAACCTTGTCAGATAGACGCTTCACTACTGGCAATGACTCCCCTGTCAGCATCGATTCATCCACAGCACTTTGACCATCAACTACAACACCATCTACGGGTATTTTCTCACCAGGTTTGACCAATACATAATCATCAATTTTAACAGACCGAATCGGTAATATTTTAGGAATGTCATCAATAATGACTGTTGCTAGTTTTGGTTGTAACTCTAATAATCTACTTGTTGCAGACAAGGCTTCGCGTTTAGAAATTGCCTCAAGATAGCGACCAACTAATATTACGAATAGAAAATTAACCACCGTATCAAAATAAACATGGCCATAGACCGAGCCTGTCATTGTGACAAAAGTAGAGTAACTATAGGTAGCGACCGCACCAATGGCAATCGGTAAGTCCATGGTTAAATAGCGACGTCGTAACCCGAGTAAGGCATTCCTTAAAAAAGGAAATCCAGCATACAGTAACGTGGGGGTAGCAATTAAAAAGCTAATCCAATGAAACCAATTTTTAAATTCGCCTTGGTCTGCTCCGCTATAGAGCGCGATCGAAATCCACATCAAGTTCATCATAGCAAAACCGGCAAAGGCCATACGGTACAATAAGCTTCTATGTCTAAGCGCTAATGCACCTTGTGCAGTATCCGGATCAAAAGGAACCGCAGCATAACCAATATGGTTCAATGCTTGGAGTAATGTTGACAATGGTGCGAGACGATTATCCCACTTTAAACGCAGTTGTTTCGAAGTGAGGTTAACCTCAGCAGAAATCGCACCTTGTTGCTTTGCTAGAGAATGCTCAATTAGCCAAACACAGGCTGCACAGTGAATCCCTTCAACTAATAAGTTTATTGAACGAACGTCACCTAGTTTATCAACGTAATCAGACTGGACTTCATCCAAGTCATATGAAGCTAATTCAGCTGATAATATCGGTGGAGGTGCTAAGGTTTCACCTTCAGGGGTTTTTTGATAAAAACTTTGTAAACCGGCATTGTGAATTGCTTGACAGACAGATTGACAACCAAAACAACAAAACTCGCGTTGTTCTTGAGCCACTTTCGCTGTAAAACTGCCAAGGGCTGCAACCGGTAAACCGCAATGATAACACTGTATAGTCAAGATTTAGAGTGTCCGAATTAATGCTGTCACAAATTACTAGGCGGCATTAATAATACGTTACAAAAATAACAACTAAGGAGAAATAGTAATACGCTTAGTGATAATAAACTCTTGATCAGCTTGCTTAGCGACAACAATAACATCCCAAATTCCCGGTAAAGTAAACATGACATCGCCTGAATATGTGCCAGAACTCACACTTGACATATTCACCGAAAAATCCGCACGAGCATCCGAAGGACGATAAGCATTGAGTACAACTGAATCTAGATCAAGACTAACTGAATTTTCCCCCTGAATAAGCACTTCAATACGCTGAGTTTGATTAACTCTCGTTGACGTAGGTAACATGATCAGCCCTGTCCAGCCCAAAGCTTTTTCTTGCTCAATGATTCGCTCATGTGTTTCTACATAAACTTTTCCGCGCTCATAAAAATCTTGCACGACTAGATTAGGCGGAGACTTAAAAGCTAAATAAATAAAAATAGCGTTGGCTGTTAAGAAAACAAGCAAAAATAACAGCATACCTAATACCCAAGGATTTTTGAGTGCTTCTTTATTACGTTGAGAAATAGTCATATATCACTTAGCTACCGAATTAATTATTTGTTAGGTCCAATAAACATACTTCTATAACTGACACTAATCGGAGAGTTTTCAACTTTACCTTTAAATATAATAGGTATGGGGCCGTTTTTTAACTCATCTAGAGGAACCCGAACTAGCGCTGTTACAGGAATTACTTTACCAGGTTCAATCGACATATCAGATAGACCGTGTAATGTTGCACTTTCAATCCCTTCAATATCGAAATGAATAGTAATGGTACTTTTGGTTTTGTTTAGTAATTTTACAGTATATTTGTTCTGAATCGAGCCATCACTTAACCGAACAAATAGAGGTTGACGCTCATGTAGGACTTGAAATTCAGTCGGCGATAATGTCATAAAACCATAAACGATGCCCGATAAAGCAGCCAATAATATTAAGGTATAAATAATGACGCGGAAACGCTTATAAATCGGGATGACTGGTGAATTATGATGTAATTCTTTGTATGAAGCATAGCGAATCAAACCACGAGGCTGTTTTACTTTATCCATAATGCTGTCACAGGCATCAATACACAAACCACAGGTAATACAGCCTTCTTGCTGCCCTTTACGAATATCGATTCCCGTAGGACAGACTGCAACACAAACATTACAGTCAACACAACTGCCTTTCAATGCGTCCTCTTCACCTTTTTTAATTCTACCCCTTGGCTCGCCTCTTTCGGCATCATAAGCAGGTAAGACAGTATCTTGATCATACATCACGCCTTGTAAACGTGCATAAGGGCATAGCCAAAAGCACACTTGCTCACGCATAAAGCCTGCAAAAAGATATGTACCACCTGTAAATGCTGCAATGATAATAGCCGCAGTCATCGATACTTGAAAACTAAATAAATCATGCCACAATGTGAGCGCATCGGTGAACCACGCAACAAATGAAACACCTGTTAGTAGCCCGATCAAAAGCCATAAACTATGTTTCATAAGTTTTTTGTAAAGTTTACTTATAGTCCATGGTGCGTCATTAAACTTTCTTGCCTTTTGTGGCGTGTCACCTTCTATTTTGCCTTCTAACCATGTGTATATATCAGTCCAAACAGTTTGAAAGCAAAAATACCCACAAAACACACGACCGGCAATACTCGTTACTGCCGCAAGTAAAATCGCAAAGAAAAGGAGTGTTAAAGATAACATCCAAATATCTTGTGGGTAGATTGTGATGTGAAAAATATTAAATTGACGATTAGGTAAATCAAATAAGATAGCTTGAGAACCGTTAAACTGAATATATGGCCCTAAAAACAATATTGACCATATAGACATGCCAATCCATTTTAATGTCCGGTATTTACCTGTTAGCCGTTTTGGGACAATATTAATGCCACCAGCGTTGATATGCCATTCAGCAATATCTTCATAGAGTTCATCAATATTGATATTTTTTCTATCTTTTTCTTCGCTCACAGGATGACTCTCAACTTAAAATATAGTATCAAAAGAATATCACAAAGCCTTAAGCATAAGTAATTTCTAATATTGTATTTAGACGCTTTCATAAAAACAAAAAACCGACATTAATGTCGGCTTTTTAATGTTTTCAGAAAAAACTAATCATCTTGTGATTTATCTTCATCTACATGTTTCATCGCATAATAAACAAATATCGCACTACCAACAATCATGGCAACAACACTTGAAATGACGGCTATTACCACCCAATCAATATTCATAACAAAGTCTCCATTCAATTAAATAGTTAAGCCATCTACACACATTTATTGACCACCACCAAACTGGTGAACATACACAGTCAGCTTCTTAATATCCGTTTCTGATAAACGCTCAGCTTCAGTTCCTTCTAACTCATCCTCCCAATCGATATCATTGGGATCTTCATCATCTGCAATGGCATCCGCTCTAACTTGAAGCATGATTGCTAGCTTTTCACTCCATTGTGGCATTACAGCAACGCGTGTCTGTTTATCAGAATAATCATTAACACCATGAAGAATAGTGTGTCTAATTTGATCTTCTTCACCAGAAAAACGCCAAATTTTATCCGTTAAGTTTGCTGAGCCCATTTGCTTAACACCTTTTGCATCCGCACCGTGACATGCGAAACAACCTTTAGACATAAATAAAGCTTTACCGGCTTCAGTGGCTACACCATTAGAACTATCGATGACAAACTTCACCAGTCCATCAACTTCTTCAGTGCTAAGCAATTTTTCATGGGCTGGCATATTGCCCTTGCGACCTTTTGCTATACTCATTTGAATATCAGCTAATGAACCACCATATAGCCAATCATCATCTGTTAAATTGGGGTAACCAGCTCCTTGAACTGGTGCGCCACCAGTACCATGACATGCAGCACAGTTATCGCCATAAAGTACTTTAGTTGAGCCAATAGCATAATTGAGCATGTCTTGATCCGCTAAAATCTCATCAACACTCATTGTGGCAAGTTTATCTTCAAATGGCGCGCGTGTAGACTCAACCTTAGCTAAATCCTCCTTATACTCACTAATCTGAGTCCAGCCTAATAAACCTTTAGTACTATCAGTCACTAATGGCAATGATGGATAAAGTATGAAATAAACAACGACGATAACGCCGCTCAAATAGAGTGCATTTAACCACCAGCGTGGACACGGGTTGTCTAACTCACGAATACCATCCCAGACATGGCCTGTATCGCTAACCTCAGTAGACTTATTTTTATTCTCTGCCATCTTGTTTCTCCGATTTTCTTTCGTCGTGGTCCATTAGCATTGTACGGTGAGATTCTAAGCTATCTTTATTCTTGGGGTTAAGTACCCAGAAATAAACAATAACCATTACGATAAACACGAATACCGTTAGTATTAATCCAAACCAATCCGTGCCTGTCATAGCACTCCAATCAGTGTGCAAATACTCTTCAAGTTTAGTCACGATAATCTCTTCCTGATTCAAACTTAACCATTGTACCCAATACTTGTAGATAGGCGACTAACGCTTGCATTTCTGTCTTCTCGTCGACTGAAGCAGCGGCAGCATTAATCTGCTCATCAGTATAAGGAACACCCAATACTTTCATTGCTTTCAAACGTTTTTCAATGCCATTACCGTCAATAGTTGACTTTTCCAACCAAGGATAATTCGGCATGATTGACTCCGGCACAACGCTGCGAGGTGCTCGAAGATGCTGATAATGCCAATCATCAGAATACTTACCGCCTACACGTGCAAGATCAGGCCCTGTCCGTTTTGATCCCCACTGAAATGGATGATCGTACTTAGACTCGACAGCGAGTGAGTAATGACCATAACGATCTTTTTCATCACGAAAAGGTCGAACCATTTGTGAGTGACACAAATAACAGCCTTCACGTTGATAAATATCGCGACCAGCCAGTTCTAAGGCAGTATATGGCCGCACACCTGATAACTCTTCATATTCAGGATGAACTTGGTCTTCAAATGTCGTGTTGAGATAGAACAAAGGTACGATTTCAACAATACCACCAACAGACACGATTATTGCAGTAGCTAAAACTAATGCCCAGATATTTTTTTCCAGTCTTTCCTGGAAGGTTACTGGTTTATTTGAGTTGTGTTCTGACATGCCAGTCTCCTTTAAATGTTAGCTGCAACAGCCATCTTTTCAGATGGGTTTGCGATCGCTTTACGAATTGTCACAGTAATGTTGAATAACATGACACAGGCTCCCAAAAAGAAGATCAAACCACCAGAAGCACGCATTGCATAATATGGATGCATTTGAGCGACAGACTCTACAAATGTATACGCTAAGTTGCCATAATCATCATATGCACGCCACATTAGACCTTGCATAATCCCTGCGACCCACATAGATGTAATGTAAACGGCAGTACCGATAGTAGCCATCCAGAAATGTAGATTAACCAATTTAATTGACCAAATTGTTGTACCCCATAGACGCTCTACCATGTGATAAATGGCACCAATAGAAACCATGGCCACCCAACCTAATGCTCCAGAATGGACGTGGCCAATTGTCCAGTCGGTATAATGTGATAAGGCATTGACAGTTTTCGAAGCCATAACAGGGCCTTCAAACGTCGACATTGCATAGAAAGCTAAGGAAACAATCAAGAAACGTAAGATGTAATCAGTGCGTAATTTGTCCCAAGCCCCACTCAATGTAAACATACCGTTAATCGCACCACCCCAAGAAGGGATAATCATCGCTAATGAGATAGCTGCACCTAAAGAACCAGTCCAGTCAGGTAATGCCGTATATTGAAGGTGATGCGCACCTAGCCAAACATATCCAAATGTTAATGCCCAGAAATGGATTACTGATAAGCGGTAAGAGTAGACAGGACGATTAGCTTGTTTTGGCACAAAATAATACATAATTCCCAAGAAGCCCGCTGTTAGGAAAAAACCAACTGCATTGTGCCCCCACCACCATTGAATCATTGCATCTTGAACACCAGCAAAAATTGAGTAAGATTTAAATAACCCGACTGGAATAGCAAGACTATTAATCACATGTAGGTAAGTAATCATAATCATCATCGCAAGGAAGAACCAGTTTGCAACATAAATATGTGACACTTTACGAATAGAAAGGGTCATGATGAAATTAAAGCTATAAGCCAGCCATACGACTGCAATTAGAATATCAATTGGCCATTCCAATTCAGCATACTCTTTAGACTGAGTAAGACCCAATGGTAATGTAATGATGGCACCCACAATAACTAGGTTCCAGCCCCAAAAGGTAAACCAAGCTAAGGTGTCACTCCACAGACGGACACCTGATGTACGCTGAACAATATAATAAGCTGTGGCCATTAAGGTTGATCCACCAAAGGCAAAGATCACAGCATTGGTATGTAGCGGGCGTAAACGACCAAAACTAATGTAGGGATTATCGAAATTCAGAACAGGCCATGCCAATTCAGAAGCGATATACACGCCAATACCTGTACCTACGACTAAGTAGACTACTGCCATATAGGCAAACCACTTAACTATTTCAAAACTATATTGCTGTTGTTCAGCTTGCATAGCGATCACACCTTCTCTCTATGAAAATCATTATCTAGACCCCTAATGAAGATTAGAGTTCTCGATCCCTTCCATCACACTAAAAAATACTGTTTTAATTTTACAGTAAATAACATACTAACTTTTGGACTTTGCTTGATATAGATCAACTAATAAGCGAAAAAAAGATTATGACATAAGTCGCTTGAGTAAAATTTGGTCAAATAATTTTCCTTATTTCACTTTGATCCGTCAAGTTAACTACACAATGTTTATCAAAACTACGCTTTGATAAACAGTGAAAAAGTATCGAGTTATCTCTCTCGATTAATCAACTATTATTTTTCTAACATACGGTAACTCTATATATCTTAATCATTTCGATTAGATAGGGATGTTAAGTCTAAATTCCCCTTAATTTTTGATGCTAAAATTTCTTGGCAATAATGAATAACGATAATCGCAAGGCCTATTACCAAAATTGCTGTAGCAATGCCTAAAATTCGCCATGTCTCAAAATTCTTCATATCCAATATCAAATAGCGTGCTAACGCAACAATCGCGATATACATCGGAATTTTAATTGGTAATTCACCTGACTTATAATAAACAGCAACCATCGTTAACACTTCAAGATAAATGAAAAGCAACAATAGATCACTGAGTGATACAAACTGGTTACGTAGCATGACATCTATTTCAATTCCGGTTGCTACTATGGTTGAAATTGCGACAATAACCAAGCCTATATCTTGCGTAATAGTGAGTGCCAGACAAATCGATTTTTTTATTTTATGTTGCATATTAAAACCCAAACTATGAATACTCTCGGGACCGCTCAACATTGAATTACATATTTTGAGGCGACCTTAATAAAAATATGGTTACTCAATTATTATAGTAAAGTTATTTATTAACGCTTGCCTCTGAGTCTCTAAATTTAAAAATGCTTAGGAATTTAAGCCAAGTCAACAAGTAAGAAATCGACTGTTGACAAACGGTGCTCATCACAATTTATACGACTTAGAACGAGTGAAAATAATCTAATTATTTTTTGTGATAAAGTCTGACGACATTATTTATGTTATCTGGCAATCATTTTCATTTAAAAATAACAGCCATCACCACTTTTCTATCTTCTGCAACCAGTAAATTATATGTGCGACAAGCCGCGCCTAAAGGCATACATTCGACACCTATACCTTCTGCGTATAATTCAGCTAATACATGTGGAGGTAGGGAGTAAACATTAGAACCGTATGTCAAAATAACAACTTCAGGATCTAAGTTTTTTATCTCAACAATATCATCTGTGTCTATCAACGAGATATTCTTGATTGCCCAATCAGAGATAATTTGATTTGGCGTAACAATTAAATTGGTATCTAATCGTTTTAAATCTAAATATTCTTGTGATCTTATGACGATATGATCTTCACCATAAGAATGTATTTCATTGGCGCCTGATTTTTCTTCCAGACTAAATTTCATCGAAACACAACTATGAGGCTAAAGCATCATTTACACGATCACGTAATTCTTTACCAGGTTTAAAGTGAGGTACAAACTTTTCACCCAACTCGACTGATTCACCACTTTTGGGGTTACGGCCTATGCGTGGTGGTCGATGGTGCAAAGTGAAGCTACCAAAACCACGTATTTCAATACGCTCTCCAACCGCTAAACTATTGCTCATTTGTCCTAATATAAGTTTTACCGCTAATTCAACATCACGATAATTTAATAGTGATTGTTTTTCAGAAATTATTTCTATCAAATCCGACTTGGTCATATCTTTCAATTCCTTAGAACTAATCTTTTAAGATTATTCTATGTTAGCAACTATTAACTAGCAACAAGCAGTACTACTATAAGAAAAAAGCATCTAGGTACAAACCTAGATGCTTGATCTTTTTAGAACTTAAACTTAACTATCTTTTTGACTCATTTGCTCTTTCAACAAGTCACCTAATGTTGTGTTACCACTACCAACATTTGAGTACTCTTTCACAGCATTAGTCTCTTCTTGAGTATCTTTCGCTTTGATCGATAATGTCAACGTACGATCTTTACGTGACATACCTGTAAATTTAGCTTCAACTTCATCACCTACAGACAATACTTTACTTGCATCTTCAGTACGTTCACGAGAAATATCAGCGACACGAATATAACCTTCGATACCTTCAGCTAACGCAATAGTTGCACCACGTGCATCTACTTCGCTTACTTTACCTGTAACAATGCTACCACGTGGATGTTCGGCCATATACTCAGAGAACGGATCTGATTGCATTTGCTTAACACCCAATGAAATGCGTTCACGCTCAGGATCAATAGCTAATACAACCGCTTCTAAATTATCACCTTTTTTGTAATCACGGATAAGATCTTCATTTTCTTCATCCCATGATAGGTCAGATAAATGAATCAAACCATCGATGTCGCCATCAAGACCGATGAACACACCAAAGTCAGTGATTGATTTGATTGAACCAGATACTTTATCGCCTTTGTTATGAGTCATTGCAAACTCTTCCCAAGGATTAACTTTGCACTGTTTCATACCTAATGAAATACGACGACGATCTGCATCGATGTCTAATACCATTACATCAACTTCATCACCTAATTGAACAACTTTAGATGGGTGTACGTTTTTGTTAGTCCAGTCCATTTCTGACATGTGAACTAAACCTTCAACACCATCTTCGATCTCAACAAAGCAACCGTAATCAGCAATGTTAGTGACTTTACCGCGAATTCGGCTGCTATTTGGGTAGCTGCTTGCAATGCTCTTCCAAGGATCATCACCCATTTGTTTCAGACCTAATGAAACGCGTTCGCGTTCTTTATCAAATTTCAATACTTGAACTTCGATTTCATCACCGATTGCAACCACTTCAGATGGGTGTTTAACCCGTTTCCATGCCATATCTGTGATATGTAGAAGACCGTCGATACCACCAAGGTCAACGAATGCGCCATAGTCAGTAAGATTTTTGACAATACCTTTAACGATTTTGTCTTCTTCTAATGTTTCTAACAATGCATCACGTTCAACACTGTTTTCTGCTTCCATAATGGCACGGCGAGAAACAACAATATTATTACGTGGACGATCAAGTTTAATTAACTTGAACTCAAGCGGTTTGCCTTCAAGGTGTGAAGTATCACGAATTGGACGCACATCGACCAATGAACCCGGTAAGAAAGCACGAATATTATCTAGTTCGACAGTAAAACCGCCTTTAACCTTACCAGAAATAACACCGATAACCGTTTCATTACCTTCAAAGGCATGGTCAAGTTTGATCCACGCTTCAGCTGCTTTAGCTTTTTCGCGTGATAATTGAGTCGCACCAAAACCATCTTCTAATGATTCTAAAGCAACATCGACAATATCACCGACTTCTACAGTGATTTCACCTTTTTCATTCATGAATTCTTCTACAGGAATGGCACCTTCTGATTTCAAACCAGCATTAACCATAACTACATCAGAACCAACACTTACAACCATACCTGATACGATTTTACCTGGTTGCATCGGTGTTGTGTTTAAACTCTCTTCAAAGAGATCAGCAAAGCTTTCGCTCATTATTTACATCCTTGGTCCAACGAAAACTAACGGACCACTTAAAAATACCTGCTAAAAGCAGGAAGTTAAAAAAACTTATCGTAGTGATAAGCCCCTAAAATCACACCTCAGTACACAATGCACTGACATGCTTAAAAACTGCCTCTATTCCCATCGCACTGGAATCTAATTGCAACGCATCCCCTGCCGGCCGTAATGGCGCGACTTGGCGTTGAGTATCTCGTTCATCGCGCTCTGATATCTCGGCTATAAGAGCGGGAAGGTTACACTCAATCCCTTTTTCTTTCAACTGCTTATATCGTCTTTCAGCTCTCACTTCAGCACTTGCCGTTAGAAATACCTTATATTTCGCGTGTGGAAATACTACCGTACCCATATCCCGTCCATCCGTCACCAGACCTGGTAACTGGCGAAATGCGCGCTGTCGTTCTAGTAGTGCTGCACGTACTAAAGGTAATGAGGCTACTTTTGATGCGGCATTGCCAGCTTGTTCTGAACGAATAATATGACTGACATTCTCACCTTCCAACAATACGGTTAATACATCATTATCTAATGAAAAGACTAAATCTAAATGTTTAGCGAGTTCAACTAATTGCTGCTCATTATCTAGTTCGACATCATGTTTTATTGCCGCTTGAGCCAGCACTCGGTAAATAGCGCCACTATCTAAATAATGCCAACCTAATTTTTTAGCCACTAATTGAGCAATCGTACCCTTACCAGAACCACTCGGACCATCAATTGTTAGTACAGGAATATCACTCATCGAATTCTTCTATCGCCAAGCCTGCTTTTGTGGCTAAGCTGACAAAATCAGGAAATGAAGTCGCTACATTGGCACAATTATTAATTTGTATCGTACCACCCGCCTGTAAGCCTGCAATGGCAAATGACATCGCAATACGGTGGTCATCATGACTTTCAACGTCACCAGATCCAATCATGCCACCATTAATAATAATCCCATCAGAGGTAGGTTGAGCATCAATCCCTAAAACCTGTAAGCCATCAGCCATCGCTTGAATACGATCACTTTCTTTAACGCGTAACTCTTCAGCACCCGTTAATACAGTTGTACCTTCAGCACAAGCTGCAGCAATAAATAATGCAGGGAATTCATCAATAGCTAAAGGTACTTGTTCTTCAGGAATATTAATGCCTTTCAATGGCGCATACCGTACTCGAATATCAGCAACAGGCTCACCACCCGTTATGCCTTCATTTGACAGCGTTATATCTGACCCCATCAATCTTAAAATATTAATCACACCAATACGGGTTGGATTAATACCAACATGGGTCAAAGTAATATCAGAGCCTTCGGCAATGGCCGCTCCCACCATAAAAAAGGTTGCTGATGAAATGTCAGCCGGCACATCAATTGAAGTAGCGGTTAATTTACCACCACCTTCAATACTGACGGTGTCGCCATGAACTTCAACCTCATAGCCCATACCTGTCAGCATTCGTTCAGTATGATCGCGTGTTGGTGCGGGTTCTATTACTGTGGTTTTACCTTCAGCATACATACCCGCCAACAAAATACAGGATTTTACTTGAGCACTTGCCATGGGTAAATTATAAGTAATACCTTTTAATTGTTTGCCCGCTTTTATTTTAAGTGGCGGCTTACCTTCATCACTATCAATCTCTGCGCCCATTTGTGCTAGAGGATCGGTGACGCGCTTCATTGGTCGACCAGATAAAGACTTGTCACCTGTTAGGGTACTTGCAAAATTTTGACCTGCTAATAAACCACTTAATAAGCGAATTGATGTACCTGAGTTACCGAGATAAATAGCCTTATCTGAGGGTTTAAGGCCATGCATACCAACACCATGAATGGACACTTTTCCCGCTTTTGGCCCATCAATCTGAACGCCCATTGCACGAAATGATGCTAAGGTCGCTAAGGCATCATCGCCTTCCAAAAAACCTGTTACTTCAGTGATACCTTCAGCCAAAGAACCCAACATAATTGAACGATGAGATATTGATTTATCTCCTGGCACGCGAAATGAACCTTGTAATTTGCCACCTGGTTGTACGATATAGTGTTTCTTCTGTTCACTGCTCACGCTTTAAAACTCCGCTTAATTTAATGCTTTTTATACTTCACTATTGTCAATTAAACCCGGTTCGGCAAACCGAGTATCACGTGCTTGTTTTGCACGTTTAAATACATCAACAAGATAATCGCCATCACCACTTGTAATAGCCTTTTCTAAACTATCGAGGCCTTGCCGGTAATCATTCAATAAATCTAAAATAGCAGCGCTATTACTTAAACAAATATCTCGCCACATCACCGGATCGCTTGATGCAATACGTGAGAAATCTCTAAAGCCGCCAGCAGCAAAGCGTAATACCTCGTCACAATCGTCCGACTTTGCCAGCATGCCGACAAGATTAAAGGCTAATAAATGTGGAAGGTGGCTGGTTGCAGCTAACACTTTATCGTGATGTTCGACCGCCATATCAACCACTTCAGCACCAGCAACTTGCCACATAGCACGTACTTTTTCTAATGACTGTGGATTAGTTTCCGCTACAGGAGTCAATACCACACGATGATCATTATAGAGTGTTGCAAATGCGGCACTCGGGCCACTCCTTTCCGTTCCAGCAATCGGATGACCAGCCACAAATTGATTAAAACGTTCACCTAAAGCGACTCTTGCTGATTCAACAACTTGTGCCTTAGCACTGCCGCCATCGGTAATAATTGTTTGATCATTAATATGCGATGCTAATTCTCTCAACACTGAGGCCATGGCCCCCATAGGTACCGCTAAAAAGATCATATCTGCATTTTTTACTGCATCAGCTATAGATGCTGCAGCTCGGTCAATGACCCCGAGTTCTAAGGCTTCTTGACGAACACTTTCCGTACGTGAATAGCCAACAACCTCACCTACTTGTCCAGCTTTTTTTAACGCAAGAGATAAAGAACCACCAATTAGACCAACACCAATAATCGCTAGTCGGTTAATCACAATGGTCGCCCTAATAGACTAGATAGCACTTCAAGAAAACGCTGATTTTCAGTTTGTAAACCGATACTGACCCGCAAGTGTTGTGGCAGACCATAATTGGTTACAGGACGTACAATCACACCTTGCTGTAATAACGACTCGTAAATATCAAGTCCATTACATTCAACATCGACCGTTATAAAATTGCCTTTTGATGGAATATAACTCAAGCCCATCGTATTAAAACCATTAATAAACTGAGCCATGCCTTGATCATTAAGCTTTTTTGTCGCAGCGAGGTAAGCATCGTCATTCAGTGCTGCGGTCGCTGCCTCCAAGGCCAAACTGTTGACATTAAAGGGTTGACGAATACGGTTTAATAAATCAGCAACCTCTGGATGAGATAAGGCAAATCCGACACGTAAACTCGCAAGGCCATAGGCTTTAGAAAAGGTACGAGTAACAATTAAATTCGGATACTTAGCTAACCAACTAATCGTATCCGCATCACTATCACCATATTCAACATAGGCTTCATCAATCACCACCAATGTCGTCAATGGTACTTGTGCGACAAACTGTTCTAACTCATCTGCATCGAGACTTGTTCCCGTTGGATTGTTGGGATTAGCAATAAAAATAAGCTTTGTACGCTCGCTAATTAACGTACTCATGGCCTGTAAATCATGGCCATAATCACGTGCTGGTGCAATCACACCTTTCGCGCCAATGGCCTGAGTCACAATTGGATAAACCGCGAAAGCATGTTGTGAATACAGTACTTCATCAGCAGGCGATACAAAAGTTCGAGCAATGATTTCTAAGACATCGTTAGAACCATTACCCAAGGTAATTTGGGTTAGTTCTACCTGATACTTTTTAGCCAAGGCAGACTTTAATATAAAACCATTGCCATCTGGGTAGCGAGTCAGATCCTTAGTGGCTTTTGCAATAGCCGCCAGCACAGCTTCAGATGGCCCTAATGGATTTTCATTTGATGCTAGTTTGACGATGTTTTTCACGCCATATTGACGTTCTAATTCTTCAATGGGTTTACCTGGCACATAAGGCTGAAGTTGATTAACACACGCTAAGGCAATATCACTAAAACTCATACAGACTCCGGCTTTGAACAAAAACTATCAATTAATAATAATGCAGCACCAATCACAATAGCTGAATCAGCAACATTAAAAGCTGGCCAATGATAGGTACCATAATAAACATCTAAAAAATCAATCACATAGCCATAATAAATACGATCGATCACATTACCAACTGCGCCACCTAAGATTAAGCTGATAGACACGGCTTCCATATTTGTTTTGACTGCTTTTTTAAGCCAAATTAACAGCCCTAAGCTGATACTTAATGCCAAAACAACAAAAAACCAACGCTGCCAACCACCTGCTTGAGATAAAAAACTAAATGCAGCACCCGTATTATGTGCCATCGTTAAATTAAAAAAGGGCATCACAGCAACGAACTCATGCAAAGATAACCACGAAACCATCAGCCATTTAGAAGCTTGATCAAAGGCAATAACAAGCCCTGTTATCCACAACCACTTCATCATCGTCTTAGACATAAAGGCGTTGTTCGCCCTCTCCATCTACATTATCGATACAACGGTCACATAGCTCTGGATGTGCTGCATCGCTACCCACTTCCTGCGTTTGATGCCAACAGCGATCACAACGCGCATATTCAGAAGCTGACAACACTAACGACAAACCAGGTATTGAACTTATAATGGCATCAGCCGGTTTTTCTGAAGCAGGCAATAAAGTGGCGCGCGATGTAATCAACACGAACTTCAGTTCGTCGCCTAAGGCAGCCAATGCTTTAAATAATGTTGGCTCGGCATATAATGAGACCTCAGCTGTTAAGCCACCTTTAATTTTACCTTCAGCACGTAACGTTTCTAATTCTTTCGAAACTGAATCCCGTACGGTAAATACTTGCTCCCAGAAAGCCAAGTCAAACTGTGTATTAGCAGGTAATGGCGCTAAATCTTCGTACCATGTATTAAGCAATACTGACTCATTACGCTCACCTGGTAGATACTCCCATAATTCATCCGCAGTAAAGCTTAAGATCGGTGCCATCCAACGTGTTAGCGCTTCTAATATATGGTACATCGCTGTTTGGCTAGAACGACGAGCGGGACTATCTTCTTGCATTGTGTATTGTCTATCTTTAGTGATATCCAAATACAAACTACCCATTTCCTGTGCACAGAAATTATGAATTTTTTGGTAGATCACATGGAATTGATAGCTCTCATAAGCATTCTTGATGTCACCTTGTACATGGTAAGCCCGATCAATCGCCCAACGATCCAAAGCTAACAATTCTTCCGTCGCCACTAAATCGCTTGCTGGATTAAAATCGGATAAATTAGACAATAAATAACGCGCCGTATTACGGATACGACGGTATGAATCGGCAGTTCGTTTTAAGATCTCATCAGACACGCTCATTTCAGCGCTGTAATCAGAAGAAGCCGTCCATAATCGAATAATATCAGCACCTAAATTATTAACCACTTTTTGTGGTGCAACAACATTACCCAATGATTTCGACATTTTCTTACCAGCAGCATCGACCACAAAACCATGCGTTAACACGGCTTTATAAGGCGCTTTACCTGTCGAGCCGATAGATGTGAGTAATGATGACTGGAACCAACCACGATGTTGATCACTGCCTTCTAGATATAAATCTGCAGGACGGCTCAAGTAATCACGACGCGCTAACACACAGGCATGTGACACACCCGAATCAAACCATACATCTAAAGTATCACTGACTTTTTCATAATCAGCGGCTTCATCGCCCAACCAATCATTTAGATCAGAGTCGAACCAAGCATCAATGCCATCCTGTTCAACTTTGTCGGCAACCTGTGCCATCAACGCTTCAGTGTTTGGATGTAAAGCACCGGTTTGTTGATTCACAAACAATGGAATAGGCACCCCCCAAGTACGTTGACGCGACACACACCAATCAGGACGCCCCTCGACCATACCTTCAATTCGCTTTTGTCCCCAAGATGGCATCCACTTTGTTTCAGTAATCGCTTGCATCGCCGCTTGGCGTAGACCATTTTGGTCCATACTGACAAACCATTGTGGCGTCGCTCGGAAAATGATCGGTGATTTGTGACGCCAGCAATGCGGGTAACTATGTTTAATATCAACATGGTTCAACAAAGCGCCTTTTTCTGTCAACAGTGCAATCACTTCTGGATTAGCTTTAAAGACTGATTGACCTGCAAAGATTGGCGTATCAGGAAGGAAACAACCATTAGCTCCAACTGGATTATCGACGGCTAATTTGTATTTCAAACCCACAGTGAAATCGTCTTGACCATGACCAGGCGCTGTATGTACAGCACCTGTACCAGCATCAACAGTGACATGGTCACCCAAAATAATCGGCACTTGGCGATCATAAAATGGATGTTGAAGTAATAAACCTTCTAATGCCTCGCCTTTACACCGTGCGATGACTTCGCCCGTCATGTTGTAACGTTCTAAAGCTGATTCATATAAGGCTTCAGCTAACACTAGACATTCTTCACCTGCTTGCACAACAACATAGTCATATTCAGGGTTGAGTGATACCGCTTGGTTAGCAGGTAACGTCCATGGCGTTGTCGTCCAGATTGGCACACTGATTTTACCATTGCCTTTAGCGCCAGATGCCGCAGCAAATGCAGCTTCATCAATCACGGTAAATCGGACATCAATAGCAGGAGACTTTTTATCTTCATACTCCACTTCAGCTTCAGCCAAAGCACTACCACAATCGATACACCAATGAACAGGCTTCACACCTTTGTGTAAATGACCTCGTTTAACAATTTCACCCAGCGTGCGGATAATATCCGCTTCAAAACTGAAATTCATTGTTAAATAAGGATTTTCCCATTCGGCCAATACGCCTAAACGTTTAAAGTCTTCACGCTGACCATCAACTTGTTTTTGAGCATAGACACGACATGCAGCTCTAAACTCAGTAGCACTCACTTTTACACCAGGTTTACCGACTTTCTTTTCAACATTCAACTCAATAGGCAGACCATGGCAATCCCAACCCGGCACATAGGGGGTATCAAATCCGCTTAATGTTTTAGATTTTAGAATAATATCTTTAAGAATTTTATTAACAGCATGACCAATATGAATGTCCCCATTGGCGTACGGAGGACCATCATGCAGGATAAATGTAGGTCGCCCTTTCGCATTATCACGCATCTTTTGATACAGATCTCCATCCTGCCAACGCTTTAATATCAAAGGTTCGCGATTAGGAAGGCCAGCCTTCATCGGGAACTTAGTTTCAGGTAGGTTCAAGGTGTGTTTATAATCTGCCACTGGGCTACTCTTTTAGTTAAATGTGAGTTTAAATCGATATAAATCGGCGATTATACGGGGTTTATGACAGTCTATAAACAGCTGATATGCTTTAATAATTCGGTTCATCGCACTGATCGGTCATTAAGTGACTTTAAGATGGTTTTTGAATGTTCCACTAGCCCAATAACTTTCAAGGCAACATTAGTATTATGAACTTGCCCGCTTAATTAAAAGTGGGTTTACGCTATCTAACTGAAAAGCATTAGAATGCACTTACCGACAATAACTTCTGACACGCTAACCAAAGGCTCTTAACTCCATGATGTTTGGTCAAAATAGACAACAACTTCGCCAGTTCTATCATGATGTTTGGCAAAAACAAATTAAAAGTCAGTCACTTTCAGCGCTTGAAGCGACGGTCGCCCAGGTGATTAATGAACATCCTGAATACCACCCTATCTTTAATACTGATGCCAGTTTGGAACAAGAGTACTTTGTCGAACAAGGTCAAACCAATCCATTTTTACATATGGGTTTACATATTTCTTTACATGAACAGATTGCGACGGATCGGCCGACGGGTATTCGGTCACTCTATCAACAATTAATGGTCAAGTATGGTGATGCACATGCCACCGAGCATCACATGATGGAATGTTTGACTGAGTCACTTTGGTTAGCCCAACGTAACAATCAAGCGCCATCTGAATCAGATTATTTAATGGCCTTGCAGAAACAGTTATTGGATAAAAAATAATGGCCAATAAAATAAGGGCTAGCATTACCTTTTATTTCAAAGGTGATACATTCACCCCGAGCATTGATCTCAATTTAGATCATGTTATGCAACGCTATAATAGCCTGCCACCGTTACATGAAATGATTGCAGCTGAAAACAATATCGACAGCTACTCGTATCATTATGAAATATTGCTTTCAGAGGCTATTCAATTTACTGATGCAGAAGGTGATGCACAACAGTTTCTTAGCAACGGTAAATTTGACCAAATGGCCTTTGAACAATTTTGGTTTCAAAAACGTATAGTGAATAAACTTCAAACAATAGTTCAAACAGAATTAGACATTGACGATATTGAGCAGCACCCAAAACTGAAGCAAGCGATGCTCGCTGCGTTTCAATATGGTCGAAACAGTATAAAGGGACAAAGCCAATGAAAGCATATGGGTTTAATTGTAATGACGCTCAACCACAACTGCTAGAACAACCAACACCCACACCAACCGGCCATGACTTATTAATAAAAATTGATGCCGTTGCTGTCAACCCAGTTGATACTAAAATCATCGCAGGCATGACAGAAATAGTGAGTACGCCTCGTGTCGTCGGTTGGGATGCAACAGGCACTGTTATAGCCGCAGGCGAAAATACGGTCTTGTTTAAAGTCGGTGACAAAGTCTTTTACGCCGGCGACGTCACACGTCCTGGCTGTTATGCAAGCCATCAATTGGTAGACGAGCGAATTGTAGGCAAAGCACCATTGAAATTGACACCTGAACAAATAGCCGCCATGCCACTCACCAGCATCACCGCATGGGAAGCTATATTCTCACGATTAAAAATCACTGAACAACACGATTCGGGCAAAAACATGCTGATTATTGGTGGTGCGGGTGGTGTAGGTTCAATCGCTATTCAAATCGCCAAAAAAGTTGCCAAGCTCAATGTCATTGCCACCGCATCACATTCAAGTTCAATAGAATGGTGTAAAAAAATGGGCGCAGATAAAATAATCAACCATCATGGCGATTTAGCACATCAATATCGTGCGCTAGCAATGAATGATCCAGACTATATCTTGTGTTTAAATGATACCGACCAACACTTTTCAGCAATGGCTGAACTTATCGCTCCACAGGGCATGATTTGCAGCATTGTAGGCAGTCAACATAAGCAAGATCTAGATAAATTAAAATCTAAAAGTGCCGGGTTTGTATGGGAGTTTATGTTTACGCGGCCAATGTTTAAAACACATGATCAAATTGCTCAACATCACCTGCTTAATACCATCGCTACAATGCTTGACGACGGTATACTGATCAGCACATTAACCGAGACTTTTGGTCCAATAAGTGCGGAAAATATCCAAAAAGCACATCAACAATTATTAAGTGGTACGACCATTGGCAAATTGGCTCTAACCACAATAAGTTAAAGGACTTGCAGTCAATATTTTCTCTTTGGAACACGAATAAAAATGAACGATGCTATTCGCTAAAGAGTCAGAGTGTTTCACCCAGCACAATATAACCGTATAATTAATAATTTAAATCAATTCATCCTAGGGCTTAACATCATGGTCACGCAAAAATCAGGCAAATTCTTTGTTGGCAGTATCATTACCTTTTTAATTGTTTTTGGCGTTATTAAAGTTATTCTTTCAACCATGCAAGACATTGAAAAACAAGTTGTTAAACCAGAAAGCATGACTGCAGAAGATGTTGCTGAACGCATTAAACCGATTGCTCAAGCATATATCGGCGAAGCACCTGTTGTCGTGGCTTCAGTTGTTGAAGAAAGCGTCGGTGGCGGTGAGCAAATAGTGACGCAAGTGTGTTCAATGTGTCATAGCTCGGGCATGATGGGCTCGCCAAAACTAGGTAACAAAGCAGATTGGGCTCCGCGTATAGAAAAAGGTGTAGAGACTTTATATAGCAACGCAATCAATGGTATCAATATGATGCCAGCTCGCGGCGGTCGTCCTGATTTGAGTGACGATGATATCAAAGCAGCTGTTGACCATATGTTATCGCTAGTTAAATAAATAATTTTAAAAAAGCCCGCAATTAGCGGGCTTTTTTTATCTCTGCTTCATATTTTTAGCATGAACCATCTGTCATGCTTCATTGACTAGTTTGATGTAGAGCTTTTCAACTTTCGCCCTAGCCCAGGGTGTTTTTCTCAAGAACTTGAGGCTAGATTTAATACTAGGTTCACTGTTAAAGCAGTTGATATCAACCTGATCGCCCATTTCTTGCCAACCTAACTGCTCAACTAGTTTAATGAGTATCTTTTCTAAGGTTATGCCTTGAAGTGGATCTGCTTGTTTCATATCATCGCTTTAATATAGAGTTTTCTGAAAATTAAGATTAACAGAAAAAACACCTAAAATCTGTTACAGTTTTTTAATTAAAAGCAGTCTGTCACCACATTAACACTGCACTTACTATCACCTAATCTCAAGGCTTTTTCAGTGACCAATAATGATGTTTTACGCCGTATTCGCTATACCTTCGACTTTAATGATGCAAAGATGATGTCACTTTTTGCAGCCGCTGATGCTGAGGTCTCACGTGAACAGATCAGCAACTGGATGAAAAAAGAAGACGATCCCGATTATCAAAATTGTAGTGATCAACATTTAGCAACGTTCCTTAATGGCTTAATTAATGATCGTCGCGGTAAAAAAGAAGGTGAGCAGCCTAAACCTGAGAAAAAATTAACTAATAATATCATCCTCAGAAAGTTGACCATCGCCTTAAATCTAAAAGCAGAAGACGTATTAGCTGTATTAGAACTAGCCGATTTACGTATTAGTAAACATGAACTCAGTGCTTTTTTCCGTAAGGCTGATCACAAACATTATCGTAACTGCAAAGATCAAGTCTTACGAAATTTTCTCCAAGGCTTACAACTTAAACTTCGCCCTGCTGACACCGCAGTTGAAGTTAGAGATGAAGTCAAAATAGAAGACAAACCCGCATTTCAATGGAAAAAGTAATCAACCAGCAAGACTAAAGCACATATTAATGTAGGAGAAAGGCATAGTGGAAAATACAACCGACAGATCACGCAGAGGTTTATTAAAAGGTTTAGCTGTCGCTTCAACGGCAATCGCTACGGGCCTCTCATTAAAAGCGAATGCGGTCACTGTCGATCATAGTAAAATGAATCATCAGATCCCAATTGATATCAAATTAGAAGAACTGATAGACACACTTTTAGAATGCATCAAAATGGGTGAAATTTGCAATCAATACTGTATGCATATGTTTCAAATGGGTGATACCACACTAGCTGATTGCTCTATTTCTGTTCAAGAATTGATTGCGGCCAGCACGGCAACTCTAAGATTCGCAGCTAATAATTCAAGCCACTTAAACGCTTTTCTCGAAGTCGCTATAAAAGTCTGTGAAAGCTGTGAAAAAGAGTGCTTAAAACATGACCAACAGATTCAATGTAAAGACTGCGCTGAAGCATGCCGTGATGGTATCGATTTTTTTACTGAGTACCTTGCTGCATAGCAAACCGAGACTTATAGGGATAACTTTAACGAACTAAAGCCATCCCTTAATCATCAGCATTAACCAATCTTTATTGCCTTACCCGTAGTTGCTGATGCTAACGCACCCTCAATTACATTACAGTTTGCCTTGGCATCAGCAAACGATAACGCCGGTTGCATATTGTTTAATACACAGTCACTAAAATGCTCGATTTCAAGCACAAAATGATTTGCAATATCTAATTCAATATTGTGTTGTTCACCGGCATCTGTCCACCACGAAATAACAGGTGCATCATCAGGATTCTGCCAGACGGTATCGCACTTTATACCGCCCAGTGTGCCAATAATTTCATATTCACTTCGACGCGCACGCTCAAAACTCATATCAAAATGAGCAAATTTACCATCGCCATAATCCAATACACCACTTAAACTGACATCTGCACCACTATCGATAAACTTTGCCATGGCGGTTACAGCTAAAGGCTCAGTTGTGAACCACTTGCGTGCCGTATGAATCGCATAAGGACCAATATCCCACATCGCACCGCCACCATGAGTAATGTCTTTTTCAAGTCGATACATACGTGCTGGCTTCATCGGAAATGAAAAACACGTATGCACAGTCCGTACATCACCAATAGCGCCCGAATCAATAATTTGTTGTACATAGGCATGTTGTGGATGAAAACCATACATAAAGCCTTCCATCACCATCACATTATGTTCGATAGCAGCCGCCTCAATTGCCTCAATATCCTGAACCTTGAGTGCCATCGGTTTTTCTATTAAGACATGCTTACCTTTAGCAATCGCTTTTAACGCCCACTCAGTATGCTCATCATTTGCCATCGGTAAATAAATTGCATCAATGTCAGTATTATTCAACAAATCTTCAGGATTATCTAAGGCGAGAACATCACTCTCTTCCGGCGCATATTTAGCTAAGGTATCAGCAGCGGCACCTTTACGACGGCTGGCGATAGCCATTAATTTAGCATTACTCGCCTCTATAATCGCAGGCATAAGACGTTCGTTGACACGTGCGGCACCGAGAATTCCCCAGCGTAATACGGATTGATTCGACATGTTCGCTCCCAAATTTTAAAGATGCTGACCATCATAACCATTTAACAGTTTGAACTCCATCATTGTAAAACCCTGTAATTTGAGTGTTTATATCTCCCTTTTTTTAGCCTATGCTGGTCAAAATATTACACTTAAACTAACTAAAGGAAATTTTATGACTATCGAAGTTGGACAACGTTTACCAGCGGGTAAATTAACTGAATGTAATGAGTTTGATCCTGAAAATGGTTGCCCTGTAAACCCTCAACCACAAGATGTTGCAGCACTAACCAAAGGCAAAAAAGTCATTATTTTTGGTGTGCCAGGTGCATTTACGCCTTTGTGCTCTGCTCAACATTTACCGGGTTACGTCAAATTAGCAAATGAAATTACAGCCAAAGGCGCAGATGAAATTTGGTGTTTATCAGTTAACGATGCTTTCGTAATGGCCGCTTGGGGAAAACAAAATGAAGCCGCAGGGAAAGTCCGCATGATGGCTGATGGCAGCGCAGACTATACTAAAGCATTAGGCTTAGATCGCGATTTAACAGCTGGTGGCATGGGTGTACGCTGCTTCCGTTTTGCTATGATTGTAGAAGATGGCATTGTGACCTACTTGGGTGTTGAAGGCTCAGGTGAATTTGGCGTATCTAAAGCTGAAACTATTTTAGAACAACTTTAAGCCCGAACATTAACTAGCCCAAGTTAATACTTGGGCTAGTGTCGTTCAATAATGGCACCCTTATCGCCAATCAAAATAGTCGTTGCTAATTGATAAAAAATACCATGTTCAATGATCCCCGGTACTGCATTTAATGCTGTATTAAGTTCATCAGAATTCAGACTGACATCAAATGTCATATCTATAATTAAATTCCCTTGTGAACTAATCGCTAAGCCATCGCCATTTGCATTTTTTCGTAAGCCACCTGTCCCGCCCATCTGTTGCAAACTATGTAATACCATTTGCCAAGAAAATGGCGCCACCTCGACAGGAATGGGGAAAAGTTCACCGATACGCGTCACAATTTTACTGTTATCCACCAGCACATAAAATTCAGCACTGGCTTTGGCTAACAACTTTTCCTTCACTAAATCAAAGCCACGTCCTTTCAGTAAATGCATTTCTGGCGATACTTCATCAGCGCCGTCAACATAAAGGTCGAGCTGACTTAAATGTTCGACAGCCATCAAATTCAGCCCCAATTGTTGTGCTTTAATTGCGCTGACAACTGAACTAGCCACGGTAATAAATTGCAAGTTTTCTTGTTGTTTACGATGGGCTAATTGCTCAATAAAATAATTGGCCGTTGATCCAGTACCAAGGCCTACAATCATGCCTTTTTCTACTAAATTGGCCGCATGAATTGCTACAGATTTCTTATCGTTTATCGCAGTTTGTGAATTGTGTTCTGACATGGGCATGCTCCTGACTGCAGCTTGGCAAAAATAAGGTATCAGCATACCATGCTATTTTATGTTTATTAAGGCGACTCGCGTGGCAATGCGTATTGATAATATTGTTCAACAAATCGAATACTCGACCGGACAATCCCTAAAAAAATATCATTTGAGTTCTATTGGTGGTGGTGGCATTAATGACGCTTATCAATTACAAGCCGCTCAAAACACTTACTTCATCAAGCTCAATAGACCACAACTTTTAGCCATGTTTGAAGCAGAAGCCGTCGGCTTGGATGAAAT
The DNA here is from genome assembly GCA_965219435.1 of Methylophagaceae bacterium. Taxonomy (GTDB): domain Bacteria; phylum Pseudomonadota; class Gammaproteobacteria; order Nitrosococcales; family Methylophagaceae. Next base: position 1,603,887 of record OZ244743.1, on the reverse strand, counting down.
GCGCGCATTAAATTGTGTGCGGATCCCTGAGGTAATTTGTCACGGTCAAACATCGGAACACAGTTATTTAGTCCTAGAACACATTGAGCTTAGTAGTTTACGAGGACAGGCCAGTCAACGTCTTGGTACTCAACTCGCACAATTACATCATCACCATCAACCGTTTTATGGTTGGAAAATCAACAATACTATTGGCAGTACTCCCCAATACAATAATCGTGAACATGACTGGCTAAGCTTTTGGCAACATCATCGACTAGGCCAACAACTTAAATTTATTACTAAAAATGGTTTTGGGTCTCGCTTACAAGACAAAGGTCAGGAATTAGTAGAAAGTCTTCATCTTTTTTTTGAAGCTTATACCCCTACTGCCTCAATCTTGCATGGTGATCTATGGAGCGGTAACGCTGCTGCCGATTCTGAAGGTAACCCCGTCATCTATGATCCTGCTTGCTATTATGGTGACCGTGAAACGGATCTGGCTATGACTGAATTATTTGGTGGTTTTAGCAGTGATTTCTACGCTGCATATAACGCAGAGTACCCACTAGACTCCGGCTATAAAACGAGAAAAAAACTCTATAACCTTTATCATATTTTAAATCATGTCAATCTCTTTGGAGGTAGCTACGTAGGGCAAGCTGAAACGATGATTCAACAACTATTAAGCAGCATTAAATAATGAGTAAAAAAATACTGCTGAATGCAAAAAGCAAGATAACTGAACCAGTCACAAATTATTGTTGGCGGCATTACAATAATATGATTACTTTAGATAACTAAAAAAAGATAAAAACATATGAAACCAATAAAAATACTATTCGTTTGCATGGGCAATATATGTCGATCACCGACCGCAGAAGGTGTATTTAACAAGGTGATTCAAGACAAAGGAATGGTGAATCATTTTATCGTCGATTCTGCGGGTACACATGCTTATCATGTTGGCGAGCAATCCGATACACGTTCACAACAAATGGCACGTAGTCGTGGTATAGATTTATCGAAGATTCGTGCCCGTAAGGTCGTGCAATCTGATTTCGAACATTTTGATCATATTTTAGCGATGGACAGTGATAATTATCATATTTTGCTCACCGAAAGTCCTGAGCAATACCGCCATAAAATTAAACTTTTTTTAGATTATGCGCCGGAGCGTAAAGAAAAAGATGTTCCCGATCCTTATTACGGTGGTCAAAATGGTTTTGCCCATGTGTTTGATTTGGTCGAGGATGCATCGAAAGGTTTTTATGACTCGGTGACAGCTCCAAGCTGACATTAAGGCATAAGCATCATTATTTCGAAAGGTTATTTTAGCTTATCAAGATCAACCTCAAATGAAATTGTCCTGCAAAACATATGACTTTGCCAACAATGATATACTGCTCGGCTGATTGTCATTACTGCTTCTAGGATAATGGCTTAACTGGTTGATTGTTTAAGGGGAAGGGTGATGGAATCGTCTAACTTAATGAATGAAGGTTTAACCTTAATGGTATTTGGTATGGGGTTTGTATTTTTATTTTTGACATTACTGGTAGGCGCGACTTCACTTATGTCACGAATTATCACTAAGTATGAAAAAAATGTAGGTGTATTACCCGAAGATGGTGTGCCATCTCCAACCGCAGTTATTCCTCGAAATGGCCCCCTTGCCTCTCCAAAAGTTGAAGATAAGACATTACTGTCAGTAATAAGCGCTGCGGTTCATAAGTACCGTTCAAGCGATAAATAATACAACTAGCTACTCACTATTAAGGCCATAACCATGACCGAATCGACACATAAATTAGGTATTACGGATGTTGTTCTTCGTGATGCCCATCAATCATTATTTGCAACGCGCCTCCGCCTTGATGACATGTTGCCCATTGCAGCTAAACTCGATCAAGTAGGCTACTGGTCTGTAGAAACATGGGGCGGCGCAACCTTTGATGCCTGTATCCGTTACTTAGGTGAAGATCCATGGCACCGTATTCGTAGCCTAAAAGCTGCGATGCCTAATACCCCGCAGCAAATGTTACTTCGTGGTCAAAACCTTCTTGGTTACCGCCACTATGCTGATGATGTCGTTAAAAAATTCGTTGAGCGTGCAGCCGTTAATGGTGTCGATGTATTTCGTGTTTTTGATGCCATGAATGACCCGCGAAACTTGGAAGTCGCTATTAAAGCTGTTTTAGAGAATGACCGACATGCACAAGGCACTATTTCTTATACCTTAAGCCCTGTTCATGATTTAACTATGTGGATCGATCTAGCAAAACGTATTGAAGATATGGGCGCGCATTCACTTTGCATTAAAGATATGGCTGGTTTGCTTAAGCCTTACGCTGCTTTTGAACTAGTCAGCGAGCTTAAGCAAGCAATCGATATTCCGATTCAGATGCACTCTCATGCCACGACGGGCTTATCTACCGCGACAATATTGAAGTGTGTCGAAGCAGGTATCGACAATGTTGATACGGCTATTTCATCAATGTCGATGACTTACGGACACTCACCCACAGAATCCATCGTATCAATTTTTGAAGATACGGCTCGTGATACTGGACTCAATATAGCGTTACTCGAAGAGGTTGCCGCTTATTTCCGAGAAGTTCGCAAAAAATATGCGCCATGGGAAGGCTCACTTAAAGGCATTGACTCTCGCATCCTAACTGCGCAAGTCCCTGGCGGTATGCTGACTAATATGGAAAGCCAACTTCGCGAACAAGGTGCGGCCGATCGTTTTGATGAAGTATTAGCTGAAATCCCACGTGTACGTAAAGATTTAGGTTATATCCCTCTGGTAACGCCGACGTCACAAATTGTTGGCACTCAATCCGTATTAAATGTATTAACCGGCGAACGTTACAAAACCGTCACCAACGAAACATCGGGAATATTAAAAGGCGAATATGGCGCAGCGCCAGCCCCATTCAATGCTGAGCTTCAACAGACTGTCCTTGATGGCGCACAGCCAATTACCTGTCGCCCTGCTGATTTACTTGAACCAGAAATGGATAAACTCACCGCCGAACTTCAAGCTCATGCCTTGAAAGATAATATTGAATTAGAAGCGGGAGAGCGTGAAATTGATGACGTATTAACCTATGCACTCTTTACCCAAGTTGGCTTGAAATTCTTAGCTAATCGACATAACCCTGATGCCTTTGAACCGATACCTACATTAGCATCGGCAGAAGCGGCTACACACAAAAGTAGTAGCGCTGAACAAGCTGTTTATACGGTCGCTGTTAACGGGCAAAGCTATGTCGTACAGGTCAACGAAGGTGGCGATGTCAGTAATATTTCAGCACCTGTAGCAGTGCAAGCTGCCGCTTCCACAGTATCAGGTGGCGAACCCGTACTTTCTCCTCTGGCAGGTACTATTTGGAAACTTGAAGTAACGCCTGGTCAAGCTGTAGAAGAAGGCGATGTATTAGTCATTCTTGAAGCCATGAAAATGGAAACGCAAATTGTGGCCCATAAGTCAGGGTTTATTGGCTCAATCTCAGTTAAACCAGGTGATGAAGTCAAAGTTGGCGATCATCTCGTCTCTATCGCATAAGGGTTAAATATGGACCAACTATTACATCTATGGCATAACACCGGCCTTTATCAAATGCAGCCAGGCCAGGGTATTATGATCCTTATTGGCATGTTGTTACTGTATTTAGCGATCAAAAAGAATTTTGAACCTCTATTACTTGTTCCGATTGGGTTTGGTGGCGTATTAGCCAATATTCCTGGTGCAGGCCTTGCTGAAGGTGCAGGCATATTACACATGTTTTATAGCGTAGGTATTGAAAGTGGTGCATTCCCATTAATTATCTTTATGGGTGTAGGGGCGATGACAGATTTTGGTCCCCTACTAGCTAATCCTAAAACATTGTTTTTAGGGGCTGCAGCACAATTTGGTATTTTTGCGACCTTGATGGGAGCCGTACTACTATCTATCTTTGGTATTTTTGATTTCAGTCTAGCTGATGCTGCCGCTATCGGTATTATTGGCGGTGCCGATGGCCCGACATCCATTTACGTTGCCAGCAAACTTGCGCCAGATTTATTAGGGGCTATTGCCGTAGCTTCCTATTCATACATGGCTCTTGTGCCGCTCATTCAACCGCCCATAATGCGTGCATTAACCAATGAGTCTGAACGCAAAATTAAAATGACACAATTGCGTCATGTATCTCAGCGCGAAAAAGTCATCTTTCCATTATTATTACTTATTTTAGTCGCGTTTTTATTACCTGATGCTGCACCATTATTAGGCATGTTTTGTTTTGGTAACTTGATGAAAGAATGTGCTGTAGTCGATCGTTTAAGTAATACCACCCAAAATGCACTGATCAATACCGTCACTATCTTTTTAGGTTTGGCTGTAGGATCTAAATTAAGTGCAGATAAATTTTTAGATTTCACTACATTAGGTATTGTATTATTGGGGCTGATTGCCTTTGGTATCGGTACGGCTTGTGGGGTAGTCATGGCAAAATTGATGAATAAACTAGGTGGTAGTCAAATCAACCCATTAATTGGTTCTGCTGGCGTTTCTGCAGTGCCCATGGCGGCACGAGTATCTAATAAACTGGGCTTGGAATCTGACCCTCATAACTTCCTACTAATGCATGCGATGGGACCTAACGTAGCGGGCGTTATCGGCTCAGCAGTAGCTGCCGGTATTATGATTAATTACGTCGCTGGTTAGTCAATAAAACAGCGCCACCTCGTCACTTTTGAATGTGTGGCGATATCAGCAGATATCGCCTATTTTTCATCGTAGTCAAGTTAATGACTAAATAGATGAATATCAAGCGACTCAAGTCATGTCAGGCTAAACGATTAATCTTTGTTATTGAGTAAATCACCTAAGGCGGCAAAGGGGTTATGGGTTGTAGTATTTTTCGCCGTATCTGAGCCAGTACTACCATAACGCACTTGCTCAATGTAGCGTGAATGTTCATTGTCGTGACAATAAATGCACAATAACTCCCAATTACTGCCATCGTTGGGATTATTGTCATGATTATGATCGCGATGATGTACCGTCAATTCTTGTAGATTCACCTGAGTAAATTCACGGGAACAGCGACCACACACCCACGGATACATTTTTAATGAGCGTTCTCGATAAGTTTGTTCGCGTTCAGCTTGATATTTTTTAGATTGAGCAACAATATCATCAAGTCGCTTATTTTTATCAGTAGCCATTTTTTATCCATTTTTAAATCATTAATAGTTTTACAAACCCCGTAAACTATTATCATTATACTTAATATAGGTCTATATTTTATGACAAACACCACCCTTAATGTTGTGCTGACACAATCCCCTACCGAGCTTTATAAAATATTAAAGTTCGAAGGTCTATCATCCAGTGGTGCTGAAGCCAAAATTGCCATCGCCGATGGTTTAGTAAAAGTGAATGGCGCTATTGAACTACAAAAACGTAAAAAAATTGTTGCAGGTGATGTGATTGAGTTTGACGGTTCTACTTTAAATATCAGTTGTGAAAACTAACCTAGTACTCTGAGTCAACAACAATGCCATAAGTCATTAGTTACGATATAATATTCGCTTTTTTATATTACTCAGGAATAATCATGGCTAAAGCGACCGCAAGACATATCTTAGTAGACAGTGAAGAAATCTGTCTTGAATTGAAAAAAGAAATTGAAGAAGGTGCTGACTTTGCTGCTGTTGCAAAAGACAATTCTTCTTGCCCATCAGGTCAAGCTGGTGGTGATTTAGGCGAATTTGGCCCTGGCATGATGGTTCCTGAGTTTGATAAAGTAGTTTTCTCTGCGCCAATCAATACCGTTCAAGGCCCAGTACAAACTCAATTTGGCTACCACTTATTAGAAGTTACTAGCCGTACTGAATAAAATCCTTCACAGGATGATCAAAAGCCTTATCAACAATGATGAGGCTTTTTTTTGTCTAAATAATCTTATAATCCGGTAGATGCTCCAGAAGTTGCTTACCATATCCCTTGGTCAATAATCGTCGATCTAATATCGTAATTCGCCCTGAATCTGTTTCTTTACGTAATAACCGTCCACATGCTTGAATAAGCCGCACACTCACTGCAGGCAATGATAAAGCAACAAATGGCTGTCCTCCAGATCGTATAATCCACTCTTGTTTTGCTTGTTCAATTGGCCGTGTGAACACAGGAAAAGGTAGTTTAGTAATCACCACATGACGACATAATTTCCCAGGTAAATCGACCCCTTCAGCAAAGCGATCCATACCAAAAATAATACTGCCTTCGCCTAATTCTGTACGCTTAATATGTTCGATAATCATATTTTTGGGTGACAAATTATCACCTTGCAACAGCACCAGCTGCCTCACTTCATTGGGTAATTGCTTATAAACCGCATCCATCACTATTTTAGAGGTGAATAAAACCAAGGTTGCTTCTGATTTATCAATAACCGTAATTAACTGCGACACTACTTCTTGCTGCCAGCCAATAAAATTATCATTAGGCAAGCTACTCATCATAGGTAAAGATAAAGTGGCTTGTTGTTGGTAATTAAAAGGTGATTTAACAGCTAAAAAATGTCGCTCATCAAAACGTTTCAAGCCGCAATCCGCTCTAAAGCGTTGAAATAAACCTAAACCACGCAACGTAGCTGATGTTAAGACGACACCATAAGCTTGATTCCAAAGGCTTTTTTCAAGAAAGTACGCCGCTGTCATTGGCCCTGCATTGATGACAAGTGTTGTTTCTTTAGTAAATTTTTCTAAGGATAACCAGCGAACATTAGGGGGGAAATCAGGTTTATCTTCATCCAAAAATAAGCCCATAAAATCAATGAGATAACCAAATATATTTTGCACCGTACCAACTTGAGGCAATAGCACTTCGGCAACCTTATTTGATATCTCTTGTGTTTCTAGTGCGTCTTTAATCCACTTACCAAATAACGCATAGTGTTTATAAATAATATTAGCCCGTTGTAATAAGCCGTGACAGGGTGTTATCAATGCCTTTACTAACGGGCTCTGCCAATAAATACGTGGCTCACTGATTTTGCCAGCTATTATGTCTTTTACTAGCGGCTCACTTTTCAACATGATTTCCATTTGCTGTAATAAGGTCACAACGCCCGGTAAGTCACGTCGTAACTCTCCTAGCATAAATCCAAAGTCATGCTGACGAAAAGCCAGTGCTTTTACAAGCTTTTTCAATACGCTATCAGCGGCTTCTGTCGTTTGGTATAACTGAGCAAAGTTCAAGGCTTTAGCCGCATGATCTAAGGCCTTTTGTGGCAGATTATGAGCCTCATCAAATACAAAGAGAATTTCTTCAGGATTAGGTAACACTAAACCGCCTCCCAAATCCGCATCACTCAATACCAAATCATGATTAGCAATAACGACATTAGCCGTCGCCATTTCACGACGCACAAGATAATAAGGGCATTGATGATATTTAGAACAACTTTTGCCTGCACAGCCTTCAGAATCTGTTGATATCTCATGCCATAAGATAGAGTCAATGGCATCCGTTCGACTATCTCTATCACCATCCCAAAGGTTTTTATCCCACTGTTGATGTAGTTTTTCAGCGGCAGCATAGCGTTTAGCTTGCTGGTATTTAGTATCAACATCTAAAGTCAGTTCATGCTGATTAGCCGCACTCAGCAGATTGATGAGTTTGCTTGGACACATATATCGCCTGCGCCCTTTTATTTGAATAACTTTAAGGGCTTTACCCGTTGCTTGGATAAACTGAGGTAAATCTTTTTGCAAGAGTTGTTGCTGAAGATTAACGGTGGCAGTACTTATGACCAGTGTTTTTTTATTATCTAATGCCGCATCTATCGTACCCGCTAAATAAGCTAAGGTTTTGCCAACACCGGTCGGTGCTTCAACCACTGCCATTCGTTGATGCTCTTGGCCCTGCATACAATCAGCAATAAATTGGCTCATCTGCACTTGCTGAGGTCGTGTTTTAAAGTCAGGCATGGCCGCTTCAATATGTTTAAAAATTGACTCGACCATATTAAACAGTATTACTATTTTGTAAGTGAATCTGTGTACTTAACGGCTTACTCACTTGAGTACTGTGATAACCACGTTGTGGTATCCGTCTTACAATTAACCATATAACTATTTAGACACAATTTAAGCTTCATGACCGCGATACAAACCAAGTTGATTAATAAGTTGTATGACAGGATCGGGGATTAAAAACTGTGGACTTTGACCCTTTGAAATTAAGGCTCTAATCGCCGTAGCCGAGATAGCTAATTGTGTCACCTCAATCGGCCAGATCTTTCCAGATAAAGCGTGAGCATCATCCGATATCGCTAAATGTGCTTGATACCACGTATTCAGATCTTTCGGCATTTCTATAGTTTCATCTGGGCGACGCACAACCACAATGTGAGCCAGCTCAAGTAAAGACTGCCATTTATACCATGTTTGGATCCCCAAAAATGCATCAGTTCCCAATAGTAAGTACAAAGGATTCTCTGGAAAATCGTCACGTAAACTCAATAAGGTGTCAACGCTGTAAGATGGGCCGTCACGTTGTAGCTCGCGATCATCAACGACAAAACGATCCGTATTTTTCATCGCCAAATGAAGCATCATCAGGCGCTGCTGAGGCGAAGCATGTGGCGCATCACGATGAGGTGGCCGAGCACTTGGAATCAGTCTTATATGTGCTAAACCCAATTTCTCTTCAACTTCTAAGGCAGCGCGTAAATGCCCAAAATGAATAGGATCAAATGTACCGCCTAATAATCCAATCGCTTCTGCCATCTTATTCTCGAATTTGCCCGCTACCTAACACAATCCATTTTTGGGAGGTTAAGCCTTCTAAGCCCACTGGGCCACGGGCATGAATCTTATCGGTTGAAATACCAATTTCAGCCCCTAAACCATATTCAAAACCATCCGCGAAGCGTGTTGATGCATTGACCATCACTGAACTTGAGTCAACTTCAGCTAAAAACTGACGAGCACGCGTATAATTTTCAGTCACAATGGTTTCTGTGTGACCGGAACTATGCAGGTGAATATGATCCATTGCTTGTTCAACACCATCTACAATTCTGATAGATAAAATAGGGGCGAGATATTCGGTATCCCAATCTTCCTCAGTCGCGGCATTAATAGTAGGTAATATAATTTGTGTCAGCTCACAGCCTCGCAGTTCAACCGATTCAGCGGCATAACGCGTTGCTAATCGGGGTAATATCTCAGCTGCAACAGTACTGTCGACTAATAAGGTTTCCATCGCATTACACACACCATAACGATGACATTTGGCATTAAAGGCAATTTCTTCTGCCATATTTAAATCAGCATCTGCATCAATATAAACATGGCAGATGCCATCCAGATGTTTGATAACAGGCACGCGGGCATCTTTACTGATCCGTTCAATCAAGCTCTTACCACCCCGCGGCACAATGACATCAACATAATCTGTCATGGTGATGAGTTCACCGACAGCAGCGCGATCCGTTGTGTCAACAACTTGCACGGCATTGGTGGGTAAGCCTGCTTTTTCTAAGCCGCGATGAATACACGCTGCAACCGCTTGATTAGAATACATCGCTTCACTTCCGCCACGTAAGATTGTTGCGTTGCCTGACTTTAGACACAAGCCCGCCGCATCGGCAGTCACATTAGGCCGAGATTCATAAATAATCCCGATAACGCCTAAAGGCACACGCATTTTACCCAGCTGTATTCCGGATGGACGATAATTCATATCGCTTATCTCGCCAACAGGATCAGGTAAAGCTGCAATTTGTTCCAAGCCTTCAGCCATCCCTTCAATACGGGCATCTGTTAAGGCCAAACGATCTAACAATGCATCATCTAAACCTTTGGCTTTACCCGCTTCTAGATCCCGTAAATTTTGTTGTTTTAATCGCTCGGCTGTTGCTCTTATCTCACTGGCAATCGCTAATAATGCATTATTTTTTTCATGAGTTCCTGCACGTGATAAAGCCCGGCTCGCCACTCGAGCTTGTTGTCCTAATGTTTGCATATACTGTTGAATATCCAAAGACGCTTATCCTTATTGTTGACTAATAATGCGTATGCCAGCAACGTGCATACAAAGTTGTTCTAATAATGACCAAGGACATGCTCGTAAACTACCTTTGGCAGCACGATCTATGCGTGACATTTGTTGCAAAAAACCTTGCCATTGTTGCCGATCATGCCGAAGTAAAGCCTGATGCATTATCGATCTATGCTTCTCCCATATTGGTGGCTTTTGTGACGCTAATACCTGTTCTATTCTTTCACCTTGATCGATTTGTATCGCCATATCAACTGCACGATGTAGTGCCCATGACACCGCTGAAAATACCGCTAATACATCCAATCCTTCGGCTTTTAAACGGCTAATCATCCGTGGGATTTTTGTTGTTTGACCTGAAAAGACAGTATCCATCAAACCAAATGCTTCAAAACGAGCATTATCAGCAACAGACTCTAAAATTGTTTTTTCATCTACTTCGCCATTCGGACACAGCAATTGTAATTTATCAATTTCTTGCGCAGCAGCAAATAAGTTACCTTCAACACGTTCAGCGATTAAGGCAGCAAGTTGTTGATTCGCTTTTAAGCCTCGCTGTTGCAAACGCTGCAAAATCCATCGCGGTAAGTTGACAATATCTACTGGCCAAATGGGAATAGTCGCACCCATCCTATCCAGCTCAGTAAACCATTTACTTTTTTGGGAGCGGGCATCTATCTTGCCACTGATAATCAATAAGGTTGTATCGCTAGGTGGGTTGTCAATATAGCGCCTTAGCGCCTCACCGCCTTCTTTTCCTGGTGAACCAGATGGTAGACGGATCTCTATTAGCCGTTGACTAGAAAACAGAGACATTGTTTGCTCTTGCCATTGTAATTCAGACCAATTGAAGCGGCCTTCGACATGCCAAACTTGACGATCATCAGCTCCTAATTTACGCGCATATTGGCGAATCACGTCACTGGCTTCTTCTACCAGCATTTGTTCATCTCCAAAAACCAGATAGACGGGAAGTAGTCCCTGTTGAAGATGATTCGTTAACTGTTCTGCTTTAAGGCGCATTAAATAATGCTATTTTGCTGCGGATAATCGGCGTAACAAACTTTGAACTAACTGTTGATTCAAGTTTTCACGTAATAATGCTTCTTCTGAATCAGAAGATAACACTTGCGTCTGATCAAATTGATAATTACGTATCGCCTCAAGTGTTTGTGGTTCAACGATTAATTTACCCTCTCCATCAGTTATTTTAAACTTAAGCAATCCATATAACTCATATTCGCTAACTTTGGCATTATTACCAACAGATAACACACGGCGTTCAAATCGATTATCTAATATTGTCAAAATCGCACTTTCTTTCTGATAGCCACTGACCACATCAACGCCATTTTGCTTTAAACCACGTTGAAGTGTTAACCCCAAACCCTGCTTTAAATTAATACCCTGTATATAAATCTGTTTCAAACTATCAGGTAAATTAGCAGCCCCACGCAAGTGAAAACCACACCCTGCTATCGCCACAAATAACAGACCCATAAATACATTGAATAAACTACGACTCATAATGAAATTCCTTAAGCTGCAACCACAATATTAATCAATCGACCCGGCACTACAATGACTTTACGAATGTCATGACCATCAATGAAACGTTGTACATTTTCATCTGCCAACGCTAGTGCTTCGATAGTTTCTTTATTCGCATCAGCTGCAACCGATATTTTAGAACGTAGCTTACCATTGACTTGCACCATCAACTCAATTTTATCTTGCACCATTGCAGACTCATCAGTTTTTGGCCATGCCACATCAACAATCGCTTCATCATGACCTAGTTGTTGCCATAAAGCATGGCAGATATGTGGCGTAATTGGTGCCAACATCAACACGACAATCTCTAATGCTTCTTGTATTACTGAACGCGCTTGCTGACTTTCATCCGTCACTTTTGCCACAGCATTCATTAATTCCATGATTGCAGCAATGGCAGTATTAAAAGTATGGCGACGACCAATATCATCACTTACTTTAGTCAAGGCTAAATGTGTTTGCCGGCGTAATACTTGTAACTCATCACTTAAATTAGCCACATCTAATGACTGCACATCACCTTGAGCGACATGATCATTAACCGATCGCCAGAGTCGTTTCAAGAAACGATTTGATCCTTCAACGGCTTTATCAGACCATTCTAAAGATTGCTCAGGAGGCGCTGCAAACATCATAAATAAGCGTGCCGTATCCGCACCATATTGATCAATTAAAGCCTGAGGATCAACGGTATTACCTTTAGATTTCGACATTTTCACGCCGTCTTTTAAAACCATACCTTGAGTCAACAGATTTTTAAACGGCTCATCACCCGACACCAACCCTTCATCACGCATCAATTTATGGAAAAAACGGGCATACAGTAAATGTAATACCGCATGTTCAATTCCCCCTATATATTGATCAACAGGCAACCAATGATCCGCTCGCTCATCCAACATTGCTTCTTCGTTATCTGGACACGTAAACCGAGCGTAATACCAAGATGATTCAAAAAAAGTATCAAAAGTATCGGTTTCACGTTCAGCATCCGCACCACACTCAGGGCAAGCACACTGATAAAAATCAGGCATTGATTTAATCGGTGAACCACTACCATCAACAATCACGTTTTCTGGTAAACGCACCGGTAAATCGGCTTCAGGAACTGCTACTGCCCCGCAATCAGGGCAATTAATAATGGGGATTGGCGTACCCCAATAACGTTGGCGCGACACGCCCCAGTCACGTAAACGATAATTAACTTGGCGTTCACCCTTTGCTTGTTGCTCAAGAAAATCAGCAATGGCATTAAAGGCATCTACCGACGTCAAGCCGTCAAACTGTCCGGCATTAACTAAACGACCTTTATCCGTAAAAGCTGCCTTGCTTAAATCACATTCTTTATCACCTAATGGCTCAATTACTTGATTGATTGGCAAGTCATATTTCAAGGCAAATTCATAATCACGTTGATCATGAGCCGGAACGGACATCACCGCACCTGTGCCATACCCCATCAATACAAAATTGGCCGCCCAAACAGGCACCTGTTCGCCTGTTACTGGGTGAATAGCCATCAACCCAGTTGCTACGCCCTTTTTCTCTGCTGTTTCCATCGCCGCTTCAGAGGTTTCCATCTTGCGGCATTCTGCAACAAATGCGTTCAATTCTGGATTAGATTTTGCTGCAGCTAAAGCCAGTGGATGCTCAGCAGCAACCGCCACATAACTCACGCCCATTAGGGTATCGGGTCTCGTTGTATAAACATCTAAGGTGTCAGCACTGTCGGCAAGTCCAAATTTGATTTGTAACCCTTCAGAACGACCAATCCAGTTCGCTTGCATCGTTCGTACTTGCTCTGGCCAACCATCAAGTTGGTCTAAATCATTTAATAATTGTTCAGCATAATCCGTAATTTTCATGAACCATTGCGGGATCTCGCGTTTTTCAACGGGGGTATCACACCGCCAGCAGCAGCCATCAATCACCTGCTCATTGGCCAATACCGTATTATCAACCGGACACCAATTCACAGCGGCTGTTTTTTTATAAACTAAGCCCTTCTTATATAGACGAGTGAATAACCACTGCTCCCAACGATAATATTGCGGTGTACAGGTGGCGAGTTCACGTTCCCAGTCATATCCCAAACCTAAACGCTTTAACTGATCACGCATGTAATCAATATTATCGTAAGTCCAAGCCGCTGGAGCCACCTTATTTTTGATCGCTGCATTTTCAGCAGGTAAACCAAATGCATCCCAACCCATCGGTTGTAAAACATTTTTTCCTTGCATACGTTGGTAGCGTGAAATGACATCGCCAATCGTATAGTTGCGCACATGCCCCATATGTAACTGTCCACTGGGATATGGAAACATCGCCAAACAATAGTATTTTTCTTTGCTGCTATCTTCCACGGCACGAAAGGTATTGTGGGCATGCCACCATTGTTGGGCGGAAGTTTCTATGTCTACGGGGCGGTATTCTTGTTGCATGCGATCTCTTTCTGCTGGGTACTTAAAACTGGTTAGGATACCGCACCCAGCCCAGAGCTAAAAGTAATCAATCAAGTTGTTTGTCTTATCTTATTTCTATAGTCATCGATATCGTTTTAAATAAAAGTCATAAGGCTAACGTTACTAAGTTCGCTTAGCATCTATCAGTAAAATTTATTTATTGAATTACAACACCCCGAGCCAAATCGACACTCATCAAATTTACAATGACAAATATCGTACAACCACCTATTTTATGCTTTCGATTAAACAAGACAAAAACACTAACAAAACACTCGTATTAACAAAAAATTCGCCTTGATAAATATTCAAGTAAGCCAAACAAAAATAATTGGCATTTCTACTTGCCAAGGCCATATCGCCTACGTATAATTCTCATCTTTCGTTGCCGGTGTAGCTCAGTTGGTAGAGCATCTGATTTGTAATCAGAGGGTCGTAAGTTCAAGTCTTATCTCCGGCTCCAACGAATTTGTAAAAATATCAAAGCCTTAGCTGATAAAACAGCTAGGGCTTTTTTATTGTCTGAAGTTTGAGGGGCACTCACGGGACACTTCAAAATAATTCACGGCTACAAGAGACAACTCCCGAAGCTATTTTCTGCAATTTATAATGCTCCTGCTAACATTCGTAAAACACTGAAATCTCTTATTCAACTTAACTCGGTATCGCCAGTTTTTAAGCTAAATGTTAGAGAGCGTCCCTGATCACATTGATATCACAGTGCTTTCAATCGAAACTGACCCCATTGATCCCACTTTCAATCGAAACTGACCCCATTGATCCGCTATTTATCATGCTTAACAAATATTAGTGTCTTTGTATCAAACCCCATATCGCTAGCTCTTTTTATAAAGCGGATTTTTACTTCATCCTCAATCTTTGGCGTTCTAGCCAGCAGCCATAAATATGAATTATTGTATCCGGATACAAAGGCGTATTGATATCCTTCGTCAATTTCAAAAATCACATATGAGCTATAGAAAGGGCCAAAGAAGGAAACCTTTAAATGCCCCGTCTTTTGATTTTTGACGAAATATGCTTTTCCTTGAGCTTTACTCCATTTTTGTTCAGCATCAACAAACCCACTGTTTATTACGTCCACGCCTCCATCATCTCTTAAGGAGTATGAAGCACTCACATTACTTAAACCTCTTTCAAAAGAATGATCCAGCCTTGCAATTTCGTACCATTGCCCAAGGTATTTATTAATATTTAAATCTTCGATTGGAGATACATTTTGTGGCATGCCCATACAGGCTGATAGAAGAATTAAACCAATTCCAACAAGCACCTTTTTCATAAATACGCCTTTTGAACCTGAGAGAGAACTAAACCAATAAACCAACCAATGGGGTCCAACCAATGGGGTCAGTGTGAATTGACTGTTAATCTCGGTTCCTAAATTACTTTTATACGTTCTTAAAGTATGAGATGTGCAGAATCTAATTTCAACTAATTCACTTTAATTACTCCTAAACTAAAATTAAAGTTATCGCTGAAGGCGTCGAAACACATTATCAACGACGCTATTTAATAGCAGACTGTTATTAAATAATTATCTCAGTCATTACTGCCAAGCAATCATCAAATCGTGAAGAGTTCGCTATGAAACTGAAACAAAAATCACCATCGCAGCCGTATTACTTTGTGCTGTCCCTTTATTAGTTTCGTTCATATTAACTAATTCTATCGCTAGTAGAGAATCAAAAGAAGCCCTGCAGGAAGCGGCTCAAAAACAATTAGAATCGTTGCGTTATGCCAAGAAAAGAGAAGTTGAGGACTACTTTGGCACAATTAGAAATCAGCTGCTCAGCATGTCAAACTCTGATTTGATTGCAGCTGCAGTGGGTGACTTTGCACGTGCCTCTAAAACGTATGCTGCCGAAACAAGTCAGCTAGAACGAAATGACATTAAAAATAGTTTAATGACTTATTATGATGATGATTTTAGTCAGCGTTATATTGAAAAAAATGCTGGCACGCTTGATATGGATTCTTCAGCACTACTTGATCATCTAGATATCAATGCCTTAGCTTTACAAAATACCTTCATCGCACAAAATCCAGCACCATTGGGTGAAAAAGATAGCTTAATAAAGGCTAATGATGGCTCTCAATATGGTTTCTTTCACGCTAAGTATCACCCTTTCCTGTCTGATTTCCTCAATCGTTTTGGCTTTTATGACATATTTTTGGTCGATGCTGAAACAGGCAATATTGTCTACTCTGTCTTTAAAGAGCTAGATTATGCAACGTCACTTAAAGATGGCGCGTATGCTGAATCAGGAATAGGACAAGCCTTCCAACAAGCAATGGCGGCTACTAAAGATAGCATTGCCATTAGTGATTTTGCCGCCTATAAACCGTCATATGAAGATCTTGCTGGTTTTATAGCGACTCCTATATTTAGTAATGGCATTAAAAAAGGTGTATTAATTTTCCAAATGCCCGTTGATCGCATTAATGAAATCATGAGTTTTGATCAGAATTGGAGTCAAGCTGGATTGGGTAATTCCGGGGAAGTCTACCTTGTCGGTCCCGATATGCGCTCGCGTAGTCAAAGTCGTTTCTTAGTTGAAAATAAGCCACATTATCTCGAAGCATTAAAAAGCAGTGGCGTAATTGCTGACACAGTGATCAGCCTTATTGACTCAAAAGGATCAGCATTAGGCCTACAGCCAGTTGAAAGTGAAGGCAGTAAAGCGGCATTATCAGGTGAAACTGGCTTCAGTATTTACCCTGATTACCGTGGAATTAATGTGGTGTCGGCTTATGCTCCTTTAAATATTGACGGTTTAAACTGGGCTATATTGGCCGAAATAGATGAGAGCGAAGCCTTTGCGAGCGCAAATGAACTCGTCAGTAATTTATTATTTTATGGCTTAATGATTCTCGCTATTATGGTTGCACTAGCGGCGGGAACAGCTATCAAATTAGCGGATACACTGGCTAAGCCTATTGTTAAAATTTCTCACTTTATTACTCAAGTTGCGTCAAAACTTAACTTAACAGAACGAGTTAGTATTGAGCAAAAAGATGAGATAGGTGATGCGGCAGATGCCTTAAATAATTTACTGCAAACTTTTCAAGATGGTATGAATGAAGTCACTGATGCGAGTAATCAAATTGCCTCGGCATCAGAAGAAACCTCGGTCATCACAGCACAAACAAGTGAAGCTATTCGAGAGCAACAATCTGAAACTACTCAGGTAGCGACAGCGATGAATGAAATGGTTGCAACCGTCAATGAAATTGCGAAAAACACCACGCACACATCGGTTGCGGCAGGTGAAGCTCATACGCATGTCAACACAGGAACAGCATCGATGCAACAAACAGTGGGCCTAATTCACGAGCTGGCAACCATTACAGAGCAAACAGCCACCACGATTGGACAATTAGAACAAAGAAGTATCGATATTTCTTCGGTACTAGATGTCATAAGTAGCATAGCTGAGCAAACTAACTTATTGGCTCTCAATGCTGCAATTGAGGCAGCTAGAGCCGGTGAACATGGCCGTGGCTTTGCTGTCGTAGCAGATGAAGTAAGAACACTAGCAAGTAGAACACAGCAATCAACCGGCGAAATAACCAAAATGATTGAACTGTTACAGCAAGGTTCAAAACAAGCCGTTGCATCGATGGAACAAAGCCAAAATCAAGTTAAAAATGCGGTTAACCAAGCAAATGTAACAGATGACGTGCTCAAAACAATTACTGAAGTGATAGCCCGCATCAACGATATGAGCACACAAATTGCTACTGCGGCTGAGGAACAAGGTGCTGTTTCAGAAGAAATTAATCGTAACATTGTTCGTATTAATGATATGACCGAACAAACAGCTGACGGTGCCTCTCAAACATCCCAGGCAAGTGGTGATTTGGCGCTATTGGCTTCACGCTTGAATATGTTGGTACAACGTTTTGAGGTGTAACTGAAAAAAGTTAAGGGCTTTAGGCTCATTAAAACAGGTGTAATAAGTAGTTTGACTAGTCAAATAAACTTAAAATCAATTTCAGTTTTACCCAAGGTCTACAATTGTTAGATGACGAAAACTGAGATGGGTGAAAAAAGAGTACACACTCGACTCAAATATACAGTAATATTCAAATAATGAATGTTCAGCAACTCAATAGCTTTAATATAACGTTAAATGGTTCTCCAGAAGAATTAGGCAATCTGTCTTTGTCACTTAATGAGCTCAGTCAAAAATTTAGTATTAGCGTTGATGTTAAGAATCAAATAAATTTAATTCTAGAAGAACTTTACACTAATGCTGTTAATTACGGCCTCATTGACGTCTTAAGGCCCTTAGTCACTATTGATTTTTTAATGAATGATAGTCAAATTGAAATTATTTATAGAGACAACGGCATACAGTATAATCCACTTGAAAAGCTGGATCCCGATTTAACGCTGAGTGTTGAAGAGCGAGCTATTGGCGGACTCGGTATTTTTTTCGTAAAATCAATGACTGATTTTACTGAATATCACTATGACGGTAAATTGAATCAAATTAAGATGCTCAAAAACTTAACTGTCACTGCTCCCAAATAAACTATCCAGATTAGTCTATTACCGTCTGTGATTTCAGCATCTGCCTGATTTGCCATACCACTTTTTCAAAAACACGAGTACTGACAAAAATTGACTTTCTTTTGCTAGCACTCTCAGATGTATTAGAAAGTAACCCATCTCTTATAGTATCCATTAACTGACTTTTATCTGAAGTCAATTCCATTAAAAACTCATTGTTTTCATCGCTTGAAACCGTCTCTTCCATCAAGGTCAAAATAAGGTGAAGACTTTCAATAATAGAACCGCTAAGCCCCTCATGATAGTTATCAGTTTGACTGACCGTGTTGGTAAACTCATTAAGCGAACTTAATAAGGAAATGATCGCATCGTTGCGGCTTTGGATTTCGAGTAAATGACTTATATCCCCGTCAATTTCATGATGAGAAACGTCGTCAATGAAATACTTAATTTCGTGAGCCAGTTTTATATTGCTCTCATTCCTTACCATTAAAGACATCGAAACACCCGTTTGCCCTCTCAAGGGGTCAAGATAGTTAGAAAGCGTCGAAACCAATCTGTCTTGTTCTTTTTTCGCTAAACTAATAGCAATATCGCTATTTTCTATAGCCTCTGGGTATATATATTTGGTCTGTGAAAGGCTTTCTTCCTCATTATCTGGAAATAGTTGAGTCAAGGTATGAATAATTCTCTGTTGAAATAACGACACACAGAGCGCACCGGAAACTTGTAATAATAGATAAATAATAGAAACTTGGTAGGCGATGTCTATTGGTTCATATCCACCCTCATAGTTAAGCTGAGATAAACCTGAGAACATTAAAAATAAGGGCATAATCAATAAAACACCGCTTAATTTAACTAGAAATTGATAAAAAGATAACTGCTTTTGGGTGCCATTTAAATGGGAAGTGATCAGCAGTAAACTCAAGCCCGAACCAATATTGGCCCCAAAGATTAGAATAACAGTCGCACTAAAAGGAATGATTCCAGTCATAACAAGCGTGATACCAATAATTGTAATGGTGGCTGCCGATTGAGTTACTAAGGTCAGCATCAAACCGATAATAAATGATACTGTCGTCGTTTCTGAAGCAAATTCAATAAACTCTTTTACCCAATAGGACTTATCGATAAGATGAGCCCCCTCTTTCATCATACCTAAGCCTAATAGCAACAAACCCATCGCAAAAAGTATGGCGACTAAATACTTAATTTTTTCAATTCGATCGACATTAAAAAGATGAGAAATGCCGACTAAGCCAACTAATATAAGACCTGTTAAGCGGATATCAATCGATACTAAAAAAACAAGTAATGATCCCCCAACACTAGACCAGGCAAGTACTGTCAGTGCCTTTTTGAAAGGAATCGCCCCTGAATTTACAAGCCCCATGCAAATGAAGGTTGCTCCGCTTGTGCTTTGCGTAATCGCACCAAGAAATGTGCCTGCAAACGCACTAGAAATATATCGGCCAGTCAATTTTGACATGATCGTTTTAATTTTCTTGCCAGCCAAGGGTTTCATGCTAGCTGATAAAAGGTGAAGCGCAGAAAGAAAGAGGCCTAAGCCTGCGAGCGCTGATGCGTAATCATACATGTGCTGTTTAAATTCGAGTAGAACGAAGTAAACGATAGAGACTTATAATCGTTATAACTAGAGCAAAGGAGGTCACTATTAAGATAAATTTCCGGAGTAAATTATATCGCTGGTTAAGCGATATTTGAATGTTATTTCTTTCTGATATTTGCAAATCAGAGAGTGTATTAGTTATTTTATTTAATTTTTCTTCAAGTTCACGGTCGCGCCCCTGAACACTTAAATCTAATTGGTGAATCCCGTCATAATCTTCAAGTGAACCCTTTGATAATACCTCTTTATAAAACACTCCTAACTGTTGATGCTGTACGCCAATTGATACTAACTCCTTGCAATTGATATTTAATTGGATGCTAATACATCCTTTAGCTGCAGCGTCTATATCGATCTGAACTAGTTTTTCCTGTTTCGTAAAAGCCGTTAAGTAGTTTTGTTTTTGATTATCCTCTTTACCTCTTAACAGAATGTTTTTCCATTCTTGAATTTGAAGTTTAAAATCAACTTGAGCGGATGAAAGTTGCTCATTAATAGTGGCTATCGTTAATGCGTATTGTGCACTATCGTTATAAGCTCGGTTCATCGACCAAATTGAGAATAAAGACACAATCGCAATAAAAATAACGAGACCTGTCCATGCCAATGCAAACGAAATGATATTTCTACGAAGATGAGGGCTAACATGTGTTGACATAATTGTGTAAATAACAGTTTTAAAAAAAGCGTTTACTATACAGCAACTCTATAGTGTTGAATCAAGGATCTGTATTGACGAAACGCTCATAAAAAGCAATAAGAAATATCACGCTGCTTATTATTGCCCCTTTATCAAACCAGATAATATATACTTCAATTACTCATAAAATCCAAACTTGCTTCAGTGCATTTCCTGATCATTACTGATGTTCTTTGCACGAATAACCGCTACTTAAACAAAGAGTCTAAATTAATGTTAAATATTGAAAACACAATCGAAAATGATGTCCTAATCCTTAAGTTAGATGGTCGACTTGACGGCATGACATCAGGAACCTTCAGCGATAAAGTCAATGATCCTTCTATAATTGATATAAGTCGTGTTGTAGTAGACTGCTCCGCACTCAACTATATTAGCTCGGAAGGTTTACGTGCATTATTGATCCTTGCTAAGCGTGTAAAATCTCTTAATGGCGCCTTAACCCTATGTTCATTAAATTCATCAGTGAACGAGGTCATGGCGATTAGCGGCTTCGGGACTTTACTCGGCGTGCACGCTGATATTCAGCAGGCGATTAATGCAATAAGCTAATAAGAACCTGTCAATGCACATTATTGGCATAGGGGCCTCAGCGGGGGGGCTTGAGGCACTCACCTCTTTAGTACCACAGTTACAAGCTAATGGACGTTCAAGCTATGTTATTGCCCAACATATGGCACACGATGGACATAGTGAACTAATGGCAAGGTTACTTAATCGCGGGGCTAACTTACCCGTGATTTTAGCCATCAATAACCAAACAATAACGGCTGACACCATTTATCTTATTCCTGCGGGTAAAGACGGTAAGATTGATGATAATCAAATAGTGTTATCCGACCCCAAACCTGAACATTTTTCAACACCATCAATTAACGTATTATTTGCCTCTATTGCCAATAACAGCCGAAAAAACGCCATCGGCATTGTTCTTTCTGGAACAGGTTCTGATGGGGTTATAGGATGCAGAGCAATCAAGTTAAACGGTGGACTTACCATCGCTCAAAGTCCATCATCCTGCGTATTTGATGGCATGCCAATGTCGGCTATCGAAGCAAAAGTTATCGAATCCATATATACCATTGACGAGATGTCAGGCTTCCTTGATAAACGATTTTCAACTAAGGAGGTTATCGTAAATCAACTGAAAGAATATGGCCCAAATGAATTTGAGCCGATCACTGACATTATTGAGTTGATCAATGAAGTTACAAAAATTAACTTTGCTGAATACAAAGAAGAAACCCTGCTTCGCAGATTAGAGGCCAGAATAAAGAAGCTGGGCATTCGATCAAGTTACGATTACCTAAATCACTTAAAACAACACCGTAATGAGGTCGTTTGTTTACAACAATTATTCCTGATTTCATATTCTTTCTTTTTTAGAGATAGCCCTTCATTTGAACTCCTAAGCACATCACTTCGCAAAAAAATGATTAATAAAAGCGTATTAAACATTTTAGTCGCTGGCTGTGCATCTGGAGAGGAAGTTTATACTTTGGCCATTGTTGCACATGAGATTAAAAATGAACTTCGGCTGAATATCGACATCAAGATTGTCGGGATTGACCTCAACTCATCAGCAATAGACATTGCCCGTCAAGGCACCTATTCTTCGAAAGCGATGAAAGAAATTGATCCTGACATTGTTAAAAAGTATTTTTCAGTCAACAATGACCAATTTGAGATAAAAGACAAAATAAAAGCACTATGTAGTTTCATAAATGACGACTTGTTTAATTACCCATTGACAGAAAAGCTTAGTCTGATAAGTTGTCGTAATCTACTTATTTACCTCAAGATTAATGCACAAGAGCAGCTCATAAAGAGGTTTCACCATTCTTTGGAAAGTGAAGGAATCTTATTTTTAGGACAAGCAGAGGCCTTAAGCCCTGTCACTAAGCGCCTTTTCCACCAAGTCAATTCTGCCCATAATTTATACATCATGAAATAACGGATAACTCAATGAATAATCTATTAATATTTTTTGAAAAACTTAAATTAAAAACAAAATTAATTCTTGGTTTTGGCCTAATTCTCAGTTTTATGTTCATCTCTGGTCTGCAGGGTGTTTATTCGCAGAGTCGTTTGAGTGAGACATCGAAAGATATTTATAATAATCAACTACTCTTAATTGGGAAAATTAAAACAGCCAATATCCATTTAATCTATATTGAGCGAGCACTGAGTCAAATGGTCTATACCGATGACTTATACATGCAAAAACAACTACAAGATGACATACAGACCTCTAGAATTACTATTCAAAAATTAATTGATTCTTCGAAAAAAATAATTCGTGATGAGATAGGGCTTGAGCAGGTAGCAAAAGTTGAAATTTTACTCAATAAATACGACCTAAATATAGCCAAAATTATTGATCTAGGTAATCTTAATATTGTTAGCGCCAAGTCTGATGCAACCCAACTTTTAAATAGTAATGACTTTAAACAAATTATCAGTGATACCGATAAAGTTTTAAATGAAATTGCTACAGAACAAGATATCTCAGCTAATAAAGCATCAATTTATGCCTCCGCTTTGTATCACGATAGTCTATTAATCACTATCGGTTTTATTAGCAGTAGTATCATTATCGGATTATTCTTTGCCATCATCATCGCTTGGTCTATCCGTCGACCATCAGAAAAACTTCAGGTTGCTGTTAACGATATTGCATCAGGCAAACTGGATATTTCTGTGCCTCATATGAGTTATCCAAACGAAATTGGAGAGTTTGCTCTTTCGATCGAAGTGCTGCGTACTAGCTTACAAAAAATGGAAGATCAACGCTGGGTTAAGTTTCATATAGGTGAAGTGTCCAGCCTTTTGCAACATGCGCCAGATTTTGTTGAATTTTCTAAAATTTTCTTGTCAAAAATATCACCACTATTAGGCTTAGGAAGAGCCGTATTTTATGTCCTCGAATCCAATGATGAGCTGAGATTGGTAGGAAGCTATGGTTGCAATCAAAGGAAAGAATTTAAACCCATCTTCCAGATTGGCGAGGGATTAGTTGGCCAGTGTGCCATGGAAAAAGAAGCCATCACTCTCACCAGTGCTCCTGATGACTACGTGAAAATTAATTCTGGTTTAGGAGAAGCGCTGCCACGGAATATATCGGTACTACCAATACTTCTGGATGGTTCTGTTCTCGGCGTCATTGAACTCGCTAGTTTTGAAGGCTTTGCCACACGTGAAGAGACATTTCTTGACGATATGCTGCCTGTTTTAGCAATCAGCATGGAGATGTTGAGACAAAATATAAAAACTCAAACACTATTGGAAGAAACAAAAATACAAGCTGAACGCATGGAAATTCAAGCCGCGCAAATGGAAGAGCAAGCTGTTGAATTAGAAGCACAGCAAGTTGAAATGAAAACGACTGAAGCATGGTATCGAGGGATCCTCGAATCAGCGCCTGATGGCATGATGGTATTGGATGAGTCTGGATTGATCATTTTAAGCAATACAAAACTCGAAAACCTGTTTGATTATGAAAAAGGCACTCTGATTGGCCAACATGCTGATTGTTTATTACCGACAGAATTGACGGCTAATGGCTATAGCTTCTTAAAAGCAGACACATTAATTGATATCAACGGTTTAAAAACAGATTTAACTGAGTTTCCTATCGAAACTTCTGTATCGTCGTTACCTAGCCTAAGTGGTGTCGGTTCTTGCCTTTGCCTGTCGATTAGAGATATTACAGATCGTAAAATCATTGAAAATCGGATCAAGGAAAGTGAACAAAGTTTCCGCTTCATTTTAGAATCGAGCCCTGCAGCTATTCGTATAAAATATCCTAATGAGAACTCCTGTTTATTTGCAAATGAGTCTTATGCCAGTATGTTTGGCTTTTCACTGGACGATGTGAGCTCAATCGATCCATCGATGATTTATCAGAACATTGATGACTTTAACCTAATCGGTGAAACACTTGATAAAGGTGAAAGTATTCTCAATTTATCTGTCGGGATGCGAAAAATAAATGGCGAAAAACGGCAAATTATCGCGTCGCATATCCCCGTTAAATTCAATGGTGAAGATGGCTTCTTGGGTTGGTTCTTTGATGTAACTGAAATGCAAGAGTTGATAGAACAAGCCGAAGAAGCAACTGAAATGAAGTCTGCTTTTCTATCAAATATGAGTCACGAAATTCGTACACCGATGAACGCGATTATCGGTATGTCACATTTAGCCTTGAAAACAGATCTAAACGCACGGCAATATGATTACATCAAAAAAGTCAGTGATTCAGCAAAACATTTACTCGGTATTATTAACGAAATTCTAGATTTCTCTAAAATAGAAGCAGGTAAATTAACGATAGAAAATACTGACTTTGAAATTTCAAAAGTATTTGAAAACATAACGAACCTTGTCGCTGAGAAAGCAACGGATAAAGGGTTAGAGTTAATACTAGACATCGACTCAAAATTACCTGCAATGATGAATGGTGACTCCCTAAGATTGGCACAAGTGTTAATTAATTACTCTAATAATGCTGTGAAGTTTACCGAACAAGGTGAAATCGTGATCAGTGCTAAAGTCATAGAGGAATCAGAAAAAGACTATTTAATCCATTTTGCAGTTAGAGATACTGGAATTGGTTTAACAGAACAACAACAAGGCAATTTATTTCAGTCTTTTCAACAAGCGGATACCTCTACTAGTCGTAAATACGGTGGGACAGGGCTAGGACTTGCGATAGCTAAACAGTTAGCTACTTTAATGAAGGGTGAGGTGGGTGTAGAAAGTGCAATAAACGAAGGAAGTACTTTTTGGTTTACAGCTAGATTAGGAAAAACAAATTCGTCAGTGGTGAAGAAATTACTGCCAAGAGATGAACTAAAGGGCAAAAAAGTTTTAGTCGTTGATGATAACGAAGTTGCACGTAATGTCCTTGATGACCTTTTAACCAGCATGTCTTTTGATGTTCAGCAGGTATCTAATGGTGCTGAAGCCATTGAGCAGGTCAATGATGCTGACGCGACAAATGCACCTTTCGAAATTCTCTTCCTTGATTATCAAATGCCAGGGATGACGGGGGTTGACGTCGCAAAGAGTATTAACAACCTTGCATTAGTCGCTAAGCCTCATGTAGTCATGGTTACTTCCTATGGGCGAGAAGATGTTATCTCCGAAGCACAAGAAGCAGGCTTAAATGAAATATTAATTAAGCCTGTGAACGCCTCTACTCTTTTCGATTCTTTATTAAGAATATTGGGGGAGGATGTCGATCAGGAAACAATTCAACTTCAAGACAGAAGACTTTCCGATAAACTTTTACCAATAATTGGCTCTAAAATATTAGTGGTTGAAGATAATAAGCTTAATCAAGAAGTCGCTATGGGCTTATTAGAAGGTGAAGGTTTCTTTGTTGATATTGCTAATAACGGCAAAGAGGCTATCGCCCGCTTAGCCTCTGATACTTATGATATTGTCTTAATGGATATGCAAATGCCGGTTATGGATGGGCTAACGGCAACAAAACATCTAAGAAGTCTAAGTAAGTATGATGATCTTCCTATACTTGCAATGACCGCCAATGCCATGACTCAAGATAAAGAGAAATGTGTCGCAGTAGGGATGAACGATCATATAGCGAAACCGATTGACCCTGACGATTTATTTAAAGCGTTGGTTAAGTGGATTGTCCCTACCTCATCGTCAAAAACACGTGATTCCTCGACGAGTTCAGTGAGCGTGCAAGAAGACTTAGTTTATCAAATAGCGGGGCTTGATACGCAGCTAGGTTTAAAACGCATGATGGGTAATAAAGCGTTGTACCAAAAGATTCTAAAACAATATGTTGACGATCAGCCAACAACAGTTTTGGACCTAAGCCGAGCATTAGATGCAGGTGATCGAGACGCAATAGCATTGTTATCTCACACTTCAAAAGCAGTGAATGGAAATATAGGGGCGACTGAACTTCAAAAAATGTCTGGCGACATAGAGAATCTAGTCAATCAAGATGGCGATACTGATAAGTTACGTGCATTATTTTCTGTGTTTGAGATAAAACAAGCAGAAATGGTGACGGCGATTGCCAATGTTATTTCAACGGTTAATGAACAAGAGGTCGAGCCAGTATCAGCTAAACAATCTAACACCGCTATAAATGATAGCTTGCTTCAACAACTAGTTATTTTGATTAAAAATAATGATACTGAAGCCAGCCTTCATATAGAAAATTTTACCCATGACTTTAAGTCACATTTTGGAAGTCAAACATTCAATAAAATCAATAAGGCATTGCTTGAATTTGATTTTCAAAAAGCACTGTTACTCGTTGATAAAAAAGGAGCTTGAGGATCATGTTAGAAGATAAAGCCTCAATCCTAGTCGTCGACGACACGCCTGCCAATCTGACTTTGATGGTAGGCTTATTAAGAGATATTTATCATGTAAGGGCATCGACCTCTGGTGAAAGTGCATTAAAAATTGCCTATTCAGATAATCCTCCAGATCTAATATTGCTGGATATTATGATGCCCGATATGGATGGTTACGAAGTTTGTCGCAGATTAAAGGCAGATAAAAAATCAAGCCATATTCCTGTGATTTTTTTAACGGCTATGTCTGAAATTGAAGATGAAGAGAAAGGTTTAAAACTAGGCGCTGTGGATTACATTACCAAACCTGTTAGTCCTCCTATAGCGCTTGTTAGAATTGAAAATCACATCAAAATGCACCGTCAAAAGAAAGCCTTGATTGAAAGTCAACAGATGCTGGCTGCTGAACTTAATGAAGCAGCGGACTATATTTTGAGCACGTTACCAGCAGAATTGGATGGCACTGTCGCAACGAAATGGAAATACATCCCATCCAGCTCATTAGGTGGTGATGCGTTTGGTTATCATTGGATAGACTCAGATAACTTAGCCATTTATTTACTTGATGTATGCGGCCATGGCGTAGGTTCAGCATTAATGTCAGTTTCAGCCATTAACGCCTTACGCACACAATCTTTAATGTCTACTGATTTTAAAAAACCTGCATTAGTATTGGGCGCTATCAATAACGCCTTCCTGATGGAAGATCACGATAATAAGTTTTTTACAATGTGGTACGGTGTGTATAACCGAATTTCTCACAGCCTTAACTATTCAAGTGCCGCTCATCCGCCAGCATTTTTACTTACTGGAGATACCGCAGATAAGTCAGAGTTAAAAGAACTATCAACGGCAAATATGCCTATCGGTTTTATGAAAGACACGACATTTAATGAAGCGACCGTCACGCTCAATAAAATGAACAAGCTCTATGTTTACAGTGATGGTGTGTATGAAATCGAAAAAAGTGATGGTGAGATGTTGACCCTTGCAGAGTTCACTGAGGTTATTCGCAATATTTCAAAAGTCAATTCATTGCAAGCTGAGGAGGTTTTACTTGCCATGAATAAATTAAAAGCCACTGATGGGCCATTTGAAGATGATTTTTCATTCATTGAGTTAATCATTAACCAACAGTAGCGACACTGCTTTTATAGACGCTCAAGTAAATACAGGGCCAGACTCTATTGGCGCTTAGATTGTTAGTGTTCATAAAGCTAAAAAAACAAACAAAAAAGCCGTAATGATTGACGCCATTACGGCTTTTTATTTAGCATCGTGTAAATGCCATGCTAAAACAAATTCACTGCCACTATTAACCGATCTCTATTAAGGTTTCTCCTGGCGTAACACGATCCCCCTTACTGACATAAATGGCTTTAATAGTGCCTGCAATATTAGCTAATAATTCGGTTTCCATTTTCATCGCTTCCATAACGAGTAAAGATTGCCCCGCCTCTACCACATCACCTATTTCGACAGAAATTTCGAAAACATTACCTGGTAATGGCGCACTAACATGACCAGGTTCAGTTGCTTTTTTTCGCCCCTTATTATTGGAACCAATATATTCATTAAGCGGTTCAAATGTCACTTCTTCTGGCATACCATCAAGTGACAGATAAAACTTACGCTTACCACCGCCAACATCACCGACACCAGTCACGGCAATATCGTAACTTTCACCATGAACGTCGATTTTAAACTCGGTAGCAATACCTTCACTAGCCTGTTTAGCCCCTGTTACGGGTAGTAAACTCTCAGGTTTTAAAGTGCCGTCTTTTCGTTGCTGCAAATACTCGCGTCCAAGTTCTGGAAACATCGCATAGGTCAACACATCATCTTCTGATAAGGCAAGCTCACCAATTTCTGATCTTAACTTATTCATTTCTGGTGCAAGTTCGTCAGCAGGACGCGATTCTAAAACCTGTTCATTACCAATTGCTTTTTTCTGTAATTGGCTATTAACAGGCGCTGGCGCTTGTCCATAACCACCGAGCAAATAGCGTTTAACTTCATTAGTAATGGTCTTATAACGCTCTCCAGCAAGAACATTATAGACAGCCTGTGTGCCTACAATCTGAGATGTGGGCGTCACTAAAGGAGGATAACCTAAGTCAGCCCTAACTCGAGGTATCTCTGCAAAGACTTCTTGAATACGGTCAAGTGCGTTCTGTTCTTTCAGTTGGTTAGCTAAATTAGACATCATGCCACCCGGTACTTGGTTGATTTGTACCGATACATCTTCGCGAGTAAATTCACTTTCAAACTGGTGATATTTTTTCCTAACCTCGCGAAAATAGCTGGCAATTTCAGCTAAAAGTTCAAGATCTAGCCCTGTATCCCACTGCGTATTGCGTAATGCAGCGACTTGAGATTCAGTTGCTGGATGGCTTGTTCCCCAAGCAAAAGCAGAAATAGCAGTATCAATACGATCTACGCCAGCTTCAATTGCTTTGAGCTGGCATTGTGCAGATAAACCAGCTGTTGCGTGGCTATGAAGTGCTATCGGCAAATCAACTTGTTCTTTAATCGCCTTAACTAAGTCATATGTAGGATATGGTGCTAATAGACCGGCCATATCTTTAATAACAATAGAGTCAGCACCCATATCACGTAGCGCTTTAGCTTGGGAGACAAATAGTTCAGGGGTATGAACGGGACTTGTGGTGTAGGCAATTGTGCCTTGTGCATGCTTGCCTGCTTTTTTGACTGCTGACATCGCCGTTTCTAAATTACGAATATCATTCAGTGCATCAAAGACTCTAAAAACATCAATACCATTTTCTGCTGCACGTTCGACAAAAGCACTCACCACATCGTCTGCATAATGCCGATAGCCAAGCAAGTTTTGACCACGCAATAACATTTGTAAACGTGTATTTGGTAAGGCTTGTTTTAAAAGGCGTAGTCTTTCCCACGGATCCTCTTTAAGAAAACGTACGCAAGCATCAAAGGTCGCGCCACCCCACACTTCAAGTGACCAGTAACCTACCCTATCTAGCTTATCGCAAATAGGTAGCATATCTTCAGTGCGCATCCGAGTAGCAATCAAAGATTGATGTGCATCACGCAAAATAACGTCAGTAATTTGTATTGGTTTCATTAATTTCTCCGGCGGTTTAGGCTTACCAGCCTGTATGAGCGGCTATGGCAGCGGCTAATGCCAGCGCAACTGCGCTTGGATGTTGTTTATCGGAATAGTTGAGTAATTCGGGATGTTCAGGCACAAAACTCGTATTGAAATGCCCTGACCGAAAATCAGGGTGATTAAGAATTTCTTTATAATAGTCAGCCGTGGTTTTTATTCCATGCAACCGCATATCACTGAGTGCCCGATGCCCTCGATTGAGCACCTCTTCCCAATCTAATGCCCAGACCACTAGTTTCAGACACATTGAGTCATAATACGGCGGAATTTCATATCCAGTATAAATCGCCGTGTCTACACGGACACCTGGACCGCCTGGCGCATAATAATGGGTGATGCGACCAAAGCTAGGTAAAAAATCATTTTTAGGATCTTCTGCATTGATGCGAAATTGCACTGCATAACCACGATATTGAATATCTTGCTGGCGATAGCTAAGCGTTAAGCCGGCAGCGACTCTTAGTTGTTCACGCACGATATCAACACCCGTTATTTGCTCGGTAATCGTATGTTCGACCTGAATACGGGTATTCATTTCCATAAAATACACTTCATTACCGGTCAATAGAAATTCAACCGTACCTGCATTTTCATAGCCAACAGCCTCGGCAGCACGCACAGCTAAATTGCCCATATAATCACGTTGTTCTGGTGTAAGTTGTGGGCTAGGAGCTATCTCAATTAGCTTCTGATTACGACGTTGTATCGAACAGTCGCGCTCGTATAAATGAATCACATTGCCATGTTTATCCGCTAAGATCTGCACTTCGATA
The DNA here is from genome assembly GCA_965219435.1 of Methylophagaceae bacterium. Taxonomy (GTDB): domain Bacteria; phylum Pseudomonadota; class Gammaproteobacteria; order Nitrosococcales; family Methylophagaceae. Next base: position 1,572,694 of record OZ244743.1, on the reverse strand, counting down.
TGACTGGGATTAACGATACATTTTTCCATGAACACTTCTGCAGATCCGAAGGCTTTGGTCGCTTCAGAAATAACGCGGGGATATTGCTGACGAAGTTCAGCAGCACTATCACAGCGGCGAATGCCACGACCACCACCACCAGAAGTTGCCTTAATCATGATCGGATAACCGATCTGTTCAGCTAACATTAACGCTTCATCTAAATCTGCTAAGTTACCCTCTGAGCCAGGAGTAATTGGCACACCGGCTTTTCGCATACTATCTCGGGCGGCCGTTTTATCACCCATGCCTGAAATAACGTCTGAACTAGGGCCAATAAATGTAATGTTATGTTTTTCACAAATGCGAGCAAACTCTGCATTTTCTGACAGAAAACCATAGCCTGGGTGGATTGCATCACAACCGGTCTCAACAGCAAGATTTACTATACGCAAAGGATCTAAGTAGCCAGCAAGAGGATCTTCACCAAGCATAAATGATTGATCCGCCGCCTTAACATGTAAAGCATAGCGGTCAGGTTCAGTATAAATAGCCACAGAACGAATACCCATTTCTGCACATCCTCGGATGATACGAACGGCTATTTCACCTCGGTTAGCGATCAGAACTTTTTTCAGCATCGATTTCGTCTCATATAAAATGTTGAGAAAAAGCATAAAGCAAATTAAACATAATTAAAAATTGATATTATTATTACCAATGATAAGCTATAACTTATGAGTAATAATTAAAGTACGTTATGTCCCAGTCTATTCAACAACTACTAAACCGGCTGTCTTTTCGTCAACTGCAAGTTTTTCAAGCTGTTTATCAGCAACAAGGCTACCGAAAAGCCGCAGACTCTCTTGGGCTGACACAACCCGCCGTCAGTTCACAAATACGTAAACTTGAAGATGCCTTGGGACAACCTTTATTTGAATATGTTGGTCGCAAAATTTATTGCACGCGAGCTGGTGAATATGTCGCGCAACGGGTTCAACACATTTTTGATCAAATCAATCAACTTCAGGGAGAGATACGTAGCCTTGATGGTAATGTCTCTGGTGATATAAGCCTTTGCGCTGTCAGCACGGTTCAGACGATTGTGCCTTATTTGCTCAAAGATTTCGTCGATTTGAATCCCGCGGTCAATGTCAAAATAAGAATTGTTAATCGAAGTCAAGCTCTGACATTACTGGACAACAATACAGATGATTTAATGATCATGGGGCTAGTGCCTAATGATCGCTCACTCTATTCCTTACCTTTCTTGGATAATGAACTGATTCCCGTTATCTCAGCATCGCATGGTTTTGCAAAAAGAAAAAAAATAACTACCCAGCAATTTTTAGATGCCAACTTAATATTACGAGAGCAAGGTTCGGGCACACGGCTAGCATTAGAACAATATTGTCAGCAAAACCAGTTGAATATGAATCCTTTTATGGAAATGGGCTCAAATGAGGCAATTAAACATGCCGTTCTCGCAGGAATGGGCGTGGCGGTTCTGCCTAAATTAAGTGTTTTGTCTGATCTTAAATTAGGTACCCTTCAAACCGTGGCTATAAAAGGGTTTCCATTGCGTCGAAGTTGGTGCTTGGTCTACCCTTCAGGCAAGCACCTCACACCGGTTGCTCAAGCATTCTTAGAGTATGTACAACATAATCTGAAAGACATTAACCACCACTTTAAAGCCTTAGCCGATCCATCAAGCTGATATGAAAAGTGTATTAGCAGAGAGTTAAGCCATCATCCTGAATTTATAACGTAAGTTGTCATAATAACTTTAACGATGATGGTATTACTTGCGTGAAAATAACGATTATTCTTAGTCACCGTATTTAATTTCCTCGCCATTAGCCAAATAAGCAGATCACAGGTAAAATTCACTGTTTTAATTCATTGAGATTCACTAATGGCTCAGTACGTTTACAGCATGAATCGTCTTGGTAAGATTGTTCCACCAAAACGCGAAATCTTGAAAGATATCTCACTCTCATTTTTCCCCGGTGCAAAAATTGGTGTACTTGGTCTTAATGGTTCAGGTAAATCAACCTTGCTTAAAATCATGGCAGGGCTTGATAAAGATTATATTGGTGAAGCCCAACCAATGCCTGATATTAAGGTCGGTTATTTGCCACAAGAGCCTGAGCTGGATGACAGTAAAACTGTCCGTGAAATTATCGAAGAATCAGTATCTGATGTAACGCAAGCCTTGGCAGATTTAGAGGCCATTTATGCCGCTTATGCTGAACCTGATGCTGACTTTGACGCCTTAGCCAAAAAACAAGGTGAATTAGAAAACCTGATCCAAGCAAAAGATGGCCATAACCTTGATAATGCCCTAGAACGTGCTGCAGATGCCTTACGTTTACCACCTTGGGATGCCAATGTCGGCGTATTATCGGGGGGTGAACGTCGTCGCGTAGCTCTATGCCGTTTACTACTTGATAACCCTGATATGTTGTTATTAGATGAACCGACTAACCATCTTGATGCCGAATCAATTGCATGGATTGAGCGCTTTCTTCAAGACTTTCCGGGTACGGTGGTTGCCATTACCCATGACCGTTATTTCTTGGACAATGCGGCAGGTTGGATTTTAGAGCTTGATCGTGGTCGCGGTATTCCATATGAAGGCAACTATTCTGCGTGGTTAGAGCAAAAAGACGCACGTCTTCAACAAGAAGCAAAAGAAGAAGCCTCACACCGTAAAGCCATTCAAGCAGAGTTAGAATGGGTTCGCCAAGGGGCAAAAGGTCGTCAATCTAAATCGAAAGCCCGTCTAAAATCATTTGAAGAAATGAATTCGCGTGACTTCCAAAAACGTAATGAAACATCTGAAATTTATATTCCACCTGGCCCACGTTTAGGTGACAAAGTAATTGAACTCAACAATATCACCAAATCTTACGGTGATAAGTTGTTGTTTGAAAACTTAAATATCACCATCCCAGCGGGGGCAATTGTCGGTATTATCGGTGCTAACGGTGCAGGTAAATCAACGCTGTTCCGCATGATTAGTGGAGAAGAACAGCCAGATTCAGGTTCTATCGATATTGGTAGTACGGTACAACTTGCTTACGTTAATCAAGCACGTGAATTAGATGGCAATAACACCGTCTTTGAAGAAATTTCAGATGGCAACGACATGATTACTGTTGGCACGTATCAAACCCCTTCTCGTGCTTATTGTGGTCGATTTAACTTTAAAGGTTCTGATCAGCAAAAATTTGTGAAAGATCTTTCTGGTGGTGAGCGTAATCGTTTACATATGGCTAAGTTACTTAAAGCCGGTGGCAACGTATTATTACTCGATGAACCGACGAATGACTTAGACGTAGAAACATTACGAGCATTAGAAGAAGCGATTTTAGCATTCCCAGGTTCGGCCGTTGTTATCTCCCATGATCGTTGGTTCTTAGATCGTGTTTGTACACATATGATTGCCTATGAAGGTGACTCAAGTGTAAGTTTCTTTGAAGGTAACTATACTGAATATGCTGAAGATTATCGTAAACGCTTCGGTAAAGATCATCAGCCAGAGCGTATTAAATATCGAAAAATGAATTAACAAAACAGCTAAGCAATCAAAAAGCAATCTGGATAATACCCTCCAGATTGCTTTTGGTTAATACGGCTTCATTATTGAGCTTAATTAAAGCGCTGAACGAAAGATCTATGATTTTTAGTCGCCGTTAAAATGATTGAACAGTAACGGCCTAGTTACTTGCGTAGACCTAATTGATGAGTCATCCATCATAGCTAACTTAGCCGCACCATATAGCTTGTCGAAACACATTGAATAAGACTTTAAAATCACGACACCCCTCATTAATAAAATACTAATACACCGTTATTTGCATCTTTTAACGCTATGAATTTAGCCATTATTAATATTAAATTTGAGCAAGGATTTACATGAAAAAAATACGCGTTGCACTCGCCTTTTTTTTGGCATTGCCACTCACCAGTTATGCGATCGATCACGTACAAACACTTGATGGCGCGACATTAACAGGCACAATTACCTCTATTTCTGAAACCAATATCATCTTATCAACTAGCTATGCAGGCAATTTAACCATCCAGCGAGATAAAATTAGTGGCTTTGATACAGAGCACACTGTCTTTGTTCGATTAAAAAGTGGTACAACGCTTGAAGGCCAGGTTAAGCATAATGGTAATGGACAATTAGTCATATCCGGTCTTGATGCCACATTGACAACTAGTACCATTGCAATTGCTGAAAGTTGGAAGCCAGAAGATAGCGATCCAGAGCAAGTAAGATCAGAGCAACAACGGCAAGCGTTAAAACGTAAATGGTCTTATGAAGCTGGACTCGATATTGTCGGAAGACAAGGTAACTCCGATCAATTTGGTGCGAGTGTCCTGCTCGGTGCAACACTAAAGAGTGCACAAGACACCCTAAAATTTTATGCTTCTTTGGATAAAGAAAGTCAACAGGGAGTGGATACTGCTAACGAAATTATTTTCGGTTCAGAATATACCGCTTACTTTGCGGATCCGTTTGGTTGGTATGTTCGTGGCGAGGTCGAACAGGATGACTTCGAAGATATTGAATTACGAACCTTGTTCGGTGCTGGCCTCAATTATCGGGTTTTTAATGAACAAACTCACTCACTTGAGTTGCGTTCTGGTCTTGGCTATCGCTACGAAAGCTTTATCGATGGTACAAACGAAAGCTCACCTACACTTGATTTTGGTTTAGTACATGCTTGGCAATTTGTTGATTGGGCAAAAATGACCAATCAACTAACCTATGCGCCAGCCATTAACGATTTTGGCGACTATTTGTTTACCCATGATTCAGGGGTCAACATTCCTATTGGCTTCTCACAGTTTTGGAATCTACGGTTTGGCTTACGTAACGACTATAAAAGTATTCCAGCTGATGATAGAAAAAACCTAGATACGAGTTATTACTCTCGTCTGCAATTAAAATGGTAGCAAAATAACAATTCAACCTTGTGAATCACCAAATTTAGCAACGGTGATTCACACTTTTTGTCCCCTTTAGAAGATAACTCGACTAACAAAACAAGCCAAAATTGCTGTTTTATTTCGTCTACCCTTTTAGCCAAAACTAGCATAAAGACGAAGTTTTAAAAGCTTCATACAAAACAGTTACTTACCGTGACTCATTACTGGTAAAATGCTAACACATTGAAAAATAAATACTTTATTGTTATACTTATAGCTATTTTTTAAACACCCAAAGGTTTTACTATCTTTTTTTCAGTTCCGTTTGCACCATTAATTACATTTATATCCCTTCTCTCATCTAAGCCTTTTTGGACAAATCTCGTTCAAAGCTTAACGTATGAGGATTCCCCTCTATGACGCGCTCACCGCGATCTCAAATCAATTAGATTTGTTCTAGACATCTACATCTCATCGTTAATCATTGCCTTGCTTAGTTCAATTCAACCTCAATCCGGTAATGATGAGTTTAATGGTCAACATTCACCCTATAAAAAAGGTACTTCCTCTCAACATTATGGAACATATAATCGACAACGCACATAACGACCTAAGCTTTCGCCAACCTGTTCTGAGTGATGGCCATGCGATTTATCAATTGATCAAATCATGTCCTCCCCTAGATTTAAACTCGAGCTACTTGTATTTTTTACAAGCTTCGCATTTTTCAGATACGTGTCTTGTCGCAGAACGAAATGGCCAAATCGTCGGTTTCATATCCGCTTATTATCAGCCTGATAACCTTCAATCATTTTTTGTTTGGCAAGTCGCTATTGCCGAAAGTGCCCGTGGACAAGGCTTAGCTAAAGCGATGTTACTCGCTTTACTCAAACGTCAGCCAAATGACTCAATAATCACACAACTTACTTGCACAATCAGCCCCTCAAATAAGGCATCTCAAGGCTTATTTCGATCATTTGCTGACGTCCATGGCTTAACTATTAACAGCTTACCTTTCATCAAAGACATTCATTTTGGAGATGAAAACCATGAAGCTGAAGATCTCTATGTGATTCAAGCGGCTGACAAAACACCATTAATCCCTTATCTAATTTAAAGGTATACATCATGACATTATCAATATTTAACGAATACGAGTCAGAAGTACGTGGCTATATCCGTTCATTTCCTACTATATTTGAAAAAGCAAAGATGGCTGAAATTTGGGATGAAGCAGGAAAACGCTATGTCGATTTTTTTGCTGGTGCTGGTGCATTAAACTATGGCCATAATAATCCTATGATTAATAAAGCAGTTATCGACTACCTTAACAATGATGGTATCGGCCATGCTTTAGACATGGGTACCGTTGCTAAACGTAACTTTATTGAAAGCTTTGTCTATAAAATTCTCAAACCGCGTGGTCTTGATTACAAATTACAATTTGTCGGCCCAACGGGTACCAATGCCATTGAAACCGCCCTTAAAATTGCCCGTAAAGTAAAAGGTCGTAAACAAATCATGTCATTTACTAATGGCTTTCATGGTATGTCATTAGGCTCGTTAAGCATTACGGGTAATAGCTATTATCATGATGAAAGTTATGGTGTGCCGGGCTACACCACGCAAATCCCTTTTCATGATTATTTGGGCGATAAAGTCGACACCATCAGTTATTTACGCAAAATACTAGGGGATGACTCAAGTGGGACTGAATTACCTGCAGCCATTGTCTTAGAAACCATTCAAGCCGAAGGCGGTATCAATGTCGCCGGTGAAGCTTGGCTGAGAGATTTACGCCAGATCTGTGATGATTTTGATATTTTGATGATTGTTGATGATATCCAAGTTGGTAATGGCCGTTCAGGTGATTTCTTTAGTTTTGAAAGAGCAGGTATCAAGCCTGATGTTGTTACCCTATCGAAATCTATTGGTGGTGGTCTGCCAATGGCAATGGTACTGCTCAAACCAGAGCTCGACAAGTGGAGTCCAGGTGAACATTCTGGGACATTCCGTGGTTACAATCTGGCCTTTGTTGCAGCCACGGTTGCTATTGAAAATTACTGGTCAGATGATGCCTTTTCCATCGAAATTAAAGACAAGGCAAAACTGGTCGAAGCGCGCATGCAAAACGTCGCTTTACGTTTTGCTGACCATATTCGGGAAATTCGTGGTCATGGCATGATTTGGGGGGCTGAATTTAAGGATCCAGAACTAACATCCGCCATCTGCAGCCAAGCTTTTGAAGATGGCTTAATCATTGAAACGGCTGGTGCCGCAGGTGATGTTATTAAATTTCTAGGTTCATTGGTCATTACCAAAGAATTAATCAATGAAGGTTTTGACATTCTAGAAAACGCCATTGCAAAAGTATTAAAAAATCCGATTAAGTCAGCTGATGAGGTCGCGTAATGATTGTTAAGAATCTCTATGATGATGTTATTGGCACTGCTGCTGATGTCGATGCTAAACAGTGGACAAGTCGTCGTTTATTATTGGCCAGTGATGGCATGGGATTTTCATTACATGACACCTTAATCAAACAAGGCGAAGATCTTCACCTTTGGTATAAAAACCATCTCGAAGCGGTTTATTGCATTGAAGGCGAAGGTGAAATAGTCGAAAAGAAAAATGGCAAAGTTCACCCTATCCGTGAAGGTACAGTCTATGCATTGAATGACAATGACCAACATATTCTGCGCGCCAATAAAGGTGTAGGCATGCGTATGGTGTGTGTCTTTAATCCACCTGTTACTGGCCGTGAAACCCACGATAAAGATGGTTCTTATGAGTTAACTGAAATAGATTAAAAAGCTATCGAACCGATTCATTGTGTTCATAAAGTGAAAAACTGACTGATTTTTGAACACCTAATTAGAGATAAAAACGACAACGAGTATGTCAAATATTATAAATAGAACCTTAAGCGTAGAAAAAATTGGTGGTACTTCAATGAGTAACTACCCGGCTGTCAGAGATAATATTGTTCTTTATTCAAACCGGCCTTATCAACGGATCCTTGTTGTGTCGGCTTATAGTGGCATCACTGATGCACTTTTAGAACATAAAAAAACCGGACAACCTGGTGTCTACGGACTTTTTGCAAACAATGATAGTAAAAATGACTGGTTACTCGCCTTCCAAGAACTAGGGCTCAAGCTTACCCAAATCAATCAAACCCTGTTCACAGATCCAGAACAACTGCTATTAGCCAATGACTTTATCAGTGAGCGTATAGCTAAGACAGAACAGCTATTAAATCATCTGCAAACGCTCTGTAGTCATGGGCATTTTTCTTTAGATGATCATTTACTTACCGTTCGTGAATTATTAGCCAGTATTGGTGAGGCGCACAGCGCGTGGAACCTAAGTCACTTACTTAAAAATGAAGGCATAAACACCTGTTTCGTCGACTTAACCGGCTGGGAAACAGAAGAAAAACAGGGCCTAGATGACGTTATTACAAACCAGCTCGCCAATATCGACTTCAGCCAAGTGTTACCGATTGTAACGGGTTACGCACACTGTAGTGAAAACTTAATGCACACCTTTGATCGCGGCTACAGTGAAATGACATTTAGTCGCATCGCCGTGTTATTGCAAGCAACGGAAGCAGTCATTCACAAAGAATACCATCTCAGTAGTGCTGATCCACGTTTAGTTGGTGAAGAACAAGCCATTCCAATCGGTAAAACTAATTATGACATTGCCGATCAACTCGCTAACTTAGGTATGGAAGCCATTCACCCCCATGCTGCGAAAGGCTTACGTCAGGCTAAAATCGCATTACGCATTAAAAACGCGTTTGAACCTGAACATCATGGCACACTGATCACTGATGACTATGTGAGTGAGTCACCTCAAGTTGAAATCATCGCCGGCATGCAACACTTAATTGCACTAGAAGTCTTTGATCAAGAAATGATGGGGCAGCAAGGCAGCTATGAAAAAACAATTATAGATATGGCTGCACGCTTGAAGTGTCAAGTAATGACTAAAGACTTTAATGCCAACACCATTACCATTTTCTTAAATACCTCACTCAAAAAAGCCAAACGTCTAGCTGAGCAGTTAAAGCAACAATTGACAACAGCCACCCTGAGTACCAGTAAGGTATCGCTTGCTTCAGCTATGGGAAGTGATATGCGCATTAAAGGCTTATTAGCAAAATCAGTACAAACGATGTTTACTCACAATATCAATATAGAGGCCATTCATCAGAATATTCGTCAGGTAGAAATGCAATTTTTTGTTAACCCAGGCGATTATGAGAAAACAATTAAAGCACTCCACTCCAGTTTGATAGAAATACATAATCATGGGAAAGCGATATGCGAACATTAATCCTTTTGATGCTGTTGTGCTTAACAGCACATGTCAGTTTCGCGGCACAACTTCATAACAAACAAACACAAGATGCTGAGGCCTTAACAGAGCCGATGTATAACCCCTTTGTAGAGCGTTATGTAATGGATGAGCTACGACAATTACGGGTAGATATGAATACCATGCATGTTGATATGACAAAAGAAGTCGTCAATAGAGAGTTAACGGCAACAACGCGCGCTGTTGGTTATGCAACCGATACCGTGACATATTTTTTCTATCTCATTGCCGGTATCAGTTCGGTATTACTGTTGGTAGGTTGGAACTCCATTCGTGAAATCAAAGACAAAGTGCTCAACCTTGCAGATGATAAAGTCAATAAAGTCATTTTAGAATACGAAGCACGACTAGAAAAATTTGAAGACGAATTACATAGTAAATCAATCGGCATCAACCGAGCACAAAAACTATTATCACGCCATCAAGACATTCATAGTCTCTGGTTAAAAGCTGCTCAGGAACAAATTCTTGGCAATCGTCTCAATATTTATGACCAAATTTTGGAGATAGATTCAGAAAATACCGATGCCATGACTTATAAAGCAGATTTGGCTCTAGAGATGAATGAACCTCAATGGGCGATTAATTTATGTCATCAAGCTCTTGTTATTGATGCTGAAAATAAACATGCTTTTTATCAGTTAGCCGGTGCCTATGCCATATTGAACCAGCCTAATGAAGCACTACACAATCTTGAAAAAGCAATGAGTGATGTCGAGGGCATGGCAGACGAAGTCCTTAAAGATCCAATATTCACATCATTACTTGATAATCCTCAATTTCAAAAACTTATACAAGCCGATCATTAAACCGCCGCTAAATCCAAGTTGAATAATGCTGTAAAATCAGGGTTTAAATTGACACCCCTGTCAAAATTCAGTACTATCGGAAATAACAGAAATAGCGGAAGAAAATCATTGTGGCTAATAAAAAGCAGTTAGATAATTCGTCTGAAAAGCCCTACACCACACAAGAAGTGGCCAAGATTTTTGGTGTCACTGCTCGTACCGTTCAAATGTGGGCTGATAGTGGAATTATTCATGCGTCAAAAACCCCTGGCGGTCATAGAAGAATTAGTGCTGAAGAAGTAGAACGCTTGTCCAATCGTATTAACAGCAAATCACCTAAACACGACACAACGTCTGATTCTCTGACAAGCGAAGTCAACAATACCAATAGAAAACCTACTATTTTAATTGTAGAGGATGATGCTGACTTACGCATGTTATACCGTTTAGAAATGGAAAACTGGACGCCCTCATTCGACTTAGAGATTGTGACGGATGGTTATGAAGCATTGCTGGTAGCCGGTGCTAAAATACCCGATGTCATCGTGACAGATTTACATATGCCTAATTTCGATGGTTTTCACCTGATTGATGTTCTGAGCAGCAATAAAAGTTTGGAGAAAAGCCAAATTGTAGTGGTAACAGGCTTACCACGAGATGAGATTAATAAAAGATATCCTTTTCCAGAAACGGTCATCGTTTTAGACAAACCGATACCGTTTAAACGCTTGAAAAAAATCATTTTTGATCAAGCTAAGAAAATAAATACTGGGGTAATATAATGAGCTTTTTACACATATTTGATGACCTTTCTGACCCTGTTATCATCATTGACCATGATGGAGAGCATAGTTACTCGAATAAAGCAGCCAAACACTTAGCGATCAAAAAACAAATAATGGATATCGGTTCGAAAGACTTTCAGCGTAGTCTTCATCAGATATTAGATGGTGATATTGATCTGCCAAAAGTGCTGGAACTCAATGATGACTTGGGCGTAGAAGGTGATTTTGAAGTCAAAGTAATGCCTTTAAATGCCTCTTTCGTTCTCCATTTTTTAAATAGAAACCATCATGGCCAGGTTGGCATATTAAAGCATCAATTAATGTTAATGCTTAAAGATGAAATAGAAGTGCCACTTAATGCCCTTTTTTATAGCACCGATGATTTAATCAATTCTTTAAACGATATCAGTGTTGCTGATCGTAATAGAGAATTATTGAGTACGGCGCTAGAAGATGGTGCCTCATTACTCAATTCGATTTGGAGAATAAAAATCCTTAGTGATTTATATACCAATCAAGACATCACAAATTATGAAAAAATATTACCGATAAATTTACTAAATGATGCGGTTGCTGAGCTTGAATCGGTAATTGAGAAAAAGTCCTTATCTGTCAATATTGAAACATCAGGAGTTGATGTTGCTAATTTTGTTGGCAGTAAACATTGGCTTAAACTCGCGATTAAAGAATCCATAACAGAAGTAGCACGAACGTCTGAAGAGAAGGATCAAATTGATATCAAACTCCATCTGCATGGGTACTTTGTAACCATAAAAATGACTAATGCCACGACATTAAACCCACTTAATAGTAAGCAAAGAGCAAACAGTGATGGGCTAGAAGTTCAAGCATTTGAAAAGGTGAAAAGCAATTTAGATTTTGATTTGTTTTTAGCCGACCGTGTTGTTGAATTACACGGCGGTACATTAAAGACCAAATCAATTGGCAATAGTAAAACCATCATTATCGAATTACCAGTAGGAAGAACCAATCAAGACACCGAAATCGATGGTTTAAAACAAGCCAAACTCTATGCAGCTGACCTTGCGTTGCTCAAAATGCAATTAGCTAAAAAATAATGATTTATTCACTACATAAAGGATTATAGTAATGAACAACACCTTAGTATTATCAATACTTATACTGACGATGCAACTTGCTCATGCCGAAGACATACTCAAATTTGGTGTTGTCCCTCAACAATCGGCATCAAGTTTAGCTAGAGCATGGATACCTTTGGCGGTATATTTATCAGCTGAAACCGGCAAAACTATTCGTTTTGAAACCGCCCCGAATATTCCTGAATTCGAAAAACGAGTAGCCGCCGGCCACTATGATATGGTCTATTTAAACCCTTATCATTACACAGTATTTAGTCAATCTATAGGTTTACGTGCTATTGCAAGGCAAAAAGGAAAACGTATTCACGGCATTATTGTGGTTGCTAAAGATAGTCCGATAATGCGTTTAGAAATGTTGCAAAATAATGAAATCGCTTTTCCTGCTCCAGCTGCGTTTGCGGCAACGATACTAGCCCAAGCCAATTTAAAGCGTCATAAAATACCGTTTACCCCTGCTTATGTATCATCGCATGACTCTGTGTATGCGGCGGTCGCACAAGGTTTATATGTCGCCGGTGGCGGTATTGATCGCACCTTATCAACAATATCGGAAGATACCCGTAATAAACTTAAAGTTATATGGCGTTCAACGGGTTATACCCCTCATGCCTTTGCTTTAGCACCTCGTATTAGTGGCATGACCACACAAATTCAAAATGCTTTAATCTCATTAAATGACACAGAAAAAGGACAGCAGATCCTTAATAACATAGGGTTTAATCAAGGCATTATTAAAAGTGTAGATAGTGACTGGGATGATGTCCGCTCACTCGACATCAAAGTATTAAATTAACTATAAAGAAATGCGGAAAATGTTTAAACTCTCATTCAAAATGAAAACAATTCTCGGTATAGCGGTTATCGAAACTTTTTTTCTATTTATATTGGTATTGAATAGTCGCAATATTCTATACGACACCATCGAGATGAATATTGATGAACGTGCTCAAAGTATTTCTGCATTATTAGCCAACGCCTCAACTGATGCTGTTATTGCCCATGATCTCGCAACCCTCGAAGCCATAATTGACTCAGCGATGGCCACACGCAATATTCTCTATATCCGAATACGTGATCAAGACAGAGTCTTGGTACAGCGAGGAGAACAAGCCTTTTTAGGTCATAAATTTAAGGCTGACAACAGCATCACTGAAAGTGAGCTTGATGGTTCCTATGATTCCTATTCAGATATATTTGTTGAAGGTTATAAGCTCGGTCGAGTTGAAATAGGACTCTCGGTCGACGAACAAAAAACGATTATTACAAAGGCAACAAAACACCTAGGTGTCATCGCCGTCATTGAGCTATTTTTTGTTGCACTTTTTTCCCTCATGTTGGGAATAGCACTGACCAAAAGGCTCGTATTACTTCAAGAGGCTGCCGTCAAAATGTCGCGCGGTGAAACAGGCTTACAAATTCCAGTTAAAGGCAATGATGAAGTAAGTTCAGCATCGAGAGCATTTAATTCTATGTCCACTAGAATTAAAGCGATCACCATGGCATTACAATCAGATAATGCTCGCATGGAAGCCGTGATGAATACTGCTACTGATGCCATATTTATGATCAATTTAGATGGCATAATTCAATCCACCAACCGCGCGACATACACCTTATTTGGCTTTCAAGATAAGGAACTTATTGGTCATAGTATTCTCAGTTTAATTCCTGAACTGCATTTTTGGGATATGGAGTCAGCATCAATTAAGAATGTACAGCTTGCTGTGGGAAAAACGACTGATGGTCGAAATATTCCAGTAGAAGTTCACGCTAATGACATGGAGTTTGATAATGAAACCTATATTGTTGGCGTAATACGGGATTTAAGTGAGATAACCGGTCTTGAACATGAGTTAGAAGCGGTGTTTAATTTAAGTGCAAGTGGCTTTTTAATCTTGACTAAAAACAAAACAATTTCATATGTTAACGCGGCTTTTTATTCGATGTTCTCATTAGCCGAAGGTTCATTACAGGATCATCACTGGCTTACTTTTGTTGGTTTTATCAACAAATCAATCGATCGAGAACAGCATGAAGATGCGAGTTTATTAGAAGCGTTAGCCACTGAAAATATTTTGTATTTGAAACAGCCCAAAGAAAAAATATTGCGTGTCAGTCGACAACGAATCGATCCTTCACAAAATGAATCATCAGAGATATTGTTCTTTGATGATATCACCCATGAAACGATTGTCGACAAAATGAAAAGTCAATTTTTAACCACTGCGGCACATGAACTTCGCACACCTTTAGCCAGTGTAATGGGCTATAGTGAGTTATTGGGCTTTCGTGAATACCCACCTGAAAAAGTCAAAGAAATTGCCGAAAGCATCAACAGACAATCTAAACGACTCAAAAATATCCTCGATGAACTCTTAGATCTAGCTAGCATCGAAAATCGAGCGGCTGGTGTACTAGAAATGGTTCAAGACACCTTAGAGACGCCCCTAATTGAAGTGTGTGAAGAAATGTCAGGCAGTGATAGTTTTCACAGCATTCAGCGTAAAAGTAGAAAAAATTGGCCTATAGTTGAATTTGATCAAACTAAAATACGTCAAATTCTCTCAAATATATTAAGTAATGCCTATAAGTACTCACCTGAAAGTCCGGTAGTGAAAATATCCACTAAAATTAAAAAAACAGGCAATAAGGCAGAATTTGGGGTAGTCGTTGAAGATAAAGGCATTGGTATGACACCTGAACAATTATCACGTGTAGGTGAGCGATTCTATCGCGCTGATACATCTGGCAACATACCTGGTACAGGACTGGGGATCAGTTTAGTTAAAGATCTGGTGGATAGACATAATGGACAACTGGAAATAGAGAGTACATTGGGTGAAGGCACAACCGTAACCTTATGGCTACCTGTAATCGAAATGAATAACAGTGAGGAGTAATAAATGACGACTAAACGCGTTTTAATTGTTGATGATAATAGAGAATTGAGAGCTCTAATACGCATGACCTTAGAGTTCGGTGATTATGATTTGTATGAAGCTGAGGATGGTGAACATGCAATGCGACTATTTCCGGTGGTAAAACCAGACGTAATGATTTTGGATATTATGATGCCAGGTGCATTTGATGGCTTAGAGGTATGCAGACGCATTAAATCTAATAGCGCAACCGCTGATACAAAAATTGTCTTACTCTCAGCCATGGGGCAAAAAGCTGATATAGAGCGCGGTAAAGAACCCGGTGCAGATGCTTATTTAACTAAACCGTTCAGCCCTTTGACCTTGATGGAGCACATCTGATGAGGGCTATATGGTCTATCCAAAAATAACGAAAATGAAATGCCATCATTTCACATATATGTGAATTGTTAAGCAGATAGAGGGTCGATCAAAAGAAATAACAAAAAGGCGATAAAGTACTGATCAGCACGACAATGATTGGCATGACCAGTAATGCACTGCTATAATTTTCCGCCGAATAACCTGACTTTAGTCGCTAATTGCGCTGCAATGCACCCAATGGTGGTGTCAGTTTATCACCTATTTATTTTTAGCTCTCAGTGATGGCATTGTTCAATTAGCTGACTCAATTAGCTCACTCAATGAGCACTGCAAACGAATCAATAAGTCATACTGTAACAACCCCATTTAGTCAGCATTTTAGCTAAGCCTATCCTTAGCACACTGACTTCATTTAAGAGATTATTATGTCATTCAAAAAAGTAATGCTTATTAGTAGTATTTTTCTGTTGCTCAGCCAAGGCGCGAATGCGAGTTCAGAAATTGAAACATTGATAGGTATGTTGCATGAAAATGGCATGATCAGTGACGAACAATATGGCCGCTTACAAGTAGAGCTAAATGAGCGACAACTTCAAACTGATCAACAAAAAGTAGACTTACAAAATCAACTTGCTGAAGCCACCAAACCACCAGAAGTAGAAGTATCTGTCAAAGGTGGCGTCACGGTGAAAACACGTGATGGTGCATTCAACACTAAATTTGGTGGCCGTGTTATGGCTGAGGCTGCCGCTTATAATAATGATGACATTGGTGATAGTACACAGATTAGACGAGCTCGTTTATTACTTCATGGAAAAATGTATCATGATTGGGCTTTTAAGCTTGAATATGATTTTGCCACGGGTCATGAAAAAGGTCTGGCGGACGGCTTTGTTGAATATCAAGGTTTGGACGCAATGTCATTCAGAGCTGGTAATATAAAAGACCCGTTCACGTTACAATTTCAAATGAATGCTAACCATAACTTATTTTTGGAACGGTCACTCACTAACGCCCTCAATACCGGTCGTCATATCGGTGTGATGGCATTAACTAATAGAAAGAATTGGACGGCTTCTCTGGGCTTATTTGGCGACAATATACAAACAACAGGTGGCCAAAATGACGAAGGTTGGGGCCTAGGAAGCCGTGTCACATATGCCCCAATTAATCATAAAGGTGCATTGCTCCATCTAGCGGGATCAGCTAATTACCGTGACTCAGGTGACGTCGCAACCTTACGCTTTAAACAACAGCCTGAAAGCGAAGTATCAGGCATTAATGTTGTTGATACCGGCACGATGCAAAATATCGACGCTCATTCTAAATATGGCTTAGAGTTAGCCGTTGTTGCTGGCCCACTTTCTGTGCAATCAGAATATGCTTCGGTATCGGTCAGTCGTAACGCCGCTGATTCAAGTTTAAATTTTGATAGCTGGTATATTCAAACAGGCTATTTCTTTACCGGCGAATCACGTCAATATAAATTTGGAAAGTTTGTAAATATAATTCCTAAGTCAAGCCTTGGTGAAGGGGGAATCGGTGCTTGGGAGTTAGGCTTACGTTACAGTACTGTCAATTTGAATGATCAAGATATTCAAGGTGGTGAAGCCGACAGTGTAACCCTAGGGCTGAATTGGTTTGCCACCCCTACCGTTCGCTTTTCGGCGAACTATATCAACATGTTAGATATAAAAAGCGGCCCATTCGATTCTGAAGATGTTGATGTTATGCAGTTTAGAAGTCAATGGGCATTCTAAGTGAGTCAGTATTAAGGGTTTGACAGGGGAATTGTGGTCACCTAGATGTCATGGTTCTTGTATTTTAATCATAATCAAATCGACAAACCTACATCACCAACAAGAATTTGCCACGGCGTTGAAATGTCACTAGCCATTTATAATATCAAGAATATTTCGACATAAAAAAACCTAATACTGAACAGTATTAGGTTTGATTTTACAACGCTTAACAAGAAGGGGTGTAAAAGTTAACTTTTAATGGCTGTCAGTATCAGGAAACAAAATAGCCATACTTCTTTCATCACCAACGAGTAACGCCAAATCTAAATCAACAAACTCGCCTGAAAATGGGCTAGCGCCAAAGCGCATTGCTAAGCTCATCGCCTTGGGTGAAAAATACAAGGTCCATAAACCCGAATCAGCATCATTGCTAGAGAATATAGCCATATCTAATGGTCGGCCGGAACCGATATATTTAGGCATGAATGCATCCATGACCCGTTTCATCGTTGCCTGTGCTGTGTTGCCATCAGCAATTTCTATTGAATACCATGTGTCCACGACCTACTCCTTAATTATAATTGTGTAATCCTAGCAACATTAAACAAATAATCAAGCCGCTTATTCATCAGTCGATACTTTTATAGTGGCCATATTTGACGAGCATATTGAAAATATAAAAAGAACTTTAGGAATAAGTTCGCAATTGACCCACCACTACTCCTTGAATCATCACTCGTTCAACAGGAAGAGTCACCGGTTCAAAGTCTACATTGGCGGGTTGCAAAGTGACCGTTCCGTCATTATTGATAAGTAATGTTTTTAAGGTCGCATCGTGAAAATCAACCAGTGCTAAGACAATATCACCATGGTTAGCTGAACGCTGTTCTTGTAGCACCACATAGTCGCCTGACATGATGGCCTTGTCTATCATTGAATCACCATTGACCTTCAACACAAAGCGGCCACTACCGCTGAACATATCACCTAAATCTATTTCAGATTCATCAGGTACTGCCTCGATTAAGCGCCCTGCAGCTACGTTGCCTAATAAAGGCAGAATGACAGAGATCGTTTCCGGTTCATTATGCTGTTCGACTAAACGCAGACCACGTGATTTTCCGACAACACGTTCAATCAGCCCTTCATTCACTAATGCTTGAATATAGTTATGAACTGACCCCTGTGAGGATAAGCCAATACCTTTAGCCACCTCCGATAACAAAGGTGCGCGTTGCTCTGCTTTAAAATAATGAACAATAAAATCATATGTATCTTGCTGACGATCGGTTAACATTTTCTTTCCTCGAGCACTTTGAGAATATATCAAGAAGAAAATATAGAGAATATTTGCTGTTTGGTCAACAGTTTTTATTCAACAGAATTATCAACCATCATCCACAAGCTTCTTAGCAAACTAAAACGGAGTAAGACGTAATCATTTTAGTGAAAAAAACATCAGATTATCAGGCGATTATAAAAATAAAACTCGCTCTTTTTAAATGCCTTACTAAAGACTAATCATCATGATGTTTGTGCTTTTTTTTACCTTCATAGCTTTTATTTCTGTCTTTTTTGCATTGCTCTAATTGTTGTTTTTGCTCATCCGTTAGGTAACTTTCTATTTTTGTCCGGTTTTCTTCACGAAGTGCACGAATTTTTTCGAATTCATCTTTCTTAACCGCTGTAATATTTGTTTTTTGCTCTTCTGTTAAATTAAGCCCTTGAGCCAGACCTTCGACCATTTGTTCTGGACTATGACGTGGTTGTTTAGGTGCATCATCATCCGCACGTAACGCGTTTGCTGAAAGAAGTAATGTGGATGTAATGGCTGCTGCGATAAGTAAACGTTTCATAATTAAATCATCTTGATTATCATTATATTCCAGTGCATGTTTTCACTGTCGGGTTCACTATAAGACTCCAATGTGCAAACAATCCGCGAAGAGCTAGCTATAAACGGTCATTGGCTTTTTTTTTACTATATCGAAACGATAACCCGCACCATAAACTGAATGGATAAATTGATAACGAGGGAAATAGTCACTCAGGCATTTCCTCAATTTTTTGATATGACTATCAATCGTTCGATCGCTGACAATACAATGATCCTCTTACACCCTCTCCATAATGTATGCCGTCACTATGATGAATAAAATGACAGTTAGACCCACGATTGCTGGAGATAGTCCTTCAACAGTTTTATTTCATCTTCAACAATGAGTAGGGACATTCAATGACTGATTATCAAGGTGCAAGGCGATTAATCGTCCATTGTCCTTCACTTTTTTCATATACAAAGCGATCGTGGAGTCGATTTTCTCTGCCTTGCCAGAATTCTATCGATTTAGGGATGACACGATAACCACCCCAAAATTCAGGTAATGGTACTTCACCCTGTTTGAACTTATTTCTCATTGCTTCAAACTGACTCAGTAACAGTTGCCGTGATGACACATGACTGGATTGTTGAGATGCCCATGCACCTAATTGTGAGTCTTTGGGTCTACTGGTAAAGTACCGAAATGATTCAATCGTCGACACTTTTTCTACACTACCGGTTATTTTGACCTGCCGTTCTAGCACTAACCAAGGAAATAACAATGCAACATTAGGATTTTGAGTTATTTGTTGCGCTTTCGTTGAGCCATAGTTAGTAAAAAAGACAAAGCCTTGTTGATCAAAGTATTTTAATAATACGGTACGAAGGCTGACATCAACACCATTGCTGGTCGCCAAACTCATCGCACTAGGTTCGAGCAAGCCTTCTTGTTCAGCCTGCTTAAACCATAATTCAAATTGTTTAAACGGATCATCATTCAAGTCGGCACGTCTTAAACCTTTTTGTAAAAACTCACGTCGATAATGCGATAAATCCATAATAATCTTGCCTTACAATAACTAATAAATGGTCAGAGAGGGAGTCATTATAAGCCTATATGCCGCCACAACGTTGATTGTTCATGCTTTATATATTGATAATATCAGCCGCACAACGTTAACTATGTCTAAAACACGATGCACTTAATAATCAAATGCTAATATATTCTGGCAGAATAATTTTATAGTGTTTACAATCATCAAATGGCAAGCAAAATAATTAACGATAAAATACTTATTCGCGAAATCGTGCTGATATTGCTCATTAAGGTGATCCTGTTATTTTTTATTTGGCATAGTTTTTTTGACAACTCAACCTCGCCTGTCACAGCAAATACTATTGCTGATCAATTTATTAGCGATGATACTCAAGGAGATCCCCTTTGATTACTGAACAACTAGTCGATATATCGCGCTTACAGTTCGCCGTCACCGCCATGTATCACTTTCTTTTTGTACCCCTGACCTTAGGTTTGTCGTGGATGTTAGTGATCATGGAGTCTGTCTATGTCATGACCGGCAAACAGATTTATAAAGACATGACCAAGTTTTGGGGAAAACTATTCGGTATCAATTTCGCATTGGGGGTCACAACTGGATTGACGATGGAATTTCAATTTGGCACGAATTGGGCCTATTACTCTCATTATGTAGGTGATGTTTTTGGCGCGCCGCTAGCCATTGAAGGTTTGATGGCCTTTATGCTTGAATCGACCTTTGTCGGCATGTTTTTCTTAGGCTGGGATCGCCTGAGTAAACAGCAGCATTTAATGGCGACCTTCCTCGTAGCTATTGGCTCAAATATGTCTGCTTTGTGGATATTAATCGCCAACGGTTGGATGCAAAATCCAGTTGGTGCAGTCTTCAATTATGAAACCATGCGAATGGAAATGAGTAGTTTTACTGAAATCATCTTCAACCCTGTCGCACAAGTAAAATTTATTCACACCGTTGCGGCTGGTTATGTGACCGGTGCAATGTTTGTATTAAGTATCAGTGCTTATTATTTGCTTAAAGGTCGCGATATCGGCTTTGCTCGTCGTTCTTTTGCTATTGCTGCAGGCTTTGGCCTTGCTTCGATTTTCTCAGTCATTTTACTCGGTGATGAAAGTGGCTATGAAGTAGGTGATGTACAAAAAACAAAGTTGGCAGCAATAGAAGCTGAGTGGCATACCGAACAAGCACCTGCCGCTTTTACCTTATTTGGCATGCCTAATGAAGAAACAATGGAAACAGATTATGCGGTTAAAATACCTTATTTAATGGGCATTATCGCAACGCGTTCATTTGATACCCCAGTCATCGGCATTAGCGATATTATCGCTCAAGATGAGTTACGAATTCGAAATGGTATGGTCGCTTATGGCTTGTTGCAACAACTTCGTAACGGACAAAAAGATTCATTAACAATAGCGCAGTTCGAAGCGGTTAAAGAGGATTTAGGTTATGGCTTATTGTTGAAAAAATACACTGACGATGTCAGCCATGCTAGCGAAGAGCAAATCAAAATGGCGGCACGTGACACTATCCCACCTGTTGCCCCCTTATTCTGGAGTTTCAGAATAATGGTTGCCAGTGGCTTCACCATGTTAATCATTTTTTCACTGGCTTTTTACCACTGTGCTAAACGCCAAGAATACAAAAAACGTTGGTTATTATGGTCAGCCTTATTCGCCTTACCTTTGCCTTGGATTGCAGCAGAAACAGGCTGGATTGTCGCTGAAGTAGGTCGTCAACCATGGACTATCAGCGGCATTCTACCGACCCATTTATCCACGTCATCGATATCCGTCGATACCGTGTTTAGCAGTCTTGCTGCTATTGTCATTTTTTATACTTTATTGCTTGTTATCGAGATGTATCTCATGTTGCGTTTCGCCCGGCTCGGCCCAAGTAGCTTGCATACGGGACGTTATCACTTTGAAAAGCATTAAGGTTAAGGGGCTATAGTCATGGTATTGGATTACGAAACACTGAAAATAATCTGGTGGGCATTAATTGGTGTGATATTAATTGCCTTTGCCCTGACTGACGGCTTTGATATGGGGATAGGCGTGTTATTACCGATCATTGGTAATACTGATGAAGAGCGTCGGATTATATTGAACACCGTTGGCCCTCATTGGGAAGGCAATCAAACATGGTTAGTGACTGCTGGCGGCGCCCTGTTTGCTGCTTGGCCACTTGTTTATGCCATGGCATTCTCTGGTTTTTATCTGGCGATGATGATTACCTTATTTGCACTCTTTTTACGCCCTCTCGCCTTTGACTATCGCAGTAAATTAACAAACACATCTTGGCGTACAAGTTGGGACTGGGGGTTATTTGTTGGTAGTATCATCCCCCCCATTATTTTCGGTGTGGCATTTGGTAACTTATTACTGGGGATTCCCTTTCACTATGATGAGTTCATGCGCCCTTATTACACGGGGACATTCCTTCAATTATTGAATCCTTTTTCCTTACTTGTCGCGGTCGTCAGTCTTAGCATGATCGTCATGCACGGTGCCACTTGGTTACAAATGCGAACATTGGATGGCTTAGAGGCGCGTGCTCGTCAAGCCGCTAAACTCTCAGCACTGGTATTAATAGGCTCGTTTGCATTAGCAGGGATCTGGTTATCTACTAGCATTGAAGGTTATGTGATTAACGCTATGCCTAATGCAAACAGTGCCTTTACACCCGACTTGAAACAGGTTAGCCAACAAGCTGGGGCATGGCTGACAAATTATCAAACCTACTCATGGATGATCTTTGCCCCTATAGCGGGCTTCATTGGCGCTATTTTTGTGTTTATTTCAGCACATAATAGCCGTTCTGGCTGGGCTTTTATGGCGAGTAGTCTGGCTATCACTGGCATTATTCTTACGGCAGCTTTTTCAATGTTTCCATTCATCATGCCATCAAGTAGCGATATCAATAGTAGCTTGACGATATGGGATGCAACCTCTAGCTTGATGACACTTAAAATCATGTTTTGGGTAGCGATTATATTTGTGCCTATCATCGCTGCTTATAGTTTCTGGACATATCGTAAAATGTGGCGACGCTTGGATATCCAATTTATCCGTAATAACCAAAATACAACCTATTAGGAGCAAATTATGTGGTATTTCGCTTGGATTTTAGGCGTTTTATTAGCGGTGTCTTTCGGCATTATTAATGTGATGTGGTTAGAGCTAGAAGATATGGATACAAATGGCGAATAAGGCCATTTATTTTAATGTATAGCGTATTGAGTAAAACTATCTCATTTGTATTAGCTATGGTCTTGTCTGGCCTAATATTATTAATACCTCAAGCCATGACCCACCAAGATAATACCGTCAATCATCCTCTACTTATGTTGTTAATGATCGGCGTTATGATAGGCTTTATTCATGGCGTTGGATTTCGAGCTAAATCAATCATCATTACTTACATTATTAGTCCTTTTTTGGCATGGCCTATAATGTTTACAGGCATACTAATGATAATAGAGAAAGTAGGGGCTTTATTATGAAAAAGACAGTATTTTTTATCCTTTATTTTTTATCGCATCCTGTTCATGCTGATGAACAGGCTAGGTTTATTGAGCAAGCCCTGTTTATCGAGCAAGGCAAGTATGCGATTCAGGTGTTTTCAGAGAAATTAAAAGGCGCATTACTGTCTGCAATAAAATCTGGTGGCCCCTCCGATGCCATCAGCGTTTGCAAAGAGATGGCGCCCATTATCGCAGACGAATTATCCGCTCAATACGACTTTAACATTGCACGTACTAGCCTGAAAACACGTAATCCAAATAATCGACCGGATGCATGGGAAAAAGAAGTGTTAAATCAGTTTGAAATTAGCAAAAATCAGGGTGCGTCGATAAGCAGTTTGATGATAAGCGAGTCGGTAACCCAAGGTGATCATCAAGAACTACACTTAATGAAAGCCATACCTACCGGTAAGCTATGCTTAACATGTCATGGCGAAAATATTGATCCGACAATTCAAACCCAATTAAGTAAGCTTTACCCTGACGATGAGGCAATAGGCTTTAAATTAGGCGATATCCGTGGCGCTTTTACCATTCGAAAAGTCATTCAACCATAAAAAACTATATTTCTATGGTTGAATAGTTTATTTCAATGAAATAACTTCAGTTCGACCTTTCATTTCAATAGTTAATTTATTTTCGCCTGCTAGCCATCCAATAGCTCGTTGAGCAAGCTTGGCATCTAGGGCTGTCTCCTTCGTTATTTTGGAAACGCTCGTTGCACCGTTTTTATCAAGATATTTCCATACTATGCCGGCTGCTATACCCATTGAATCAGACATTATCTACTCCATCAAAACTGAAAAACTTCATTAACAATAAAGCACACACCATGCCATTTTACTATGTTAATCAAATATCTAAAGTTTACAACACTATAACCATAATAAATGAGGGAGCATTTTCCTTATTTTCACTTAAATAGTGCAAAGGCTCAAAAAAACCGGTCGAATTTGGTGAGAAAACTTACCAACTAGCTATTATTGCAAGGCTGTTTTAATCTGTTCTAATGCCTGCATAATGATGATTCGCGGCGCGGCGATGTTGAGTCGCATAAAACCACTGCCCTCCTCACCAAAACTAATACCCGTATTCAGACCGAGCTTAGCCTTGTTAATAAAAAATGATTTAAGCTCATTATCGTTTAACCCCATCGCGCGGCAATCGAGCCACAATAAGTAGGTGCCTTCTGAACTTATTACCTTGATATTTAGTCGGTTAGTTTCAATAAACTCAACAGTTTGGCGGCGTGTTTCATTTAGGTAGAGCATTAATGCATCTAACCACTGCTCACCACCACGATAGGCAGCTTCGAATGCAATAATACTAAATGGGTTACAGGCACTAATATGTAATTGTTCGAAAACTGCATTAATCGCTTTCCGGTGCTCTGAATCATTGACTATAAGACAAGATAGTCCTAAACCAGCAATATTAAATGTTTTGCTGGGTGAAATTGCCGTGACAATTGTCACATCATTCGTTAAGTTTGCGAGTGGGATATGTTGGTAATCCGGGTAAATTAAATCCGCATGAATTTCATCTGAAATAATCGTTAATTGATAGCGTCGAGCGATATCGAGCACATGTTCTAATTCAGCCTGTTGCCATACTCTGCCAACGGGGTTATGAGGTGAACACAAAAGCAATAACTTAGCGTCAGATGCCGCACACTGCTCTAAATGCTCAAAATCGATAGCATAATGGTCATCCACTAACATGAGTGGATTGAGCAGTAGTTCACGACCTGTTTCTGTTACTGCTGAAAAGAAGGGCGGATAAACTGGCGGTTGTACAATCACCCTATCTCCCGCTTCTGACAATGCCATAATCGCAGCATGCATAGATGGAACAACACCCGGACACATAACAATAGTGTCTCGTTGAATCTGCCAACCATGGCGTTGTTCAAACCATTCTTGAATAGCAGTAAACATTGTTTCTGGATATAAGCTATAACCAAAAATAGGATGTTGCGAGCGTTCAGCTAACGCTTCACTTACCGCTTTGGGGACAGGAAAGTCCATATCAGCCACCCAAAGTGGACTCACATCTTCAGTACCAAACACGGCCTTACAGGCATCTAATTTAACACTGGCCGTTCCGGTCCTATCGATAACCTGATCGAAATCAACCAGCATCGGCTTATCTTTTCACCCAAAGCGTCACATCCGATAAGGTATGTTGGAATTTACGGCTAGTTTCTCTAATCACAAACGGCACTTGCTGTGGTGCTTGTATCAAATCAAAATGTTCACCCAGCAGGGTTTTCAAACCATCTAGTGTGGTGACGTTCTCGCCATCTTTTTTAAATCCACCTACCCAATTTTCTTTTTTCGTATGCTCTTCTAGCCAAGTGTATGGTGAGGCGATTAACAACACACCACCCACATTCATTCGCTGGTGAATCGTTGATAAAAATAAGGCTGGATCATAAAGACGATCAATCAGATTAGCCGCTAATACAACATCATAATCAGTAAAGTGTGGCATTAAATTACAGGCATCACCCTGTAAAAATTCAACTTTATTTGCGACTGAAGCTAAACCAAGATCTTCTAAGCGACGTTCGCGATGGTGCATTAACTCGCCTTCGTCGGTGATGCTATATCTAATAACACCTTGCGACGCTAATTGCACACCGAGATTAATCAAACGCGCTGAAAAATCGATGCCTGTTACATGATCACAATGTTTGGCTAATTCAAAACTAGAGCGACCAACAGCACAACCAATATCCAATGCCTTGAGAGCGGGCTTATCACCTAATGCCTTAATGGCTATATTAGCTAATGCTTCGGGAAAATTTGCCACATCATAATACGTATCACCGTAATGAAATTCAGCATATTCAGATAACATTTTATCGTTTTCATAATTTGACACAGTGTGTTCCTCAAGTTCATCTGCCACAACATAACGAAATCCCGCATGTTGAAAAAAGTGTTTACGAAAAGCATAACGTGCCGCTTTTCGACTTTCATTACCGCTTGATATCCATGAACCACCTTTAAATAGATTGTGTCGGCCATCATAGGTCGGCATAGTGAAATCATCATAAAGTGGGTGTACTTCAAAACCATCAAGTGGATATATTGGTGTTTCCGTCCATTGCCAGACATTACCTACCACATCATATAAATCACCATGAGCAAACTGATTGACTGGGCAGGACGAAGCGGCATAATCACCATGAATATTCGCAGGAGCCTGCAATGATGATAATTCTTTTACACCAGAAAAATCATACATGCGTAACCATTCATCTTCTGTTGGTAAGCGTACAGCTAAACCGGTTTGCTCTGCTTTCCAGTTACAGAAAGCTTTCGCTTCATGATAATTAACTTCGACAGGCCAATCCCAAGGCATAGCCACCATTTCAGTCATTAATCGTAACTGCCAGCCTTGTTCAGATTGGTGCCAGAAGGTTGGGTGCATCGCTTTTGAAAAACGTTTCCACTTTAAGCCTTCTGCTGGCCAATAACTATCATTCTGATAACCGCCAGTCTCTACAAAAGCAAGAAACTCGTGATTACTCACTAGAAACTTGCTGGCTTCAAACGTATTGACTTCAGCCTGGTGAGAGCCATATTCATTATCCCAACCATAAACCGGATCATCACTTTCTTTACCCAAACTCACCACTCCTTTTGAAATGATAACCCGCTCATTTATAGGTGCAGTAGATGTTTTAGTCCATGGTTGCCATGCATCATGTTTTTGTACTAAATCCAAGGTTTGTTGACGAATTAACACTGAAGATGTTTCAGTATGAATCTGCTCATGCTCAATGCCCATTATGATAGTCCACCATGGGTTTTGCCAATTGATCGGCAATGTTAATGGTGCCGTTTCAATTATGTTGTTGACGATTTTTTTTAATTTTTGACGATAAGCGGTTACTTCAGCAACCTTTGGCCAATCATAATGAGCATCATCCAAATCATCCCAGCTCATTTCATCAACACCAATAGCAAACATCGACTCAAACTTAGGATCAATTCGATCATCAATCAGACCCGCCAGCAACAGTTTATTAACAAAAAAAGTGGCTGTATGTCCGTAATAAAAAATTAAAGGGTGTCTAAGAGGAATCGATTTTTGATAGTAAGCCCGATCATCGGCTAAGGTTTCAAATAATGACTGATATCGGTCGAATGTGGCATTGAAATAAGCAGCAATTTCCTTACGTTTATAATCCACATTATCACCCGTAAGTAGGGGTGTTCTTAAATAATGTTCGACCGACATGTCTTACCCTTTGTTATATGCAAAATTATTGGACTACGAAATAGTATAAACGTTACAAATAATCTCAGGCTAATTTGGTTTTCTAAATATAGAGGAAAATACCAACTAAATTCGTGCCTAATTATTATCACTTTAGGCAATTAATTCGGTTAATGCGGGTATTTTAAAAGTACACGACTCTCTCAACAATATTTTAATGCCCTGCGTATTTTCAAAATAAACTTCGCCACATAAGTCGTATGAACAAAGAATTATTTAGAGCACAAAAAAGCCGCAACACATGATGCGCTGCGGCTTTTTTAATTTGGAGCGGAAAACGAGATTCGAACTCGCGACCCCGACCTTGGCAAGGTCGTGCTCTACCAGCTGAGCTATTCCCGCTAGGGTTTTTAACAACATTTGTAATGGAGGCTGCGGTCGGAATCGAACCGGCGTAAACGGAGTTGCAGTCCGGTGCATGACCACTCTGCCACGCAGCCCTTAATCTAGACTAAAAAGCCGTAGTTTTGAACCACGGCTTTTTGGAATTTGGAGCGGAAAACGAGATTCGAACTCGCGACCCCGACCTTGGCAAGGTCGTGCTCTACCAGCTGAGCTATTCCCGCTGAGAAAGACGTGCATTATAGGCACTTTATTTTTTGTGTCAACCCTTTGTAAGCAACATTGGGAGGGCAGCTTTAAGATAACTAAACATTGAACTCAGTGTTAATGCGGATGCAATATAAAGCAACACTAAGCCGATATCAAATATAGGTAAACCTAAAAATGGCTGAAAGAAAATGAGGCATCCAATCGATAACATTTGAAAAGCTGTTTTCAACTTGCCAACGTAAGATACTTTAACGGCATTTCTTTGACCTAATTCAGCCATCCATTCGCGTAAGGCTGAAATTGTAATTTCACGACTAATAATAATTACGACAGGGATCAATACAAACCACTCTGGTGTTTTATATAACACTAACACCAGCGCAACGGCGACAAGTAATTTATCCGCCACCGGATCAAGAAAAGCACCAAAGGGCGACGTTTGTTTCCATCTTCTTGCTAGGTAACCATCTAACCAATCAGTCAAGGAAGCAACTGCAAACACAATGGTTGCCCACAACGGCGCTGATTCATTAGGTAACAAAAAAATGCCGATCAACACGGGAATAAGGGCAATTCGGAGCAAACTCAATATATTGGGTAAATTCATTATAAATTCGACTTTAATAAGCAATTAGGTTGAATAGTAGCATCTTGCGTTTAATTGTCGCCATGAAAGACATCGTAGATTTTTTGTGCCAGCGCTTTACTCATGCCATCTACTCTGGCCAAATCTTCCACGCCAGCTCGTTTAATTTCTTGTAAACCGCCAAACTGCTGTAATAATTTTTGACGCCGTTTTGGTCCCATGCCAACAATGCTTTCTAAGGGCGATGTATTACGTGCTTTAGCTCGGCGTTGGCGATGACCCGTAATGGCAAAGCGATGTGCTTCGTCTCGTACTTGTTGTAATAAGTGTAGAGCAGGAGAATCCGATGACAAATTAACTTCGCCTGCTCGCCCAACTAAAAAGAGTGTTTCTTCACCCGGTTTGCGTTCTGGTCCTTTAGCAATACCTAATATATCAATATCAAGTTGCAAGTTGGCCATCACGGCTTTTGCTTCTGTTAATTGACCTTTACCCCCGTCAATCAATAATAAATCAGGTCGTTTACCTTCACCTTTCTGTAAACGGGTAAAACGGCGTGTTAAGGCCTGATGCATTGCAGCATAATCATCGCCTGGCGTAATACCATCGATATTAAATTTACGATAATCACTCTTTATTGCGCCTTCTAGACCAAATACAACGCACGAGGCGACCGTTCTTTCACCGCTGCTATGACTAATATCAAAACATTCCAATCGCGTAGGCATTTCTTCTAAACCTAATGCTTCTTGCAATAATTCGAAGCGCTGTAATAAATTAGCACGGCTACTCAAACGTTGATTGAGGCTAATGTCGGCGTTTGTCGTCGCCATCGTCATCCAGCGTACACCAGTGCCGCGCTGTGGACAGCGTAGTTGCACGCGATGACCTGATTCTGTTCGTAATACCTCTTCTAAAAGCGCCATATCTTCAGGTATATGGCTAACGAGAATTTCGGTCGGTACATCTTTACCTAAATAATACTGAGGAATAAAGGCTGATAACAACTCTTCTGGCGTACTTTCGGAGGAGCCTTTGGGAAAATAACTTTTATTGCCTAGGCTTCGTCCACCACGAATAAAACACACTTCGACGATAGCAATGCCATCTCGTACAATGGCTGCAAGCACGTCTAAATCACCTTGATCAGAACTGACGTATTGACGTTCTTGAACGCGACGAAGACTAATAATCTTATCTCTAATCGACGCGGCTAGTTCAAAATCCAGCCGTGACGATGCAAGCTCCATTTGCTGTGACAATTCATCCATCACTTGTTGATTCTTGCCTTGCAAAAACAACATCGTATATTGCACATCTTTTTGATAATCTTCTTCAGATATCAAACCAACGCAAGGTGCCGTACAGCGTTTTATTTGATGCTGCAAACAAGGTCGAGAACGATTTTGATAATAGGTTTCATCACACTGGCGTACCGGAAATAATTTCTGCAATAAATTCAGGCTTTCTCGAACTGCCCCAGCACTAGGATAGGGTCCAAAATAGCTACCTGAGTTACGTTTAACGCCTCGATGTAAGCTAAGTCTTGGAAACTTATGCCCCGAAATTAATAAATAGGGATAGGTTTTATCGTCGCGTAACAAAATATTGTAACGAGGCATCCATTCCTTAATTAAATTATTTTCAAGAATAAGTGCTTCATTTTCGGTATGGGTAACCGTTATTTCGATCGCTGCTATTTGTCCTGCCATCACCCGGGTTTTTGAAGTTAACCCCGTGCTACGGAAATAACTCGATACCCTATTTTTAAGATTTTTTGCCTTGCCGACATAAATCACTGTGTTATCACTATCTATCATTCGATAGACACCCGGAAGGCCGGTCAGTGTTTTTAAAAAAGCGGTAGAATCAAATCCCTTAGCTTTACCGACTGCCGCTGTTTGCTGATTGTGTTCTGACATTACTTGTTATTACTCGCCTGTGTTAGCTTCTTTTTTAGGCGTATATTGACGTAAATAACATTTGTGAGCTTGTACAAAACTATTCGCAGACAAACCCAATAAAATTAAGCCGCCAATTAATGCCGGGATAGCTTCATAAAAAAACCAAAACATGGCCACAGCAGCCAACAATTCACAACTACCGATTACTTTTAGTAAGACAACATTCTCAATTCTTTTCATTTTTAGTCTCCATTTAGATCATCAAGCTTAATTGTTTATTATCACACATTTAGTATGTGGCAATACATGTTCGATATAAGCCAATAGTCTAGAAATGCATAGTGTTTATGCTATTAATTTAGTTCTAATCATCCTGTTTACCTATTTTTACATACTGTTAGTCGCTGATTGACTGTGTTTTCAATGATGATTTGTGTGAAAATGGTATCTCGACACTCAAATATATTCCAAGACAACATGGCCTCATTAGACTTATCAAACCCGCTTCTTCCACAATTACCTAAGCGCTCATCTGAGCTTTTTCATGCTGGGCAACTGTATGGTAGTTCGCAAGGCTTGCTATTAGCCAAAACGGCACAGCAGCATACAGGGCCAGTTTTAGTAATAACTGATGATACTGCAACAGCCCACCGTTTAGAGTCAGAAGTTAAGTTTTATTTTGGTGAAAATCCTCTCCCTATTTTACATTTCCCCGATTGGGAAACCCTACCCTACGATAGTTTTTCGCCGCATCAAGACATCATCTCTGAACGCTTAGAAGCCTTACATAAACTACCTGATTTTAATCGCGGTATTTTATTAGTCCCTATCGCCACATTAATGCACCGCATCGCGCCACGCGACTTTTTAGCGGGCAACACCTTAATGTTATCCAGTGGTGATCAATTTGATATTGAAGTATGGCGTCTAAAATTAGAAAAAGCAGGGTACCGTTATGTCTCACAAGTTATGGAACATGGTGAGTTTGCTGTCCGTGGTGCCATTATCGATCTATTTCCAATGGGCAGTAAGCGCCCCTATCGCATCGATTTATTTGATGATGAAATCGATACATTAAGAACCTTTGATCCAGAAACGCAGCGTTCTATTGATACGATTACAACCATTCAATTATTACCCGCGCGCGAATTTCCTGTTACTGATGACAGCATTCAACTTTTCCGCCAACAATTTCGTCGCCACTTCGAAGGTGATCCTCAATCTAGCTTGATCTACCGTGAAGTAACAGCAGGCAATATGCCTGGAGGTATCGAATATTATTTGCCCTTATTTTTTGAAGAAACACAGGGGCTGATCGATTATTTACCTCGTAATACACTACTTTTTAATATCAATGATCCCCATCATGCCGCCGCGTCTTTTTGGCAAGAAATTACTCAACGCTATCAACAACATCATGTTGATAAGGAACGACCGCTACTCGCACCTAGCGCGATGTTTTTTCCTGTTGAAGATTTATTTGCCCGTTTTAAAGACTATCAACGCCTTAATATCCAAACATTTGAACTCGAAGCCAAACAAGGCACCCATAACTACAACACAGCGATACCCCCGCAACTGACTTTAAACGCACGTCATGATCATCCCTGTGATGCGTTAATACAGTTTATTAATCACTTCGAAGGTCGGATTTTATTTGCTGCTGAAACAGCTGGTCGCCGTGAGACCTTATTATCATTACTCCACGAAAATGCGATACAGCCACAGAAATATAAAAGTTGGGATGATTTTCTGAAGGGTGACTCACCTTTAGGGATTACCGTTGCCCCACTTGAACACGGCTTAATTTTACAACAGGCTAATATTGCACTGATTGCTGAACCTCAGTTATTTGGTCAACAGGTCATGCAACGCCGACGTCGAAGTCGCAAGAAGCGAGATGCCGATGCCGTCATTAAAAATCTGGCTGAACTTAATATTGGCGATGCCGTAGTTCATGAAGATCATGGTGTAGGACGTTATCTTGGTCTACAAACCTTAGATATCGGCGATATCAATACCGAATATGTGACGCTAGAATATGCCAAGGGCGACAAGCTTTATGTACCCGTTGCTGCATTAGATCTGATCAGTCGATATTCTGGCGCGGCACCTGAGCTTGCGCCGCTTCATCGCTTGGGTTCAGGTCAATGGGAAAAGGCTAAGCGTAAAGCTTCTGAAAAAGTACGTGATGTAGCAGCAGAATTACTCGATATCTATGCCCAACGTGCCGCCCATAAAAAACCACCCATGGACGATCCTGATGAGCAATATGCAGCCTTTACCGCTGCCTTTCCATTTGAAACAACACCCGATCAACAAGATGCTATTGATGATGTCATTAAAGATATGACTTCAGATAAACCGATGGATCGCCTTGTTTGTGGTGATGTTGGCTTTGGGAAAACAGAAGTGGCGATGCGTGCCGCCTTCCTTGCAACACAGTCCGGCAAACAAGTGATGGTATTGGTGCCAACCACACTATTAGCCCAACAACATTATGAAAATTTCAAAGATCGCTTTGCTGATTGGCCCGTTCATGTTGAAGTGATGTCACGCTTTCGCTCTAAAAAACAACTCGATACTGTTAAATCTGCGATGAGTGATGGCACTGCAGACATTATCATTGGCACTCATAAATTATTACAGCAAGATATCGATCCTAAACGCCTCGGCTTGTTTATTTTAGATGAAGAACATCGATTTGGTGTGACTCAAAAAGAGAAAATCAAAAAATATCGTAGTCAGATCGATATTCTTACTTTAACAGCAACCCCAATACCTCGTACCTTAAATATGTCTATCTCAGGCATTCGTGACTTATCGATTATTGCTACACCACCAGCACGTCGTCTAGCTATTAAAACCTTTGTACAAGAATGGAAACCCGATAATATCCGTGAAGGTATGTTGCGTGAAATTAAGCGTGGTGGCCAAGTCTATTTCTTACATAATAAAGTTGATGATATTGATCGTGTAGCACGTGATATCGAACTATTAGTACCAGAAGCTAAAGTAACTGTGGCGCATGGTCAAATGCGTGAACGCGAGCTTGAGCAAGTAATGCTCGATTTTTATCACCAGCGTTTTAATGTACTGGTCTGCACGACAATTATTGAAACAGGTATCGATATTCCATCCGCCAACACTATCTTTATAGATCGAGCTGATAAACTCGGACTTGCCCAGCTTTATCAGATACGCGGGCGTGTCGGCCGTTCCCATCATCGTGCTTATGCTTATCTCATTGTCCCGCCTCACAATGCGATGACTAAAGATGCAGTTAAACGACTGGAAGCCATTGAATCAATCGAAGATCTTGGTGCTGGTTTCACACTCGCGACACATGACATGGAAATTCGTGGTGCCGGTGAGTTACTAGGTGATGATCAGAGTGGTCAAATGCAAGAAATTGGCTTTGGTTTATATAACGAACTGCTTGAGCGTGCAGTTAAAGCACTAAAATCAGGAAAAGATCCAAGTCTGGATCTAACCGCTCGCCACTTTATAGAAATAGACTTACATGTACCGGCGTTAATCCCAAGTGATTATCTACCTGATGTACACACGCGACTAGTATTATATAAACGCATCTCAGCAGCGACAGATAGTGAAGCATTACGTGAGTTACAAGTGGAAATGATTGATCGTTTTGGCCTATTACCAGAGCAAGTTAATACTTTATTTGCCATTCATGAATTACGCTTTAAAGCTAAAGCTATTGGCATTCGTAAAGTCGATGTGTATGACCGAGGTGGCCGCATTATTTTTGACAAAGAACCCAATATAGAACCGATTGTGATTATTCAACTTATTCAAAAACAAGCTGCGAAATATAAACTAGATGGCCAAGACAAATTGCGTTTCATAGGGAATATGCCAGATGCAGATAGTAGACTGGTTGCTTTAAATACGTTGCTCGACCTACTTATTCCTGCACAGTGATAAGCTACCATAAAATGACACTTTTACAGTACAATAGACACTAACTAGACTGAATATGAGCACATCTATCATGAGCACTACTGGCAAAGTTATTATCCAAGGTATTACGCAAAGTGGTGGCACTTTCCGTCCCAGTGATTGGGCTGAACGGTTATGTGGTGCAGTAGCTAGCTACGGTCCTGGCCGGCGAATCATTTTTCATCCTAATGTTAAATTGGCAGCAATGGAAGGCATCAAATGTGTCGTCATTGATGCGTCACTTGAAGAAGACGATGAAATGCTCTTTGAATTCCTAACTGATTTTGCTGATGAAAATAAATTGCAAATTTTACGTAGCGAACAGTTTCCTCTGATTGAATAAAACAACGAAACATGAGCAGTACAAAAGAATGATTTATAGCCATAATGTTAGCTAATAAATTTGTTCATCAATAAACCATCAATTGATTACTTGAAAACGATGTAAATTATTGCTCGTATGGAAAGTATATATGCCGTCATATATTGAATTTACTAGAACTGAAATGAACATATAACATATTGATTTTATTGGTCGGAACAGCAGGATTTGAACCTGCGACCACTTGTCCCCCAGACAAGTGCGCTACCAGACTGCGCCATGCCCCGACAGTAATAAAATCATATATTTGTGCAGACTGCTGAACCTGAAAACACGCTATTTCCGACAACAGAATAGGTAAAAATTGAACGTTAAATTAAGCTAATAAGGCGTGAATTTCTTCAAGCTCTGAGAGCAATTGGTGAATCACTTGTTTTTTATTATCTTCGACAGCTGCGGGTTTATCTTCATTCTCTAAACGTTGACGAGCGCCACCAATAGTAAAACCTTGTTCGTATAGAAGCTCACGAATTTCACGAATTAATACTACGTCATGTCGTTGATAGTAGCGTCTATTACCCCGGCGTTTAACCGGTTTAAGTTGTGAGAATTCTTGTTCCCAATAGCGTAAAACATGTGGCTTAACACCGCATAACTCACTCACCTCACCGATGGCAAAGTAGCGTTTACCCGGAATAGTGGGTAATTCGTTATTGTTACTCGCTTCTAACATAACTATCGACTCTAGCTTTCAGTTTTTGTCCTGGACGGAAGGTCACGACACGACGAGCTGAAATTGGAATTTCTTCACCTGTTTTTGGATTTCTGCCTGGTCGTTCGCTTTTATCTCGTAATTCAAAATTACCAAAACCTGATAATTTTACATGCTCACCAGACTCTAAAGCACCACGAATTTCTTCAAAAAACATTTCTACTAATTCTTTAGCTTCGCGTTTATTAAAACCCAACTCGTCGTATAGTTGTTCTGTCATGTCGGCTTTTGTCAGTGCCATGGTTACCCTCTAATATATCTTTTTTTCTATCCAGCTTACGATCTTATCGTTGCACCGACGTGTTGTTCTAATTGTTGTGTCACAGTTTGCATCAAGCTATCAACATCTTCATCAGTCAATGTACGCTCAGCATGTTGAAGCTGAAAGGCGATTGCAATACTCTTTTTACCTACCTCAACACCTGCTCCACTATAAACGTCAAACAGTTGAATTGATTTAAGAATATCAGATTTTATGCCATTCAAGCAATGCTCAATTTCTCCAACGGCTATCTTGTCGTCTACGACTAACGCTAAGTCTCGACGAAGTGCAGGAAAACGTGATAAAGCCGAAAAAGAAGGTACTTTAGCAGCCAGTACAGATGATAATGCTAATTCAAATAGATAAATCCTACTGCTAATGTCTAAGGGCTTGTTGAGGCGTGGATGCAGGGCGCCAATCCAACCAATTGCCTGCTCATTTTTATAGATTCGCGCTGATTGTCCTGGATGAAGTGCAGGATGTGACGCTACAACAAAACGAATATTATCTTCGTTACCCAAATCTAATAATGCTTCCACATCGGCTTTTGCGTCAAAAAAATCAACTGGTCGCTGTTTTTCTGACCATTGTTCCGCATAACGACTTCCGCATATAACACCGCCAATATGTCTATGTTGTTCGACATTTTCACTCGTACCCGTGAAGATTCGACCAACTTCAAACAGGCGCACTCGTTCATGCTGCCTATTCAGGTTGTAAGCCATTGCTTGCAATAGTCCTGGCCACAATGATGTTCGCATGACAGACAACTCTGCAGAAATAGGATTAGCCAGAGCAATTGCTCCTTCTCCCTCAACGGCTAAATGTTGCTGAATAGCGGGATCAACAAAACTATAGGTAATCGCTTCTTGATAGCCGCGATCCACTAATAATGATTGTAGGCGATGTGTTGCTAATGTGGATTCAGAAATATCTGCACTTAAAACGGTGCCTTGCGGACGTGTTTTCGGTAATTTATCGTAACCATATAAACGACCTAATTCTTCAATTAAGTCCACTTCAATGGTGATATCAAATCGGAAACTAGGCACACTTACTTGCCAGCTATTATTGTCAATTGCTGTAACCGTTAGACCCAGGCGCGTCAATTGGTCTTCTACCTGAGCAGGATCAATCGCAATACCTAGCACTCGCTTAATGCGATCTGCACGCAAAGTTATTGATTCTGCTTTTGGTAAATCAGCCTCAGAAACATGCTCGCTAATAGGTCCAGCTTCGCCACCAACGATATCCAATAATAAAGCGGTCGCCCTTTCAATTGCTGCACGTGGTAATTCAGGATCAACACCTCGTTCAAAACGATGAGACGAATCAGTATGTAAACCATAGCCCCTTGCACGACCAGCGATCACCAATGGATTAAAGTGAGCTGCTTCTAAAAATAGATGTTTAGTTATATCAGTCACTGATGAAGCTTCACCGCCCATAATACCAGCAAGTGCTAAAGGTGAAGAATCATCGGCAATCACTAATGTATTTTCCAACATCGTAATTTCTTGGCCATCTAGCAATGTTAATTTTTCATCTGCTTTGGCTGTACGAACCGAAATACCGCCCGATAATTTATCGAAATCAAAAGCATGCATCGGCTGCCCCAATTCCAACATAACGTAATTAGTAACATCGACAACTGGACCTAGGCTTCGAATACCGCTACGGCGTAATTTTTCTTGCATCCATACGGGTGTTTCAGCTGCCACATTAATGTTTTCAATGACACGACCTACATAACGTGGACAATCAGCCGCTATTTCAACATTCACGGTGACTGCTTTTGTCGATGCTTCAATATTGGCCTCTACCGGCCATTGTGTTAAATCACAACCAGTCAACACACCCACTTCTCGTGCAATGCCAGCAATACCTAAACAATCACTGCGATTTGGCGTCAAATCGACATCAATGGACACATCATCCAAATCTAAATATTCTCTAAAATCTTTACCCACTGGTGCATCAGAGGCTAATTCCATTAAGCCTTTGACATTCTCAACTAGGCCAATTTCGCTTGCACCACACAACATGCCGAATGATTCAATACCACGCAGCTTGGCTTTTTTAATCTTAAAGTTACCTGGTAATACAGAGCCGACAACAGCCACAGGAATTTTTAAGCCTTCACGTACATTAGATGCGCCACAAACGATCGATAATAATTCATCGCTCGCTACATCTACTTTACAGCAGCGTAATTTATCAGCGTCTGGATGAGGCTCGACAGATACCACTTGCCCAACCACAACGCCTTTGAAATCCCCTGCTACAGGCTCAACGGCATCTACCTCTAGACCAGCAAGTGTTAACTGAGCTACCAATGTTTCCGTATCGATCTTGGGATTAACCCATTCACGTAACCATTTTTCACTAAATTTCATTAAGTTATCTCAAAATTAATTGAACTGGCGTAAAAATCGCAGATCATTTTCAAAAAACAAACGAAGATCATTGACGCCATAACGTAGCATTGCCAATCGTTCGACACCCATACCAAAAGCAAGGCCCAGATATTTTTCGCTGTCTATATTGACGTGTTCAAATACGCTTGGGTGTACCATGCCACAGCCTAACACTTCCAACCAACCAGTATGGCTACATACACGGCAACCTTCACCATTGCACATCACACACTCAATATCAGCTTCTGCTGATGGCTCAGTGAACGGAAAATACGAAGGTCTAAAACGAACATTTAAGTCTTTTTCGAAAAAGGCTTGTAAGAAATCAGACAAAATGCCTTTTAAATCTGTAAAACTCACATTTTCATCAACCATTAAACCTTCAACCTGATGAAACATTGGCGTATGGGTTAAGTCAGAATCACAACGATAAACACGACCTGGAGCGATAATTCTTAATGGTGGTTCTTCATTTTCCATAACGCGAACTTGTACTGGCGAAGTATGGGTTCGCAATAAAGTTTCGGCATTAAAGTAAAAGGTATCATGCATGGCCCGGGCTGGATGATGTTCCGGTATGTTTAGCGCAGTGAAATTATGTGTACTATCCTCAATCTCTGGACCCTCTGCGACCTGAAATCCTATTTGCTGGAAATATTGCTCAATACGTTGCAAGGTCCGAGTGACAGGATGTAAGCCGCCGGTTTCTTCACCACGTCCAGGTAAAGTCACATCTATTTTCTCAGCTTCTAATGCCGCATTCATTGCGGATTCAGCCAAGAGCTTACCCCGGACATCAATTAATCCTGCAACTTCTTGCTTGGCGAGGTTAACCGATTTACCTATAACGGGTCGTTGCTCAACACTAACATTACCCAGCTCTTTCAAGTAAGCAGTAATTTTTCCTTTCTTACCTAAATATTCAACACGAACGACTTCTAGCTCAGCATTTTTATGGGCATGAGCAATTGCTTGTTTTGCAATTGCAACAATGTCGTTTAATGCCTGTAATTGCGAGTCAAGCTCAGCCATACTATTCTCACCTGAAATTTGATTACTACAAATAAAAAAGGGCCGTCGTAACGGCCCTTTTCTCGATCAATACACTTCTAAATTACTTGATAATAAGTAAAGTAGTATTACTCAGCTAGTGCGGCTTTCGCTTTTTCAGCGATAACAGCAAATGCTGCTGAGTCATGCATTGCGATATCAGCAAGTACTTTACGATCGATGACGATATTTGCTTTTTTCAAGCCATTAATCATACGACTGTAAGATATACCACATTCACGTGCACCGGCATTAATACGTGCAATCCATAATGTACGGAAAGTACGTTTTTTCTGACGACGATCGCGATAGGCGTATTGTCCTGCTTTCGTAACAGCTTGAACAGCTACACGATATACATTTTTACGACGACCTTGATAGCCTTTGGCCTGATCGATAACTTTCTTATGTCGCGCATGAGCGACTACACCACGTTTAACTCTTGGCATGAGATAACTCCTTAATAATTATAGATTTGGCAACATTTTACGAACTGAACGGTGATCGGCTTTACAAACCATCAACGTCGAACGCAATTGGCGTTTCCGCTTTGTGCTCTTCTTAGTAAGGATGTGGCTGGTAAACGCTTGTGAGCGTTTGAACTTACCGCTGCCAGTAAGTTTGAAGCGCTTTGCAGCACCTCTATGTGTTTTTAATTTTGGCATTATTTCGAACTCCGCATTCGTGTTTTATTAAATTAATTTATTTTTTACTTGGTGCTAAAACCATAATCATTTGACGCCCTTCTTTCTTAGGACGCTGTTCAACAACAGACAATTCTTTAAGATCTTCCGCCACTCTTTCAAGTAACTTCAATCCCAAGTCTTGATGTGCCATTTCACGTCCACGAAATCTAAGACTGACCTTAGTTTTATTACCTTCTTCCAAGAAACGTATCAGGTTGCGTAGTTTTACCCGATAATCCCCCTCTTCTGTGCCCGGTCTAAACTTAATCTCCTTGACCTGTATTTGTTTTTGTTTCTTCTTAGCAATTGCTTTTTGCTTATTAGTCTCAAATACAAACTTACCGTAATCCATAATACGGCAAACTGGTGGCGTTGCTTGAGCAGATATTTCTACCAAATCCAAATCTGCTTCTTCAGCAAGGGCCCTAGCTTGCGCTAATAGCACTACACCTAATTGCTCACCATCTGCGCCTGTTAGGCGAACTTCTCTGGCTGTTATCTCACCATTCAGTTTTTTATCATCAGTAGCGATTGCTTTAATCCTCTAAAATAATTCGACCGCGGCCAGCAATATCAGTCCTTAAGGTGCCAACGAAATCATCGAGGGTCATCACACCCAAATCGTCACCCTTACGAGTTCGTACTGCCACGGAGTTTTCTTGTGCTTCGCGATCCCCAAGTATAATCAGATATGGGACGCGGCGCAACGTGTGTTCCCGTATTTTAAAGCCTATCTTCTCATTTCTCAAGTCAATATCGGCTCTGAAGCCTTTATTCTGTAATTCTTTTGTGATTTTTTTAGCGTAGTCGGCTTGGTTTTGACTGATCCCCATTACCACCACTTGGCGAGGTGCCAACCAAGTAGGAAACGAACCCGCATATTCTTCTATCAAAATACCAATAAATCTTTCTAATGATCCGAGTATTGCACGATGAAGCATAACGGGTACTTGCTTGCTACCGTCATCGGCCACATAAGTAGCATCCAAACGGCCAGGCATTGAGAAATCAACTTGTATCGTGCCACACTGCCAGACTCGACCAAGACAATCCTTTAATGAAAACTCTATTTTTGGGCCATAAAAAGCACCTTCGCCAGGCTGTAAATCCCAAGCTAAACCTTTGTCATTTAAGGCTCGCTCGAGTGCATGTTCAGCTCTATCCCAGACATCATCACTGCCCACTCGATTTTCTGGTCGAGTTGATAATTTAACGATGATTTCATTGAAACCAAAGTCCGCATAAACATTTTTCAATAAATCCATAAATATGGATACTTCTGATTGAATTTGATCTTCGGTACAAAATATATGCGCATCATCTTGAGTAAAACTACGTAACCGCATCAAACCATGTAATGTACCTGATGGCTCATTGCGATGACACGAGCCAAATTCCGCCATTCTTAGCGGAAGATCTCGGTAACTTTTAAGACCTTGATTGAATATTTGCACATGACAAGGACAATTCATCGGTTTGATGGCATAGTCGCGATTATCAGAATGCGTTGTGAATATCATGTCACCAAACTTATCCCAATGACCGGACTTTTCCCACAAAGTGCGATCTACCACTTGTGGCGTACGTACTTCTTGATAATCATTATTTTGTAATACATCACGAATATAATTTTCTACTTCGCGATAAATCCGCCAGCCGTTATCATGCCAAAACACCATCCCAGAAGCTTCTTCCTGATGGTGAAATAAATCGAGTGTTTTACCAATTTTACGATGATCACGTTTTTCAGCTTCTTCCAAACGAAAAAGGTATTGCTTTAACGCTTTCTTATCTGTCCATGCCGTACCGTAAATACGCTGCAACATTTCATTTTCAGAATTGCCACGCCAGTAGGCGCCTGCGAGCTTCATCAATTTAAAAGCTTTTAGCTTTCCGGTGCTAGGTACATGGGGACCTCGGCACAAATCAATAAAATCACCCTGACCATACAAAGATAAGGTTTGACCTGTAGGAATATCTTCTAAAATCTCGGCCTTATAAGCTTCACCCATATTACGGAATTTTTCAATTCCTGCTTCACGTGAAATTTCTTCACGAATAATAGGAAGATCTTGCTTAACAAGATCAGTCATACGTTTTTCAATACTTGTTAAGTCTTCAGGTGTAAAACCTTCAGCATAGGAGAAATCATAATAAAAGCCATTTTCAATGACAGGACCAATCGTCACTTGTGCTTCTGGGAATAATTGCTTTACAGCCTGCGCCATTAGATGAGAGGTAGAGTGGCGGATAATATCAAGCCCTTCTTCATCTCTTTCAGTGATAATTGCAATGTCAGCATTTTGTTCAATAATATGAGAAGTATCAACTAATTGGCCATTGACCTTACCAGCCAAAGCCGCACGAGCTAGACCTGCACCAATATCATTAGCAACATCAAAAATAGAAACAGGGTGATCAAACTGGCGTTGACCGCCATCAGGAAGCGTTACAGTAATCATGTTATTCAATTCCGGTTGTGGCCGATACAAAGGGCCGTAAAAACCAAAAAAGCACCCTAAGGTGCTTTTTTATAATTCGGCTGGTAGGCACGAGTGGATTCGAACCACCGACCCCCACCATGTCAAGGTGGTGCTCTAACCAACTGAGCTACGCGCCTGCCGTCAAGCGATGGAATTATACAGCGCTTAGTTTTTTACGCAAGCGAAAACTTGTGTCTATTAGTCGTTTTAACAGCAAAATTTTTCAACAGGCATTTTATTTTAAAAACAAATCATAAGCAGGGTTATCAGTCTCTTGCCAATATTGATAACCTAAGGCATCTAAAAACCCTTGAAAGTCAGCTTGTTCATCATTAGGTACTTGCACACCGACTAATACTCGACCGTAGGCAGCACCATGATTTCGATAATGAAATAAACTAATATTCCATTTTTGACCAATCCGAGTTAAAAATCGTAATAACGCACCCGGTCTTTCAGGAAATTCAAACCGATATAAACGCTCATTTTCAACTTGGGGAGCATGCCCACCGACCATATGTCTAACATGCAGTTTTGCCATTTCATTATCACTGAAATCGCTCCACTGATAACCCGCGTCATCAAGGCCAGTAAATAAAGCCTGACGCTCGTCATCCCCACCCGACAATCTAACCCCGACAAACACCTGTGCTTGCTGTTGATCTGCGTAGCGATAATTAAATTCTGTGATGCCTCGTTCAGATAAAGTTTGGCAAAACAATTGAAAACTACCGGGCTTCTCATCAATTGTGGCGGCAAACAAGACTTCTCTTCGTTCCCCTAACTCAGCTCGCTCGGCGACATGGCGTAGCCGATCAAAATTAATATTTGCACCGCTATCAATGACCACAAGATGTTCGTTTTTTAATTTTTCGCGAGCAATGTATTTTTTAGCTCCGGCAACAGCAAGTGCACCTGATGGTTCAGCGATTGAGCGTGTATCATCAAAAATATCCATGATGGCAGCACACAATTCGTCACTGTCAACGACGATGACTTCATCTACCGTTTCGCGGGCCACCCTAAACGGCTCAACACCAATCTGACGGACAGCGGTGCCATCTGCGAACAAACCTACTTGATCAAGGATTACACGTTCATCTGCCTCCAATGCGGCTTTTAAACTTGCGGCATCAGCAGGCTCTACGGCGATAATTTTTATCT
This sequence comes from Methylophagaceae bacterium, assembly GCA_965219435.1. GTDB lineage: Bacteria > Pseudomonadota > Gammaproteobacteria > Nitrosococcales > Methylophagaceae. The sequence continues at coordinate 1,528,853 of OZ244743.1, read as the reverse complement.
CAGGCCAAAAAGCTTTTATATAAGCCCCAACACCAGCGATGAGTCCACCCCCACCCACCGGCACAAAAATAGCGTGAATAGGATCAGGGTGTTGCCGCATAATCTCCATTGCGATAGTGCCTTGACCTGCAATAATCTCCGGATCGTCATAGGGATGAATAAATGTTCGACCTTGCTCATTCGCTATTGTTGTCGCATAAGCGTAGGCCTCATCATAACTATTACCATGTAAGGTGATTTCTGCACCATAAGATCGTACTGCTTCGACCTTGATGGGTGGCGTCGTTTTAGGCATCACAATTAACGCTGATATACCCATTTTCTCTGCTGATAAGGCCACACCTTGGGCATGATTACCGGCAGAGGCAGCTACAACACCATGCAAGCGTTCTTCTGCTGTTAGTTGGCTCATTCTATTGTAAGCACCGCGCAATTTAAATGAGAAAACAGGCTGCAAGTCTTCACGTTTTAGCAACATCGTATTATTGGTTTTCAACGATAATCGCGGCATGATATCCAGTGGCGTTTCAATAGCCACATCGTATACGCGTGCTTTCAGGATTTTTTCTACATATTCAGTCAGCATGGCCACACTATTCTTCAAAAATTAATCAATAATACTGCTTACGTTACCATTGCCGGTCATTTATCTCTATAATCGCTGAGATAATTTACAAACTTTAACCATAAGGAGCACCTAATGACTGCTGATGAAATGAAGAAACAAGCTGCCTATGCGGCATTAGAGCACATCGATACTGACGGAATAGTGGGCGTGGGAACAGGCTCAACGGTCAATCATTTTATTGATGCATTAGCGACTATCAAACACAAGATTAAAGGCGCAGCTTCAAGCTCGATCGTTTCAACTAAACGTTTAGAAGACCACGGCATCCAAGTATTCGATTTAAATTCTGTCGGCCAAATCGCAATATATGTTGATGGTGCCGATGAATCAAACCACAACTTGCAATTAATAAAAGGCGGTGGTGGTGCGTTAACACGTGAAAAAATCATCGCTGCAGCCAGTGATAAATTTGTCTGTATCGCAGATGAAAGTAAATTGGTCGATGTTTTAGGGTCATTCCCACTTCCAGTTGAAGTCGTTCCGATGGCGCGCAGTTATGTTGCTCGTGAAATTGTCAAAATGGGTGGCCAACCAGTCTACCGTGAAGGTTTTATAACGGATAATAGTAATGTCATTTTAGATGTGCATGGCTGGGATATCATGGAACCTATTACACTAGAAAAAGAATTAAATAATATCGTGGGTGTGGTCTCCAATGGTTTATTTGCTATGCGTCCTGCTGATGTCTTGTTACTTGGCAGTGAAAGCGGTACCAAAACGGTTTACGCCAAATAAACTCATTCGATATCCTCACATCCTCGGGTGTGAGGTATCACATTCCCCCCTACAAAGTACTAATGAAATGCCATGTTTAAACCTTTAAGTGTCTACATCGGATTACGTTATACTCGCGCCAAACGTCGTGATCACTTCATTTCTTTCATATCCTTATCATCCATGCTTGGAGTTGCTTTGGGTGTGGCGGCCTTAATCACAGTTCTTTCGGTGATGAATGGTTTTGAAAAAGAATTACGTACTCGCATCCTAGGTATGACTTCACATGCTTTTATTACAGGGGCGGATGGCTCACTTGAAGATTGGCAAGGTCTACAGGGCTTACTTACCGATGCTCCTCACCTTGTTGATTCTGCACCTTTCGTAGAAGGTCAAGCAATGCTGAGTCAAGGTAGCCGTGTTCGAGGTACTCAAGTCCGAGGCATTGATCCCAACTTAGAAGGCCGCGTTTCAAGTATTGGTGACAAAATTATTCAAGGAAAATTTGATGCGCTGACACCAGGAAGTTTTGGCATTATTCTAGGTAAGGATTTAGCCATTGCGATGGGCGTAGTCACTGGTGATAAAATAACCCTCATTACACCACATGTCAGCCCCACACCTGCAGGCATTATTCCTCGCCTGAAACGACTAGAGGTCGTCGGCATATTTGAAATAGGCATGTATGAATACGATAGTGCTTTAGCCATTATGAATATTGATGATGCCGCAAAGCTATTTAGGATCCCTAATAAAGTCACAGGGTTACGACTTAAATTAGATGACATCTATCAAGCACCTCGCATTACTCGTGATTTAATGATGACGTTACCCATGAATTATCGTGCTGCAGATTGGACTTATCAGCATGCCAATTTTTTCCGTGCACTGAAAACTGAAAAGACCGTTATGTTCGTCATTCTATTACTGATTGTAGCCGTGGCTGCATTTAATATCGTATCAACTTTAATTATGATGGTAACCGATAAACAATCAGATATTGCAATATTGAGAACCCTAGGCATGACACCTAAAGATATCATGACTATTTTTATGGTTCAGGGCACATTAATCGGCTTATTTGGTACGTTAATAGGCATCATTGGTGGCGTAACGTTAGCACTTAATGTTGAAACCATTATTGCTAGCTTAGAGCAAATGTTAGGTTATCAATTTTTACCGGCAGATGTTTATTACATCAGCAGTTTACCTTCAGATTTACAATGGAATGATGTGACAGTGATTGGTATAACGGCATTTGTACTGTCATTACTCTCAACTATTTATCCTTCTTGGCGTGCTGCTCAAATACGTCCCGCTGAGGCATTACGTTATGACTAACTCCCCTGTTATTCAATGCCGTCAACTCGCCAAGCGTTTTTCAGATGGTGGCTTGGACACCGATGTGCTTAGCGACATTAACCTTACCGTCAATAAAGGTGACAAACTGGCGATAATTGGCAGTTCAGGCTCCGGAAAAAGCACCTTATTACATTTATTAGGTGGTTTAGATGAACCTAGTAATGGCAAGGTTGAAATTCATGGCCAAGATATTAATACGCTGTCAGTCAAAGCCTTAAGCAAGCTACGCAATCAAAGCTTGGGCTTTGTATACCAGTTCCATCATTTATTACCTGAATTTACTGCTGTCGAAAATGTCGCTATCCCACTAGTTATTAGCGGCATTTCACCTAAAAATGCACAGCTAGAGGCTGAAGCATTACTTATAAAAGTCGGATTAGGGCATCGCCTTAGTCATAAACCCAGTGAATTGTCAGGAGGAGAACGTCAGCGTGCAGCATTAGCACGGGCTTTAATCACCAAACCTGATTGCTTGCTCGCAGATGAACCTACCGGTAATTTAGACCATCGCACCGCTCAGGCAATTTTTGATTTAATTTTAGAGTTGAATGCGTCACTAGGTACCGCATTGGTGATTGTGACTCATGACAGTGAGCTTGCAGCACGCATGGACAAGCGCTTTACCTTACTAGATGGCCAGCTCAATCATTAACTGTCGGTTTCTTTTTCCTTTGTAACCAACTGTGTATCACCAATAGCCGCCATAATAACCGAACAAATAATATGGCTAGTAAAGCGGCGATAACACCACAAATAAAACTACCCAATAAAATCGGCTGCCAAATAGCTAAAAACTCATGAGTAAACCATTCCCATGTCATCGTGAAAGCATATTGTTCTACAGGTAGATCCAATACCCATGCGCCCAGTTTGTATGTGAAAAAATAAATGGGCGCAACTGTCAACGGATTAGTGATCCAGACACCCATTGCCGCAAGAGGTAGGTTCACTCGGAAAAAAATCGCCAAGGCAGTGGCAATAAACATCTGACCTAACACCGGCATAAACCCGACAAACAAACCTAAGGCAGCACCACCAGCGACAGTTCGACGGTTTAAATACCATAATTTGGGATCAGCCAAACGCTGCCCAAACCTCTGAAGGTGCGGATGCTGTTGCATTGTTTTATGATCGGGCATAAAACGTTTAAGAAATTTACGAGGCATAGCGTCTCATATTACTGTTAAGTCGGCGGTCATTATAGGGATATATGATTAAAACTGCTATTTCATTTATGTTGGGCTGTTTATTGGTTTTCCAACTGTCAAACTTACCTGACTCCTCATGGTTATGGGTGATGCTGATTGCGGCAATCATCTTGATGATATTAACTAAAATAAGACTATTAACTTATGTCTTATTTGGTGCTTTATGGGCTTTAATTCAGGCTAATATTTTTCTACACGACAGACTATCACCTGAGCTGGAAGCTACAGATTTAGTAATCACAGGAATCATTGCAAGTGTACCTGACCACGATGGCCAACGAATCCGTTTTGAATTTTCACCAGATAATACCGACGAACAAATACAACTACCCAACTTACTTCGTCTAAACTGGTATAAACCTTTGCCCTCATCCCTGAATGCTGGTGAACATTGGCAATTAAAGGTAAAACTAAAGCAAATTCACGGCATGGCCAATCCAGGTAGCTTTGATTATGAGAGTTGGTTATTTCAGCAAAGAATAGGCGCGATAGGTTACGTCCGCAATGATTATAAAAATATCAAGTTGGCCAAACCTTCTTTTTATTCTGTGAACGCCTTACGTCAGCAATTAGTAGCTAAATTGAACATTCATCTTCTCGGTAGCCCGCAACTAGGACTCATTCAGGGATTAACAACTGGCGTTCGTGACGCTATCAGTGTCGCTCAATGGCAGACTTTACGACACTCTGGCACCAATCATTTACTTGCAATTTCAGGGTTACATATCGGTCTGGCATACGCCATTGGTTTCTTCTTCTTTCGGTGGCTGTGGTCACGTCGATCAAAAAATCTCTTATTACTACCTGCAACAGAAGCAGCTGCCATAGCCGGTTTTTTTGCCGCATTTTTTTATGCCGCACTTGCAGGTTTTGCCATTCCAACACAACGTGCACTCATTATGGTTGCAACTGTCATGACTGCGATTATCATTCGCCGTCCAGTCGCTCCGTCGTCTGTCCTAGCATTCAGTTTATTACTCGTCTTAATTTGGGATCCTTTTGCCGTGTTGTCCGCAGGGTTTTGGTTATCATTTTCAGCTGTCGCACTCATTTTATTTACCTGCCAAAATAGATTTCCATCACCACGTTGGCAGTGGCTCAAAATTCATACTTTAATTGCATTTGGATTGACACCTTTATTACTGTTATTTTTTATGCAGACCTCTTTAATAGCACCTATTGCTAATCTGGTCGCAGTGCCATTTATTAGTCTAATTGTTGTGCCTATTTTATTATCGGCGACATTACTGTTATGGTTATTTGAACCTCTTGGCGTAGCCTTATTTAGGTTAGCAGACCACGTGTTAGCCTTGTTTTGGCCTTTACTCGATTATTTCGCTTCTTTGCCATTCGCTAATTGGACAAGTATTCAACTACCTTTATATTATTTTTTAGCCATAACACTAGGGACATTATTACTACTTGCTCCCCGAGGGTTCCCTGCAAAATGGTTGGGGATTATAGGCCTTTCACCGCTATTATTATTTAGCCCCGCTCATCCAGAGCAAGGTGAATTCTGGTTTACTTTATTAGATGTGGGTCAAGGACTTTCAGCTGTTGTTCAAACCAAAGAACACACACTTGTCTATGATACTGGCCCTAAATTTAGTGATACATTTAATACCGGCACGGCAATCGTGCAGCCTTATTTGCAACATCAAGGCATCAATAAAATCGATACATTAGTAATTAGTCATGCTGATAACGATCATGTCGGTGGCGCAAAGCCACTAATGAAAAATATCACAGTCGATACCTTGTTAACTAGCGTACCGATCAAAAACCTACCTCAGGCTTTGCCTTGTCATGCGGGTCAATCATGGCAATGGGATCAGGTTAATTTCACTATGCTACATCCTGATACTAACGATGAAGGTAGCGAAAATGATCTGTCATGCGTATTAAAAATCAGTAACCGATTTGGTAGCGTATTATTAACTGGTGATATAGAAAAAAAAGCTGAAGACCTACTGATTCATCGTCATAGCAATGAACTACATGCCTTGATAATGGTGGCACCACATCATGGCAGTAAAACCTCTTCTAGCACTCACTTTATTGATGCAGTACAGCCTGAAATCGTTTTATTTCCAGTTGGCTACCGTAACCGTTATCACTTCCCATCTAAAACGATCAGCGAACGATATCAACAAAGAAATATTACTCAATACAATAATGCCGAGCATGGGGCCATTCAATTCAAAATAGGTCTTGATAGCATGTCAGCACCGCTTAGTTATCGTCTGCAGACTAAAACTATTTGGTCCGCTGATACTGCTGACTAAAGCGGTCCTTTAACGTATGATAACGACAGTTTTTTATAAGTGAGATGACATCATGTTAGAGATATTTAAATCTGGTGGCTGGCTGATGATCCCATTATTTGCTTGCTCTATTATTGCTATTGGCATTATTGCTGAACGGTTCTGGAGCCTTCAAACTAAACGTATTTCTCCGCCTGAATTAATGACTCAAATTTGGCAATGGTTACGCTTTAAACAGGTGGATGATAACCGTATTAAAGCTTTACAAGACAACTCACCATTAGGTGAGATTTTAGCCGCAGGTCTTATCAACCGTCACCATTCTCGTGAAATAACCAAAGAAAGTATCGAAGATATCGGTCGTCACGTGACTCTTTCATTAGAGCGTAACCTTAATACCTTGGGTACAATTGCTGCTATCTCACCACTGTTAGGTCTATTGGGAACCGTCTTCGGCATGATTAAAGTATTTGCCGTTATCACAACAGAAGGTGTGGGCAATCCAGAAACATTGGCCGGTGGTATTTCAGTTGCATTAGTGACAACTGCTACAGGATTAATTGTCGCTATCCCTAGTCTGATATTTTATCGTTATTTTCGTGGCAAAATTAATTCACTGGTCGTCGATATGGAACAGAAAGCGATGAAACTCATTGAAATATTACACGGTGAGCGTGAATTTGATATAGACAAGGAACAAGGCAAGTGAATCTATCGCCACAAAAAGCAGATGAACCTGATGTTAATCTGACACCTATGATTGATGTGGTATTTTTATTGCTATTGTTCTTTATGGTGTCTACAAGTTTCATCCGCGAAAGTTCACTTAAAGTTGATTTACCCGAAGCAAGTGGTCAAGCCGCTTCTGACCAAGAGAAGGCGGTCGACATTATCATCAATGCTGAAGGGCAATTTATTATTAATAATATGACGCTCAACATGCCTAACAAACAACAATTATCGACACAGCTTAAACTTGCTGTTGGCGGCAATGCCGATCCACATATTATTATTAGCGCTGATGCAAAAGCTGACTACCAAGATATAGTTACTGCAATGGATAGCGCTCAACAGTTGGGCTATTCAAAATTGACACTAGCAACACGCAAAAAAAATAATGACAAACCATGAGTGATAGTATTAAAACATGAGTGCCACCGAAGTTTATAGACGCCTGTTAAATTATGTAAAACCTTATTGGCCAGCCTTTTTAGCTGCTGTTTTTGCTATGGCGGTCTTTGCTGCGACCGAAACAGGTTTAGCCGCAATGATGAAACCACTCATGGATGGTAGCTTTGTAAATAGAGATGCTAATGCGATCAAATACATTCCTCTAGCACTTATTGGCTTATTTTTAATTCGTGGTACAGCAAATTTTATTACGGCATATGGCCTTGGCTGGGTCGCACGAAATGTTATCAAGCAATTACGAACTGAAATGTTTGAGCGACTTATCACTTTACCCGCGAGTTATTACGATCAAAGTACACCAGGACAACTAATGTCCAAGCTGTTGTATGATGTCGAACAAGTCGCTAATGCAGCAACAGATGCCGTATTAACAATGATTCGTGACACGCTGACCATTATTGGCCTATTAGCATGGATGATCTACCTTAACGGTATGTTATCCCTGATTATTTTACTGACGGTTCCGCTTATTGCTTTGCTCGTATACAAAGTCAGTTATCGCTTTCGTCGTATTAGTAAAACAATTCAAGATTCGATGGGCGATGTCGGTCATATTAGTAACGAAGTAATTGAAGGTCACCGTGAAGTTAAAACTTTTGGTAGCCAAGACTATGAATTACAGCGTTTTGATTCGATCAATCAACAAAACCGTCGGCAACGGATGAAAATGATTACCACCGATGCTATTAGTCAGCCCATTATTCAACTTATTTCAGTATTAGGCTTATCAGGTGTTATTTACATTGCGACATTGCCTGATATGCTGGAAAAAATATCTGCAGGTAGTTTTATTTCTTTTATCACTGCGATGTTTATGCTGTTGACACCACTTAAACGATTAACAAAAATTAATGGCAAAATCCAAGCAGGTATCGCCGCTGCACAAAGTGTATTTAGCCTGCTGGATCAGCATGCTGAATCCGACAAGGGTACAAAAAAGATAGCTAGAGCCCAAGGTGACATTCAATACCAAGATGTTAGTTTTAGCTACAACGCGACTAAAGGTGCAGTCCTAGAAAACATTTCATTTCATGCCGAAGCTGGTCAAACGGTTGCCTTTGTCGGCCACTCTGGCAGTGGGAAAACAACCTTAGTGAGTTTGCTCGCACGTTTTTATCCTGCAAGCACAGGTCGTATATTGATCGATGGTCATGATATCAACGAACTAAAACTATCCGAACTAAGAAGCCAGATTTCACTTGTAAATCAACAGGTTGTATTGTTTAACGATACCATTGCTAACAATATTGCATATGGTCAAAAACAACACGTTAGTAATGAACAAATTATCGCCGCTGCAAAAGCAGCCCACGCTTGGGATTTTATTGAACGGCTACCCGATGGATTAGCTACACACGTTGGCCAAAATGGTGTCCTACTCTCTGGTGGCCAGCGTCAACGGCTTGCCATTGCTCGCGCCTTATTACGTGATGCACCGATTCTTATTCTAGATGAAGCGACTGCATCCCTGGATTCTGAAGCTGAACGCCACATTCAAGCAGCGTTAGAAACACTGATGAAGCAACGCACCACCTTAGTTATTGCTCATCGATTATCGACCATCGAAAAAGCGGATCAAATCATCGTCATGCATAATGGTCAAATTATTGAAACAGGCACGCATACAGAATTACTCGCAAAAGGCGAACACTATGCTGAACTGTATCGTTTACAGTTTCAGGAAAAATAACGCGACTCATGGTGCAATGGCTGATCAATAGTTGGTATCACCCTCAACCTATTCGTTGGTTATTATGGCCATTGTCACTGCTCTATCAAGCGGTGATTAGGTTAAGAATTACTTTGTTTAAACTTGGCGTATTAAAACAATTTTTTTTACCCGTTCCCGTTATTATTGTCGGCAATATTACGCTAGGCGGCACCGGCAAGACCCCTTTTGTAATCTGGTTAGTCAAACAGTTACAACAAGCAGGCTACCGGCCTGGTATCATCAGTCGCGGCTACGGTGGCAAAGCCGAATATTATCCGCAGAATGTGTTGCCAGACAGTAACCCCGCTATCGTAGGTGATGAGCCCATCATTATCAGCCGTCATACCTCGTGTCCAATAGTGGTTGCGCCTAATCGCATTGCCGCAGGCAATAAGCTACTAAACGAACATGCGTGTAATATTATTATTGCTGATGATGGTTTGCAGCATTATGCTTTAGGCCGTGATATTGAAATTGTGATTGTTGATGGCCAGCGTCAGTTTGGTAATCAACTTTGTCTACCCGCAGGACCATTACGTGAACCTATATCACGTTTAAATAACGTTGATTTTATCGTTGAAAATCAAGGTTCTGACTCAAAAAAATATGTCATGACTTTGTCACAGCTCTACGCGGTTAATTTAGCTGATCCCCAACATATCAAGCCTATCTCAACTTTTACAGGAAATACTGTTCATGCCATTGCCGGCATAGGACATCCATCACGCTTTTTTGATCAGTTAACCTCGCATGGTTTATCCCTTATTCTCCATGCTTTTGATGATCACCATCCATTCACGGAAAAAGATCTTATGTTTAATGACACTAAAGCCATACTCATGACAGAAAAAGATGCGGTAAAATGCCAACACTTTGCTGGTAAGAATACTTGGTATATCCCCATCGAAGCATCAATAAGCGGTAAACTTGAGCAAAATATTCTACAAAAACTAGCAGGAATAACACCCCATGGATAAAGCCTTACTTGATATTCTCGCCTGCCCTAACTGTAAAGGCAGCCTTAACTACCAAAAATCTGAACAAGAACTGGTTTGTTCTACTTGCAGAGTCGCTTATCCCATTCGTGATGGTATTCCCGTGATGCTTAGTGATGAAGCACGGGCACTGACTACTGAAGAAGTATAAATGTCATTTAAAATAATCATCCCAGCCCGCTACGCATCAACTAGACTGCCAGGAAAACCACTGCTAGATATTGCTGGTAAGCCGATGATTCAACATGTATACGAACGAGCGAAAGAAAGTCTCGCTAGTGACATTATTATTGCCACTGACGATGCACGAATTGAACAAGTAGCGAAAGCCTTTGGCGCTGATGTATGTGTCACTCGTTCAGATCATATTTCAGGAACCGATAGACTAGCTGAAGTCACTGCACAACGTGGTTTTGCTGACAGTGACATTATTGTTAATGTACAGGGTGATGAACCTTGTTTACCTGCCAGTCTAATCAATCAGGTGGCCAACGATTTAGCACAGCATACTAAGGCCGATATCGCGAGCCTATACGCTAAGATCACAGAGGAAAAACAAGTCTTTGACCCCAATGCAGTCAAAGTGGTGATGGATAGCATGGGTTATGCCTTATATTTTAGTCGGGCGCCTATTCCATGGATGCGTGATCATTTTGATAATGAATCATCCTTACCCCCCATCTTGCCCCATTATCGTCATATTGGCTTATATAGTTATCGTGCCAGCTTCTTAAAGCATTACGCTGAGCTGACGCCATGTATTTTGGAACAAGAAGAATCTCTCGAACAATTACGCGCCCTATACCATGGCAAAAAGATTCATCTGACCGCTGCAGAGATTAATCCTGGCCATGGCGTTGACACCGAACAAGACTTAATCATTGTGCGTCAATTACTGGGTTAAAGTAAATCGCTTTGATGCCAAAAAATAAACATAAAAAAACCTAGTTGTCTTGTGAGACATCTAGGTTTTTAATTTTAGTATTATGATTATTTTGAAATCAACAGCCTTTCCAAGCCAGCAATAACAAGTTCTGGATGTAACTCACCTTCACCATCAAAAATTGACAAAGTATAAGTGGTAGGAACGGTACGATGCCCTTCACCATATTGATTTGCTTGAATATTTGTATCAGACTCTAACACCTGCAACACTAATTCACAGCCATCTAACAACTCAATGATTTCACACTGTTGTTGTTGATAAACAAGTTGTTGACCCATTAAGGTCAACAACTTATCAGAGCTTATTTTATGATTCGCCGGCATCTTCTTTGGGCTTCACTTCCTTAACAATACGTTTCGGTCGTATCACTTTCACTTTAACTTTAGTTTCTTCATTATCAGCTACTGTTGACTTTTTTTCCACACTTTCTGAGTTTACTTCTGATACTCGCGCGGGATTAGCTTTCTTATCGTTTGCATTTGCAGGTGCGCGACGACGACGCGGATTGCTTGCTGTAGACGTTCGACCACGACGTGGTTTAGCTTCTTCAGTCGGCTTATTCCCATCAATTTCTTTTGCTTCTTTTGGTGGAACATTACCATTAACTTCAGGCGCTTCTTTAGGAATCAAATTTCCTTCTACTTCTTTTTTTTCTGGTGGAAGCTTATTACCCGCATCATCTGGAACGGTGACGTCATTTTTAACGACATTAGCCTCAGTTTCTGATCGTCCTGCAGGACGACGACGACGGCCACCTCTACGAGCACGCTTGGCATTAGGGTTACGAGTTACAGATTGTTCATCATCACTTGATGATGGATTTACTTTAGCAACTTGTTCCGGCTTAACATTCGTATCATCAGCTACTTTTGATGGCGTAGTTGTTTGCTCAGCGCTATTCTGCTCTGATCTTCCGCGCGGTCCTCGTCGATTATTGTTATTACGGTTCCGTGGGCGACGATTTGGTTCTCGAGCATGGGTCTCCTCTACTTTGGGTTGCTCATCAACCACTGCTTCTGGTTCATCTGCCGCTTTTCCCGTTAATACATTAAACAACCGTTTTAATAAGTTTGGTTTTTTATCTTTTACAACGGCCAACGATACGTCACTTGTGTTTTCAACGTCAGTCATTACTGGTGCAGGTGCTGCTGGTGAAACACCCGTTACAGCTGCTTGCTCGACGATAGGTTTATCTTTCAATGCATCAGGTTTAACAGGGTCGGGCGTCACCATCAAATGATGGCTGACTTTTCCATTTTCTCCGTCATCTTTAATACGCTCAATGTCATAATGGGGCGTGTCTAGATGTGGATTAGGAATAAGTAAAAGCCTCACGCTATGTCGGCGTTCAATAGTATCTAATTGATTACGTTTTTCATTTAGCATAAATGTGGCAACAGACACGGGTAATTGTACAACTAATTGTCCAATACCCTCTCTTGTCGACTCTTCTTCTAACAGCCTGAGAACAGCTAGACCTAATGATTCAACCCCACGTATATGGCCTAGACCAGAACATCTAGGACACACTTCCTCATGGGCATCGCCTAATGAAGGACGGATACGTTGGCGTGACATTTCTAGCAGGCCAAAACGAGAAATACGACCTACTTGAACGCGAGCTCGATCGGCTTTGAGATGATCACGTAGACGATTTTCAACTTCACGTTGATGACGGCTAGGGCCCATATCGATAAAGTCAATGACGACCAAGCCACCTAAATCACGAATACGTAATTGACGCGCAATTTCTTCGGCCGCTTCTAAATTGGTATTAAAGGCTGTTTCTTCGATATCACCGCCCTTATTGGCACGGGCAGAGTTAACGTCAATTGAAATCAATGCCTCGGTTGGGTCAATCACTAAAGCGCCACCAGAAGGCAAGCGAACTTCATGACGAAACGCTGTTTCAATCTGACTCTCAACTTGATAGCGAGTAAATAATGGGACTTTGTCTTGATATAGCTTAAATTTACTTAACTCATGCGGCATTACCATACGCATAAAGTCATAACCCGTTTGATACATTTCAGGTGAATCGACTAAGATCTCACCAATATCTTTGCGTAAATAATCACGTAGTGCTCGAATGATGATATTACTTTCTTGATAAACTAAAAATGGAGCTTTACGCTCTTTCGTAGCACTATCAATCGCTGTCCATAACTGGACTAGATATTCTAAATCCCACTGCAATTCTTCGGCTTGCTTACCAACACCCGCAGTACGAACGATCATGCCCATCCCTTCAGGAACGGTTAACGAACGTAAAGCTTCTTGTAGTTCGGCGCGTTCATCGCCTTCAATGCGACGTGAAATACCGCCAGCACGCGGACTATTTGGCATTAAGACTAAATAACGTCCTGCAAGGCTAATCATTGTCGTTAACGCAGCGCCTTTATTGCCACGCTCTTCTTTTTCAATTTGGATAACCAGTTCTTGGCCAACAGACAATACGTCTTGCACATTAATACGGCCAGATTCGCTGTCACCACTTTTTTGTTTGAAATAGCTTTTTGAAATTTCTTTCAGGGGGAGAAAGCCTTGTCGTTCTGATCCATATTCGACAAAAACAGCTTCTAAACTAGGTTCTACTCGAGTAATCTTGCCTTTGTAAATGTTACCTTTCTTTTGCTCTCTAGATGGGATATCGATATCTAAATCAAATAAACGCTGGCCATCTACCATCGCAACGCGCAATTCCTCTTCATGCGTTGCGTTAATTAAAATTCGTTTCATGCACTAACCTCTTGTTGAGGTTCTCACGCTGGTTCACTACCATTTTTGTATGGTTTTGTGGGTACACTATCAGATATAAAAGCCTGATTTTAACAGGGCGACATTATTTTTTGTGCAATTAATACTCCCAATGCGTCTTACGTTTGCACATTGTTTATGCCTATATGTAGTGTGCGCCCTATAGACACTATCTACTGTCACAATAGTATTCTGTGACCCTAATCAAATATCAGCGCTTCACCCCATGGTGCAGCTGGCCAGATATTTATCTTTATTAATTACTTGTCATTGCCCTGCCTGGTACGTTACTTATTCATTATCACCAAGACACGAGAACTATTTATTTTCTTGCCCATTATTGAGCACCAATCACGTCTGACTATGGTCAAACGTGTTAAATCAAAACTTGTTGGGCTTTGCCGCATCAACTTCCATAATCTATATTTCAAGTGAAGGCGCGACTATGCCATTTCAGGTCATGTTATCTAAAAGTCGGTATACTGACTTTTTTAAAACTTAATGACCAGCTACCGAATATAACAGTACGCAGTCATATCAGCAATAGCCAACAACTAGACATTTTTATGACAAGCAGCAATACCAAGTCCAGTAGCATCTCAAATCCAGTACAGTTCATCGACATTAGCTCTGAACAAGCTGGCCAACGTATCGACAACTTTCTACTTACATTAGAAAAAGGCGTACCTAAAAGTCGTATTTATCGCGCTATCAGAAAAGGTGAGGTTAGAGTTAATAAAGGACGAATCAAGCAAACTTACAAAATTCAAGCAGGTGATTCAGTCCGCGTTCCTCCGTTACATGTTTCAGAAGACACCACGCCGACAACAGTAAGTGAATTTTTACGCCGCCAGCTCACTGAAAATATTTTACTAGAAGATGATGATTTACTTGTTTTGAACAAACCTTGCGGTTTAGCAGTCCATGCTGGCAGCAATATTCAGCAAGGTATTATTGAAGCATTCCGTGTTATACGTGCTGAATTGCCATTTTTAGAATTAGTGCATCGATTAGACCGTGACACATCGGGTTGCTTATTATTAGCTAAAAATCGTGATGCCTTACTTAACCTGCAACAACAAATGATCAATCATGATCTCAACAAACGCTACCTTACCCTATTAAAAGGGAGTTGGGGTAAAGATGAACGCCTTATTGAGCAACCTTTATTAAAAAACACTGTTTCATCGGGTGAGCGAATGGTGCGTGTCGATCCAGAAGGTAAATACGCTAAAACGGTGTTTATCCCAGTTGAATCGTTCAAACAAGCACAACTCACTGAAGTGGTACTTTATACCGGACGCACACATCAAATTCGTGTTCATGCTCACTTTATGGAAACGCCAATGGCGGGTGATGATAAATACGGACAACGTAATTTTAATAAAGAGATGAAAAAGTTTGGCTTAAAAAGAATGTTTTTACACGCATGGAAACTGGGCATTACCCACCCATCAACTAACCAGTCCGTCATGTTAGAAGCGCCATTACCAGAACAATTAGAAAATGTACTCACTAAATTGAGACAACAAGCATGAGTCATTATGAACTCATTGTCTTTGATTGGGATGGCACCTTAATGGATTCAACCGGCCACATAGTCACCTGTATGCAACAAGCCATCCGCCAATTAGACCTAGCACCACTCAATGATGCTGCGATCAGTCATATAATCGGCCTTGGCCTTAATGAGGCCGCTTACGCACTTTACCCCGATGCTAACGCATCAACCATTAACTTATTAGCCGATACCTATCGCGATATTTGGCTTGGCAACCCGCTCGACACCCCCTTGTTTGCTAACGCTTACAATTTCATTAAATCCCTCAATCAACAAAATTATTTTCTTGGTGTAGCAACAGGAAAGAGTCGCAGTGGTTTAGATAAAGTCTTGGTGAGTAGTCAATTAGGTCCTTTATTTCATGCCACGCGCTGTGCTGGAGAATGTCATTCCAAACCCCACCCGCAAATGCTAGAAGAACTGATCACTTATTTTGGCGTGGAAGCAAATAAAACCCTGATGATTGGTGATACCGAGTATGACTTACAAATGGCACATAATGCCGGAGCACATAGTTTAGGTATTAGTCATGGCGCCCATAGCAAAGAAACACTCCAAGCATGTAAGCCCAAAGGAATAGTGGCCGACTTACATCAAGCGGAACAATGGTTAATCAACTTGTCGCCATCGTGCTGATATGATTTACTGCATTAAAATTTATCATTATTAAACAATTGCCAACGATTCAGGATTAACTATTTATGACCACATTTGGTGACTTTCCACCTTCTAGCGATAACGCTTCAACTGCCAATAATCAATCTCATCAGAGTGCCGGTGCATGGGAACGTAAAGTACTTGAAGATCTTGCTTTTGCGGCATTACAAGAACAGCGTAAAAGTCGCCGTTGGGGTTATGTATTCAAAGGGCTAATGTTTTTATATTTGTTTGCGGTATTAATGCTGATAATTCCATCAGATGACTTACCAATGCATAAGACTGAGCATACCGCTCTAGTTGAAATTAATGGTGAAATTTCTGCTGATGCTGAAGCAAGCGCTGATGCCATTGTGACAGGTATTAGAGATGCCTTTGAAAGTAAAAATGCACAAGGCCTTATTCTGAGATTAAATACACCTGGTGGCAGCCCTGTTCAAGCAGGTATTATCAATGATGAAATCAAACGTTTACAAGCAACACGTCCTGACTTTCCCGTCTATGCGGTTATTCAAGATGTCTGTGCATCAGGGGGTTATTACATCGCCGTTGCCGCTAAAGAAATTTATGCTGACAAAGCCAGTATTGTTGGCTCAATTGGTGTAAGAATGGATAGCTTCGGTTTTACTGGCCTCATCGATAAAATGGGCGTTGAACGTCGCTCAGTGACGGCCGGTAAAAATAAGGCATTCCTTGATCCATTTCTACCCATTAAAGAAGCTGATTTAGAATTTGCTCACGAAATGCTCAATAATATTCATCAACAATTTATTGACGTCGTCAAAGCAGGTCGAGGAGAACGATTGAGTGATGACCCTCGCTTATTTACCGGCCTATTTTGGTCCGGTGAACAAGCACTCCCGCTAGGGCTAATTGATGGTCTCGCTAACAGCAGTACCGTCGCACGAGATATTGTCGGCGCTGAAGAGATTGTTGACTACACACTTAGACCTAGTTACTTTGACCAGTTTTCAGGAAAGCTGGGCGCATCAATCAGCCAACTTGTGCTGCAATCATCGCGTATCAGTATCCGTTAATCGCGACAACCATACTAAGTACATCCTAAAACATAGTTATTTTAAAGAGGTAATCCATGAGAACAGTTCTATTAGGCGCACCCGGTTCAGGTAAGGGCACACAAGGCGCAGTGTTATCAGAAAAATATAACATTCCGCAAGTTTCGACAGGTGACTTGTTAAGAGCAGCCGTTGCTGCTGGCACTGAATTAGGTAAACAAGCGAAATCTGCCATGGATGCAGGCGCTTTAGTGTCTGATGAAATTGTAATTGGATTGATCAGAGAGCGCATTTCTCAAAATGACGCTAAACACGGTTATATTTTAGATGGCTTTCCTCGCAATATTGCCCAAGCAGAAGCGTTAGATGCCATGTTAACGGCATTAAACCAACCATTACAAGGCGTCGTTTTACTTGATGTGGCATTTGAAGAGTTACTGCAACGTTTGACTGGTCGCCGTACCTGCAAAGACTGCGGTGCGATTTACAATATCCATTTATCACCTTCTAAAATTGCTGGTCAATGTGATGCCTGTAATGGCGAGTTACTGCAACGTGCCGATGATAATGAAGAAACCATTGGCAACCGTTTAAATGTGTATTTAGAGCAAACATCACCATTGATTGGTTATTATCAATCACAAGGCAAATTACACAGCATTGCTGGTATCGGTAATGTTGATGATATTACCACTGCCGTTGCCGCTATTTTCGATACTATTTAATCGATAAGGTTCAATCCCCTCTAGCCTTATTGGGAGGGGATTTTTATCACTTATGGCCCATATTCTCGCAATCGGTATCGCGACGCTCGACATCATCAATACCGTTGACGGTTATCCTGACGAAGATAGTGAGCATCGCGCTTTAAGCCAACATCAAACTCGCGGTGGTAATGCCACGAATACCCTAACGGTGCTCAGTCAATTAGGCCATCATTGTACTTGGGGTGGCGTAGTAATTGATGAACCAGATAGCGGTGTTATTCAGCAAGATTTAAACCATCATCACATTGATATGTCAGCTTGCAGACGACTTACTCATGGCAAAATGCCCACCTCATACATCACATTAAATCAACAAACGGGTAGTCGGACGATTGTTCACCACCGAGATTGTCCTGAATTTAGTTTTGCTGATTTTGCAAAGATTGACCTTACCGGTTTTGATTGGGTTCATTTCGAAGGACGTAATATCGCTGACACGCAACTGATGTTATTACACCTCAAAAAACACCATCCGCAGCTTCCCTGCTCATTAGAAATTGAAAAACCTCGCCCAGAGATTGAACGCTTATTTGATTTACCAAATGCACTGCTCTTTTCTCAGCATTATGCGCAAGCGAATGGTTTTTCGGATGCTACCCGTCTTTTATCATCATTAAAGATTAATAATATCGCTAGCTGTGCATGGGGAAAAGACGGTGCATGGGCGATCAATCAGGACAAAAAAGTGTTTCACAGTCTGGCATTTCCTCCTGAACAAGTCATTGATACCTTAGGTGCAGGTGATACGTTTAATGCTGGCTTCATTCATCAATTAGTGAACCATGCCGATATAAACACCGCTTTAACTTATGCATGCCGACTCGCGGGTCATAAATGTGGCCAAGTCGGCTTTACTCAGCTCACTCATAACTTAAAAGATTAATACTATGTCTCGCTATTTTCTCTGCCATAACCAAGATATTGCCGAACTTCAAACACGTGGATTTTCAGTCGAAACAGACCAAGGTCAACTTGAACTCTTTCTGATCCGACTAGAAAATCAACTTCATGCTTATCAAAATCACTGCCCTCACCTCGGCATCCCACTCAATTGGCAGCCTGATGCGTTTTTATCCCTTGAAGCGACACATATCCAATGTTCTACTCATGGTGCATTATTTACCCTAGAAGATGGGCATTGTGTTGCCGGCCCTTGTACCGGCAAGAACTTAACCAGTTTGCCACTCGAACACCATGATGATGAAATCTGGTTAGTGATTGATACACTGCCTCACAAATAGAAGTGTCAGCTTATTCAAAGTGACCAACAGGCTGATACTTTAAGAACGCAGATACGCTAAAACGTAGGTGTTTATTCAATATTCTGGATCTGCTCACGCATCTGCTCAATCAATACTTTGAGATCAACAGAATTACGCGTTGTGCCAGTATCGATCGATTTTGATGCTAAGGTATTGGCTTCGCGATTCAGTTCTTGCATTAAAAAGTCTAAACGACGACCGACAGGTTCATCACGTTGTAAGACATTTCCCACTTCAACAATATGACTTTGCAAGCGATCTAATTCTTCGGCGACATCGCTTTTTTGAGCAAGCACGACCATTTCTTGTTCAAGCCGTTCTGGATCAAGCGTTACTTCCATATCGGCCACACGCTCAGCTAAACGTTGGCGATGCTGTTCCAAAATAACAGGCATTTTGTTACGTGTTTCAATGGCGATCGTATTAATATCAGTGCAACGCTGTTCGATCATTTTTTGTAAGGCCGCCCCTTCTGTTTCACGGGTCTCGATTAATTCGTTAATCGCTTGATTAATTGAAGTCATAACGGCTTTATCAAGTGTTTTTTGATCGGGCGTATTCGCTTTTAAAACACCAGGCCATTGCAAGACATCTAGCATATTTATTGGCGCAGGTCGGGTCGTCATTAAGGATAATTCATCACAACTTGCGATAAGCGATTTTGCTAAATCTCGATTAATGTCTAATGCCGCTTGCTGTTGTTCAGGTGCTTTATATCGCAATACTGCATCGACTTTACCGCGCGTTAATTTATCAGAAAATAGCTTTCTAATTTTCATTTCTAAAGGGCGGAAACGTTCATCCAAGCGGAGTGAGACTTCAAGATAACGATGATTAACACTGCGGATTTCCCATGTTAAATCACCTTGTTCTGTTTGCGCTTCTTGGCGAGCGAATGCGGTCATGCTTCGTGTCACGATTATTCCTGAATGTGTGAGTAAACAGACATATTAACGAAAAGCGTCAGTAATAACATTCAGCCACGTATAATAGTGGCATTATTTTTGTTATTTAAGGAAAGATCTATGCGTCCAAGCGGTCGTCAAGCTAATCAACTTCGTGAAATCACTATCACTCGCAACTACACCAAACACGCTGAGGGATCGGTTTTAGTCGAATTTGGCGATACTAAGGTCTTATGTACCGCTTCAGTTGAAGAGCGCATCCCACATTTTTTACGCGGCAAAGGTGAAGGCTGGGTGACGGCTGAATATGGTATGTTGCCACGTTCGACAGGTAGCCGAATGCAACGTGAAGCGGCGCGTGGTCAACAAGGTGGTCGCACCATGGAGATTCAACGCTTAATTGGCCGCTCTTTACGCGCGGCGATTGATTTGAAAGGCTTAGGCGAACGTAGCATTACGATTGATTGTGATGTTATTCAGGCTGATGGTGGCACACGTACCGCTTCTATTACGGGTGCTTTTGTGGCTTTGCATGATGCAATTACTTATCTTTTGAATAAGAAAAAAATCAAAAAAAATCCATTACACGGTCAAGTCGCTTCGGTATCCGTCGGTATTTACAATGGTGTGCCCGTACTTGATCTTGATTATGCGGAAGATTCAAATGCTGAAACGGATATGAATGTGGTTATGAATGAAGCCGGTGCCTATATTGAAGTACAAGGTACAGCAGAAGGTCACGCATTCCGACCTGAAGAGTTAAATGCCATGCTCGCTTTAGCGGGTGAAGGTATTGATAATTTATTACAACACCAACGTGATGCTTTAGCCTCATAAATTATCTAAATTATGAATAAAATCGTTTTAGCCAGTGGTAATAAGGGCAAACTCCGTGAATTTGCTGAACTATTTGCGTCATTTGATATTGAAGTCATACCTCAATCTGAGTTTGATGTACCAGAAGCCGAAGAAACGGGGCTAAGCTTTGTCGAAAATGCCATTATCAAAGCACGTAATGCCTGCGAACATACAGGATTACCGGCTATTGCCGATGATTCAGGTATCGAAGTCGATTATTTACTTGGGGCACCAGGAATCTATTCGGCACGATTTGCAGGTGAGCATGCTAATGATGAAATCAATCGTAATGCCCTTCTAGCAGCTTTAAACGACGTGCCTGTTCAGGAACGTTCAGCCCGCTACCAATGTCTACTGGTTTTGATGCGTCATTCTAAAGATCCGACACCGCTGATTTGCCAAGGAGATTGGCAAGGGCAAATTTTAACGCAAGCGATAGGCGATGGCGGTTTTGGTTATGACCCTGTTTTTTGGGTGCCTGAATTAAAATGCAGTGCCGCACAGTTATCTTCGGAACAAAAACACGCGATAAGTCACCGCGGCAAGGCGATACAAGCATTCAAAAGGCAATTTGCCCGTACATCATAAGCAAATTGCTGATGACGGTAACTAGATCGATAGTATGTAATATTATTACGAAATATTTCGTGATTCACTACAGGAAAATTCAATATGAAAATGTATGTCCATTTTTTATTCTTATCATTGGTATTAATGAGCAATATAGCAGTGGCTGAGACCAAAATTGCTGTGCCTCACTTTGAGTTATTAGATTTATCAATGAAGTTATCTGATCCGCAAAAAGTAGCGGAAATCGATGCTCAAGAACAGCAAAAGCTACGTGATATTGAATTTTTTCTTCGCAAAGGTCTCGACAATAAACAAGGCTTTACCGTTGTTGATGTGCCTTATGAAGCGAAAAATAATGCAGATAAAAGTGCCGGCTATCTTTTTGATTGTGCAAAATGTGCTGCTGAACTAGGGCTAAATCATGGTGCTGATTACATTCTAATTGGTCGTTTGCATAAACCTACTTACTTATTTTCGTATTTAATCGTCCGCGTTTTTGATACGCATAAAAACACATTGGTCAAAGAGTTTCGTAGTGAAGTGAAAGGTGATCCTAAATTAGCTATTCCAGGAGCAGTAGGCAACCTAGTTAATAAAATTGATAAAGTGTTACCGCATTAAATTAACTATTGCATAGCCTACGAGTGCTTTTAGAACAACTGAATCAAAGTCTAGCTCACACCCTGAGGCTACAAACTCACTATGTTTAATTTCACTGCTCTGCCACCACTTAGCCTCTATATTCATGTGCCTTGGTGCGTGCGAAAATGTCCTTATTGCGACTTCAACTCTCACAAGTCGCCAGACAATTTACCTGAAACCGCCTATATCAATGCTTTAATCCGCGATTTGGAACAAGAGATGCCCTCGGTGTGGGGTCGAACAGTACAAAGCATCTTTATCGGCGGTGGCACACCGAGTTTATTTTCAGCTGAGGCTTATGAGCGTTTATTTTCAGCCATTCGCGCTTTAATACCCTTAAGTCCTCACGCTGAAATTACTCTTGAAGCTAATCCGGGCACTTTTGAGGCACAACGCTTTGCCGACTATCGTGATCTAGGAATTAACCGCTTATCTATCGGTATTCAAAGTTTTAACGATCAGTCTCTCACTGCTCTTGGTCGAATTCATGATAGTAAACAAGCTATAAAAGCGATTGAAACAGCCCACAAAGTAGGGTTTGATAATTTTAATTTAGATCTCATGTTTGGCTTGCCGCATCAAACGGAAAAAACAGCTCGACATGATGTAGCCACAGCGATCGCACTCGAACCTAGCCATATTTCGTATTATCAATTAACACTTGAACCTAATACTTTATTTTATCACCCCCCCCCCACTTTGCCCGATGAAGATCCAATCATTGATTGGCAGATAGCGAATCAACAGCGATTCGCAGAAGCCGGTTATCAGCAATATGAGGTATCCGCTTACGCTAAAGATAAACATCACTGCCAACATAATCTAAATTATTGGCAGTTTGGTGATTATTTGGGGATTGGCGCTGGTGCACATGGCAAAATAACCGATGCGGCTAAACAATCCATCACTCGTCGATCAAAACAAAAACAACCCCAAGCTTTTATCGATTCTGCAGGTTCACCCTCAGTCATATTAACCGAAGAAGTGATTAGTAAAGCCGATATTGGATTTGAGTTTATGTTGAATGCACTTCGATTAACGGATGGTTTTCCTACCCCTTTGTTTTACCAACACGCAGGCCTTCCTATTTCTCATATAGACAAAGCCTTGCAATCTGCTGAACAACAAGGGCTTTTAACAAGAGATATTCATCACATTCGTCCAACAGAAAAAGGCCAGCGTTATCTGAATGTTCTTATTGAGCTATTCTTACCAGAATAGTATGCTGTTTTTGTCTTTTATAAGGAATTTAGCCAATGAACAATTATAGAGTAATCTTAGTCACGATCGCTTTGTCATCGATAGTATCACTAAGCCATGCAGAGCTGATTTCAATAACCGATCCATCTTATCAGGTACCAAATAGCAGCCAAGGCATCTTACGTCCTACACAGGGCATGTCTATGGCACTCGTTGAACAAAAGTTTGGTCAACCTGAACAAAAATCAGATGCCATTGGTCACCCCCCCATCACCCGTTGGGTCTATAACAATTTTGTGGTGTTCTTTGAGGACAATCTGGTCATTCATTCCGTCGTACCTCATCAACAATGAAGTTAGTGTCAGTCAATGTCTCACTGCCTATCGAAATTAATTACAATAACACCCAAATATCAACCAGTATTTTTAAAAAACCTGTTGCAGGAAGAGTCTCCGTCGGCGAGTTTAACTTAGCAGGTGATAAGCAAGTTGATTTGGAAAATCATGGCGGTGGCCACAAAGCCGTTTATGCCTTTTCGGCAGAACAATATGATTATTGGCGACTACGGTTAACTCGATCTGAACTGCATTACGGTCAGTTTGGAGAAAATCTAACCATACGTGGTTTAGATGAATCTTTATTGTGTATTGGTGACAAGTTACAAATCGGTGATTGTATTTTAGAAGTGACTCAACCCCGCGTGCCTTGCTTCAAACTTGGCATAGCCTTAACTCTAACTACCATGCCTAAAAAGTTTATTCAGCATGGCCATACCGGTATTTACTTTAAAGTATTGAAAATGGGGCTAATTGAATCAGGTGATAAAGTAACTCGCATCTATCAAAGCCCACAGCAATTATCTGTCAGAACTTTATTTATGGCTTACTTTGATCCAGACTTTACTGACGCTGAGCGAGTAATGAACGTGGCCGTTAAGCTACATGCGTTATCAGATGAATGGCGTGAAAAAGTGTTAACTCGACTCAATAACGCTTAGTCTTCCACTCCTAAAAATTGTCGTAATGCCCACTTTGGCAGCGTTCCCATGCGAGCATGGTGTAACGAGTCTGACTCAATGACGATTAATACCAACACTGTCACTAAGGTGGGCAAGATACCCAAACCGCCAATCAAACCATATACAGCCTCTTTCATCAGACCAAGATGTTGATTGGCCAACCAGCCTAGTATCGATACAGAAGACAGTAATAATAAAGCATAAGTAAATAATAAACTCCATCTGCGAGCAATTTGCCAATGAATATAAACAAACTGACTGTCTTCTTGTTTTACTTTCATTGCTCGGTAGAAGGTGTAGCTCAGTGCCATCACTGAAAAGGTAGGCACTAATGCCATAAAATATAAGTATTGTGGACCAAAGGTCGAGATCCCAGTAAACAACAAAATATGATTCATAATTAAGTTGCTTAAGAAAATATCATGGGGCGCTTTTGCTGCCTTTATTTCTGCCTCATTTGGCGCTGAAAACTCGACGTTATCCATTAGCGCGCCATATTACCTAAAATAGCATCGCGAACAGCATCAAGGCTGGCATCGACAGTAATAAGGGGGGATGTACTTTGCTTAATAGCAATATCAGGATCTTTCAAGCCATGGCCAGTCAATGTACAAACAACCGTACTACCTTCAGGAATTTTACCTGATTGGATATCTCTAATAGCACCTGCTAATGATGTCGCTGAAGCAGGTTCACAAAAAATCCCCTCTTTCTCGGCTAATAATTTTTGGGCCGCTAAGATAGACTCATCATCACACTCATCAAACCAACCATCCGATTCTTCCTTAACTTTCCATGCCATATCCCAACTTTGAGGATGGCCGATGCGAATGGCAGTCGCCACTGTTTCAGGCGAATCAACCATTGCACCACGCATAAATGGTGCACTACCTGCTGCTTGATAACCGATCATTTTAGGGCGACTGTTAACAATTGCACCTTTAGCAAACTTACAGTCACCGTGGCAAAGCGCACATGAGTCCGTCACATGATCGCCACATTCAGAAGCATATTCACTGTAACCAATCCAGTGTGCAGTAATATTTCCAGCATTACCGACTGGCAAGCAATGATAATCTGGTGCGCGACCTAATTCTTCAACGATTTCAAATGCCGCTGTTTTTTGACCTTGTAAGCGATAGGGATTAATCGAGTTAACAATGGTGACAGGCGCATGTTCTGCAACATCTTTTACTAATTGCATGCCTTCATCGAAATTACCTTTAATTTGAATGACAACCGCATTATGCATCATCGCTTGCGCTAATTTACCTAAGGCAATTTTGCCATCAGGAATTAATACAAAAGCAGTAATACCAGCACGTGCAGCATAGGCTGCAGCTGCAGCTGATGTATTACCGGTTGACGCACAAATAATTGCTTTACTACCTTCTTCAACCGCTTTGGTCACGGCCATTGTCATACCGCGATCTTTAAATGAACCCGTAGGATTTAAACCTTCGTACTTAACATAAATCTCAACGTCTTTACCCAATACGGCAGGAATATTATCCAATTTTAATAAAGGTGTATTCCCTTCACCCAAACTAATCAACTTGGTATCAACACTGACAGGTAATCGATCACGGTAACGCTCAATTAGGCCTGTGTAACGTGGACGAAATGACATAAAATTTCCTCTTTATAAATTTATATTGGCGTGCTTAACTTACGTCAGCTCTATCCTAATGATTCCATACGAATTCGCATGACAGAATCCATAACTGTCGTTAATGCTTCAATTTGTGCAATCGCCGCATCCATATTTTTCTCTGCCACTTCATGTGTCAACATAATAAGTGGCACCATACCACCTTGCTGCTCAGGTTCTTTCTGGACAATCGCTTCAATACTGACACTATTTTCACTTAGAATTCGTGTAATGTCTGCGAGAACACCTAATTTATCTTCTGTCGCGATTCGTAAATAATAAGACGTAATAACTTCAGACATTGGCAAAATAGGTGTGTTATCCAAAGAATCTGGCTTAAAGGCTAAATGTGGCACGCGATTTTCTGGATCAGACGTTAAGGCTCTGACCACATCAACAATGTCAGCAACGACGGCTGAAGCAGTTGCATCGGAGCCAGCACCCGCACCGTAATAAAGTGTTGGCCCAACGGCATCACCATGAACTAACACCGCATTCATCACACCATCAACATTTGCGATCAAGCGACGATGAGGAATAAGCGTTGGATGAACGCGTAGCTCAACGCCGTGCGGTGTTTTTTTAGCTATACCCAAATGTTTAATTCGATAACCTAATTCACCGGCATTTTTCACATCTTCTTGAGATACTTTACTAATGCCTTCGGTGTAGGCTTTATCAAACTGTAATGGGATCCCAAAAGCGATAGACGCCATAATAGTCAGCTTGTGCGCAGCATCAATTCCTTCAACATCAAATGTAGGATCAGCTTCGGCATAGCCTAAAGCCTGAGCTTCAGTTAATACCTCAGCAAAGTTACGGCCTTTATCTCGCATTTCGGTAAGAATAAAGTTACCTGTGCCATTGATAATGCCCGCCAACCATTCGATTCGATTTCCCGCCAAGCCTTCGCGCATTGCTTTTATGATAGGAATACCGCCAGCAACAGCGGCTTCAAAACTAATCGTAACGCCTTTTTCCTGTGCTTTAGCAAATAGCTCATTACCATGTAAGGCAATCAGTGCTTTATTAGCAGTGACAACATGTTTGCCACTTTCAATGGCCTTCATCACTAATTCACGCGCAATGCCCGTGCCGCCGATCAGTTCAACAACAATTTCAATTTCGGGGTCATTGATAATATCCATTGCGTTATCTGTCAATGAAATACCATCGGTGTTACAAATTTTTGGTGACTCTAAATCACGATCGGCAGCGCGTGAAATCTCAATATCACGGCCTGCTCGACGACTAATTTCTTTTGCATTACGGGTGAGTACATTAACGGTACCACCACCAACAGTGCCTAAGCCTAAAATTCCGATTTTTACTGATTGCAAAACTATCCCCTAACTATTTTTAAACATGTCGCGGATCCCTCGGATCGCTTGACGTGTGCGGTGTTCATTTTCAATTAAACCAAAACGAACGTGATCATCACCATATTCACCAAAACCGATACCAGGTGATACCGCTACTTTTGCCTCATGTAATAACTTTTTAGTAAATTCGAGTGAGCCCATTTCACGATATTTCTCAGGAATCTGTGCCCAAACAAACATAGTTGCCTTTGGTTTTTCCACTTTCCAACCGATTGAATTTAGACCATCACACAACACATCGCGACGTTTTTTATAAGTTTCCACTATTTCTGCAACGCAATCTTGAGGCCCATCTAATGCAGCAATAGCTGCCACTTGAATCGGCGTAAACATGCCATAATCAAGGTATGACTTCATTCTTGCTAGCGCTGACACTAAGGTTGGATTACCGGACATAAAACCGACACGCCAGCCTGGCATGTTGTAGGTTTTAGACAACGTATAAAACTCTACAGCGACATCAATCGCACCAGGCACTTGTAAAATAGAGGGAGCTTTATAACCATCAAAAGTAATTTCACCATAGGCTAAATCATGCACCACCCAAATTTGATGCTCTTTAGCGAAGGCAACAATTTTCTCAAAAAATGCTAAGTCCACACATTGAGTGGTTGGATTTCCGGGAAAATTTAATACCAGCATTTTCGGTTTTGGCCATGAATCTTTCACTGACTTTTCTAATTCAGCAAAAAAATCACCACCTGGTACCAAAGGTACATGCCTAATATCAGCCCCAGAAATAACAAAACCATAAGGGTGGATCGGGTAGGCAGGGTTGGGTACTAAAATAGCATCGCCTGGTCCAACAGTGGCTAAAGCCAAGTGTGCAAGACCTTCTTTTGATCCTATCGTAACAATCGTTTCTGTTTCTGGATCAAGTGTCACATTAAACTGACGCTGATACCAGTTACAGATAGCTTTGCGTAAACGCGGAATGCCTCGAGATACTGAATAGCGGTGAGTATCTGGACGCTGAGCCGCCTCAGTTAGTTTTTGGATAACATGCGGTGGGGCCGGCTGATCTGGATTACCCATGCCAAAATCAATAATATCTTCACCGCGCGCACGAGCTTGAGCTTTCAAATCGTTAACGATATTGAACACATAAGGTGGGAGGCGTTTAATTCTAGGAAAGTCGTCGTTCACTTAAGTACCTGAAAATAGCAATAACGGTTGGCAAACCGAGCAAAATAACTGAAAATGGTTTCTACTACAAATAACATTCTACAGAACTTATCATTATGACTGAACAAGAAACTTTTTATAACGAAATTTTAGCTGAGTTAGAAAATGGTTCCTTAGTGTTACCCACGTTACCAGAAGTCGCATTGAAAGTGAGAGAGATTGTAGATGATCCTGAGGTTACAGCAACAAAATTAGCCAATATTATTATCACTGATCCCGCCTTATCTACTCGCCTAGTAAAAGTAGCAAATAGTGCTTTATATCGCGGTCGAATGCCTGTTGAAAGTGTCCAAATGGCGGTTGCTCGCATGGGGTTAATCATGGTCAAAAATCTTGTCACTAGTTTAGTAATGGAACAAATGTTTCAAACCTCTTCTGATCGTTTAGAAAAACAGTTGCATGAATTATGGGAACATTCCATCGAAGTGGCTTCTATCAGCCTAGTTATTGCTTCTAAACAACCAAGCATTAAGAATGATGAAGCAATGCTTGCAGGTTTAATTCACGATATAGGTGTATTGCCTATTCTTTTAAAAGCAGAACAGTCACCAAGCTTGCTTGAAAATACGGCCATGCTTGATAGTCTTATTGCGCGACTACATACACGTATTGGTGAAGCTATTTTAAGAAGTTGGAATTTTTCAGAGAGCTTGATTGCCGTTGCTGCGGAACATCAAAAGTATGACCGTGACACTGGTAACAAAGTTGATTTAGTTGATATTATTCAAGTCGCCAATATACAAAGCTATACAGGTACAGATAAAGTCCTTTCTGAAGAGCAATTACAAACCATCAAAGCTTTTACAAAACTAAATATTGATACCAATACAAATATTGTCGAACTAGATGAAAATAGTGAAGAATATGCCGAGGCATTAGCTTTATTTTCAGCCATGTAATCTGCATATTTCAGCACAAAAAAAGCGACTAATTGTTTTGAGCAACAAATAGCCGCTTTTATATTGTGAATGTATCTGTTTATTCGGGCCGCATATGCGGAAATAACAAAACATCCCTAATCGAGGGCGAGTCTGTTAGCAACATAACTAAGCGATCAATACCTATACCTTCACCAGCTGTTGGCGGCATACCGTATTCTAAAGCCCGAATATAATCAGCATCAAAATGCATGGCCTCATCATCACCGGCTTCTTTATCCGCGACTTGTGCTTGAAAGCGTTCTGCTTGATCTTCAGCATCATTTAACTCTGAGAAACCATTAGCAATTTCACGACCACCGACAAAAAACTCAAAACGATCAGTCACAAAAGGATCGGCATCACTACGACGTGCCAAAGGTGAAACTTCTGTTGGGTATGCCGTAATAAAGGTTGGCTCCATCAAGCGATGTTCAACCGTTTTTTCAAATATTTCGATTTGAATTTTACCTAAACCATAGCTGGCCTTTAATGGAATACTTAACCCTTCAGCGACCTTAGTTGCCGCTTCTATCGTTGCCAATTGCTCAGCAGAAATATCAGCATTAAAGTGTAATATTGATTCATTGACCGTCATACGATGGAAGGGTTTTGCAAAATCTAAATCTGTACCTTGATAATGTACTTGTGACGTACCCAAAACATCTTGAGTCACCGTGCGTAACATTTCTTCTGTCAGATCCATCAACTCCTTGTAATCTGCATAAGCTTGGTAAAACTCTACCATGGTAAATTCGGGATTGTGGCGGGTTGATAAACCTTCGTTTCGGAAATTACGATTAATTTCAAATACCCGTTCAAAGCCACCGACCACTAAACGTTTTAAATATAACTCTGGTGCGATACGAAGGAATAAATCCATATCTAAGGCATTGTGAAATGTCGTAAATGGTCTTGCTGTTGCCCCCCCTGGAATGGCCTGCATCATTGGTGTTTCAACTTCAAGATAGTCTTTTGCCATCAGAAACCGGCGAATGCCATCAATAATACGCGTACGAATAATAAACGTTTTCCGGCTTGCTTCATTCATAATCAAATCAACATAACGTTGACGATAACGGGTTTCTTGATCAGATAAACCGTGGAATTTTTCGGGTAAAGGACGTAACGATTTTGTTAATAAGCGAATATCGTCCACCAGCACTGATAACTCGCCTTTTTGCGTACGAAACATCACCCCTTCAGCGGCAATAATATCGCCTAAATCCCAGCGTTTAAATTCTCCGTAAACACCTTCGGCTAAATCATCACGTTTAACGTATAACTGCATATCGCCAGACATATCACGAATATTCGCAAAGCTCGCTTTACCCATGACACGTTTAGTCATCAAGCGACCCGCAATTTTGACCCGTCGAGGCGTGTCCTTTAATTCTTCAGCTGACGTATTTTCATATTCTGCTGTTAATTCCGCATTGACTACATTACGACGAAAATCATTCGGAAAAGGATTCCCCTGCTCTCGTAAGTCCGCTAATTTTTCTCGGCGTAGGGCAATTAATCGGTTTTCATCTTGTTCAATTTCGTTTGTCATCATTGGTCTCTTTTACAGTCCCGATTTTAGGGATGCCTCAATAAATAAGTCTAAATCACCATCTAAAACAGCTTGTGTATTACCGGTTTCTACATTGGTACGTAAATCCTTAATCCGTGATTGGTCAAGGACGTAAGAACGAATTTGACTGCCCCAACCGATATCTGATTTAGCATCTTCAGCGGATTGCTTTTCTTCATTCTGTTTGTGTAATTCCAACTCGTAGAGTTTGGCGCGCAATAAGTTCATCGCCGTATCTCTGTTTTGATGCTGAGAACGTTGGTTTTGACACTGCACGACGGTATTCGTTGGAATATGAGTAATTCGTATCGCTGAATCCGTTTTATTAACATGCTGACCACCCGCGCCACTTGCACGGTAAGTATCTACACGTAAATCGGCTTTATTAATTTCAATTTCAATATTTTCATCGACTTCAGGGTAAACAAAGACTGATGCAAATGAAGTATGGCGGCGTGCACCTGAATCAAAGGGTGATTTACGCACCAAGCGATGGACACCTGTTTCAGTTCGCAATAAACCAAAAGCATATTCCCCCTCAAAACGAATCGTTGCGCTTTTAATACCCGCCACTTCACCCGAAGACGCTTCTACTAGCTCGACTTTGAAGCCTTGTCCTTCACCCCAGCGAAGATACATACGCAAAATCATATTCGCCCAATCTTGCGCTTCCGTACCGCCCGAACCAGATTGAATATCTAAATAAGCATTATTACTATCCATTTTCCCAGAAAACATCCGTTGAAACTCAAGTTTTTCTAATGAGGTTTCTAAGGTATTGAGATCATCTTGTACGACATCAAACGTATCTTGATCTTGCTCTTCGACTGCCATCTCAAGTAATTCTTTCGCATCATCAAGTGTCGTATGGTGATCAGATAATGTCGTGACAATACGCTCTAAACTGGCACGTTCTTTACCGAGTGACTGAGCGCGTTCTGGATCATCCCACACTGTGGGTGACTCAAGCTCTCGGGTTACTTCAACTAATTGTTCGGCTTTTACATCATAGTCAAAGATACCCCCTAAGATCGTCACTACGACCTCGGAGTTCTTTGATTCGTTGCATGGTGGCACCTAGTTCCAACGGTTAATCCTCTTGAAAATAACAATGAATGACTGCGGCTAGCAGCACAAAGCTAATTATTGTAGCGTATTCGGCCTATTAATTATTGTTTAGGTAAGAAACGTAAAGGATCAACGGGCTTGCCATTACGCCTAATTTCAAAATGTAATTGTTCTTTCTGCGTGCCACTTCGACCCAGCGTAGCGATTTTCTGCCCCGCCTTTACATATTGTCCTTCTTTTACCAGTAAGGCTTTATTGTGTGCATAAGCACTCAAATAGACATCATTGTGCTTAATTATTAATAAATTACCGTAGCGTGTTAAGCCATTTCCGCTATACACAACCTTTCCTGAAGCTGCGGCAACGACTTGTTGACCAGACTTCCCTGATATATCGATCCCTTTCCTACCCGTCGTCGTCGTGGAATAGGTTGAAATCACTTTACCTGATGTAGGCCAGCGCCAACTAAGCGTTTGATTTGCCAAACTCGGTGGGTTTGTCTTTTGAGGTTGCTGCTTTTTGGTGCTTGTTTGTGTTTTTTCCTTAACGACGGTTTTATTGCGAGCAGTTGCCTG
Source organism: Methylophagaceae bacterium (assembly GCA_965219435.1). Classification (GTDB taxonomy): domain Bacteria; phylum Pseudomonadota; class Gammaproteobacteria; order Nitrosococcales; family Methylophagaceae. Next base: position 1,496,267 of record OZ244743.1, on the reverse strand, counting down.
ATTGACCTGTTTAACTTGTTTAAAATAGAGTTTTTGACCGACATAAATATTATAAGGCGAACGAATATTATTCATTTTCGCCAGTGTTTTGTAATCCATTCCATAGCGAAAACTAATTGAATATAAGGTATCGCCCCTTCTAACTTTATAAAAGGATGGTGAACTAATACTTAAACTCTTAGACTCGGTATTAGAATTGTAACCATAACTACCTACTGGAACGACTGCTCGGCTTCCGCCACAGCCGGTCAAGGTTAACAACAGCAGTATTAAAATCAGTCTCATCACTATGCGAAGATCAAATAACCTATAACCAGCACTATAACGGTTGCCCAACCGATGCGATCAATCCAACTATGCAATTTTGCCTCTAAGCTCCCACCTCCCCATCGCATTAAACCTGCAACTAAAAAAAATCGCATGCCTCGACCAATAGTCGAACCAATCAGAAATGGGATCAAAGCCATGCCAGCAACACCAGAAGCGATGGTAAATACTTTATAAGGAATCGGCGTAAATCCTGCTAAAAATATCGCCCAGAAACCCCATTGGACAAACCATTGTTCCGCAAGATGATAGGCATCCATATAGCCGAGAGAAACTAACCAAGGCTCAATCATCTGAAAAGCCGTCATGCCAATGACATAACCCAAGAGACCGCCTAACACAGATGTGGCAGTAGTTAAGCCGGCATAAAACCATGCTTTTTCTGGTTTAGCTAAAGTCATTGGCGCTAACATGACATCAGGCGGAATTAAAAAACAAGACGACTCAGTAAAACTGACTAACGCTAACCAATAAGTCGCATATTTATGGCGAGACCATTGCATCACCTTGGCATACAATTTTGAAAATAATGCCACTAGATTTGGCCACTCAGTAAAGGTACAAAGCTCACATCATCTAAGATTGTCTCTTCAAAGGTATTGCCATTACGATCTATCACTCGCAAAGATTGGCCGACACTTCCGCCGACAGGGATCACTAAACGACCACCTGGTGCCAATTGCTTTAATAAACTTTCAGGCACCTGTTCCGGCGCACAGGTTACGATAATCCCATCATAAGGTGCATTTTCTTCCCAGCCCCAACTACCATCACTATGTTTTAAACGAATATTATTTAATTTCAAATTATAAAAACGTTCACGAGCTTGATTTTGCAAAGGTGAAATACGTTCAACACTGAATACCCGCTCAACTAATCGTGACAAAACAGCCGTTTGGTAGCCTGAACCTGTACCGACCTCCAATACTTTTTTCTTGGGTAGACCTTCAAGTAAGATTTCCGTCATTCGAGCAACAATAAAAGGCTGTGAAATCGTTTGACTGTGACCTATCGGTAAGGCTGTATCCTCATAAGCTCGGCTTGCTAAGGCTTCATCTACAAACACATGTCTTGGCAAAGATTTTATTACCGCCAAAACCTCGACGTTTCGGATACCTTGTTCCTTTAATCGTCCGATCAGTCTATCCCGTGTCCGTTGTGAGGTCATACCAATACCTTGGAATACATCACTCATATGACAACACCTTGCAACCACGTTGCCACATTCTCAATGGCCTTATAACTCGTTAAATCGATATGTAATGGTGTGACAGAAACTGCGCCACGGCGTATCGCATCAAAATCAGTACCCGGCCCGGCATCTTGCTCTTCACCTGCCGGCCCTATCCAATACATTTCGCGGCCGCGCGGGTCATACTCTTTGATCACCGGTTCTGCCTTGTGGCGATGACCTAATCGCGTACTTTCAAAGCCAGTAATCTGATCAATCGGTAAATCAGGAACATTAACATTCAAAATGGTATCAGCAGGTAATGATGATTGTTGAAGCTGCATAACAATTTTTTTCGCCGCCCAAGCCGCCGTTTCGTAATGGGTAGCGGTATGACCATTCAATGAAATGGCAATCGCTGGCAGGCCTAAAAACCGCCCTTCCATCGCCGCGGCGACCGTACCTGAATACAACACATCATCACCTAAATTAGCACCCGCATTGATACCTGACACGACCATATCAGGTTCTTCGTCTAATAAACCTGTAATCGCTAAATGAACACAATCCGTTGGCGTGCCCTCAACACGATACACGCCATTATCTAATCTACTAACCCGTAACGGGTTTTCCAATGTCAAAGAATTACTGGCGCCGCTACGGTTTCGGTCAGGCGCAACAACCGTGATTTCGCCAAGACTTGACATCGCATCGGCTAAAGCGTGAATACCTCTAGCCATGTAACCATCATCATTACTAATTAGGATTTTCATTGTATTAATGCCTACTTAAATCTATTTTTATTCTGCACATCTTATCAATAATAATCGCGACAAGAATACTTAATAGTGTTGTTCACCCAGTTGCTTGACCTGAAAAATATAACTTAGCTTGCTGACAATCTAAATCAATTTGAGCCATCAAAATATCTAAACCTTCAAACTCCTTTTCATCTCGTAATTTGCATAAAAAATGTACTTGCACATGTTCACCATAAATCTCACGATTGAAATCGAAAAGGTGCACTTCCAGCAAAGTAATTCGCCCTCCCACTGTCGGCCGAAGACCAACATTCGCCACACCTTTAATCGGCTCGCCCTCAATGCCGAATAACTGTACGGCATAGACACCATTTAACGGCACATTTCGTCTGTGAAGATGAATATTAGCCGTAGGGAAGCCCATCTTTCGGCCTCGCTTGTCACCATGTGCCACTCGCCCACTCATTCGATAAGGACGACCAAGTAATTTTTCTGCCTGTACTAAATCTCCCGCTTTTAATGCTTGACGAATTCGCGTACTACTCACTCGACTGCTATCAATTTTGAAGGTATGCATATTGACCACTTGAAATCCCTTCGCCTTTCCTACTTGCTGTAATAAAGAAAAGTCGCCCTGACGATCTTTGCCAAATTTAAAATCATCGCCGACCACTAAATACCGGACGTTTAATCCATCTACAAGTAACTCATCAATAAAGGCTTGGGCTGTCATTTGCGCTAATTTTTTATTGAAACGCAACACACAAAGCTGTTGAATCGCATAGCAACGTAAAGCTTCTACTTTTTCTCGAAACCGACTTAAGCGAGCTGGCGCATTATTTGGGGAAAAAAACTCATTCGGATGCGGTTCGAAGGTAATTACAACAACAGGTAATCCGAGGGCATCACCTTTCATTGCAAGCTGATTCAATACCGCTTGATGCCCTAAATGAACACCATCAAAGTTACCAATAGTAGCCACGCACCCATTCAGCAAGCTATCGGCCGCTGATGGTAAATTATAAAAACCGCGAATTATTTTTTGCATAGTCCCATTTGTAGAATAGAGAGGTAATTTAAATGTGTTGATTTAAGTCATTAGACCTGAGATAGCCTAACGGCTAGCGAGCAAACAATCCAGCGGGCAATAAAACCCTGTTTAACATATAATACGTATTGATTAAATTTTGTGTAGAGACGGGTATGGCCGTAAGACGAAAAAAACTGAATTATGAAGCCTCGGTCATTGAGCTAGAATCACTAGTCAATCGCCTTGAACAAGGTGATATTAGTCTAGAAGAATCGCTAAAACTTTATGAAAGTGGCGTACTACTGACTCGTGATTGTCAAGATGCCTTGCAAGCAGCTGAACAAAAAGTGCAAATGTTAATACAACAATCAGGTGAATCAAGTTTAGTCGATTTTGACAGTAATACTTCTGAATCGTGATCGATACTTTTATTCTTTCTGATTGGCGTAATCAAAGGCAACTGCGCATCGAACAAGCACTCTCTGCCCGACTTCCCACTAACAGCCATTCCGATGAAATCACTTCGGCTCGACTACTTGAAGCAATGCGTTATTCAAGTTTAAATGGTGGAAAACGCCTGCGCGCTTTATTAGTTTATGCTACTGGTGAAGCACTAGGCATCGATTCGGAGCAACTTGATGCGCCTGCTATTGCCGTAGAAATGATTCATGCTTATTCACTAGTCCACGACGATATGCCTATGATGGATAATGATGATTTGCGTCGCGGTCAGGCAACATGCCATAAAAAATATGACGATGCTACTGCACTTTTAGTCGGTGATGCATTGCAATCATTAGCCTTTGAAACGCTCTGTGATAACTCTTTAGCACCGAAGCAACAATGTCAAATGGTCAAAACATTAGCCCAAAAATCCGGAGCTTTTGGCATGGCTGGGGGTCAAGCAATCGATCTTGAATCAGTCGGTAAAACCCTCACCCTAGAAAAATTACAGGCCATGCACGAACTAAAAACCGGTGCATTGATACGTGCAAGTGTCCGCCTAGGAGCCTTAGCTTCTCCCGAAGTAGACACAAACACCTTAACTAAACTCGATAACTACGCCTACTGCATTGGTTTGGCTTTTCAAGTGCAAGATGATGTGCTTGATGTGACTGCCGATACGAGCACTTTAGGTAAAACACAAGGTGCAGATATCGCTCTGAATAAACCGACGTATCCAGCACTCATGGGCTTAGCTGCAGCAGAACAAAAAGCGGTTGATTTAATCAAACAGGCTTTAATTGAACTCGATGGTTTACCATTTAATACTCAGGCACTTGCTGAATTAGCCAGCTTTGTAGTGCAACGGTCACACTAAATATGGCGACACATATGGAATCTCTACTCGCTCAGATTGATAGCCCAGCTGACTTACGTAAATTAGATAAAAAACAGCTGCCACAACTTGCTGAAGAAATGCGAGCTCTCATCATCGATAGCGTACAACAAACCGGTGGGCATATTTCATCAAACTTGGGCGTGATTGAGCTGACACTGGCCTTGCATTATGTATTCAACACCCCTGAAGATCGCTTTGTTTGGGATGTTGGGCATCAAAGTTATGTCCATAAAATCCTAACAGGTCGTCGCGATAGAATGCACACCATGCGTCAAGCCGGTGGTTTATCCGGTTTTCCTAAACGTAGTGAAAGTCTCTATGACCATTTTGGCGTCGGCCATTCAAGCACATCTATCAGTGCTGCATTAGGTATGGCGATTGCAGCTCAAGCCAATGGCGATTCTCGGCGGGCTGTAGCGATTATCGGTGATGGCGCACTCACCGCAGGTCAAGCTTATGAAGCACTGGCCCATGCAGGGGATTTAAGTGCTAACTTATTGGTTATTCTTAACGATAATGAAATGTCTATATCCAAGAACGTCGGCGGCATGTCAAATTATCTTGCACGTATGTTATCAGGGAATTTTTATGCTTCTGCTCGTGAAGGTAGCAAAAAAGTCCTCGAAAAAATACCTTCTGCATGGGAGTTCGCTCGTCGAGCTGAAGAACATGTTAAGGGCATGATGGTGCCAGGTACGTTATTTGAGGAAATGGGCTTTAATTATATCGGGCCAATTGACGGTCACGACCTCGACACTTTAATGACCACTTTAGGCAATTTACGTGAACGTAAAGGGCCACAATTTCTCCATATCGTAACCAAGAAAGGCAAAGGTTACGAGCCTGCTGAACAACAGCCAGGAAAGTATCATGGCGTCAGCCCTGCAGGAAGTCCCGCATCAGGGCAAAGCTACACGCAAGTTTTTAGTCAATGGATTTGCGATATGGCAGGGGAATCCAAAGACCTAATTGGTATTACTCCTGCGATGTGTGATGGTTCAGGCTTAAATATGTTTTCTGAGCAATATCCTGAACGTTACTTTGATGTGGGCATTGCAGAACAACATGCCGTTACATTAGCAGCAGGTATGGCTTGTGAAGGTAAAAAACCGGTTGTTGCAATTTATTCAACATTTTTACAGCGAGCGTACGATCAATTAATCCATGATGTCGCCTTGCAAAACTTACCCGTTTTATTTGCCATTGATCGAAGTGGATTAGTCGGCGCAGATGGTGCAACACATGCTGGAACATTTGATTTAAGTTACCTCCGGTGCATTCCTAATATGATGGTAATGGCTCCCGCGGATGAAAATGAATGTCGTCAAATGTTAACTACAGGTTACAAATTTAATGGGCCAAGTGCCGTGCGCTACCCTCGTGGCTCAGGTAATGGTACTGCCATAGTGCCATCACTAGACACTATCGAAATAGGTAAGGCAGAGCTAAAACGACAAGGTCAAAAAGTGGCGCTGCTTGCTTTTGGCAGCATGGTTCAACCCGCCCTTGATGCTGCAGAAAAAATTAATGCGACCGTGGTCAATATGCGATTTGTGAAACCTTTAGACCATACGCTAATCGAAAAAATGGCTAACACCCATGATTTGATTATCACCATTGAAGAAAATACGTGTTTTGGCGGTGCCGGCAGTGGCGTCGCAGAATACTTACTTGCTATCGGAAATTCGACGCCCATAAAAATCATGGGATTACCCGATAAATTCATCGATCATGGCGAACATAAACAAATGTTAAGCAATTGCGGATTAGATGAAAAAGGCATTATTGCTGCAGTCGAAAATCATTTTGCGGCATAATATTCTGTTAGTCATCTTAATTCCTGAGTATAATAGTCAACTATGAGTAACCCAATCTATACCTTAAAAATATTGGCAGATTTTGCTGCCGCCCACACCTTACGTGATTATCCAGGTGATTGCAGTCGAATGCATGGCCACAACTGGAAGTTAGAAGTTGAAGTGACTGCAACAGCTTTAAATGGTCACGGTATGGGAATGGATTTTAAAACCATAAAGAATGCAAGTCGTGAGCTAGCAAAGACACTAGATCACCGCTATCTTAATGATATTCCACCGTTTGATACCCTTAACCCTACCGCTGAAAATATTGCCCAATATTTTTATCAAAACCTGAGTGAGACTTTAAATGTCGACTCTGCCAAAATCTCTGGTGTGACGGTTTGGGAAACCGATCGTGCCTGTGTACGTTATAGTGAGGACTAACAAAAGATGACTACTGACAAGAAAGCAGATTGCTGCGATGAAATTGAAGATGTTCAAAATATTGCTGACAAACGCCACATCGCAATTGATAAGGTAGGGATTAAAGACATTCAACATCCGATAAGAATAAGCGATCGCACATCTGGCGAACAAAACACCATCGCAAACTTTAATATGTATGTGAATTTGCCACACCAGTTCAAAGGCACCCACATGTCCCGTTTTGTTGAGATTTTAAATCAACATGAACGTGAAATTACCGTTAAGTCATTCCGCGAAATGCTTGGCGAAATGACTGAGCGTTTGCAAGCTGAATCTGGCTACATTGAAATGGACTTTCCTTACTTTGTGAACAAAGAAGCCCCTATCAGCAAAGTAAAAAGTCTAATGGACTACCAAGTCAGTTTTATCGGCGAAATTACCGGCGATACAACCATAATGACGGTTAAAGTTATTGTTCCCGTGACAAGTCTTTGCCCATGCTCAAAAAACATCTCTGACTACGGTGCACATAATCAGCGTTCACATGTGACCTTAACAGTTCGTGTTGACAGTTTCGTATGGATTGAAGACTTAATCGATGTAGTTGAGCAAGAGGCATCATGTGAAATATTTGGTCTTCTTAAGCGACCCGATGAAAAATATGTGACAGAAAAAGCGTATGACAACCCTAAATTTGTTGAAGATATTGTTCGTGATATCGCTGCAAGGTTAAACGACGATAGCCGTATCAATGCCTATACTGTTGAATCAGAAAACTTTGAATCAATTCATAATCATTCGGCTTATGCCCTTATTAGTAAAGGCTTCGATCAATAATCTTAGTCTGTTAAAAAAAGCCCTCCGTTAGGACAACTAACTGGGGGCTTTTTTGTATTTGAAGTATCAACAATTACTGCGTTTTCTTAAATTCTGTCCGCTCATTTATTTGCTTGATATCACATTTTCTTATAATGTCATGCCTAATAATGCCTGTTAAAATCGAGGCCAGTTGGACACTAGCATTGCAATAGTTGTGGTTTGCTATGATCGACTTGATCAATCGACAGCGGCATAAAACCTAGCAATATTTCCACTCAAACGTATTATTTGTTGAAATACATGCACTTAATAAATTCGCCGTCATTTAGTCGCAAAAATCCATGTTGCACGTTTTTGGCTAGCTTAATCTACAATTGATCATCACAACTTTTCATTGATTTTTAATACTACTTTGTCACTAAATAAACGTCGAACCGCAATGTTGAGTGTCACAGATCATACGGGTGATGTGATTAGCAGTATAATAAGTAAACACTCCATGTTATCCCTAGTTTATTCATGGATTTAGCCCTGATTTTTATTATATTTGACCCTAGAGAATAATAGCGAATTATCATGAATAGATCGTCCACACTCACCGTTACAGGTGTCATTTTGGCAGGAGGACAAGCTCGTCGGATGGGGGGCGAAGATAAGGGCCTCATTTTGTTCAATCATAAACCACTGATTGCCCATGTCATCACGACCTTGAAGCCGCAAGTCGATACGCTGATCATCAATGCCAATCGCAACGCTGAAAAATACGCTACTTATAAATACCCCGTCATTAATGACAGCTTAGATAATTTTTGTGGACCACTTGCCGGTATGTTGAGTGCAATGCAAGCCGCAAATACGGATTATATTCTGACTGCCCCCTGTGACTCACCCAACATTTCTCGGCAATTACGCCAAAGAATGATGGAAACATTATTAGTTGAGCGAGCAGATATTGCTGTGGCACATGATGGCGATCGTTTACAGCCTGTATTTTGTCTCATCCCATGTCGATTAAAAGCAGATCTGCAACGCTACCTAGAAGAAGGTGGTCGTAAAATTGATGTTTGGTTAGCACAGCACGCCTTGGCCATTGTGGATTTTTCAGATCAAGCTGACAGCTTTTTAAATGTTAATCATCCTGAAGATTTAATGACACCGTTACCTCAAGTTCGGTCATCTATTCCTTTAATCGGTTTTGCAGCTTTCAGTGGCACTGGAAAAACGACTTTATTGCGCCAATTAATTCCAGCATTAAAATTAAAGAACCTTAATATTGCGGTTATCAAACATGCCCATCACAATTTTGATATCGATATTCCCGGTAAAGATAGTTACGAAATTCGTCAGGCAGGTGCTCAGCAAGTTTTAGTCTCGTCCAGCCGCTTAATGGCATTAATGGAAGTGCAAGTAAATGAGGTACACGAACCACGTTTAGCTGAACTTATTCCACGATTAAATTTAACTCGGTTAGATATTATATTGGTGGAAGGCTTTAAACATGAAAATATCCCCAAAATTGAACTACACCGTCCTAGCTTAGCCAAGCCATTACTACATTCTGACGACACGAATATTATTGCTATCGCTAGTGATACGCCATTGACTTTAAGTAGTACTATCGATCAACTTGATCTCAATAATATTGATGCAATAGCCCATTACTTACAGAATTTCATAGATAATTGGACGGCAATGCCATGAATGAATTTACACCGCAACCTAGCTGTGCCGATCCATATGAGTCTAATAGTCTCAGTGTTGATCAAGCACAACAACGTATTTCTAACTTAGTCTCCCAAGCAGTAACCTCATGGCAACAATGCCCTCTACGTGACGGCTTAGGTCGGATTTTGCACGATGATATTGTTTCGACGATTAATGTTCCGCCCCATGATAATTCAGCAATGGATGGTTATGCCATTATTGGCTCTGACATTACGGGGGACGTATTTACGCTTACACAAGTTGGGGTCGCTTTTGCTGGACAACCTTATTTAGGAAAAGTAAATCGCGGTGAATGTATTCGGATAATGACAGGGGCCATGATGCCTGCTGACTGTGACACGGTAGTGATGCAGGAGCAAACGAAAGTCGACAATATTGCCATTACGTTTCATGGTGAACAATTACAAGGTCAAAATGTACGGCATGCCGGTGAAGATCTTAGAACAGGTGATACAGTATTAAATAAAGGTCATAAAATCACGCCCGCCGATCTTGGTTTGATCGCCTCGCTAGGTATCGGTGAAGTGATAGTCAAAAGAAAGTTGCGAGTTGCTTTTTTCTCTACAGGTGATGAGCTACGTTCTATAGGTGACACTTTAGTGCCGGGACAGATCTACGATAGTAATCGTTATACGCTTTATGGCATGCTTAAACTACTCAACGTTGATATTTTAGACATGGGTGTTGTAGCAGATAATAAAGAAACTTTACGCAGCGCATTGCAATTAGCCGCTGAACAAGCAGATGTCGTGATTACTTCTGGTGGCGTTTCAGTCGGTGATGCTGACTACGTAAAAGACATGCTGGCTGAGCTCGGCCATGTCGATTTTTGGAAAATAGCCATGAAGCCCGGCCGACCATTAGCCTTTGGTAAAATTAACGAATCCCTATTTTTTGGACTACCCGGTAATCCAGTATCAGTGATGGTAACTTTTTATCAATTTGTTAGCCCAGCATTACGCCAACTTGCTGGCCAGACTTTTCATACCCATCAAACCATGCAAGTTAATTGCATCAGCCCAATACGTAAACGTCCAGGACGCTTTGAGTTTCAACGCGGTATTTTATTTACCGATGAACACGGCCATACTCAAGTCAAAACAACAGGGGAACAAGGTTCAGGCATTTTACGTTCAATGAGCGTAGCGAACTGCTTTATATTGCTCACAGAAGATTGTGCAGGCATAGAACCAAATACACGCGTAACGGTACAACCCTTTTCAGGTCTAATTTAAATGTCAGAACAAGCCACAACAGTAAAAAAAACAGTCGAAATCAATAAGTTACGTAAACGTCTGCGTCGTAATGTCGGCCAAGCGATAGCTGATTACAATATGATCCAAGATGGTGACAAAGTCATGGTTTGCCTATCTGGCGGGAAAGATAGTTACACGATGCTTGATATTTTGATGAACTTACAAAAGCACGCGCCCATTCAGTTTGACATCATCGCAGTTAATCTTGATCAAAAACAACCAGGCTTTCCCGAACAGGTATTGCCTGAGTACCTCGCTTCAATTAATGTCCCTTTTCATATTATTGAAAAAGATACCTACAGCATCGTCAAAGAAGTAGTGCCAGAAGGTAAAACGACTTGCGGTATATGCTCTCGCCTGCGTCGTGGTTCGCTTTATGGTTATGCGCGTCAAAATGGCATTACTAAAATAGCATTAGGTCATCATCGCGATGATATTATTGAAACGGCATTTCTTAATATGTTTTATGGCAGCAAACTTAAAGCTATGCCACCTAAACTACTGAGTGATGACAAAACAAACATCTTGATTAGACCCTTAGCATACTGCAAAGAATCAGACATTATTCGCTACTCTGATCATCAACAGTTTCCGATCATTCCTTGTAATTTATGTGGTTCACAAGAAAACCTACAACGACAAGTTATTAAAGACATGCTGCAAGGCTGGGAAAAACAACAACCTGGCCGTTTAGAAAATATTTTCCGAAGTTTACAAAATATTTCGCCGTCACAATTGGCTGATAACGCCCTATTTAACTTCAAGGATCTTGAGTTACAAAGACAAGCCCCAACCGGTAAAGAAGATGACAACCATGACGATGCTCAATTTCCAGCATTAGCAAGACAATAATCACCATAATCTGTTGGCCAGCAATGAAAGTTATTCACTCGTTAGCGTTAGCATTACATAAACATTACAAGAGTCATCGCTAAGTCATTGAAAACACTAAACTCATCATTAAGCCATTGATTTTAATTAAAAAAATATCGTGGTCACTTTTTAGCCATAGTGAGAGACTATGTTACAGAATAATGACTTAGCGATTTTCTTATAAGTTAACCACAGAGTTATCCACAGATAATGTGCGTAAGTCTGTAAGTGCTTGATCTAGGAAATTTTCGTATAAAAATGACTATTTTGCAGGGATAAAATCTTCAGCAAACTCCAAGGCATTACCATCGGGATCACGACAAAAAAACGCTGCACGGCCAGACTTACTTCGTGAAAACTGAATACCCGCCGTTTCCAACTTATCCGCTAGTGCATTTAAATCATCAACAACCAGTGCAACATGTTTATCCTTGCCACCATGTTCAGGACGACCATTCATTGAATCAGGGTTTGGTAATTGCATTAAATGTAATTGTTGGCCTTCAGCATTAAGATCTAGCCAAGCACCATCAAATGGAAAGTTAGGGCGATGTTCATTTAAATGGATATCCAAAACACCGCAATAAAAATCTAAAGCGCGAGCAACATCCGCCACTAAAAAGCTGGCATGAGCGATCGATTTAATCATAAAAATTCACCTGTAGTTTGTGTGCAAATCGTGTTATTTTAAGCGATAGTATTATACTTTAAGTCAACTCATGGAGAGTAATCATGGCCCGTTCAAATTCAACACTCCACGATTACATTACTCTTCCGCAGCTTCAAAAAGAACAATTATTACAATTACAACGAGATATTCTTGAATCTGTTGCAATGAGTAATAATCACACTGAAAACCTCAATAAACTTTGCCTAGCCGCTCAAGCAATGTTATCTAATGCAGTTGCTTCGATAATGCTCTATGATAAAAGTCGTGAGCACTTAATTGTTCGTGTAGCACCATCGATTCCAGATGAAGGCATTCAACAACTGAATGGTTTAGTACCTGGCCCTCAAGCAGGCTCCTGTGGCACTGCAGTGTTTTGTAAAACTCCTATTTTTGTCGAAAATACTGTAACAGATACTCGTTGGGAGTTTTTTGATCAATTTGTAGCCGACTTTAATATTCATGCTTGCTGGTCAATGCCCATTCAAACACCAGATGATCTAATTATTGGCTCATTTGCATTATCTAGCTTTGAGTCTCGTGCACCAAACGACTTCCAAAAAAAACTGCTCAGTATTGCAGCAAACTTAGCAGGCATTATTTTACAACGCGAGAATATGGAAAAAAAATTATGGGACATGGCTCACCTCGACTCATTAACCAGTCTTGCAAACCGTACATTACTTAATCAGCGCATCAATCACGCAATCACCATGGCCTCACGCCATCGACATAAGATCGCATTACTTTTTATTGATCTCGATAACTTCAAACACATCAATGACAGTTATGGTCATAGGATTGGTGATGAAACCTTAATTAAAACAGCGAATACCATCAAAAAGCATATCAGAAAACAAGATACGCTCTCACGCATTGGAGGCGATGAATTCGTATTACTTTTGGAAACGATCACGGAATCAGTTGATAGCAGTAAAGTCGCTCAAGCGATTCTATCTTCATTAAATAAAACACCACCTATCGCTGGCAGTAGTAATACCATTTCTGCTAGTATTGGAATCAGTATTTACCCTGACGATGCGCTTAGCAGTGAAGCGTTATTACGTAATGCCGATACCGCTATGTATGAAGCAAAAAACGCTGGGCGTAATGGTTTTAGCTTTTATGAATCTGCATTCACTCAGCTCATTCGTGAGCAACTCACATTAGAATCTGAACTGAAATCAGCATTGATAAATGATGAATTTGAAGTATTTTATCAACCACAATTTGCTTGTTATGATAGCCAATTCGTAGCTGCCGAGGCATTGATCCGCTGGTCTCACCCTAAACGTGGCTTTCTCGAACCAGATTCATTTATTCCCACCGCAGAAAAAAGTAATTTAATAAACCAAATGGGTTTATGGATACTACAGCAAACCTGTCTTCAAGGTAAAAAATGGCTTAATGACGGTCTTAAGTTTGACCGCTTATCAGTCAACTTATCCATACGGCAATTAGTGAAGGGATTTCATCATGAAGTATTGATGATCCTGAATGACACAGATTTTCCATCACATAAATTAGAACTTGAAATCACCGAAAGCCTATTAATGATCAAAGGTAACATTGCCATTGCGGAACTTAAAACGTTACAGGGACTGGGTATATCTATCGCTATCGATGACTTTGGAATGGGATATTCATCATTAAACCAGATCCAAAAACTGCCACTTGATAAGCTTAAAATTGATCGCAGCTTTATTGATGAATTACCTGATAATAAAAACAATGCCGCATTAGCAAAAATGATTCTAGCAATGGGCAAAGCACTGTCACTCAAAGTGATTGCGGAAGGCGTCGAAACAGAACAACAGCAAGCTTTTCTAGTTGAGGAAGATTGCGACTTATTACAAGGTTATTTACTTGGAAAACCAATGCGAGCAGCTGAAATAGAACAGTTAATGTCACACATCTAAGCTTCTGATTTAGCAACACCATAAGCCGCGAGCATAATCAGGCCACCACCCAACCATTCTTGTAATGACATCACTTCATTAGTCAATGCCCAAGCAGCTATTGCAGCTACAACCAATTCGAATAGCATGATCACTGATGAGTGATAGATAGGCATTCGAGCAATGCCATACAACACTGTTACGGTCATCACAACAATACCTAAAATACCCACTAAACTGGCAACAACCCACACATTCAGTGTAACCTCTGGTATAGGCGTCTGCTGCCACACTAAAACGACTACTGCCGCAATAACTACTCCCCACCAAATCACTGCTGTTTTAGCCGGCATCGACACATCCGCGAGTTTTCTGGCTAATACATTGTGGGTCGAAAAAGCAATACTGGCGGTTATTGCCAGCCAATCTGCCAAACCATGTGGCCAAGGCATGCCAACACTTACATCCCACAACATCACTAATGAACCTGTCATTGCCAAGACCAACATCGCAATAGCAGGTGATGACAAATGTTCTTTTAACCACCAACGACTGAGTAAAACAGACCATATCGGCGATAAATAAAACAGTAGCATGACACGCATGACCTCACCTTCCGTCAAGGCGACCAGAAAAGCAATATTAGTGATGCCCGCCGCAAGCGCTAAGAAGACTAAATCTCTACGGTTACTTGCGTTGAAAATAGTCTGCTTAAACAAAAATGGAAGAACTAATATACCGGCAGCGATATACATCACTAAAGAACTCCATACTGCAGACATACCTGCCTCATTTAACCAGCGTAGTGGATACCAAATTATTCCCCATAGACTAGATGAAAAAAGCAAAGCAACTACCGCTAGGCTATTGTGTGTAGTATGTTGTGTATTCATGTCGAACCTTATACCACGACTTAGGGATAACCCGTTATAATAGTCTGCTTTATTTAATTATTATTTTTTATGAATCCAGATCTAGCCCACCTGCATCCCTATCCGTTTGAAAAACTTGCGCAATTGAAAACTGGATGCACACCGCCTACTAACTTGACACATATTGCCTTATCAATTGGCGAACCCAAACATCCTACGCCAGGATTTATTACCGAGGCAGTGATTGAGCATTTGCATGGTTTATCTAATTATCCCACTACTGCTGGCACTTTAGAGTTACGACATACTATTGCGGCTTGGTTAGATAAGCGATTTCAACTTGCTGGTAATATCGATGCTGCCACACAAGTTTTACCCGTTAATGGTACACGTGAGGCCTTGTTTGCTTTTGCCCAAGCCGTTATTGATCGCACACAACAGACGCCACTTGTTGTTATGCCGAATCCTTTCTATCAGATTTATGAAGGCGCAGCGATTCTGGCTGGTGCACACCCCTATTTTCTTAATTGCACGGCTGACACTGACTTTATCCCAGACTTTGACGCAGTGCCGAGTGAAGTGTGGGGGCGTTGTCAGTTATTGTATTTATGTAGTCCTGGTAACCCAACTGGCGCGGTCATTGATCAAACAACGTTAATCAAGCTTATTAAACTTGCACATCAACACAATTTTATCATCGCATCTGATGAATGCTATTCCGAACTTTATTTCGATGAAACACAACCTCCGGTTGGCTTATTACAAGCAGCAGTGACTGCAGGTTATAAGGATTTAAGTCGTTGCGCCGTCTTCCACAGCTTATCAAAGCGTTCGAATTCGCCAGGTCTGCGTTCAGGTTTTGTAGCCGGAGATGCCAAAGTGATAAAAGACTTTTTACGCTACCGTACCTATCATGGTTGTGCGATGTCACCTTTCACTCAAGCAGCCTCTATGGTGGCATGGAATGATGAGCAACACGTCATCAATAATCGTCAACTTTATCGGGAAAAGTTTGAAGCCGTTATAGCCATACTGTCACCCGTAATGAATGTCAGCTTACCCAAAGCAAGCTTTTACCTTTGGGCTGAAACAACCCTATCTGATACAGAGTTTGCCCGCCGCTTATTTGATGAGCAAAATGTAACGGTATTACCCGGTAGTTTTTTAGCACGCGACAATAACAACATTAATCCAGGTTCACATCGTATTCGCATGGCCTTGGTTGCACCCATCGAAGAATGCATCGATGCTGCCCACCGAATTGTAAAATTAATTAAAACCTTATGACCGACTATCCCCCCCTAACGGAGAAATAAAATGAGCGATATCCAACAAATTATTGAAGAAGCTTTTGAACGTCGTGCTGACATCACACCGACCAATGCCGAAGCCAATGTTAAAAATGCAGTTGATCAAGCATTAGCCATGTTAGATAACGGCACTGCCCGTGTTGCAGAAAAACAAAACGGCGATTGGGTTGTCAACCAATGGCTTAAAAAAGCCGTTTTATTGTCTTTCCGTTTAAACGACAACAGAATTATGGGTGGTGGTGAAACTAATTTCTACGATAAAGTAGAACCTAAGTTCGCTAGCTTTAACGAAGAAGACTTTAATAAAGCCGGTATCCGTGTTGTACCACCAGCCAATGTTCGCCGAGGTTCATATATCGCGCCAAGCGTGGTCTTGATGCCTTCATACGTCAATATTGGTGCTTATGTTGATTCAGGCACGATGGTGGATACATGGGCAACGGTCGGGTCATGCGCACAAATTGGTAAAAATGTTCACCTTTCTGGTGGTGTAGGTATCGGTGGTGTTTTAGAACCATTACAAGCGGGCCCAACGATCATTGAAGACAACTGTTTTATCGGTGCTCGTTCCGAAGTGGTAGAAGGTGTAATTGTTGAAGAAGGCGCCGTTATCTCAATGGGCGTTTACATTGGACAAAGCACTAAGATCTTTAACCGTATGACCGGTGAAATCACCTATGGCCGTATTCCAGCAGGTTCAGTCGTTGTATCAGGTAACTTACCGTCTAAATGTGGTACTTACAGCCTTTACTGCGCCGTTATCGTTAAACAAGTTGATGCAAAAACACGCGGTAAAGTGGGCATAAATGAGTTATTACGCGACATTTAACTGATTATATTGAAATCCGACCTACATATTGTAGGTCGAACTTCAGTCCGACAAAGAAAAAACCTATGATTTTATACGGCATTAAAAACTGCGATACCATCAAAAAAGCACGACGTTGGTTAGAAGCTAACGACATAGATTTTCAATTCCATGATTTTCGCGTTGATGGCCTTGATGAAAAGATTATAAATGACTGGCTAACATCGGTATCATGGGAATTATTACTCAATAAACGCGGTACTACATGGCGTAAGCTCGACGATCCTCGTAAAGAAAAACTCGATCAAGCCACCGCTATTGAATTAATGTTAGAAAACCCAACACTTATCAAACGACCTGTTTTATCTGATGATTCGGACTGCATGGTTGGTTTTAAAGAAGCGGATTATGCCGCTTATTTTACTTTTGCAAAATTCGGAAAATAATATGTCAGCAACACTTGAACTCACTAAAGACCTCATTAGCAGACCAAGTGTCACGCCAGAAGATTTTGGCTGCCAACAGTTACTAGCTGAAAGACTGTCAGCCATTGGCTTTACCATCGAACACTTACGTTTTGGTGAAGAAGGTAATTGGACAGATAATATTTGGGCTCGCCGCGGTACGCAATCCCCTGTTTTGGCTTTTGCAGGCCATACTGATGTTGTACCAACCGGCCCTGCAGAAAACTGGTCATCAGCACCCTTTTCACCAGAAATTCGTGATGGCTTGTTGTATGGTCGTGGTGCCGCCGACATGAAAGGTAGTATTGCGGCGTTTGTCACTGCTTGTGAACGGTTTGTGGGTGAACAAACTAATCACAGGGGTAGCATTGCGTTTTTAATTACGAGTGATGAAGAAGGTCCTGCGACAGGTGGCACGATCAAAGTCATTGAAACCTTAGAAGCACGTGGCGAAAAAATTGACTGGTGTATCGTCGGTGAACCGACCAGTACCAGCAAAGTCGGCGATGTCGTTAAAAATGGTCGCCGCGGTTCTTTGAATGGACGTTTAACGATTAAAGGTAAACAAGGCCATATTGCTTATCCTCATTTAGCTAAAAACCCTATTCATTTACTGGTGCCAGCCTTAGCTGAATTATGCGCGGTCGAATGGGATCAAGGTAATGAGGACTTTCCACCCACAAGCTTCCAAGTATCCAACCTCAACTCAGGTACAGGCGTAACCAATGTTATTCCAGGTATTGCTGATGTGATATTTAATTTCCGTTATTCAACCGAAGTCACCCATAAACAATTACAACAACATGTACAAAGCATATTAGATAGTCATGGTTTAAACTACGATTTGAATTGGGAACTATCAGGCAAGCCATTCCGAACAGCAAGTGGCGCCTTAGTTGATGCAGTCAAAGTCGCCATAAAATCGACTACCGGTTACGAGACTGAGTTATCGACGTCAGGCGGCACATCAGATGGTCGATTTATCGCACCAACCGGTGCTCAAGTTATCGAGTTAGGGCCGCTTAATGCCACCATTCATCAAGTGGATGAGTGTGTTTCCGTTGCTGACCTTGACATTTTATCGACGATCTACCAGACTCTGCTGTCTGAATTATTAGTTAAATAAAATAAATTATCACTCGTGAATAACATCCTTAGACAACGCCAATGGCTTTATCTGCTGACAGCGCTCGTGCTGTTAATGCAGTCTTTTGCTATTTGGCATGATGTTGAACATCCTTTCCACACCACCAGTGATCAGTGTCAACGATTTGAGAGTGTCAGTCATACTCCTACTATCGCACTAGCAGTAGCTATCATTCCTGAATTCACGGCACAATTTAGTGCTGATGAGCCAACAGTAAACATCACCTATGCGTCAAAACGCCTACGTGACAACCACGCTATTCGCGCCCCGCCCACTTTTTCATAGCCCAAAAAACACATTTATTTTTACAGCATTGATCCGTCTTATGAAGGCTCATGTCTGAAACTTATGCTATGAGAAAACACAATGAAACCAGTAAAGTTAACACTGCTTACTGCGGCAGTGCATATTTCTATGACTTCAGTTGCATTTGCTGAAGAAAAATCGGTCTACTTACCCGCCCTTGTCGTCACCTCTGATCCCATTGGTAATCGTACGTCCGATCAATTAATACAACCTGTCACCGTCATTGCCGGTGATGAACTCAATCAAAAGCGTGCTAATACCTTGGGTGAAACGCTCGATGGCCTGCCTGGCGTCCACAATTCTGATTTCGGTCAAGGCGTTGGTAGACCAGTAGTACGAGGCCTGCAAGGCTCTCGAGTACAAATTCTAGAAGATGGTTTAAGTACCGCTGATATTTCAGGCGAAGGTGCCGATCATGCTATTGGTCTCAATACGGGCCGCGCCCAACAAATTGAAGTATTTCGAGGACCAGCAACCTTGCTGTATGGCAGTGGTGCTGCTGGTGGCGTCATCAACGTTATTAGTAATCGCTTTAATCCGGAGTTTGGTGATCAACCAAGTGTCGATGGACAAATGACATACGGTTCAAATGGTAATGATCATCAAGGTCGCCTAGGATTAGAGTTACCAATAAGCGAAAATTTTGTATTGCGCACTGATTATGCCACGCGTCAAAGCAATAACTTTGATATAAAAGGTTATCAACAGAAAAATCAACAAACTGGTCGTAAAAATAAATTGCAAAATAGTGCCGTCGAAAATGATGCATTTTCTATCACAGCTTTATATAAGGATGATTGGGGCTTCAGTGGCTTAGGCTATAGCAACTGGAATACACAATATGGGGTTCCTAGCCCTTTATTTGCTGATGGTGATGAGGAGCAAGAACGTATTCGAGCTATCAGTGATCGTTTTGATTTTCGTGGCGAACTAAGTGATCCTATCGCAGGATTTACCCTTGCTAGGTTGAAAATGGCTCACACTCGTTATCGGCAACAAGAAATTGGATCGGAATATGATGACGGAACATTTATTGAAAGTAATGTTGAAACACGTTTTAACAATGATGAAACCGATATTCGATTAGAAATGGTCCATAAGCCAATTAATGAATGGTTAGGCGTTGTTGGTCTTCAATATAATAACCGAGAGTTTGGAGCTGAAGGTGAAGGACATGGAGGGCATAGCGATGGCTTCTATATTCGTGACAATGATACGCGTACAGTCGGCTTGTTTATTCTTGAAGAACGCCCCACTGATTTTGGACGATTTGAAGTTGCTGTTCGTGTTGATCATGTTCGTTCAAGTCCAAGTGTACTCAATCAAGGCCGTGATATTGATCTGCCCAATGGTGATGAACTTGAACAGTCTGCTAGTCTAAAGAAGCCAAGTTTTACACCCTTCAGTTTATCAGCAGGGACTATTATTGATCTCGAACAATCACATCACCTGAGGCTGTCAATAAACCGCTCACAACGGGCGCCCTCTGCTGAACAACTGTATGCCTTTGGAAGCCATGCAGCAGCAGGGACAGTTGAAATCGGCGATCCCAATTTAAAAATCGAAAGTTACACTAATTTCGAGGTAGGCTTGGATCATCATAGCGGAAGGTTTCGTTATGATCTGACAACTTTTTACAACTCAGTTGATAATTTCATTTATCTGGCTTCGCAAGATAACGGCACGGGTCAAGCCATCGAAATAGATGGTAATACGCTAGTGCTCAATGAGCAACAGGATGCACAATTTTACGGGGTTGAGTTTGGTGCTATTCATGATCTGATTGATGGCCCGATTCCATTGAGTGTCAGGTTCTCAGCGGATCATGTGCGCGGCAAACTGAGTGGTGGGCAAAACTTACCACGGATGAGCCCAACACGTATTGGTATTGGCTTTGACTCATCTTATGATGATTGGGATCTCAGCCTCGACTATCGCCGAATTTTCAAACAAACAAAAACAGCGATCACTGAAAGTAATACTGATGGCTACAACTTGCTTTCTTTTGATGCCAATTGGTCTCCGACGGGCTGGAATGGAACAGAAATATTTATCCAGGGCCGCAATTTACTGAATGAAGATGGTCGCAGACATACCAGCTTCTTTAAAGACGAATCGCCAATCTTGGGCCGCACAATCTATACCGGTATTCGTTTTAATTTCGGTGGTTAAACGACCGAGAACATACGGGGAGAAAAGGCTTAAAAGAATAAATTGAAACACTATCAGATTAATAGAGCGGGTTTGGCGTCATTGCCAAACTCAGCTACTGATCTGAACCTATGGCAACCTATGGGGTCAGATCAACTTGAAGAAAGCACCGGTCTAAAACCTATGGGGTCAGATCAACTTGAAGAAAGCACCGGTCTAATATCAACCCTGACTTTATTTCGCCGTCTATCACTCGATCTCAAGCTATTTAACTAATGGCTATAGCTAATAGTTCGACGCTATTTTATTGACCTTGACGATAAATAGCTAATGGTCCGGTTGCTTGTTCTGTAGGCATTATTTCCATCGTAGTCACATTAACATGGACAGGTCTATTGGCTAACCACCATACTGTGTCAGCAATATCTTGAGCGGTTAATGCAACTGTTTTATGATAAACGCCATCAGCGCGCTGATCATCATTTTTAAAGCGTACCATCGAAAATTCTGTTTCAGCATTACCCGGTTCGATATTAGTAACTCTAATTCCGGTACCTAATAAATCAGCCCTAATCGCCAATGAAAACTGTCTTACAAAGGCTTTGCTGGCACAATAAACATTCCCTCCGGGATATGGCCAATTGCCAGCAATTGAACCAATATTGATGATATAGCCTTTTCCTTGCTGCTTCATTTTAGGCAAGACTACTCTCGTACAATACATTAACCCCTTAATATTGGTATCCACCATTTGATCCCAATCATCTAGGTTTGTCTGATCGGCAGGTTCTAAACCTAAGGCAAGCCCAGCATTGTTCAGCAAAACATCAATGCTCGAAAATGATGTAGGTAAGGAGTCAAACGCTTGTATAACTGCATGACGGTCAGCAATATCAAAACAACAAATATGTACTTTTTCAGTGCCTCCCAACTCCGACTGTAACTTAATCAAACGCTCATGACGACGACCTGTCAAAATCAATTTCCAGCCGTTAGCTGCAAATAAACGCGCGCAGGCTTCACCAAAACCCGAGGTTGCACCAGTGATCATTATTGTTTTCATTGCTTTCTTCTTATTTTGGACGTTGTGCTAAAATTTCTAAGGCAGCAATACGATAGGCTTCTGCTAATGTCGGAAAATTAAATGTACTTTCAATAAATATATCAACCTCAGCATTACAGAGCATCGCCATTTGACCAATATGTATGACTTCTGTTGACCCCTCCCCCACTAGCATCACCCCAACAATTTTTTTACCTTGTGCATCAGCCACAATTTTTAGCATGCCTTCGGTATTACCCGATATCTGACCACGGGCTACTTCAGCAAACTGAGCTCGACCGACGATGATATTGCCATAATGTTCACGTGCCTGTTTTTCGGTTAAACCTACCGAAGATAACTCTGGAATGGAATAGATACCCGCAGGAATAAGTTGGCTCATCGTGCCCAGATTAATACCCAATGAATTACATGAGGCGCGACGCCCCTGCTCCATAGAGGCCGACGCCAATGACGGTGAACCAATCACATCACCTGCAGCATAAATATTGGTAACAGAAGTTCGGAGATTTTCATCTACACTAATCAAGCCTTTTTCATTCAGTGCAAGGCCTGCATTTTTAAGCTCTAAACCTTTAACATTAGCAAGTCGCCCAGCTGCACATAATAATTTTTGGCTACGGATAACGGTACCATCAGCACATTCGGTGACCACTTCACTCACGCCATCCCAATATACCTTTTCGACATTCTGGCTCCCTATCCATGTCCCTCCCATTTGCTTAAAGGCTTTAACAAACGTATCGGTCATATCACTATCTAAAAAACCCAATGGTGCTGGATAACGATCTATCATGGTGACTTTGACACCTAAAGCCTGAAAAATAGTGGCATATTCACTGGCTATTACACCTCCGCCTAATACTGTAAGGCTTGATGGTAAATACAACATCGACAAAATTGAATCGCTGTCAAAGATATGCTCATGATCAATAGGAATATTATCTGGCGCACGTGGATAAGAGCCAGCTGCAATGATAATGGTCTTAGCGGTTAAATGACTAACTTCACCACCGATTTTAGTAATTTTAATTGTTTCATTATCAACAAAACTGGCACGTCCATGAATTCGTTCTACCTTATTGCGATCCATTTGCTTACGCATATACTTGTCGTGCGATTTAAGCACGTCATCTAAACGATCAATCAAGGTTAGCATCTCGGTATCTTCACCAAGTTTAAAGTCTGCTAGCGCTGCATTTTGTCGCATATTTTTTACACGTAGTGCATTTTCACGCAGTGTTTTAGAGGGAATGGTCCCGCGATGCACACACGCACCACCAAACAAGCTATCTAGTTCGATAATGGCAACATGCTGACCTGCTTTTGCAGCTTGAATGGCAGATTTTTGTCCGGCTGGACCACTACCAATAACCAGCATGTCATAATTGAATTGAGCATCATTCATCCAGATAGTCCCTCTAAACGGGCTTTAATCTCATCCGTTTGATTTAATAAATTTTCTACATCGTCTTGATAAAGGTTAAGAGTTGTCAAAGCTGGCAAGGTCAATAACGTTTCTTTATCAAACTGATCCGGAGTGAGCATATAACTAGAAAAACGCGCACCAAGTGTCACTTGTGAGGCCTGCACACTTGTCGTCAGATGACTATTATAATCTGTATAAGCACTAACCGCTTCGATGACTAAGGTTGGCATTTTCCATACATTTACCACTGCTTCACTCAGACGATGACAGTAAATATTTTCTAGTTGATGGATATCTTCTTTGGTTAATTCTACTTGCTGTTTTTTAGCTAACTCAATGATTGCCTGAAGTATGGCCGGGCGACCAATCGAATGGAGTAAACCAGCTAAAAAAGCGACCTCAACATTACTTCGAACATGCCGGGCTATTTCTTTTGCCCATAATGATGTCGCCAATGCATGACGCCAAATACCGGCGACATAAGTTTCATATCCTGGCGTGTTAAAAATCTTGGAACCAATTGCTGCCGCTAATGAAATTTCGCTAATCACTCCCATGCCAAGTCTTGCAATGGCTTGTTGAAGCGACACTAAATTAGACCTTGGCGTGTAAGCCACCGAATTAGCAATTCGCATAACGTGAGCCGCTAATGATTGATCACTTTGTATCAGCTGTGACATTTCACTGGCATCTGAATCAGGATTTCGTGCCAATAAAAGTGCTTTATTTGCGACTTCAGGTAGCAAAGGAACATCAATATCACCACGGTTAATTAAGTGCTCTAAGGCATCAATTAACAATTGTGCCTCGCTGGACAAGCCTGGTCCTGATTCATTCATAATATGATCCGTGTAACCGTTTTATAAAGGTTATGTTTAGCCTAGCGGGTTTATAACATGTCATCCTGCGCCTTCCGAAAAGACGATTGTTCGTCTGCCAGAAATAATAATACGGTGCTCAATATGTGCTTTAACTGCACGCGCTAACACTAACCGTTCAATATCTTTACCTATCATGACAAGATCTTCAGGGCTATTGTCATGCATCACACGTTCGACACCTTGCTCAATAATTGGACCCTCATCTAAGTCTGCGGTGGCGTAATGTGAAGTGGCGCCGATAATTTTTACGCCGCGATCATATGCTTGGTGATAGGGTTTTGCCCCCTGAAATGCAGGTAAAAAGCCATGATGAATATTAATCACTTGTCCTGCGTGTTGCTGAACAAATTGCTCGGAAAGGATTTGCATATAGCGCGCCATGACAATCAAATCGATTTTATATTCATCAAGTAGGGCATTAACTTGTGATTCTTGCTGGAGCTTAGTGTCTTTAGTAATCGGTAGATGATAAAAAGGTTTATCAAATTGTCTGGCCATATCGGCAAGATCGTTATGATTACCAATGATCAGTGGAATCTCACATTTCAGCTCACCTTCTAGCTCGCGTAACAATAGATCATAAGGACAATGCGATGCGCGTGTAACCAGTAAAGCAACACGATATGGCTGATCAGAATATCTAACTGACCACGTTAAACCTAAGGTCTCAGCAAACGCCGTAAACTGTTTCTCCAATAGTATCCGGTCTGACTGTGCATTATTTTCTAGTTTTATTCGCATGAAATACTGCGCATCTTGCACATCGGTGTACTGTTGGCAGTGCAAAATATTAAAATCTCGCTCTGCAAAAAAACTGGTTATACCCGCGACCAAACCTTTTTGATCTGGGCACTGAATAAGAAAAACGATGGCATTCATAAATCCATATCACCTTGAAATATATTTAATTAATTCTATCGTAGCATTATTGCTAACACTCATGAATACTCGGTGTATTTATCCGATCGGCCTTTCACTTGCTCAACAGGATATTTTTCTGCATTTTTCTCTATTTTTGTCGCCAATGCTTGATTAATATCCACGCCTAGATCATGGCAAAGATATGCTAAATAAGCCGCAACATCAGCTAATTCATCTTCTAGTGCTTGTCGTTTATTAGACTTGAGTTGAGCACTAATTTCATCATTTGTTTTCCATTGAAACCACTCTAATAATTCTGATGCTTCAATAGATAATGACATCGCTAAGTCTTTTGGTTTATGAAACTGCTCCCAATCTCGTTCATGACGAAATGCAATCAGCTTTTCTAGTATTTCTGGTTTAAGCATAATCAAAAAACTCAGTTATTTTAGTTAAAAATAGGTGTGGCGCATCAGCATGAACCCAATGTCCTGCCTGTTCAATAGTAACGAACTGAGCCAATGGAAAGCGCTTTATTATTAAGGGCTTATCTTGATCACGGATATAATTAGATTGCCCACCTCTAATAAAGCAACATGGAACAATACTTTGCTGCCCTTTACATACCTCTTTTAGAAGTTGAGTATACTGATCAGCTAACGCATTTAAATTAATACGCCACATTAGCTGCTGATTTTCTATAATCAAATTCATTAATAAAAACTGCCTTACTATATTATTTGGTAAGGCTACTTTTAATGCACTATCAACCTCACTACGGCGAGTGTATAACGACAAGTCTAAAGCGAGCAATGCCTTAAATATGTCACTATGTTCATCAGAATACTGTCTAGGCGAAATATCGACTACAACCAGTTTACGTAAGCAATGTGGGTAACGCTGACTAAAAGCCATTGCCACTTTGCCCCCCATTGAATGACCAATAATGTCGACATTATCCAAATTTAATTGTTCAAATAATTCAGCTAAATCCTCAGCCATCAAGTCATAGGTTTGTGCTGCACTATGAGGCGAACGACCATGATTGCGTAAATCGACAGTTATGACCTGAACCCATTTAGCTAATTGTTTAGCCAAACCTCGCCAATTATCTGAAGAACCAAATAATCCATGAAGAATAACTAAAGGCTGGCCCGTACCAATAATTTGATAACTCAATTTCATTGAATGAATGCTTTATTACGTCGGATGTTTATAATGGTGCCATTTTATGACAATTGGAGAAATTTAGGTGGAAGATGAAACTATTTTAGTAATGTTGGTTCAGCAGTATGCAGGAAAATATGGAATTACATTTAGCTCTAAACACCTAGATGATGCAGATAAAAAATCAAAACTCATTGGCTTAATTCAAGAATCACTGGCCGGAAAGCGTGGGCCAGTGACCGATGATGATCTTATGTGATTATGAATCAGGATACATTTAACTAAAAAAGCCACCCTTCTGAGGTGGCTTTTCACATTGATGTCCTCGCCAATCTAATCAATTAGTTTTTCAAATACTAAACAAGCATTAGTTCCACCAAAACCAAAACTATTAGACATCACCGTTTTTAAACCTGCGTTGTCTTTACGCTCAAGAATTATAGGCACGCCTACCGCTTCAGGATCAAGGTTTTCAATATTCGCTGATGCCGCAATAAAATCATGTTTCATCATCAATAAGCAATAAATAGCCTCTTGTACGCCAGCAGCTCCCAATGAATGGCCTGATAGCGATTTTGTTGATCCCACAATAGGTATTTGCTCCCCAAAAGCTTTTTTAACTGCGCCTAATTCAGCCAAATCACCTACAGGCGTACTCGTACCGTGTGCATTAATATAATCAATTGGTGCTTTAACGGTCGAGGTCGCAAGTTGCATACAACGCACGGCACCTTCACCTGATGGCGCAACCATGTCGTAACCATCAGATGTTGCTGCATAACCGGTTAATTCAGCATAAATTTTGGCGCCACGGGCTTTAGCATGTTCATACTCTTCTAGTACTAAAACACCACCACCACCAGCAATAACAAATCCATCTCGATCCGCATCATAAGCACGCGAGGCTTTTTCTGGAGTATCGTTATATTTAGTGGATAAAGCACCCATCGCGTCAAACAGCGAACTCATCGTCCAATGTTCTTCTTCAGCACCGCCAGCAAAAACAATATCTTGTTTGCCTAGTTGAATTTGTTCCATCGCATTGCCAATACAATGTGCACTGGTTGCACAAGCAGATGACATAGAATAATTCACACCTTTAATTTTAAATGGCGTAGCTAAACAAGCTGATGTTGTACTGCCCATAACTTGAGTAACGCGATAAGGACCGACTCGCTTAATGCCTTTTTCACGCAAAATATCGGCTGCTTCAATTTGATTAGATGCCGATGCACCGCCTGACCCCATAACTAGACCAGTACGTGGATTAGATACTTGTTGTTCAGTTAAACCAGAGTCAGCAATCGCTTGCTTCATAGAGATATAAGCATAAGCGGCAGCATCACCCATAAAACGAAATATTTTACGGTCAATGTGTTCTTTAAAGTCGATATCAATACTGCCAGCAAGGTGACTACGAAATCCCATATCGACATATTCTTGTTTAAAACGAATGCCCGAACGACCTAATCGTAAAGATTCAGTAACTGTTTCCGCATCTAAACCCAAGCAAGATGTAATACCTAAACCCGTGACTACTACCCGTCTCATCTATATTTCCTAAAAATCTTCAGTGGAAGTAAACAGACCTACTTTTAGGTCTTTCGCTGTGTATATTTCGCGACCATCGACAGAGACCGTTCCATCTGCAATCGCTAAAACTAATTTACGTGCGATGACACGTTTTAAATCTAATTTATAAGTTACTTTTTTTGCTGTTGGTAAAACCTGCCCCGAGAACTTTACTTCACCAGAACCTAAAGCCCGGCCTCGGCCAGGATTACCATCCCAACCTAAGAAAAAGCCAACTAATTGCCACATTGCATCCAAACCTAGGCAACCAGGCATAACTGGGTCGCCGGGGAAGTGACAATCAAAAAACCATAAATCTGGTGTAATATCTAATTCAGCAATGACTTGACCTTTGCCGTACTGACCACCTTCATTAGAAATATGGGTAATACGATCCATCATTAACATATTAGGGGTAGGTAATTGCGCGTTGCCGGGACCGAACATTTCGCCGCGACCGCATTGCAAAAGCTCTTCGTATGAAAATGATGACTGTTTACTCATAGGTTCTTCTTTAAAAACGCCTCTAATTGGGCAATCGTTTTATGATATCACGACCTAGTAAAACTAAAAAGTAACATCAACAAATTCAAATCATAGTCATAAAAAAGCCACTCAGTGAATTAGTGGCTTTTTTATGACTAACAGGAGGTTATTTATTAGTTTATGTTGAATAAAGTCAGTATTGAATCTGACAATTAAGAGTACCGTAATTAGAGTCAATCATCTCTGTTATTTAAGACTCAATGTCTGACAAAACACCTGTTCAGTAGTCACGTTTTCGTGCCGTAAAAATAGGCTGGTAAGCCTCTAATGTCACGTTAAAATTATCGAGTATTCTGGCTCATGAACAGTTCTCCAAAAGACGGTGGCCTCTCTAATGGCAAGGCTAGACTCTTCCCAGTAGAGGTTGGCGAACGATCTGGCTGGTGTATTCTCCTCCTGGACCATAAGCACTGGGCACTATATCTCGTCCACGTAAAACATTCATTGCTTGTTGAAGATATTGACGGTTCACATTAACAATACCACCATTGATTTGATTATTTTCTCTACAAGCTTTAGCGGTAACCTTTAGGCCATCAACCATATTATTTAATATTCGAGTATGCTGCTCTGTTTGGTTGGCAATAAAGGCTGCTAGTCCATCTTTTCCTGCTGAAAAACCTTCTGCTTGCAAGACCGCTTCCCGTTGGCGCCCCAATTGCTCCAAACTTACAACTAAGGGTTGCTTTTTAATGGTGAGCGCCGTGACCGCATCAACATCCGCTTCCGTAAGTGCGCTTCGTTCATCTTTGAGTATTGCTAATAGATTCGATGCTGTCTCTTGTTCTGATTTTAAAATATGATGTAATTGCTGTAATGAAGTCACTGTCATCTTGCTCACCTAACTAAACTGTTGTTCAAAATTACTCATGTTGCTAGCCAACTCAGCAGGATCAACATCGTAGCTGCCTTCTGCAATAGCCGCTTTTATAGCCGAGACACGATTATTATCAACTACAGGTGTGTCAGCTAAGTGTTGCTGTAGTGACTGCAGTTGAGTTGCAGTATGAGTTAAACTGACTTTATCTAAAGCCTGCTCCGTTGCTTGTGGACTTTGCGACTGCTCGCCACCTGTGTTGGCATCAGCTTTAATATGCTTGTTTGCACTGACACCTAAGTGGTTTGTCGGTTTTATCGTATTTATTTCTGACATAATTTAATCCCCTTCAGAGTCTGATATATGTATCGACCAGAAATATAAAAGCTTGATTATTTTCATACACATTTATTCTCTTTCATTTATAGCGACACGTTGACAATGCCTGGTGCATTAGCAACACCTTCAACTACACGATTAGAAGTGCTATTTTTCACTTTCACTCTTTGTCCCAAAGCAGCATCAGCCATAGCGGTTCCACTCATCCGGACCTCCATTTGTCCGGCCATTGCTACCAACATAATCTGCTGACCTCGATGAACAATATTTTGAGCCTGAACACTATTTGGCTTAATAACTGAACCCATAGAAATAGGATACTTTAATTGCTGCCCTATAACTAATTTTGGATTATTCAGATAGCCGTGTTGTAGTGTGCCGATATCTAACTGTTGTAACTTGACATCACCTTGCTTGATTAGTTGATTAGCAGACAGCGGTCTCGCAGCAACAACGACAGATTTAATTACTTTTACCTTAACAGGGACATAGACAGTCCACGCTACAGGGCTATTACATTTTACACCTATAGTCTGATTACCTAATCCAACTATAGACTTAGTTGAAAATACATCTAAAGCGACATCACAAGCTTGTAGACGCAAGCGTTGGTCTAGTGAATCCATGGTAATTTGAGGGTGGTCAAAATTAGCCTGAGCCTGCTTAAGAGCGAACTCATAAGCCACTTGTTCAACGCTATCAAGAGCATGTAAAGCATCTGCGGATACGTTGAACGATATAAGCATACCGCATAGTAAATTGAGTTTATGCTTCCAATTAATAATCATTGCTTTACCTTCATTATTTAGCACTGTCATTTTTATGACATTTAAGTGTGTTGCACAAACAAAAGCAATTAACGTGCCTATCCATGAGTCATGGTTTCATTGGCTATATTGTATTCAAGAAACCTATTATTTAACCGATAAAATCTACATTATTATCCCAAAGGAGCACTACATAATGTCAAGCATGATTGAAGGTGTAGACCAACGCACACAATTAGTCGGCCATAATCGTCTTGAGTTACTCCTTTTTAAATTAGGTACCAAACAAAAATTTGGCATTAACGTATTCAAAGTACGTGAGGCAATACCTTGCCCGGAATTAACTAAACTGCCTTTTGCACACCCGGTGGTTCGTGGCGTAGCAGATATCCGCGGGCATGCGATTAGCATTTTTGATTTATCGCTGGGTATTGGTGGTCAACCTGTTGAAGATCTGAGTAAGAGTTTTGTAATCATCACTGAATATAATCGCTCAGTTCAAGGATTTTTGGTCAGTAATATCGAACGTATTGTTAACATGAGTTGGTCCGAAATATTACCACCGCCAAATGTATTGGGTAATAGCTATATGACTGCAATCACCAATATTGATAAAGAACTAGTTGAGATTATCGATGTGGAAAAGGTAATGTCAGAAGTGGTTGGAACAGACAAGGGCGTGTCTGACAGTTTAGCCAATAATTTTTCTAACCAAAATGCTAATCACCGCCCACATATTTTAGTGGCAGATGATTCAAACGTAGCACGCAATCAAATTAAGCGGACAATGGAACAAATTGGAATTGATACAACAATTGCCCGTGATGGCAAACAGGCCTTAAAACAACTTCAAACTTGGGCTGACGAAGGTATAGATGTGAAGCATCACATTGCGATGTTGATTTCAGATATTGAAATGCCTGAAATGGATGGTTACACCCTCACAACAGAAATTCGTAAAGACTCTCGCTTAAAAGACATTAAAATCTTACTTCACTCATCTATGAGCGGGACCTTTAATAACAATATGGTGAATGTTGTGGGCGCTGATAAATTTATACCCAAATTTTCTCCAGATGAAATAGCGACGACCGTTCAAGAGCTTATTGATGAATGGAGACTCATACACTAAAACAGTATAAAAAAAGCGCTATTAAGCGCTTTTTTTATACTTAAATGACCAGCATTTTATCTATTGATTAATGCCCATCACATCTATCGGCATTGGAATAACTTTGTTTGTCTCAGTGACCATATCTGATTTAGCTCGCATTAAGTTAGTGCCTACGAAGCCGCCGAAACGATATACCCATGGTTCTAAGTCACTATTAATTTTGGCAGCTTCGGCTTGTACTTGTTCAGGTTTTTTTAACACATTCAATTTCTGTATATCTTCTGGTGCAGATGTAATTGCACTTGCATCATAATTAGCCTTAAAAACCGTAAAATATGAGCCATCATCAAAAGAGGTTTCTGTAACAACCTTCAGACCATCAAACGTAATAAATTCAGCGGTAACCACTTCGGCATCACCTCGTGAAAAGTCACTTGCCGCTTGTACATCTTCCATCCGCAATTGAAATAAAGTACCGGCAATGTCATAACCAAGCTGTTCGTATTTAAACACTGTTTTATCAAGAGATTCAGGCGTTCCAAATTTATCTTTTTTACCTAAATTAACAAGCCGAGCCGCTTGTCCTGTCGGCTGAATAATATTAACTTTAGCGATACGTTCACGAGCAATATTAATCACTTCACTTTTAATCCAGTTAAGCATAACCGGATTAATATTCAAATATCCTTCTGCTAACAGAGCACTGGCTTCATTAGCTCTTCGGACATAAAACTGCTTAGCACCGATTGAGGCTGTTGTTTCACGCTCATTACCTAAAATTAATCCAGCAACTGTTTGATCTCCACTCAATAGTGACAAGGTGAGAGATTCCCCTCCCTCATCCATACTGTCAACACCTAACACTGGATACTGTTCTGGATTGTTCGTTTTACGTTCAAGAATTTTGGTGTCACTTAAATCAATCAGTGTACGTTTGACCAAATCAAAGTCTGCTGGATAGTTTAAACGCTCCTTAATAAACCAGTCTTCACCCTGTTTATATAGCGTGAATTCATCTTGGTTACTTTCAAATTTAAGCGTATCAACACTATTTAATTGTCCAAACAAATCAGGGAATAACAAACCATCATCATCATTGCTATCGCTAGGACGTTGAAGAGTTAACAACATTAATATCACCATCATCACAGTGATGAGGAATAATATGGTGAGACTATTTAATTTTTTTATCATGTTTACAAACCTAGTAGAGTATCGAGTCTAACTTAATTCTGATGCCGACCTTTAGTACGTTTACGAACACGCATCCAGCCTGTGACTACCGCCAAAAATGCTACGACTAAAGGTACCAGACCAATATTAAAGAATTTAAGCTGAGTATCGAGTTTATCAATATCTTGACGCAAATTCCCTTGCACCTTACGTAATTGCTGTTGAGTTTTATTCTTCATCATCCGAAGTTCTGCAATTTCTTGCTGTTGCTCTTCATTGAGAAGCTCTTCACCACTGCCACTACGTTCTACTTGCATTCTGGCGATGTGTTGTTCAGTTTCTTTTAATATTTTTTGTAACTCACGCTCTTTTGTTCGGTAGTTTTTTTCTGCCTCACGTTGTAAGTCTAGCACTCGTTCAAATGGGCGAGAAAACCCAACCCGAGAACGAACACTAATTAATCCATGGCTGTTGGTTAACTCATCGACAGCATTGATTAAGAAGTCAATATTATTAGAAGTGCTATAAGCAATTTGTTTACCATAGAAATCTTGCAACTGCACCCAGAACCTATCTTGCAACATATCAACGTCAGCAACCGCAATCACATCAATATCCTGTTTAGATTCACTCAAGTGGTTGCCTGACTTTTCCTTAACATCACTGCCAGTATTTAAACCATCAGGAAACGCAGATTTGACAGCACCCGTTACTCGAACAGCAATAGGGTAACTCAAGGTACCTGCTTGATACTTAGTTAATAAAGCCATTGGATCATTGCGAAATTGAACCACGCGTTTATCGACCATCATCGCTTCATTACTAGATGAAATAAGAGGCGTAAAGCGTGTTGTTGCACCATCTACTACTTGAAAATGTCCTGCTGTCGCTACTTCAACTTTTTTCAAATGATTGGTGATGGCCTGTTCTGCATTCATTTGATCAGAAGGAATAGCTTGCCACAACACATAATCAATCGGCTGATTATTAGTTCTGGCCCCAAAATCAACTTTTATCGCTGTTTTGCGATCAGCAACAATATTAGCGGCTGAACGTTCAAAACCCCAGGTTCTAAAAAGTTCAGGCATATTGGAACTGCGTGACGCTACCACTGCACTCATTGGATTATCAGGATCTTTTTCTGGAATATCTATTTCAGCATAAGGATCAACAAACGTAATTAACTTACCACCAGCTAAGACATACTGATCGATGGCATACAGGACACCGTCTTCTAATTCTTTAGGGTGAATAACCATCAGTACATCGATACTCGATGGAACACGCTTGGTATCCAACGGCAATATCGAAACATTAAACATTTGACGGAGTTCGGCCATGAGCGCCCAAGGCTGTGGACCGTCATTTGAAGGAGCATAGCCTTTTAAAGGATCATAACCTTCCCCATCTACTGGTAATGGACTAATGATAGCAATCGATTTTTTATCGGCACTAGATAATTTATAAATTAATTTTGTTAAGTCATATTCCAGCACATCCTCTTTTTCTGGTTGGAAAAAAGAAATCTGATCAACACCATCTAATAAATTACTGCCTACCAAACCAAAATAAAGCTGGTCTGTTTTACCTTCAATCGGAACCGCCTGAAGCCCATATTGTTCAGCACGTTGTTCATTGTCAGAAAAAGGTTGAGGATTAATCACGATCAATTTGATCATGCCATCTGCCGCACGCTGGTACTCTTCTAGTAACTCTTGTACACGTTGTGCATAAGCCTTAACACTAGGTAGCTCTTGGGCGACTTTATCTGAGTAATAAAATCTCAGTGTCAGGGGTTCTTGTAATGACTTTATGATATTCAGCGTACCTTCAGACAAGGTATACAAATTATCTTGAGTTAAATCTATACGTGTGGACTTCAAATTGCCACTTGTCACTATGTTAAATGACAAAAATAGAATAACGGCCAACAGTAGGCCAATGGTCGATAATAGTTGTTTATTCATTTTAGCTAAATTTCCTAATCGGCCTTACGGGCATTAACGACAACGGCATTTGCAAACAGCCACACCGTGATAACTGAAGCAAAATACAGCATGTCTCGCATATCAATAACGCCCTTAGAAATGGCATCAAAATGCGTCAAAAAACTGAAAGAACTGACAGCATGAATTAAAGCCGTTGGTGCCCAGCTACTAAAAAAGTCCAAAACAATACCATAGCCACTTAACACAAAGATTAAACTGACAATTAAACTCAATACAAAAGCTATAACCTGATTTTTAGTCGTCGCCGAAATACAGGCACCAATAGCTAAAAACCCCCCGGCCATCAGTAAGCTACCTAAAAAACCAGCAAAAATGACACCGTTATCAGGTGAGCCTAAATAATTCACTGTAATCCACAATGGAAAGTTCAGTAGTAATGCTAGACCTGTAAAAGCCCACGCAGCAAGAAACTTTCCTAACACGGCTTCAAATACCGATATTGGTAAAGTCATCAGTAATTCAATCGAACCATTCTTACGTTCTTCTGACCATAATCGCATCGAAATCGCAGGGATTAATAGAATATAAATCCAAGGGTGGACTGAGAAAAAAGGATATAAATCAGCTTCGCCACGTTCAAAGAAATTACCAACAAAAAAGGTGGAAAAACCAGTCAATAATAAAAAGATAATGATAAAAACATAGGCAACGGGTGTTGCGAAATAACCATTCAACTCGCGCTTCATAATAAACCAGATATTATGCATATTCATTAAATACTACTCCGTAAATTACCCGTTGAACTTGTTGTAATCGTTCGGAACACTTCGTCTAAACGCCCATGTTCAGCATAAAGTGAATCTATTTCCCATCCATTACCTCGAATAGCTTGTGATAGTTCAACGGTGATTTGTTTACTGTCAGCAGGGTAAACTCGAAAACCTCGATTTGATATCAGCGCTTCAACACTGGCGACAAAATCTAATCCGTCCAAAAATTCTGAAAACATTTTCGCATCAACATTGGCAACCGTTACTGACACCGCATTATGGTAACGGGACATTGCCTCTAACTCAGTTGGCGTACCATCAAACTGCACTAGACCATTCGCAATGACAACATTACGAGTGCAAAGAGCATTCACTTCTTCAAGGATGTGAGTTGAAATAATAATCGCTTTATCGTGAGCCATGTCGTTGATTAACGTACGAACCTCATGTTTCTGATTTGGATCCAACCCATCGGTAGGTTCATCTAAAATGAGGACAGGTGGATTGTGTAAAATAGCTTGAGCAAGTCCAACACGACGCTTGTATCCTTTAGATAACGTTTCAATGGGTTGAAACATCACATTTTTGATTTGAGCCCGCTCAGCAGCAGAATCTACGGCTCGTTTTTTATCCGCACCTGATAAACCGCGAATATCAGCAATGAAGCGTAAAAAGCCATCAGGAGTCATATCCGCATAAGCTGGGGCACCTTCAGGTAGATAGCCCAAACTTGCTTTTACCGCTATTGGGTCAAGTGACACATCATGGCCGCATACTCGGACAGTTCCTCGCGTTGGCGTCAAGAAACCCGTAATCATTTTCA
The DNA here is from genome assembly GCA_965219435.1 of Methylophagaceae bacterium. GTDB lineage: Bacteria > Pseudomonadota > Gammaproteobacteria > Nitrosococcales > Methylophagaceae. The sequence goes on along the minus strand of OZ244743.1, from coordinate 1,459,844 downwards.
TGGTTGTAGATTTACCAGCACCATTAGGTCCAAGAAAACCTAAAACCTCACCTTTTTTGACTGAAAATGACACGCCATCCACAGCTTTAATCGCACCAAAGTGCTTAGCTAGGTCCTCGATCTCAATTCTCAACGTCATAAAACATCTCCCGCCCATCAATATTCTTCGTAACCGCACATTATTCTGAGGTTAGACACCACAAGTCAAGTTACATTTATTTTTTATCTACATATTAGTAATGTCATCATCGACTTATAACAATAACTTCCTTATCATGGTTATTTTACAACTGAGATGATTTATCTAATATGGCACTTAAGCAACTGATTCAACTTGGACGTGATATCGGCAATAGCATTATCGGCAATATCAACGATAGTCATAGACATGCACATCTACTAAAAGTTTCAGGACTCGTTTTGGCAAGCATCATACTTATCCTGATAGCCATCACTCTATGGTGGGATCGTAGTCCTAATGATTTTGATCCTGTAGAACAAGCCAAACAACATGCCAGTGACAAACATCAACAGATCGTTACAGGCTATGTATCAACATCAACTTTAATTGACCTTGGCAACTCCTTACTGAATAAGCCGGGCGGTTATCTCAGTAACGATGTTATGCCACCAGCAATATGGATGGATAATGTACCTAACTTTGAGTTTGGTGTGCTGGTACAAATTCGTGATTATGCACGTGCATTGCGGAATGACATTAGTCGTTCACAATCCCAGTCCCTGGAAGATCCTGATCTTGCTATTGCCGAACCACAGTTTAATTTCAACTCTGAATCATGGATGTTTCCGCCAACTGAAAGTGAGTACAGGAAGGCTATCAACGCTCTTGAATCTTATCTGACACGTCTCAGCAATAGCGAACAAGATGATGCTCAATTTTATGCTCGTGCAGATAATTTGGCCGCTTGGTTAGCCATTGTTGAAAAACGACTTGGCAGCTTGTCACAACGACTAAGTGCCAGTGTTGGGCAAATTCGTATCAATACCGATTTGGCAGGTGATCCCGATGCTAACCAGTCCACACCCACCCCCAGCGAACTAATCACACAAACACCATGGAACAAAATTGATGATGTGTTTTATGAAACTCGCGGCACCGCCTGGGCATTAATTCACTTGTTAAAAGCAACAGAACATGATTTTTCTGATATTTTGGTTAAAAAGAATGCTTTGATTAGCTTAAGACAAATTATTCGTGAACTAGAAGCGAGTCAAGAAGCTATCTGGAGCCCCATCATACTCAACGGAAGCGGGTTTGGATTAATCGCTAATCATTCATTGGTAATGGCGTCATATATTTCTCGTGCTAATGCCGCAATAATTGATTTGCGAAGCTTGCTCAGTCAAGGATAGAATCACATCGTTTTTTCAACACGTCTCATCACGAGGCTAATTTACTTAAGGAACAAGATTATGAAAAAATTAACACTTACAGTTTTAATCGCTTCAACATTATTACTCTCTGCTTGCGATCAAAGCTCTGATAACGCTAGCGATACCGACAAATCTTTAATGAACCAAGCTGTTGAAATGACAGAAAAAGCAGCAAACACGATGAGTGAAAGTACATCAACTATCATGGATGCAACACAAGAAATGGCGACAGATGTTGTAGAAAATGGCGCTGAAATTATTGAAGAAGCTGTTGAAGCCACTACTGAGGCCGCGGAAGAAGCGATGAATGCAGCGGACGCAATGGCAGAGGATCTGATGGAGCAAAGCGAAACTGATGCTCAAGAGTTAGAGGATAAAGTCGATCTTGAAACAATGAAAAATTCTGCTTCAGACATAATCAAACATTAATCAACTCTGGTTCAAGAAAATCGCGTCTAGCCGTTAAGATAAAAAAGCCGGTAAAACTTAATGTTTGACTGGCTTTTTTTAACCTACTTAAGCGCATCAGCATAAAATAATTGCTGACCTGATTTTTTAAAATTAGCAATAATAGATTGGCCTTCATCACTTGTAACAAAATCAATGTATTTTGTTGCTAACGTGTAGTTAACATGAGGATGTTTATCAGGGTTGACCGCCATCACATGATATGGGTTAAACATTGCTGTATCGCCTTCAAACATAATCTTTAAGCTCATCTTGTCAGCATAAGCAATTTGAGTGCCGCGATCAGTCAGTGCATAAGCCTGTTTTTCATCAGCAATTTTTAATACTGCACCCATTCCTTGACCTGCTTGAATATACCAATCTCCCTCAGGTTTGACTTTTGCAGCTGACCATAATTGCTGTTCTTTTTTATGGGTACCTGAATCATCGCCTCGAGAAATAAACCCTGCTTGCGCACCATAAATCAAGTGTAATGCTTCGCTTGCTGATTTTGCATATGCAATGCCTGCTGGGTCAGTCAATGCACCGACAATAACAAAGTCATTATGCATCACAGGTTTCCTGTCAATAAAGTCACCTTGCTCCACATACTTCAGTTCAGCGGCAGGTGCGTGAACGAACACGACATCCACATCGCCGTTACTACCAATTTTCAAGGCTTTACCTGTACCAACCGCAATAACATCAATTTTTACATTATATTTTGATTCAAACACAGGCCCTAACACTGCTAATAAACCTGAGTTTTCAGTGCTAGTTGTTGTTGAAAGCTTTAAGTGTTCAACAGCTTCAGCAGTCAATGAAATCACTGCAATACAAACGATAAAGGGGATAAATAGCCACTTTTTCATTATCATTTTACTTCCTTAATAGTTGATTTTATTTATAAAAATGCTAGGTAGCCAAGCGATCTAGATAGGAAAGTCTTAATTATTGATTATCATATTAAGTGGAATGGATTAGACCAATCAAAGAACAAAATAGAAGCATGTTATTGGGATCAGATATCAAAATTCATTTGCTAAAAAAATTCATTTGCTAAAATGGAGCAAGCTTCCGCAATACCTGACATTTAAAACACGCTTTATTTAGCGCAACGCTTGTCTTCAAAATTAAAGCTCTCGTACCCAATGACCAGACTTACCCCCAGCTTTTTCAAGTAAGCGAATATCTGTCATCACCATGCCACGATCGACTGCCTTGCACATATCATAAATGGTTAGTAACGCAATTTGAACCGCTGTTAATGCTTCCATTTCTACGCCTGTTTGACCACTTGTTTCAACTTGAGCTCGACATTGCACTGCAACATCATTTTCTAAAATCTTAAAATCCAGCGTCACTTTGGTTAAAGCCAAAGGATGACAAAGTGGAATTAAATCAGAAGTACGTTTAGCAGCCATAATGCCTGCGATGCGAGCAATTCCGAGTACATCACCTTTTTTGTGACTGCCTTGTTTGATTAATGCCAGTGTCTCATCCAACATCAAAATTTGGCCTTCTGCAATAGCAACACGTTTGGTTATTTGCTTTGCTCCGACATCGACCATATGAGCTTCACCGGCTCGATTAAAATGCGTTAAATCTGCCATGAGTGGTATCCTTATTAATTTTAAATTAGTGAAACAATCAACCAGATGAGCATCCAAGTCAAATTTTTTGCCAGCCTCCGTGAAACAATCGGTGTCAGTGATATAAATGTTAACCATGCCAACAATGCAGGTGAAGCATGGGACTTAGCTACCGATAAAGCCGAGCGGCCAGTGAATGTTTTAGTTGCGATTAACCTTGAGTATGCTCAATTTGATAGCCCCATCAAAGAGGGTGATGAAGTCGCCTTTTTTCCACCTGTAACGGGAGGATAAAATGTCTATTATCATCGAACAAATGTCATTTGACCCATGGCAGGCAATTGTCCAACATCAAGCGCAATCCAACATTGATAAAAAATTTGGTGCTACGGCAACCTTCATTGGATCAATGCGTGATTTTAATGATGATGCCGATGTCTCACACATGGTATTGGAACACTATCCTGCTATGACACAACGCTATCTAGAGCAATTAGATCAACAAGCCAAACAGCAGTGGAATTTACTTGATACATTGATTATTCATCGCGTAGGTGACATTAACCCTGCCGATGCTATTGTCTTGATTGCCTGCTGGTCAGTTCATCGTCGTGCAGCTCTAGATGCGTGTAATTGGTTAATTGAAGAATTAAAACACCAAGCGCCTTTCTGGAAAAAAGAAACTAGAGTCGATGGCGAACGTTGGGTGAAACACAATACCGACGGTTTGTAATTGAATCATTAATAACCGCCCTAAATACTGGGCGGTGTCTGACATTTTATTTATTCAACTCAAGCTGAAACAGCTAAAGTAAAACAAAACGTTTAAGTACGTCGTTTTTTCAAATTTGAATGTTGGTTTGCCAAGCGTTGCTTTTTAACCAATTGCTCATTCGTTAATTTTTTCTTCTTATCTTTAAACGGATTATCACTCTTTTTAAACTCAATCATAATCGGTGTACCATGGAGTTTTAAGACCGTACGGAAAGTATTTTCTAAATAGCGTTTATAGCTATTTGGCGTTGCATCGGTTTGATTTCCGTGAATAATAATACGGGGCGGATTTTTACCGCCAAGATGAGCATAACGAAATTTAATTCTACGACCATTGACCATCGGTGGTGGATGATCTGCCACTGCATCTTCTAATACTCGCGTTAAGCGAGGCGTTGGAATTTGTGCCATTGCTGACTCATAGGCCTGTTTAACCGACTTAAATAATAAGCCAACGCCACTGCCATGTAAGGCAGAGATAAAGTGAGTATTCGCAAAATTTAGAAACGGAAGACGACGTTCAATATTGCTTGTTACCCATTCACGTTCTGCTTTTTCTAAACCATCCCACTTGTTAACAGCGATAACCAATGCCCGACCACTTTGCAAAATCAATCCGGCGAGGTGAAGATCTTGCTCTACGATACCATCATGTGCATCTAATACTAATAGCACGACATTCGCTTCTTCCAATGCCTGTAGTGTTTTAACAATACTGAATTTTTCTAACATTTCAGATACTTTAGAACGTCTACGAACACCAGCAGTATCTATTAGGGTATAGCGCGTATCATCTTTTTCGAATGGAATATGAATACTATCTCGTGTAGTACCTGGCTCATCAAATGCCACTACACGTTCTTCACCCATAATACGATTGATTAGTGTAGATTTACCCACATTTGGTCGCCCTAATACTGCAAGGCGGATCCCCATTCGCGTTTCTTCATTTTCTTCTTCCTCGTCACTTTCTACAGCGAGTGCTTCTGGAAGAATATCTGTCACAGAACTTAACAAGTTCACCGTACCGCGACCTTGTGATGCAGATATAACTTGTGGCTCACCCAAGCCTAGCGCATAAAAATCAGCGGCGACCAGTTCACGCTGTTCACCTTCCGTCTTGTTAATCACTAAAATGATAGGCTTATCAACATTACGTAATGTCTGAGCAATATTTTGATCATCTGCCGTCATTCCGGCTCGACCATCGACTAAGAATAAGACTAAGTCAGCTTCTTGTATCGCTAGATCAGCCTGTTTACGCATCAAATCTGACATATTGTCTGATTGCGCAGTCATGCCCCCAGTATCAATCAGAATAAAGTCACAACCGTCACTTTTAACCGTACCATAAATTCTATCGCGAGTAAGACCTGAAAAATCAGCAACTAGGGCATCTCGAGTTCGAGTTAACCGATTAAACAAGGTTGATTTTCCAACATTAGGACGGCCAACTAAGGCAATGACTGACTTCATATTAGTTGATCCGAAATGCGGTTAATTTGCCATCAGCGGCCATCACAAAGACCAAATCACCGCTAACTGCAGGTTTACTACGAATAGCGCTATCAGATACTTTAACGCGCGCTGTAAAATGACCATCTTGGCGTGAAATCCAATGAACATAACCTTCTAAGTCACCAACAATAACATTATCACCGACCACAACAGGCGCCGTTAACTGACGTCTTAATAATCGGGTTTGTCGCCAAAGTGCATCACCAGAACCATCTTGTAAGGCCCATACATTCCCCTCATCATCACTGAGATAGACCGCGTCGTTAACAGCCACATCGAGTCCAGAGTGTGAAGACATATCGCGAGCCCACAGTATTGAACCATCATCAACTGACAGCGCTGCTATTCGGCCATGGTAAGCAACAACATAAACCGTGTTGTTGACAATGACTGGATCGGAGTCAATATCTACTAAGCGATCGAGCTCGGTCCGGCCTCGAGGTACAGCAACACTTGTTTCCCACATTACCTTACCGTCTATAGTAGATAGCGCTACCAGCTTGCCATTTGCATAGCCAGCAATTACTTTGTCATCGGTTAAAACAGGAGCGCTTGCACCACGAAGACTTAATAAAGGTACAGCACGTTGGTAATTCCACAAAACTTGCCCATCTATTGCTGATAGCCCGGTCATTCTGCCATCAGCAGTACTAGCGACCACAACATCTAAATTCGCCTTAGGTGGCGCAAGTACTTCGCTACTTAACTTTGCTTGCCAAAGTAATGAACCATTAATTTCATCCAGTGCAAGTATTTGCCCTTTTTTTGTGCCAACGATGATAAGACCATTGCCACCGCCAACACCTGTAGCAACAGGTACATCAAGCGCTATTTGCCATTGCTGCTTACCGCTTTGAATATTATAGCTGCTGACTTCACCGTCAGAATCCACCGCTATTACGTTATCCCCCTGTATCCAAGCAGCCAAATTACTATAGTCGTCATCTGATCCGCCTGTATCCGTTGACCACGCGACACTTGGTATAAATTCAGGAGAAAACTCTGTTAATTCTGCTGGTGGCACCTCATAGACATCTTCTTTTACCCAATCACTGACCATACCACACGCTGTTAGAGCACTCATTAATGCAAATCCAAGCGTAAACCTTAATATCATCGCTATCATTGAGTTATGGCCACATTAGCAAGCTTAAACTCCAGTATACGAAGACGTGGTTGGCCTTGAGCCAAACCGCTCATTGCCGATTGATAGGCTGTCCGAGCTTCCTTAGACTTACCTTGGGCGACAAAAATATCACCTTGCATTTCTAAATATAATGACGAAAAACTTTCAGATATCGGTTGCTTAACAAGCTCAAATGCTAATTCTAATTTAGATTCCTCTAACAATAACTGACTAAGCCGCAATTGAGCCAATGCCTTTTGACCCGCTAATTCGGCATGATCAATTACCCATTGCAAGTAATTCTTCGCTACATCATTACTGCCTTGTTCAACAGCTTTTTTAGCCATATCAAAAGCTGCAAAGACAGCATAAGGGGTTGTGGCAAACTGATTAAATAATTGCTGCGTTTTTTCTTCTGCTTTGGCCTCATCGCCATTGGTCAATAATGTTGATAATTGAAGATAATTTAATGATGCTTGTTCAGCCAACGTAGCTTGGTAGCCAATCCAATAACGACCTGAAAATATGACTGCAACGCCTAAAATGATTGCAATTATTACTGTACGGCCATTATCTCGCCACCATTGTTTGATCTCTTCACCTTTTTCATCATCTGACGCGTAGATATCCATCTATTTAGTCCTCATTTTTTATTAATGGCAAGTTTGTATAATATTAGATTTATCAAACGTGCAATTATACGTTGATCTAATAGTAATGTGGATAAGACATTTCAATGCACCAAAATAATGCGCTCTGGCCGATTACGCACCAATACCGAGCGATACGACATTCAACTTTTTATATGCATACTGGATACATCGTTGTATTAATTAAACATGTCTATTTTGGTGCGTTTATTGCTTTATTTTGGATCACTTTAATTTACAATATGGAAGGAAATTACATTGCAAAACACAACTGATGTTCTGTTTATTTTATTGGGTGCCATCATGGTACTCGCAATGCATGCTGGTTTTGCATTTTTAGAAGTAGGAACGGTTAGGAAAAAAAATCAAGTTAATGCTTTAGTAAAAATCATTATGGATTTTTCGATTTCTACTATGGCTTATTTTTTTATAGGTTACAGCATTGCTTATGGCATCGACTTCTTTGATGCCGCGCCAAAACTAGTTGAAAACAACGGCTATGCACTAGTCAAGTTCTTTTTCTTACTCACTTTTGCCGCGGCTATTCCCGCAATCGTTTCAGGTGGCATCGCTGAACGCGCCAAGTTCAACCCACAACTTATCGCCACATTCATATTGGCAGGCTTCATCTATCCCTTATTTGAAGGCATTAGCTGGAATAATTTGTTTGGTTTTCAAACCTGGTTAGAAAATAGTTTTGGTGCTAGTTTCCATGATTTTGCGGGGTCAGTAGTCGTTCATTCAGTTGGTGGCTGGATTGCTTTAGCGGCAGTGTTACATCTTGGCCCTCGACACGGGCGTTATGGTAAAAAAGGTGAAGTGTATGCTCATCCACCTTCTAACATACCATTCCTTGCTTTAGGTGCATGGATATTAACTGTAGGCTGGTTTGGTTTTAATGTAATGTCTGCTCAAGAAATTGATGGTATCAGTGGTATCGTTGCGGTTAACTCGTTAATGGCAATGGTAGGTGGTACATTAGTCGCTTGTTTAGTTGGCCGTAATGATCCGGGCTTTGTTCATAATGGCCCGTTAGCAGGGCTGGTTGCTATCTGTGCCGGTTCTGATGTTATGCACCCACTTGGTGCACTATTAACAGGAGGGATCGCTGGCGGACTATTTGTATATGCGTTCACACTTACCCAAAATAAGTGGAAAATTGATGATGTATTAGGTGTTTGGCCTCTACATGGCATTTGTGGTGTTTGGGGTGGTATTGCTGCAGGAATATTTGGTCAAGTAGCGTTAGGTGGATTAGGTGGTGTCAGTTTATCATCACAAGTCATTGGTACTGCACTAGGTGTGAGTATTGCTTTTTTGGGTGGCTATTTAGTCTACGGAGTACTCAAAAAATTGATGGGCTTACGCTTATCACAAGAGGAAGAATATAACGGTGCAGATCTCAGCATTCATAAAATAAGTTCAACACCGGCTAACGACTAAATTTCTGAAATAGCTTGATGAAATATAAGGACGTATTTCATCTGAGCATCATAATTATTGACTGTGCTCATAGCCTTAAGACATGAGACTTAATGAATATAACGACTAAATTTAACGAATAATCCCCCCTTTTTGTGAGTTTAAAAACTCACTGAAGATAACTAATTCAGGTTGCTCAATTTTATTCTGCTCCAGCGTCAATTGAACATCTTCAAGTCTTAATCCAGAACGATAAACTAGTTTATATGCTTGTCGAATATGTTTCATTTGCACATCAGTAAACTGTCGACGACGTAGGCCTTCAACATTAACGCCAACTGGTTTAGCCATATGCCCTGACACGAGTACATAGGGTGGTACATTACGAGAGATGACACTGCCCATTGCACTAAAAGCATAAGAGCCTATTTTCTTAAACTGACTGATTAACGTAAAGCCACCCAATACGACATAATCATCAATAATAACGTGACCCGCCAGCGAAGCATTATTAGCAATAATATTATCATTACCTACGATGCAGTCATGGGCAATGTGAACATAAGCCATTATCCAATTATTATTGCCAATCTTAGTTACACCACCACCTTGCACGGTGCCACGATTTATCGTTACACTTTCACGAATCAGATTATTATCACCAATTTCTAATAATGTAGGTTCTCCCGCGTACTTTTTATCTTGCGGATCGGCACCTATAGATGAAAATTGATAAATTGTATTATTTTTGCCAATTTTTGTCGGCCCCGTAATGACAACATGTGGACCTACCTTACAGTCAGCACCAATTTCGACATCCTCACCAATAATTGAATAGGGGCCAATACTAACGTTTTCAGCAATAGTCGCTGATGGATCAATAATAGCTGTTTGATGAATCATTTAGGCATTTCTTGATGGACACACATGATATCTGCAGTCACCACTACCTCACCATCAACAGATGCTGAAGCACTAAATTTCCACAAATTACGTTTGTTTTTAACTATTTTCACTTCTAATCGTAATTGGTCACCGGGCTCTACAGGTTTTTTAAATCTGGCATTATCAATACCTGCAAGATAATAAAGCGCATTATCAGAGTACAGATCATCGACCGTTTTAAAGGCTAATAATCCGGTCGCTTGCGCCATCGCCTCAAGTATAAGAACGCCAGGCATAATAACGCGCTTGGGAAAATGCCCCGTGAACTGTGGTTCATTGTAAGTGATATTCTTGATAGCAACTAAATGCTCACCAGGTGTAAATTCAATAACACGATCGACTAAAAGAAATGGATACCGATGAGGTAGTAACCGCTGAATTTCATGTATATCGATAGTGTTCAATGCTTATATCCTTAACGTTTTTGTTAATTAGATTAATATTTTATTTATTTTAGTTTATCTGTTTTTATGATCAAAAAGGATATCTATATCAATTTTTGTTCTAACACTTTTACCTTAGCAAATAGTTTATCCATTTGACGATAGCGTATTACATTTTTATGCCACTGTTGAGTTGGTTCGGCAGGTATGCCTGAAGAATAGACGCCGGCGCTTGTAATTGATTTAGTGACCATTGTCATCCCTGTGAGATGAACACCGTCGGCAATGGAAATGTGTCCACCAATACCTACTCCACCACCAATAGCACAGTTTTTTCCTATCACCGTACTACCAGCAATGCCTACGCAACCCGCAATAACAGTGTCTTCACCAATGACCACATTGTGTCCAATTTGAATTTGATTATCTAATTTCACACCGCGGCCAATAACGGTATTAGTGATAGCACCACGATCAATCGTCGTGTTTGCTCCAATTTCGACATCGTCATTGATCTTAACGCCCCCGATTTGAGGCACTTTAATCCATTTTCCCTTATCGTTGGCAATACCGAAGCCATCAGCACCAATCACCACACCTGGATGAATAATACAACGGGCACCGATTTCGACATCATCACATATCGTTATGTTGGCTGTTAACGTTGATTCAGGGCCTATTTTGCTACCTCGTTTGATAACACATCCTGGACCTATAACAACATGTTCAGCAATCTCGACGTTGGCTTCAATCACGACTTGGGCACCAATTGAAGCTGTTTGATGAATAACACTCTGTTCGCTTATTGCTGCACTAAGGTGAATCCCCGACTCATTGCTTCTAAGAGGATTCAATAGCCTAGCCGCTTTGGCATAAGCGACATAAGGGTCATCTACAACAATGGCATGATTTGGAACCAGTGACGCCATATCTGGGGAAACAATGACTACACCGGCTTGAGTGGATACTAAATATTTTTTATATTTTAAATTAGCCAAAAAGCTTATTTGGTGATTAAGTGCGTGCTCTAGTGTTGCAAAACTTTCCACTGCGAATGATGGGTCCCCCTGCACCACACCATCAATATGTTTAGCTATGTCAGCTAGCGTCCACGTTTCCATCGAATTTTTCTACTTGGCTTTCAGTAATTCTAATACTTGTGCAGTCATATCTACTTTATCGCTCGCATAGATAACACCTTGATATACCACTAAGTCATAAGACTCTTTTTTAGCGAGATCAACGATAGTCTGTGCAATTTTTTGCTCTAGTTTGCGTAACTCTTCATTACGACGAATCGATAAGTCTTCGCTGTATTCATCTTGTAGACGTTTTAACTCACGCTGATCAGATAAAATTTGACGCTCTTTAGACTTTTGCTCATCAGCCCCAAGAATCGCACTATCTTTTGCCAATTTATCCTGATCTGATCTAAGCGCTTTAAGCTTAGTCTCTAAAGACTTTCCTCGAGCAGAAAACTCTTTTTCTAGTCGTGATAATGCTTGTGTTTTCTGCGGCGATTGCTCAAGAACTGCACCAGCATTCACAACACCAATTTTTAACTCAGCTGCATTAACTGATGCACCTGCAAAGACAAGTAGCAATAATGACCAGCTTAACTTCATTTTTTTCACACTTTTCTCCATTATGATTTAACTAAAATGTTGAGCCTAATGAGAATTGGAAGGATTCCGGAGTATCTCCTAATTGCTCATTGAAAGGCTGGGCTACACTGAATGACATTGCACCAAAGGGTGAAATCCAGATAGCTGAAAGGCCGGCAGAATATCGTAGTAAGCCCGCATCAAAATCCTCATTCACATCATAAACATTACCAAAATCAGTAAATGCACTTAGACGAAATGATTTTAATGTTTTTTTCATGAATGGAACAGGAAAGATAATTTCAGCCCCACCCGCAACAAGCAAATTACCACCTAATGCCAAACCATCTTCTTTAATACCTAAAGTATTCGCTTGGTAACCGCGAACACTTCGTATGCCACCAGCATAAAAGTTTTGAAAGAAAGGTAACTCATCGGTATCACCAAAAGAATCAGCATAGCCCAAATTACCGCCCAGCGATAAGATCAATGAGTCAGCTAGTGGATGATACCAGTCGTTCTTATAGCGTAGTTTGTAATATTGTAAGGTTCCAACTGGCATAGATACTTCTGCGGAGAGACTTTGGTTCATACCTTGTGTTGGAAGAGTCGCATTATCTCGGCTATCACTTGACCATCCTAAGGTTAAGGTCCAGGTATCGAACTGCGTTCCTTCTTTAGCAACAAAATCACTATAGCGTTTAATAAGATTATTAGAAGGAAGCCTCAACGTCGTATTCTTATAACCTAGTGCTAATCGTATACGATTTTCTTCTGAAATAGGAATTCCAAAACTGACATCACCCCCCCATACATCGGTGTTATATCGGGCTAAATTGGCTTCGGTGGTATCTGTCTGCCTATAGAAAGCATTAAAACCTTGGCTAATACCATCAACTGTTGCAAAGGGGTTGGTATAGCCAAAACTGTAAACCGTATTAATACTACTGTTATTGAAACCAAAGTTAATGTGTTTACCACTACCTAGAAAGTTCCTTTGTGTCACATTAGCATTAAAAATTACACCATCTGATTGAGAGAACCCGATACCAGCCGATAAGCTACCTGATGCCATTTCATTAACATTGTACTCAAGATCAACTTGATCACTCGTACCAGCTACGGGTTTGGTTTCTACATTCACATCTTCAAAGTAGCCAAGCCGCTGAATTCTCGCACGAGATTGATTGACATTTTTAGTCGATATCCATGATGATTCTTGTTGACGCATTTCACGACGTAATACAACATCACGTGTCTTACTATTACCAGCGATATTAATCCTGCGAACATAGGCTCGACGACCCGGATCAACAAAAAAGGTAAGCGACACTTCTTTATTTTCTTTGTCTATCGATGGCACAGCATTCACATTGGCAAAAGCATAACCATCATCACCTAAACGGCCTGTTAATGCTTCCGTTGTTTTGGTAATCGCCTTGCGTGAGAAAACCGCATCTTTTCTAATCGTCACTAATGGAAACAAGTCTTGTTCCGGTACAATCAAATCACCAGCCAGACGCACTTCTTTTATTTTATAACGATTACCTTCAGCAATATTGATTGTAATAAACATGTGCTTTTTATCGTCAGTGATACTAACTTGCGTCGATTCAACAGTAAAATCGACATAACCGTTATCTAAATAAAATGAGCGTAAGGTTTCTAAGTCTGCGGATAATTTTTGTCGTGAATATTGATTATCACTAGTAAAAACAGATAACCAACTACCTGTTGTAGATTCAAAGTCGACTAATAACTCTTCATCATCATAGGCATTATTGCCTACTATATTTATGCTACCGATAGTCGCAATTACACCTTCTGCCATGGTAATACGTACAGCAACTCGGTTACGAGACAATGGGGTTACATCAGATTCAATGGTAACACCATATTTTCCACGGCTAAAGTATTGTCGCTCTAATTCAAGCTCTACTCTCTCAAGCATCGCTTTTTCGTATACTTGGCCTTCAGAAAAACCAATTTGGCGTAACGATTTTAGCAATTCTTTACTATCAAGATCTTTGTTACCCACAAACTCAATACTCGAGATTGCTGGCCGCTCATTAACCTTAATGACTAACACACCATCTTGGCTTTCTACTTCTACATCATTAAAATATTTCGACTTGAATAAGGCGCGAATAATACTTTTTGCATCCTTATCAGTCATCTCATCGCCGACTTTGACTGTCAAAAAGTTAAAAACCGTACCGGCAGAGATACGCTGTAAACCTTCAACACGAATATCTTTTATCGTAAAAGACTCAGCCAAAGCCAAATTAGAGAGTAACAGTAATGCAATTATTTGAAGTATTTTTGTCATTATTATTAAATTTTCAAAGACTAAAAAACGCTAGTGTACCCGTAAATAGCCCTATTATCCAAACAGTCTTGATAAGTCATTGAAAAAGGCTAGAAACATCAACATTAAAAGCAATAAAACACCCAGTTTCTGTCCCTGTAATTGGGCTTTCTGTGATAACGGTGCGCCTTTTAACCATTCAACAAAATACATCACTAAATGACCACCATCTAATACAGGTATTGGTAGCAAATTTAAAATACCCAAGCTGATGCTGATCATCGCTAAAAAACTAATAAAGGAAATCAAACCACGCTCAGCCGATGCACCTGCAAATTGAGCAATACTAATCGGGCCGCCGATATTTTTACTCGATACTGTTCCAGTGACCATGCCTCCGATGCTTTTAATCGTTGAATTTGAAAACTGCCAAGTTTCTAACACCGCTTGACCTATGGCAGATAGCGGTGAGTAGCTTAATTCAGCTTGTAATTCACCGGGTATATGTGTCGCCGTCGCATTAACGGCTGCGCCAATTTGGCCTATGTTATCTGGTGTTTTATTCGGTATTAATATAAGGCTTACATCAAGCGCATCACGTTTAATACTCAGTGTTAATGCCTTACCTGGATTCGCTCTTATCAATGTCACCCAATCTGACCAAGTATCAAACTCCACCCCATTCGCAGACTTCAGCTCGTCACCGATTTGAAGACCTGCTTGCTCTGCAGCCCCCCCTTCGATTATTGAGCCAATGACAGGACGCAAAGCAATACGTACCGGGGTGATTCCTAATACCTGTAACAGTGACTTTGGCTCTGCTGAGTCAAACTGCCAAATTGGAATATCAATCTGTCGTGTAAGTTCAACCCCATCGGTATTTACAGTTAATTCAGCAATACCACCTGTTTCTGCTACACGAGCAAGGCTTTTATGTACGGCCAGCCAAGTCGGAGTATCACGACCGTTAATACGCTTAATTTCATCCCCCGTCATCAATTGTGCCTGAGCTGCAGGGGATTCTGGTGCAATGTCATCAATAAATGATCGTGTACCAGGAATGCCGACAACGAAAATAATCCAGTAAGCAAAAACCGCAAATAATAGATTGGCAATCGGGCCCGCCGCAACAATCGCAACCCGTGAACGTAATGGTTTTCTATTAAATGCTTTATCCAAATCTTGTGATGCAACCTCACCTTCTCGCTCATCAAGCATTTTTACAAATCCACCCAATGGAATAGCGGCTAACACATATTCAGTACCATCTTTGTCTTGCATTTTCCATAATGGTTTACCAAATCCGACTGAAAACTTAAGCACCTTTACACCACAGCGTCGTGCCACCCAAAAATGTCCAAACTCATGCACAACAACTAATATTGCTAACGCAAGAATAAAAAATAACAGTGATTGCATATTATTGTGTCAACTCGAAAGCTAAATCGCGAGCCAGCTTGTCATCCATGAGTATCTGTTCCAAGGTGTCACCTTCACTAGCCGATATATTCGATAAGACTTGCTCAATAATCAGGGGGATTTGAGTAAACTTTATTTGTCTTTGTAAAAAAGCTTCAACAGCTATTTCATTGGCAGCATTTAAGATTGCCGTACTGGTTCCGCCCGCATTTAAGGCTTGATACGCCAATGCTAAACAAGGGAAATGTTGATGATCAGCTACAGAGAAATCAAGTCGACCAATGGCCACCAAATCTAATGGTTCTACGCCAGAGTCGATTCGTTTTGGCCAGGCCAACGCGTTGGCAATAGGTGTTCTCATATCAGGGTTACCCATCTGAGCTAACACTGAACCATCAACGTAATCGACCATCGAGTGAATGATACTCTGGCGATGTAAAACCACATCGATTTGTGATGTTGGTAAACCAAATAACCAATGCGCCTCAATCACCTCCAAGCCTTTATTCATCATTGTTGCCGAATCAACAGATATCTTTTTGCCCATTGACCAATTAGGGTGAGCGACCGCTTGTTCTGGCGTCACATGTTCACGCTCAGCCAACGTATAATCTCTAAAAGGGCCACCAGATGCTGTTAGAATAATTTTCCGAACACCTTTGCCATCATAATGATATTGCTGTTTGTCCCCCACGGGTAAACACTGCCAAATCGCATTATGTTCACTATCAACGGGTAATAAAGTGGCACCGTTGGCTTCAACTTCACGCATGAACAAACCACCACTCATAACTAAAGCTTCTTTGTTAGCCAACATAATATGCTTACCGGCCATCGCAGCAGCGAGGGTTGGCATTAAGCCCGCGGCACCGACGATTGCAGCGACCACGTAATCAGTATCCTTACTCTCAGCAACCATTGATAAAGCATCTAATCCTGATAGTACCTCAGTGTTAAGCCCTGCAGACTTTACTTTATCAGCTAGCTGATAAGCGGCATCCTCATCTAACATCACGGCAAAATGGGGGTTAAACGACTGACACTGCTTAAACATGAGCTCCACGGAACGGTTTGCAGTAAGTGCATATACACGATATTTATCAGGATGCTGTGACAATACATCTAAGGTGCTAACACCTATTGAACCTGTTGAGCCTAATAGTGTGACAGCTTGCATTTATAATGCCCCCAATAACAACAAGCCAGCAGTAAATACCGGTACGGCTGCAATTAGACTATCAATTCGGTCTAAGATGCCACCATGGCCAGGTAATAAATTTCCGCTATCTTTAACATCATGACTTCGCTTAAATAAACTTTCGAATAGGTCGCCGACTATCGATATTAATAAGGCTGTCACTGATAACAATAACCATTGCGAGAAACCTAAAGCCCCAGATATACCAGCAAAGTAAGCGACCAATGTCCAAATAGTCCCTAACACTAAAGCTCCCGCAACACCTTCCCATGTTTTATTTGGACTGATGGTTCTGGCTAATGCAGTTTTACCCCATCTTTTACCTGCGAAATAGCCACCCGTATCAGCAAGCCAAACCAACACCATGATAAACAATAATTGTTGAGGCCCTAAACTGCTGGATTGGTGAAGAAATACAGCAAAGTGCCAAAATAATGCGAGCACGATCGAGGCGATGGTTAAAGCAATAAATCGTTTCATCAACAATGATTGTAGACACAGTGGCATAGCCCGATGTGCATAGCGACTCACGACAATTAAAATGAGACCCCAAACAAATAAAGCAACCAATGCTAATAGATATAGAGGTAATAGCCACATCAAACTAAGTACTATTCCTAATACAGCAATTGACACGGTTATCTGCATTCGACCGACAAAACCAATGATGCCAAACCATTCGATCGCGGCCAAAATGATAGTACCACCAATGAGCCACTGTAAAATCACTGTGGGCAAATATAAAGTGCTTAGCATCACTACTGGGATTAATATAGCAGCTGTCCATAATCGCTGTTTAAGCATCGTGAGTGTCCCTTAGTTGCTCGGATGTTTTACCAAAACGTCGTTCACGTTGGCAGAAAGACGCAATAGCCCTATCTAACTCAACACGATCAAAATCCGGCCATAACGTGTTGGTAAAAAAGAATTCCGTATAAGCCATTTGCCATAATAAAAAATTACTGACTCGCTGCTCGCCACCCGTACGAATAAACAAATCAGGTTCAGGAATATTCGCCGTGGATAGCCCTTCTGCAATGGTATCTTCGGTAATATTTTCAGGTAACAAATCACCTGATTTTACTTTTTCAGCAAGTTGGCGAACAGATTGAGTAATATCCCAACGCCCACCATAATTGGCAGCAATATTAATCGTTAAACCTGTGTTATTTCTGGTTAACTTTTCAGCTTGATAAATTTGCTGTTGTAAACTGGAGGAAAACTTAGTGACATCGCCAATAATTCGCAAACGAACATTATTTTTATCTAATCGAGCGACCTGTTGTTTCAATGACAATGCAAACAACTCCATTAACAAGCTCACTTCCTTGCTCGGCCGCCGCCAATTCTCACTACTAAAAGCGAATAAGCTTAGAACAGAAACATGTCGTTCGATGCAATGTTTAACAATGTTTTCGACCGACTTTACGCCTGCACGATGCCCCATAAATCGGGGACGAAGGCGTTTTTTTGCCCAGCGACCATTGCCATCCATGATGATGGCAATATGATGAGGTACTTGGCAGTTTTCTTCAGACATAAGTAATGGTATGGCGGTAAAATAGCCCTTACTATACTTCCATCAGGTCTACTTCTTTTTCGGCTAATACGGTTTCAATTTGCTTAATGGTTGTATCCGTCAATTTTTGAATAAGCTCCTCCGCACCACGTTCTTCATCTTCTGAAATTTCTTTTTCTTTTAACAATTCTTTCAAAGTGCTATTTGCATCTCTTCGAATATTTCGAATCGCGACACGTGCACCTTCAGCTTCTGCTTTAGCTACTTTCACCATGTCTTTGCGACGTTCTTCGGTCAAAGGTGGAATTGGAATTCGAATGGTCATACCTGCACTGTTTGGATTAACACCTAAATCTGAAGTCATAATCGCTTTTTCGACAACCGACAACATGGTTTTTTCCCAGGGCGTAACAGTCAAAGTACGAGAATCTTCGATGCCAACATTCGCTACTTGGCTCAATGGCACATCCGATCCATAATACGGCACCACGACATGGTCTAATAGACTGGTATGTGCGCGGCCTGCACGGATTTTAGCCATTGCTGTTGAAAGAGCACCCACACTTTTGTTCATTCTTTCGGCGGCATCTTTTTTAATATCTTCAATCATGTTTCTATCCTACTTAGCGATTACTATGACCAGCTTAAACGCGATCTCTTTCTTAAAGAATTTATCTAACCAGGGTACCGATGTTTTCACCATAAACAAGCTTGGTCAAATTACCCTCTTTATGCACGTCAAATACTCGCAAGGGCATTTTCTGTTCTTGGCACATCACAACCGCAGTTGTATCCATGACCGCCAAACGTTTATTAATGACTTCATCATAAGTCAATTCTTCATAACGCACGGCATTAGGGTCTTTTTTGGGATCGGCGGTATAAACACCATCCACTTGCGTTGCCTTGATTAATAGATCAGCACCAATTTCTACAGCACGAAGGCTGGCCGCAGAGTCTGTTGTAAAAAATGGATTACCAGTACCTGCCGCAAAAATTACGATACGACCTTTTTCAAGATGGCGAATCGCTCGACGACGTAAATAATCTTCACACACTTCATTTATTCGAATTGCAGACATGACACGACAAAACGAACCTTTTTGTTCTAAGGCATCTTGTAATGCTAATGCATTCATAACGGTTGCTAACATGCCCATGTGATCGCCACTAACACGATCCATACCGTTTGCAGCCAAACCTGCCCCACGAAATATATTACCACCACCAATAACAATCCCTAACTCTAAGCCTTGTGCGCTGAGTTCAGAGATTTCTGACGCGAAACGAGCAATAACCTCGGGCTGAATGCCATAGTCGGCATTACCCATTAGCGCCTCACCACTCAACTTGAGTAGCACGCGCTTATAAGCTAGTTTATTGCCCGTTTCAGTCATTATTTAATTACCTTTTACTTGTGCCATTACTTCTTCAGCAAAGTTATCTACTGCTTTTTCAATACCTTCACCCACTTCAAAACATTCAAATGCTTCAACCGTTGCACTGGCTTGTTTAACAAGTTTTTCAACCGTTACATCTGGATCTTTAACAAATGGCTGACCCATTAAGCTAATTTCATTCACAAACTTACTCATGCGACCTTCAACCATTTTTTCAACGATAGCATCTGGCTTGCCACTTTCTTTCGCTTGAGTTGCAACGATATCACGTTCTTTTTCAAGCAATTCAGCAGGTAACTCAGCAGCAGAAATAGCTTGCGGACGGTTAGCCGCAACATGCATAGCTAAGTCTTTAGCAAGAGCCAAGTCACCGCCGCTCAACCTAACCATCGTACCGATACGATCACCATGACGATATGAACCGATCACACCCGCCTCAGTCGCCATTAAAGCAAAACGACGAATTTTGATGTTTTCACCAATTTTAGCAACCAATGTTTGACGAACCGCTTCGATTGTATCGCCAGCATCGTTCAACGTTAATGCCATTAAAGCATCAAGATCAGCAGGTTGTGCCGCTAAAACAGCCTTTGTCACGTTATCAACAAATGCAGTAAAGTCATCTGCTTTCGCAACAAAATCTGTTTCAGAATTGATTTCAAGCATAACAGCTTGTTTACCATCCGCACTGATTTCAATAGCGACAACACCTTCAGCAGCAATACGATCAGATTTTTTATCTGCTTTAGCCAAACCTGACTTACGCATTTCATCAATTGCAACTTCGACATCACCATTAGATGCTACTAACGCTTTTTTACATTCCATCATGCCTGAGCCAGTACGGTCACGCAGTTCTTTTACTAATGCAGCAGTAATTGCCATTTGTTTAACCCTTTATCTCTTTTGAACTATGCTCGACTAGAAATACTAGCCATACATACAATACAGGCCCACTAACCTTAGTGAGCCTGCAGACTTGATTTAACTAGATATTCTTACTCAGCTGCCGCTTCAGTACTTTCAGCAACAACTTCAGCCATATCTTCACCACCGGTTGCCACTGCAGCGCGACCTTCTAAAATCGCCTCGGCCATGCTTGTCGTGTAAAGCTTAATAGCACGCATAGAATCGTCGTTACCTGGAATCACATAGTCAACACCGTCTGGGTTACTATTAGAATCAACGACAGCAATAACAGGGATACCTAATTTGTTAGCTTCTTGAATCGCAATACGTTCATGATCAACATCGATAACGAATAATGCATCAGGTAAGCCACCCATTTTACGGATACCACCAATGCTTTTTTCTAATTTTTCTTGCTCACGTGTTAAGTTTAAAACTTCTTTCTTTTTCAAGCCTTCTAATTTACCTGACTCGATCATTTCTTGAATGGTATCTAAACGTTTGATTGACTTACGAACTGTTTGGTAGTTTGTCAACATACCGCCTAACCAACGACGATTTACAAACGGCATACCTGCACGTTCAGCATCATCACGGATAGGATCTTGTGCGGCGCGTTTTGTACCAACGAATAAGATACGGCCTTTTTTAGAAGCTAATTTACCAACGAAATTCAACGCATCATTGAACATTGGTAAGCTGTGCTCAAGATTCAAGATATGGATATTATTACGTTTACCAAAGATAAAAGGACCCATTTTTGGGTTCCAGTAACGAGTTTGGTGACCGAAGTGAACGCCTGCCTCAAGCATTTGGCGCATTGTTGTTTTTGCCATTTTAAATAAAACCTTTATATTAATTGTGGGGTTAAACCTCCACACACCCCAAGTATCGACTAACTGACCAAGCTGTTAGCACCCCGAGACTTGTGCCGGTGCATGTGTGATTTGTGCCTTATATTAGGCGCGCATATTATTCCATAAATCACGTATAAAAACAAAGTAAAATCAATCTGTTTATAGTCATTTAGAAGACGAGATTATACCTTTTGACAATTGATATTTAATCAGAAACACCGCTCAGTCATAATCCCCCACTGAAAACTGACAAATCACAAGCCTGGAATTCAGACCGAATACTGTAATTAAACTATCGATTACTGGTCGTTTCGGTCATTTTACGGCAAACTAACCTTCAATTATTTTGCTTAACTTCTAGGAAACTATTTAAATCATGGCTGTCAGTATAAAAACACCTGAAGAAATCGATAAAATGCGTATAGCTGGCCAACTTGCTGCCGAAGTACTTACAATGATCGAACCTCATGTAATCGCTGGTATCACAACGGATGAACTAGATAAAATTTGTCATGATTATATTGTTGATGTTCAGCAAGCAATTCCTGCTCCTCTCAATTATCATGGCTTTCCAAAATCAATTTGCACCTCGGTGAACCACGTTATTTGTCATGGTATTCCAAGTGATAAGAAACTCAAAGAGGGTGACATCATCAATATCGACATCACGGTTATCAAAGATGGTTACCATGGTGACACTAGCAAGATGTTTCACGTTGGTAACACCTCTATTCTAGCTCAACGACTATCTACCAATGCCCGCGAAGCCATGTTAATAGGCATTGCCATGGTCAAACCTGGTGTCCAACTGGGTGATATCGGTCATGCTATCCAACGACATGCAGAGGCACAAAACTTTTCGATTGTGCAAGAATATTGTGGGCATGGCATTGGGCTGGTATTTCATGAAGAACCACAAGTATTGCACTATGGTACGCCGGGTACAGGATTAGCGTTAGAAGCTGGAATGACCTTCACCATTGAACCCATGGTGAATGCAGGAAAACGACATATTAGGCAACTTCCCGATAAATGGACAGTCGTCACCAAGGATCGCTCCTTATCAGCACAATGGGAACACACCATTTTAGTCACTGAGACAGGTCATGAAATTTTAACCTTACGTCAGGATGAAGTCATTTAATTTATGACGAGTACATTATTATCACTTTGGCAGATCTATACTAATAAAAAAAATGAGTCAGACACACTCGATATTAGTTTTTATCGTAATGCATTAGAAGCGGGTCAATCCTACCTGAAGCAACAGTTTGAAAACAAACAAGATATATTCGCACTGGTTCATCAACGCGCTGTTTTTGTTGATGAAGTATTACAAGCACTATGGCAACATCATATTTCTGCTGACGTCCCCATAAGCCTGATTGCTGTCGGTGGCTACGGACGAGGTGAGCTCCATCCTTGTTCAGACATCGACTTGTTAGTTCTACTAGATGAAACTATTTCTGAGCAACCGCCGAGTGAACTGTCTTCATTTTTAACACAACTCTGGGATATAGGCCTGGAAATTGGTCATAGTGTTCGTACAATTCAAGAATGTCGACAACAGGCTGAAGATGATATAACCATTGCTACAAACCTACTAGAAACCCGCTTATTATGTGGCGAAAACATATTGTATTCAGCATTGCAGCAACTCACCATTAATCACAAAACATGGGATACACCCCGCTTTTATCAAGAAAAAAAACAAGAACAGTTACAACGACACCTCAAATACAATGACTCTATAAATAACCTAGAGCCTAACATTAAAGAATCACCAGGTGGTTTACGCGACTTACAAGTCATTAGCTGGGTAGCCCAACAACATTTTGGTGTCAAAGACTTAAAAGGCTTAAAACAAAAAGGTTTTTTAGCGACCAGTGAATACCATCAATTGGAAAAAGCACAGCGATTCTTATGGCGCGTGAGGTTTGCACTTCACCTTTCAACTAATCGTAAACAAGAAAACCTGCTAATTGATCAACAACGCGAACTTGCTATAAAACTGGGTTATCAAGAAACCGATAGTCGTCTTGCCGTCGAACATTTCATGAAAGATTACTACCGCTGCGCTCGATCAGTCAGTCAAATGAATGAGCTTTTATTGCAACTCTTTGAAGAAAACATCATCCTCGCAGATGAGATGCCCAAAATTGAGCCAATCAATAGACGATTTCAGATCCATAATGGCTACCTTGAAACGATCAATTCAGGCATATTCGCGTTTTATCCCTATGCCATGCTCGAAGTGTTTTTAATATTACAACAGCAACCAGAAATTAAAGGTATTCGCGCTGATACCATTCGCCAACTTCATGCCCATAGGCACCTTATTGATAAACGATTTAGAGCTGATATAAAAAATCGTAGCCTATTTATGGAGATTATTCGCCAACCTAAAGGCCTAACCCACGAGTTTCGTCGCATGAATAGACTCGGAATACTCGGTGCTTACTTGCCGGCATTTGGGCAAATTGTCGGTCAAATGCAACATGATCTTTTTCATGCCTATACCGTTGATGAACACACTTTATTTCTGGTCAGGAATTTAAGACGATTTTCATGCCCCGAGTATCAGACAGAATTTCCACTATGCTCTGAAGTATATGAACAATTACCAAAGCCTGAGTTACTTTTTATTGCAGGCCTATTTCACGATATTGCGAAAGGTCGTGGCGGTGATCATAGTAAACTTGGCGTTATTGATGCAGCAGCATTTTGCAAACAACACAGTCTGAGTGATTACGATACAAATATCGTGACATTTTTGGTTCGCCAACACCTAACAATGTCTGCCACAGCACAGAAATTTGATATCCACGATCCCGATGTGATTAAAATATTTGGTGAGACAGTTAATAGTGTGGAGAAATTAAATTATCTCTATTTGCTGACTGTTGCTGATATTCGCGCAACTAACAATAATCTGTGGAATGGCTGGCGCGACTCATTGTTAAAACAACTTTACCATACCACCAAACAATGGCTGGTTCATCACGATGCAGCTGCAAAAAATACTGCCGAAAAGAGCCAACGCCAACAGGCCGCCGCATTAAAGTCACTCATAGAAATGTCATTTTCAGAACAGCAAATTACCGACTTATGGCAACACTATGATTCAGACTACTTTTTACGACACACCGTCGATCAAATCAATTGGCAAACAGCCTACCGTTTAAACAACCCCACGGTCTCCACAGTGGTTAATATTAGAAAACATGATCAAGATAACATGCTTGAAATATTTATTTGCACTAAGGATAAACCTCGTATCTTCGCTGCAACAACAGCGTGTCTTGAACAGCTTCAGCTCGATATTTTAGATGCTAAAATTAGCATTAGTACGAATGGTGATACGCTCAATACCTACATCGTAAACGGTTCAAACCAACATTCAGCCGACATCATTAACGCCTTAGAAAAACAACTCAATAATCTAGGGGAGATCAAAACTTATAGCGCCGTTATCACCCCAAGAAAGATGAAATTGTTTGAAACGACACCCAGTATTATTTTCAAGACGAATGAAGAACAAAACCATACCGTTATGGAACTTAAAACACATGATAGGCCAGGACTCTTATCATCCGTTGCCCAAGTTTTTTTAAATCAGGACATTCAAGTCATTAATGCCAAACTGATGACACTGGGTGATCAAGTTGAAGATGTGTTTTTTATATCGAGCTTATCTGGCAAGCCATTGAGCACCGTTGAACAAGATAATCTTCAGCAGAAATTGACCGATAATTTATCAGCATAAAACTTAGTTCGTCACTAACAATCAATAATACCTATTTTATTTATAAAAAAAGGCGCAATTAAATTAATTGCGCCTTTTGGTTTTAGCTCAGTCGTTTAGTCATTCTGAAACAGTCAAATTCTCTGATAATTTTTCAATTTTCTTGTTTCCAATTCCTTTAACATTAACTAAATCGTCAACCGACTTAAACAATCCGTTTTTCTCACGATATTGAATAATCGCTTCGGCAGTAGACTCACCAACACCACTCAAACTTTGTAACTCATATTGTGTCGCAGTGTTGATATTAATCTTATCCATTGCATATGCAGTGCTCGTTAATAACATCACGCTGAGTGTTATCACACCTAGTAAATTATTTAACTTCATATCCCTATAACTCCATGTCAATAATGATTACTCAAGACGAGTAATCTGACTCGATAATAATCCAATGACGCTGTTCTAGCAATGTAATTTAATGGTCGTTTTTACCTAAAATGCAGCCAAAAAAAAAGACCCAGTGTGAACAAACACACTGGGTCTCTCATAAAAAAGCCTGGCAGTGACCTACTTTCACATGGGAACTCCCACACTATCATCGGCGCTAAGTCGTTTCACTTCTGAGTTCGGGATGGGATCAGGTGGGACCAACTCGCTATGGCCGCCAGGCATATCTGGCTGTTAGCTTTCACTAACATAATCTGGGAAGTAATAAAGTCTTATGAAGTTGTTCGCGCTAACCCCACATCTACTTGGGGTTATATGGTCAAGCCTCACGGGCAATTAGTATTGGTTAGCTTCACACATTACTGCGCGTCCACACCCAACCTATCAACGTTGTAGTCTTCAACGGCCCTTCAGGAGCTTAAAGCTCTGGGAAATCTAATCTTGAGGGGGGCTTCCCGCTTAGATGCTTTCAGCGGTTATCCCGTCCGTACATAGCTACCGGGCAATGCTGTTGGCACAACAACCCGAACACCAGGGGTACGTCCACTCCGGTCCTCTCGTACTAGGAGCAGCTCCTCTCAAATTTCCAACGCCCACGGCAGATAGGGACCGAACTGTCTCACGACGTTCTAAACCCAGCTCGCGTACCACTTTAAATGGCGAACAGCCATACCCTTGGGACCGGCTACAGCCCCAGGATGTGATGAGCCGACATCGAGGTGCCAAACACCGCCGTCGATGTGAACTCTTGGGCGGTATCAGCCTGTTATCCCCGGAGTACCTTTTATCCGTTGAGCGATGGCCCTTCCATTCAGAACCACCGGATCACTATGACCTACTTTCGTACCTGCTCGACGTGTCTGTCTCGCAGTCAAGCACACTTATGCCATTGCACTAACCTCATGATGTCCGACCATGATTAGTGTACCTTCGTGCTCCTCCGTTACTCTTTGGGAGGAGACCGCCCCAGTCAAACTACCCACCATACACTGTCCCCGATCCGGCTGACGGACCTAGGTTAGAACTCCAAACATACCAGGGTGGTATTTCAAGGTTGACTCCACCGCAACTAGCGTCACGGCTTCAATGTCTCCCACCTATCCTACACAAGTAGGTTCAAAGTTCAGTGCAAAGCTATAGTAAAGGTTCACGGGGTCTTTCCGTCTAGCCGCGGGTATACGGCATCTTAACCGCAAATTCAATTTCACTGAGTCTCTGGTGGAGACAGTGTGGCCATCGTTACGCCATTCGTGCAGGTCGGAACTTACCCGACAAGGAATTTCGCTACCTTAGGACCGTTATAGTTACGGCCGCCGTTTACCGGGGCTTCGATCAAGAGCTTCTCCGAAGATAACCCCATCAATTAACCTTCCGGCACCGGGCAGGCGTCACACCCTATACGTCCTCTTGCGAGTTTGCAGAGTGCTGTGTTTTTAATAAACAGTCGCAGCCACCATTTCACTGCAACCTTACTTAGCTTCACGAGCAAGTCGCTTCACCAGTAAGGCACACCTTCTCCCGAAGTTACGGTGCTATTTTGCCTAGTTCCTTCACCAGAGTTCTCTCAAGCGCCTTAGAATTCTCATCCCACCCACCTGTGTCGGTTTGGGGTACGGACCCTTGTTACCTGAAGCTTAGAGACTTTTCCTGGAAGCAGGGTATCAATCACTTCGTCCAAAAGAGGACTCGTCGTCACGCCTCAGCCTTAAAACATTCCGGATTTACCTAAAATGTAAGCCTACACGCTTAAACTGGCACTACCAATCGCCAGCTGACCTAACCTTCTCCGTCATCCCATCGCAGTAACAAGAGGTACAGGAATATTAACCTGTTTTCCATCGACTACGCATTTCTGCCTCGCCTTAGGGACCGACTCACCCTGCTCTGATTAGCATTGAGCAGGAAACCTTGGGTTTTCGGCGAGGGGGCCTCTCACCCCCTTTATCGTTACTCATGTCAGCATTCGCACTTCTGATACGTCCAGCATGCCTTACAGCACACCTTCAACCGCTTACAGAACGCTCCTCTACCATGCCTTGCGGCATCCATAGCTTCGGTATATCACTTAAGCCCCGGTAAATCTTCCGCGCAGGCCGACTCGACTAGTGAGCTATTACGCTTTCTTTAAAGAATGGCTGCTTCTAAGCCAACCTCCTAGCTGTCTATGCCTTCCCACTTCGTTTTCCACTGAGTGATATTTTGGGACCTTAGCTGATGGTCTGGGTTGTTTCCCTTTCCACGATGGACGTTATCACCCACCGTGTGTCTCCCGTGATTGCACTTCTTGGTATTCGGAGTTTGTAACGGGTTGGTAAGTCGGGATGACCCCCTAGCCGTAACAGTGCTCTACCCCCAAGAGTGATACACGAGGCGCTACCTAAATAGCTTTCGAGGAGAACCAGCTATCTCCTGGCTTGATTAGCCTTTCACTCCGATCCACAGTTCATCCCCGCATTTTTCAACATACGTGGGTTCGGGCCTCCAGTAAGTGTTACCTCACCTTCACCCTGACCATGGATAGATCGCCAGGTTTCGGGTCTAATCCATGCAACTAATCGCCCTATTAAGACTCGGTTTCCCTTCGCCTCCCCTATTCGGTTAAGCTCGCTACATAAATTAAGTCGCTGACCCATTATACAAAAGGTACGCAGTCACAGAACAAGTCTGCTCCTACTGCTTGTACGCACACGGTTTCAGGTTCTATTTCACTCCCCTAAACGGGGTTCTTTTCGCCTTTCCCTCACGGTACTAGTTCACTATCGGTCGATAAGGAGTATTTAGCCTTGGAGGATGGTCCCCCCATATTCAGACAAGGTTTCTCGTGCCCCGCCCTACTTGTCGCAAGCTTAGTACCAATAACGAATTTTCGTGTACGGGGCTATCACCCTGTATCGCTAAACTTTCCAGTTTATTCCACTAATTCATTAAATATCACTTGCAGGCTGCTTCCCGTTCGCTCGCCGCTACTTGGGAAATCTCGGTTGATTTCTTTTCCTCCGGGTACTTAGATGTTTCAGTTCTCCGGGTTCGCTTCCTGACACCTATGTATTCAGTGCAGGATGACCAGCTTATGCTGGCCGGGTTGCCCCATTCGGGAATCGTAGGGTCAAAGCCTGTTATCAGCTCGCCTACGCTTTTCGCAGATTACTACGCCCTTCATCGCCTCTTATCGCCAAGGCATTCACCATGTGCGCTTATTCACTTGACCATATAACCCCAAAAAAACGTGGCGTTATAGTTAAGTTTTCGCTATACATACTTCATTTCTTGCTTTGTATCTTGTCGATTGCATTGCATCATCACTAATACAGTACAATCTGCCTTTATTTACTTCCCATTTTGTTAAAGAGCAATGATTTTCATCATTTAAAAATAAACTCAAGTGAAACTCGACGGTACTTTTAAATAACAAATCATTTATAGATAGAGTGTGGTAATGCCTACTGTTTACGCGCACCAAATGGTGGAGCTAAGCGGGATCGAACCGCTGACCTCCTGCGTGCAAGGCAGGCGCTCTCCCAGCTGAGCTATAGCCCCTTTTTACTTGTCTTTTTTGTGCTATACAGCGTTGCCTTTGTCTCTCATTCAATCACATACATAAGTATGTTCTTTCATTCGTTCCGATAGGCGCCTTGTCTAGCGCAAAAAATGCTACGTAAAAGCTTCT
This sequence comes from Methylophagaceae bacterium, assembly GCA_965219435.1. Taxonomy (GTDB): domain Bacteria; phylum Pseudomonadota; class Gammaproteobacteria; order Nitrosococcales; family Methylophagaceae. The sequence continues at coordinate 1,430,516 of OZ244743.1, read as the reverse complement.
TAGCAAAGCTAATGCGTATGTAATCAGGTTCGGTGTTCTTGGTAGGGCTTCACTTTAATTAAAACTTTCGTTAAAAAGTCTTTTTTGTAGCTTGGTATTTAGGACTTGCGAAGCGTGTGCTAACACGTGAACAAGGGCTAAATGCAAAGATACGGAAAAGTGGTGGGTCTGGGTGGATTCGAACCACCGACCTCACCCTTATCAGGGGTGCGCTCTAACCAACTGAGCTACAGACCCAGATATCTATCTATGCGTATCAAGTAATGTGTGTGGATACTAACGAAAAGCGTCTTCTGCTTTTATTAAAGGAGGTGATCCAGCCCCAGGTTCCCCTAGGGCTACCTTGTTACGACTTCACCCCAGTCATGAATCACAAAGTGGTGAGCGACCTCCCGAAGGTTAGTCTACCCACTTCTTTTGCAACCCACTCCCATGGTGTGACGGGCGGTGTGTACAAGGCCCGGGAACGTATTCACCGCAGCATTCTGATCTGCGATTACTAGCGATTCCGACTTCATGGAGTCGAGTTGCAGACTCCAATCCGGACTACGACAAGCTTTATGGGATTAGCGCACTCTCGCGAGTTGGCAACCCTTTGTACTTGCCATTGTAGCACGTGTGTAGCCCTGGCCATAAGGGCCATGATGACTTGACGTCATCCCCACCTTCCTCCGGTTTGTCACCGGCAGTCTCCTTAGAGTGCCCAACTAAATGATGGCAACTAAGGACAGGGGTTGCGCTCGTTGCGGGACTTAACCCAACATCTCACGACACGAGCTGACGACAGCCATGCAGCACCTGTGTTACGGTTCCCGAAGGCACAATCAGATCTCTCTAATCTTCCGTACATGTCAAGGCCAGGTAAGGTTCTTCGCGTTGCATCGAATTAAACCACATGCTCCACCGCTTGTGCGGGCCCCCGTCAATTCATTTGAGTTTTAGTCTTGCGACCGTACTCCCCAGGCGGTCAACTTATCGCGTTAGCTTCGATACGCAAGAGTTAGACTCTCACACACCTAGTTGACATCGTTTAGGGCGTGGACTACCAGGGTATCTAATCCTGTTTGCTACCCACGCTTTCGCACCTCAGCGTCAGTAATGGCCCAGTGAGTCGCCTTCGCCACTGATGTTCCTTCAGATCTCTACGCATTTCACCGCTACACCTGAAATTCCACTCACCTCTACCATACTCTAGATAACCAGTATCAAATGCAGTTCCTAGGTTGAGCCCAGGGATTTCACATCTGACTTAATTATCCGCCTACGCGCGCTTTACGCCCAGTAATTCCGATTAACGCTTGGACCCTCCGTATTACCGCGGCTGCTGGCACGGAGTTAGCCGGTCCTTCTTCTGATGTTAACGTCACGGCAATTCACTATTAATAAATTGCTTTTCCTCACATCTGAAAGTGCTTTACAACCCGAAGGCCTTCTTCACACACGCGGCATTGCTGCATCAGACTTGCGTCCATTGTGCAATATTCCCCACTGCTGCCTCCCGTAGGAGTCTGGGCCGTGTCTCAGTCCCAGTGTGGCTGATCATTCTCTCAAACCAGCTACGGATCGTCGCCTTGGTAAGCCATTACCTTACCAACTAGCTAATCCGATATAGGTTCATCTAATAGCATGAGGCCCCGAAAGGTCCCCCACTTTCCTCCGTAGAGCGTATGCGGTATTAGCATGCGTTTCCACATGTTGTCCCCCACTATTAGGCAGATCCCTATATATTACTCACCCGTCCGCCACTCGACGCCTGCTAGCAAGCTAGCATCGTTTCCGTTCGACTTGCATGTGTTAGGCATGCCGCCAGCGTTCAATCTGAGCCATGATCAAACTCTTCAGTTTAATTACTGCTTTGTGGATTTTTAAGACCCACGAACTCATTTCGACGTTGTCGTACTTACTTAAACATTTTCATGTTTTTGTGACTACTCAACATCAGATCTTCTTTTGCAAGAATTGACCTAACGAAAGTACCCACACAGATTACTTGATACTATTTTTTTAAAGAGCGCTTGTTGCGATGAAGCCCTGCAACAAAGAAGCGAGAATTATACAGCCCCTCAGCCTGCTGTCAAACTTTAATTCTTAAATTTATGACATGCACATTGCAAGCTAAATAAATTAAGACAAGCTGCATTCTCAAACTTGATACTCACAGACCTAAAACGACAGGCATTTAGATATTATTATTCAAACAATGCTCTGCTCAACTATCTGTTAGCGACCATTCTGTTAGCACTGTAAGACAAAGCTTGTTTAGTGAAACAGCCTGTTCCTGAGTGCTCGATTCAGTATAACAACGTAACTCTGGCGCATTTCCAGATGGACGAAGGTGAATAATATCTTCGTTTTCAAATGTTATACGCACGCCATCAGTGCAATCTAATGCAACAGGTTCACCAGCAAAGTCGAATTGTGACTTTATTGATAAAAAGTTATCAACGGTCTCGCCTGCAATCATTTCACCTAACTTTTGTTGACTTAAAGCCGGGGGGAAATTCTTTAATCGATCACTATGCGTAAACCTTTTTGGAAGTGTGTCAACTAGTTCAGAAATACTCATCTGTTTATCTTTAGCCAGCATCATAATGCTCAGCATCACAATAATTGCATCACGTGTTGGCAAGGCACTCAACGTTTTGCCATTTTTAGTAATGTTGTTAGCCTGCAAAAAACCACCATTGGCTTCGTAACCAACAACATTCAGATCAGTTCCTAACTCATTCATCGCAGCAATTACATAAGGTGAACCAATCTTAGTGCGCACCACCCGTTTAAAAAAATGACTTTTATCGACTGATGTATTACTACTCACTGGGGTAACAACTGCATCAGCATCAAGATAGCGAGCACATAAACTCCCTGCCACATCACCTCGAAGCCAATCACCCTTTTCGTCACTAATCAGTGGTCTATCACCGTCGCCATCAGTAGAAACAATACAATCAAAGCTATAGTGTTCGGCCCACTGTTTTGCCAACAACACATCTTCAGGCCTGATCGCTTCAGTATCAACGGCAATAAACCGCTCCGAACGGCCAAGAGGCAGGACGGTTGCACCCAATTTTTGTAATAAATCGGTCAAACAATCTCGCACCACCGAAGAATGCTGGTAAACCCCAATATATAAACCTTGCAAACACTGTGTCGGGAAAAAATCTAAAAACCGCGCTTCATAATAGTCACTAGCATCTTCAGTAATACTCACTAACTGACGCTCTGCGATTAACATTCCCTTGGCATCAAACTTATTCTCAGGAAGCCGGACGACCTGCGCTTTAATTGCCAACTCATCTACTTTTAACATTTCACCCGTGGGTAAATTAAACTTAATACCGTTTCGATCATCTGGAATATGGCTTCCTGTGATCATCATCGTCGTCATGTTTTCGTCTAAGCCATACAAAGCAATTGCAGGCGAAGGAATAGCACCATAATTGATAGGTATCAAACCGAAATCTACAATAGCAGCAGAAACACTCTGCATAATCCTATCGGTACTGTTACGCAAATCGCCGGCTATGCCGACTTTATCACCATATTGAATAATGCTCTGAGACGTCAAGTACTGTAGAAAAGCAGTCACATATAACCAACAGATTTCATCGGTCATATCATCCACCAAGCCTCGCACACCACTAGTACCGAACCCAACGCCACTGCTTGTCATCACATCATCAATATGCACCTTATTCATACTATGCTCACTATCTTAACGACGATAATCATCATCAAAACGCACAATATCATCTTCTCCTAGATAACTACCCGATTGTACCTCGATGATTTCTAATGGCAATTTTCCAGGGTTTTCTAGTCGATGAATAGTGCCCAGTGGAATATACGTTGATTCATTCTCACTTAATAAAATAATCTTGTCCCCACATGTCACTTTTGCTGTGCCGGATACGACCGTCCAATGTTCAGCACGGTGATGATGCATTTGAAGCGACAAAGAAGCGCCAGCATTAACGGTGATCCGCTTCACCTGAAAACGCTCACCCGAGTCAATACAATCATAATGACCCCAAGGCCGATAACACAGCCTATGAATTTCAGCTTCTGAACGCCCTTTTTTAATGAGATGATTAACCACTTCTTTTACATTCTGTGCACTGTCTTTACTGGTCACCATCACTGCATCAGCCGTTTCAACCACCACAATATGTTGCAAACCCAAGACAGACACTAAACGATGCTCACTATGGATATATGAATCTTGTACATCATCTATCATGACATCGCCTCTTAATACATTACCCTCTGAATCTTGCTCGGCACATTCCCAAAGTGATGACCACGACCCGACATCACTCCAGCCAGCATCTAAGGGCACAACAACAGCTTTATCGGTTTTTTCCATCACGGCATAATCGATTGAATCCGATGGACATTGTTTAAATGTCGCCTCATCTAGCCGAATAAAATCCAAATCTCTCTGCGAAGCAGAAAATGCTAGACGACAGGCTTTGAGCATATCCGGTGCATAGTGATCTAACTCAGTTAAAAACGTTGAAGCCTTAAACAAGAACATGCCGCTGTTCCAATAATGGCTGCCCGAATCAAAATAAGCTTGTGCAGTAGCCAAGTCAGGCTTCTCAACAAATGCCTTTAAACCACTGACACAGTTTTTTTCAAGCGCATCAATATAGCCATAACCGGTATTTGGGGAGGTCGGCACAATACCAAATGTGACTAAGGCCCCTTTCTCAGCTTGCTCACGAGCAATATTAACAGCATGATGAAAAGCATCCACATCACGAATCACATGATCAGCGGCTAACACTAATAATAAAGGATCATCATTTGACTTTAATGCCTGCAAAGCAGCGATAGCGATAGCGGGAGCCGTGTTACGTCCAGAAGGTTCCAAAACAATGTCAGGGTTGGCAATATTCAACTCTTGCAACTGATCTGCCACCATAAAACGGTGTTCATGATTACAAACTACAAGAGGACGCCCCAAATCGACCAAGCCATCTAAACGAATCAAAGTATCTTGAAATAAGGTCTTATCACCAAATAAACTTAACAATTGTTTGGGTTTATGTTTTCTCGATAACGGCCACAGACGCGTTCCGCTACCTCCAGATAAAATTACAGGGATCACTTCATACTCTCCAATTTCAACAAAACAAGTAAACCATTAATGAGAAACCCCATCTTTTTTTAATACCTTAACAAACGTCAAGCCAATAATCTTGATATCCATCGACAAAGAATGCTGATTTAGATACTCGGCATCCAACGCTACTTTTTGAATAATCGGTAATTCATCACGCCCATTGACTTGTGCCCAGCCCGTTAAACCTGGTACCAACGTGTGAACCCCTTTTTCAGTGCGTAAGGCAATCAAATCATCCTGGTTAAACAAAGCAGGCCTAGGGCCAACAAAACTCATATCACCTATAATAATCGACCATAATTGAGGCAACTCATCCAAACTCGATTTGCGTAAAAAATGACCAATGGGTGTCAACACGCTTTCAGGATCAGCCAGCAAATGGGTTGCTACTGCTGGCGTATCGACCTTCATACTACGAAATTTAGGCATCCTAAAAATCATATTATTTTTGCCAACACGGTCTGACCAATAGAGGGCTGGACCTTGCGAAGTCAATTTCACCAAGACCGCCACTACAATAATCGGTAACAATAAAAATAGCATCGCCACCAATGCCAGAAATAAATCAAATACTCTTTTCATTTAGATACTATCCAACACAAAACACTGTCCTTAGGAGCGGCTTCAGCAGCGAGTAGCTTAGACAAAACTAGCACTATTTCTTACTCAAAAACGCTAATGCTGTTTTCTGCAATTGTTCATCCATCGTAGTAACAGGCTTCCAATCTAATAAATCTCTGGCTTTCGAACTATCAACTTGTAATGAACCGAATAAACGATCAGTCACATCGCTTTTACCTACTAATTTTGCTACAAACCTCATCAAAATAACGGGGATAGGGATTAACCATGGGATTTTATTACCTTCACCATCAATGCTTTCCCATTTTTTTATAGATTTGTACTGTCCATAAGTTGAGCTTAGGATTTTAAAATTCATCAATTGTTTTATATAGTACTCAGGAATAATCTTTCTTAAAATTGCTTTAATCATACTTCATCTCTTTAAAATTAATGTTTTCAGTTTCATAAAAAAAGTTGCTCTTGTTTTTACGTAAAATAAGTCAAACATAAGGCCCGCTATAAAATAACTAAGCAAAGTTGCCATCGCTGCGCCTTTAATTCCATAAACTGGAATCATAAAAAAATTTAATACTATATTAGTCAGCATTCCATAAAATGCTCTCATGAATGCCAAGGTTTGCAAGTTCTCTGATAAATACCAGTTACCACTTGCTACTCCTAAAAATACAAATACACTTGCCCAAATATGAATCATCAGCACAAGGCTAGCCTGACTATACTCAGCACCATATAAAAGCACTACAAGCCACTCGCTAAGAAATGTCATCGGTAATGCAATAGCAATCGCCAACCAAACCATTAAGGTATAAAGGCGTTGTAATCGAGTGTAATATAAATCTTCACTTACTTTTTTAGCATTAATGATCGCAGGGAACAATGAATTTGCCATCGCCATAGGAATAAAATACCAAGCCTCACTTAAACTTACAGCCGCTGCATATTGTCCCACAGATTCAATACCCAGCATTTCTTTAATCATCACTTGGTCTATTTTCATATATACAGAAACAACCAACCCTGAAAGCATTAGTGGCCAAGAATCTCTAAGTAATTTTTTCGCTACTATTGACTCAAATCGCCAGTTAAAAAGTTTTAAGCGGCTTGATGTTTTATAGTAAACAATAAGTCCTATAATTAGAACAATCACATCAAAAACAACCATGATTGCAAAAGAAATTAAAGGTGCTTCATTCAAGATAAGTGCAATTTTAATACAGCTTGATAATGCCAGACTGGCAATATTAGCTAAAGCAACATATTTGGAAAGCACTTTTGATTGATAATAAAAATCGATGACATTAAAGCTTTGAAATATCGTAGCTGAGGCTATGATAAACACTAATAAATTCGTGAAGTCATCATTACTAGTCAATTGCACTGCAATTGCCAATACGGGCAGAATGAGGATTGCGCCTATTAACTTTAAACCAAAGGCGGTACCTAATAAAACATCTCTTTGTGTCTCATCTTTAACCAGTTCACGTACGACAATGCCATCTAACCCTAAGGTAGCGATAGCCGTGAATAAGAAGACAAAACTCTGTGCATAGCTAAGCAAGCCAAATTGTTCTGGCCCTAAATAGCGTGCTACCCAAATACCAACAAACAGTCCAACAAACATGCGCAGAATTTTCTCCCCCATTAGCCATGAGGTGTTTTGAAAATATCGCATAAAACCTTGGTGTTGGCGTAGTGCTTTTAGTTTAGTAATCAATATTATTTTCTGTAGTTATTTTGATTTCCTAAAAACCACTGATAAGTCATGTTTAACCCATCTTCTAAACTCGTTTTAGCTTTCCAGCCTAGTCGTTCTAGTCGAGATACATCCATTAGTTTACGAGCCGTGCCATCAGATTTAGTTATATCAAAAACTATCTGACCTTGATAGCCAATAACCTTAGCTACTGTTTCAACTAATTCTCGAATAGTACAATCAACACCTGAACCGACATTAACGTGCGATAACATTGGCTGAGTTTCTTTTTCGTATACCTCTTGCTCTAGGTTCATCACAAAAACAGACGCTTCGGCCATATCATCGACATGCAAAAATTCACGCATTGGTTTGCCTGATCCCCATGCGGTAACGGTTGGATCATTATTTAATTTAGCATCATGAAAGCGTCTTATCAACGCTGGAATAACATGTGAATTTTCAGGATGAAAGTTATCATTTTCACCATAAAGGTTTGTTGGCATCACACTTCGATAATCGCGACCATACTGACGGTTATAACTCTCACAGAGTTTAATGCCTGCAATTTTAGCAATCGCATAAGGCTCGTTAGTGCTTTCTAAGATCCCTGTTAACAATGCCTCTTCTTTCATCGGTTGTTCAGCCATTTTTGGGTAGATGCACGATGAGCCCAAGAAGAGTAATTTCTGCACATTATGAGTATGTGCCGCATGAATGATATTGGCTTCTATCATCAAGTTTTGATAGATAAACTCGGCAGGATATTCGTTATTGGCATGAATACCCCCAACTTTTGCTGCGGCTAAATAAACTTGATCGATTTTTTTATCAGCAAAAAACTGGTTAACGGCATGTTGGTTTGTTAGGTCGAGTTTATCTTTGCTAGCTGTAATAATAATATTTGTTTTGTCATTTTGTAGTTGTCTGATTATGGCCGAGCCGACCATGCCATTATGACCTGCAACATAGATAGTTTGACCCATAATTATTCAACACTCATTGGAATATCATGGCCATGTTGTTTGAGTAAGGCATGACGCTGAGCAATTTTGAGATCTTCTGCCACCATTTCCGTACACATTTCTTGTACGGTAATTTCTGGTGTCCATCCTAATACTTTTTTTGCTTTTTTTGGATCGCCTAATAAGGTTTCAACTTCTGCGGGGCGGAAGTAACGCTGGTCAATTTGCACAATCACATCACCGACTTTAATTGCTGGTGTTTTATCATCTTTTATTTCAGCAACAATACCTTTTTCATTAACACCTTCGCCTTCAAAACGTAAGGTTAAACCTAACTCGTTTGCTGACCATTCAATAAATTGGCGTACTGAATATTGCACACCCGTCGCAATGACAAAATCATCTGGTTTATCTTGTTGCAACATCATCCATTGCATACGCACATAATCTTTAGCATGGCCCCAATCACGCAGTGCATCCAGATTACCCATAAATAAACACGATTCTAAGCCTTGGGTGATATTAGCCAAACCACGGGTAATTTTACGGGTGACGAATGTTTCACCTCGTCTCGGTGATTCATGATTAAACAAAATACCATTACAGGCATACATTTCGTAAGCTTCACGATAATTAACGGTGATCCAATAGGCGTACATTTTTGCTACGGCATAAGGTGAACGAGGATAAAAGGGGGTGGTTTCAGTTTGTGGCGTCTCTTGAACTAAGCCATATAATTCAGATGTCGACGCTTGATAAAAGCGAGTTTTCTTTTCTAATCCTAATAGACGAATGGCTTCCAATAAGCGAAGTGTGCCCATCGCATCAACATCAGCCGTATATTCAGGTGATTCAAACGACACGGCAACATGAGATTGTGCACCGAGGTTATACACTTCATCAGGCTGCACTTCTTGCAAGATTCGCGTTAGGTTTGATGAGTCGGTTAAATCGCCATAATGAAGAATAAAATTAGCATTATCAACATGGGGATCTTGATAAATATGATCGATTCGTTGGGTATTTAGCGATGAAGCACGACGTTTTATACCGTGAACTTCGTAACCTTTTTCTAAAAGAAATTCAGCTAAGTAAGAGCCATCTTGTCCAGTTACGCCTGTGATAAGGGCTTTTTTCTTCATTTTATTTCTACCTAAATTTGATATTTTCGTTCAAGTTTATTCTATTTGTGTATCTGTGCATTTGTAATCTGCATGAGAAGATTCAATAGCAACCTTTATATAAGTTTGCATTATACCGTGCTGCGCTTGGCAATAATAAACAATCATTTAAATAGTACATTATGGCAGAACCGAGTAGGTGATTGAACCTCAAGATTAAGGTATTTAGGTGTTGTATTTACCCGCTGTTGTTCCGGCATTAATCGGTGTATTTTGTGAGAGTAGCTTTAGCTGCGAAGAGTTGGGCTGTTTACTCAAGGCCTTTCTTGGCTGAAGCCACGCCTAGTGTTAAGTTCTCCACCACAATGAGTCACATCATCCACTACAGACATAATGCCCATGCTAAGATGCTGTTTTTTAATTCAATATTGCATAGGGATTTGTATGTTGTTGATAAAACATCATGGTGCGGTGAATGGCGTGACAGGGTCTTGTCACGAGGCAGTTATCGATAATAGCAATTCGGTATTAATCGATTGTGGTTTATTCCAAGGTGCTGAAGTGTCGGGCTCTGGAGCGGATTCAAATCGTTTGGAGATCGAGTTTGATCTGTCGTCAGTGAAGGCCTTAGTCGTGACGCATGTTCATATTGATCATGTGGGACGTTTGCCTTATTTGTTGGCTGCTGGATTTTCAGGGCCAATTTATTGTTCAGCACCCAGTGCTGAATTATTGCCGCTAGTGATTGAAGATGCGTTAAAGGTTGGCGTGACACGAAATGCCAGTATTATCAATGCCTGTTTAAAGCGTTTTTCAGCACAGTTGATACCGATGGACTATTTGGAATGGCTAGATATTCCATTATCGGGTGCATCTCATGTGCAAGTACGATTATCACCAGCGGGTCATATTTTAGGTTCGGCTTATGTGACACTGCGTGTTAAAAGTTCAGCCATCAAACAGCAAGGCAAGCGATATCACGATGTCGTGTTTTCTGGGGATTTAGGTGCGCCCTACTCGGCTTTATTGCCAACGCCAAAATCACCTTATCGAGCAGATCAGCTTATTTTAGAAAGTACTTATGGTGATCGAAATCATGACAACCGAGCAACGCGTCGCCGTCAGCTTCAGTATTGTATCGAACACGCTTCGAAAGATTCAGGCACGGTATTGATCCCTGCATTTAGCATTGGCCGTACCCAAGAGTTGCTCTATGAGTTGGAACATATTATTCATCAGAATAAGCAAAAATCGCTGAGCCAAACTCACACAGGAAGGGTTTTGAATTGGGATGATATCGATATAATTATTGATTCTCCCCTCGCCAGCCGCTTTACTCGTGTTTACCGGTCGCTTGAGCGTTATTGGGATAAAGAAGCCAAACGACGGGTAAATGCGGGTCGTCATCCCTTAAGTTTTGAGCAAGTCACGACAATAGACGACCATGAAACGCATTTGCAGACGGTGTCGTATTTACAACGTCAAACACGCCCTGCTATTGTCATTGCGGCATCGGGGATGTGTGCCGGTGGCCGTATTGTGAATTATTTAAAAGCCCTATTAGGCGACGAGCGTAACGATGTGTTGTTTGTTGGCTATCAAGCTGCAGGTAACGCAGGGCGAGATATTTTACGTTATCACAACAAACCCAATGCGTATGTCATGTTCGATGGCAAACCTTATGCAATTAACGCAAAAGTTCAACAAATCAGTGGTTATTCCGCCCATGCTGGACAACGAGATTTAGTGAATTTTTTCAAACGAATACGGATAAAACCGAGAAAAGTGCATTTGGTTCATGGCGATGATGGTGCCAAACAGGCTTTGAAAGGTTTAATTGAAGCCGTCCATCCAGCATGCAATGTGGTGATTCCTTAACTACCCGTTTACACAATGCAATTTGTAAGCATTTAGCCACGAAGGGTTGGGTTAGTTTTTTAGGCCCATTGGTGGCTGAAGCCACTCCTAAGGTTTAGCGTAATAGCCTCCCGTTTTTGGCGCACCTTTAAATGCTATTTTATTTTGGTTTTTGAGTTGTTTTAGCCAGCGTTCCATTGTTCTCAAAGGTTGATTTAGTCCTTCGGCAATTTTTTTGCACTTAATCCTGGGTTCTCTTGGATAAAGGTTAAAGCTTCATTTACACCGCCACTTACACCCTCACGGTTTTCCGTCGTTTGTTTTTGCTGACGGTAATCTACCGTCACCATATAACCATCACCGCTTTCTTCGTAATCAAAGTTCATGGTGGGATAGTCTTTTATCGCATTACGAATACGCTGGTAACCACTGCCATATTTTTCAATATCACCCGTTAAATAAAAAGCTTCGGCGATGAGCTTGTTACGTGTTCTCGAAGGGTAACTATCGGTTTTTAGTTGCTCTATTGTTAAATCACCATAGAGTTTACCTGGGTTAAAAATAGTCATTTTTTGATCAAATATTTTAATTTGATTATCGACAGGGCTAGTGTAATAACGATGGATAATCGAGTTCAATACCAGCTCACGCAGTGCTTCAAGAGGGTATTCAAAAATTTCGGTACGCTCGATTTTTTTGCCTGTAATTTCAAATGCAACTTTTAGATGTGAAATAATAATCCGCATCGTTTCTTCTACCGCATCAAACAATGTGGCCCGCACCATTTTGTCATCAATAATCATACTCGGTGTTTTAAAACGTCCGATGTGAATATTATAAAGAGTCTGTTCTTTGCCAAAAAGTAGTTTGGCAGCCTGGGTGACTTGTTTCTCTTTGACAAGATTAAGTTTGGCTAAGGCGTATTTTGTAGAGCCCTCAAGTCTAAAACGACCGTTTAAATTCTAGCGTAATAGATTCACCCAGCTTAATAGATGCGGATACGTCCACTATTCCACCGTCACTGACTTCGCTAAATTCCTTGGCTGATCAACATCAGTGCCTTTAATCAAGGCTACATGATAGCTAAGCAGTTGTAATAAAATGTTATAGGTTATCGGCGCGGTGATCCGGCCTACATTTGTCGTGGCTTTGACGACTTTAAAGCCTGATTCCGAGCTAATATCAGACTGCTCGTCTTCAAATACAATCATCTGGCCGCCACGGGCTTTGACTTCTTGTAAATTGGATTTCAGTTTATCTAATAAATCATCAAGTGGCGCAATGGCAACCACGGGCATATTTTCATCAATCAATGCCAATGGCCCATGTTTTAATTCACCAGCAGGGTAGGCTTCGGCATGAATATAGCTGATTTCTTTTAGCTTTAACGCCCCTTCCATTGCAATGGGATACATAGTGCCTCTACCCAAGAAAAGGGCATGTTGTTTATCTGCAAATAATTGAGCAATTGTTTCAATTTCTTGCTCGTGGGTCAGTGCATTCGCAATAAGGTTTGGTAATTTCTGTAATCCACTGGTAATCATCGCTTCACGTTCAGCATCGAGTGTTTGTTTTACTTTTCCTATACTGGTAATAAGTAAGGCTAATGCAACCAGTTGGGTCGTAAACGCTTTAGTTGATGCCACACCAATTTCAGGGCCTGCATGTGTTAAATAACTAAGATCAGATTCACGCGTCAAGCTACTTTCTGGCACATTACAGATGGTGAGCGTTGGGATATTACGTTTGGTTTGTTGGACTGAAGTCGGACCTGCAAGATTGTCATTTTCACCAGATTCACCAAAGGATTTAATTTGTTGTAATGCGGCTAAAGTATCGGCTGTTTCACCTGATTGGCTAATCGTGACAAACAAGGTGTTGTTTTGGATCACTGGATTTCGATATCTAAATTCACTCGCTACCTCGACTTGGCACGGCAATCCGATAATATCTTCTGCCCAATATTTGGCGACTAGGCCTGCATGATAACTGGTACCACACGCAATAATATGCAGTTGTTCTATACTGCTAAAAATAGATTCAGCTTGTGGGCCAAAGCTAGAAACAAGTACTTTATCTTGGGTAATGCGCCCTTCTAAGGTATCAATAACCGCTTGCGGTTGCTCAAAGATTTCTTTGTGCATGTAATGGCGATGTTCACCTAACTCTACCGCACTGACACTCAAGCTTGATTGTTTAATAGGGCGTTCTACTCGCACACCCTTAACATCATAAATCTCAACGGATTGGCGCGTTAATTTAGCAACATCACCCTCTTCCAAAAAGATAAAGTTTTGTGTGACGGGTAATAAAGCAGAGACATCAGAGGCAATAAAATGTTCACCAATCCCAACGCCAATGACTAAGGGGCTGCCTTTTCTGGCGGCAATCAAGGTGTCGGGATCATTGATCGCGATCACACCCAAGGCATAAGCACCTTCAAATTCTTTTAGGGCTTTAGTTACGGCTAACAATAAGTCATCCGTCGCTTCTAACTGTTGATGAATGGCGTGAGCAACGACTTCGGTATCCGTTTCTGATGTAAAACGATAACCCGCAGTAATCTGAGCTTGTTTTAAGGCTTTATAATTTTCAATAATGCCATTGTGGACAACGGCCACTTTGTGATTACAAATATGTGGATGGGCATTATTTTCAGAAGGGATGCCGTGAGTTGCCCAACGGGTGTGTGCAATACCGATATTGCCTGCGAAAGAAGTGGTTTCTTGTTCAATTTTATTGGCGAGTTGCTTAATCTTACCTAAAGCACGCACGCGTTGTATCACATTATCGGTATCCAATAATGCAATCCCAGAAGAATCATAACCTCGGTATTCTAAACGCCGCAGGCCTTCCAGTAAGATTGGCGTGACACTTCTTTCAGCAATACCACCGACAATTCCGCACATGCTCGCTAACCCATAAAAATAAAGATGGAATTATACCTTAAAACAGAAGCAAGATTATGATTCACCCTACCCTTTAATCTAGTACCTAAGTCTAGTTAATTGAGGGTTAACCAATCTTGATTTCCACACTGCGGTTCAAAGCCATCGACATACTCGAGCAATAATCGTCGGACTTGCTCTGTTTCATTTTTGTCATTGGCATCAGATAACTGCGATAAAACCTTATTAAGTTGTGACCAAGGAATGATTTTTTCCTCTGCTCGCATAATTTTGGCATGTTGAGTATCGGATACCTTGTCACCAATCAGCAGTTCCTCATAAAGCTTTTCGCCGGGTCGCAATCCTGTATAAACAATCTCAATATCACCTTCGGTGATGATCATCATCTAGTTCAATATAACCACTCAAATTAATCATTCGTTTAGCCAAGTTTACTATTTTGATGGGCTCGCCCATATCTAATACGAATACATCACCACCTTGTCCCATGGCTCCTGCTTGAATAACAAGTTCAGCCGCTTCAGGAATTGTCATGAAATAACGAATAATACGTTTATCTGTGACAGTAACCGGTCCGCCACTGGCAATTTGCTCGCGAAATAATGGCACAACCGAGCCTGACGAACCTAGGACATTTCCAAACCTTACCATGGTAAATCGTGTGCAAGGGTTTTCTGTCTTATCTTCAGCTAAGGCTTGCAATACCAACTCAGCAAAACGCTTACTCGCCCCCATCGTATTCGTAGGCCTCACGGCCTTATCTGTAGAGATCAATACAAAGGTGTCGACCTTACTGGCAATAGCCGCTTTAGCACAGGCTAAAGTACCAAAGACATTGTTACGTATGCCTTCTGTTACATTTTTTTCGACCATCGGTACATGTTTATAGGCTGCCGCGTGATAAATCGTATTAATATTAAATTGTTGGCAAATGGCTTCAACTCTAGTTTGATTCAATACCGAGCCTAATACGGCAACAACAGGGATATTTAAATTCAAATCGAGCAGTTCTTTTTCAATAGCATAAAGCCCATATTCATTGAGCTCGTATAAAACAATCGTGGTGGGTTGCAACTTTATAATTTGACGACATAATTCACTCCCAATTGAGCCGCCCGCCCCCGTTATCATCACCGATTTACGGGTAATATTGGCATGTAATAAAGCTTGCACAGGTTCGACCTGCTCTCTTCCTAACAAGTCTGCAATATCCACTTCTTGAATATCAGACACTTTAACCTTGCCATCCGCTAAATCCATTATATTGGGTAAAGTACGAACATACAGCGGATAAGGCTCTAATAATCTAACAATTTCACCACGACGATGACGCGATACAGAGGGGATGGCTAATAATAAATCTGTCGCATTATATTTTTCAATGACGTGACTCAGCTGTGTAAAGGGGTAGACTGTCAGTCCGTTAATGTGTTGCTTGTGTAGATCAATCGCATCGTCAATGAAAGCAACAGGGTGATATTTAAAGGATTGTTTTAATGCTGCGGCTAATTGAATACCTGACTCGCCTGCCCCATAAATAATGACCGGAGGCGCTATTTTCTTATTTCGAGCTAACTGACTTGCCCCATTTTGAATATGACCGATCCACCAGCGAGCAAGCATCCGTGTGCCACCTGAAATCATTAACAAAATCAGTGCTTGAATGCCATAAACGGTTCTGGGTACGCCTTGGACATTTGATAGTAAGACTAAAACAGCAAATAAAATCGTATATAACAATGTTGCTTTAATAACAGTCCATATTGCCTGCATACCTAGGTAGCGAATGATCGCCCGATACAAACCAAATTTGATAAATATAGGTATCGCTATTGCTGGCGCAGCTAGGAAAATCCACCATTGTGATTCAGGCGGGTTATATATCTCACTATAGCGCAATGAAAAAGCCAGCCATAACGAAAAGATAACCGCCATAAAATCAACTACGATCGTCACTGTTCTTTTTATGTTTCTCGGACTGGCTAAAAGACTATCAATCAATTTACTAAACATAATGATGCGGTATTTTCCTGTCTACTTTATGTATTAGAGGATAACTATACCTTTTTCAAGGTAATTTGAATCATTAAAAATGAATACCTTCATAACTGCCATGGATTTTTTGAGAAAAATGCAGGCTGAGACCTGACTGGGAATATAAAAATTGAAGTGCGGCAATACGTAATTGTATTAAGACTCGTGTAGAGAATAGATATTATTACGGGAGCGAATAGTGGTCATAACGGTGATTTCTGTGTGACAGAATTACTAGCAAAATGGTGCGCCCGACAGGACTCGAACCTGTTACCCTCGGCTTAGAAGGCCGATGCTCTATCCGGATGAGCTACGGGCGCATTATAAGTATTTGTTCTTGGTCGAGGATATTGGTAATTTTTTGAGTTGGTCGGGGTAGAGAGATTCGAACTCCCGACCCTCTGGTCCCAAACCAGATGCGCTACCAGACTGCGCTATACCCCGACATTCCGAAGAGCAGATGTCTTCAAAGAAGGCAAAATAATACGCCCATGTGTTTAGCTAGTCAAACAATTTTTGATTTTTTTGCCGTTAATTACACAACATGAGACTATAGCGTCTTTTGATTGTCTGGATACTATTTAATGACCGCTAAAATTTTAGACGGGAAAGCCATTTCATTAGCGCTTAAACAAGAACTGAAGGCAGCAAACACGATACGCATAGCGTCAGGAAAACGTCGTCCAGGTTTGGCTGTAGTGCTTGTCGGCAGCGATCCAGCATCGCAAGTGTATGTTGGCAGTAAACGACGTAGCTGTGAAGAAATCGGCTTTAGATCAGACTCCTATGATTTAGCAACGGATACAACAGAATCGGCATTATTAACATTAATTGACCAACTCAATGCTGATAAAGAAATAGATGGAATTTTGGTACAACTACCTTTGCCCAAACACATCGATACTGAGCGCGTTATTGAACGCATTGCCCCACATAAGGATGTCGATGGTTTCCATCCTTATAATATCGGTCGACTTGCCCAGCGCAACCCTCAACTTCGACCCTGCACACCAAAAGGAATCATGACATTATTGAATAAAACCAATATTGATTTGCATGGTTTAGAAGCCGTTGTCGTTGGCGCGTCTAATATTGTCGGCCGCCCAATGGCATTAGAGTTACTACTTGCAGGCTGTACAACGACGGTATGTCATCGATGGACTAAAGATTTAGCGTTCCATGTACGAAGAGCCGATCTTCTTGTCGTTGCAGTCGGTAAACCAAATTTCATTCCTGGTGAATGGGTAAAACAAGGCGCCATTGTTATTGATGTGGGTATTAACCGTCTTGATGATGGATCACTAACCGGTGATGTTGAGTTTAATGTGGCTAAACAAAAAGCGGCTTGGATTACACCCGTTCCTGGTGGTGTTGGACCAATGACTGTCGCAACATTAATGGAAAATACCTTGTATGCGGCGGATGAGTTACATGATTGATGTTTAGCTTCATCTGGGTTGGACTATAATTCAACGTGTCGGGTTAAAACCCGATCTATGGGGCAAATAAAACAAGAGTCTCATTAAGGATGATGATATGACACCGTTTAGAAGCCATCGACTTCGTTATGGTCGGTACTCTGAAACCAAGCAAATATATTTAGTCACCACCGTCACTCACAGTCGCAAACCAGTGTTTGCTGACTTCATGGTAGGTCGTCTCCTCGTTTCAACAATGAAACCGCGACATGACCCACAACGCGTTTCGTCATTAGCTTTTGTCGTGATGCTTTATCATGTCGACTGTTTGATACAGTTGCAAGATGAAAATATTAATAAAGTCATGCGGGCTTTTAAAGGTGTAAGCTCAAGAAAGGTTAATCAATATTTAGACCTAAAAGGTAAACTGTGGCAAGCAGGTTACCATGATCATGCTCTGCGTAAAGAAGAAGATTTACCCAATTTGGCAGGTTATATCGTAGCAAATCGATTACGTGCAGGCTTAGTAAAAAAGTAGGGGATTATCCTCTATGGGATGCGATTTGGCTGTACGACTGGAGGTGCGTGTATCTTCAGCCACCAACAAACCTAGGCTTTACGCCACGTTGTCTTGCCGGCATTATCTTCTAAAATAATACCCATGGCGGTCAATTCGTCACGCACTTCATCTGCTTTTGCCCACTCTTTATTGGCGCGGGCATTATTTCGGGCTTCAATTAATGCCTCGACTTTTACCGCGAGATCATCACTATTCGTATCACCCAATAAAAAAGCTTCGGACGATTGCTGGAATAAGCCCAAGACATCACCAAATGAACGTAATAAACCGGCTAGATAACGCTTGCGGTCTTCATCATCTAATACTTTATTCAAAGCCTGACGCACATCCGCCGTGATTGATAGGGCTAAAGCAGTATTAAAGTCATCATCCATTGCTTCTCTAAAACGCCCACCAAATTCATTATCGTCTTGCCACACTACACCGACTTGAGATTCAACCTCACGCAATGTCGTGTAATAGCGGGTCAGTGCAGATTTCGCTTGTTCTAAGGATTCATCAGAATAATTAAGTGGACTACGATAATGACTCGTCAAAATAAAATAACGCACGACTTCTGGTGAATATCTCGCCAGCACTTCTCTAACAGTGAAAAAATTACCCAGCGATTTAGACATTTTTTCATCATCAATTCGCACAAAACCATTATGCATCCAATAATTGACCGATTGACAGCCATGAGCACCTTCAGATTGTGCAATTTCATTTTCATGATGTGGAAATTGCAGATCTTGCCCACCGCCATGAATGTCAAAATGCTTACCCAAGCTAGTTGCTGACATCGCTGAACATTCAATATGCCAACCGGGACGCCCGCGCCCCCAAGGTGATTCCCAAGCGGGCTCTTCAGGCTTCGCTGCTTTCCATAGCACAAAATCGAGTGGATCATCTTTAGCTTCATTCACAGCAACACGTTCACCTGAACGTAGTTCTTCGATATTACGTCCAGATAATTTGCCATAACCATCAAACTGACTCACATCGTAATAGACATCGCCATTATCTGATGCATAGGCAAAGTTTTTGCTAATTAAGGTTTCAATCAGCGCGATAATTTCAACCATTGATTCAGTCGCTTTGGGTTCAAGATCTGGCCTAATCACCCCTAAAGCATCGGCATCTTGATGCATTTCAGCAATAAACCGTTCCGTTAACGATTGTATGCTTTCACCATTTTCATTAGCACGGGCAATGATTTTGTCGTCAATATCCGTGATATTACGAATATACGTCACCTCATAACCACAGGCACGTAAATAACGTGTGACCACGTCGAACACCACCATCACACGCGCATGACCTACGTGACATAGGTCGTAAACAGTCATTCCGCAGACATACAGTTTGACCTTACCCGGCTCAATAGGGGTAAACACGTCTTTTTGTTTCGTTAGGCTATTGTGAATATGTAACATGTGATGCTCTTTATCAAAAACTTAGGGAACATTTTACGGTAAGTGAGTAATGAAAAGTAGATAAAGCACTCTACTTACGCTGTTATTTCAATTATCATGTGGTATTTATTGTTAATCATTGGACCAAACTCTTATGAAACTATTTTTTCGCCATTTGACAACATTCATAGCATTAGCAGTAATCTCATTCTCTACTCACGCTGAAGGAGGCAACACCTTGCCACAAGTTAAATTAGAAACAAATCACGGCGATATCGTCATTGAGTTAAATGCAGAAAAAGCGCCAAATACCGTCGCTAACTTTCTAAGCTACGTTAATGATGGCTTTTATAATGGTACGATTTTTCATCGTGTCATTAAGGATTTTATGATTCAAGGTGGTGGTTTTACTGAAGAATTTGTTCAAAAAACACCTAATGCATCGATTAAAAATGAAGCCAATAATGGTTTGAGTAATGTTCGTGGTTCAATTGCCATGGCGCGCACTGGCGACCCGCACTCTGCGACAGCACAATTTTTCATCAATACTGTTGATAATAACTTCCTTGATTTTCGCGGGGAGAGTGGTCCAGCTTGGGGCTACGCCGTTTTTGGCCAAGTAGTGGAAGGTATGGACGTCGTTGATACTATTCGCGCAGTCAGTACAGGCAACAAAAATGGCCATGGCGATGTACCCAATGACACTGTCATGATCAACGCAGCCAGCGTTGTAGAATAGCTTAAGCAAATTGAAATCAATCCGCTTGAGAGTAAAACCGAGCGGATTGATTTCTTTCTACCATGACCACATTATTTATATCTGATCTCCATCTCAGTCCTAACAATCAATCACTGATTGAACTTACCGTCGATTTTCTCGCCACACAAACTAAAGATATAGAGTCACTCTACCTTTTAGGCGATATATTCAATACCTGGTTAGGTGATGACATTGTACCTAGCGAGTTTGACCCTCTCATCGCTCAATTACAGCAACTCCATCAAACAGGTATCAACACTTACTTGATGGTTGGCAACCGTGATTTTATGATGGGCAAACAGTTTGCCGAGCGTTGTGGGTGCCAGTTAATTTCAGATCCTACTATTATTGATCTCTATGGCATAAAAACATTGCTCATGCATGGTGATAGTTTATGTATTGATGATGTCAGTTATCAACGTTATCGTCGTACAACGCGAAATAAATGCTTACAGTGGTGTTTTTTACATTTACCTGTTCGTTATCGCCAAGGCATTTCTGACAAAATAAAACAGCAAAGTCGCGAACAAAAACAGTTTAAATCATCGATGATTATGGATGTAAATGAGGCGGAAGTACGTCGAATAATGCAACAGCATGGCGTGCAATATTTGATTCATGGGCACACTCATCGCCCCGCTATTCACACTTTTACAGTCGATAATAAATTGGCATGTCGTATTGTCTTAGGGGATTGGGAAACAAAGACCAGCGTTTTAAAATGCGATGATCAGCAATTCGAGCTAATCGATCATCGCACTGATAGAGCCAATTCCGTTTTAAGAACCGGCTAAAGCTTGTTCATCAAGTATTTTTTTAAGACGCTTTGGTGGCACATAACCAGGTAACATTTGGCCACTTTCTAAAAATAAAGCAGGCGTACCAGTAACACCCAAACGTTGTCCTAATTCATATTGCGCCTTTATCGGTGAATTACAACTCTCTGAGTCGACATCCTTGCCATTTTTAGCATCCGTCATCGCCTGTTTACGGTCTTTAGCACACCAAACATCGACCGCTTTTTCATAAGATTCCGAATCGAGTCCCGCACGTGGAAATGCCATATAACGTATTCGAATACCTAAGGCATTATACGCGGCCATTTCTTGGTGTAATTTACGACAATAGCCACAGTCAATATCAGTAAATACAGTCAAAGTATGTTCCGTTTTTTTAGGATCATAAATTATCATTTCTGACTCATCGACAGAGGCCAATGCTTGCTGTCTTAGAGTGACCCGTTTTAATTCGGTAATATTCTGACGGCTTTCTAAAGCAATCACATCACCCTGAAAAACATAGCGAACATCTTCAGTAAAATAAATAATTTCACCATTTATCACCGCTTCAAAAAGCCCAGTGTTATCTAAGGCTTGAATACTTTCTATTGCTACACCAGGCATTATTGTTGCTAACTTTTCCTTGATATCTGTTATGTCGCTTGCTTGTGTCAAGCTCATCCAAGCCAACATCGGTAACCATAAATAAAGTCGTTTTAACATTGAAATATCCTAATCTCTAAAATTATTAAACTGTAGCGGCATATCTATTGTTTCATTACCACGTAATAATGCCATGACCTGCTGTAATTCATCACGCTTTTTACCGGTCACTCGCACACTTTCACCTTGAACGGCTGCTTGAACTTTAATCTTACTTTCTTTAATGACCTTAACCGTGATACGGCACTGATCCTTATCTAACCCTTCTCGGACAATAACATCCTGTTTACGCATTTTTCCGTTGCCAATAGAATCTTTTACTTCAAGACAACTGATTTCAATTCCACGTTTAACAAGTTTCATTCGAAGAATATCTAACACTTGTTCGAGCTGAAAGTCACTGTCAGCATGTAGTGTCAACGTTTTGTCGGACTGTTCGACACGGGCATCAGTTCCTCTAAAATCAAATCGATTATCTATCTCTCTATTCGTTTGATCCACGGCATTGGTTAGCTCATGTTTATCAACTTCAGATACAACATCAAATGAGGGCATTTCAATCTCCTATAATTCTGTAATCGAACAGTTTATCATTGCAAGCGTCATTGAGGTTGAATCCTTAACCACGCGGATGATGCTGAGCATGCATGCTTTTCAGACGTTCTTTAGCAACGTGGGTATAAATTTGTGTCGTCGATAAATCAGCATGACCGAGTAGCAATTGCACGATACGTAAGTCGGCACCGTGGTTTAATAAATGTGTTGCAAAGGCATGCCGCAAGGTATGAGGTGATAGCGCTTTATCAATGGCAGCTAATTTTGCATAACGCTTAATTAAATACCAAAATGCTTGTCGAGACATTGCTTTACCACGATGCGTTGGAAACAAATCATCACTCAGCATACCTTTTAAGATTTGTGGTCTACTTTCTGATAAGTACTGCTGTAGATAGTCAAGGGCAATCTCACCTAATGGCACCAATCTTTCTTTATTACCTTTACCGACACACCGAATCAGTCCTTGCCTCATATTAAGCTGTTCAATCGTTAAGCCGACTAATTCTGATACCCTTAAACCTGTTGCATACAACACTTCTAACATTGTGCGATCACGTAGTCCAAGCGCCACATTAACATTTGCTTGAGCCAGTAAAGCCTCTACTTCATCTTCCGTTAAACTACTTGGCAAACTTCTACCCAATCGAGGTGATTCAATTTGCAGCGTTGGATCAGAGTCACGAATATCTTCACGGCATAAATAACGATAAAAACGCCGTAAACTTGATAATAAGCGGGCTTCGCTTCGTACTTTTCGCCCCTCACGCATTCGAACACTTTGATAACGCAAAATATCATGGCGACTTGCGGCCACTAAATCGATATCAAACTCACGTAACCAACTTGCAAAAGCAATAAGATCACGCTGATAGGCGGCCACTGTATTATTACTCAAGCCTGATTCTAACCATAATGAATCTAAAAAAGGCTGCAAATGACGGTCAACAATAATAAGTTGATTATCTTGCTTCATGATCTAATAGCCATTGTTTGACACCTATTTCATTGCCATCAGTTTGTCCGTAATAACCACCAAGTCCTGTCTTTGCCACTACACGGTGGCATGGAATAATGATGGCATATGGATTTGCTCTGCAGGCATTTGCTACAGCACGAGCTGAAGAGCCAAGTTGATCAGCAAGCTCTGAATAAGTACGCGTTTCACCAAGCGGAATCATTTGCAAATATTGCCTTACCTTTCGTTGAAATACGGTGCCCTGTTGAGCTAACGGCAATGACAGTTCATATTGAGCATCAAGAAAATAAGCATTAAGTTGATAAATGGCATCTTGAGCAAGCGCATTGCTGACTGACTCATAATCCGTATGTTGATGATTGAATACTAGTTCAATACCAAATATCTGTGAATTACTTGCGTGTAATAATATACGTCCAATCGGCGTCATGAATAGTATCTTAGAAATAGGACTAGTCATAATAGCAAAAAGGGCGCGACTGTTTTCAGTCGCGCCCTTTTCAATTTGTCAGAATCAACAGGTGATTCTGATAAACCGGTATTAACCCAATTTTTCTTTAATACGTGCTGCTTTACCCGTTAAGTTGCGTAGGTAATAAAGTTTAGCGCGACGAACATCACCACGACGCTTAACTTCTAAACTCGCTACTGCTGGACTGTGAGTTTGGAAAACACGCTCAACACCAACACCATTTGAAATTTTGCGTACAGTGAATGCTGAATGTAGACCACGGTTACGTTTAGCAATTACAACGCCTTCAAAGGCTTGTTCACGTTCACGTTCGCCTTCTTTAATTTTTACTTTTACAACAACAGTATCACCTGAAGAAAATGCAGGAATATCCTGTCTCATTTGTTCAGCGTTTAGCTGTTCAATAATATTACTCATCGTTTACTCCTAATTCCTACTTCTCTTCATGCCTAAAGTCGGCAATAAATTGTTCTAATAATGCATTCTGTTCGCTAGTCAATGTTTCCATTTCTAACAAATCAGGCCGCCTTAACCACGTTCGTCCTAAAGACTGTTTAAGGCGCCACTTTCGTATTGCCTCATGATCACCACCCAAAAGCACCTCAGGTACATTTTGGTTTAATAACTGTTCTGGTCTTGTGTAATGAGGATGGTCTAATAATCCTGCCATAAAAGAATCTTGCTGCGCAGACTCTTCATCACCCAAAACACCAGGTAATAATCTTGCTACGCCATCAATCATCACCATCGCAGCAAGTTCACCACCACTGAGAACATAATCACCTATCGACCATTCCTCATCAATCTCTTGTTCAATAAGACGCTCATCAACACCTTCATAGCGTCCTGCAACAAAAATAATCGCATCTCTTGTTGCCAATTCTTGCAAACCTTTCTGGTCTAATTTTCGACCCTGCGGCGATAAATAAGCCACTTTAGTTTGCTGACCTAAAACCTTTTTAGCTTCATCTATCGCAGCCTTTAATGGTTCAACTTTCATCACCATGCCAGGGCCGCCGCCATAAGGTCGGTCATCTACAGTTCGATGTTTGTCCAACGTAAAATCACGTGGATCCCAATAATCAATATCTAACTTGCCTTGCTTTACAGCTCGGCCGGTCACACCATATTGTGTTATTGCATCAAACATTTGAGGAAATAAAGACACCACACCAATTCGCATGATGACCTTAGCCTCAATAATCTAATTCCCAATCAACTCGAATAATCCTATTATCCAAGTCAACCAGCTCAACGATGTCATCTAGTACAAAAGGTATCAATCGTTCAGTTTTGTCTTTATTCAGAACAACCAGCACATCATGCGCCCCATTTTCAAGCAAGCTATCTACCTGCCCAAGCTGTTCATCTTGTAAATTAACAACAGTCATGCCAATTAAATCAGACCAATAATATTCGTCTTTTCCTGCTGGCTTTATCTGTGCCTTGGTAATCGCAAGTTCTACACCGACTAGAGGCAAGACTTGATCGCGGTCAGTGACCCCGCTCAAACTCATGACAACGCCCTTACCCTGTAAACGCCCTTCAACAACTTTCACCTCGATCCAATCACCTTTGTGCGAAAGGTAAAGTGGCGAATAACTTAAAATATTCTCTCTCGGGTCGGTAAATGAATAGATTTTCACCCATCCTTTTACTCCAAAAGCACCAGAGATTTTCCCTACCGGGATGTATTCCACGGAAGTATCCATATCTGAAATCTAACTTTAAACTTAAGTTAAGCCGCTTTCGCTTGAGCAATTAATTTAGTAACACGTTCTGAAATTTGTGCGCCTTGAGAAACCCAGTGCGTGATGCGCTCTAAATCTAGTCGTAAGGTTTCTTCTTGGCCTTGAGCTAGTGGGTTAAAAAAACCTAAACGCTCAATGCAACGTCCATCACGTTTGTTACGTGAGTCTGCTACTACTACTGTGTAATAAGGACGCTTTTTTGCGCCACTACGTGACATTCTAATTTTTACCATTGATTTGTGCCTGTTGAAAAACTGGATCGAAAAACAGATGCATTTTACGCATAGTTCAAGTAATTGAAAAGCCTAACTTGCCTTTATTTTAAAAAGGCATGCCTCCACCCATTGGTAGCTTGCCACCTAAGCTACGCATCATCTTAGCCATACCACCTTTCTGGGACATTTTCTTCATCATTTTTTGCATTTGTGCAAACTGCTTTAACAAGCGATTAACATCTTGAATCTGTGTCCCAGATCCTAGTGCAATGCGCTTTTTGCGCGAACCTTTAATAATTTCTGGTCGCTGACGTTCTTTTTTTGTCATCGAATTAATAATGGCTTCTAACTTATTTAGCTCTT
This sequence comes from Methylophagaceae bacterium, assembly GCA_965219435.1. Lineage (GTDB taxonomy): Bacteria > Pseudomonadota > Gammaproteobacteria > Nitrosococcales > Methylophagaceae. Next base: position 1,404,295 of record OZ244743.1, on the reverse strand, counting down.
TATCATTAACTTGTGACTTAGCAGCCTGGGGAATATTGGACATGCCGGGCATTTTATCTAACATTGAGCCTATTCCCCCCATTTTTCCCATTTGCCGAAGTTGTTCTCTAAAGTCTTCGAGATCGAATCCTTTACCTTTTTTAAGTTTATTAGCTAATTGTTCGGCCGCGCCTTTATCCATTTTCCGCTGAACATCTTCAACTAGCGAAAGCACGTCTCCCATCCCCAAAATTCTGGAAACCACACGATCAGGATGGAATGGTTCTAATGCCGATGTTTTTTCACCAACACCCATAAATTTAATAGGCTTGCCTGTGATATATCGGATTGACAGAGCCGCCCCACCACGCGCATCACCATCTGTTTTGGTTAAAATCACACCCGTCAGTGGCAAAGCATCATTAAATGCTTTAGCGGTATTAGCTGCATCCTGCCCAGTCATACTATCGACAGTGAACAATGTCTCGATGGGGTTTATTGCAGCATGAATTTTTTTAATTTCGTTCATCATGTCATCATCAACATGTAAACGACCTGCAGTATCAATGATAATGACATCAGCAAATTGCAACTTAGCCTGAGCAACCGCCGCTTTTGCTATCTCAACAGGATCTTGATCGCCTTGGCTAGGAAAGAACTGTACATCGACTTCCTTAGCTAATGTTTTTAACTGTTCAATCGCCGCAGGCCGATAAACGTCGGCACTTGCTACCATCACTGATTTTTTCTCACGCTCTTTTAGCCAGCGCGCTAATTTAGCCACACTGGTAGTTTTACCAGCCCCTTGTAAACCAGCCATCAGAATAACGGCAGGCGGTTGTGAATTAAGGTTTAGCGTTTCATTTGCTTCTCCCATCACTGCAATTAGTTGGTCATTAACTACTTTTACTAATGCTTGGCCGGGTGTTAAGCTTCGAAGGACATCTTGCCCCATCGCTCGCTCTTTTACTCGCTCAATAAACTCGCGAACTACCGGCAAAGCAACATCGGCCTCAAGCAGTGCCATTCTGACTTCACGAAGCGTGTCTTTTACATTATCTTCAGTAATTCGGCCTTGGCCACGAAGTTTTTGTAAGGTACCGCCTAACCTTTCTTGCAAACTATCAAACATGATTCACCTTGAGTTTACTCAGCCCCAATCTGCCGAAAATATAAATTTTTATGATTCGGAATTATAACTGATAATGATTACATCGCGTATTATCTATATTATGCTCAAATTATTTACAGCACCTTTAAGGAATTACCCGTCATGGCCATTGCTAATTCTTTAGCCGTCCTGCTTTATCTTGGTTGTAGTGTTATCTTGATTCGCAATTTTATGCAACGCAATCAACACGATTTTGTATCATTTCCTATCGAGACAATGATCGTTTTGGCCCTTATTTTCCATGGCTCAGATATTGTTTTCACCATGTCTGGTGGCTGGAATCTAGGGCTTTTCAGTACATTATCCATCGCAGCTTGGCTAATGGGGTTTATCACGCTTATTTTAGGTGCCAAACAAAAGCAGGCTCATCCAGGAATGATCATTTATCCTTTAGTTGCATTATGTCTTGTTCTTAACACATTACTTACCAAGCAGCACATCACAATATTGAACAACCCCGCTTTGGAATGGCACATATTACTTTCATTGGGTGCCTATAGCCTATTTTGCTTATCGGCACTGCAGGCGTTGGTGTTAGCCATCCAAGAACAGCGATTACGTCAACGTCATTTTGCAGGATTGATTAGAAAGCTGCCGCCAATACAATCAATGGAAACAACTTTATTTCATCTAATTTCAGCAAGTTTTATACTGCTAACTTTAGGATTAATTACCGGTATTTTCTTTATTGAGGATATTTTTACTCAGCATCTCATCCACAAAACCGTATTATCTCTTTTTGCCTGGTGTGTATTTGCTACCTTGCTTTGGGGCAGATTACGTTATGGATGGCGAGGCAAAACAGCCATTAAGTGGACTTTAATTGGCTTTATATTTTTAGTATTGGCCTATTTTGGCAGTAAATTTGTTCTGGAATTTTTAATCACTCATGGCTGATACAACGTCTCTCACATTATTATTTACATTACTCTTCATATTGCTGTTGTTTTCTGCATTTTTTTCCAGTGCTGAAACAGCTTTAATGTCGCTCAATCGTTATCGCCTTCGCCATTTAGAGCATGAAGGTCACGCCGGTGCGATACGAGCAAGCCAGTTACTCGCCCGACCAGATCGCTTGATTGGTTTGATTTTACTCGGCAATAACTTCGTCAATATCTTTGCTTCGGCGATCGCCACCGTGATCGGCGTCAAACTTTATGGTGAAAATGGTATCGTCATCGCCACATTTACACTAACTTTGGTGGTCTTACTTTTTGCCGAAGTAACCCCAAAAACATTAGCCGCATTACATCCTGAGCGGGTTGCATTCCCTGCTAGTTTGTTGCTAAAACCAATGCTGCTACTGCTTTTTCCCTTAGTTTGGTTTACCAACGCCATCACTAACCGCTTACTCGCTTTATTTGGGGTTTCGCCAGAAGACTCATCATCTGCGGCTATTAACGCCGAAGAATTACGCATGGCACTAATGGAAGCTGGCAGCATCATTCCAAAACGTCATAAAAAAATGTTAGTGAGCATTCTTGACCTAGAAAAAGTGACCGTCAATGATGTTATGGTGCCACGGAACGAAATAGAAGGTATTGATATCAATGGACCACTTTCCGACATAATCAAGCAACTTTCTTACTGCAGTAATACTCGACTTCCAGCCTATGAAGATAGTATGGACAATGTGATTGGTATTTTGCACGTTAGAAAAGCCATGCATCTTTTAGCACAAGACAATCTGACAAAAGAAAGTCTAAATGGCATTATCAAACAGGTTTACTTTGTTCCTGAAGGTACCGCATTAAATACTCAATTGATTCAATTTCAAAAACACCGTAGAAGAACGGGACTCGTTGTTGATGAATACGGTGATATCTTGGGCTTAATTACGCTAGAAGATATCTTTCGGGAAATTGTGGGTGAATTTACTGCAGGTTCAATTGACGAAGATAAGGACATTCACCCCCAAGAAGATGGCAGTTATCTTATTAATGGCTCAGCCAATATTCGCGATATAAATCGCAATAATAACTGGCACTTGCCTACAGACGGACCTAAAACCATCAATGGGTTGATTCTTGAAATTCTAGAAACTATCCCCGAACCTGGCGTTAGTTTAAGGATAAAAAACTATGTAATTGAAGTTGTACAAACAACTGATAATACGATTAAAACTGTTCGTATTCATAGAGCAGACTCAAAACGTAAGATTTCTTTATAGTTCTAGTCGTGATTGAACACGCGTTTGATTGTGCTCTGTTTAGCTTTAAGTCGAGGTCTAGTCCATGATGTCAAACAGACAAGTTGACTCAGCAATTGATTACCGTATTATTTTAATACCTCGGCGCACCACGGAGTTGGTCCGAATAAACTGACTAAAACTGATGATCTCATCAACAACCTTCAAGGAAAGTAATATGCGTATTTTCGTCAAGCTCATAATTTTTATCATTATTCTTGTTATTGCAGGTCTTATTGCCCTGCCTTTTATCTTTGATCCTAATGATTACAAACAAGAAATATCCAGTCAGGTAGAAAAAGTGACCGGACGCACTCTCATGCTGGATGGTGATATTAAACTTTCTGTTTTTCCATGGATAGCACTTGAATTAGGGCCGTTATCATTAAGCAATGCGAAAGGGTTCAAAGCCGACTCATTCGCCAAAGTAAAAGCTGCAGAAATACGTATCAAATTAATGCCATTACTGAAAAAACAACTTGAAATGGACACCGTGATCTTAGACGGATTGGTATTAAACCTTGAAAAAGGTAAAAACGGAAAGACCAATTGGGATGATCTTGTTGCCAACAGTGCGTCTTCTACTACCGATAGCACAAAACAGTCTTCTGATACTTCAGCTGATGATGGGCCAGCACTAGCCGCCATTAGTATTGCTGGCGTGCAGTTAACTAATGCCAATATTTTATGGTTTGATGCCTCTACTTCTGAAAATTACCAGTTACAAAATTTTAATCTAAACACTGATCCACTTGTGCCGGGAAAGCCCACTGCTTTAGATATGGAGTTTGATTTGGCGAGCACTAAACCACAAGCTCAAGTCCACGTTAAACTGGACACACAGATCATGGTGGATATAGAAAACCAACAGTACACTTTGTCAAAATTCAACTTAAACACACAAGCATCGGGTAAAGAATTACCCTTTTCACAAGCTAATTTAACACTGAGTGGCGATATCAATGCCGATATGGTTAAACAACTAGTTACCCTCAATGATTTAACACTATCAGCCCAAGCCAACAAAGATAAACAGTCGATCGATGCTAAATTATCAGCTCAAATATCATCAAATTTAATGAACCAGCAATCCACTATAAAAGGCTTAGTGTTATCCGCCGAATTACTGGATCCAGCTTTGCCGAATGGTAAGGCTAAATTAAATCTAAGCGCTGATCTTTCGGCAGATATGAAACAGCAAACGATGACATTATCAGCCTTAGTGATCGATGCCTATGATGTACTGATCAATGGTGATATTAAAACCAGCAAATTACTCTCTGATAACCCCAACTTTGCAGGAAGCCTTATCGTTAAACCTTTTAACTTAAGACAACTCGCCAATAATCTTAATATTGAATTACCGGTCATGGCTGATGATGGAACCTTAAAATTAGTTCAAATAAACACTGAGTTTGAAGGTTCAACAAAACACATTAACGCCAAACAACTCAATATGACACTAGATCAAAGTAAATTATCAGGCAATTTCACCATTAATAATTTCGTCAAACCTGCATTTAACTTCAAATTGACTCTTGATGAAATTGATGCCGATCGTTACTTACCCCCAGTGAGTAAAACGGAGAAAGTAACAGCGGCATCAGCAACGGCTTCAACATCAGCAGCATCGGCAACTGATGAATTGCCTTTAGAAGCCTTACGCCAAATTAATGCCAAAGGTAGTCTGGACATAGGTAAGTTAAAAGTAAGTGGTACGCATAGTGAAAAAATACACCTCGAAATTAATGCGGCAAATGGACTGATCAATTTGAGTCCAATGAGCGCCAACCTTTATGAAGGTCAATACCAAGGTGATGTGGGACTTGATGCGCGAGGTAAAACACTCAAACTAAGTATTAATGAACACTTAAATGGCGTTAAAGCAGGCCCTTTGCTCAAAGATTTAACCGGCGATGATAAGCTATCAGGCATCGTAAACGCACAAGCAAAGTTAAGTGGCAATGGTGCTAACGTTAAGCAAATCAAACAAACTTTATCAGGAAGCGGTAATTTCTCTTTCACAAATGGCGCTGTCAAAGGAGTCAATATTGCCGAGAGTATTCGCAAAGCTAAAGCCGCATTAAAAGGTCAAAAGCTAGCGACATCAGACGAGCAATTACAAACTGACTTTTCTAATCTCAGTGGTTCTTTCACCGCAAATAATGGCATTATTAGTAATCAAGATCTATTAGCCATGTCACCACTTTTACGTATTAATGGCTCAGGTAAAGTTGACTTGCCCAAAGAAGGGATTGATTACGGACTTAAAGTCTCTATCGTCGAAACATCAACTGGACAAGGAGGCAAAGCCTTAGCCGATTTAAAAGGTTTAACTATCCCTGTTAAAATCACCGGTACATTTAGTCAACCAAAGCCATCTGTTGATTTAGCCAGTATGCTAAAAGAACAAGCTACTGAAGAAATAAAAGCTAAAGTCGCTGACAAACTAAAAGATAAATTGGGGGGCGAACTCGGCGGTTTATTGGGTGGCGCACTTGCTCCAAAATCTACACCACCACAAAGTGTCACAACAGAAACAAAATCGACAGAAGCTGCTTCTGAACCAGCGCCGGCAAAAACACCTGAAGAACAACTAAAAGATGCGGTTTCAGACAAATTAAAAAGCTTTTTCTAACTAATTTAAAAAGGACATTCCGTTGTCAATTAGGAGGATGACGGAGTGTTTTCTCATTTATGGCTTCTAACTTAATTGCCAATTTTTTTAAGCCTCTAATAAATAGACACTTTCCATGACTACTCCACAATTTAGTGATCGACTACTGACATGGTTCGACCAATATGGTCGTAAAGATCTGCCATGGCAGCAACAACCATCAGCCTATCATGTGTGGCTATCAGAAATAATGCTTCAACAAACCCAAGTTACTACGGTTATTCCTTACTATCAAAAATTTACGCAACAATTTACTACTATCACAAGCCTTGCGAATGCTCCCGTTGATGATGTGCTCGCGTTATGGACAGGCTTGGGTTACTACGCTAGAGCCAGAAACCTGCATAAAGCAGCCAATATCATGGTTGACTCACATCAAGGTCAAATGCCTGAAACCTTAGATGAACTCATTGCACTGCCCGGAATTGGTCGATCAACCGCTGGTGCAATCATGGCATTAGCTCATCATCAGCGTTTCCCTATTCTTGATGGCAACGTCAAGCGGGTATTAGCTCGTTATGAAGCAATAGAGGGCTGGCCAGGCAACAAACAAACTGAGAATAAACTTTGGTTAATCGCAGAGCAATACTTGCCAAACAACAGAATAGCCAACTACATTCAAGCACAAATGGATTTAGGCGCTACCTTATGTACACGAAGTAAACCTAACTGCACGATCTGCCCACTCAATGCAGACTGCCAAGGGTATCTAAAAGGTAATCAAACAACTTATCCAACATCTAAGCCCAAAAAAATTATTCCAACTCGCCAATCACATTGGCTTATTGCACAGGCTCCAACAGGAGAATTATTATTAGAGCAACGTCCCTCAATGGGAATCTGGGGAGGTTTATGGAGCTTTCCTGAATTAGATAATGTCGATGATCTAAGGTATAAATGTAGTCATCAATTAAACCTAAATATTTGCGATATAAAAACGCTCAATTATATAAAGCATGTTTTTAGTCATTTTAAACTTGAAATCTATCCACATTTAATCAGTTGTGAAGTTAATAATGACACTATCACAGAGAATAAAAACTTAGCTTGGTATAAAATAAGCGATGCTTTACAACTTGGTTTGCCTGCACCAGTCAAATCACTCATAGAATCACTACTGTAAAAGAGGTTACCCATGGCACATACCGTTCAATGCGTAAAACTAAATAAAGAATCAGAAGGCTTAGATTTTCCTCCGTATCCAGGCGATCTTGGTAAAAAGATTTATGAAACTGTATCTAAAGAAGGCTGGCAACTCTGGTTAGCTCAACAAACGATATTAATTAATGAATATCGTCTTTCATTAGCTGATCCGAAATCTCAATCGTTTTTAAAAGAAGAGTTAGAGAAGTTTTTCTATGGTGAAGGCTCAAGTCTACCCAAAGAATTTGTGGCTGAATAAGTAAAAAACATGCTTATTTGCGCAGAAATCAGTGTTTACCCAGCAAAAACAAAAATGTCAATAATATAATTACTAATAAAACAATTAGCCGGCCAAAATAAAAAAACTAAGCATTAATGGGACTTGACAGCCTTAATAGTCATTATCTGAGCAACAAACTTCATCTATCTAAACAAATAAAGTTGTTTTTTTAACAAATGCAAAGGCTAATTATTTTTTAATGCGTATAATGCACATAGCTTCTTTTAGGAGTTACACAAGTTAGCTTCTAAGAAATTAGTAAGCAAGAATTAAGAAAAATATTGAGGTAGTTATGGCAGATCAAGTTACAGGTACAGTTAAATGGTTCAACGATGCTAAAGGTTTTGGCTTTATTGAACAAGCAAGTGGTCCAGATGTATTCGTACATCACAGCGCAATTCAATCAGATGGTTTTAAATCATTGAAAGAAGGCCAAGCAGTAACGATGGAAGTTACTCAAGGCGCTAAAGGCCCACAAGCTGAGAACGTAATTCCTGGCTAGTACGTCTTAAAGTAAATTAGAAAAGGCCGGTTGGAATCTTTCCACCGGCCTTTTTTATTGCCTACAATTAATTAATAGCGAACATTAAATCCACAAGTAAAACTGACCAGACCAAACTTTCTTGGTCAAACACTATCACTGCTAGCAAACGCTACACGCTTGTTAACACCAGAGAGAAGCAAAATCATCACACATGATGGGAAATCTAAGCAATGACAAAATTCAATCCTAGTCAATTTATTAGAAAACATCGTTATGGCGTGTTATCTACGCACTCGTTGGTTGAGCTAGGGTATCCTTTTGGATCAATCACACCCTACATTATTAGTTCTGAAGGTAATATCGCCATTTTTATAAGCCATTTAGCTGAGCATACTCAAAATATTCAGGCTAATCCTAAGGTATCACTCACTATTTTTGATCCTAGCGATGCCAAAAATCCATCTGCAGGGCCAAGAATAACCTGTCTAGCACAGGCAACGATCTCTGAAAATAACAGCGCACTACGCGAGGCTTATTTGAATCAATTTCCTGATGCTGAAATGATTTTGACACTACCAGGTTTTAATTTTTATTTACTCAAACTCGTCAAAATAAGGTTGGTTGAAGGTTTTGGTGAGGTTAAATGGCTCTTTCCAGAGCAATTATCGCTTTAAAATTTTATCGGTATCTTGAATCACTAACTGTTTGAAAGCTAATGATAATGCCGTAAAGCGTTTGCCACGGCGATGAACTAAATACCAATGTCGCTCAATAGGAAAGGATTCAACCTCCAAGATCACTAAACGTTCTAAAGCTAACCCCTGCTCCAAGCTATGTCGAGAAACAATACCCAAGCCTAAGCCTGCTTCAACTGCTTGGTTAATAGCTTCATGACTATTCATTTCCATCACCGAACTAATGCTGTAACCATTTTCTTCAAAAAATCGTTCCATCGCTATCCGCGTTCCAGACCCATGCTCTCGCATAATAAACGTTTCTTGTTGCAAAACGGATAATGGAATCAACTTCTGTCCCGCTAAAGCATGCTCTTTTGGTGCAATAACTACTAAAGGATTATCTAAGAATGGGGTTGCATCAACGTCCATTCCCTCCGGTGGACGTCCCATAATAACCATATCAACTGTATTATCATTTAAATGCGTTAATAAACGAGCTCGATTAGTCACATCAAGACTAATTGTCGTCCCAGAAAATCGTCTGTAAAACTCACCCAATAACTTTAAAGCAAAATAATTAGCTGTAGAGGCAACAGCAATAGACAATCGACCTCTTTGACTACCTCGCATTTCCCTCATGACATCATCCAGTTCGATTAACTGCTGTGAAATACTACGCGCATAATTAAGCAGCTCCCGCCCAGCATCTGTCAGATAAAGTGTCTTCCCCATTCTTTCAAACAAAGGCATATCAAACTCAGATTCTAATTGTTTGATTTGCATCGAAATAGCTGGTTGGCTTAGATGAAGCAGCTCTGCAGCACGAGTGTAACTCAAGTGTTTTGCAACAAACTCGAAGATTTGTAACTGTCTTATTGTTATATTCATGCCAGATAGCATAAGCATAACTTATGGTTAAAATCAAAATAATTGAGTTTTATTTATAAAAAAAATACCCTACACTTAGAAATGTCATTCAAAGTAACAAAATATAAGCTGACTGCGAAACTAAAGCTAAGCACACACCACTCATTAGATAGAAGGAACTCATAATGGATCAATCATCACGTTACGCTGATCTTAGTTTAAAAGAAGAAGATCTTATCGCCAACGGCGGACATATGCTCGTTGTTTATCACATGACTCCGGCAGATGGCTATGACTATTTAGCCACTGCGGCACATCTTGCTGCAGAATCATCAACCGGTACCAATGTTGAAGTTTCAACAACCGATGACTTTACCAAGGGTGTTGATGCCATGGTATATGAAATTGATGAAGCTAAAGGTGTCATGAAAGTTGCCTATCCGAACGAATTGTTTGACCGCAATATGATTGATGGACGTACAATGATCGTATCTTTCCTCACCCTTGCCATTGGTAATAACCAAGGTATGGGAGATGTAAAATGTGCTCAAATCCAAGATTTCTATGTACCACCAGCCATGCTGCAATTGTTCGATGGCCCTGCTAAAGATATTACGGATATGTGGCGACTACTTGGTCGTCCACTTGTTGATGGTGGTTATATCGCCGGTACTATCATTAAACCGAAACTAGGTCTTCGCCCAGAACCTTTTGCTGAAGCAGCTTACCAATTTTGGCTAGGTGGCGACTTCATTAAAAATGATGAACCACAAGGTAATCAAGTCTTCTGTCCAATGAAGAAAGTTATTCCTTTGGTTGCTGATGCAATGAAGCGTGCACAAGATGAAACAGGTGAAGCTAAACTATTTTCTGCTAATATCACTGCTGATGATCACTACGAAATGCTTGCTCGTGCTGATTTCATCCTAGAAACATTTGGTCCTGATGCTAATAAAGTAGCGTTCTTGGTAGACGGTTATGTCGGTGGTCCGGGTATGATCACAACGGCTAGACGGAATTACCCTGAACAATATTTACATTATCATCGCGCCGGTCATGGTGCAGTCACGTCGCCATCCTCTGTTCGTGGTTACACAGCCTTTGTATTAGCTAAAATTTCACGCTTACAAGGAGCCTCAGGTATCCACGTAGGTACAATGGGTTACGGTAAAATGGAAGGTGGTGCTGACGATCGCAATATCGCTTATATGATTGAGCGTGATAGTGCAGATGGTCCTTACTACCACCAAGAATGGTATGGCATGAAACCCACGACACCTATCATTTCAGGTGGTATGAATGCATTACGTTTACCAGGTTTCTTCGAGAACTTAGGTCACGGTAATGTGATCAATACATCGGGCGGTGGTGCTTACGGACATATTGATAGCCCAGCAGCCGGTGCAACGTCACTTCGTCAAGCGTTTGAATGTTGGAAATCAGGTGCTGATCCAATCGAATTTGCTAAAGATCATCGTGAGTTTGCTCGTGCATTCGAGTCATTCCCTGGTGATGCCGACAAGATCTTCCCAGGCTGGCGTGAAAAATTAGGCGTACATAAGTAAGCTTAATCGCAAAAAGCTAAATGATGTCTCCTCGCTTCGGCGGGGAGAATATTTCATTATTCACCTTATTGTGACAATGAAAATATGTAGGTCGGACTTCAGTCCGATGATAGCCCATGCCAATCTTGCTCAGTTGGACTGAAGTCCAACCTACACATCTCTTTTAAAAAGAAGCTCACATTATGACTGACATAAACCAATACCTGATTAAACAACACCCTTTTTATCAGTCTCAAAGCGATGAGGTTGAACTTTACACCGCCGCGTATGAAGCGCGTTTACCCGTCATGGTCAAAGGTCCTACAGGCTGTGGTAAGTCGCGCTTTATCGAATATATGGCATGGAAATTAAACAAGCCATTGATCACTGTCGCCTGTAATGAAGATATGACCGCCTCAGATTTAGTGGGGCGATATTTATTAGATGCTAATGGCACACGTTGGTTAGATGGGCCTTTAACGATTGCGGCTCGAATTGGTGCTATCTGTTATCTCGATGAAATTGTTGAAGCCCGTCAAGATACCACCGTTGTTATTCATCCACTCACCGATCACCGCCGTACTCTACCTCTGGATAAAAAAGGTGAAATGATCCAAGCACACCCAGATTTCCAATTAGTTATTTCTTATAATCCTGGCTATCAAAGTCTGTTAAAAGATTTAAAACAATCGACAAAACAACGCTTCACTGCTTTTGAGTTTGATTACCCGACTCCTGATATTGAATCTTCTATTCTACAAAAAGAAACCGGCATCTCAGCTGATTTAGCTGATAAATTAGTTAAGATAGCCACCACGGCCCGCAACCTAAAAGGCCATGGCTTAGATGAAGGTATTTCTACCCGTTTATTAATCTATGCCGCGATGTTAATGGACAAAGGGATTGAAGCTAAATCAGCCTGTCGCATGGCCTTGGTGCGTCCGATTACAGATGATGCTGATATTCGTGACACCTTAGATCACGCCATCAGTGCTGTATTTGCCTAAGCCCACACGCTACTTCTATGAGTGATATGAGCGAGGTGTACCAACACCCAGATCGGACAAAGCTAAAATGTGGCTTCGATCAAATCGATGCTGTATTTGACGAATGTATGAAAGAAGCCCGTCTTCATATGGGCGAACAGGGTATCGATGACTACCTTGAAGGGGCATCACTCGTTTGCATGATCGGTCGTGGTGTCGAACCTGTACTCAGCTATATGGAAGACATGCCCGCTATTGCCGGTCAATTAGGTGAACCGGTACTCAAATTAGTCTCTGAAACCGTATGGAAAATATCTCGCACACCCAATGGTAAATCGATTGCTATTTTTTTAGATACCCTTGGTGCAGTATGCCGTCGACTTGGTGATCGTGAAGCATTACAACAATACATCGATATCATTTTCAGTATGATGACGGCGACGACCGTGTCTATTCATGGTCATCATGCGACGATTCCTAGCCCAGCATTGCCGGAGCTATTGGAAAAAATGCCTTTTCTAATCAGCCAGTTATCGTTAGTCGGCCTAAAAAATTGGATTGATTACGGTGTTCGCTATTACAGCACGCATCCTGAACGGCAAAAAGACTTTTTCAGTTTACAATCAGCCGACAGCCTAGCAGTTATGCAAAAACAACGGCATGGCGTATTATTTTATGACCATCAACGTAAACTCAATTTATATATGCAAGGTTTGTGGGAAACCGATCCGCAACTCGTACCCTACTCAATGGGTTTTGACGAATTACGTAAACCACAACCTTATTTCGATAATTTGGGCATGCGTATTCCTGATGTCTATGATGACCTATCTGATGTTGCGGGCATTGACCGCTATCGTGCAACACTGGCTCATATGGCAGCACACCAGCGTTGGACTCTTCCGTTAATTGCCGATAATTACAGTCCATTTCAACGTATGGCAGTGGAGTTTCTCGAAGATTGTCGTGTGGAAGCATTGGCTATTCGTCAATATCCTGGTCTAAAAAAACTCTTCTTAAGCCTACACCCTAATCCTGTCGAAGGGGCTTGTAATCCAGAAACACACTCTTGCTTGCGTCATCGCTTGGCCATGTTATCGCGAGCATTGCTTGATCCTGAACATAGTTATACCGATTCTGACCTACTAGAATTTGCCGAGCGTTTCCATCAAGCCATGGCCAAGGGCGAATCTACTACTAAAGAAATTGCCCGTATTGCCTTGTCGTATGTCGCTCGAACACGTCGTCAAAGCGATCAGCTAGCTAATGTCTTTTTTGATGATACTGACATACATTATCGTGATGATAATCGTCATATGTGGACGTTTATCGAAGAAGGTGATGAAGAAGATACCGCAAGTAACCCACCACAAACCCAAACAACTGAAGAGCAGCAAGGTCTTCCACCCCGCCATTATCCAGAGTGGGACTATCATTCGCAAAGCTACCGACCAGATTGGGTAAGCGTATATGAAGCCTTACACCCAGCAGCAAATGCTCAAGATATTGATCAACTGCTACTAAAACATGCCGCCGTGCTTAAAAGAATGAAACGGATTCTGGAAATGCTCAAACCGCAGAATTATGTACGGGTGCGTTATCAAGAAGAAGGCTCAGAATTAGACTTGGATGTCGCGATTCGCTCGCTCATTGATTTAAAAAGTGGCATTCTGCCTGATCCACGTATCAATATAAGTCATAAACACGATAGCCGTGACATTGCGGTGATGTTGTTACTTGATTTATCAGAATCAACCAATGACATTCCTCAAGGTTGCGAACACTCCATATTGCAACTCTGTAAGGAATCAGTGTCGCTATTGTCATGGTCAATTGAACAACTCGGCGATAAATTTGCCATCGCCGGTTTTCACTCTAATACTCGCCATGATGTACGTTACTACCATATTAAAGGCTTTAGTGAGCAATGGGATGATGAGGTAAAAGGCCGTATAGCGGGGATGAAAGCCGGCTATTCCACTCGAATGGGCGCGGCAATGCGTCATGCAGCCCACTATCTTGCATCCCAAAAAGCAGATAAAAAATTATTACTGATTCTAACCGATGGTGAACCATCAGATATTGATGTCAGTGATGAAACATTATTAATACAAGATACCCATAAAGCCGTTCAAGAACTTGACCAAAAAGGCATCTACACCTATTGCATTAGCCTTGATCCGCATGCTGATGATTATGTAAAAGATATCTTTAGCAACCAACATATGGTGATTGATAACGTTAATAACCTGCCCGAAAAATTACCTGTGTTATTTGCAAGTCTGACTAAATAAGCATTCAACAATAGAGTTTGCTATCCTGATCTTATTAGGAAGATGATGGCTCAATTAACTTTAAGGAAATAGTTATGACCAAACGTAATAAACTCACACTAGCAGTATCCATGATGACCGCACTTTATATCAGTCCAGTGAGTGCAGGTTGGAGTAGCTTCTTTGACGATCTAAGCACTCAAGGTAAGGCGCTATTATCCAATGATAGTAAAGCGGCATCATCCAGATTGGACACCGGAACCATTGTATCTGGCTTAAAAGAAGCCTTAGAAATAGGTACGCGAAGTGCTATTGAGAATGTCAGTAAACCTGATGGTTATCTGACCAATCAACTGATTCACATCGCCATGCCTCCCGAGTTAGAACAAGTCAGTGGTTTAATGCACAAGTTTGGTTTAGGCAGTCAAGCAGATGCATTTGAACAAAGTATGAATCATGCCGCAGAAAAAGCAGCCCCAGAAGCCACAAATATTATTGTTAATGCCATTAAAAATATGAGCATCAAAGATGCGACGAATATTCTAAATGGTCCTGATAATGCTGCAACTGAATACTTCAAAGCTCAAACAACCGAAAAGTTGACCGGCTTATTCCGCCCGACGATTGATGCTTCTTTAAACCAAGTCGGTACTACAAAATACTATAATGACTTAACCGGCAAGGTGGCTGACTTACCCTTAGTAGGGAAAAAAGTGAATCTTGATTTACCAGACTATGTGACTGAACAAGCATTAAATGGTCTATTCACCATGATCGCGGCAGAAGAGAAAAAGATTCGTGACAATCCAGCAGCAAGAACAACTGATTTACTGAAACAAGTTTTTTCTTCAAAATAATATTCACTTGCAATAGATGGGAGCTCTGATGCCACAACAAAACTGGTTTGTTTTATTTTTAATATGCCTATCGTTACTGTTTTCAGAGTTTTCACTGGCAGAAGAATCATCATCAGAAGCCACCACACCCACTATTCAGGTGCCAACACCACAGGCACTCAAAATAGATTGGTGGCAATTTTTTTCGGCGGCGGGTGAGGAATTTAATCAGCGTGAACATTTATTTCGCCAAATACTCGCTGATATAGAACAACAGCTTGAAGGCAAACAAAAAACAAGCCTCACACCTTTATTCAACAATATTAATGCGGCACTTAACAATTATAAGGAGATTCGCACTCAAACTATCGATAGCGAAAGTCATCGCCAAATTATTAAACCCCATTACAGCCTAGAAGAATTAATTGAATTACATCACCAGTTAAAAGCACGGCAGTTAAACAAAAAAATAAGTGAAGATGAACAGCTACAACTGACTTACAGTAAAGAATCTGCAGAAAAACAATTAGATAATAAAAAAATATTTTACCTTAATCTAGAAAACGATAGCCCCCAAAAACTGGCTCTAGGTTTAGACATTATCTTATCTAGGCTTAACCTTGAAATTGCCTATAAACAGGCGTCACTTCTAAAACAACGTATTAAAGAAACCGACACCCAAATCACTTTTCTGGGCAGTGCATTAGAGACTGCAGAACAGACTATTGAGATAAGTAGCAAGACACTCGCTGAATATGAGCAGGATGTTCGAACTACAGAACAACACTTCGCTCAAGTAAAAAACCAGGCTTTTAAACCATTTATATCGATTACCGATGACAAGCCGAATAGTAAACTAAATAGGCAAAAACAACTGACAGAACAAGTACGCATCGCCAATGCAGAGATCAGTGTCATATTAAGCAAACTTAAATTAATGCTTGTAATGAAAACCGTACCTGATACCAAGTCCCTATTAATTGAACTTAAAGCGAATGACAAACAATTAGACGAACTCGCCAACAAGAATACACTTTGGCGGAAATCGACTCAGCAAGAACGCGATAGCGCCCGTCAAAGCTTACTTATCAATGATAATGATGTCATTCAGCAAGCAAGATTAACAGCCACCCTCGCCACACTAAAACAATTAGATGAACTGGATCGCCTTGAGCAAGCCCAATATTTGCTGGCACTAGTCAAAAAACAACTACACACACAGCAGGGCAAACTCGCTACCGTTATCGGTGATGGTCAATCTTTTATTGCCAATTTTTCTACGCTGAGTAGCGAGACACTTAAAACCACACTCTTTGACATCAATGAAACGCCGGTTACTACCTTAGGTTTATTACGTGTTGGCATGATCATCTTCATAGCATGGTTGATATCACGCGCCGTAGGTTTTAGCTTAAACCGGTTAATGTCTCACCGTAAAAATAGTAATAACTCCACCATCTATGCTCTACAAAAAGTCCTGCACTACATCATCTTAGTCATCGGGCTGCTGGTAGCAATATCCAGTATTGGTGTCGATCTCAGCAAACTGGCACTGCTTGCTTCCGCACTGTCCATCGGTATTGGTTTTGGTTTACAAAATGTGGTCAGTAACTTTGTTGCTGGCCTCATTATTCTATTTGAAAAAAGTCTAAAAGTTGGTGACTTCATCGAATTCGGATCGGGACTCGCTGGTGAGGTAAAGCAAATCAATATGCGAAGCACCCACATCGTCACTAACGATAACATTGATGTCATTATTCCTAACTCTGACTTTGTAAATGGCCAGGTGACTAACTGGACAATGCATGAATCATTTCGCCGTGTTCATATCCCTTTTGGTGTCGCTTATGGCTCAGATAAAGAGAAAGTAAAGCTCGCTGCTTTAGAAGCCGCCGATGCAGTTGATTACACATTAAAAAGCGCAAATGTTAAACATAAGCCACAAGTTTGGCTGACCCAATTTGGCGATAGCAGTCTTAATTTTGAACTGATTGTCTGGCTAACCCCAGCTGCCGTTAAATTACCTGGGCGGGTCATTGCCACCTACACATGGGAACTTGATACAGCCCTTGCCCGACATAATCTAGAAATTCCATTTCCACAACATGATATTCACTTACGTAGCTTTTATGGCCTCAAAGGTAAGCAAGCAATTAGTGCACAAAATCAGTCAATGACTTAATAGAACTATTCAAGCTGGGCGTTGTGTACTAATATAATCTCACTCTTTTCACCTGTAACAGTAGGAAGTCAGAATGGCAGAACCACATAAACTCAACCTTTGTAGCCAAGGTATTGCACTTAAATCACTATTCAGCGGTTACTTAGTCGTGGTGGCCATTGGGTATTTAATGGCCATCGTACAAATTCAATTTACTCACGGCATGGCTGATGGTGAACTCGGTTTATCGGTTGATGATATTGTTTACAGCTATTATGGTAAGCGTTCTGGCTCTGTTCTTGAAGCGAAGCTTAATGGCTCAATGAAACTCATGGCACCAGAAGCAGATCGTTTAAAAATAATCAACTGGGTACATAAAGGAGCTGATGAACAATCGTTTAACGACACAGGTATTCGCAAAATCTTCGAGGCCAACTGTATCAGTTGTCATAATAGCGCCGCGGGATTAGCAATTCCAGATTGGACCAAATTTGAAAATATTGCTAAACGTGCCGAAACAGATACCGGAGCCAGTTTTTCTTCTTTAGCACGTATTTCTCATATCCATTTATTTGGTATTGCCTTTATCTTTATGTTTGTCGGTATTATTTTTAGCTTAGCAGCAGGTGTACCTAAATATTTGAAAGCTGCGGTCATCGTGACGCCTTATGTCTTCCTTATTCTCGATATTTCATCGTGGTGGCTAACCAAACTTAATCCTAATTTCGCCTGGCTTGTCATTATCGGTGGTGGCGCGATGGCATTATCATTTGCCTTCATGTGGACCGTTTCTATGTATGAAATGTGGATTCGGCCACGCAAAGGTACTGATAAACGCGATGCATTATTGGATGAGTAAGCATCATCACGATTACATGGTTCCACCATCTAATCGTGAATGCCTGTGATTACTCTGTGACAGTGAAAACGTTCAACTATCTTGTTTCGCTTCCAGTGCCTCCCAATTTTCATACATAGTGTTTAATGCTGCTGTCACTTCCGCTAATTCAGTTTGAGTGGCAGCAATTTTTGCTTCTGATTGCTTATAGAAAGTAGGTTTGGCAATCGCATCATGTAGCTCAGTTTGTTTTTTATCCAACGCTTCAATTTTTTTAGGATACGCCGCGAGATCAAGTTGTTGTTGATAGGTCAGATTAGATTTCTTATTCGCCTTTTTTTCTACTGGTTTCGCTGATTTAGTAGTAACTTTATTTTTTTGTGCTTCATAAGCTTTATCTTGTTGGCGTTGTTGCTGCCAATCATCATACCCACCTATGTATTCACGTACTTCACCATCATCATCAAACACAATCGTACTCATCGCAACATTATTTAAGAAAGTACGATCATGACTGACCAACAATAGCGTGCCTTGATAGTTCATCAATAAGTCTTCTAATAGATCTAATGTTTCCGCATCCAAATCATTCGTCGGCTCATCCATCACTAATAAATTAGCAGGTTGGGTAAATAACTTAGCCAGCAATAAACGATTACGCTCGCCACCTGATAATGATTTTATCGGTGTTCGTGCTCTTTCTGGTGAAAATAAGAAATCTTGTAAATAGCCCATCACATGTTTTTGAGCACCATTGATTTCAATATAGTCTTTACCCTGCCCGACATTATCCACCACGCTCATATTTTCATCTAACTGACTGCGTAATTGATCAAAATAAGCGACTTCGATTTTTGCACCAAGTTTAACATCACCTGTTTCAGGCTTATTCCGACCCAGTAAAATCGACAATAAAGTACTTTTACCACACCCATTGGGGCCGATGACCCCGATACGATCACCTCGTTGAATAACGGTACTAAAGTCTTTGAATAAAACACGACCATCATAACTTTGACCTAAACCTTCCGCTTCGACCACTAACTTGCCGCTGCGGTCAGCGTCTTGCAGTTTCATTTTGACATTACCCTGCACTTCACGCCTTGCACTACGTTCACGACGTAATTGCTCTAAGGCACGAACGCGGCCTTCATTACGCGTTCTTCTCGCTTTAATGCCTTGTCGAATCCACACTTCTTCTAAGGCCAGTTTTTTATCAAATAAGGCATTCTGCTGTGCTTCTTCTTCTAACATCGCTTCACGACGTTCTAAGAAATTAGCGTAATCACCAGGAAAGCTGACTAAGTTACCACGATCAAGCTGCACGATTCGAGTGGCTAATGCTTGTAAAAAACTACGGTCATGGGTAATGAATAACACCGTACCCTCATAGCCCTTCAAAAACTCTTCTAACCAGGTGATTGACGAAATATCTAAATGGTTAGTCGGTTCATCTAACAATAAGATATCAGGTGCTTGAACTAGGGCTTGTGCCAATAAAACTCGTCGCTTCATCCCGCCTGATAAACCTGCGAAGTCAACATCAGGATCTAAACTTAAACGTGACAGCGTACTTTCAACACGCTGCTCAACCGTCCAACCATCGACCGCCTCTAATTTGTGTTGGGCTTTTTCTAACTCAGCCATTATCTCGTCTGAATATTCCGTTTCCATGCGATGCAATACATCATGATAGGCACTTAAAATAGGGGCGATATCACCTAGTCCTTTTGCAACTACATCAAACACACTACCATCGGTTCCTGCCGGTACTTCTTGTTCTAGGCGAGCGATTTTTATGCCTTTACCCAATATTTCGCCGCCATCTTCTTTGATGTCCCCGGCGATCAACTTCATTAGGGTGGATTTACCAGCCCCATTACGGCCGACTAAACACACCCGCTCGCCACGGTCGAGTTGGAAATCAACTTTATCTAAAAGATTAGGACCGCCAAAACTAACGGTAATTTGTTTTAATGACAATAACGCCACGTTGCTACCTCTATATAACTGAGCTAAGTCTATTCTTGCCCTGCTAACTCTAATTCTTCACTGGCTGCTAACCAGTCCATTTCTACAGTTTCTAATTCTATTTTTAAATTGCCTTGTTCGACTAACAAGGCTTTTAATTTATCTTTGGCGGCACTTTCATACAAACTGTTATCGGCTAATTGCAGCTCAATATCATTCAGTTTTGTTTGTAAGACATCCATTTTCTGCTCGGCTTTTTTGACGATATTCCGTAACGGCTGCAGTTTTCTTCGCGCCTCTGCCGCGTAACGGCGATCATCTTTTTTATTCCCAACATTACTATTATCTACTGCCGTTTTAGTTGGTTTATCTTTATCGATAAGCCACTGTCGATAATCATCAAGATCACCATCAAATACTTTTGCTTGACCATCTGACACTAACCATAAATCATCGGCGACAGTGCGTAATAAATGGCGATCATGAGACACCACTACCAGCGCCCCTTCAAAATCTTGCAGCGCCATTGTTAAGGCTAATCGCATGTCTAAATCGAGATGATTAGTCGGTTCATCCAGTAGTAATAAAGCGGGTTTTTGATACACTAATAAGGCGAGTACCAAACGTGCTTTTTCACCACCTGAAAAGGGACCTACAGGCGCTAATGCATCGTCACCTTGAAAACCAAAACCACCCAGGTGATTACGTAACTCAGTTTCAGGTCGTAGCCGATCTAAACGTTGTAAATGCTGCAATGGGCTTTCATCCATTGTCAGTTGTTCTAATTGATGCTGGGCGAAATAAGCAATTTTGATATCTTTCGCTTCTTTACGTTTACCTTGCAAAGCAGGCAAAACACCGGCAATCAATTTTATCAGCGTTGATTTACCGGCACCATTTGGCCCTAATAAACCGATACGATCACCGGGAGCGAGCGACAAATTAACGCCAGATATCAGTGGCTTATCATTATACCCTACTGCTATTTTATCCAAATCTAATAATGGTGTGACTAAACGTGTTGGTGGATAAAAACTAAAATGAAAAGGCGAATCGACATGTGCTGGCGCAATCAGTTCCATACGTTCTAAGGCTTTGATCCTGCTCTGTGCTTGTTTGGCTTTAGTAGCCTGAGCCTTAAAACGCGTTACAAAACTACGGATATGTGCAATTTCACGTTGTTGTTTATTATGTGCTGACTGCTGATGTGCTAAATGTTCTGTTCTCGCTAATTCAAAAGCAGAATAATTGCCGGTATAAGCTTTTATTTTCTGATGTTCGATATGGACAATTTGGGTCACAACGCGATCTAAAAAATCACGGTCATGAGAAATTAATACTAAGGTACCTTGATAGCTACGCAACCATTCTTCCAACCAATAAACCGCTTCTAAATCCAAATGATTCGTTGGTTCATCAAGCAATAATAAATCCGAGCGACACATTAGCGCCTGCGCCAAATTAAGTCGCATGCGCCACCCACCCGAAAAGGAGGTAACTGGCAATAGCTCTTGTTCCGCAGCAAAACCTAAACCATGCATCAGTCTGCCTGCACGACTACGCGCAGTGTAACCGTCAATAGCTGCTAATTTATCATGTAACTCGCTTTGTTTATGACCATCGTGTTCTGCTTCTGCCGCCGATAACTCCTGTTGCAAATGCATATATTCTTCGTCACCTTGCAATACATAATCAATAGCAGGAATATCAACCGCAGGGGTTTCTTGTGCCACATGGGCAATCACCCAAGCAGCAGGAATCGATGCACTGCCGTGGTCAGCCTGTATTTGATGTCGAAACAAAGCAAATAAACTTGATTTTCCTGTGCCATTAGCACCGGTTAAGCCAACGTTTTGTCCTGGATGGATCGTCAGATTAGCTGACTCAAATAACAGCCTTGCACCACGACGAATAGAAAGTTGATTTAGTTTTATCATGGCGCGCATTGTATCAGGGAGCAGACTATTCTTGCTGAATTACGCATTATTGTTAAAACACTGTTTTACAATAATGAACCTTGCTGATAAGACACATTTGGCAATGTCCACTCAATCGCTTGCCTACCCTGTGCAGTAAGGTAGCTATTTGCTTGGCTAAAATGTCGACAGCCAAAAAAACCACGGTAAGCAGACAATGGCGATGGATGGGGTGCTTTCAAAACTAAATGCCGTGTTTCATCAATCATCACTGCTTTTTTCTGGGCATAACTTCCCCACAACATAAACACGACATGCTCACACTGCGCATTCACCACGCTTATAATTTTGTCGGTAAAGATTTCCCAGCCTTGACCCTGATGGGCATTGGCATGGGAATCTTCAACCGTTAATACGGCATTTAATAACAACACACCTTGCTTTGCCCAACTTTCTAAATAACCATGATTGGCCGGCGTGATACCCAAGTCAGTCTGTAATTCTTTATATATATTAGTCAGAGAAGGCGGCACTTTGACACCCGCTTGCACAGAAAAACAAAGACCATGCGCCTGCCCAGCTTGATGATACGGATCTTGACCCAGGATAACTACTTTGACCTTATCCAAGGGCGTTGTCTCTAAAGCATGAAACCAATCAGAAGTTTTGGGATAAATAATTTTTCCTTGTTGCGCTTTAGCTGCTAATAAATTCAATAATTCTTGCATATAAGGTGCGTTGAATTCAGGGTTTAAAGCTGGCTGCCAACTCGGTGCTTTTTGCAAAGCCATCACAATCTCTCATCAATTTAGTTCAGATGTAAGATAATATCAGTTTTACGATAGAACACTGATACTCACCTACAAGGAATTAATTTGGACCTCATCCATGATCCCATCCCTCAATTGCTTAGGAAAATAGCTATTCCTGCAAGTGTGGGCATGTTTTTCAACACCATGTATTACGTGGTCGATAATTTCTATGCGGGCATGTTGTCATCAACCGCTCTGGCAGGCATTTCGCTGGCTGCACCGATCTATTTCATGGGACTTGCGTTCTCAATTGGTGTGGGACAAGGGACAAGCGCATTAGTCGGTAATGCACTTGGCGCAGGCAAACAACAACAAGCCGTCCAATTAGCCGGACGCGCACTGTCATTCTCATGGCTATGTGCATTACTTATCGGCCTAGTAGTTTTATTTTCAGCGCCTACCTTATTTACCCTGATGGGCGCTGAAGGTGACTATTCCGTTGATGCCATGAAATATCTTTCTATCATTTTATCCACGCTGGTCTTTTTGGCTCATGGTACCGCCGCTAATGGAATACTGAATACCATGGGTGATACCACCAGCTTTCGTAATAGCTTAATGGTCGCCTTTGTCGCTAATATTTTACTTGATCCCCTGCTCATGTTCGGACTTGGCTGGGGGATTTATGGCTTGGCGGCAGCAACGGCTTTAACCCAGTTAGGCAGTGCACTCTACCTAACCATTAAAGTCAGACAAAGCAAACTAGGTAACTGCCTGACCCTAAAAAACTTATCGCCTAACGCCTCACATTATGCTGCTCTAATAAAGCAATCATTACCGGCTAGCGGTAATATGTTTTTGATCGCATTAGGTTCAATCATTGTCACTTCAGCAGTGACTCGCTTTGGTGAAGAAGCGGTAGCAGGGCTGGGTATTGCACTACGCATCGAACAACTCATATTACTCCCTACCATCGGTATAAATATCGCCGTGCTGTCTTTAATTAGTGTGAATTTTGGTGCCAGACACTATCAACGCATGGAAAAAGTGGCGCTCGATTCAATTGCTATTGGGACAGGCTTAATGGTTATTGGTGGTATTTTACTCTTTACGTTTGCTCGACCTCTTGTTGCTTTATTTGCCGATAATCCCGCCGTCATTGATATTGGCGTTGGCTATTTACGGGTGGAAGCTATTATATTGCCTGCTTACGTCCTCGCCTTTGTATCTGGGGCAGTGTTACAAGGTATGAAAAAACCGATTATCCCGATGTACTTCAATATTATTCGCCAACTATTACTCCCATTAGCCTTTATCACCATTGCTTTGAGTCTTATTGGCACTGATATTTATGGCGTGTGGTGGTCTATCGCCATCGCGAGTTGGCTAACCGCAAGTGTGCAATTTCTGCATATGCGAAATAGGGTTAAACAACGCATTAATTAGCGCGTTTTCCTAAGTGTTTTTTATACCATCTAGCCCTATTTTGGGGTATTTGTGTCATTAAATAAAAACGCTACGTTAGAAATCCCGCTTGTTGTGAGTCTCTTTATAACAGGGCATAATAAAATCACTGATAACTTGAGCAAAATTTATGACCTCAAAAGTAGAGAAAACTGATTCGCAGTGGCGGGAAGTACTAAGCGATGAGCAATATCGCGTGACACGTCAAGCAGGTACAGAGCCGCCATTTTCAGGCGAATATGCACAACATAGTGAACAAGGTGAATACGTCTGTATTTGTTGCCAACAAGCACTTTTTTCATCAGAAAATAAATTTGACTCAGGCTGTGGCTGGCCCAGTTTTTCATCCCAAATTGAACATGGTGTCGTGAGCCATCATGCCGATCTGTCTCTTGGTATGGACAGAACCGAAGTGCGTTGCCGACACTGTGATGCACATCTAGGCCATATCTTTGATGATGGTCCCGCCCCAACAGGTTTACGCTACTGTATTAACTCGGTGGCTTTAGATTTTATCGAAAAAGAAGAATGAGCCAAAGTGACTGGTTTGTGTACATGGTTGAAGCCGAAAATGGCCATTTATACACCGGTATTACTACTGATTTAGCGCGGCGATTGACCGAGCACCAAACAAAACAGGGTGGCGCTCGTTTTTTTCATACCAGTGCCGCCAAGCAGATGGTTTATCAAGAAGCCCACCCTGACCGCAGTAGCGCCTCTAAACGTGAAGCGACTATCAAAAAAATGTCTCGAAAAGCAAAAATCTCTCTTATCGAAAACAAGTAAGCTCATGTATAATGGCGAGTTTTTCAAAACTCCCATACAACAGGAACACCACCTTGCTTACTACTGCAAATATCACCATGCAATTCGGCGCAAAGCCATTATTTGAAAATGTCTCGGTTAAATTTGGCGAAGGCAATCGCTACGGTCTAATTGGTGCCAATGGCTGTGGTAAATCCACGTTCATGAAAATCATTTCTAAAAAACTAGAACCTACAGCAGGTAACGTGAGCTACGATCCTCATGAAACCTATGCAGTACTAGAGCAAGATCAGTTCGCTTACGAAGAGCAACGCGTTATTGATGTCGTTATCATGGGCAATAAAGCATTATGGGAAGTGCATCACGAGCGTGATCGTATTTATAACCTGCCTGAAATGACTGAGGAAGACGGCATCAAAGTGGCTCACCTTGAGGGCGAATACGCTGAATTAGATGGTTACACCGCTGAATCTCGTGCTGGTGAATTATTGTTAGGTGTCGGTATTGATACTGAGCAACACTACGGCCCAATGAGTGAAATAGCGCCGGGTTGGAAATTGCGTATTCTTTTAGCACAAGTGTTATTTGCTGATCCTGATATTTTACTACTCGATGAGCCGACTAACCATTTGGATATTAATACTATTCGTTGGTTAGAAGACATGATCAATCAACGTAGCGGCACCATGATCATCATCTCGCATGATCGCCATTTCTTAAACAGCGTGTGTACACACATGGCTGATATGGATTTTGGAGAACTACGTGTTTACCCTGGCAACTACGATGAATACATGATGGCATCGATGCAAGCTCGCGCTCAACAAATCTCTGATAATGAAAAGAAAAAAGCGCAAATAGTTGAATTACAAGACTTTGTTCGCCGCTTCTCAGCAAATGCATCAAAAGCAAAACAAGCGACATCTCGTGCTAAACAAATCGATAAAATTCAACTTGATGACATCAAACCATCAAGTCGTGTTAATCCTTTCATTCGTTTTGACCAAGATAAAAAATTATTCCGTAATGCATTAGAAGTACAAAGCATTTCTCAAAGTTATGATAATGAAAAACCATTATTCAAAGACTTTAAAATAATGGTTGAGGTCGGTGAACGCATTGCTATCATCGGACCAAATGGTATTGGTAAATCAACACTTGTTAAAACATTAGCAGGTGAGTTACCGCCTAAATCAGGCGTTGTAAAATGGTCAGAAAATGCCAACATCGGCTACTACGCCCAAGATCACGAAGCACTATTTGATAATGAACTGACATTATTTGAATGGATGCAACAATGGGGTAAGCCCACAGATGATGAGCAAGTGATACGCGCCACATTAGGTCGTTTATTGTTCTCAGGTACTTCGATTGATAAAAAAGCTAAAGTGCTGTCCGGTGGTGAAAAAGGTCGCATGATGTTTGGTAAATTACTATTACAAAAACCAAATATTTTAATTATGGATGAACCCACCAATCACATGGATATGGAATCGATTGAATCGGTCAATATGGCTTTAGAACAATATGAAGGCACCTTATTCTTCGTCAGTCATGATCGCGAGTTTGTATCGTCACTTGCGACGCGTGTTTTGGATATGACTGACACGGGCATCATTGATTTCCGTGGTACATATGAAGAGTACCTGGTCAGCCAAGGCGTTAAATAAAAACAACACTCGATGGCGGCGGGCAGTTAAATAGTCAAAATAATGTATTAAGACTACACATTGTTGTAGTATTAAAACTGAGTAAATACAGTGCAATAATTTCAAGCCCGTTTAAAAGACTCTACATTTTTCATTTACCAAAATAGCGACATAATTATGACTACACATCCCGATTATCCTGCAAAAACCTGTGAAATTGATCGTTTGGTCACTCACCCTAAATTAGTCGAAGCTACATTAGCTGGCACTAAAACAGAACAGCGCCGTGATGGTATTTATGCATATCCAGGTGAAACGTTTGAGTTAGAAGGTATTGAGTTTACAGTGACAGGCCTTGACCGTAAGACCTTGGGTGATATGACCGATGCTGATGCACAAGCAGAAGGTTATCCCAATATGGAAATGTATAAAGCCCTTATTTTAAGAATGCATGTTGGTATGGAGTGGAATCAGGACCATAAAGTCTGGGTTCATAAGTTTTCTAGATCATCTTAAAAGACACCATGCTCAAACACCCGGACGACTGTTCGGGTGTTTGATTAAACTCAGTCTTCAATTCTAAACCCGACCTTTATGGTCACCTGCCAATATTTCACGCCGCCTTCTTCGATATAACCTCGGGTATCCAACACCTGAAACCAGTGCATATGTTTAACGGACTCTGCCGCTTTAGCTATCGCATTTTGAATCGCTTTATCTGAACTTTCAGCTGAGCTACCCGTCAGTTCAATATGTTTATATGTATGTTCGGTCATTTCAATCTCCTAATCTCTCAAATAGATAAACCAATAAAACAGTCCTACAAAAATACTGCCTCCCACTATATTGCCTAATGTGACTGGCAATAAATTATTAAACAGAAAATGGCCTACGGTCAGATTATCGATATTAATACTGCTGACCAATGATAAAACCTCAGCTTGTTGTTTAGCCACCAAGCCTGCTGGAATGAAGTACATATTGGCAACCGAATGCTCGAAGCCCATAGCCACAAAAGCAGTAATTGGAAACACAATGGCCAATACTTTATCAACGACGGTTCGTCCGGCAAAACACAACCAAACTGCTAAGCACACCAGAATATTGCACAAGATGCCTCGCGTAAATGCTTCGGTCCACGTTAGATTGACTTTGGAATTTGCAATGGCGATTGCTTTTGCACCTACTTCCCCACCTCCAATACCCCAATGGCCACTGAAATAAATCAATATTAGTACGCCAAGCGCACCGACAAAGTTACCAACATATACAATAAGCCAGTTTTGCATAAGCTGTTTGATGGTCACTTTACCGTCAACATAAGCCATCACAATCAGATTATTACCGGTAAATAATTCAGCGCCAGCCACCACGACTAAAATGAGTCCAAGGCAAAATGCTAGCCCACCGATGAGACGCATTAAACCGGCGGCAACGCCACTATTGTCATAAGTAACAATAGTGAAAAATACGGCACCTAAAGCAATAAATGCGCCGGCTAATATAGCTAAAGAAAACACACGTAATGGATCAACAGTGCTTTTACTGATCGCGACACGTTCAATCCTCGCTGCAATTTCTTTCGGGGTATAGGCATCAACTAAAAAATGATCCATATTTCGATTGCCCTTATTTTAAGTATGATTAGAATCTTGCATTTTGCCCTAATTATTAAGCGATGTGAGTGAATGTATGAAAAAATATTTAACAGTCTGATTTAACTGTATTTTATATCCAAACATCTGTATAATTATTTGATTGTTTTCTCCCCCCTATTAGTTTTACTTTTAAAGCTAATCTTTCACAGGTTTATACATGTCCACAGAACAACAACCCACTACACTTACATTCTCAGAATTAGGCTTAGCAAGTCCCATCCTAAAAGCGGTACAAGAAGCTGGCTATGAAACACCCTCACCGATTCAGGCACAAAGTATTCCTCCCTTACTTGCAGGTCGCGACTTATTAGGTCAGGCGCAAACAGGTACCGGTAAAACAGCGGCCTTTTCATTGCCGTTATTGGGTCGTATCGATCCTAAAAATAAAGCGCCACAAATGTTGGTCTTAGCACCAACACGCGAATTAGCCATTCAAGTCTCTGAAGCCATACAAAGCTATGCGCGTCATATGAAAGGGCTACATGTTTTGCCTATTTATGGCGGTCAAAGCATGGGCATTCAGTTACGTCAATTAGAACGTCACCCACAAGTTATTGTCGGTACACCAGGTCGTGTTTTAGATCATATTCGTCGTCGCACATTAAAACTCGGCGAGTTGAAAGTATTAGTGCTAGATGAAGCCGATGAAATGTTACGTATGGGCTTTATTGATGATGTTGAAACTATTTTAAAAGAAACACCTGAATCGCGTCAGGTTGCTTTATTTTCAGCCACCATGCCAAGTGCGATTCATCGTGTGGCAACTCGCTATTTAAAAGATCCTGTTGAAATTAAGATTAAATCTTTAACATCAACCGTTGACACTATAAACCAACGTTACTGGCAAGTAACGGGTATGCACAAACTTGATGCGCTAACCCGTATTCTAGAAGTTGAAACATTTGATGCGATGATTATCTTTGTGCGTACTAAAAACGCCACGACTGAACTCGCTGAAAAATTAGAAGCGCGTGGCTATTCATGTTCACCTTTGAACGGTGATATGAATCAAGCGGCTCGCGAGAAAGCGATTGAACGCGTTAAAAAAGGTAAATTAGATATATTAATTGCCACTGATGTCGCGGCTCGAGGTTTAGATATCGAGCGCATGAGTCATGTTGTTAACTACGATGTACCTTACGATACAGAATCATATGTACACCGTATCGGTCGTACAGGTCGTGCTGGTCGTAAAGGTGAAGCTATTTTATTTATTGCGCCACGTGAAAAACGCATGTTATTTGCTATTGAAAAAGCTACGCGTCAAACGATCACATTGATGCAATTGCCTAGCACTGAAGATGTGGCTGATAAACGTGTCATGGAATTCAAACAACAGCTTAGTGAAACCATTGAAACACAAGACTTGAGCTTTTTTGAAACGGTCGTCAGCAGTTATCAACAAGAACATAATGCGGATCCAATAGAAGTGGCTGCAGCCTTAGCCTACTTAGTACAAAAAAGCCGACCATTGAAACCAGTGAAGCATGTTCAAATACGACCAGCTCGTGAAGACCGGCCATCTAGAGATAGAGATGATCGTCCACGAAATAATGACCGTAGCGAACGTTCTCCTCGTAGAAGCGGACAAAAAGCGGACCATCGTACTGAACAGGGTATGGATAGTTACCGCGTAGAAGTGGGTAAATCAGACGGAGTTGAAGCTAAAAACTTAGTCGGTGCGATCGCTAATGAAGCAGGAATCGATAGCAAAGATATAGGTCGAATTACCATTCTTGATGATCATAGTGTTATCGATCTTCCGGAAGGCATGCCAAAAGACTTATTCCAACAATTAGGTAAAGTGTGGGTCAATAATAAACAACTTAATCTAAGCCCAGCAAAAGAAGGCTTTGAACACGCTAGCCGTGAACGTAAGCCAAGACGATCAGGCAAGCCACGTATGCGGCCACGTGACAGCGCAAGACGTCCATCTAAGCATTAGTTGTATGCTTTAAATGAACTTAAAAAGGACGCCATTTAGCGTCCTTTTTTTGGATGAGCTATGTAATAATAAATGATGCTAAATATCATCTGGATTACTTTTTTTACTATTGCCTTTATCGTTGCCTCGATAAAGTTATTGGCGTTTGGTGACACTGAAATATTTGGTCAGATGATGACCGCTATGTTCAGTCTTTCAAAAACGGCATTTGAAATTTCACTCGGACTTACTGGCGTATTGGCTCTATGGCTAGGTATTATGCGAATTGGCGAACAAAGTGGGTTTATTGCACTCCTCACCCGTGGTCTAACACCGCTATTTTCTAAGTTAATGCCTGAAGTACCCAAAAACCATCCTGCTTTGGGAGCGATGGTAATGAATATTTCAGCCAATGCCTTAGGGTTAGACAACGCAGCAACGCCGCTTGGCATCAAAGCGATGAAAGAGCTACAAACGATTAATCCAAATAAAGATACGGCGAGCAATGCCCAAATCTTATTTTTGGTCATCAACACCTCAGCCGTTACCTTATTTCCTGTTACCATTTTCACCTATCGTGCTCAAATGGGTGCTGCCAATCCGACCGATGTATTTATACCCATTCTTATCGCAACCTACGCATCAACAATGATTGGTTTGCTCGCTGTCGCATCGGTACAGAAAATTAACCTACTTGATAAAGTTATTGTTAGTTATCTAGGCGGATTTACGTTGCTAATAGTAGGTCTTTTGTCTTATTTTTCCAGTCTGAATCAAGCAGCCATGCTAGCGCAGTCAGCACTTATTAGTAATGTCATTCTATTTTCATTGGTCATGATGTTTATCGCAGGTGCGGTCTTCAAGAGGGTGGATGCTTACAGTGCCTTTATTGATGGCGCTAAGGAAGGCTTTGATACGGCAATTAAGATCATTCCCTATCTCGTCGCCATGTTGGTTGCGATTGGTGTATTTCGTGCCAGTGGTGCGCTAGACCTATTAACCAGTGGCTTACGACACATCATTTTATCTTTAAGTTTAGATGACCGCTTTATTGATGCCCTACCCACCGCCTTAATGAAACCCTTTAGTGGCAGTGGTGCCCGAGCAATGATGGTCGATACGATGCAAGTTTATGGTGCTGACTCCTTTGCAGGTCGGCTTGCCTCTATTGTCCAAGGCAGCACTGAAACGACCTTTTATGTTTTAGCGGTTTATTTTGGTTCTGTAGGTATCAAAAATATTCGTCATGCTGCTGGATGCGGCATTATTGCTGATATTGCAGGCATCGTTACAGCGATCATTGTTGCTTATTGGTTTTTTGGGTAGCGAAAACACACTAAGTCGTATTATTTAACTGTCGTTTAGTTTATTATTTTTACCCACGCACCAGCCGTTAAATCTATCTCTTTTGTGATCAACTACTGGCAATGACTTAGTAATGAGATAACATGATGACGCCCCATGAACCTTACATAGAAAATAGTGCACCTATCGATGCGACCAATATTTATGATCTGATGGCTGACTCCCTGATCAGTCAGGGTTACGCAGTTTGCACCGATATATTACCTACCTCAATGACTCAATCGCTGTATCAACGGGTTACTCAGCTTGGTTCCGGTGAATTTAGTGCCGCAGGAATTGGACGTAAACAGGAGTATCAGTTAAATCAACAAATCCGAAGCGATATAACGCGCTGGCTTAGCACTGAGCATCCAGTTGATGCAGCTTACTTAAATTGGATGACCGGTTTACGTACTGAGCTCAATCAACGCTTGTATATGGGGTTGTTTAAATATGAGGCCCACTATGCCCACTATGCGCCAGGTGCTTTTTACCAACGTCATGTTGATGCGTTTACAGGGCAGTCCAATCGAGTACTGACCTCATTGCTCTATCTTAATCCTGATTGGAAAGCTGACGATGGTGGCGAACTACTTATTTATGATCCTGAAACTGAAGAGGTTATAGAACAAATATTACCTGAGTATGGAAAATTTATTGTCTTTCTCAGCACCCAATTTCCGCACCAAGTGCTTAAAGCAAAACGAGATAGGTATAGTATTTCAGGTTGGTTTCATATTAACAGTTCACCATAGCCTTACATGTAATGAATTATCCTAAGTTTGAAATCCTACAATTAGGTCACCCTCATCTTCGCCAACAAGCGGAACAGGTATGTGATGTAAGCAGTATTGACACACAATTTTTACTCGAGCAATTACTAAACTTTGTACTGGCCAAAAATGGTGTCGGCATTGCTGCTCCTCAAGTTGACATTAATCAGCGTTTTTTTATCATGTGTTCACAACCTAATGCTCGTTACCCTAATGCCCCTAACATGGCACCTACCTTTATTATTAACCCTGAAATAATCTCTCGTTCTGATGAAATAGTGAAGGATTGGGAAGGGTGTTTAAGCTTACCGGGAATAAGGGGTCTCGTACCACGCCATCAGGCAATAAAAGTACGTTATACCACTCAGGATAATGACATTACTGAGATAGAATACACAGGCTTTATCGCTCGTGTATTCCAGCATGAGTGTGACCACCTTGATGGGATTGTTTTTATTGATCGGGTAGAAAGCACTCATGAGATCATGATGGAGAAAGAATGGCTAAAACAATATGTGAAAAACTAATCGCTGTTCCATATCATAATCAGGAAAATATATGCTCGACTTAACTGAATATACAAAATTTCTAATTGCGATCATTGCTATCGCTAATCCTATCGGTATTATCCCTGTATTCCTGACGATGACAGCTGATGAAGCCATAAGTCAGCGAGTAAAAATAGGTAGAATTGTCGTTATTGCGACGACCTTGATTTTACTTGTAGCACTCTTTATTGGTGGGTTAGTACTCTCAATTTTTGGCATTAGTATTGATTCGTTCAAGGTGGGAGGTGGCATTATGATTTTACTGATGGCCATATCAATGTTGCGGACATCCCATAGCACAATAAGACAAAATAGAGATACTGTAGCGCAACATGATAGCGAGTCGATTGCCGTTGTGCCACTTGCAATGCCTTTGTTAGCAGGACCAGGTGCCATTGGTACCGTTATCATTTATGCGTCTAAAGGGACTGGCCTAGCTCACTATAGCCTTTTAGCAAGTGACATCATTATTCTCGGTATTGTTTTATGGTTAGTATTTAAAGTAATGCCATTGATTGCTGAGCGAATTAGCGCTGTTGGTATCAATATTTCGACAAGAATTATGGGCTTAATTTTAGCGGCAATTGCAGTCGAATTTATTGCCAATGGTTTAAAAGGTTTGTTTCCTGTTCTGAGTTAGGCAAACATATTACCTACCGCTTCACTCAACTTAGTAGAACGAGTGGGCGATCTTAATACCTGCATAATGTGCGTTCTTATATTGGGCATAAACATGACATCTGCTAACAACTGATTAAAGCCTTCTTGGCCCGCATTGTTATGAGCTAACTGTTCAACGAATAACTGACAAATAGGATCAATGGTTAGCAATGGCCAAATTCGTCCCGAAATAGTCGCTAATATTTCTATATTTTGACTACAGGAATGTTTTAATACCAGCTTAACGAGTAGTTCAACTTGACCTTGGATAGGGCTATTTGAGATTGCACGTAAACAGGCACAAATGACAGTGACATCAGGTTTTTTTTCTTGCAGTTCTTTTTTAACCCGTAATGCTAATACCTCTACAATCCCAGCGTTCGGTTCAGCATTTTCAAGGAAGGCACATAGTTGCAGAAAAGGTTCGATGGGTATTGTCGGTAGTACCACGATTAATCCAGAGGATAGACCCTTTTCATCTAATCTCGCGGCCACATCAGCGACACCTTGCATACCCAATGACTGCCAATCATTTTTGTCCGTTTCTCCAGAAAAATAAGCATGTGCCGCGTCATAAAATGGCGATGCCGGCATATTAAGGTTCTTAGTGACAAGTGCATTAAATGCAGCCATTTTCTCTTCGTGGGGGTCAAAAGTATACGGACTATCTTTTAATGCAGATTCAATATTTTTACCAACTTCAGCCGCCAGCATGTATTCACCAACCCTATCTAGCAACATCACTAAGAACTCATCTCTTGCTGCTTGAATGAGTAAACCTTGTTCATCCAGAGGAAACCTCAAAAACCAAACATACTGTTTATCAATAAGACTGGGATCCCAGAAAACAATAGCAAATAATGCCTGTTTGTTTAATGGATATGGGTAAGCTATTTTCGCATTTTCAAAACCAACAAAGTCAGTAATAGATAAGTTAGCCACTCGGCGCCCCATATCAAACACCCGATATTGGGCTCCACTTTGATGAAGAAACTTGCCTAAGGTTGTAATTGGATTGTCAGTCATTATCGATGTGTTCTGCTTGTACTAAGTGCGGTATTCAGCGTTTATCTTGACGTAGTCATAAGAAAAATCACAGGTCCATACTGTGTCAGAAGCATCACCTCGACCCAACACGACTCGTATAGCGATTTCATCTTGGCTTGTCACTAGCTGACCTTTTTCTTCAGTATAGTCTGCTGCAGGTTCACCACCTTCAACAATACAAACGCTTCCCAAATATATCGCTACTTTCGATAAATCGAAATCACTAATACCGCTTCGGCCTACCGCAGCTAAAATTCGTCCCCAATTGGGATCTGAAGCAAATAACGCCGTTTTAACTAAGGGTGAATGAGCAATGGTATAAGCTACTTGCCGACACTCTTCATTGTCTCGTCCCTGCTCAACCTCGATTTCAATAAATTTAGTAGCACCTTCACCATCACGCACAATCGCATGCGCAAGATACTGACTCACCTCGGCAATGGCTTGATATAGGACATTTGCATTAGGACTATCTAAATCCGTAATCAGAGCATTAGCAGCTTGACCGGTCGCCATCAAAACACACGCATCATTAGTTGATGTATCACCGTCCACAGAGATCCTATTAAACGATTGATCTGCCGCCTTGAGGAGCATAGCATCAAGCACTGATTTTTCGACTAAAGCATCCGTCGCAATATAAGACAACATCGTTGCCATATCTGGTCGAATCATGCCAGAACCTTTCGCAATTCCGGTTATCGTTATAGTCTTGCCACCAATATCTATTTGTTGTGATAATCCCTTAGCAATAGTGTCGGTCGTCATAATTGCTTGCGCAGCAGCAAACCAATTATCAGTAGTCAAATGTCGGTAAGCATCTGGTAATGCTGTTTTTATTTTATCTACAGGTAACTGTTGACCAATTACGCCGGTTGAAAAAGGCAATACGCTATGACTACTCTCGCCTGATAACTCAGCGACTGCTTGGCAACATGTTTGTGCCGCTAGCATCCCTTTTTCACCGGTACCTGCGTTGGCATTACCTGAATTTATTAATAAATACCTTGGTGATGTTGCATGTTGGTGCTGTTTCGCTAAAGTAACCGGAGCGGCACAAAATGCATTTTTAGTATAAACCGCCGAAGTAGTGGTTCCTGCCTGTAGCTCAATTAAAACTACATCTGGCCGACCCACTGTTTTTATTCCTGCACTGGCAATACCTAATTTAATGCCAGATATGGGTAATAAAGACTCTTTTTTAGGGGCGCTAAGGTTAACAGCCATTAACTAATGGCACCATGGCATTGTTTAAATTTTTTGCCAGAACCACATGGGCAAGGATCATTACGACCCACTTTGCTACCATCACGAAGATAAGGTGTTTCAGCAGCAGGAATAGTAGATGCTTCGTCATCAACCAAGCTCGCCGCCTGCTCATGCTGATATTCTACTTCACCCGACTGACGACGTTGATCCTCAACAGCCTCAACATCTTCTGGCGCGCGTACTTGTACCCGAGATATTAATGCAATTACCTCATGCTTAATACTGTCTAACATTGCTCTAAATAATTGGAATGCTTCTCGTTTAAACTCTTGTTTTGGATCTTTTTGAGCATAGCCACGTAAATTAATACCCTGACGTAAATAATCCATTTGCGCCAAATGTTCTTTCCATTGATTATCTAAAGTTTGCAACATAATGGCCTTTTCAAAATGACGCATTAACTCAGCACCTACTGTTTGCTCTTTTGCCTGACAAGCAGCTTCAGCTTCTTCGACAATACGTTGACGCAAACTTTCTTCATGTAAATCATTATCCTGCTCTAACCATCCAGCAATATCTAAGTCCAATGCAAAATCATCTCGTAAGGCATTTTCAAGCCCAGAAATATGCCATTGCTCATCAATACTATTTGGCGCGACATATTGACCAATGACGTCCGTTAATACACCTTCACGCATTGAGATAACCGTTTCAGAAACATCTTCCGCAGCCATCAACTCGTTTCGCTGCTCGTAAACAACTTTTCGCTGGTCATTCGCAACATCATCAAATTCTAACAATTGCTTACGAATATCAAAGTTATGCCCTTCTACTTTACGCTGTGCATTTTCAATGGCACGTGATACCCAAGGATGTTCAATCGCCTCGCCTTCTTCCATACCCAATTTTTGCATCAAACCCGCCATACGTTCCGATGCAAAGATACGCATTAAATTATCTTCAAGTGACAGATAAAAGCGACTTGAACCCGCATCACCTTGACGACCAGAACGACCACGTAATTGATTATCTATTCGACGCGACTCATGACGTTCCGAACCAATAATATGCAAACCGCCCGCAGCTAAAACTGCATCATGTCGTATCTGCCATGCTTCTTTTAATTGTGTTTTTTCTGCATCACTAGCCTTGTCACCTAATGTCTCGTAGTCTGCTTCTAAGCTACCGCCCAATACAATATCTGTACCACGACCTGCCATATTTGTAGCAATTGTCACAGCACCTAAGCTACCCGCTTGTGCAATTATATGTGCTTCTTTTTCATGGAATTTTGCATTCAACACTTCATGTTTAATTTTTTCTTTGTTTAATAAACCATCTAAATATTCTGAGCTTTCAATTGATGAAGTTCCGATCAACACCGGCTGTTTCCGTTCAATACAGCGTTTTACATCTTCGACAATTGCAGCGTACTTTTCTACCGTTGTTAAATAAATCTGATCGGCAGAATCTAGTCGCTGCATAGGTTTGTGTGTTGGAATAACAATAACCTCTAAACCATAAATCGATTGTAATTCAAATGCTTCCGTATCAGCCGTACCCGTCATTCCTGACAATTTATTATAGAGACGGAAATAATTTTGGAAGGTGATCGATGCTAATGTTTGATTTTCGTTTTGAATTTCTACGCCTTCCTTTGCTTCAACAGCTTGGTGTAGACCTTCAGACCATCGGCGCCCCGGCATGGTACGACCCGTAAATTCATCAACAATTACTATTTCATTATTCTGGACGATGTAATCAACATCACGTGTAAATAGCACATGAGCCCGTAAAGCAGCACTCACATGATGCATCAGTCCAATATTAGCGGCATCATATAAACTCGCACTCGCATCTAACAAGCCTATTTCAATAAGCAGGTTTTCAATTTTCTCATGGCCTACTTCGGTGAAATGCACCTGTTTCGCTTTTTCATCAAGAGTGAAATCCCCTTCCACCTCAAGATCATCACCCTCACCAATTTGCTTGCTCAAGTTTGGAATCAAGGTATCAACACGCTGATAGAGTTCAGCACTATTTTCAGCTGGGCCAGAAATGATTAATGGCGTCCGAGCCTCATCGATTAGGATCGAATCAACTTCATCGATAACCGCAAAATGTAATGATCGCTGTACTTTTTCTTCGAGGCTAAATGCCATGTTGTCGCGCAGATAATCAAAGCCAAACTCGTTATTGGTACCGTAAGTGATATCACAAGCGTAGGCTGCACGACGTTCATCTTGACTCAAACCAGAGATAATCACACCGGTCGTTAAACCCAAGAAGCCATAGAGTTGACTCATCCATGACGAATCACGTTGAGCAAGATAATCATTGACCGTGATGACATGGACACCTTCGCCTTCGAGCGCATTTAAATATACAGCTAATGTAGCAACGAGGGTTTTACCTTCACCGGTTCTCATTTCAGCAATTTTGCCGTCATTGAGCACCATACCGCCGATCATTTGCACATCAAAATGACGCATGCCTAACACTCGCTTGCCTGCTTCCCGAACAACGGCAAATGCTTCAGGTAATAATTCATCAATAGACTCACCCTCTGCTATTCGCTGACGAAACGCTAGTGTTTTTGCTTGCAAAGCCTGATCATTTAGTTTTTCGATCTCAGATTCCTGCTGACTAATCTGTGCAATAACCTTACGCAGTCCTTTAAGAAATCGTTCATTACGACTACCGAAGATCTTACTGAAAAACTTGCTTACCATTGATTGTTACTACCTGTATTTGTGCGGATTTTCTGTCCGAAATTGATGATGATTAAGACGAGTAATTATAACGCTTACAGCCTATAAGGTCTAAAATCTAATTATGGGGATAGTCGGAGTAGCGAGAGCATTCAAGCTTTATCGTTTAACATATTTATAAGGGTTCACTTTTTGGCCGTCACGTAATACTTCAAAGTGTACGTGTGGCCCAGTTGAACGTCCTGTTGAACCAACAAGAGCCAGTGGTTCACCTTTTTTAATGATGTCGCCCGCTTTCACTAGTATTTTTTTATTGTGCGCATAGCGTGTTAGATAGCCATTGCCATGATCAACTTCAACAATTTGACCATATCCATTACGTTTTCCACTATACGTGACCAAACCATCCCCCACAGCAATGACCTTACTGCCTTCCTTAGCGGCGAAATCGATACCAGAATGAAAGGCTTTTTTACCATTAAAAGGATCTATGCGGTATCCATATGCAGAGGATAAATAACCATTTTTAATCGGACGACCTTGTGGAATTGCCGATGTAATATTCTGCCTGGTTATAAATAGATCTTGTAAGCTCGCTAATTGTTGATCTTGCTGATCAAACCTTTCTGAAAGTAGAGAAACTTCTCTATTAAAGAGATCGGGTGATAGGGAGGCACCACTTTCATCAATCCCCCCCTGAGCGGGTATGCGATTTAATAAAAAATCACTGGTATCAATACCTGCTATTTCTGCTAACTTTTCTGTCAATGCGGTCAGTCTAATTGACTCAGCTTGCAACTGTCCTAGACGTTTTGCATAGTAATCTTCTAAATGAGGTTCTTGTTGACGTTCTATATTCGACGGGGTAATTGACTGTGTAGCTAAAATTATTGCTGGGGACTGATTATCGAGCTGCCGGCCAAATTGTTGGTTTATGAAAAATAAGATTGCTGATAAAACAAGTAAACAACTCACAGCTATGATGTTTAATCGTCGGCGAGATATATGCCAATGTCGATGGCTAGTATTGTTAGGCGATATAATGATAATCTGCATTTTATTCTTTAACCTGTGTAGTCATGCTATTTATGCCCAATAAACCGGAACAAGTGAGCCTTATTTGCAAACAAAATAGTCAGCTCCTTAAAATCACACAACGTGCCCAAAAATTAAACCGTCTTAACTTTATTTTGCAGCAAGTCATGCCGCCCCAGTTTTCTGCTCACTGTACGCTAGCTAATATCAATAATCAGACAATGATTATTCATACAGATAATGCAACATATGCGAGTTTGCTTCGCTTTCAAGCTGCCACATTGTGCAACGCTATCACTGAACACACGTCGCAAAATATCACTAAATTAGAGGTCAGAGTTAAATCCTCTTTACAGGAGATTCAGCCTAGCAACCCTGACCGATTTTCGCTGCCTAGTAATGCGGCTGACGCTTTAAGTCAAACCGCAGAGAGTCTAAAGGACAGTCCATTAAAGACAGCATTACTGAAACTGGCTAAACGACATAACAAAACATAATTGTCTAACTGACGACTGATGCTGCAGGACGACTAAACAGAATCGGTGCATCTTTTTCTTCTTCGAAGGTAACCAATTCCCAAGAATCTGTTTCTACGAGCAATTTACGTAACAGTTTATTATTCACTTCATGGCCTGATTTATGACCACTAAAGGAGCCAATCAAACTATGACCAAGTAAATACAAATCACCGATTGCATCCAATACTTTATGACGAACGAACTCATCTTCGTATCTTAAGCCATCTTCATTCATCACCCGATAGTCATCGACCACTATTGCATTATCAAGACTACCACCTAAAGCAAGGTTATTTTCTCGTAATTTTTCAATATCCTTCATAAAGCCAAACGTTCGAGCACGACTCACTTCACGAACAAATGATGTGGAGGAGAAATCAACATCAACCTGCTGTGGTCGCCCCTGAAACGCTGGATGTTCAAAATCAATTGAAAACGACACTTTGAAGCCTTCAAAAGGTTCAAATTTTGCCCATTTATCTCCGTCTTCTAATATGACTGGCTTTTTAATACGAATAAATTTCTTGGCTACATCTTGCTCTTCAATTCCTGCAGACTGCACTAGAAAAACAAAAGGTCCAGCACTGCCATCCATAATGGGGACTTCAGATGCATTCAGATCAATATAGGCATTATCAATACCCAAGCCAGCAAATGCAGATAACAAGTGCTCAACCGTTGACACTCGTTCGCCATGTTGGACTAAGGTAGTCGATAATGCTGTCTCACCAACATTTTCAGCTTTAGCCTCGAGTTCAACCACAGGATCCAGATCAACACGACGAAATATGATACCTGTATCAGCAGCAGCAGGCCGTAAGGTCAAATAAATAGTATCACCACTATGCAATCCGACACCGGTCGCACGAATCACATTTTTCAATGTTCGTTGCTTAATCACGGTTTACCCCTCAATATTTACAGATCTTGCCATAATATCATAAGCTTATTCTGTCTCGCTAATTGCAAGCTTAATATTTTAATCAGCTTGACGGCGTAGAAAAGCCGGAATATCTAAATAATCCATATTTACATCTCCATTTTCTAACTCTTTTTTCTGCTCTTGCTGACCATTACGAATAATAGTCGGCTCATCGTAATTAATATCAATTGGTTTTTTAACAATCTCAATTTGCGGCACAACTGCGGCTATTGGCTGTTCGTTTAATGCCAATTTGACACCACCCAATCCCGTCGCGACCACTGTGACTCGAATTTCATCTGTCATATCTGGGTCAATTACGGTACCGACAACGACTGTTGCATCAGGTGAAGCAAATTCTTTAATAATATTACCCACATCATCAAACTCACCAATACTCATATCCAAGCCACCAGTAATATTAACGAGAACGCCTCTAGCACCTGACAAATCAACATCTTCAAGTAAAGGACTTGATACCGCGAGTCTTGCTGCTTCTTTAGCTCGATCTTCTCCTGATGCCTGACCCGTGCCCATCATCGCCATACCCATTTCAGACATAACAGTACGAACGTCGGCGAAATCCACATTGATCATCCCTTCGCGCGTAATTAATTCTGCGATACCTTGTACTGCACCTAACAACACATCATTGGCGGCTTTAAAAGCACCCAACAAAGTCATTTCACGTCCTAACACTGCCAATAATTTTTCATTTGGAATAGTAATCAATGAGTCAACATGTTGTGTTAATTCAGCTAGACCAGCTTCAGCAATTTTTAAACGTTTACTACCTTCAAATGGGAAAGGCTTTGTCACAACAGCCACAGTCAAAATACCCATTTCTTTTGCAACTTGTGCCACAACTGGCGCTGCCCCTGTTCCGGTACCACCACCCATACCAGCGGTAATGAAGACCATGTCAGAACCTTTAATCACGTCCATAATCCGTTCGCGATCTTCTAGTGCCGCTTGGCGACCAACATCTGGATTAGCTCCAGCACCCAAGCCTTTTGTAATATCTGTACCTAATTGTAATTGTGTTGTGGCTGCACTTTTACGCAATGCTTGAGCATCAGTATTTGCACAAATAAAATCAACACCTTCAATTTGATTTTCTACCATGTGTTCAAGCGCGTTACCACCACCACCACCTACGCCAATAACTTTAATTACCGCGGTTTGTGTGTATGTATCGATTAATTCAAATGTCATTTTTTCTCTCCCCAATTTAACTAATTTTATCTATTTATTGATTACGACTATCTTAGAAATTACCTTGAAACCAACTTTTCATTTTTTCTAGCATTGATTTAAAACCATCGCCCGTATTTATCTCACTTCGTGCTATCGCCACATCTTCATGTCCAAATAATAAAAGGCCGACACCCGTGGCATGAATCGGGTTTCGCACCACATCAACCAAACCACCAACATGTTGTGGCAATCCTAATCTCACAGGCAAATGAAATACCTCTTCTGCCAACTCAACAACACCTTCCATCTTCGAGCTTCCCCCTGTTAACACCACGCCAGCTGCTAACAATGGTTCAAAACCGCTGCGGCGTAACTCTGCTTGTACTAGCATTAAAAGTTCTTCGTAACGTGGTTCAACTACTTCCGCCAACGTTTGTCGAGACAGTTGTCGTGAAGGTCGATCACCCACGCTTGGCACCTCAATCGTTTCATCTTCGCGTGCCAATTGCCTTAATGCACAGGCATACTTTATTTTTATCTCATCAGCGTGTTGAGTAGGCGTACGTAATGCAACAGCAATATCATTCGTGACCTGATCGCCTGCAATAGGAATCACTGCCGTATGGCGTATAGCACCATCAATAAACACGGCAATATCTGTTGTACCACCACCAATATCAACCAAACAGACACCTAATTCTTTCTCATCGTGCTCAAGTACCGAGTAACTAGAAGCCATTTGCTCCAAAATAATCCCATCAACACTTAAACCACAGCGTTCAATACATTTCGTAATATTTTGGGCGGCACTCACTGCACCAGTGATCAAATGTACTTTTGCCTCTAAACGTACACCAGACATGCCTATTGGCTCACGAATGCCTTCTTGGTTATCAATAATGTATTCCTGAGGTAGTACATGTAGTAATTGTTGATCGCCGGGAAAATGCACTGCCTTGGCTGCATCTAAAACACGGTCAACATCACCTTGGGTCACCTCTTTATCTCGAATAGCAACCGTGCCATGAGAATTCAGGCTCCTGATATGGCTACCTGCAATACCTGCAAATACAGAATGAATTTGACAACCAGCCATCAATTCAGCTTCTTCAATAGCACGCTGGATAGATTGCACTGTTGATTCAATATTAACCACAACCCCTTTTTTCATACCACGAGCAGGGTGGGAACCTATTCCAATAATATCCAAGGCGTTGTCGTTAGGCCCAGCATCTAAATTCGGCGCAGCAACGATTGCCACGACTTTGGAAGTGCCGATATCTAGACCAACAATCAGTTCTCGCTCAGTTCTTTTTGACATCATATTGTTCCATTAAAATCAGGTTTTCGTCCGGTAGCCCAAGCCACAGCAAGACCATTGGTGTAGCGCATATCCACCTTAGTAATACTATCTTTATAAGGTTGTAATACGGTTGAAAATGCATCGTAAAATCGCTGTAAACGTAATTCACTATCCATGCGGCCCAACATTATGTTCAAGCCATTATTTAATTTAATCGTCCATGCTCTTCTTTCGTTCATTTCAATCTTCTGAACACTCAACCCTAGCGGATCAAAGAGTTCTGAGACATCTGAAAATTGTTTTGCAACCAGATGATGACTGCCTTTAGGGCCACTCAATTGCACTAATGCTTCTGGAAAACCTTTTTTTGTAGGAAAAAACAAATCCCCTTGCTGATTCACCAACGCATCATCACCCCATTGGGCAATAGCTTCTTGCTCTTCTACAACCAGATGTAAACTATCTGGCCAAATACGCTTTACCTGTATGACCTTAACCCAGGGTAATGCCTGACCCGCCTCACGTATCTTAGCTACGTCAACACTCATAAATCCGCCTTTAGCATGTGGTGTAACAGCGGCAACCAAATCATCCTTGTCAATGTGGTTGAACTCACCATCGACTGTCACATGAAGTATAGGTAGTGTGTCGACTTGTTTTAAATAGATACCGGCAGCCATCATAATGAAAACAAATAAAATCAACACACTATGTTGTAACCAATAACGCCATTCAATCGGATTACGTTGCTTGCGAACTGGGGTTCGAGTGGCCACATAGCTATTTTTCTTCGCCATTATTTGC
The DNA here is from genome assembly GCA_965219435.1 of Methylophagaceae bacterium. Lineage (GTDB taxonomy): Bacteria > Pseudomonadota > Gammaproteobacteria > Nitrosococcales > Methylophagaceae. Next base: position 1,360,021 of record OZ244743.1, on the reverse strand, counting down.
TCTCCCAAATACTACTTTCTAAAATTTTCCATACCAATCCAGAAAAATCTAACCCTGTTTGTTTTGCAGCCATCGGCACTAAACTATGATCCGTCATTCCAGGAATGCTATTTGCCTCGAGCAAATAAAACTGACCTGCTTCATCTCGCATGAAATCTATTCGACCCCAGCCAGACATCCGTAACGCTTTAAATGCTTGTACCGCCAACTGCTGGCAATGCTTTTCATCTTGCTCACTTAATTGACTGGGGCATAAATACTCCGTTGTATTTGCCTGATATTTGGCATCAAAATCATAAAACTCGTGGGGTGTTTTAAGCTGAATAGCAGGTAATGCCTCATCCGCTAATATAGCAACAGTAAATTCTTGACCGACAATCCAACTCTCAGCGATAACCTCAGCATCAAACTGTGTTGCCAACTTAATAGCTGCCATTAGGTCGCTTGCTGAATTAACCTTACTCATTCCGATACTTGAGCCTTCATTGACCGGTTTAATTATCATTGGCAAGCCTAATGCCGATATTAAGCTATTGATATCTGTCTCTGGTGTTACTTGCTGATAGCTTGCCGTTGGTAAGCCTTGTTGAAGCCAAACTTGTTTGCTCAACATTTTATTCATCGATAAAACAGCACCTGTAATATCACTTCCTGTATAGGGCAGCGCGATCGATTGCAGCAATCCTTGAATTTCACCATCCTCTCCACCACGACCATGCAATATGACAAAAGCACGGTCAAAATTTCCAGCTCGAAGTTGCTCACTCACATCCAAAGCGACATCAATTTTGTGAGCATCAATGCCCTGTTCGACTAAAGCCGCTAACACGGCATGACCACTTTTCAGTGAAATTTCACGTTCGGCAGAACGTCCGCCCATTAACACGGCAACACGACCAAACTCACTGGCTGATTGAATTAAAGCCATTATGCGACCTCACCTAATATATGGACTTCTGCCACTAACTTCACACCTTGCATATGTTCTACTTTTTGCTGCACTAGATAAATTAGCGACTCAATATCTTGTGCTGTCGCTGGCCCTTCATTAACAATAAAATTCGCATGCTTTTCAGAAACACTTGCACCGCCGATCCTTAAGCCTTTTAAACCTGAAATCTCAATTAAACGCCCAGCAAAATCACCATCAGGATTCCTAAATACAGAGCCAGCACAAGGTTGATTAGTCGGCTGACTAACATTACGCCGTTTTAATAGGGCTTTAATTTCATCTAATTGCTCTTCTACATTGCCATTCGCTAATGTTAAGGTGGCTGAGGCAAACCATTCCTCTGAAGATAATTCAACATGACGGTAACTTATTTGAAAATCTTCAGGCTTACGCACACGCAATATCCCTTGACGGTCGATCGTCGTCACCTCGGTTACGATGGACCATGTTTCACTATTGTGAGCGCCAGCATTCATTGCCAGTGCACCACCTAATGTGCCTGGAATCCCGGCTAAAAATGATGTACCAACTAAACCAGCTCTTGCAGCTTGTTTCGCTAGTTTTGCACAATAAACCCCAGCCTCGGCACTGATGCTTTGTCCATTGACACTTAATGCTTGCAATGTGCCAGCCGTTGAAATGACCGTACCCACAAAACCACCATCGCGCACCAACAAATTACTACCTAAACCTAGCCATAAAACCGGCTCATCCTCAGGAAGTTGTGATAAAAATATGGCAAGATCCTTGACGCTTTCAGGCCGATAAAAACGACTAACAGGGCCACCAGTTCGCCATGAAGTATGCTTTGCCAAAGGCTCATTTAGCCTTAATTCACCGTGTATGTTTTGAAATTGAATGGTCATGCGCTCACCACGGCTAAATGTGAAGGCAATTCACGAACCATAGTGCCAATATCACCTGCACCCAAAGTGACTAACACATCACCATCGCTTAACAAGCCAGGTAGAAGCTCAAACAAATCCTGTTTATTTTCTGCAAATACCGGCTCCACTTGTCCTCGTAAGCGAATCGCTCGACATAAACTTTTTGCATCGGCTCCTGCGATTTTCTGTTCACCTGCCGCATACACTTCCATTACAACCAACACGTCAACAGTTGATAATATATGGGCAAAATCTTCGAATAAATCACGGGTACGGCTGTATCTATGTGGCTGAAATACAACGACAAGTCGCTTTTCAGACCAACTGGCTCTCACCGCTGCAACGGTAGCCGCTATTTCAGTAGGATGGTGACCATAATCATCTATCAATAGCACATCACCCGCCGCGGTTTTTAGCTCGCCTAAAATATTAAAGCGTCGGTTAACACCTGAGAACTGATGTAATGCGCGTTGACATGCTTCAATCGATACGCCTAAATTTCTTGCAACAGCCAATGCTGCCGTTGCATTCAATGCATTATGTAAACCGGGCATATTGAGCGTAATAGGAAATGTGTGACCAGATTTTTTATCAATAACACTAAAATGACTTTGACCTTGTGATTGTTTCAGACCCAGCAATTGGAAGTCTGCATCATCACCCGTGCCATAGGTCATCACTGGGCGAATGACATCAGCCAATAATTCTCGCACCACAGGATCATCGACACACATGACTGCGAGACCATAAAAAGGAAGATGATGTAAAAACTCGATGAAGGTTGCTTTTAATTTCTCAAAGTCACCATCATAGGTTGCCATATGGTCTTCATCAATATTAGTCACGACCGAAATCATTGGTTGTAAAAATAGAAATGACGCATCACTTTCATCGGCTTCAGCTACTAAATATCGGCCAGTGCCTAATTTGGCATTAGTGCCTGCACTATTAAGTCGACCACCGATAACAAACGTAGGGTCTAATTCTCCCTCGCTTAATATCGCAGCGACTAAACTGGTCGTTGTTGTTTTACCATGAGTACCAGCAATCGCAATGCCATAACTAAAACGCATCAATTCAGCCAACATTTCTGCTCGTGGGACAACAGGAATTCGCTGTTCTCTCGCAGCTTGTAACTCTAAATTATCTTCACTGACTGCTGTTGTGACGACCACAACATCTGCCCCTTCTAAATAAGCAGGGTCATGACCAATCATCACCGTTGCGCCTAAATCACGCAGATGCTCAATCAAGGCATTATTCGCTAAGTCTGATCCTGATACTTGGTAACCGAGGTTAATTAATACTTCGGCAATACCGCCCATACCGACACCACCGATACCAATGAAGTGAATATGTCTAACCCGACTTTGCATGGCTGATGTTAATTTATGCATGAGATATTGCCTTCAAACATATATCAGCGACGACGTTTGCTGTGCCCAATTTAGCTTGGCTCCGTGCGGCATTGGCCATCACTAATAATGTTTCACGATGCTGGCTGAAGTCACTAAGTTGCTTCAGTAATAAATCAGCAGTTAATGTGCTTTCAGGAATCAATTTAGCGGCACCTGCCGTCACTAATGCCATCGCATTATGTGTTTGATGATCATCGACAGCATAAGGGTATGGAATCAATAATGCCCCGACACCCGCTGCAGCCAGTTCAGCTACAGTCAAAGCACCAGAACGACAAATCACCAGATCAGCCCATTCATAAGCGGCGGTCATATCATCAATAAAAGCAGTGACTTCAGCTTGAACATTGGCCTGTTGGTAATTTTGCTGGCAGTCCACCAAATGACGATCACCACATTGATGTTTTATCTCAAACAAATTATCTTGGTCAGCAAGTGCAATAGCCTGTGGTACAACGTTGTTCAGAGCTTTAGCGCCTAAACTACCACCTAAAACCAAAATTCGAATCGGCCCAGTTCTATTGGCAAACCGAATCTCTGGCGAAGCAAGTGATTCGATACTCACTCGTACCGGATTACCTACCCAATGCGCTTTGAGTAAAGTAGGGAAACTCTGCGGAAATCCTTCTAACACCTGTTTAGCCAGCTTTGATAACAAACGATTGGTCAGGCCAGGAATGGCATTTTGTTCGTGTATAACAACAGGCTTTCTGAGTAACCATGCAGCTAATCCACCTGGACCAGAGGCAAAGCCGCCTAATCCAAGTACCACATCTGGCTGAATGTCTTTAATGGCTTTTACTGCCTCGAATACCGCCTGCAATAATTTAAAAGGCGCCAACAACCAGCCCATTAAACCATTACCACGCAAACCTTTGACATGAATAAAAGTTAATGGGTACCCAGCAGTAGGTACTAACTTCGCCTCGATACCATTTTCAGTACCCATCCAATAAACATCACACTGTTGTGAACGCAAGGCATCTGCTACTGCTAAAGCAGGGAAGACGTGCCCACCTGTCCCACCAGCCATGATTAATACTCGTCTAGTCATCGGCGCAACCTCGCAGCAGCTTTATCTGGTTGCCTCGTTTCTAAATCAACACGAAACAACAAACTAATAGCAACACACGCAATAACCAAACTACTCCCACCATAACTCATTAATGGTAAGGTCAAGCCTTTTGTCGGCAACGCCCCCATATTGACGCCCATATTGATACAGGCTTGTAAACCAAACCAAATACTAATGCCATAGGCTAATTGAGAAGCAAAAACCTGCCCAGCTAACTCTGCCGCACGCCCAATAGCAAGTGCGCGCCATACAAATAATAAAAACAAGACGAGGATACTCATTGCGCCTACTAAGCCCAACTCTTCAGCAAGAATTGAATATAAAAAGTCAGTATGTGCTTCGGGTAAATAGAATATTTTTTGCATGCTACTACCAAGCCCGACCCCAATCCAATCACCACGACCAAAAGCAATGAGTGCTTGTGCCAACTGATAACCTTTGTCATATGGATCCGCCCATGGATTCATAAAACTTTGGAGCCGCTCCATCCGATATGGCTCGATCCACACCATAATCGTGACACCAATACCTAACGCCGCGATGAGAGCCGCAAACACATCTAATCGTGCCCCACCTAAAAACAGCATGGCCAACACTGTTGACAATATAACCACAACAGAGCCTAAATCAGGTTGTAACAACAATAAGCCGGCAGCAACCACCAGCAAAAATAATGGGGCAAATATTTTAAAAAATGACGTCGTTAATTGACCATAATGTCGCTGTACATAATCGGCAATGTAAATGATGGCAAATAACTTGATAATCTCCGCAACTTGAATATTAATAGGGCCCAAAGGCAACCAACGACGGCTACCATTTACTAAGCGACCGACACCTGGAATCAAAACCAGTACTAATAAGATAGTTCCAAATATTAACAAATGCGGTGCATAGCGCTGCCACGTAGATAATCGCACGGAATAAACCAACCAAGCGAAACCCAGCCCAATCATTGCAAAAATAAACTGACGCGTAAAATAATAAAATGGTTGATCTAATTTACCATCAGCGATGCTTATTGATGCGGAGCCAACCATTACCAAACCGATGATCATCAAGGTCACAGCTGAAAATAATAAACGGCGATCTACGTGCATGGCATGATTATTCATAAGCCACCGCCTTAACGACCGCTTCAAAGACATCACCGCGTTCAGCATACCCCGTGAACATATCAAAACTGGCACATGCAGGAGATAACAAAACATGATCACCTGATTGAGCGATTGCATGGGCTTTGATCACCGCATCTTGCATCGTTGTTACGAAATATAGTCCGATTTCTTTCGGAACGATATCGGCTATCAATTTGGCATCTTTACCCATCAAAATCACACTATGTACTGCGCGTTTTAAGGTAAGCCTTAACCCTGAGAAATCTTGCTCCTTGGCTATTCCGCCTGCGATAAGAATAATTTTACCGTTCGCATCCAGACCTTCAATAGCCGCAATACTTGCACCGACATTGGTTGCTTTTGAATCATTAAACCAGCGTATATTGTTGTGTTCCACAACCAAGCGGCAGCGATGGGCTAAGCCTGAATAGCACTTTAATGCCGTCAACATTGCAGTCATTGGCAAGGCCATGGCTGTTCCTAAAGCCAGTGCAGCTAGAGCATTAGCTACATTATGCTTGCCAACAATCTTAAGTTCATTAACAGCAATCAGTGGCTGCTTACCTTCTGCTAACCATTGCTTGCCATTTTGGTTAACAACACCAAAATCAACCCCTTCAGTATCTTCTACACTAAAACCAATTTGCTTACGTTCCGCTGCCGCTAGTTTTTTCACAATCTCATCATCACGATTAATGACCATTACACCGTCACCATTAAAAATTCGTGATTTTGCTAACTGATAATCTTCTACACTGTCATACCGATCCAAATGGTCTGGGCTGATATTGAGCACTGTTGAGGCAAAGGCGTTCAAAGTATTGACTGTTTCTAACTGAAAACTCGAGAGTTCAACAATGTAGAAATCAGGGGCTGGTTCACAAATTAAATTCAATGCTGGTGTACCTAAATTGCCACCAACACGCATTGTCTTAGCTGCTTGTTCAACCATTTCAGCCAATAATGTGGTGACTGTACTTTTACCATTTGAACCTGTGATAGCGACTATAGGTGCATTGGCATAACGTGCAAATAATTCTATATCACCGATTATCTCAATACCTGCTTGTTTTGCCGCTACAATTTCCGGAAGACGAGGGTCTACTCCAGGACTGATCACAATCACAGCTGCTTGTAGTAACCAAGCCGACTCCAGCCCACCAATATGTACGATAACCTCAGGATATTCAGCCTGCAAAGTAGCTAATTCTGGTGGTTGCTCTCGCGTATCCATAATGGCAACGGCATACCCCTGCTTCACCAAGAATCGTACACACGACAAACCCGTTTGGCCTAAGCCAATAATTAGGTATGACTGTGAATCAATCGCTTGATTAGGCAACAGGCTCATCGTATTTTCAAACTCGCTAGGCCGATCAACACAAGGAATACAGTAATGATCCAGAAACGCACAATAATGCGTGGCTCAGGCCAGCCTTTTAATTCATAATGATGATGAATGGGCGCCATTAAAAATACGCGCTTACCACGTAATTTGTAAGAACCAACTTGTAAAATAACGGAGAGTGTTTCAACAACAAACACCCCACCCATTATCAACAACACTAATTCTTGGCGGACTAAAACAGCCACAGTACCCAAAGCCGCACCCAAAGCCAATGCGCCAATGTCTCCCATAAACACTTGAGCAGGATAAGTATTAAACCAAAGAAAGCCCAAGCCAGCACCCACCATGGCGGCACAAAAAACGGTTAATTCACCGACACCAGGTATGTAAGGAATTGATAAGTACCGCGCAAACTCAAAGTGACCGGTTAGATAACTAAACAAACCTAATGCCGCAGCCACCATCACTGTCGGCATAATGGCCAAACCATCTAGTCCATCCGTTAAGTTCACAGCATTACTACTACCTACAATGACTAAGTAAGTAAGCAACATATACCCAGCACCGAGTGGCACCACAATGTCTTTGAAGAATGGCACTATTAATTGAGTTTCTACTGGTCCAATCGCGGTCATATATAAAAAAACAGCTGCGCTAGCACCGACAACTGATTGCCAAAAATATTTGTAGCGACTCAATAAACCTCTGGTATCTTGACGCACTAATTTAATGTAATCATCAATGAAGCCAATTACGCCAAAAGCTAAAGTCACGAGAAGCGCAACCCAGACATAGCGACTACTTAAATCAGCCCACAATAATGTACTGACCGCAATCGCCACTAAGATTAATGCCCCACCCATTGTTGGCGTGCCGCTTTTGCTCAAATGTGTTTCCGGGCCATCATCGCGAACGACTTGACCAATTTGTTTGAAACTTAAATGACGGATCATCGTTGGACCAACGATTAACGCAATGCCTAAAGCCGTAATAATGCCCAAAATGGCACGTAAGGTTAGATACTGAAAAACATTAAAACCACTATGAAACTGGCTTAAATACTCACTTAGGTAGAGCAGCATCAACCTTCTCCCTTTTCAGCCAGCGCATCTGCTAACCTGTCTAATTGCATAAAACGCGAGCCTTTAATAAGACACGTTACTTTACTCGTAAGCAGTTGTTCTAATGAGGTTTTAAGTGAGTCAAAATCATCAAAATGTTGGCTATTGTCACCAAATGTTGTACATGCTTTTTTACTTTGCTCACCTACGGCCAATAAGCGTTGAACACCAGACTTTTTAGCATCAATACCCATTTGCGCATGTATCTGTTCGCTACCATCACCTAATTCGCCGAAATCACCTAGCACTAACCAATGTTCACCAGCAAAAGAAGATAAAGTCGCTAAGGCCTGCTGATACGAGTCTGGATTTGCGTTATAAGTATCGTCTATTAGCTGTGACTGATTGATCCCTGCTCGTACTTGTAACCGGTGTGGCACAGAAGACATCGTCGCTAAACCTTTCACCATATCGGCACCAGGAATGCCTATTGCATAGGTCATGGCAATCGCAGCCAAAGCATTAGCCACATTATGTAAGCCAGGAAGCGGGACATTCACATAATGAAAGTCGCCAGCTAACTCGACCATAAAGTGACTCGAATTAGTGTCTATCTGCAAGTCTTGTGCTTTAATATCGGCATCATTTTCTATTGCAAAACTAATATTTTTCCTGTTGCCAAGTACTTGCTTCCATTGATCAACATATTCCATATCGGCATTAATTATTCCCATGCCATCTTCAGCTAAACCTAAATATATTTCTGCTTTTGCTTTAGCCACACCCATTAAATCACCAAAGCCTTCTAAGTGCGCTGCACCAACGTTATTAATAATTGAAAACTGTGGCTCAGCCATTTCAACCAATCGTGAAATTTCACCTCGATGATTTGCACCCATTTCAATCACCGCATAATTGGTTGATGCATTTAAGCGTGTCAAAGTCAGCGGAACACCGAGTTCATTATTTAAATTACCTTGTGTCGCGACAACCGATCCAGACTGGCTTAAGATAGCGGAAATCATTTCTTTGACCGTAGTTTTGCCATTACTACCTGTCACTGCAACAACCGTTAAATCACCTTGCTGTCGCCAGAATTTAGCTAAAATTCCAAAGGCTTCCACTACATCTTGAACAATTAATTGCGGCAAGGCATCATTGGTTTTTTTCGACACTAATGCCGCACTTGCCCCCGCCTGTCTCGCCGCAACAATATAGTCATGACCATCGACGTGTTGGCCAGCAATAGCCACAAATAATGAACCCTGCACTACTTTTCTACTGTCAATCACCGTGCCTGATATGACGACATCAATTACGGGGGATTCACACCCTAAAACCTTGGCTATTTGTGATAAATATATTGGAAAACTCATGATTCGACGCCTCGTAATAATCGATAGGAATCATTCGCGGCTTGTAAAACATTGTTCACAACCACCGCATCACTAAATGTATGTTTCACTCCCGCTATTTCCTGATATTGCTCATGGCCTTTTCCTGCAACTAAGATAATATCTGCTAGTTTTGCATGAGTTATAGCGTAAGTAATCGCTAGCTGACGGTCCTGTTCAATATGCACTTTTTGTGTATTGTGAATACCCGATAAAATATCCTGAACAATGAGCTCTGGCACTTCACTTCTTGGATTATCATTTGTTAACACAATCTTGTCGGCATACAGTTCGGCAGTTCGGCCCATCACTGAACGTTTACCCACATCACGGTCACCACCACACCCAAAGACACACCATAACTGACTATTCTTTGTTAAATGAGCACGTAATGCTTTCAATGCTTTCTCTAATGCATCAGGGGTATGTGCAAAATCTATTACGACCTGAGGCTGCTGCTTACTCCCGTAACTTTCCATGCGGCCATCAACTGAATGACACTGAGCTAATGCGGTCACTGTGTCAGCAAATGTAATATTAATGGCTAAGAGACTGGCCGCTGTAGCAAGTAGGTTATCGACATTAAATCGCCCTAATAAAGGACTCTTTATATCATCACGCTCAGCTTCGCCGACCAGCACAAACTCAACACCCTGACTTGTTGCCTTAATGGTTTGTGCTTGCCATGTCACAGCATCGTCAATATGACTGCTATATGTCATTAAATTCAGGTTATTTCTGCCACTTAATCTTGCGATTAATGATTGGCCAAACTCATCACCCTTATTAATCACCGCGGTTTTAATGTTATCCATCTCAAATAAACGCTGTTTGGCTCTAGCATAACTAGCCATATCACTATGATAATCAAGGTGATCTCGACTTAAATTAGTCAAGACAGCCACATCAACATCCACGCTGTTTAGCCTGCCTTGCTCTAGTGCATGTGATGACGCTTCAATAACAACATACTTAATAGACTGTTGGCATAAACTGGCTAATGCTGCTTGCAAGCTAATAGGGTCTGGCGTTGTCATACCGGTTGCCTGTAAATTATCAATGCGGCCAACACCTAACGTGCCAATAACACCACATGGTTTACCTAAAAACTCTAAACTCTGGGCGATAAATTGACTAACAGACGTTTTACCATTTGTCCCTGTTATTGCAATCACGGTCATGGCTAAGGAGGGGTGACCGTAGAAACGAGCAGCAATCTCACCCACCTTATCAACCAAACTCTTAATGGGATAAGCACGAACATTAAATTCAGCCAGTGATAAGAAGTCTTGCTCTGATAAGTCGTGTCCCGCGTCATATACAACAGCGACAGCACCCACTGTGAGTGCTTGCTTAAGGTGTTTACTACGTTGCTGCCTATTAGCCGCAAGAGAAATAAATAACTGACCTGATACTACTTTGCGGCTATCCAAGGTCAATCCTGTTAGCTTCACATCAACAATGACAGAAGGATCAGCCACCATGCCAACGACCAACGACGTCAATGAATGCTTATTAACCCTATTCATTTCTTCGCCACCAAAAATCCTGACTCAGGCAAATTATCAGGTGCAATATTTAATATTCTCATTGCTCCAGTCATGACTTCCGAAAATACTGGTGCCGCCACCAGTCCACCGTAATACACATTCCCTCGAGGCTCATCAACCATCACAACCATGGCTAGACGGGGATTACTAGCGGGGATAACGCCTGCAAATAATGATATGTACTTGCCAACGGCATAACCACCACGTGCCGCCTTGATAGCTGTTCCGGTCTTACCTGCGACTTTATAGTTAACCACTGCCGCTTTCTCTGCCGTTCCTCCCCTCAGTGTTACCGACTCCATCATGTTCAACACTTGTTTCATCACATCACTGGAGTACACCCTTTTACCCGTAGGAACCTGTGCCGTTTTCTGTAAGCTAACTGGGCGTAAAATACCGCCATTTGCTAAAACCATGTAAGCACGCGCTAATTGCAATGTCGTTGTCGCCATACCATAGCCAAAGGCTAAAGTTGCACGATCAAATTCACGCCATGTTTGTAGGTCGGGTAAATGGCCCATTGCTTCACCCGGAAAATAAGCACCGCTTGGCTCTGCCAATCCAAAAGCAGAAAAGCCTTGCCACAAATCATCCGGCTTTAGTGACAAAGCGACTTTACTTGCAGCAACATTGCTCGATTTTTGAATCAAGGTCGCCAAACTAATTTCACCTAAATTATGGTGATCTTTGATGGCATGCCCACCGACTTTAAAATAGCCGGGATTAGTATCAACCTTTGTTGTTACATTGAATTTACCTGATTTTAAGCCTGCCGCGACAGTAAACGGTTTAACTGTTGAGCCTGGCTCAAACAAATCTATAACGGCACGATTACGATAATCACTCGCAGTTAAGCCTCGGCGATTATTGGGGTTAAAGGCAGGCTGATTGACCATTGCCAACACTTCGCCAGTTTGTATATCCAAAACAACGGCAGAACCTGAGCGCGCATGATACTTATTGACTGCTGATTTAAGCGCTTGATAACTTAAATACTGCAAACGTAAGTCAATACTAAGCTGTATGTCCTGTCCTGCTTTAGTCGCAGCTAACTGCTCACCACCACCAACATAACGACCATATCGATCGCGCATCATACGTTTCAGGCCTGATACACCTGTTAGCGTGTCATTATGTGTCAACTCAAGTCCTTCCTGACCTTTATCATCGACATTAGTGAACCCAAGCAAGTGAGCAGTTACTTCGCCTGCGGGGTAATAGCGTTTATATTCTCGCTGTAATGCCACACCAGAAATATTGAGCTGCCTCACTCTGTCTGCTAACTCTGGTGCTATTCGTCTTTTCAAATAAACAAATTCACGTGTTTTATTAGCTTTAATTTTTTTCTTAATCGAACCCGTATTGAGTGACAGCAATTTAGCCAGTTGAGGCAACTGGGCATTATCCACTGACACATCTTGAGGGTTAATCCATACCGACTCGACAGGTGTACTAATCGCTAATGGTTCATTATTGCGATCAAGTATCATTCCTCGATGCGCTGAGACAGTGACATTTCTGAGATGACGAGCATCACCCTGACTACGTAAAAATTCTGAATTCAACACCTGAATATCTGTTAATCGCCAAGCAAGACCTACGACTAAACTTATAAAAACTAGTCGGACTAGGTTTACGCGCCAAGCGCCAACCTGTGTGAAACTATTCTTTTGACGACTCATGGTTTAATCACTACCGTCATATTAGGTGTCGGGACGACCATTTTTAATCGAAGTTCTGACTGTTGCTCAATTCTTGCAGGATTAGCCCACGTACTCTGCTCTAGCAACAATCGACCCCAGCCTTCATTTAACTGATCACGTGTTTGTTCTAACTTTTGCAAGGCTACAAACTCAATACGACCAAGATGTTTACTATAAACAACACCGACTGCCGACATGACGACAGCAATAATCATCACGAGTAGTGGCACGTCAATATGCAGTGGCTCTAATTTATCTAGCAAAATCACAGCAACTTCTCCACCACACGCAACACGGCACTGCGCGCGCGCGGATTGACATCTAATTCATCCTTACCAGCTTTAATTGCCTTACCAATCAATTTAACACGCGGATTAAGCTCTTCCGCTCTAACGGGAAAGTATGAGGGTAAATCATCACCTTTTGCTTGTTCTCGGAAATAACGTTTTACAATGCGGTCTTCTAATGAATGGAAACTGATTACCGCTAATCGGCCACCGATAGCGAGCACATCAAGTGCTTGCTCTAAACCGTGAGTTAAATCACCTAATTCATTATTAATATGAATGCGTATTGCTTGAAATGTTCGGGTCGCGGGATGTTTGTGTTTTTCACGAAAGGGACTTGCTTTATCAACTAACGCGGCTAATTGCTTTGTCGTCGTAATAGGTGATGCATCACGTGTTTCAACAATCGCACGTGCAATACGTGTTCCAAAACGCTCTTCACCCAAGGTTTTAATAATATGGGCTATATCTTCCATCTCAGCTGTTGCTAACCACTCTGCTGCACTCATGCCAGCATCAGGGTTCATCCGCATATCGAGAGGCCCGTCTTTTTGAAAGCTAAATCCACGTTCAGCCACATCAAGCTGGGGTGAAGAAACACCAATATCTAGCAAAATGCCGTCAATCTTACCCTGCCAAACACGTCCATGTGCGGCGGTTGCTAAGTCGGCAAATGAGCATTGCTCAATGCTAAAACGAGAATCGTCCTCGGCGAGTAACTGTCCTTCAGCTATTGCTTCTGGATCTTTATCTAATCCAAGTAATCGACCATTTGCTGATAACTGTGTCAATATTTGTCGAGCATGACCACCACGACCAAAAGTACCATCCATATAGATACCATCTGCTTTGATGGCTAATGCCGCGACAGCTTCTTTTAATAAAACGGGCAAATGTTCAGAATGACTCACCGTCATAATAGCGCCTTAAATCGACAGACTTTCTAATTCGACAGGTAAAATACCGTCAAAATTTTCTTCTAAACACTCATCCATAAGGCCATTCCATGTTGGCTCGTCCCATAACTCAAACTTATTACCTTGGCCAATCATCACCATGCTCTTGTCCATTCCTGCAAACTCTCGCAACTTAGCAGGCAGTAAAATACGGCCGTTGTTATCCATTTCACATTCGGTGGCATAACCTAACAACATACGCTTTAAACGACGGACTTGAGGATTCAAACTTGGTAATTCGGATAACTTTTGCTCAACACCTTCCCACTCAGGTAGAGGGTACAACTGCAAACAATGATCAGAATGATCAATAGTTATCACAAGGCGCCCTTCACAACACACGTCAAGATGCTTACGGAACTTGGCTGGAATGGCCATCCGTCCTTTTGCATCTAAATTAAATGTTGCTACGCCTCTAAACACTGCTTACCCTCAACTCATGTGATCCACATTGATCCACAATTACCCACTAATCGACACTATATGAGTCAGTAAGTTGTGTGTCAAGCATGTGGATCAACAAAATCCTCTTTTAGACACAATGACTTAGCGTTGTTTTATAAGAGTGGGGAAGATAATACCTAGGTAAGAAGTAAGGACTACTTTTTTATCAAAAAACTGGCATCGTAAGTTAATGTAAATTCTAGTTATTGAAGCCGTCTTTACGCTGTAAATAATCTCGTACTATTCAGCAAGGTAAGTGAACAGCAAATAAATAAATCGCCGACTGGCGCGGAAAATTTCAGAAAAAGAAATAAGCTCGGCATGCTAGCTTATCTGGTACACATTAAATTAAATAACAAGCTGATTACCAAATATTCGCTGTAAATGATAATGACAGGCTTATCACCAATGAAAGGACTAGCTACTGACCTTTAGGCTTCCAATGTATGCCTTCTCTCATTTTGCTATCAGGCCGACCGATGTAGAATCCTTGGGCATAATCAACACCAAACTCATCTAGTTTCGCTAAGATCTCTTTATTTTCAACATATTCAGCAACTGTTTTTTTGCCTAGCCCCTTTGCCACATCAACTAAGGCTTTTACAAAAAGCTGATCTTGTTCATTTTTATCTAAGTTTTTAATAAATACGCCATCTATTTTTATACTATCTACAGGCAATTCACGAAGATAATTAAATGACGAGAAGCCGACGCCAAAATCATCTAATGAGAAATAACAACCCAGCTTTTTAATTTCAGTCATAAATAACTGGGCTTGCTTAATATTTGATACAGCCGCAGTCTCAGTCAGTTCAAAAATCAAACTCTCTGGTCTAACATCATACTGTTCGATAATGCGTTTCAACAAAGGAAGTAGCAACTTATTATCGATAACGGCACCTGATAAGTTTATGGCTAATTTAGCTTTAATACCTTCACGCTGCAGTTCTGCAAGTTTCATCATGCTACGTTGAATCACATAATGGTCTATCGTATTAATCAAACCAGTTTCTTCTGCAATGTCGATAAATTTTCCAGGCAAGCTTATTTCACCCGTTTCATTATCATACATACGAAGCAACACTTCATAATGCTTAATCGTACTTGTTTTTATCTCCATAATCGGCTGAAAA
Organism: Methylophagaceae bacterium; assembly: GCA_965219435.1. Lineage (GTDB taxonomy): Bacteria > Pseudomonadota > Gammaproteobacteria > Nitrosococcales > Methylophagaceae. The sequence continues at coordinate 1,344,695 of OZ244743.1, read as the reverse complement.
TATAAAACAAAAAGATCGTTTTCTAAGGCATTTTCAATTTTGTGCTTCCATAACACTCTCGTTTCTAATAACTCTTTAGTCTTATCATCAACTGAGAACGTGTGATAAGTGCCTTTACCGTTGGCTTTTGCTTTATACATTGCCAGATCAGCAAATCCCATTAACTCATGAATATCTGCGTCTTTGATGGGGTAGTGAACGATACCGATACTCGTTGATACTTTATGGCTTATTTCACCATAAGTTAACTTCAGTTTAGAAAACTCGTAAATTATTTTTTTTGCTAGCATCACTGCACCCGCATAATCCGTTTCGGGAATTAATATAGCAAATTCATCGCCACCTAAACGCGCCACTAAATCGGTATAGCGTGTAACGGTCGCAAGCGTTGTTGCCACCGCTTGTAAAAGCTCATCACCGGCGGCATGACCACTCGTATCGTTAATATCCTTAAAGGCATCTAAATCTAAATAAAGTAATGCATTGTTATGTTTATAACGTATTGATGATTGCAGTGATGTTTCAAATTCAGCAGTAAACTTTCGTCGGTTAGCAAGACTTGTTAACGGATCATGCTCAGCCATCCAAACAATCCGTTTCTCCGCTTCTTTTTTAGAGGTTGTATCCAAGCCTACACATAAAATAGAACGCACATTATTTTTAGTTTCAATGCGTGAATGTAACCATGAAAGGTGCTTAATATGTCCTTTAGAGTCGATCATTTCAGCATCTTGCTGGGCAATGGTCATATTCCCTAATAAAAGCTCATTAAATAGGGGTTCAGCCTCTATCCAATTGCCAGCGGGGAACATTCTAGAGACTGTCGTTTCAATCATGTCATTTTTTGTGAAGCCCGATATTTTCTCAGCATACTGATTAAACATCGTTACATTTAACTCATCATCAATTGTCAGAATTATAAGCTGAGCAGTATCTAATAAGTTTTTAATGAAATCGCGCTCATCTTGGAGTTCATCTTTTTGAGAAAGAATCAACTGTGAACGCTGATTAACACTGGCATCAAGTTTTTCTAAAAGCGACGTTAACTGAAATACGGTAAATTGTAGCTGGGTTATCTCGACTTCCCGTGTCTTTTGACCATCCAATCTGAATGCCTCTCTAGCCTCAGTGTATTTTTTAGATGAAAGTAACGGCAAAGCAAGGGTGATTTGTTCAAGATTACTAATAGGCTGGGCGAGTAATATATAGGTTCGCGAAGCAAAAAACACAGCTACAACCAATAAAAACAATGTAGTTACAACTGAGTAGAGCAAGAAGTCAATGAGAGGAAGCGAGATATATGGATACAACAAATAAGCAATAAGTAACATCAATATCGTCGACGACAGTATGATGCCAATAAAAGCGCTCAACGCCACTTTCCACTGCAAACTATCACGTTGAATGGAGAGAATTTTAGCTAGTTTCAGCATGATAATAACAAATTAACGTCTGCCACAATCATCAGTGCTTGTTTAAGGTGACAGTTAATTTTTATCAACTCCGGTTGACTTACATATTAAGTGAATACAGAATTTTGACAAACTAACAGAACTATCGCTCAATGTCGATGATTTTAGATCGGGAGATCAAGCAGGGATCAAGGGGGCAGAGAGAGCATCAAGGGGTCAGAGAGAGAGCATCAAGGGGTCAGGAGCATCAAGGGGTCAGAGTGAATTGATTTCACCATAAAACAGCCTAAAAAGGAGTTAGGTTTTCGCTTTGGGCGAATATAAGATGTGCCTGTTTGAGGTAGCTTTGTAAAATAAGTTTCAGCCTTGCTAATAGAAGTCTTAATCGACTTAATAAACAGGCAAAATAGAAAATTGAGATGGTCGATAAGCCGGGTTCTGTCGAGGACAATCATTCATCTGGGACAAGTATCACTACTTGCCTCAAGCAACCTACCCAAGAACGGTACGGGCCGTACCTGTCTGCCGAAGCAAACTGCTCTTCTATTTGGTCTTGCTCCAGGTGGGGTTTACCTTGCCACGCCTGTTACCAGCCGCGCGGTGCGCTCTTACCGCACCCTTTCACCCTTACCGAACTATTCGAAAATAGTCAGGCGGTATACTCTCTGTTGCACTAGCCGTAGGCTTACGCCTCCCAGAAGTTATCTGGCACCTTGCCCATTGGAGCCCGGACTTTCCTCACAATTAGTCTAGCTAAAAGCGCGATTGTCTGACCATCTCAAGGCAAGATCATACCTGACTACTTGTCTTTGTGCTGAAGTTTAAGTGCCATGTCATAGGCATTATTTTTACTCACACCCAATAGCGATGAAGCAAGAGCCGATGCTTTCTTAACGGGTAATTCTTTGAGCAATAGACCTAAAACACGATTCACTTCAAGCTCACTGGCATTTTGATGTTGTTTGGCACCTTCTACGAGTAAAACACATTCTCCACGCTGTTGATTAGCATCACGACTCACCCAATCTAATAATTCTGATAGTGGCTGGGTGTTAATCGTCTCATGAAGTTTGGTCAGTTCACGGGCTAAACAAGCACGTCGCTCTCCACCCAATATCGCGACCATATCAACGAGTGTTGCTTGTAATCGTCGAGGACTATCATAGAAAATTAAGGTACGTGTATCGGCGGCCAGATTTTCTAATGCTTGCTGGCGAGCGCCTTGTTTTGATGGCAAAAAGCCTTCAAAGCTAAACCTATCTGATGGCAGACCTGATGCTGATAATGCCGCAATTAAAGCGCAACTGCCCGGGACAGGTATCACCGGAATACCATGTTCACGTACTAAAGAGACTAGTTTATAACCGGGGTCACTAATCAATGGCGTGCCAGCATCACTGATTAAAGCGATTGATTCACCTTGCTGCAATCGTGTTAATAAGGCTTCACTTTTTTGTTGCTCATTGTGATCGTGTAAGGAAACGCTCGGTGTTTTTATCGCAAAATGTTGCAATAAAAAGCCGCTATGCCGAGTATCTTCTGCAGCAATCACATCAACAGATTGCAATACTTCAATCGCGCGCAGTGACATATCAGATAGGTTACCAATCGGTGTGGCGACAATATACAACCCTGCTACTTCATTTTCTGGCACAAACAACACCTTATATTTATTACTGAGTTCTGGTCGTAATATACGTGAGTTGTTACTATGTTTCTCTAAATTTATCATTCTCGATACGACGCAATGACATCACGATTTTATTTCAGCTTATTTATAATCATCACCTTCAACTTGAGTGGATGCCAACTGGCGCCCTCACCTATCACTACTCGGCCAGATAATACGGCTGAAATTGCGGCCCTAACAGCAGAGCAATCAGGTGACTACCTCGCCGCATCACAACAGTATATCGATTTGGCGACAGCTGCCAGCGAGCCCCAAAAATCACTCTTTTATTTACGCGCGGCAGTAGCATTTTGGCAAATCAACCAACAAGAAGATGTTAATGCCACGTTAGCTAAAGTCAATCGCGCACAATTAAATCAAGCTCAACAGCTAGATACCGCCATGCTTGATGCCAAAATTGCTTTGAGTAATGCCAAGCCTGAACAAGCATTAGCAGCGCTTACTCCTTTTGACTTGACATATATATCAGCATCACAAAAACAAGAGATACTTGAACTTAAAATTCAGGCTTATGGCTTAACAAATAACTGGTTAGAGCAAGCCAATAGCCATATTTTGCTTGATCCCCTGCTGACAGAAGCAGAACAAGTTCAAAATCATCAATCACTTTGGCAAGCATTGATGTCGCTAACGCCACAAGCACTGGACTTATTTAACCCTAGCATGCCACCGGCAATTGATAGTGGTTGGTTTGCACTTGCTTACTTAGTCAAAAATTATCGCGCTAATCCAGAGGCCTTTATTGTTGCCTTAGAAGATTGGCAGCGTAATTATCCCAACCATCCTGCAGAGCCAGCTCTTTATCAACAAAGTTTAGATTCTGGAACCCGATTGCCGCAACAAATCACTGATATTGCTGTTTTATTACCCGAAACAGGACCTTATAAAGAAGCTGCAGAAGCCGTTAAGCGAGGCATTCTTGCCGCCCACTTTACAAGTAAGTCGGCTACTCGATTACATTTTTATGCAGTCGATACCGACAAACAAACAGGTTTGAGTAATGTCTTGCAACAATATCAACGCGCTGTCGATCTTCATGCAAATCTGGTCATTGGGCCACTAGACAAAGAATCACTAGATGTTTTAGCCAATACTAATAATTTAAGTATTCCTGTGCTTGCGCTCAATAGGTTGACCACTTCAGCGGCTAAACAAAATTTATTTCAATTTGGTTTAGCGCCAGAAGACGAAGCCATAGCCGTAGCAAACTATGCCAAAAGAATGAACTACCAACGGGTATTAGTATTAGCGCCAAACAACGAATGGGGAGCTCGTATTGCAACAGCATTCAATACTCAATGGTTAGACAACGACGGTGTATTACTGCATCAAGCCAATTATGATTCAAACCAGAATGATTTTGCTAAAACAATCAAACCTCTACTTGGGCTAGATGCCAGTGAGCAACGGGAACTCCTGCTAACACAGCGCCTAGGGATACCATTAGAATTTGAAGCTCGTCGCCGGCAAGATATTGATTTCATTTTTGTTGTGGCTAAACCATTAAAAGCCCGCCAACTTGTTCCACAGCTTAAATTTCACCGTTCTGGGAATTTACCTATCATGGCGACATCCCATGCCTATGAGGGATACGATAATAGTCAACAAAACATTGATCTCAATAAGCTGGTTATTAGTGACATGCCCTGGGTATTCAGTGACATCGCACAATCAGACTCGACCTACATCGCATTACGAAACGCTTCACCCGAACACTTTGCACAATTTGTCCGTCTCTATGCCCTAGGCGCTGATGCTTATCATTTAATTCCCGAACTCAATCAATTGAGGCGATCGCCTGAACTGAGTATGCGAGGAGCAACAGGGGAGTTATCGATTGATCAAGCAGGCTTAGTAAATCGAAAACCTAATTGGGCAACATTTAACAATGGGCTAATCACCTTAATAGCTTCCGAGCCATCACTGCTCCCACAACAATAATGGCTGAAGCATTAAATACAGGCCGACAAGCAGAGTTGCTAGCTTGTCAGTTTTTACAAAAGAATAAACTCAAGCTCGTCGTTAAAAACTATCATTGTCGCCGAGGTGAAATTGATTTAATCATGCAAGATAAACAAATACTGGTTTTTGTAGAGGTACGTTACCGTAAAAACAAGCGTTTTGGGAGTGCATTAGAAAGTGTTAATCATCAAAAACAAGCCAAAATAATCCTCACCGCCAAACACTATTTGCAACAAAACACGCCGTCATTTTTGGGCTATCGTTTCGATGTCATAGCGATATCACCAACACAACAATCTCATGAAATAACCTGGGTTAAAGATGCCTTTCAGCTTAACTAAATACTAGCCAACTCATACCTTCAAGAGCGATAATGTTCTTTTACACATAACAGGATATCGACATGCCTATACTCAAAGTACTTTTAACCTTAATTATTCCCGTCATATTGCTGCAAGGTTGCGCCACCGCAGTCGTCACTGGCGCTGCCACTGGTGCCGCTGTTTTCCATGACAGGCGCTCTACAGGAGCTGTCATTGATGATCAGGGAATTGAATTCAAAGTATCCAGCTCATTATTTGCTAACAAAGCGATTTATGACCAAAGTCATATTAATGCCACTAGTTATAATGGTATCGTTTTGCTGACAGGTGAAACGCCTAGCGAGGAACTTAAACAACAAGTCACCTTAGAAATACAAGCGATTCCTAAAGTGCGCCGTATCCATAATGAACTACTTATTGCGGCGCCAAGTGCCCTGCCTTCTCGCAGTAGTGATGCTTGGATTACATCCAAAATAAAAGCAAAACTGACAACAGATCAAAGCATTGATCCTTTTTATATAAAAGTAGTGACTGAGCATGGCGTGGTCTATCTAATGGGTTTAGTTAGCCATGCTGAGGCAGATAGAGCAGTTAGTATTGTCACCAAATCAGCAGGTGTACAGCGCGTGGTTAAAATATTTGAATACACTGATTAAGCTTTTATCAAACGCCAACCTTCGTGGATAGGGTTCACAATTGATTGTTTAAAAGGGCTTAACAACAACCAAAATGACTACCGCAAATAAGATAAAGACCGGTAGTTCATTGAACCAACGGTAAAAAATATGAGTATGTATGTTTTTATCGTTTTTGAATTGGCGAAGTAAGCGACCGCAATAAACATGATAACCAAGTAGAAAAAGGACCAAAACGAGTTTAAGGTGTAGCCAATTCATTGTAGCTAACTGCGCCAAAGTATAGTAACTCAGTAGCCATGCTCCCAATATTAAGGTTAATACCGCACTGGGAGTCATAATGCCGCGATAAAGCTTTCGCTCCATAACTTTAAAACGCTCACTGCTTAAAGTGTCATCACACATAGCATGATAAACAAATAACCTTGGTAGATAAAAAAGCGCAGCAAACCAAGTTACTACAGAAATAATATGAAATGCTTTAACCCATAACATCGCTTAACCCTTTTGGTCTAATATAGTCAGTCTCAGTGTAATCTATCATGGAGATAAATATGTCGAATACTAACGTTGATGAACGTCGTCATTTTAGCCGTATTCCGTTTATTGCCCAAGCCCATATTCATGCTGAAAAAGGTGAGTTACACCTCAACTGTGAAGTATTCGATGTTTCGTTAAAAGGTATTTTAGTGGCCAGACCTGATGGCTGGAATGGTCAGCTTACAGATAAATATCAAATCGACTTACTACTTGAAAATGCACAACTCATTATTAAAATGTCAGCGGCTGTCGCCCATATAGATGATACTGCCATCGGATTTCTTTGTGAGCATATCGATTTAGAGAGTATTAGTCATTTAAAACGGCTGGTTGAACTTAATTTAGGTGATGAAGCCTTATTACACCGTGAGCTTGCCTCATTGATCCAATAGTGCTGATATAGCATCAGATAGATGTTTCACCGCGGTCACCTTGATACCCTTAATCGCTTTACGTGGTGCATTGGCAACAGGCACAATCGCATGACTAAAGCCATGCTTTGCTGCATCATGAATGCGTTCTTCACCTGCTTGAACAGGCCTAATTTCTCCCGTTAAACCTACTTCACCAAATAAAACCCAGTCTTGTGGCACAGCTTTATTTCGTAAACTCGACAAGACAGCGGCTAACACCGCTAAATCGGCCCCAGTTTCGCTTAGCTTCACTCCTCCGACCACATTGATAAATACATCTTGGTCATTACAAGTAATGCCACCATGTCGATGCAATATCGCCAATAACATCGCCAAGCGATTTTGCTCCAAGCCAACCGAGACCCTTCTTGGATTACCTAACGGACTATCATCTACCAATGCTTGCACTTCCACCAGCATGGGGCGACTACCTTCTCTGATCACCGTCACAACACTACCGGCAAGTGATGCTTCACCACGTGATAAGAAAATAGCCGATGGATTACTGACCTCTTTCAAGCCCAGTTCCGTCATTGCGAATACGCCAAGCTCATTAATTGCACCAAAGCGATTTTTTACAGCACGCAAGATCCTGAATCGACTAGAAGTATCACCTTCAAAATACAATACAGTATCTACCATATGCTCTAAAACTCGCGGCCCCGCTAACGCACCCTGCTTGGTAACATGACCCACTAAAATCAATGTTGTACCACTCGATTTTGCGAAACGGACTAACTGAGCAGCACTTTCACGGACCTGAGCCACGGTTCCGGGAGCTGACTGTAATAACTCGGTAAATACGGTTTGAATAGAATCGATAACCATGACTTGCGGTTTGCGAGCATGTGCCGTGGCAATCATTTGTTCAGCATGGGTTTCAGCCATCAAATCTAACGGCGCATTTTCTAATTGCAATCGTTCGGCACGTAAACGAATCTGTTGCAATGATTCTTCACCACTAATATATAAAGGGCTCACACCACTTGTTTTAGCCATGATAGCCATTGCTTGCAGTAATAGCGTCGACTTTCCAATACCAGGATCACCACCAATTAATACTACCGAGCCGGTCACTAAACCGCCACCTAGAACACGATCGAGTTCATCTAATCCGGTTGTCCAACGTACAGCTTGTTCTGAAGTAACGGCACTTAAAGATTGAACTTGGTTCTTTTGCTCGCCCGCATAACCAGTATGTCGGCTTATAGTTGATTGATTCCCCCCTGATGCTGGAGCTTGAATCTCTTCCTCCAGACTATTCCATGCCCCACACTCAGCACAACGCCCACCCCATTGAGGTGTTTGTGCCCCGCACTCTTTACAACGATAAACACGCTTTGGCTTAGCCATGATAATCCCTTGTTACACGCTCACTCAGTTGGCAAAATAATTCGTAAGAAATAGTCTTCGCAACATGGGCAACATCATCAACTGTCAACAAATCAGTGCCCCACAGAATCACTTCATCACCAATACTAACAGGATCCAAATTAGTTAAATCAACTGCAATCATATCCATCGAAACCCGACCGAGTATTGTCGTCTTTTGATTATTAATGACTACCCTTCCGACATCTGAAAGCTGGCGACTATAACCATCGGCATAACCAATGCTCACAATCCCTATACGACCTGCTTTTTTTGCAGTCCAAATACCGCCGTAACCAACTTGATCGCCAGCCTCAATATACTGAATAGCAATTAAGTTAGATGTTAGTAACATCACGGGCTTTAAGTCCAATTCACTAGCCGTTTTATCCGCAAAAGGTGAAGCACCATATAGCATAAGACCGGGACGTATCCAGCCTTTATGACTGGTAGTCATTGACAGTATTGCTGCAGAATTGGCCATACTGACTTCTAAGTCATACTGTTCAGCACAACTCATCAGTTTACTTAACTGCTGCTGATTTCTAGGATCCTCCACTAAATCTGAATTCGCAAAGTGGCTCATCAATCCAATATTTCCTGAAATATTGCGGCTTGTTGATAATGCGTGCAAAGCATCTGAAATAGTTTCAACTGGCAGGCCTAAACGATGCATTCCTGTTTCTAACATTAACCAGCAAAAAGACAGGGGTTGGTGCAATGTGGCAGTTTTAAGCAACTCAAGTTGTAAAGGATGATGAAATACTATTGATAATGTATTTTCTGCTGCAACTTCTAGGTCAGTTACTGACATAACCCCCTCTAGGACGACAATCGGTTGCCTAATACCAGAAGCACGCAACTGCACGCCATCAGATAGCCTTGCCACAGCAAAAGCATCACTTTTCTGAAGTGCCTGTGCAACTTGAATCGCACCATGTCCGTATGCATTGGCTTTGATGACCGACATAACGCGGCTGTTGGGTGCAAGCTGTTTTATACGTTCAAAATTATATTGCAGCGCCGCTAGATCAATTCGAGCAACAGGATAAGACGACACCGTTATTGCTCACTATAATCATCGTAATTTTGATAAGCAAAATTCTCAAAACGAGTATATTTCCCCTGGAAGGTCAGCGCCACAGTGCCAATTGGACCATTACGCTGCTTACCAATAATGATTTCAGCTTTACCTTTATCCGTTGAATCTTCGTTGTACACTTCATCGCGATAAATAAAGACAATTAAATCAGCATCTTGTTCAATCGCGCCTGACTCACGTAAATCAGACATAATTGGCCGCTTATTAGGCCGCTGCTCTAGGCTTCGGTTAAGCTGAGATAAAGCAATAACAGGTACTTCAAGCTCTTTTGCTAATGCTTTTAGCGATCGTGAGATCTCGGAGACTTCAGTCGTTCTATTCTCACCTGTCTTACCACTACCTTGCATCAACTGAATATAATCGATAACAATTAAGCTCAGTCCATGTTCGCGCTTCAAACGACGTGCACGTGCTCGCAATTCAGTGACCGATAATGCTGGTGTATCATCGATAAACAAAGGTGCCTCATTCAATAAGGCGATAGCGGAGGTCAAGCGAGGCCAATCATCATCATTTAAACGACCCGTCCGTAGACGGTGTTGATCTATTTGACCAAGTGATGACAACATCCTCATGGCCAGTGCATCAGCAGGCATTTCCATACTAAATACAGCAACAGGCTGTTTACTTTTGATTGCCGCATTCTCGGCAAGATTCATTGCAAAGGTCGTTTTACCCATTGATGGTCGCCCTGCGACAATGACTAAATCGGCGGGCTGTAAACCTGATGTTTCATTATCAAAATCAGTAAAACCAGTAGAGAGCCCGGTTATAGGACTGTCATTTTCAAATAAAGTATCGATACGATCAACAACTTTACTCAATACTTCTTTAACTTGAATGAACCCGCCACTCCGTTTGGCGCCTTTTTCAGCAATTTCAAAAACTTGTCGCTCGGCTTGATCCAACATCTCTTCACTGCTGCGTCCATCGGGATTAAACGCATCGTTAGAGATAGTGGTGCCAATAGTAATTAATTGCCTTAAAATTGAACGCTCACGAACGATAGATGCGTAGGCAACGATGTTGGCAGCACTCGGAGTATTTCGGGCTAACATGCCTAAGTATGCCAATTGACCAACTTGATCAAGCTCGCCGCGAGTATCATGCCATTCGGCTAAAGTAATGACGTCAACAGGTTCGGACTTTTCAAATAATGCGGCAATACCACGAAAAATAAGTTGGTGGTCTCGGCGATAGAAATCATGATCAACTAACAAGTCGGCAACTTTTTCCCAACTATTATTATCAAGCATGAGTCCACCTAGCACAGATTGCTCGGCTTCAATGGAATGAGGCGGAATCTTGAGTGCGTGTGTTGCCATATCGGTATAGGATTCAGGATAGTTTAAATCATCATCCACAGCAGTCACCCAGTTGTGTTACACACATTATCTTTAGACAGTTAAACCTTTTAATATGGTCTAACTAAAATTAGGTAATGGGGCTAATATTTATCAGCCCCATTGTTGTTACTTTTTAAGCATCTTCTTGTGCTTTTGCAATTGCTTCAGCTTCTTCTAACGCTTTTGCTCTTGCTTTGTTCGCTTCTTCTGCTTCAGCTTGTGCTTGCAGTTGAGCTTCAGACGTTACATTTACTTTAACAACAGCAATAACATCTGCATGCAGTTGAATAGTAATATCGTATTCACCTGTGTGACGTAATGGTCCTTCAGGAAGGCGCACTTCACTACGGTCAATATCAGCGCCAGCAGCATTCAATACATCGGTGATGTCTAAAGCGCCAACTGAACCAAACAATTTACCTTCAATACCAGCATTAGCCATGATATTGACATCACCGGCTTTAACTAGTTTAGCTTTACGCACTTCAGCTTCACCTTGCAATTTAGCTGCCGCGGCTTCTAGCTCTGCACGACGCGTTTCAAAAATTTCTCTGTTACGCTTGTTTGCAGATAAAGCTTTACCTTTAGGTACTAAGAAATTACGTCCAAAGCCAGCTTTAACTGAAACTTCATCACCTAGGTTTCCAAGTTTCTGCATTTTTTCTAGCAAAATTACTTGCATCGTTCTACCCTCATTCGCAGTGAAACACTGCTCTTTAAAGTCACTCGTCACTTCCTAATGAAAGTCGACGAAAATTAAACCACTGTTCCAAAACACCTATCATTGTCAACAACACCGCCATTTGCGGCACCATTACAATGAGTAATACATATACTGCTACTAACCAAAATGACTGTCTTTGTTGTTGTTTAACAATGGCATGTACTACTGACAACCCTTGCAAACTAAATAACACCAGCAAAAGAGGCAAACACTCTCGTAGTACTGCGACGTTATTACTCAAAGGTAACGCCGTCACACTCATTATTACAACCGTCAATATTGCTGCGGATTTGCCAAGTCGAAGCTGTTGAAACTCAGTCGCAAAACCACCCGGATTATACAATTTAGCTTGCCATGACCGGCCAACCAACAAACCCAATATAACATTGAGGCTCAAACCCGCAGCCATTAAACCCGTCATCATGACCGATAAATTCAATATTATAGTGTGTGTTTGTACTTGATCGAACTGCCAACCAGGCTGCTGACCTAAAGTCTCAGCAATTGGCTCAATCAATGCTTGCCACCACACCATTGGGTTTGGTAATACTAAATAAAAACCTAATACAACCACTATACCCAAACCCGTTGCTGCCAGTAAACTCACCGCCAGCGAACGCGTATAACCCAATACCAAACTTACTCCCAAAATAGGCAACCAACTTGATATTAAGAACAATCCTGAAATAAAAATCTTATCTAGTAACACCGCGGTTAATAATGTGAATAACACGGTAGTGGCCAGAACAACCCTTATTCCTTCTTTTGGCCCCATACGTAAAGTACAGAGAACAATTATCCCACTCGCTAAATAGCTAAAGGGAGGTAACATCAAAGCGGCAATCGAAAGTAATGCTATGACACCAGCGGCTTGCCAACGGCCTCGCATTGAAAATAGTGCAAGATTCTGCAACATTTTTTTACTTACGTCTTAATTGTGATTCGATGTTTTGGATAACAATATGTCTTTACTTATGCATATCGCAGTAAGGAATCAACGCTAGGAAACGCGCACGTTTCACACATGTTGAAAGCTGACGTTGGTAACGCGCTTTAGTCCCTGTAATACGACTAGGAACAATTTTTCCTGTTTCTGTAATGTAATTTTTCAATAAAGTTACATCTTTATAATCGATTTGCTTAACACCTTCAGCGGTGAAGCGACAAAATCTTCTACGTCTAAAAAAACGTGCCATTGTATGCTCCTTGGGTTTTAAGCGTTATCGCGTCTACGCGGTTTTTCTTCTTCATCTTTACGCATCATTGGTGACGGTTCAGTAACAGCACCATCAGTAGTTACGACAAGATTACGAATAACAGCGTCATTGAAACGGAAAGCAGTTGTTACTTCATTCAATTGCTCAACATCACATTCGACATTCATTAGAATGTAGTGTGCCTTGTGAATTTTGTTGATTGGGTAAGCTAATTGACGGCGACCCCAATCTTCAAAACGGTGCACTGCACCACCATTGCTTGTTAGAATCTGCTGGTATTTTTCAACCATTGCAGGTACTTGTTCACTCTGATCAGGGTGGACCAGAAACACGATTTCGTAATGTCTCATTAAGAGCTCCTCACGGTTTATACAGCCCCAAAAATTGAGGCAAGGAGTTTTGCCGATATATAACTACATAAAAGGCAATCGGCGATTTTACGTTATCTTGTTACATAATCACAAGTTACGTTGTCTAAATGCTTCAAATAAACACACGCCAGCCGCCACGGAAACATTCAAACTTTCCGCTCCACCCTGCATTGGGATATACATGACATGATCGCAATACTCACGAGTTAATCGTCTAATACCGCGACCTTCAGCGCCTAGAACGATAGCTAAAGGTCCCTTCAAGTCAGCATCATAAAGTGTCACTTCACTTTCACCTGATGTTCCAACTACCCAAATACCTCGCTGCTGCAATTCGCGCAAAACGCGCGCCAAGTTAGTCACCTGAATAAAGGGCAAACGTTCAGCGGCACCACTGGATACTTTTAACGCCGTACTGGTTAAACTTGATGCTCGATCTTTGGGTGCAATCACTGCATGCGCCCCGGCTGCTTCAGCCGTTCTCATACATGCACCGAGATTATGCGGATCTTGCACACCATCTAACACTAATAAAAATGGTGCATCCTTAAGATCATCTAAAATTTTATCTAAATCCGTTTCATCTAAATCACGAAGTGGTGTGCAACGAGCCACACCACCTTGATGCCGAGCATCTGGCGCCATCTCATCAAGTTGTTCGCTATCGACTTTATGAATAGAAACATCATGTGACTTTGCAGCCTCAATAATCGACGCAATGCGATCATCATGCCGTTCATCTGACAACCAAACTTCCGTCACACGCGTTACAGGCATTTCAAGAGCGGCCTGTATGGCATGTAATCCAAAGATCAGGTCATTACGCGATGTATTGCTATTACGATCAGTATTGGTCACTTTGCGGTGTTTGGAATGCTTTTGATTCTTGCCCTTCGATGACGGGTTTGACATATATTTCTACTCGACGATTTAATTGACGACCGGCTTCGGTATCATTAGTTGCTCTAGGTTCCAGCTCTCCGCGACCGACAGTTATCAATCGATCACTAGGAATGCCCCGAGAGACAAAATAATTGACGACCGATCCCGCCCGCTGTTGTGAAAGTTGCATATTATAGCTTTCTGAGCCGACACTGTCCGTATGACCGACCACATGAACTATCGTATTGGGATATCGCACTAAAATATCAGACACTTTCATTAAGGTTGGCATGAACGTGGATTTTAATGCAGCACTGCCAAAATCAAAAGATATCTCACTCGACACATCAATTTTTAAACTTTCATCTTGTAAGCGTTGCACCTCAATATTATGTGCCGCTTGCTCAGATGCTAATGCGGCTTCCATTTCTTGTTGCTGATTATCCATATAGTGACCTACTCCAGCCCCAGCCATGGCCCCCACTGCCGTACCAATCAGTAAGCCACCCTTATCATTATCGATCGCATGCCCTAATAGGGCTCCTGCAACCGCACCGACTGCGGCACCTGTTTTAGCCCGTTGATTAGGGTCGTTAGCTGCACAAGCTATCAAAGTAGTACTCATTGCTAGAGTTAATAATAATTTTTTCATTAATATCTTCCTTGTTAAATACATAGACCATAAGACATCGCCAGATTATACTGCGACCTAATTATAATGCAGAGTTAAATCTTATGGAACGTAGCTTCATTCCCGTCAATATTGCCTTACTAACAGTTTCCGATACGCGCAATTGTGATAGCGACACATCAGGTAAAGTTCTCAGAGAAGGCATATTAAATGCCGGGCATCAACTTGCCGCACAAAAGATAGTGCCTGATGATACCTACCAAATCAGAGCCATCATTTCACAGTGGATTGCCGATCCTGATGTTCAAGCGGTTATTACTACTGGCGGCACCGGTCTAACAGGTCGAGATGGCACGCCTGAAGCTGTCCAAGTATTACTGGATAAGGAGATCGCTGGATTTGGTGAGTTATTTCGCCAGATTTCATACCAAGACATTAAAACATCTACGATTCAATCTCGCGCTATTGGCGGTGTGGCTAATGGCACTTTTATTTTCTGCCTACCGGGTTCTAGCGGTGCATGTAAAACCGCTTGGAACGCGATACTTAAAGAACAATTTGATGCACGCCATCGGCCCTGTAATTTTATCGATCTAATGCCACGTTTATTAGAAAAATGATCACACTCATTTTATATACTACTGCTGGCTGCCACCTCTGTGAACTCGCTGATCTCATATTGCAGACATTAGCTAAGCAATATCCCCTCAACATAATTTCTACTGAAATTGGTGATAATGATGAACTTGTTGAACGTTATGGCATTCGCATCCCGGTAGTAAAGTTTCCTGATAATACTGATATCGGTTGGCCATTTGAGCAGCGTGATATACAAAAAAAGCTCACCGAGTAGGATTGTTGACTGATATTTTTCTATCAAAGAGCAGCATTGAGTAAAGCCGTTATACTGTACCTTTTCTATTAAGCAAGATTCTCATAAAAATGACCGTTCATTACATCGATACCGCCACCGAACTTAATACTTTCTGTCAGCAGATCGCCCACACCACATGGATGACGGTTGACACCGAATTCTTGCGTGAAAAAACCTATTCCCCACAATTATGTCTGATTCAAGTCGCCACAGAAGATGCAATTGCTTGCATCGATCCCATTGCAATAAATGATTTAACACCGATTTTAGATCTTATTTACAATCCTTTAATCACGGTTGTCTTTCATGCCGCAAGACAAGACCTAGAATTACTTTATCTGATTCGTAATGAACTTCCAACTAATGTGTTTGATACCCAATTAGCCGCTACTATTTTAGGCTATGGTGATCAAATTGGTTATGGCAATCTAGTCAAACTCTGTATCAATGTAGAGTTAGATAAAGCACATTCTCGCACTGACTGGACTAAACGACCCTTGGATCCTGCGCAAATCGAGTATGCTGCTGATGATGTTCGCTACTTGCGTGATGTTTACAAATTACTTCGGCAACAGTTGGCAGATAAACAGCGTACGCATTGGCTCGATGATGACTTATCAATTTTAACGGACATCGATACTTATCGAATAAAACCTGAAACAATGTGGAGAAAAGTAAAAGGTTTTGGCCGCCTAAAAGGAGTTCAACTAGCAATATTACTGCATTTAGCTGCATGGCGTGAACAACGAGCTATTTCATCAAATCGCCCTCGTCGCTGGATATTAAAAGATGACGTATTACTCGACTTAGCTAAACTAGCACCTGAATCGTTTGATAAATTTAGTCTAATTCGTGGCTTAGAACCCAATACAATAAATCGCTATGGCAAGGATCTGCTGACAGAAATAGCTTTGGCGAAAGCACTACCAAAAGAACAATGGCCTACTATTAAAAAGACTGATCCGCTTACTCCTCAACAAGACTCGATTGTTGATGCAGTTATCTCTTTGCTTAGAAAATATTGTATTGAACAAGAAATTGCCCCAATAGCCGTAGCCTCACGTAAAGATATTGAACGCATGGTGGCAGGTGAGACAGAAATCCCTATATTACAAGGTTGGCGAAATGAACTTGTAGGCCATCATTTAAAAGCGTTCATTAACGGAAAGCTATCAATTACTGCCGATGGACATCAATTAAACACCCATGAATAGTTTGTATAAAGCAATTCACTCTCTAGATAACATTTAACTAGGTTGGACTTTAGCCCGCCACGCTAGCTTAAGCTTAATAGAGCCAAAGTTCGAAAGACAAGCTGCAGGATAAAATACCAAACTATTAATATTATCAACTAAACCTGAAGGATAACCTTATGTCAGCACTCATTTGTGGCTCATTCGCTTTTGACACCATCATGGTGTTTCCTGATAAATTCCAAAACCACATCATGCCAGACAAGGTGCATATGCTAAACGTTGCATTTTTAGTTCCAGAATTACGACGTGAATTTGGGGGGTGCGCGGGGAATATAGCATACAATCTAAAGCTTTTAGGTGATGAGCCTGTGCCAATGGGCACCGTAGGAAGTGACTTTTCAAGTTATGCTACATGGATGGATCAACACCAAATAAGTCGTCGCCATGTTCACATAAAAAAAGGCAGTTACACAGCCCAAGCGTTCATCACTACCGATATCAACGATAATCAAATCACCGCATTCCATCCTGGCGCGATGAATTTAGCTCATGAAACGCCTATCAATGAAGCAAAAGATATTACCTTAGCCATCGTATCTCCAGATGGTCGCGACGGCATGATTCAGCACGCCCAGCAATTACAGGAAGCCGGTATTCCCTTTATTTTTGATCCAGGCCAAGGCTTACCAATGTTCGGTGGTGAAGAACTATTACACTTCACAAAACAAGCAAGCTACATCACATTAAATGATTATGAGGCTCAATTATTTCAAGATCGTACAGGTTTATCACCTCACGAAATTGCTGAACACGTTGAAGCATTGATTATCACCCGCGGGGGAGAAGGCTCATTAATTTATACCGGTGGAAAATGCATTTCTATTCCATCGGCAAAAACAGAAAAATTGGCGGATCCTACTGGCTGTGGTGATGCATATCGTGCTGGTTTAATTCACGGCATAATGCACAGAAAGGATTGGGAAATAACAGGCAGAATTGCATCGTTGCTGGGCGCAATAAAAATCGAACAACATGGCACACAAAACCATCATTTTACTATGGAGGAATTTGCTATTCGTTTCGAACAAAGTTTCGGTATTCCTCTTGAATCATAAATGTTGTTGTTAAAAATTAGTCTATTTTTTAATTTTCTAGTAAAGTGAACGGAGTATCAACTTCGTTCGTACTAGCTCTTTACTTTAGTAATATGAAGGGGCTATGCTACTAAGCTATGGATAGCAAGAAGGTTTTGAAAATGGTTAATATTCAAAAATTACAAGGATTTACCCTCATTGAGCTTATGATTACATTAGTCGTCGCAGCGATCCTACTTAGCCTTTCTGTACCGAGTTTTCAAACGACTATCAGAAACAGTAGAACCGTCACTAATGCTAACCAGTTGATAGCAACACTACATTTAGCGAAAAGTGAGGCCATCAAAAGAGGCTTGCAAGTTTCTATCAGGCATAAAGGGACGACTGATAACGTCTGGGAAGGTGGCTGGGATATATTCGCAGATGTCAATGCTGATGGCTCCTTTAATGATGATGGTGATACCAACTTATGTGAAACAGGTGAGGACTGCCTTATAAAAACCACTTCATTTCTCAGCAATGGTTACACCCTTCGTACGACAAACTATGCTGAGTGGATGGCTTATCTAGCGAATGGTATGCCCGCATCGATTGGTTTAACTAATGATACTTTCAGACTCTGTGATGATTTAGCTGACACAACAACATCAAAAGCCATTATCGTAAACCGGACTGGAAGGGTAAGAACTCAAACTACAACGGCATCATGTCCATGACTATTGCGACATTAGTAAAACAAAACGGTTTTACCTTACTTGAAGTATTAATCGCCTTGGTCATTCTCGCCATCGGATTATTGGGGCTCGCAGGCTTACAATCCACTGGGCTTAATATGAACCACAGTGCTTATAATCGTAGCCAAGCAACACAATTAGCCTATGATATTGCTGATCGAATGCGTAGTAATTTAGGAGCCATAAACACAAATGCAAGTATCTATGTAATTGCTGACTCAAATGAGGCCTCCAATGCTTATAGTTCCTGCACGTCTCCACCTGGCTGCAATGCTACTGATATGGCTGGTCGTGATTTATATGAGTGGAATTTAGGCATTACTGATGCTTTACCAGCGGGTACCGGTTCAATTTCTGCTTCAGGTGCCGTTTATACAATCAGTATAAATTGGGATGACAATCGTGATGGTAATGTGAACACTGATGACCCTAATTTTCAGCTGAGTGTGCAACCATGAGTCATCATCTAGTAAGTAAGCAAAAAGGCCTCACTCTTGTTGAATTAATGATTGCCGTTACCTTAGGTGTCTTTATTACAGGTAGCATAATCCAGTTATTTATCAATTCTAAACAGAGTTATCGAGTGCAAGAAAATCTTTCTCGCTTACAGGAAAATGCTCGATTTGCTATTAGCTTTCTGAATCATGATATTCGTATGGCTGGAAACATGGGCTGCGTGGCATCAACTAGAATTCTTACTAACACATTAAATGACACCTCCTCATTTAACTACAATTTTTCTTCGGCAATACAAGGCTTCGAGTCTACAGGAGCTGATACATGGAGCCCTGCGTTAGATGCAAGTATCACAGCCCCATTAACCGGCCATGATGTGCTAACGGTTAGGGGAGTTTTAGGTCAAGGTGTTGACATTACTGGACAACCTACTAATTCCACAGATTGTGATACCGATGTTAAAGCCGTAGTTGCTCAGACGGCAAATCTTAAGATTTCAAATACAGCATCATTCGCTAGCGATGATATTGTAATTGCGGCTAACTGCGATAACGCTGTAATTTTCCAAATTAGTCAACTGAGTTCCGGCAGTGAAGTGATTCACGCAGAAGGGGTTAACCCTGCCCCGGGAAATGCCTCAACAGATCTTGGGGCGTGTTATGCAGGAAAAGGCGAGTTATTTAAGCTTATCAGCAGAACTTATTACATCCGTACAAACCCATCAGGAATCCATTCTCTTTACCGTAAAGATGGAGTCAGCTCCGCTGAAGAGCTTGTCGAAGGCATTGAAGATATGCAGGTTCTTTATGGCGAAGATACCGATAATGATCACACCCCAAACTATTATGTTTCAGCTAACTCTTCTGCTTTAAATATGGATAATGTAGTAAGCATCAGAATAAGCCTATTAGCCACAACAATAGATGATAATTTGGCAACAGTGGCTGTTCCTTATACTATTTTTGGCAACTCTACCACTCCGACTGATCATCGAATTCGCCGGGTATTCACGACCACTATTGCACTACGCAACCGACTACCTTAAATAAGGTTCTTACTTCCCATGATTAATTGTACTTATAAAACCCCACAGTCAGGTGTCATATTAGTCATCAGCTTAATCATGTTGCTACTCATGACACTGATTGGCGTAACAGCCATGCAGGTAACAGGGTTAGAAGAAAAAATGGCAGGTAACAATAAAGATATGAACGTTGCTTTCCAAGCAGCCGAAGCAGCTTTGCGTGATGCAGAGAATGATATCAAGTCCACTAGAGTGTCAGGATTAACCGGTATGACAAGCACCTGCACTTTAGGTTTATGTTATGTGGGACCAGCGGGTCAATCAAAAATCTGGGATGAAGCAGCCCTTGTCGCCAATGCAGTAAGTTATGGTACATATACATCAGCAAGCAATATTGGGGGCCTTAGTTTTCAACCTCGCTATCTAATTGTTGGAAAAAAATTCTTTCCAGCCGGCGCTGCAAGCTGGAAATATGTGTACACCGTCACAGCACTCGCTCAAGGCGGACTTGATACAACTCAATCCATACTGCAATCGGTTTATGCTCCTTAAAAAATCACACTACTAAGAACAAATGTCGGGCAGGAGAAAGAAAATGAAACACCAGCACTTTCAAGCACCATTAACGCTTATATCACTTTATTTATTGGCTTCTCTGGCAGCTCAATCAGCACCGCTTGACTTGCATTATGCGCCGTTGTTTGTATCCAATGCAGAACCAGCCAATGTATTGGTTATTCTCGATAATTCAAATAGTATGGATGAAAACTCAAATGGTTCAGCTGTTGGGGGTGCTAGCGCTGACAGTAAGTCAGAAATTGCCCGAAATGCCGTCAACAATTTAATCACTACCTATACTGGTAAAATTAATATGGGCTTGATGGCATATCAACAAACCGGCGTTGTATTACAACACCTTCATAACGCCCCGTATGATGTCAGTTTTGATCCAGCGAATTACGACCCCGCTTTTACAGGCGATCGTGACTCATCAACGAAACGCTTCCGAGTACCTAACCTTTCTAATGCCGGTAGTTTTATATACTATAATGTTGCTTTACCTTTTTATGCAGGTTCGAACCAAGGAAGTAGCTATTGTTACTCTGTAACGGCAGATTTTGACAATGGTTCAGAATCTTACCCAGGTGGTCCATGGGATGATTACCGTTGTTTTAGAAATAAAACGACGGCCACAGATACTCTACCTGCATGGAATAATGGCTGGAGTGAAAGAGCAGCTGGATTTACTTCCTATGATTTTGGAGGAGGGTTTTATCCAACGGATAGTGATTTAGCCCAAAACATTCTAGACTTTGGACGTTTTATAACGTGGGATCGAGTCAGTCTGACATGGTTTGCAAATACTTCACCCGGTAAAGGTTACCTCCATACTCCGGTTGCACTACTTGATGCAAATCAAGCAACAGCACTCCGTAAAAAGGTAGCCGTATCTCAGTTTACAAGTAATCGCCCAACGAACCCACAATGGCCGCTACAAAACGCAGGTCTTACCCCTCTAGAAGGCACATTAGAAACTGCAAAAAATTATTTTTCAGGTTCGACGATCCCCGCTAATCAAGGCGGGCCAGCTCCCACATTACCTGAATCTTGTGGTAAAGACTTTGTTACTTTATTGACAGATGGCTTACCATCAACGAACTCTATCGGAGTTGTAACCACTAATCCTGTCACAGCATTGGCTGATGTCGCAGCAGCAGCAGGCCTCCTTAAGACTGAGGGAGTCGAAAGTTACATTGTTGGGTTTGCTCTACCTGTCGGCACCGACCCAACCGCACTGGATCAAATTGCAGTCGCAGGCGGAACCAACAGCAGTTATTTGGCGAATGATCCCGCCTCCCTTCAAGCCACATTTGACACTATATTCTCTGATATTCTTGCTAAAACAGGCGCATCTTCATCGGCAGCAACAAACTCAGCCTCTTTATCAACCAATAGTTTTATTTATCAGGCACGTTTTAATAGCGGTGACTGGAGTGGTCAATTACTAGCCAAGTCAATTAGCTTAGCAGGTGTAATCAACAATACTCCTGCGTGGGATGCGGGCGAACAACTTAGTGCTAAATCAGCCAATAATCGCGTTATTTTGACATATGGTCGTGATACACATGATGGTATTCCATTTAGATGGTCAAACATTAACGCCCTTACAAATACTACTGCTAAAGATGCTCTAAATACCAATGCAATAACAAGTACAGCAGATATGTTAGGCTCTGACCGTGTCGATTTTATTCGAGGTGGTACTGGCGGAGCTTCTGCAGCAAATTTCAGACAAGATAGAGTCGGTAAACTTGGTGATATTGTTCATTCCACACCTTATTATGTTGGTGCACCTGCAGCAGGCTACAGTGACTCAGAAACGTCAGGCTATTCAGCTTTTAGAACAAGTAACGCATCAAGAACAGCAATGATTTATAGTGGTGCTAATGATGGCATGTTGCATGGATTTGATGCTCTTACTGGAGAGGAAAAACTGGCTTATATTCCACGTGAAGTATATCCACAACTAAGTCGTTTAACTGCAATAGGCTATGGCACATCAACATTACAACATCGCTATTATGTGAATGGGTCCCCGATGGTTGCTGATGCTAATGTAAACGGCTGGAAAACAATACTAGCGGGCGGTCTTAATGCGGGTGGGCAAGGCATCTATGCACTCGACGTAACTAACCCATCGTTATTTTCTGAAGGAAATACAGCGGCAAGCAATACTGTATTGTGGGAATTTAGTGATGAAGATGATGTTGATCTCGGTTACACCTACATTGATCCTGTTAATAACCAACTAACAGGCCAATCAGCTCAAATTGCTAAAATGGCCAATGGTAAATGGGCTGTTATTCTAGGAAATGGTTATAACAATACTGAAATAGATGGAAATGCCAGCTCAACCGGGCACGCTTATTTATACATTTTATTTATTGAAGATGGCATTGATGGTACGTGGACGTTGGGCTCTGATTATATAAAACTTGATACAGGAGAAGGAAGCACTACAACGCCAAATGGCTTGGCAACACCAACACCTATCGACACTGATGGTGATGGTGATATCGACAGTATCTATGCCGGTGATCTTGAAGGAAATATCTGGAAATTTGATGTTTCAAGCAACGATACTACTAATTGGGAAAATCCAATATCAGATAGCAAACCCTTATTTACTGCGAAAGATAATAGCAATAACAGACAATCTATCACAACGGCCCCCCTCGTTACTCGCCACCCCAATGGTGGTTATATGATTGGTTTTGGTACCGGTAAATATATGGAAATAACCGATCTATCATCAACAGATACTCAAACGTTTTATGGCATAAGAGATATCGATGAAAATATAAGTGGTAGGTCAGACTTAGTAGCGCAAACTGTTCTCATTGATGTATCAATTGAGGATTCGAGTATAAGTCCAGCCGTCACTAACAAATATCGTATTACCAGTCAAAATGCAGTCACATACCCTTCCCAAAAGGGTTGGTTCATGGACTTGCCTGAAACAGGGGAACGTGTCGATGTAAATCCTGTGATTCGTGACGGTAGATTTGTATTTGTAACCCGAACTCCTTCAACGGCAGCGTGCACTGCGGGTGGAGATAGCTGGTTAATGGAGCTAGATTATTTAACTGGCGGACGCTTTGATATTTCACCATTTGATATTAATCGTGATGGCGTAATTAACACCCTTGACTTCCAAACGGTCACAGTAACAATTGATGGCGAAGAAGTAGAGATAAATATCCCTGTCAGCGGCTACCGTTCAGGTAATGGGGGCATGATGTCAACACCAGTAGTAATAAGAGTTCCAGGCACTCCAGATCAAGAACTCAAAATTGATACACGTAGCACAGGCACATTAGATAGCCTCGCTGAAAGCCGGGAAACGGCCTATAGTGGCCGTATATCTTGGGAAGAAATTCGTTAACATAAAGGTTATTTTTATGAAAAAAATAGTATTACTTACCTCATTGATTTTATTAGGGATACCGCAGGTTAATATGGCGATGACGATTGTCGTCGACGAAGCGAATCAAGTTGAGCTCAATTCTGATTTAGCTAACGATACCCTCATCACTAAATTTGGGTTATCAGGTACAATTAATAATTATCAAGTTGAACAATCCGTGATTGTAATTGATGGTGTTAGTTACGTTGTGGATGGCATGGGTAGTTTAATTGAAGCGGATTTAGTACAAGGTCAAAAAATAATGTTTAATATAGAGAAATCTGCTTCAGAAGAACGTGGACATATTACTAAAATCTGGGTGACTCAAGAGTGATGATCAAGAAAACATACTATCAGAAAGGTTTTACATTACTTGAGTTAATGATAGTAATTGCCATAATTGCTATTCTTACTAGTGTTGCTTATCCTAATTATCAGGATAGTGTGCGTCAAGCGCGTCGAAGTGATGCACAGGCGGCCATGTTAGAAATGGCAAACTATATGGAACGGAAGTTTACTGAAAAAAATCAATATAACAGCCTTTCTGCTAGTTCTATGATAACCGCATCGCAAATTACCAGTGATTACTACACTTTTACACTTCCAACGTTAACGACAACATCTTTCACAATAAATGGTGCACCTCAAGGAACTCAAGCATCAGATAGCTGTGGTACATTAACTTTAACACATACGGGTGATAAAAGAGCTGCTATCACTGGATGCTGGAACTGATTATTAATAAACTTATACCAACAATTAATCTTTATAAATTAATTGTTGGTAACACGCGATAAAGCCATTGCACACACACTAATGCAAATACACCGGCAATCACGTCATCTACCATAATACCTAAGCCGCCATGAATCGCTTTATCGGCCAGATTAATTGGCCATGGTTTTAAAATATCGAAAAACCGGAATAAAACAAAGCCTAACAACATCCACTGCCAACCAGCAGGGGCTGCAATCATGGTAATTAAATAACCGACAATTTCATCCCACACCACGGCTGATGGATCATTTTGTCTCAGCCAATCAGCTGATTTCTGGCAAATCCAAATACCCGCAATAAAAGCGATAGCGACTATCATTAAATAGACTGCTAGAGAGAGATTTTGCATCAAAAGATAAATTGGCACAGCTGCTAATGTACCAAATGTCCCCGGTGCTTTAGGTGCTAAACCTGAGCCAAAGCCTAACCCTAAAAAACATGCAGGTCGTTTGAGTAATTCGCGAAATGTCCTTTTAGGTGGGGAAGTGATCATAACCATTACCTTTTAATGCAACCAACGAATCATTACCATCGATAGAATAAATTCCCTCATCATCGGTAATCATACCAATACGGGTACATTTACCTTGGAAGATGTGTTCAATTTCTGAAACAAAATCCGGTGATACAGTAAAGCACAACTCATAATCATCGCCGGATTGTAACGCAAACTTTTCGGCTACTTTTCTATCAATCTTTGCAAGAGCTGATGACAAAGGCAACCTTGATAAATCGAGTCTAGCACCCACACCACTTTTTTCAAGAATATGCCCTAAATCAGCCAATAAACCATCGGAAATATCAATCGAAGAAGATGCTATACCGACTAAACCTTGTCCAATATCCAGTCTTGGTGTTGGTTGCTGTAATCTCTGGGCCAAGTAATATTTATCTTCTCTCGTCAGCCTAGCATCAGTCCACTGCACTAATTTTAACTTTAACGCCGCACCAGCATCGCCCAGCGTACCTGTCACATAGATGATATCTCCAAGCTTAGCACCACTTCGGCGTAAGGCTTTTTCCGCGTTCACAAAACCATGTACTTGAATACTAATCGTTAACGGCCCACGTGTTGTATCACCACCGACTAATTGAATATTATGCTGCTTTGCGAGTTTGGCTAGGCCTTGAGAAAAAGCGTTTAACCAGATTTCATCGATATCGGGTAATGTTATCGCTAAAGTAAACCATGCAGGTTGAGCCCCCATTGCAGCGAGATCACTCAATCCTACCGCCAAACTTTTGTGACCTAAGGATTCAGGATCAACATCAGCAAAAAAATGAATGTTTTCAACAAGAGTATCTATTGATACAGCCATAACCTGATCAGGTGGGCAACGTAATAGTGCACAATCATCACCCACGCCTAATAGAACATCATCACGTTGGTTCGTCAGCAGCTCAAAATAACGTTGGATTAAAGAAAACTCAGATAACGCGCTCATCAATACAATCTCAAGCAGAGGTCGGCTGAAAACCAGACTTACTCATCTTATTTTCTAAAAAAGTGTTTAAAGTAATCTTAGATCCAAAAACACTTCGACACAGTCATCAATAAAAGCTCAACAATGTAACTTGGTTTTAGTCCAGCATACCTGGCTATAACTAAGTCCACTATTGATCGTTATTTATTGTTACGACGCGCTTTTGATTCTTCGTACTCTACAGCGCGTAATTTAGACCCCATTTTGTCTAAAACACCATTGACGTATCGATGTCCTTTTTCACCACCAAATGCTTTGGCTAGTTCAACCGCTTCGTTTAATACAACACGATAAGGGACTTCAGGACGATGAATAAATTCATAAACAGCGAGTCTCAATACTGAGCTTTCAACTGGATCAATATCCGACAGACTACGATCTACTGCATAAGCTAATTCGCCATCAAGCATATCCAGTTCTTTTGATACACCTTCAACTAAGGTACTGAAATATTTTTGATCCATCTTGTCAGAATTTTCTGCACTGACAAAATCTAGGGCATCTTTGGTGGTAGGCGCCTGTCCATTAACTAAAGCCTGATACAAAGCCTGCACAGCCGCACGGCGAGCATGAGAACGTGGTAATCCACCAGCCATATTATTTTCCAGTCTCAATTTGACGAAGTACATTAACCATTTCAATGGTGCCCATTGCGGCTTCAGCACCTTTATTGCCGGCTTTAGTACCCGCTCGTTCAATGGCTTGTTCGATACTATCTACAGTCAAGACACCAAATGAAATCGGAATATCAAGTTGTAATGTCAGCTGCCCAAGGCCTTTTGAAACCTCACCTGCAACATATTCAAAATGAGGTGTGCCACCACGAATAACGGCACCCAGTGCAATAAGTGCATCATAGTTTCCGGTGCGAGCCATACGCTGCACCGCTAGTGGAATTTCGACAGCACCGGGAACCCGAGCGAGATCAATATCACTCTCACTGGCACCATGGCGAACTAAACAATCAATCGCACCTGAAATCAAGTTATCAACGATAAAGTCATTAAAGCGTCCCGCGACGATACCAACTTTTAGCCCTTTGGCTGAAAAATCACCTGAAAACGTTGTGATATTTGTCATGATTATTTAAAGATCCGATTATGTGAAAACGATATTGTACTTTGTTTAATAAATTAAACCTAACAGAACAGACTGGGCACGGTTAAGGGGCTGCGATCGTTTTGTTTTTTGCATGAGGTAGACCTGTCGGATCCGCATCGATAGTAAACCATTGATAAGGCTCAGCATCAATTCGAACAGCAGTCAGCTTTTCACCCCAAACTGCGCCACTGTCTAATGAAAATACATTGCCATATTGACCCGTACCTAATGTTGACCAATGGCCAAATACAATATGGTCATTTTTAGAGACTCGGTTTGGCATATCAAACCATGGCTTTTGACCTTCGGGCTTATCATTAGGTGCCCCTTTGAATTTAAGGGCTAAACGACCATCATCATGACAATACCGCAAACGAGTAAAACAGTTGGTAATAAAGCGTAACCTATCCCAACCTTCGAGTTTACTGGACCATGCCTTAGGTTTGTTGCCATACATATTTTTGAAAAATTCACGCCAATTATCACCCTGCAAAACATCTTCGACTTCTTTGGCGCGCTCACTCGCCTCAGCGATTGACCATTCGACAGGTAAACCAGCATGTAACATACTGAATCCCAACTGACTATCGTGATGAAATAAAGGCTGATGACGAAGCCAAGTCAACAGTTGTTCTTTATCATCTGCAAGTAATACAGACTCCATCGTATCCATACGATGTTTGTGCTCAGAGACACCCGCTGCATTCGCCAATAAATGTAAGTCATGATTACCTAAAACCACTTTAACCCGCTGGCTACCTAGTTCGATAGCTAACCGTAAAACATCTGCAGATTTGGGCCCACGATTAACTAAATCCCCAGCAAGCCAAATTTGATCAACGACTGGATCGAAGTTGATGTGATCCAGTAGTTTAAGTAATTCATCAAAACAGCCTTGAACATCACCAATCGCGTAAACAGCCATTTAAATTTAGCGTCGGCGATAAAGTGGTTCTGGTTTTAACGCAGTTGTTTGGTAACTTTCGCTAAAATCATTGAACGCAACAAGTGCATTTGTCATTTGACTTGGGTTTGCTAGTTCAAAACTGTTGATACCTGATTGTGACATGTAAAACAATTGATCATGCAACACATCACCTTGAGCACGAATTTCACCAGTGTAGTGATAACGATCGCGTAATAATCGTGCAAATGAGTAGCAACGACCATCCGTAAAAGCAGGAAATATAAGCACTACAAGCGAAAAAGAAGATAGGTCCGGCACGATTTCTTCAAGGGGATCGTCGCCCATTAATCGCAGACCTAAACCACCCTCATGCTTTGACAAGGTTTCATGTTGTTCCTGCCAGCGAGTCAGTGATACGGTGATGTTGCCAGCAACTAATGCCGCTTCATCATCTAAATGCAGCCAATTGTCTTCAACAATTTCACGATCTTTAATTATCTGCATAAACGCGCTCCTTAAACGGATCAATACCCACTCGACGTACAGTGGCTAGAAATAATTCATCTTCATGACGGTGCTCTTTGAACACTTCCAACAAGGTCGCCACTGTATCGACCACTTCATCTTTAGGAATAGCACGACCTAAACGCTCGCCCAATGATGCGTCTGCTTCTGAGCTACCACCAAGCGTAAATTGATACCACTCTTCGCCTTTTTTATCGACACCAAGAATACCAATATGACCGACACTTTGATGAGCACAGCCATTCATACAGCCTGATATTTTAATTTTGATATCACCTAGGTCATACAAGTAATCTAAATCATCAAAACGTTCATTGATTTCTTTTGCTAATGGAATAGACGTTGCGTTAGCTAAACCACAGAAATCCAAACCAGGGCAACAAATCATATCTGCCATTGTATTAATATTAGCAGTGGCTAAACCTTCAGCTTGTAAACGTAACCACAAGGCATATAAATCGGCTTGTTTAACATCACTCAACAATAAATTTTGATTATGGCTAGAACGAATCTCGCCCATGCTAAATTCATCCGCTAAGTTGGCAACGACATCCAATTGATCGGCAGTGACATCCCCAGGTGGCATAAGGGGCGCTTTAAGTGAGATGTAGGCAATTTTATAACCCGCCACTTTATGATCGACAACATTTTGCTTAACCCAACGAGCAAAGTCCGCATTATCGGCTTGCATCTGAGAAAAACTGGTGTCATCAGCAGCGCTTACTTCATAAGCTGGCTCGGTGAAGTACTGTTTAACACGTGCAATTTCTTTATCATCCAATACTAGTTGCTCGCGGATATTAACCCACTCCGCTTCAACTAATTCACGAATATGGCTCAACCCATGTTCACGTACTGTAATTTTAATACGTGCTTTATATTTGTTATCACGACGACCTAGTCGGTTGTAAACTCTTAAAATCGCTTCCAGATAAGACAATAAGTCTTTTTTCTCTAGGAAGGGGCGAATCACCTGTCCTAATATTGGTGTGCGACCTAAACCACCACCGACTAACACTTCAAAGCCTATTTCACCTTCGTGATTTTTGACCAAGTGCAGACCAATATCGTGTAATTGCGTTGCAGCTCGATCTTCCTTGGTACCAATAACTGCAATCTTAAACTTACGTGGTAAGTAGGCAAACTCAGGGTGGAATGTTGACCACTGGCGAATAATCTCACACCAAGGACGTGGATCTTCAATTTCGTCAGCATTCACGCCGGCAAGCTGGTCAGAAGTCGTATTACGAATACAGTTACCGCTGCTTTGAATACCGTGCATTTGCACAGAAGCTAACTCAGCTAAAATATCAGGGACGCTCTCTAAGGTCGGCCAATTCAGCTGAAAGTTTGTCCGCGTAGTGAAATGAACATAACCTTTGTCATATTTACGTGATACATGAGCAATTTTACGTACTTGCTTTGATGACATAAGTCCATAAGGCACAGCTATTCGCAACATTGGCGCATGGATTTGAACATACAACCCATTCATTAAACGTAATGGGCGGAATTGTTCTTCTGTTAACTCGCCTGCTAAAAAACGACGTGTTTGATCGCGGTATTGTGCAACCCGTTGATCAACCATCGCCTGATCGTAGTTATCGTACTGATACATCTAAGCTCTCTAAACTAGATAAAAATAGCTTTTCATTATAGCCGTCCCTACTTAAGAACAGAAACATAAAGAGCTAATTTAATATTTAATAATTAACTAAATTATTCTGTAGTACCAGAAAAATATAGTCATAACCATTTTGAAACGACTGTGGTGTTAAAGTTAAATAATTGTTCCTCTCTTCTTCACGCGCCCTTGCTTTACCTGCTGATACAAATCGAGGTAAGCTTGCACATTATTTTCGATAGATATTAAAATAATTCATGTCTAAAAAGTCACGTCAAAAGCAACGTATTTGGCTCATCATTGCCTTTATTGTCATTGGCTATGCTGCTAGCCAATATTCGCCTGAAAGCTCTACCGTCCAGCCTCAATCACCAGAAACTCTGAAGATTAAATGACAGGGATAAGATGGCAAACACAAATAGAACATACTCATAAATGACCTATAACCTGCCATTAGAGATTAGCTTCCCCCCCATTGCTGACACTAATTCTAACCTGCTTATCCTAGGCTCCATGCCCAGCGTAAAATCATTACAGCAGCAACAGTATTATGCTCATCCTCGCAACACTTTCTGGCGTATCATATCTGTATTATTTAACACTGAAAAAGAGCTAAATTATAACGTTCGCTGCCAGCAGCTAATCCATCACCAGATCGCTGTGTGGGATGTAGTTAAAGCTTGTCAACGCAAGGGCAGTCTGGATCAAAACATTGACACGAACAGCCTGATTATTAACGATTTCAATCACTTCTTACGGCATCACCCTAAGATCAAAAAAATAGTGTTTAATGGTACAAAAGCAGAACAAATATTTAATCGCTATGTATTACCCACGCTCTCCGAGCAACAGACAAAGGTTATTCGCTTGCGCTTACCTTCTACCAGTCCAGCCAATGCAGCAATACCATTTGAACAAAAGCTGCAACAATGGCAACAGATTTTATCGTCCGCCAAAAGTTAATGTCACTGCAATCTAAGTAAAACTGAAAACTCAGACCAGATATCTTAGATAAACCATATCAATAAGAATAAAATATTCTTCTGAGCTCAAGGTCAGACAAAGTATCGCCTGCCTGACCTTGATTGAATATTTACTTCAATATCTCACTCAGATCGTTAGCCTCCCAATGAGGAAAATGCTTTCTCACCAAGGCATTAAATTCAAGCTCAAATGCTGAGAATTGATCTGTAGATACGGCATGTGATGCTGGACCATTAACCGCTTCAGTAATCATACCCGCACCAATCGTGACGTTGGTTAAACGGTCAATAATAATAAACGAACCAGTACTACGATTACGTTTATAGGGATCAAATACTACCGGTTTATTTAATGAAAATTCACATACACCAATTTCATTGATTCGTAATTCACTCGCAGTATTTTCAGCCAAGGTATTGACATCAATTTGGCTATCAATTGCCGTTAAAGTACCAGCACAATCACTCACACCTACTTTAAAGCTATATTGCTTACCACTCACTAACGGGTTTTCAGTCATCCACACCACAGTGGCCTTAAAGTTACTTGTAACATGTGGTTGATAATCACGGTGAACGATCATATCGCCACGGCTAACATCGATCTCATCATCAAGAGTTACTGTAATTGCTTGACCAGGAACGGCTTCGTCCAAATTCCCTTCGTAAGTCACCAGCGCTTTAACCGTACTTTCTTTACCTGATGGTAAGACCATTATTTCATCACCGGGCTTCAAAATGCCCGATGCTAGGGTGCCGCAGTAACCTCGAAAATCAAGGTTAGGACGATTCACATACTGGACAGGGAAACGAACATCTTGCACATTGGTATCGCCAGAAATTTCGACATTTTCCAATAACTGCATTAAGGTTTCACCTTGATACCAAGGCATATTTTCACTCTTGTTAACGACGTTATCACCCACTAATGCTGACAGTGGTACGTAATGCACATCGCCCATTTCGAGTTCACGGGCAAACTCACTGTACTCTTTACGAATGTCGTTATAAACCTGCTCGCTGTAGTCTTTAATATCCATTTTATTAATGGCAACAACGATATGTTTAATACCTAATAAATTAGCAATATAACTATGACGACGCGTTTGTGTTTGCACACCGTAGCGTGCATCGATCAAGATAACGGCAAGTTGGCAATTAGATGCCCCTGTAGCCATGTTCCGGGTGTATTGTTCATGGCCTGGCGTGTCGGCAATGATAAATTTACGCTTAGTCGTAGAGAAATAACGGTAAGCAACATCAATGGTAATACCTTGCTCACGCTCAGCCTGCAAACCATCCACCAGCAAAGCTAAATCAACTGCTTCGCCTGTTGTACCTGACTTAACACTATCTTTAGTGACTGCTTCTAATTGATCTTCATAGATCATTTTTGAATCGTATAACAAACGACCAATGAGGGTACTTTTGCCATCATCTACGTTGCCACAAGTTAGAAAACGTAACATTTCTTTATTTTCATGTTGCTTTAAATAAGCATCAATATCGGTTGCAATTAAACTATCCGATTGGTAATTATTATCTGTACTGCTCATTAGAAGTAACCCTCTTGTTTTTTCTTCTCCATTGAACCTGACTCGTCATGATCAATCGCACGCCCCTGTCGCTCTGATGTGGTGGCTAATAACATTTCTTGAATAATCTCAGGTAAGGTTGTCGCTTTTGATTCAACGGCACCGGTTAAAGGGTAACAACCCAATGTTCTGAAACGTACTTTTTCCATTTTTGGCTGCTCGCCTTCCTCTAAGCGCATACGTTCATCATCAACCATAATCTTCATACCATTACGCTCAACAACTGGACGTTCTGCAGCATAATACAACGGCACGATTGGGATACCTTCCAAATGAATATATTGCCAGATATCAAGCTCTGTCCAGTTTGATAATGGGAAAACACGAATACTTTCACCTTTATTCACTTTACTGTTGTAGGTGTTCCATAATTCAGGACGTTGTTGTTTGGGATCCCAACGATGATTTTTATCACGGAATGAATACACGCGCTCTTTGGCACGAGACTTCTCTTCATCCCGACGCGCTCCACCAAAAGCAGCATCAAAGCCATGCTTAGTCAACGCCGCTTTTAAAGTATCTGTTTTCATTATGTCGGTATAACGAGCATGATCGAACGGATTAATACCCTCAGCGACGGCTTGTAAATTTTTCTCAACAATCAAGTCCAAACCTAATTCTTTAACTTGCCTGTCACGAAAGGCGATCATTTCTTTAAACTTCCACGTTGTATCAACATGCATCAATGGAAAAGGAGGCTTGCCTGGAGCAAATGCTTTCAACGCTAAATGAAGCATTACCGCTGAATCTTTACCCACCGAATAAAGCATGACAGGACTATCAAACTCTGCCGCCACTTCACGCATAATATGGATGCTCTCGGCTTCAAGCTGCTGTAGATGTGTTAACTGTTTTTTAGTCATAAAATTCTCTAATTATTTGGCTTTAACGTGAAGACCACATTCTTTTGATTCTGGATTTTCCCACCACCAGCGACCTGCACGGATATCTTCTCCGGCAGTAATCGCACGAGTACAAGGCGCACAGCCAATACTGGCTACACCTTGATCATGTAACTTATTGTAAGGCACATCAAACGCACGGATATATGCCCAAACATCACCATTTGACCAGTCTGTTAGTGGGCTAAATTTTTGCAGACCAAAACCTTCGTCCCATTCTGATACCGGTAATTCACTTCGTGTTACAGCTTGTTTACGACGCATTCCGGTTAACCATGCCTTTTTATCTGCCAGGGCCCGTTTCAAAGGATTTACTTTTCGAATACCACAGCATTCTTTGCGTAAATCAATACTCTCGTAAAAAGCATTGGGGCCTTGCTCGGTTACATATTTTTCAATACTTTCCGCATCAGGGAAATATACGCTAACTTCTCGATTATAATGTACTTTTGCCTGCTGCATCACGTCATACGTTTCTTTTGGCAAACGACCGGTATCCAGCGTAAAAATCTCAATTTCTGGTGCAAATTTACAAATTAAATCCATCAACACCATATCTTCTGCACCATAACTGGACGCTAAAGTAGCGGGCTGATAATTGACTGAAATCTCGGTCAATACTTGTTTAACAGCTTCAATTTTAGCCGCTAATTTTTCATTAATAATAGTCATATTATTTTGGTCACCTTAATCGTAGTTGTTAACGATTGATTCGATTCTATCTCACACATTTGCCCATCGTGACGCAAACTATTCATAACGTCATTAACAGCATCACCATTATTGACCTCAAAAAAAATGGTTTGCTCTTGTTCCATTTTATGAAGCGCTTCTCGCGCTTTAATATAGTGCATGGGACAACCATATAAAGTGAGATTGACTGTTTTTATTAGATCAGACATTTAATCCCCACTCCTAATAAAATTAAAGCTAAAAGAGGCCTCATAATATGGTCAGGAATTTTCACTCCCAAATGACTACCGATATAAATACCTGGTAGCGATCCCATCACTAAAAATGATAATAAAGACCAATCTACCGTTCCCACCGTTGAATGGCCCAAACCAGCAAGAGCGGTCAGCGGCACTGCATGGGCGATGTCCGTCGCTACAATTTCTACACCTTTCATTTTAGGGTATAAAAACAATAAAATAACTGCGCCTAAAGCACCTGCACCCACTGACGACAAGGTCACCATGATCCCTAAAAAGCCACCCGTTATAATCGTGGCTAATGCTTTATGTTTTTCATCTTGCCGCATACTATAAAGCGCACTTATGACGGCATGGTTGGCTTGTGCTTTCATCATCCCACCAATCCAAGACTTTAATAATAGAGCGCTGGATGTCAGAATCAATGCGACCCCCAAAGCCGAGGTGATTAAATTATTATGCTGACCATTGCCAATATCGCTTGTGGCTAAAAACCATAATGTTAAAGTCGTTGTTGTGATACTGCCCATTGCCAAACGCTTAACCACGAGCCAGTTTACAGCACCATGTCGCCAGTAAGCCCACACACCACCAGCCTTGGTCATCGCAGCAAATAATAAATCGGTACCAACGGCTACTGCAGGTTGAATGGCAAAACCAAAAATAAGAATTGGCGTCATTAATGAGCCGCCCCCCACGCCTGTCATTCCGACCATGACACCCACAAATAAGCCGGCTAATAAATATCCCCAATCCATCGCTTGATTATGCCTGCCACTGTAATAAAAGTTAGTGATTTTAACAGCACTCAATATTCTATCAACGAATATTATTCTCTATAGATATAACTAAATATTATATAAGCGCTTTAAGATATAGCTTCAAGCTTAATATGAAAAAAGCTATTCTGTAGCAAATTAAAATGAGTAATCTATTTTATGTTCCGCCAAATCCACTTTGAAATAAGTGAACTGGGAGGCTAAGAATTTATAGCTTTCAAAAAGAGTTCACGTTATCTATCTCTAATGCATCGGGTTAAATTAAATAAGTAGGGTTAATATGGCCATTCAACAATGCACAATAAAAGCCA
The DNA here is from genome assembly GCA_965219435.1 of Methylophagaceae bacterium. GTDB lineage: Bacteria > Pseudomonadota > Gammaproteobacteria > Nitrosococcales > Methylophagaceae. The sequence goes on along the minus strand of OZ244743.1, from coordinate 1,308,811 downwards.
CTAAGCGAACTAACGTGTTTCAAATATGACAGATAATATATACTCATTATCAAGTTGACTAAAAACATCTAAATGAAATTACAGCAGTTAAAATACGTACGAGAAATTGCACGACGAGGCTTAAGTATCTCTGCAGCAGCTAATGCCATGCATACTTCTCAACCAGGGGTAAGTAATCAAGTTCAATTACTTGAAGATGAGCTTGGCTTAAAAATTTTTGAGCGTCATGGTAAACGTTTGACAGGGCTAACTAATGTCGGTCAATCGGTGATTGAAATGGCGGACCGAGTGTTACTGGATGTGGAAAATATTCGCCAGCTGGCAGCCGACAGTAAAAATGATCAACTGGGCACGTTATCTATAGGCACAACTCATACCCAAGCACGTTACGCATTACCCAAAGCAATCAAAGCGTTTTCGCAACGCTACCCCAATGTACATTTAAACATGGTACAAGGTACACCAACCGAAATTGCCGAAATGGCTGCCACAGGAAAAGTGGACATAGCCATTGCAACAGAAGGCTTAGCCGAATTTGACGCACTAGCGATATTGCCATGTTATGAGTGGAATCGCTCAATTGTAGTGCCACCTAACCACCCTTTATTATCGGAAAAAAGGCTCACACTCAATGCCATTTCGCAATTTCCGATTTTGACTTATGTCATGGGTTTCACGGGGCGGGCACAACAAGATCAATCCTTTATTGAGCAAGGATTAACGCCTAATGTTGTCTTCACCGCAACCGATGCCGATGTCATCAAAACCTATGTCGAACTCGGCTTAGGTATTGGAATTATCGCTAGTATGGCCTTTGATCCCATTAAAGACGCACCCCTCGAAGCTCTTGATGTGAGTCATCTATTCAAGCCTAGCACTACTCATATGGGGATTCGCCGGGGTAATTATCTACGAGGCTTTAGCTATGCTTTTATTGAGTATCTGGCGCCTCACTTAACACAAAAAGTAGTCAAAAAAGCGATTGCTTAATCATTAATAATAGGCCTCAATATGGACATTTTTGATCCTATCGCCCAATCAAAATCACTTATAAAACAACTTTCAGCAGTCATCACTGATAATCGCCAGCCTGAAATTGCTACCTTATTAGATGCATTAACACGCCATTTAGATCAGATAAAAGCAAATACCTCTTCTCTGCAACAACAGGTAGTGCTACTAAGTAAAAATCCAACCAATCTCAAAAAACACTCACCCATTGTAATCAATACACCAGGAGTAAAATCAGGCTGTTATATTTTTTCTGGTGAAAAAGGTTTTTTCTGCCCAAGGTGTTATGACGAATATGGCAATAAAGTGGCCACAACGCGCCTCAATAGTAAACTGAGAATTTGCCCAGCATGCAGATCGAGTATCAAATAATACTGTAACTCAAAATAGTCGATTAGTTCCTTGTTACTATTTTCGATGTTCCGTAATCTGGCAATATATTTGAACGGTTTGGAGGGCTAGAGCAATGCCCCAGAATGATGTTAAAGAAAGACGCAGATTTGTCAGAATTACTCTCGAAACTCAGATAAGCTTCATTATTGCAAGTCACCAAAATATCTCTCCACACACCGGTATAACCCAAAACATCAGTGCCGGCGGGATTTATATCACGACTAATTATCGCGTAAAACTAGGCGATCAGATTCAAATAGCGTTTGACCAAAACATGGGCACACAATTAACAACAAATGGCACTGTTGTGCGATGCAAGTTTGATAAAAAAGCTTCACATTTATTCCATGTATCTATTGAATTCTGCGAAACCCAAGAACACCTAATACAATCCATTAGTAAAAGCATGGTTATGGCGTCAACCAAATATGGCTAAAAACAGTAGCTTGGCGTATAATTCATTGCAAATTTGATATGGTCTTTAAGCCAACATTCAAATTTAAGCCTAGGGGCGGCCATTTGGCCTGAGATTTTCTGATTGAAGAAAGAACCCTATGAACCTGATCCAGTTAATACTGGCGTAGGGACAGGCCGAGATACTGCATTAACACGTTGTTATAAAGTGCGTTCAATGAATTATCCCCTGTCCTTTTTATTATTTAAAAAGGCCAACAATGAAGTTTAAATTTTTACCTGCTGCAATCACCGCTTTACTTTCCACTCAAGCACTAGCTGAAATTGAATTACCTGCCATGCTTGTCAGTGCTGACTTTCGACCCAGTACCGCTCAAAAAACCCCCATCAGTTTGACCACTATCGACAGTGACATCATTGAATCTCGGGGTGCTCAACATATCGAAGAAATACTAAATCTAGCACCAAATGTAAACATTTCAAGTGGTGCTTCTCGTGGTCAATATTTCCAAATTCGTGGTATTGGTGAACGTAGCCAATTTTCATCACCTATCAATCCGTCTGTTGGCTTGATGATTGATGGTATCGACTTTAGCCGAATTGGTGGAGCCGCGACCTTATTTGACATAGAACAAGTTGATATATTACGCGGTCCTCAAGGCACACGCTTTGGTACTAATGCCCTTGCGGGTGTGATTAATATGCAAAGTAAACAACCGACTAATGATCTTGATATTCATCTTGAAACAGGCATCGCCCAATATGGAACGCACAATTTTGGCGTCGCAGTTGGCGGTGCTTTAGTTGAAGATAAATTACTCGGTCGCGCTTCAATCAACAGCTATCAATCTGATGGTTATATGGACAATGACTTCTTAAATCGTGACGACACGCATGATCAAGATGAAATCACTGCAAAAGGTCATTTGAAATGGTTGGCAAGCGATCGATTAACTGTCGATTTAAATTTAATACACCTTAATATTGATAATGGTTATGATGCATTTACACTTGATAACTCACGTCATAGTCAAGCCGATCAACCAGGGGAAGATAGTCAAAAAACAGATGCTATCGCCTTAAAAGCAGATTGGCGCGCAAGCAGTGCGTTACAACTTCAAACAGCATTCACCTACTTAAACTCAAACAGTGTTTATAGTTATGATGCAGACTGGGATAACAACCCCATCTATAACGCTGCTGAAGAATTTAATCGCGATAGAAACAATCATTCATTTGAAGTTAAAGCACTCTCAAATGAGGAGGGTTGGATTTTTGATAACACGACAGAATGGGCTGTGGGCTTTTATCACTTAGCCCAAGATGAAAAATTGGACTTAAACTCTGATTACGGCAATTTAGATAACTCGTACAAAACTGAAAACACCTCTATATTTGGTCAGCTGGATACCCATCTAAGTGATAAATTAACGTTTATTTCAGGTTTACGTGTCGAATATTTCACGGCTGATTATGTTGATTCTAACGGGATTAATGAAGAGGTAGATGAGGTCTTATTTGGTGGCAAGCTCGGTTTAAATTACCAATTAGAGGACAGTCAACTGCTCTACACCTCGCTATCTCGAGGCTATAAATCTGGAGGCATAAACAACAATACCTCATTACTCCCTTCTCAACTTGAGTTTAATACCGAATATATGTGGAGTTTGGAAACAGGCCTTAAATCACTTTGGCTTGATGGTGACTTAATGACCAATATTAGCCTTTTCTATTCACTACGCCGTGATGCACAAGTCAAAACCTCGATTGATATCGGTGGAGGTCAATTTAAGGACTACCTAAATAATGCAGCTAAAGGCACTAATTATGGTCTTGAAGCTGAGTTAGATTGGTCGGCATCTGACACGTTACGCATTTTTGCTTCTTTAGGCTTACTTAATGCGACATTTGATGAATATGATAATCCTAACCCCGCAGCCTACGACGTAAATGGTCGTCGTCAAGCGCATGCGCCCACTTATCAATTTAGCTTAGGAAGTGAAGTTTATTTAACGTCAAATTGGACATATAGAGCCAATATTGAAGGCAGAGATGAATTTTATTACTCAAATAGTCATAGCGCTAAATCAAGTTCTTACACTATCGTTAATTCTAGCTTAGATTACAAGCATGGTGATTGGAAAGTATCGCTATGGGGACGTAATTTATTAAATAAAGACTATTACACTCGCGGATTCTTTTTTGCAAACAATCCACCCGCTTGGGATAACCCACAGACTTACACTCAATATGGCGAACCTCGCGTAGTGGGTGTAAACCTAACGTGGGACTACTAAGCCCGCTCATTTTTAAAAGGGTTCTTCACGAGCCCTTTTTTCTTTCAAACTAAGGAAACACGTATGCGTATTTCAATCGATATCAGTCTTTATCCACTGACCGAAGGTTTTGTTGAACCGATTTTAGCGTTCATCGATAAACTAGAAACCAACCCAAAACTTATCGTTAAACGTAATAGCTTAAGCACCCAAGTATTTGGTGAATATCGCGATGTCATGGATATGATGGATGCTGAAATTGAGCAAGTATTTAAAGTAATGCCCCACAGTGCTTTTGTCTTAAAAATGGTCGGCACAGACCGCGCTGATGTAGTTGATAAATAATGCTATCTGATTGGCTAACATTTATTGTTGATGCTTTTGCCGTGATGTCGGGTTGGGAAATTTTCGCCGCCCTACTCGGCATGGCATACATAGTATTTGCTTCCAGAGAATCACAATGGTGTTGGCCCATCGCGTTTATCAGCACACTGATTTACACCGTCTTGTTTTGGCAAGGCCAGCTTCCCATGCAAGCTTTGCTCAATTTTTATTATATGGGCATGGCGATTTATGGTTACACCTTATGGCGAAAACATGGTGCCACTGAAGATACTCTCGCCATCACAAGTTGGGCATGGCATAAACACATTATATTTATAATAATAGCAACCGTGCTCAGCGCGATGACCGCTTATTACTTAAACATCACTGACACCTCGCAAAATCCTTATCTTGATGCCAGCGTGACCATCTTTTCGGTCATGAACACGTGGTTAATGGCAAAAAAAGTCTTACAGAATTGGCTATATTGGGTAGTGATTGATGCGGCGGCTATCGTTCTTTATGCCCAATCAGGCTTCTATGCGACAGTGATATTATTTGGTGTGTATACCTTACTGGCCATGCTTGGTTTCATTAGTTGGCAAAAGCGATATAAACAACACATATCGTCATAATAGCTTTCATTATAGCGTCACATAAGACGCTTAAACTGTCGCTGATAAATAGCATAATGACTGTTTAAACCACACTCATTGCCATCTTAATTTTTAATTTGAGACGTTATGAAAGAACAATCCGCTCACTCATCTGAATTGGAATATTTAATTTCTGAAGTATTAAGTCGGCGTTCCTTCCTACAGTCGGCGGGGCTTATCGGTGCAGGCACTTTTTTAGCTGGTATGCCGATTAAACAAGCCTTTTCTACCACGCCATCAAGCTTATTCGACTTTGAATCGATAGCCGCCAGCACCAGTGATAAGGTAATAGTTCCTAAAGGTTATCACGCTGAAGTGCTTATTTCTTGGGGCGATCCCCTCTTTCCGAATGCACCACAATTTGATCCGTCAGGCAACGGTAATGCCGCATCACAAGCTTTACAATTTGGCGACAATAATGATGGCATGTCGTGTTTTCCTGTCAGTGCTGACCGTGCTTTGATGGTGGTCAACAATGAATACGCTAATCATGACTATTTATTTGATCATGATGGTAGCTCGCTAACAGCCGAAGATGTCGCCAAAAGTCAGGCAGCACATGGTGTTTCACTGTTTGAAATTACTCGTAAAGGTACATCATGGGCGGTTGATCAACAAGGCACGCTCAATCGACGAATTACTGCCAATACGTTGATGCAGATGACAGGCCCAGCAACAGGCCATTCATTATTAAAAACACACGCCGATCCAACAGGCACAGAAATTTTAGGTACCTTTAATAATTGCGCTAACGGTAAAACACCATGGGGAACCTATTTAGCCTGTGAAGAAAACATCAATTTTAATTTTGGTAGCATCACTCCACACCAGCAAAGTCCTGAACAGCAACGATATAATATTGCAGGTGGCACGTCCTATTTCCAATGGGAGCAACACGATCCTCGGTTTGATATTGTCAAAAATCCCAACGAGCCAAATCGTTTTGGCTGGATAGTCGAAATCGATCCAATGAATCCTGATTCGATTCCACAAAAACGGTCAGCATTAGGTCGATTTAAACATGAAAATGCGGCAATAACCGTTAATAAAGATGGTCATATCGTTGTTTACATGGGCGATGATTCAAAAGGTGAGCACATCTATCGCTTTGTTTCAAAGAATAAATTTGATGAAAATAAGCCACAACAAAATCGGGATTTACTCTCTGAAGGCACACTTTATGTTGCACAGTTTAATGGCGACTTTGACGCCTTACGTGGCCGTGGTGAATGGCTAGAGTTAACCCATGGCAAAAACGGTCTGACGACTGAAGCAGGGTTTGCCGATCAAGCTGAAGTACTGATTTATGCCCGCAAAGCTGCCAGCATTGTTGGTGCGACCAAAATGGATCGCCCTGAATGGATTGCTGTTCACCCCGATCAATTTACCGTTTATTGCACGTTAACCAATAACAGTGATCGTGGTTCAACAGAACAAGCCGTTAATGGCCCCAATCCACGAAAAGATAATCATTACGGTCAAATTATTCGCTGGCGTCCAGTATTAAACGACCATACTGCTGATGGGTTTGACTGGGATTTGTACTTATTAGCTGGTAATCCAAGCGTGTATGATGATATGCGTGCAGGCACAGCCAATATTACGCCTGACAATATGTTTAATAGTCCTGACAGCATTGGTTTCGATGCCGCCGGTCGTTTGTGGATCTTAACCGATGGTAAAACTACCAATACAGGTAAATTCACCGGCATGGGTAATAATCAAATGTTATGCAGCGATCCAAATACCGGTGAAATCCGACGTTTTATGACCGGTCCAATTGGTTGTGAAATGACCGGTTTATGTTTTAGTGAAGACAACAAAACTTTATTTGTCGGCATTCAACATCCCGGTGAAGGTCCAACTCCTTCTCACTTTCCTGAAGGCGGCGATAATAAACCCCGTTCATCAGTCATGATGATTACTCGTTACAACGGGAAGTCCTTTGCTGAGTAATAGCTATGCCTTTTCACTCGCTCACTAAAAGGTAAAGTGATTTGAATTCCAAAGCGAGATCATTTGATGGTATTTGTAGTACTTCGCCTGATAAACTTATATTATTGGTTTTGTTCAGAACACTTGTTAGTACAACGATAAAAGGTAATGAAGTTATGGAAATGGATGAATCACTCAATGTGTTTGGTGAAAAACTGGAAGAGTCTGACGGCAATCCTGTTACTGGATTTTTTCGGGATAATTGCTGCAACACGAGTAAAGATGATATTGGTTCTCATACCGTTTGTGTCGAAACATCAAAAGAATTTTTAGAATACTCCCGGTTTAGAGGTAATGACTTATCTACGCCAATTCCACAATTTAATTTTCCTGGATTGAAGCCGGGTGACATGTGGTGTCTATGTGCGGCGCGTTGGTTAGAAGCCGAAGAAAATAAAATGGCACCGCGCGTGTATCTGAAAAAAACACATATCAAAGCTTTAGATATTGTGCCTTTGGCATTATTAAAACAATACGCGGCCGACTTAAATTAAACCCATACTCGATTTTCATCGTTTATTTATCCCAGAGATCACCCACGTTTGTTGTATCCAATTCTATTTTTAATGATTGTCCCGACATTAGAATTTCTATTAAAGAGAGTACTAAGGAGATCATCATAGTCACTAAGCTCGATATAAAAAGCATCTCTCCCACCCCCTGCTCTTCCCAAAACAACATCAGCATCGCAAATACGCAAAACATAAAAGATAACACGCCAAACGCCTGCATATATTTAATCAGAATGATGCGTAAATGAAGGTTTCGAATCTGATCGACACGGTTCTTTCCATCATCTTGTTTGAGTTCGTTATTGAGCGTTCGTACGATACTGGACAACGCTAAATATCGGTTGGTGTAAGCCAAAAATAACAGTGAAATACCTGAAAACATAATGGCGGGATCGGTAATATTTAAGAGCATGCGTTATCGGTATCCCCAAAAAGTTAAGTCGTTATTCTAACTAAAATCGTGACCATGCACATGGCTATAAGATAAACCTTTACGGCCATCGAATAGGGGCATTCAGCCATTTTTTCATATCGGTTTCACCCAAACTATTCATCAAAAATAATAATAAGCGATAACTGAATCGGTGTTGGCTTAAATCAGGCCAGTCAGTGATGACTCGATAAGCTTGAGCAAAAATATTAGCCTGATGTTGGTTCAACTGATATTCCAGCAAAACCAATTCTACTTCTCTCGGTCCTATTACAAAGGCATCCATATCGACGATAGCTGACAATTGGCCTTGTTGATGTAACATTTGATCCCAACGTAAATCGAGCATAATCGGCACAAAAGTATCAAGTTCTAATTTAGCCGCCTGTTGCAAAGCCTGTTCGAGAATGTCTTCAGGAATCGTAATTGAATGCGCTTCAGCTAGTTTTATTAAACTATCTTGTAATCGTCTAGGCCAGTGTATATTTGAAAATTCAGCGTGGTGAAATGCTCCCCAGTGTGAGTGTTTACTCTGATGAAGTTTAGCTAAGTGTCTAGCTAATTGAATCACCATATCATCAGATATATATTCAAAATCAACATGATCGCCGTCAAGGTATCGTGACAGAACAAAGACAGACGCTTCGGAGGCGATAAACTCTGGGCTCTGAAGCTCACTCTGTTGAGTCACAAAGTGATGCGTCTTGTTGATATGCGCTAACGAAGCAGGGAAATTAATCTCAAATAACTGATTCATACCCAACCAAAACATCGAGTTTTGAATGGTTTTATGATTACACACTTTGAGCACCATCAGGCCATCAACGGTTTCACACAGCCAGAGTAGATGCGTACTATCTTCAAATTTGGCAGAAATAGGACTTGCCGGTTGAATGAGCGCAGGCAAGTCCTGTTGTTGCAATGACGTTAAGCCGGGGTACTTTACCAAGGCAATAAGTCACCATTGGTATGCCAAAACGAGCCCGTATTTTCGAGATTTAATTCAGCCATTCTATCTAATAAACCAGAGGCAGATTCATCGGTATTAATTAAGCCATTATGTGAGGTCATATCGGTGCGTACATAACCTGGGTGCAAAATAGCGACGGCGATGCCTCGTGGTTTTAAATCAATTGAAAGTGATTTACCGGCCGCGTTTACAGCCGTCTTAGACATTCGATAACCATAACTGCCACCAGAATCATTATCTGCAATCGACCCCATACGGCTAGTAATAATGCTGACTTTACTGCCCTCGCCTAGATTTTTGACTAAGGCTTGGGTGGTTAATAATGGACCAAGACTATTGACTTCAAACATACGTTTGCAACTCGCAACGGCATCGTCATCCAGATCATCCATTGCAATACCATTCGCAATACCTGCATTATTAATTAGCCAGTCAATGTGTCGGCCAGCTAATTGAGTCGCCAAGGTATTAAGACTTTTGAGCTCGCTCACTTCAATATTTTCGATAATCTCTACACCCAAAGCATCAAGTGCTGGCGTTGTTTTGCGACAGGTCGCAATCACATCAAAACCACGTTGCTTTAGTTGCGTACATAACTCAAGTCCAATGCCGCGGTTACTGCCTGTGACCAGTGCTGTTTTAGTCATGATTTACTCCTTTATTTTTAACATTTTTTCTTTCGATGGCGATAGGATAACACCGGCTTCGGTCACGATGGCATCAATTAAACTCGCTGGAGTCACATCAAAGGCAGGGTTCAATGCCGCAACACCTTCTGGTGCGAGTTGTTGTCCACTGATCATCGTTACTTCATATTCTGGTCGTTGTTCGATAGGAATTTCATCACCATCATGCAATTGCCAATCAATGGTAGATGTCGGGGCGACAACCATCATTTTAACACCATGGTATTTGGCTAATATAGCCAACATGTAGGTACCAATTTTATTCGCAACATCACCATTAGCCGTAATACGATCCGCACCCACAATTACCCAACCAAGTTTTCCCGTTGCCATTAAGGCTGCTGCGGCACCTTCAGCTTGCAAGGTAACGGGGATATTATCTTGTTGTAACTCCCATGCAGTGAGCCGAGAACCTTGTAACCAAGGTCGAGTTTCATCCGCATAAACATGCACAATTTTACCTTCGGCATAGCCCTGACGAATAACGCCCAATGCGGTACCAAAGCCTCCTGTTGCCAACGCGCCAGCATTACAGTGAGTTAAAACCTGGCTGTTTGGTGCAATAAGATCAGCACCCAGTTTCCCCATCACATGATTCGCATCAATATCTTCCGCGTGAATCGCCTGCGCTTCTTTTAATAAAACCAGCTCTGCCGATTCATTATCTGGCAAAGTTTCATATAAAAGTGTCATCCGATGTATTGCCCAATGTAAATTAACCGCGGTCGGACGAGATTCTACCAATCGTGCTAGGGGTGCAGTCATCGCTTGTTTCCAATTTACCGCCGCAACATTCCATGCCTGACGTGCAGCCAACACAACACCAAAGGCAGCAGTAATACCAATGGCAGGTGCACCTCGAACGACCATGTCTTTTATTGCTTTTGCAACATCATTGGGGTGATCATATTCCAACCATAATTGTTCTGCTGGTAATCGCCTTTGATCCAATAAAAAGAGTGCGTTATCTCGCCAAATAATCGGCTGAATCGGCGTCTTATTTTTATCCAATGTCATCTCCTGTGTATGACGGTATAATCTTAGTCATGAAAAATATTGATCTTATTATAAATGCCCGCTGGATTGTACCCGTCAATCCCTCTCATCAGGTTTTAGAACACCATGCGGTGGTCATAAACGAAGGGCGTATTGTAGCGTTAATTCCACAGCAACAGGCAAAGCAGAAATATATGGCGGCGGCGACGCACGAAATGACTGAGCACTGCATTATGCCTGGTTTGATTAATAATCATGCCCATTCCGCAATGTCGTTATTACGTGGTTTGGCTGATGATTTACCGCTTATGACATGGTTAAATGATCATATTTGGCCAGCCGAAAAACGCTGGGTAAGCGATGCATTTGTTGAAGCAGGCTCTGAACTGGCTATCGCCGAAATGATTCGCGGTGGTACGACCTGTTTTAATGATATGTATTTTTTCCCTGATGCAACCGCACGCGTAGTTGATCAAAGTGGCATTCGCGCAACATTAGGAATGGTTGTTATTGAATTCCCCTCTGCGTGGGCAAGTACGGTTGAAGAATATCTCTACAAAGGTCAGCGACTGCACGATCATTATCGTCATCATCCTCGTATATCGACCGCTTATGCACCCCATGCGCCTTATACCGTTGCAGATAGCACCTTAGAATCCATCATTATGAATGCTGAAGAATTAGACTTACCAATTCATATGCATATTCATGAAACAGCCGATGAGGTCGCGCAAAGTGTTGAGCAGTATGGTGTGCGACCATTAGAACGATTAAAAAACCTTGGTTTATTATCACCACGATTAATTGCAGTTCATATGACACAATTGAACGAACAGGAAATAAGTTGGTGTGCTGAAGCGGGCGTTCATATTGCTCACTGCCCAGAATCTAACCTCAAATTAGCGAGTGGCTTTTGTCCGGTTAATCAATTGGTACAACAAGGCATCAACGTAACTATTGGTACAGATGGTGCCGCATCGAATAATGATTTAGATATGTTTGCCGAAATACGTCAAACGGCGTTACTTGCCAAAGGTGTCGCACATGATGCTAGTGCCATTCCTGCTCATACCGCATTAGAAATGGCGACGATCAATGCGGCAAAATCATTGGGAATTGATGCCATAACAGGCTCACTTGAGGTGGGCAAAGCCGCCGATATTATCGCAGTAGATTTGAGCAGCATAGAATCACAGCCCTATTATGATGTGGTGTCGCAACTAATTTACGCAACGGGGCGGGATAAAGTGAGCGATGTCTGGGTTGATGGCGTGCAATTATTAAAAAGTCGCCAGCTCACTACCTTAAATAAGACAAAAATAATCCAAACTACGCATGATTGGGCCAATAAAATTAGGCAAGCAGATAAATGACACACACAAATTATGATCCAAATGAAGTCGCTAAATTTGACGCCTTAGCTAGCAGTTGGTGGGATACCGAGGGGCAATCAAAACCCTTGCATGAAATTAACCCCTTGCGTTTAGCTTATATAAAAACAAAATGTAGTCTTGAAAAGAAACATGTTATTGATGTTGGCTGTGGCGGCGGCATTCTATCGGAAGCACTCGCCAAAAATGAAGCAATAACGACGGGTATTGATATGGGTGAAATGCCACTCAATATCGCCAAGTTACATGCTCTCGAAGCGGCTTTAACTATTGACTACCAACAAATAACTGCTGAAGAAAAAGCACAACAATCAGCCGGTGAGTTTGATGTGGTGACATGTATGGAAATGTTGGAACATGTACCCGATCCTGTATCCGTCATTCAAGCCTGTGCTCAATTAGTTAAACCGGGTGGCGATGTATTCTTTTCAACCTTGAACCGACATCCAAAAGCCTACTTATTCGCGGTGGTGGGTGCAGAATACATTATGAACATGCTACCAAAAGGCACGCATGACTATAAACGTTTTATTCGTCCATCAGAAATGGCAAGTTGGTGCCGACAAGCTGGATTAGAAGTCAGTCATATCATTGGTTTGAGTTATAACCCTCTTACCAAGACCTACTCACTTGGTGACGACGTGAAGGTAAATTATCTGATGCATTGCCGAAGATTAAGCGACTAATGGCTGAAGACTATTTCATGCGACCATTTTCTGCCATTCTGTTCGATCTTGATGGCACTTTAGTCGATACTGCGCCTGATCTGGCTTTTGCGCTCAATACATTACTTGAACAAGAAGGTTTAGATACGCTGCCCTATGAGACTATTCGCCCCGTTGCCAGTAATGGCAGTCTAGGTCTTTTACAATTAGGATTTGGAATTTCACCAGAACATCATGATTTTTCCTCGCTTCAGCAACGTTTTATAACACTTTATCAAGATAATATTGCTCGAGAAACGCGATTATTTGATGGCATGGAAGCAGTTATTTGCGCTTTGGAAAAGGCAGGTATTTCATGGGGTATTGTCACGAATAAACCGGCATTTTTGACCGACCCTCTTGTAGAACTATTAAACTTAACACACCGTGCAGGATGTATTATCAGTGGTGACACAACACCTTATAGTAAACCCCACCCTGCTCCGATGTTGTACGCTTGCAAAGTCATCAATCATTTACCTGAACAATGTCTTTATATTGGCGATGCAGCTCGTGATATTGAAGCAGGTAAAAATGCCAATATGCAAACTATCGCGGCACTTTATGGTTATATCGGTAATGACGATAACCCAGATAATTGGTCAGCGGATACCAGCATTGAGCATCCCCGTGATATTTTACAATGGCTATAGATTTTAGTTTTATTCAACATTTCTCACAGCAGCAAAATGGCCTGCCGATTTTATTAATTTCTAGCGGCATTATTGGTGCAGTTACTGTCTACATATTGTGTGGTCGAAAGATAAAATCTCTGGCAACAGATAATGCTGAATTAAAAATGAAGCTCACCTTAGAGCAGCAAGCTAGCGATCAATTCGATGCTATTTTAGATCAAACTCATGTTCAAATCGCCAATACCTTTAATCAACTATCCAACGAAGCATTAACTCGAAACAATGAGCATTTCCTCAAATTAGCCGAGGAAAATCTTAAACGTTATCAAAGCGAAGCCAAAGCAGAGTTGCACAGTAAAGAACAAGCAATTGAACAACTCGTTAAGCCCATCAATGATGCTTTATTACAAACCGCTAAACAGATTCACGATATTGAAAAAGAACGTAAAGAATCTTACGGTAATTTAAGCAGCACCATTTCACAAATGGCATTAGGCCAACAAGCATTACAATCAGAAACTCAAAATCTTGTGCAAGCCTTACGTCGACCAGAAGTACGTGGCCAATGGGGCGAAATGACGTTGCGTCGTCTTGCCGAATTAAGTGGCATGGTGGCGCATTGTGACTTTTTTGAACAAACACATACCGTCACCGAAACGGGCAGTATTCGCCCTGATATGATTGTGCGATTACCTGAAAATCGTGAAATTATTGTCGATGCAAAAACACCTTTAGATGCCTATTTGTCAGCTATTCAAACAACTGATGAAGATGTGCGTAAGAAAGAACTCAAACGTCACGCTCAAATCATTCGTCAACGTGCAAAAGAATTGGCTGCTAAAAATTACTGGGCTGAATTTTCACAATCTCCTGAATTTGTCATTCTATTTATTCCGGGCGAGCATTTCTTATCTGCCGCTTTGGAAATAGAACCTTCTCTTTTAGAAGACACGATTAAAAATAATATTATATTAGCCAGCCCGACAAACTTTATCGCGCTACTACGTGCCGTATCCTATGGCTGGAAACAGCAAGCTTTAGCTGAAAATGCTAGCGAGATCCGTGAACTTGGCGAAACATTATATAAACGGCTAAGTGTATTTACTAGCCATCTCACAAAATTAGGTTCCAGCTTAAATAATAGTGTCGATCATTTTAATAAAACAGTTGGCTCATTCGAGCGACAAGTGATCCCAAGTGGCAAACGATTTATAGATATGGGGATCCGTACTAAGGAAGAAATAATGCCCGTTTCAGAAATTCACACACAAACACGCAAGCTAAAAGAAAGTAGTGATGAAACAAGCTAAGTTAGAGAGTGCATATCAATTTTGTCAGAATGTGGCACGAAGTCATTATGAAAACTTCCCTGTAGCATCCATATTACTTCCCCAAAAATTAAGGCTTCCGATCAGTGTTATCTATGCTTTTGCTCGTACCGCAGATGATTTTGCAGATGAAGGTAATCTGCCACAAGAAAATAGACTTGAACAATTAGAGCTTTACAGCAAGGCTATATCCGAAATAAAAAACCATTCTTATTCGGGTACAGATCCAATCTTTATCGCCCTAACTGACGTCATCAAAAAGCATAACTTACCCATTTATTTATTTAACGATCTGTTATCGGCATTCAAACAAGATGTGGTCAAAAACCGCTACGCCAATTTTGAAGAAGTCTTGGATTACTGTACTCGTTCAGCCAATCCTGTGGGACGTTTGCTCCTTCATTTAAATGGTCATCCAAGTCAGAAGCAATTGGACCAATCTGATGCTATTTGTACTGCCTTGCAATTAATCAACTTTTATCAAGATATAGTGCAAGACTATACCGAGCAAAATAGAATATATATTCCACAAGATGAATTATCGACAACAGGCTTAAAAGAATCTGATCTCATAGAAAAAAACAGCCAAAAAATAGCACCTTTGATGCGCAGCTTATACAAGCGTAGTACACTAATAATTAATCAAGGGCATCAATTAGGTACTAGTCTAGATGGCAGATTTGCATTGGAAGTAAAGTCCATTACCTTGGCAGGAGCTTTTACCTTGTATTTATTACAGTCACAAACTGATGAAAATTTATTAAAAAGGCCGAGGCTTAGTCGTTTTGACTTCATCAAAATCATTTTTTTAAGTCTGATAAACACACTATTTTTAAGCTCAATCAAAAAATACCTTAAATCCTGAGAGCCGTCACGTAATCTAATGAGCTAAAGCGAGCAAACAAGCGCGCCGCTTTATATTTCGCCCGATGCACGTGCTGCTTTACCTAAAATGCAGCCAAAAAAAGACCCAGTGCGAACAAACACACTGGGTCTCTCATAAAAAAGCCTGGCAGTGACCTACTTTCACATGGGAACTCCCACACTATCATCGGCGCTAAGTCGTTTCACTTCTGAGTTCGGGATGGGATCAGGTGGGACCAACTCGCTATGGCCGCCAGGCATATCTGGCTGTTAGCTTTCACTAACATAATCTGGGAAGTAATAAAGTCCTATGAAGTTGTTCGCGCTAACCCCACATCTACTTGGGGTTATATGGTCAAGCCTCACGGGCAATTAGTATTGGTTAGCTTCACACATTACTGCGCGTCCACACCCAACCTATCAACGTTGTAGTCTTCAACGGCCCTTCAGGAGCTTAAAGCTCTGGGAAATCTAATCTTGAGGGGGGCTTCCCGCTTAGATGCTTTCAGCGGTTATCCCGTCCGTACATAGCTACCGGGCAATGCTGTTGGCACAACAACCCGAACACCAGGGGTACGTCCACTCCGGTCCTCTCGTACTAGGAGCAGCTCCTCTCAAATTTCCAACGCCCACGGCAGATAGGGACCGAACTGTCTCACGACGTTCTAAACCCAGCTCGCGTACCACTTTAAATGGCGAACAGCCATACCCTTGGGACCGGCTACAGCCCCAGGATGTGATGAGCCGACATCGAGGTGCCAAACACCGCCGTCGATGTGAACTCTTGGGCGGTATCAGCCTGTTATCCCCGGAGTACCTTTTATCCGTTGAGCGATGGCCCTTCCATTCAGAACCACCGGATCACTATGACCTACTTTCGTACCTGCTCGACGTGTCTGTCTCGCAGTCAAGCACACTTATGCCATTGCACTAACCTCATGATGTCCGACCATGATTAGTGTACCTTCGTGCTCCTCCGTTACTCTTTGGGAGGAGACCGCCCCAGTCAAACTACCCACCATACACTGTCCCCGATCCGGCTGACGGACCTAGGTTAGAACTCCAAACATACCAGGGTGGTATTTCAAGGTTGACTCCACCGCAACTAGCGTCACGGCTTCAATGTCTCCCACCTATCCTACACAAGTAGGTTCAAAGTTCAGTGCAAAGCTATAGTAAAGGTTCACGGGGTCTTTCCGTCTAGCCGCGGGTATACGGCATCTTAACCGCAAATTCAATTTCACTGAGTCTCTGGTGGAGACAGTGTGGCCATCGTTACGCCATTCGTGCAGGTCGGAACTTACCCGACAAGGAATTTCGCTACCTTAGGACCGTTATAGTTACGGCCGCCGTTTACCGGGGCTTCGATCAAGAGCTTCTCCGAAGATAACCCCATCAATTAACCTTCCGGCACCGGGCAGGCGTCACACCCTATACGTCCTCTTGCGAGTTTGCAGAGTGCTGTGTTTTTAATAAACAGTCGCAGCCACCATTTCACTGCAACCTTACTTAGCTTCACGAGCAAGTCGCTTCACCAGTAAGGCACACCTTCTCCCGAAGTTACGGTGCTATTTTGCCTAGTTCCTTCACCAGAGTTCTCTCAAGCGCCTTAGAATTCTCATCCCACCCACCTGTGTCGGTTTGGGGTACGGACCCTTGTTACCTGAAGCTTAGAGACTTTTCCTGGAAGCAGGGTATCAATCACTTCGTCCAAAAGAGGACTCGTCGTCACGCCTCAGCCTTAAAACATTCCGGATTTACCTAAAATGTAAGCCTACACGCTTAAACTGGCACTACCAATCGCCAGCTGACCTAACCTTCTCCGTCATCCCATCGCAGTAACAAGAGGTACAGGAATATTAACCTGTTTTCCATCGACTACGCATTTCTGCCTCGCCTTAGGGACCGACTCACCCTGCTCTGATTAGCATTGAGCAGGAAACCTTGGGTTTTCGGCGAGGGGGCCTCTCACCCCCTTTATCGTTACTCATGTCAGCATTCGCACTTCTGATACGTCCAGCATGCCTTACAGCACACCTTCAACCGCTTACAGAACGCTCCTCTACCATGCCTTGCGGCATCCATAGCTTCGGTATATCACTTAAGCCCCGGTAAATCTTCCGCGCAGGCCGACTCGACTAGTGAGCTATTACGCTTTCTTTAAAGAATGGCTGCTTCTAAGCCAACCTCCTAGCTGTCTATGCCTTCCCACTTCGTTTTCCACTGAGTGATATTTTGGGACCTTAGCTGATGGTCTGGGTTGTTTCCCTTTCCACGATGGACGTTATCACCCACCGTGTGTCTCCCGTGATTGCACTTCTTGGTATTCGGAGTTTGTAACGGGTTGGTAAGTCGGGATGACCCCCTAGCCGTAACAGTGCTCTACCCCCAAGAGTGATACACGAGGCGCTACCTAAATAGCTTTCGAGGAGAACCAGCTATCTCCTGGCTTGATTAGCCTTTCACTCCGATCCACAGTTCATCCCCGCATTTTTCAACATACGTGGGTTCGGGCCTCCAGTAAGTGTTACCTCACCTTCACCCTGACCATGGATAGATCGCCAGGTTTCGGGTCTAATCCATGCAACTAATCGCCCTATTAAGACTCGGTTTCCCTTCGCCTCCCCTATTCGGTTAAGCTCGCTACATAAATTAAGTCGCTGACCCATTATACAAAAGGTACGCAGTCACAGAACAAGTCTGCTCCTACTGCTTGTACGCACACGGTTTCAGGTTCTATTTCACTCCCCTAAACGGGGTTCTTTTCGCCTTTCCCTCACGGTACTAGTTCACTATCGGTCGATAAGGAGTATTTAGCCTTGGAGGATGGTCCCCCCATATTCAGACAAGGTTTCTCGTGCCCCGCCCTACTTGTCGCAAGCTTAGTACCAATAACGAATTTTCGTGTACGGGGCTATCACCCTGTATCGCTAAACTTTCCAGTTTATTCCACTAATTCATTAAATATCACTTGCAGGCTGCTTCCCGTTCGCTCGCCGCTACTTGGGAAATCTCGGTTGATTTCTTTTCCTCCGGGTACTTAGATGTTTCAGTTCTCCGGGTTCGCTTCCTGACACCTATGTATTCAGTGCAGGATGACCAGCTTATGCTGGCCGGGTTGCCCCATTCGGGAATCGTAGGGTCAAAGCCTGTTATCAGCTCGCCTACGCTTTTCGCAGATTACTACGCCCTTCATCGCCTCTTATCGCCAAGGCATTCACCATGTGCGCTTATTCACTTGACCATATAACCCCAAAAAAACGTGGCGTTATACTTAAGTTTTCGCTATACATACTTCATTTCTTGCTTTGTATCTTGTCGATTGCATTGCATCATCACTAATACAGTACAATCTGCCTTTATTTACTTCCCATTTTGTTAAAGAGCAATGATTTTCATCATTTAAAAGTAAACTCAAGTGAAACTCGACGGTACTTTTAAATAACAAATCATTTATAGATAGAGTGTGGTAATGCCTACTGTTTACGCGCACCAAATGGTGGAGCTAAGCGGGATCGAACCGCTGACCTCCTGCGTGCAAGGCAGGCGCTCTCCCAGCTGAGCTATAGCCCCTTTTTACTTGTCTTTTTGTGCTATACAGCGTTGCCTTTGTCTCTCATTCAATCACATACATAAGTATGTTCTTTCATTCGTTCCGATAGGCGCCTTGTCTAGCGCAAAAAATGCTACGTAAAAGCTTCTTAGCAAAGCTAATGCGTATGTAATCAGGTTCGGTGTTCTTGGTAGGGCTTCACTTTAATTAAGACTTTCGTTAAAAAGTCTTTTTTGTAGCTTGGTATTTAGGACTTGCGAAGCGTGTGCTAACACGTGAACAAGGGCTAAATGCAAAGATACGGAAAAGTGGTGGGTCTGGGTGGATTCGAACCACCGACCTCACCCTTATCAGGGGTGCGCTCTAACCAACTGAGCTACAGACCCAGATATCTATCTATGCGTATCAAGTAATGTGTGTGGATACTAACGAAAAGCGTCTTCTGCTTTTATTAAAGGAGGTGATCCAGCCCCAGGTTCCCCTAGGGCTACCTTGTTACGACTTCACCCCAGTCATGAATCACAAAGTGGTGAGCGACCTCCCGAAGGTTAGTCTACCCACTTCTTTTGCAACCCACTCCCATGGTGTGACGGGCGGTGTGTACAAGGCCCGGGAACGTATTCACCGCAGCATTCTGATCTGCGATTACTAGCGATTCCGACTTCATGGAGTCGAGTTGCAGACTCCAATCCGGACTACGACAAGCTTTATGGGATTAGCGCACTCTCGCGAGTTGGCAACCCTTTGTACTTGCCATTGTAGCACGTGTGTAGCCCTGGCCATAAGGGCCATGATGACTTGACGTCATCCCCACCTTCCTCCGGTTTGTCACCGGCAGTCTCCTTAGAGTGCCCAACTAAATGATGGCAACTAAGGACAGGGGTTGCGCTCGTTGCGGGACTTAACCCAACATCTCACGACACGAGCTGACGACAGCCATGCAGCACCTGTGTTACGGTTCCCGAAGGCACAATCAGATCTCTCTAATCTTCCGTACATGTCAAGGCCAGGTAAGGTTCTTCGCGTTGCATCGAATTAAACCACATGCTCCACCGCTTGTGCGGGCCCCCGTCAATTCATTTGAGTTTTAGTCTTGCGACCGTACTCCCCAGGCGGTCAACTTATCGCGTTAGCTTCGATACGCAAGAGTTAGACTCTCACACACCTAGTTGACATCGTTTAGGGCGTGGACTACCAGGGTATCTAATCCTGTTTGCTACCCACGCTTTCGCACCTCAGCGTCAGTAATGGCCCAGTGAGTCGCCTTCGCCACTGATGTTCCTTCAGATCTCTACGCATTTCACCGCTACACCTGAAATTCCACTCACCTCTACCATACTCTAGATAACCAGTATCAAATGCAGTTCCTAGGTTGAGCCCAGGGATTTCACATCTGACTTAATTATCCGCCTACGCGCGCTTTACGCCCAGTAATTCCGATTAACGCTTGGACCCTCCGTATTACCGCGGCTGCTGGCACGGAGTTAGCCGGTCCTTCTTCTGATGTTAACGTCACGGCAATTCACTATTAATAAATCGCTTTTCCTCACATCTGAAAGTGCTTTACAACCCGAAGGCCTTCTTCACACACGCGGCATTGCTGCATCAGACTTGCGTCCATTGTGCAATATTCCCCACTGCTGCCTCCCGTAGGAGTCTGGGCCGTGTCTCAGTCCCAGTGTGGCTGATCATTCTCTCAAACCAGCTACGGATCGTCGCCTTGGTAAGCCATTACCTTACCAACTAGCTAATCCGATATAGGTTCATCTAATAGCATGAGGCCCCGAAAGGTCCCCCACTTTCCTCCGTAGAGCGTATGCGGTATTAGCATGCGTTTCCACATGTTGTCCCCCACTATTAGGCAGATCCCTATATATTACTCACCCGTCCGCCACTCGACGCCTGCTAGCAAGCTAGCATCGTTTCCGTTCGACTTGCATGTGTTAGGCATGCCGCCAGCGTTCAATCTGAGCCATGATCAAACTCTTCAGTTTAATTACTGCTTTGTGGATTTTTAAGACCCACGAACTCATTTCGACGTTGTCGTACTTACTTAAACATTTTCATGTTTTTGTGACTACTCAACATCAGATCTTCTTTTGCAAGAATTGACCTAACGAAAGTACCCACACAGATTACTTGATACTATTTTTTTAAAGAGCGTTTGCTGCGCTGAAACCCTGCAACAAAGAAGCGAGAATTATACAGCCCCTCAGCCTGCTGTCAAACTTTAATTCTTAAAAGTGCTTACTGAAATATATTCCGTGATCAATTTAACAGCTAAATTCCATAACTTAGGTAAAAAAAAACTGACCAAGGTCAGTTTTTTTTCGTGTTGTATACTTATTCAGTAACTTCTGCGACTTTTCTATCTACTAATTCAATGATCGCCATAGGTGCTTTATCGCCTTCGCGATAACCACACTTAAGGATACGAACATATCCACCAGGTCTCGTTAAAGAACGAGGGCTAATATCATTAAAAAGTTTTGTTACTGCAGATCTATCTTCTAAACGAGAAAAAGCGAGCCTTCTATTTGCAACAGTGTCGACCTTACCTAATGTTATTAGTGGCTCAATGACACCTCGTAACTCCTTTGCTTTTGGCAAAGTGGTACGAATAACTTCATGCTCGACTAATGAGACAGCCATATTCTTGAACATAGCGATTCTATGACTACTATTGCGGTTTAATTTACGACCAGAATTACGATGACGCATTTTGACTACCTTATTTTTATGCTGAACTACTTCAGTTTTATTTTTGTTCTAATGATGCCGGCGGCCAATTATCAAGATGCATTCCTAATGATAAGCCTTTTGATGCCAAGACATCTTTAATCTCAGTTAACGATTTTTTACCTAAATTTGGTGTTTTCAGTAGCTCCATTTCAGAACGCTGAATTAAATCACCAACATAATAGATATTTTCTGCTTTCAAACAATTCGCTGAACGAACAGTTAAATCAAGTTCATCGATTGCTTGTAGCAACTCAGGAGCAATTTGTGCAACTTCAGGCTCTTCTTTCTTTTCCTCTATGACCGTAAAGTCGACAAAAGATGAAAGTTGATCACTTAAGATTGTAGAAGCGAATTTAATTGCATCTTCAGCATCCAGTGTACCGTCAGTATCCACATCAATAATTAACTTATCTAAATCAGTCCTATTTTCTACACGAGCACTCTCTACTGCATAAGTAACCATATTTACAGGGCTGAATGATGCGTCTAGATAAAGCTGACCAATTGAACGGTCATCATCTTCTGCCGTTTGGCGAGTGTTTGACGGTGAATAACCACGACCTTTAGCAACTTTAAAAGTGATAACTAAACTACCGCCAGTAAGGTTAGCAATGACATGATCTGGGTTGACGATTTCAACATTATGAGGCAGTTGAATATCATTGGCTGTAACAGGACCAACACCAGACTTGTTGAGTGTTAATACAACTTCATTTAGGTCGTGTAATTTTACAGCTAAACCTTTCATGTTTAACAAGATGTCCAACACATCTTCTTGGACACCGTCAATAGCAGAATACTCATGCACCACACCATCAATTTGAGCTTCAACAACAGCTGAACCTTCCATTGATGACAATAAGACTCTACGCATTGCACTACCCAAAGTGTGACCAAAACCACGCTCCAAGGGCTCAAGGACTAGGCGAGTACGAGTAGCACTATATCTTTGTATATCAACCATCCGTGGTTTTAAAAATTGACTAGTATAGATTGTCATTAAAATTCCTCTAATCAACCTTCACATAGTGAAGGTTATTATAACTATTTCGAGTAGAGCTCAACGATTAAATGCTCGTTAATATCTGCAGACAGATCAGAACGTTCAGGTACATGCTTATAAGTACCTGACATTTTGGCCGCATCAACTTCAACCCAATCAGCGAAACCATTTTGTGCTGCTAACTCTAGAGCACCCTTGATTCTAATTTGATTCTTTCCTGCCTCTCTAACAGCAATAACATCAGAAGCACTAACCTGATAAGAAGGTATATTTACCTTTTTGCCGTTAACTGTAATTGCGTTATGACGAACTAATTGGCGAGCTTCACTGCGTGAGACTCCAAAACCCATTCGATACGCAACATTGTCTAAACGACACTCTAACAATTGGAGAAGGTTTTCACCTGTCGCGCCTTTCTTGTTATCAGCTAATTTATAGTAAGACCTAAATTGCTTTTCTAGCACACCATATACACGGCGTAGCTTTTGCTTTTCACGTAGTTGTGTAGCATAGTCAGAAAGACGACCACGTCGTTGACCATGCTGACCGGGCGGGAACGCACGGTTTTCGATTGCACATTTAGATGTGTAACATTTTTCGCCTTTGAGAAATAATTTTTCTCCTTCTCGACGACACAAACGACATTTTGCACCAATATATCTAGCCATAATAATCTCCTAAATCAGACTCTGCGCCGTTTAGGCGGACGACAACCATTATGCGGAATAGGTGTTACGTCTGTAATGTTATTAATTTTAAAACCCAAGTTATTCAGTGCGCGAACCGCTGATTCACGACCAGGTCCTGGACCTTTAATTTCTACATCGAGGTTTTTCATACCAAACCCCTTAACTACTTCACCCGCTTTCTCTGCTGCTACTTGAGCTGCAAAAGGGGTACTTTTTCGTGAGCCGCGAAAACCACAACCACCAGATGTAGCCCAAGACAATGCATTACCTTGACGATCTGTTATGGTGATGATGGTATTATTGAATGATGCATGCACATGGGCAACACCATCAACGACATTCTTTTTTACACGCTTACGCTGACGCGCAGTTGAATTTGCCATGAAAGTTCTCTTCGTTATTTAATCATGCGTCGAGGACCTTTACGAGTCCTTGCATTAGTTTTAGTTCGTTGACCACGCAAAGGTAAACCTCTACGGTGACGAATACCTCGATAACAGCCAAGATCTCTCAAGCGCTTGATATCCATTGACACTTCACGACGCAAATCACCTTCTACAGTAAATTTTGCAACTTCACCACGAAGCGTTTCAACTTCCTGCTCAGTTAAGTCTCTAATTTTTGCATCTGGTGCTACACCTGACGCTGCACAGATCTTCTGTGCACGTGTATTACCAATACCATAGATAGAGGTTAACGCGATCACCGTGTGTTTTTGCACCGGGACATTTATTCCTGCAATACGAGCCATTGAGCTACCCTAAGTTCTTCATAAGTGAACAGAGAATTATAACATACAATTCAACTGTCCATCAATAAATTAATTTATGTAACGTCAATCAACCTTGACGCTGTTTATGTTTTGCTTCTTTGCAAATAATACGTACAACACCCTTACGCTTTACCACTTTACAATTACGGCATATTTTCTTAACCGACGCTTGAACTTTCATCGTACTTCTCCACCAAATAGTGTGTATGGCTCTTAACTTAAGAACCCTGACACGCTGTTATTATTTTTTTTGTTTGATTTTTTCATCAAACCTTCATATTGTTGTGACATCATATGTGATTGAACTTGAGATACAAAATCCATAACAACCACTACAATAATTAGTAGTGATGTTCCACCAAAATAAAATGGTACATTCCAATACAAGATCAGAAACTCTGGTAACAAACAAACTGCCGTAATGTAGACAGCTCCTGCCAAAGTCAAACGCCCCATAACACCATCAACATATTTACTTGTCTGAGCACCTGGACGAATACCCGGAATAAATGCGCCCGATTTTTGCAAGTTTTCCGCAGTCTCTTTTGGATTGAAAACTAATGCCGTATAGAAAAAACAGAAAAATATTATTGCCAGAGCGTATGCAATTACATAGACAGGTTGACCTGGAGACATTAGAGTAGAAATATCTTTCAACCAACCTAGTCCATCAGAAGCACCAAACCAGCCAGCAATGGTAGCAGGAAACAGTATGATACTAGAAGCAAATATTGGCGGAATCACACCCGCCATATTTAATTTCAGAGGCAAATGAGTTACTTGGCCTGACATCATCTTCCTGCCCTGCTGTCTTTTAGCATAATGGACAGGAATCCTTCTTTGAGCTCGCTCAACGTATACAACAAATGCTGTGACGGCAACAGCCAGTATAAGTATTGTGATAACTAAAAATGAATGTAGCTGACCTGTTCTTGCTAACTCTAAAGTGCCCCCAATCGCTGCTGGAAGTCCAGCAACAATCCCTGCAAATATAATTAGCGATATACCGTTGCCAATTCCTCGCTCAGTAATCTGCTCTCCAAGCCACATTAAAAACATTGTGCCCGTAACTAGCGTTATAACGGCGGTAAACCTAAATAACATACCTGGATCAACTACCACACCAATGCCAGAAGCACTCTGGCTTTCAAGGGCAACAGCTATTCCTAGTGCTTGGAAAGTGGCCAAAACAAGTGTGCCATAACGTGTATATTGAGTAATCTTTCTTTTACCAGCTGCACCTTCTTTTTTCATTTGAGCTAGAGCAGGATGAACTACCGTCAATAGCTGCATGATTATTGATGCTGATATATATGGCATTATGCCTAGTGCAAAAACAGACAACCTTGATAGTGCACCACCAGAAAACATGTTGAACATGTCTAATATAGTCCCTTTCTGCTGCTCAAACATCACTGCCAAAGCAGCAGGATCAATGCCTGGAACAGGCATAAATGTACCCATCCTATATACTAACAATGCACCGAGAACGAAAATAAGTCTACTTTTGAGCTCTGCATATTTGCCGTTCTTTTCAAGCATTTGTTGTCTATTTTTTTCCACTCAAATATTACTCTTCGATTTTTCCACCAACGGACTCAATCGCAGCCTTTGCACCAGCTGTTACTGATAACCCTTTGATAGATAGAGCCTTGGTTAATTCTCCAGAATTTACAACCTTAACTTTTTGAATAGATCCTGAGATTATTCCTAATGCACGAAGTGCAAACAAATCAATCACCTCAACATCGATAATACCCGCTAAAGTATCCAGCCTAATTTCTGTTGATCTGCTGCCTACACGTGAAGTGAAACCCACTTTTGGTAAACGACGCTGTAAAGGCATTTGACCACCCTCAAAACCACGCTTATTAAAACCACCTGACCGTGATTTTTGTCCTTTGTGCCCGCGACCACAAGTTTTACCTGTGCCAGACCCTATGCCACGACCTACTCGTTTAGCATCTTTTGTTGAGCCAAGAGCTGGCGCAATAGTATTTAAAAACATTTTATGCTTCCTCTACCTTTAACATATATGAGACATGATTAATCATACCTCTGTTTTCAGGAGTATCTATAACTGTAGCGCTGCTTCCTGTCTTTCTTAGACCTAAACCAGCCACACATGCTTTATGCTTAGCCAAGCGACCGATCGTACTTTTAATCAAGGTCACTTTCAATTTAGCTTGAGTAGTTGTCATTATTTTATTCCATAATCTCAGCAACTGTCTTACCACGCTTGGCAGCAACTGCTTCTGGGTTGTTCATATCAGTTAAACCAATGATAGTAGCGCGAACTACATTCAAAGGATTTGTTGAACCAATGGATTTTGCAAGCACGTTATGAACGCCTACGACGTCAAATACCGCACGCATTGCACCACCAGCAATTACGCCTGTACCTTCAGATGCTGGTTGCATATATACTTTTGCGGCGCCATGACGGGCCGTGAGAGCGTGTTGCAATGTATGACCGTTCAAGGTAACTGTCTTCATGTTCCTTCTTGCTTCATCCATTGCCTTTTGTATTGCAACGGGAACTTCGCGAGCTTTACCTTGACCGAAACCAACTCGTCCTTCGCCATCGCCCACTACAGTTAATGCAGAAAACCCAAAAACTCGACCACCCTTAACAACTTTTGCAACTCTGCGAATGCCGACTAACTTTTCAATCAAACCATCAGATGGGGCTTGTCGTTGATCATTTTGTGCCATGTGATAATACCTTTAAATTTAGAACTGCAAGCCATTTTCGCGTGCAGCATCAGCAAGCGCTTTAACTCTACCGTGAAAACGAAAACCTGACCGGTCAAAAGAGACTTGCTCAACACCCGCTTTAACAGCACGTAAAGCAACCGCTTTACCTACTAACTCAGCTGCTGAAATATTACCCGTACCAGAAAACTCTTTTCTCAACTCACCATCAAGTGTTGATGCTGAAGCGATGACTTTTGAACTGTCATGGGTAACAATTTGTGCATAAATGTGGCGTGGTGTTCTGTGAACAGTCAACCTATAAACTTCAAGCTCTCTTAATTTAGCTCTTGTTTTAGCCGCTCTACGTAATCGTGATATTTTCTTATCCATTGTTCAGCCTAATTATTTCTTCTTAGCTTCTTTACGAGCAACATGCTCATCTGCATAACGAACACCTTTACCTTTGTAAGGTTCTGGTGGACGATAAGCGCGTATATTTGCTGCAACCTGACCTACTATTTGCTTATCAGACCCTGTAATTATGATTTCAGTCTGAGTTGGCGTTTCAATAACAATGCCAGTTGGGACAGTATATTGAACTGGGTGTGAGAAACCTAATGTAAGATCCAAGGTACTACCTTGAGCTTTAGCACGGTAACCCACTCCAACCAATGTAAGCTTCTTTTGAAAGCCTTGAGAAACACCGATCACCATATTATTCAGCAGTGCACGAGAAGTGCCTGCTTGTGCTACTGCCTGTTTAGAGTTACTGCGGGCTGTAGTTACTAAAGTATTACCTTGCTGAGTAACTTCTACTTCAGCATGTATTGCACGACTTAACGTGCCCTTGCTACCTTTAATAGAAACTTCTAGACCATTTAGCGATACTTCTACGCCAGCTGGTATTTCTACGGGTGCATTTGCAATTCGTGACATTCTTAAATCTCCAAATATATCAGGCTTAGCTAACTGAGCACAGGACTTCACCGCCCTGACCAAGTTCTCTTGCCTTACGATCGGCCATAACACCCTTAGATGTCGACACGATTGCTACACCTAGTCCACCAATAATTTTTGGTAAATCTTTAGCTGATTTATACACGCGTAAACCGGGACGACTTACACGATCAATTTTTGATATAACAGGCTTACCTTCAAAATATTTCAAAACAATTGAAAGGACTGGTTTGCCATCAACATCAGCCACATTATAGTTAGCAATGTAACCTTCATTTTTTAAAACATTTGCAATGCTTAACTTAACTTTAGAAGCTGGCATTGTTACATCTGATTTTTTTGCTTGTTGTGCATTACGTATGCGAGTTAGCATATCTGCAACAGGATCGGTCATACTCATTTTATTTTAACTCCACGCTATAGGTTGACAAACTACCAGCTAGCCATTACTAGGCCAGGAATATCCCCTGCCATTGCATGTTCACGCAATTTATTCCTAGATAAACCGAATTTACGGTAGTAACCATGTGGTCGACCCGTAATTTCACAACGATTTCTCATGCGTACTGCACTCGAGTTACGAGGTAACGCATGAAACTTCTTTGCAGCTTGTTGACGTTCGTCAAAACTTAATGACATGTCTACGATCTGTTTTTTTAACTCAGCACGTTTAGTAGCATATTTATCTACCATTTTTGCTCTTTTAATCTCACGATTAATCATGCATTGTTTAGCCATAACTTAATTCCACCCAACCTAAATCTATTTTCTAAAAGGAAACTTGAATGCTGATAGTAACGCACGTGACTCTTCTGCCGTTTTAGCAGTAGTCGTAATCGTAATATCCATTCCACGTAACTTATCTATTTTATCATATTCGATTTCTGGGAAGATGATTTGTTCTTTCACTCCCATACTATAGTTTCCCTGCCCATCAAATGACTTAGGATTTAACCCACGAAAGTCACGAATCCTTGGGATGGATACGGTCACCAATCTATCAAGAAAATCATACATACGCTCAGAGCGTAGAGTAACTTTACAGCCTACAGGCCAGCCTTCTCGAAGCTTAAAACCTGCAATTGATTTTCTTGCTTTGGTAACAACTACTTTCTGACCGGAAATTTTTTCCATATCAGCAACAGCATTCTCCAAAACCTTCTTATCAGTCAACGCTTCCCCGACACCCATATTTAGGGATATCTTTGTAATTCTTGGAACTTCCATGACCGACTTATAGCCAAACTGTTCAATTAACTGTTTGACTACAGTATCACGATAAAAATCTTTTAATCTGCTCACTGTATATTCCTAACTTATAGCCTAAGCGCCAACAACTTCGCCGTTTGATTTGAAAAAGCGAACCTTGCGACCATCTTCTAAAACTTTAAAACCCACTTTATCACCCTTGCCTGTCGCAGGGTTTAATAAAGCTAAGTTTGAACCCTCAATCGGCATCTCTTTATCGAGAATACCACCAGCCTGACCTTGTGCCGGATTTGGCTTTACATGTTTCTTTACGAGGTTGACCCCTTGAACAACAAACTTACCATCTTGTCCACGAGCAACAATCTCACCCGTTTTGCCGCTATCTTTACCTGTAACGACAATAACTTGATCACCTTTTACTAATCTTTCCATCTCTGAACTCCAGTCTTATAGCACTTCGGGCGCTAACGATATAATCTTCATGAATTTCTCACCACGAAGTTCACGCGTTACAGGGCCAAAAATACGAGTACCAATAGGCTGGAGATTGGCATTTAGTAAAACTGCCGCATTTCCATCAAAGCGAATAACCGAACCATCAGGTCGACGAACGCCTTTTTTAGTTCTCACGATAACAGCGTTATGCACCTGGCCTTTCTTAACTTTCCCACGCGGAGCAGCTTCTTTTATCGTAACCTTGATAACATCACCTATACCAGCATAACGGCGATGTGAACCACCCAATACTTTAATACATTCTACACGTTTTGCACCGCTATTATCTGCAGCGTCAAGACTACTTTGCATTTGAATCATTGTCTAAACTCCTATATATCGAGCGAAACTATTTGGCTCGGTCGACAACTTCGACCAAGCTCCAGCTTTTAGTTTTTGACAAAGGGCGAGAGGATGTAACAGTAACAACATCACCGACATTACATTCATTTGCTTCATCATGGACATGTAGTTTTGTAGATCGCTTCATGTACTTCTTATATATAGGATGAGCCACTTTACGCTCAACCAAAACCGTAATAGTTTTATCCATCTTGTCGCTTACAACTCGACCAGTGACTAAACGTGTACTTTTTTCCTGCTCACTCATGTTCGTACCCTATTTCTTTTCGTTAAGTACAGTTTTAATACGAGCAATGTCACGCCGTACACGTCTCACTTCTGAAGAGCGTGTTAATTGACCTGTCGCATTTTGCATACGCAAACTAAACTGTTCTTTGTGAAGAGCATCAAGCTCTTGCGCCATATCTTCAACAGATTTCTGTCTAATCTCGCTCGCTTTCATTACAGTATCGCCCGCGTTACAAATGTTGTTTTAACTGGAAGTTTTGCTGCCCCAAGCCTAAAAGCTTCTCTGGCAATCTCTTCTGACACACCTTCCATTTCATAGAGCATCCGGCCCGGTTGAACATTAGCCACCCAATACTCGACATTACCCTTACCTTTACCTTGTCTAACCTCTAAAGGCTTACTAGTAATTGGTTTATCAGGGAAAACGCGGATCCAAATTTTACCTCCACGCTTGACATAACGAGTCATTGCACGGCGAGCAGCTTCGATTTGGCGTGCTGTAATGCGACCACGATCCAAACACTTCAATCCAAACTCACCAAAGCTGACCTTGGATCCTCGATGTGCTAGACCGCGATTACGCAGCTTCATCTGTTTTCTAAATTTCGTTCTTTTTGGCTGTAACATGGGTTAAAACCTTATTTCTCTGCTGGGGCTGAAGTGACAGTATTACCATCAAATACTTCACCCTTAAAAATCCAAACCTTAATACCGATAATACCGTATGTAGTATTTGCTTCCGCAGTACCATAATCTATATCAGCACGTAACGTATGCAATGGAACACGGCCTTCACGGTACCACTCAGTACGCGCAATTTCAGCACCATTCAAACGACCGGCAACGTTAATCCGAATACCTTCAGCACCTAAACGCATGGTGTTCGTAACCGCACGTTTCATGGCTCTACGGAACATAATGCGGCGCTCTAGCTGCTGAGCAACACTTTCTGCAACTAATCTTGCATCAAGTTCAGGCTTACGAATCTCTTCGACGCCCACATTAACAGGTATACCCATGATGGCTGAGCATTCTTTGCGCAGCTTATCAATGTCCTCACCTTTCTTACCAATCACAATTCCTGGACGAGCCGTATGAATCGTGATTTTTGCATTCTTAGCAGGCCTGTCAATTTGGATTTTACTTACTGAAGCGTGTGATAACTTATCTCTAAGATATGTACGCACTTTCAAATCTTTATTCAGCATTCCTGAAAAATCGGCAGAGCTGGCATACCAGATCGAATTCCAATCTTTAATTATACCAAGTCTGAAGCCTGTTGGGTGAACCTTTTGTCCCATAAGTATTCTCTCTTACTTTTCGTCTACAATCACAGTGATGTGACTTGTACGTTTAAGGATACGGTTACCACGTCCTTTAGCACGTGGTGACATACGTTTCATAGTTGAACCTTCATCTACCATGACAGTAGACACATAAAGTTCATCGATGTCTGCACCGTCGTTGTGCTCAGCATTTGCAATAGCAGAGTTCAGCACTTCTTTCATAAGAACGGCAGCTTTTTTAGGGCTGTATGTAAGTATATTGATTGCCTTTTCTACCGGCAATCCCCTGATTTGATCTGCAACTAATCGAACTTTTTGTGCAGAAATTCGTGCATAGCTGTACTTAGCTTTCGTAGCCATATCTTAACCTTATCGCTTAGATTTCTTATCAACGGCATGACCTTTAAAGGTCCTCGTTGGTGAAAACTCACCCAACTTATGCCCAACCATATCTTCAGTAATAAATACTGGCATATGTTGTTTACCATTGTGAACTGCGATGGTTAAACCGATCATTTCAGGTGAAATCATTGAACGTCGTGACCAAGTTTTAATTGGACGCTTATTATCAGTTTCTATCGCTTCCAAGACCTTCTTTTCAAGGTGCTGGTCTATAAAAGGACCTTTTTTAATTGAACGCGGCATGTAAATTCCTAGTCTTTATTTCCGGTTACGACGACGGACAATCATATTGTCAGTACGTTTATTCTTACGAGTTTTGTAGCCTTTAGTTGGCATACCCCAAGGTGAAACAGGGTGACGTCCACCCGATGTGCGGCCTTCACCACCACCATGCGGATGATCCACGGGGTTCATTACAACACCACGCACAGTAGGTCTAACGCCACGCCAGCGGGTAGCACCAGCCTTGCCTAAAGATCTCAGTGAGTGCTCACCATTACCCACTTCGCCTAATGTTGCTTTACAATCTAATGAAATCCTACGCATTTCACCAGAACGTAATCTGATTGTGGCATAGCCGTTTTCACGGGCAACAAATTGTGCACTGGTTCCAGCGCTTCGAGCGATCTGTGCGCCTTTTCCAGGTTTCATTTCAATACAATGGATTGTGCTACCCAATGGGATCAAAGCCAACTTCATGCAGTTACCTGCACGGATTGCAGCATCATCGCCCGACTCCAACCTATCACCAGCCACGATGCCCTTAGGGGCTATAATGTAGGTTTTTTCACCATCAGCATAGCTTAGCAATGCGATGTGAGCTGTTCGGTTAGGATCATATTCTAAGCGTTCAACAACTGCTGGGATCCCATCTTTAAGACGCTTAAAATCAATCAAACGATAGCGTTGCTTATGACCACCACCACGATGCCTAACTGTGATACGACCTGCGTTATTACGTCCGCCTGTTTTAGATTTCTTCTCAAGTAAAGGTGCGTAAGGCGCGCCTTTATGCAAACCTTCTGTTTTTACTTGAACAACAAACCTTCTACCTGCTGATGTAGGTTTAGCCTTTTTTAGTGCCATTCCTGTTTCCTCACCAATATACTTATTATCTATTCGCCAAGGAAGTTAATGTCAGCGCCATCTACAAGCGTAACATAAGCTTTCTTCCAATCACTGCGCTTACCCATCACACGACCGGTACGTTTAACCTTACCTTTCACGTTTGATGTTGTTACAGCAGCAACTTTGACATTAAACATTTGCTCTACAGCATGCTTAATTTCGGTCTTATTGGCATTTGGTAGCACCTTCAGTACCACCTGATTATTTTGTTCTGCAACACGTGTTGCTTTTTCAGCAACAACTGGCGCTACAATAATTTTTGTTAATCGTTCTGAGTTCATACTAATGACTCCTCTAACTTACGAACAGAGTCTTCACTGATAACAACTTTTTCGAATCGAAGCAAAGCAACAGGATTAATGTGTGATGCATCGGTAGCGGCAAGATTATATAAATTACGTGATGCCAATGCTAAATTACCCACTGCATTCTCTGTGACGATAAGCGCATTTTTTAGACCTAAGCCAGTTACTTTTGCAAGCAAATCTTTAGTCTTAGGTGTATCTATGTCAACTTTGTCAACAATTACTAAAGCATCTTTGCGGCGTAGCTCCGATAAGATAGTACACATTGCGTTACGATATACTTTACGGTTAACTTTTTGACTATAGTCACGAGGCTTAGCGGCAAAAGTTGTACCACCCGAACGCCATAACGGACTTCTGATTGTACCAGCACGCGCTCTACCACTGCCTTTTTGTGCAAAAGGTTTCCTACCGCCGCCACGCACTTCAGATCGCGTTTTTTGAGCAACTGTACCACTGCGAGCACCAGCCAAATAGGCAGTTACTACTTGATGAACCAAAGATTCATTATATTCCCGATCTAACAAAGAATCAGAAACTGTAATGCTCCCAACCTTGCTACCATCGAATGATTGTAATTGAATATCCACAATTATTCCCCTAAGAATCTTTAGGCTTTAACAGCAGGACGAATAACCACGTCACCACCCTTAGCGCCAGGGACTGAGCCCTTAACTAGCAATAAGTTTCGCGCCTCATCAACACGAACTACAGATAAATTCTGTATTGTGCGTTTGACATCGCCCATATGTCCGGCCATTTTCTTCTCTTTAAAGACTCGCCCAGGAGTTTGGCACATACCAATAGAACCTGGAGCCCTATGAGAAAGTGAGTTACCATGAGTAGCATCACCCCCGTGGAAACCATAACGTTTCACAACGCCGGCAAAACCTTTACCTTTTGAAACGCCAGTCACATCGATTTGCTGACCTTCCTCAAAGATATTAACGCTTAGTTCCGCACCAACTTCTAGTTCAGAAACTTCAGTCAATGCAAACTCATGCATTTTATAACCAGCTGCTGATCCCGCCTTAGCAAAATGTCCAGCAAGTGGCTTAGTTACTCGTGATGTCTTTTTTGCACCAATAGTAACTTGAATAGCATTGTAACCATCAACATCTGCAGTCTTTAACTGACTAATGCGGTTTGGTTCAACTTCAATTACCGTTACAGGCGTTGACACACCATCTTCTGTGAAGATACGTGTCATTCCGCGTTTACGGCCGACAAGTCCAATAGTCATTGTCCAAGCCCCTTATTAATTTAATTTAATCTGGACATCGACACCAGCGGCCAAGTCCAATTTCATTAAAGCATCAACTGTTTTATCAGTCGGCTCAACAATATCCATAAGACGTTTATGAGTACGGATTTCGTACTGGTCACGGGCATCTTTATTGACATGTGGAGAAACTAATATAGTAAAACGTTCTTTTTTAGTCGGTAATGGAATAGGTCCATTAATACGAGCACCAGTGCGTTTAGCAGTTTCAACAATTTCTTTTGCAGATTGATCAATCAGTCTATGGTCAAATGATTTCAATCTGATTCTAATAGTTTGGTTCGTTGCCATTTCTATTACTCAGTAATTTTACTTACGACGCCAGCACCAACGGTACGGCCGCCTTCACGAATAGCAAAACGTAAACCTTCTTCCATCGCAATCGGATTAATTAGGGTTACGTCCATTTTAACGTTATCACCAGGCATTACCATTTCAATTCCTGCAGGTAATTCACATGCGCCTGTTACGTCTGTTGTTCGGAAGTAGAACTGTGGACGGTAACCATTAAAAAATGGTGTGTGACGTCCACCTTCATCTTTTGACAAGATGTAAACTTCTGCTTCAAATTGTGTGTGGGGTTTGATTGTGCCAGGGTGCGCCAACACTTGACCACGGTCAACGTCTTCGCGCTTTGTACCACGCAGCAATACACCTACGTTATCGCCAGCTTCACCTTGATCAAGTAGCTTACGGAACATTTCAACACCGGTACACGTTGTTTTTGCGGTGTCTTTGATGCCCACTATTTCGAGCTCTTCACCCACTTTAACAACACCGCGTTCAATACGACCCGTTACTACGGTACCACGACCTGAAATAGAGAAGACGTCCTCGATAGGCATGATGAACGCACCATCAACAGCACGCACCGGCTCAGGGAAGTAAGTATCCATTGCATCACCCAAACGGATGATTGATGGCACACCAATCTCACTCGTGTCACCTTCCAACGCTTTCAACGCTGAACCAACAATGATAGGCGTGTCGTCACCAGGGAAGTCATACTTGTCTAATAACTCACGTACTTCCATTTCAACAAGTTCGATAAGCTCTGCGTCATCAACCATGTCTGCTTTATTCATAAACACGATGATATAAGGCACGCCTACTTGACGTGACAACAGGATGTGCTCGCGTGTTTGTGGCATAGGACCATCAGCAGCGTTAACAACTAAGATTGCACCATCCATTTGTGCAGCACCCGTGATCATGTTTTTCACATAATCAGCATGCCCTGGGCAGTCTACGTGCGCATAGTGACGATTCGCTGTTTCGTATTCTACGTGTGAGGTTGAGATCGTAATACCGCGCTCTCTTTCTTCAGGCGCATTATCGATTTCAGCAAAAGATTTAGCCGAACCACCTTGTGCTTCCGCCATTACCTTAGTAATTGCTGCAGTTAATGTAGTTTTACCATGATCAACGTGACCAATTGTGCCCACGTTTACGTGCGGCTTACTTCTTACAAATTTTTCTTCTATTAAGTTCAGATTAAATGAGTCATATAACAAAAATGCCTCTCTGCGCTTATGTTAAATAATAATCGCTGTGCGTAAATTTATCGCATGGTATATCATCTGCGCTTAATATTCATACATTTCTATAAGGACAAGTTATGGAGCAGTACCGAGGTACTACGATTCTATCGTATCGTCGAGATGGTCAAGTAGTGATCGGAGGCGATGGACAAGTGAGTCTTGGAAATACTGTTATGAAAGGAAACGCTCGTAAGGTTAGACGCCTATACAACGGTCTTGTTATTGCTGGCTTTGCAGGTGGTACAGCTGATGCTTTTACGTTATTTGAGCGTTTCGAGGCTAAGTTAGAAAAACATCAGGGAAACTTAACTCGCAGTGCACTGGAGCTTGCTAAAGACTGGCGCACAGATCGTATTATGCGTCGCCTCGAAGCATTACTTACGGTTGCTGATCAGCATACATCACTCATCATTTCAGGTAATGGTGATGTTATTGAGCCAGAACATGGCTTGATGGCCATCGGTTCTGGTGGTCCTTATGCTCAGTCTGCTGCAATAGCCCTAATGCAAAACACAGATTTGAGTGCGAGAGATATTGTTGAAAAGGGTTTACATATAGCCGCAGACATATGTATCTACACTAATCACAACCTTACTATTGAAACTTTAGAAAACGGTTCATAAGAAATATTATGCAAGCACTCACACCTAAACAAATTGTTATGGAATTGGATAAACATATTATCGGTCAGCAAGCGGCTAAACGTGCTGTTGCGATTGCTTTACGAAATCGC
The DNA here is from genome assembly GCA_965219435.1 of Methylophagaceae bacterium. Lineage (GTDB taxonomy): Bacteria > Pseudomonadota > Gammaproteobacteria > Nitrosococcales > Methylophagaceae. The sequence continues at coordinate 1,271,841 of OZ244743.1, read as the reverse complement.
TGGCGTCGTAAACAACTCAATGCCGAGCTTCAATATGAAATTACCCCCAAAAATATATTGATGATTGGCCCCACTGGGGTTGGTAAAACAGAAATTGCTCGTCGTTTAGCCTCTTTAGCGCGCGCACCGTTTATTAAAATTGAAGCGACAAAATTTACGGAAGTCGGTTATGTTGGCCGAGATGTTGAGTCTATCATTCGTGACTTAGCTGAAATGGCGATGAAAATGTTACGCGAACAGGCAAGTAAAACGGTTAAGTTACGTGCTGATGATGCTGCTGAAGAACGTATTTTGGATGCATTACTTCGTCCTGCTCGTGATCAACAAGAAGATACTAGCTCATCAACACGTCAACGTTTTCGGAAAATGTTACGTGAAGGTCAGCTTGATGAACGTGAAATAGAACTGGAACTCGATGCGCCTAAAGTCGGTATAGAAATCATGTCGCCTCCAGGCATGGAAGAAATGACAAACCAACTGCAAGACATGTTTAAAAACATGAATACATCGAATAAATCCACGCGAAAGCTTACTGTCGATAAAGCAATGAAATTGCTGATAGAGGAAGAATCTAACAAGCTTATAAATGAGGATGATTTAAAAACAAAAGTCATCGAAACTGTCGAGCAAGATGGTATCGTGTTTCTTGATGAAATTGATAAAATCACCCATCGCAGTGAAGGTGGCAGTGGTGCTGATGTATCACGTGCTGGTGTACAGCGCGATTTACTACCACTGGTTGAAGGCAGTACTGTTTCGACCAAATATGGCATGATTAAAACAGATCACATTTTATTTATTGCGTCTGGTGCATTTCATTTGAGTAAACCTTCAGATTTGATTCCCGAATTACAAGGTCGATTACCCATCAGAGTCGAGTTAGATGCGCTAGGTGCTGAAGAGTTTATCCGTATTTTAACTGAACCTGATGCCTCGCTCACCGAACAATACACCGCGTTATTAGCTACTGAAGGGACTGATATTGAATTCAGCCAAGATGGATTGCAACGCATCGCTGAGTTGGCATGGCAAGTCAATGAGCAAACTGAAAATATAGGTGCACGTCGTTTACATACTATGCTGGAAAAACTATTAGAAGAACTATCATTTAATACCGATGGTGACCCTAAAAAAGTGACCATCGATGCTGATTACGTAAACACTCAATTAGCGGCTTTAGTTAAAGACGAAGATTTATCTCGTTACATTCTTTAAGGAATAATCATGGCAAATAATAATTTTCCTACAGGTATCACCTTACACAAACAGTCAAAAAGTCTTGAATTGACCTATGATGCTAATAGTTACCATTTATCGGCAGAATATTTACGTGTTTATTCTCCTTCTGCAGAAGTGCGTGGTCACGGCGCCGGCCAAGAGGTCCTTCAAACTAATAAAGAACAAGTCGGCATCAATCAACTTGAGCCTAGCGGCAATTATGCACTCAAAATCTATTTTGATGATGGGCATGACAGTGGCTTATTTACGTGGGACTATTTGTATGATCTTGCTACTCAGTACGATATTCACTGGCAAGATTATTTAAATAGGCTTGAAAAAGCAGGTTATCAACGACAAAGGTAATGATCGTGGAAGACAAAAAAACCACTCACTTTGGCTACCAAGAAGTGCCAACCGAAGAAAAAGTCAAACGTGTTGCCGGTGTATTTCACTCTGTGGCGGGTAAGTATGACTTAATGAATGATTTAATGTCGATGGGCATTCATCGGTTATGGAAGCGTTTTACAATTCATACTAGTGGTGTGAGACGAGGTGCAAAAGTTCTGGATATTGCTGGTGGTACCGGCGATCTCGCATTAAAGTTTTCTAAGCTAGTAGGTAATACTGGGCAAGTTATCTTGGCCGATATTAATGCCAGCATGCTGAATGTCGGCCGTGACCGCCTGACTGATGAAGGCGTCACAGGTAATATCGACTATGTGCAAGCTAACGCCGAATGCTTGCCGTTTCCAGATAATACCTTTGATCTGATTACTATCGCATTTGGCCTACGTAATGTAACCGATAAAGATGCGGCTCTGCGTTCTATGTTTCGGATTTTAAAACCAGGTGGACGATTATTAGTGCTTGAGTTTTCTAAACCCGACGAGTGGCTGGCACCAGTCTATGACACTTACTCATTCAAGCTATTACCCAAAATAGGTAAGGTGTTTTCTAATGATGAGGATAGCTACCGTTATTTAGCTGAATCAATTCGTATGCATCCTGATCAGGAAACAATGAAACAAATGATGGTTAATGCAGGTTTTGAACGTTGTGACTACCATAATATGAGTGCAGGTATCGTCGCTTTACATAGCGGTTATAAATTTTGAGTTCAATGCTTAAACCTATCGAGCGGGCATTAAACTCCGCTCTGGCTCAAGATCCTGAAACGCTAGTTAAACTTGACCAGTTTGAATCACGTTGTATCGCGATCAATATCAAAGATTTTAATCAAACGATCTCAATGTCCGTGATGCAGCGGCAGTTAGTTTTAACGACAACACCTCAATACCCTGTTGATTTAACAATCACGGGCAAGGCATTAACCTTAGCCAAATTAGGTAGTGATCCTGAAAGTTTATTCTCCGCTGACATTGATATTAATGGCGATGTGCAATTTGCCAAACAATTGCGCGACCTTCTCGATGGCTTTGATTTTGATTGGGAAGCACAACTCGCTCGACTTACCGGTGACACCTTAGCCTTCCCTATTGCTCATGGCATAAAAAAAGTGGCTTTGTGGGCAAAAAATAGTCATCAATCAATGCAACACACGATTGCTGAATATCTGCGTGAAGAAAGTCGACTATTACCTGATAAGTCAGAAATCAAATCCTATCTGCATGACATCGATACATTACGTGCTGATTGTGACCGCATAGAAGCACGTATTAATAGATTATAAATAATGAAACTAAAATATCTCTTTCGACTAATTCAAATCAATCATGTGTTATCAAAACATCGCTTAGATGACTTTATTAAAAGTACGCATTTGTTACGACCTCTACGTTTTTTAAGTTATTTATCTCCTTATCGCTGGACTCATAGTAACAAAGCCCCTCGCGGTGAACGATTACGCTTAGCCTTAGAAGATCTGGGACCCATTTTTGTCAAAGTAGGCCAAATTTTATCAACACGCCGAGATTTATTACCTGATGATATTGCTAGCTCACTAGCTAAACTACAAGACAAGGTCACCCCTTTCGCCAATGATCAAGCCAGAGATTTAATCCAGCAAGCTTATGGCAACCAATCACTCGATAGCTTATTTTCACATATCGATGAACACCCCCTTGCCTCTGCATCCATTGCTCAGGTTCATGCTGCGACACTGATTGATGGCAGTGAAGTCATTATTAAAATTGTTCGCCCGAATATAGAACACATTATGCGGCGAGATATTAACTTATTACACACTCTGGCAGAGCTCGCTGAACGATTTTGGGCTGATGGCAAGCGACTTCGCCCTAAAGAAGTCGCCAATGAGATAGAAAAGAATTTATTTGATGAATTAGACATGATGCGTGAAGCGGCATCGGCCTCACAATTGCGTCGTAACTTTGCAAACTCTAACTCACTTTATGTCCCTGAAATAAATTGGCAACTGACCAAAAATAATCTCTTAGTTCAAGAGCGTATTTATGGTGTCCCTATCGGTGATATAGAACAATTACACGCCAATAACGTGAATATGGAAAAATTAGCTGAAACAGGCGTAGAAATATTTTTCACCCAAGCTTTCAAACATGGTTTTTTTCATGCCGATATGCATCCAGGTAATATCATGGTGGATGTCTCTAACCCAGAAAACCCACGTTATATCGCTATCGATTTTGGCATCATGGGGACATTATCACCAGAAGACCAAAATTACTTAGCTGACAACTTTCTCGCCTTTTTCAAAAGTGATTACCGGCGAGTGGCCGAGTTACATATTCAATCAGGCTGGGTGCCGGCTGATACACGTATTGATGAATTTGAAGCGGCAATTCGTAGTGTTTGCGAACCCATCTTTGCCAAACCACTGAATGAAATTTCTTTTGGGCAAGTATTATTACGCCTGTTCCAAACTGCTCGCCGCTTTAATATGCAAGTACAACCACAACTAGTACTACTACAAAAAACATTGCTTAATATTGAAGGGCTAGGTCGTCAACTTTATCCACAATTAGACTTATGGAAAACAGCAAAACCTATTCTTGAACAATGGATGCAAGAAAAAATGGGCTGGCAAGCTGTTGTTGAAAATTTAAAAGGTGAAGTACCCAACTGGATACAAACCTTACCTAAGCTCCCAAGTATGCTCCATGCTATTGCTCAGCAAGCTCAAGAGGGTAAGCTGAGCGTGCAATTATCATCACACGATATCAAACAATTACAACAAGAGGTGCGCAATGCCAGCTATCGGAGTGCCGCGGCTATTAGTGGAGCCGCCTTGCTGATCGGTGCCGCAATAATTAAAGGCCTAGATGGTTACTCACCAACAATGATTGCAGGCATGCCTATATTAAGCTGGATCTTCGGACTAGGCGGTATTCTTTTACTTTATTTAAGCTTATCAGCAAAATCAGACCCGTGAATCTTGAACTTTCTTAAAGCTTAAATTAAAAAGAACCATTACTGTTAACTTAGGAACCTCAGACAATGAAGTCAGAAATGAAAGCCTTATTTAACCAGCTTGATAATATTCCTCAAATCCCAGAGGTAGTACGAATCCTCATCAGTCAAGCTAATGACCCACGCATTGACTTCAAGCCTATTGCTGAAATGATTAAGAAAGAACAAGTTATCGCCATCAAGGTGCTACGCTTGGTCAACTCTGCACATTATGGCTTATCGAGAAAAGTGGGATCGATCCAACAAGCACTCGTGATTTTAGGCATCGATGAGTTAAAAAAACTTATTGTCATCTGCGGTCTTGTCAGTTCTATTGATGAAATGCCGGGGCTTAGTTTAGATGACTTCTGGCTAGATAACTTCCGAACAGCTACTTATGCCAAGTGGTTAGCAGAAGAAACGAAATTAGACAATAGTGACATGATTTTTACAGCGGGGTTGATTAGCAGCTTAGGAAAAGTACTGATCCATTTAGATGACGCAACGACCGCAAGAAAAATTAATGCCGAAGTCAGATCAGGAATGAATAGGCCAGATTCTGAAAGAAACAACTTAGGCTACACCCATCAAGAAGTCTGCGCTGAGTTGTGTCGTATCTGGCAGTTTTCTGATGATCTCATTGATACGGTCTCGAAAGCAGGTGAACCGTTAAACTTTGACGATGTCTCAGTAGCAGCATGTTCGGTATATATTGCTCGTTATATCAGTGAGTCTAGTTATAACGAGCAAGATACTCAAACGATATTGGCTAATTTTCCATATAAAGCATGGCAAACCTTGGGGTTCACAGTAGATGATATTGCTGAAAAAATGGCTATACTATTATCACTTGATACAGGCTTAGAAGGTCTACTCGATTAATCATCATTACTTTGATCATCACATAATGTTTGTTCCATCTAGCTTTACACTCTAAACACTAAATAAAAGTTATTACTATTATGTTCAAAATTATTTTCATCGTTGCCGGTTTTTATTTCTTAGGCATATTTGGCGCTTTTCTTGGTTACTTAATTGGCAGTAGCATTGATAGGGCCAAAGAATATGGATTGGGCGGAATAAACCCGCTCGGTAATGAACACCGTAAAGCCGTTTTTCTTGAAACCGCCTTTATTTTGATGGGAAAATTAGCCAAAGCAGATGGTCATATTTCTAAAGATGAAATAGCCCATGTTGAGCAATTTATTCAAAAAATGGGCATGTCTTCAGAACATAGGCAACAAGCAATAACACAATTTAAACGAGGCTCTGTTGTTGATTTTGATATCAGCACCACCTTAAATGAGTTTATGACGACCTGCGGAAACACATCAAATTTAAAACAAGTTTTATTGATGTACCTCACTGTCATGGCCTTAGCTGACGGAAAACTCGATACCGCCGAACATAATTTACTTGAAAAAATAGCCTTGCGATTAGGTTACAGTGCGACTGAATTTAAACAAATGTTGGACATGTTGCTCAATCAATCTCACTTTTCTAAGGGGAACACTAGCTCGCCTTCAGCACTAGAAGATGCCTACAAAGCACTCGGCGTGACAAAAGAGAGTAATGATCAAGAAATTAAACGAGCCTACCGAAAATTAATGAGCCAATATCATCCTGACAAACTGATTGGTCAAGGCTTACCGGAAGATATGATCGCCGTTGCGACCGAGCAAGCTAAAGATATCCAGGTTGCTTATGATTTAATTAAAAAACATCGCCAATCCTAAGATGTCCAGCAGAATTTTGTTCCTATTCTGCTATCTAGCCCAAATACACTCACTGTGAGCCAAGAGACTGACATTCGCTTAAAATAAGCCGCTTATTGCACCATCATCACTAATATCAATCCGTTCACTAGCCGGGCTTTTGGGTAAGCCGGGCATGGTCATAATGTCGCCACACAGCACAACAACAAACTCGGCACCACTAGACAATCGAACGTCACTAATAGTCAGTGTATGGCCTGATGCTGCACCGCGTTTTGTTGGATCACTACTAAATGAGTAAGGTGTTTTTGCTATGCAGACCGGCACATGTTTATGTGTTTGGCTAAATAATGCTAGTTTTGCCAGTACTTTTTTATCGGCAACTACTTCACTAGCACCATAAGTTTTGGTGGCGACGGCGGTTATCTTATCCCATAACGAGTCATCATCTTCATATAGATACTGACATTCCGTATTTGTTTCATTCAATGTTGTTACGACCGCTTGGGCAAGTTCTTCCGCACCTGCTCCACCATTAGCCCAATGCGTTGCTACAATGGCTTGCGCGCCTAAAGATTCCACTGTCGTTTTGATTAAATCAATTTCAGCATCGGTGTCTTGTATAAAGTGATTAATAGCAACGATACATGACAAGCCAAAATGTTGCTGGAGATTAGTAAGGTGCCGTTTTAGGTTTTCCATGCCCCGCTCTAGAGCAGATAAGTCTTCGTTTGCTAAATCAGAAACGTCAACACCACCATGATATTTTAAGGCTTTCACTGTGGCAACAACTACAGCCATATCTGGCTTAATACCTGCTTTACGACACTTAATATCAATAAATTTTTCTGCACCCAAATCTGCCCCAAAACCAGCTTCAGTGACCACATAATCACTTAATTTCAATGCCATTTTAGTAGCAATCACCGAATTACATCCATGAGCAATATTGGCGAAAGGGCCGCCATGAACGAAAGCAGGATTATTTTCTAATGTTTGCACCAAATTAGGTTTCAATGCTTCTTTGAGTAAAGCTGCCATTGCGCCATCAGCATTTAAATCTTGAGCAAACCGAGCGGTGCCATCGCGTGAATAACCAATTAAAATATTACTCAACCGTTGTTTCAATTCTTTCAATGAGTTTGATAAACAAAAGATAGCCATCACTTCTGAAGCAACAACAATATCAAAGCCATCTTCACGAGGAAAGCCGTTAGTAGTTCCGCCTAGCGCAACATTAATCTGACGAAGCGCACGATCATTCATATCCATCACTCGTCGCCAAGTGATTTTTCGAACATCAAGATCCAAAGCGTTACCATGGTGAATATGATTATCGATCATCGCTGCGAGGAGATTGTGCGCTGAGGCAATGGCATGTAAATCACCCGTAAAGTGGAGGTTGATATCTTCCATTGGAACAACTTGGGCATAACCACCACCAGCTGCGCCACCTTTCATGCCAAAGCAAGGTCCCATGGAGGGTTCCCGCACACACACCATCGACCTTTTTCCAATACGATTTAAAGCATCACTCAGACCAATTGTCGTCGTGGTTTTACCTTCACCGGCTGGCGTTGGACTGACAGCCGTAACAAGAATAAGTTTGCCATTAGGTTTATCCGCTAAATCAGCCATCACATCTAATGAAACTTTAGCTTTATATCGTCCGTAGGGATCGAGTTTAAGTGGGTCCAAACCTAAGCGTTGCTCAGCAAGCGGCAGAATTTGCTCTATCTTAGCTTGTTGTGCGATTTCGATATCTGACATGAGTTTTCCTGAGATTCATTACTGCAATAGTATACTCGACTTTCAGCGAGAGTTAATTTTACAGTGGCGCTACTCACCCCAGCGAGGCTGAAGCTGATGTTCTATTCCTGCCTGATCTAATATTCTCGCCACAACAAAGTCGACAATCTCTGATAAGTGAGTTGGCCTAAAATAAAAACCGGGATTCGGCGGCAAAATACAAACGCCCAATCGCGCTAACTTAAGCATATTCTCTAAATGAATAACTGAAAAAGGCGCTTCTCGGGGAACAAGAATTAGCTTGCGACTTTCTTTCAACATTACATCAGCAGCACGGTTAATAAGATTATCACTGCCACCAACAGCAATTGAAGATAAGGTGCCCATCGTGCATGGACAAACGATCATCGTACCCACTTTATGCGAGCCGCTTGCTAGAGGAGCGCTCCATTGTTGTTCACCGTAGACCTGCAACAACTCCGGATCACATTGAAATTTTTCGGCTAATACTTTTTGTACATCACTTCCACGAGCAGAGAGTTTCCAGTCGAGTTCATCTGAAAAGACAATACGTGCAGCAGCAGAGATCATTAAATGTACGGTAATGCCTTGTCCCAATAACACCTCAAGTAAACGCTGACTATATACAGCACCTGAAGCGCCCGTTAGTGCTAACGCAATTTGTTTGCTATCTGTCATCTATTCGCCAATGTCGTTAATAATTTTTGGTGGATACTGCCAAAACCACCATTACTCATAATCAATATCTCATCACCTGCCTCGGCTTCGCTAGACACCCGCTTGATAATGTCGTCAATAGTCGTTTCAACCGTTGCTTTATTGCCTAATTGCTCTGCAATCTTTGCTAATGATAGTGCAAGATTGCCGCCATCGAATAGCACAATACGATCTGCAGCACGTAAAGAATCAGCTAATGTTTGCTGATGGATCCCCATTTGCATTGTATTGGAACGAGGCTCCAAAATCGCAATCAGTTTACGTTCTCCAATATTGGCTTTCAGGCCATTAATTGTGGTGGCGATTGCGGTAGGGTGATGAGCAAAATCATCATAGACACGAACGCCCTGCACTTCACCGCATAACTCCATTCTACGTTTAATACCAGAGAATCGACTCAATGCCTCGCAACCATGCTCAAATGTAACACCCACATGATGTGCTGCTGTAATAGCTGCTAGAGCGTTACTCACATTATGTAGACCTAACATTGACCAATTGACGCGTCCCACTTTTTCATTGTGGTAAATTACATCAAATTGACTACCATCACTTGCTATATCCTGTGCTTGTACATCACCAAGGTTAAAATCAACTGTTTGTCGTGGCGTCCAACATCCCATTTCAATAACATGCTCAATCGCTGACACATTATTAGGACTAATCACTAACCCCTCAGAAGGAACAGTCCGAATCAAATGATGAAATTGTTTTTGAATAGCGGCTAAATCATCAAAAATATCGGCATGGTCAAACTCGAGATTATTCACGACTAATGTACGTGGATGATAGTGAACAAACTTAGAACGTTTATCAAAAAAAGCCGTGTCATACTCATCTGCTTCGATCACAAAAAAAGGCGTTTTGCCTAATCTTGCTGTTTCACCAAAATTAGCCGGTACCCCGCCAATTAAAAATCCTGGTGACATTCCGGCATCTTCTAATATCCAGGCTAATAAACTACTTGTCGTTGTTTTGCCATGCGTCCCTGAAACAGCTAATACCCACTTATCTTTTAACACATATTCTGCCAGCCACTGCGGCCCAGAAATATATGGTAAACCTTTATTCAATACATATTCTACTGCAGGATTACCGCGTGACATCGCATTACCCATGACGACTAAATCAGGTGCGGGATCTAAATGTTCGGGCAAATAGCCTTGCTGTAAGGTGATACCGGCAGCAGCGAGTTGATCGCTCATCGGCGGATAAACATTGGCATCAGAACCTGAAACGGTCATACCTAAATCACGCGCTAATAATGCTACTCCACCCATAAAGGTGCCACAAATACCTAGGATATGAATATGCATTAGGCAACTCCTGACAAGGTGAGTCCTAGCACAAGCAAAGACAAAATAGTGTAGACAACAGTAAGTATCGCCGCTGTGCCAGCCTTGATATTAATAGCTTGCCGAAAAATATGGGCGATCACCATTAAACTCCAAAACATCAGCGCAATGATAAAAAGCATGGCAACACTGCTTGCTTGATCTAACTTATCGGTCTGGTTGAGCCATATCATTAAAGGAAAACCCACTAAATTTAGAATGATACCGGCTCCGGCTAAAGCGGTTAGAGTCTGCTGATATCGGGACTGAAAACCCTTAAAATGGAGCAAACCCCCTATGAAAGCGACCATAAATAAGGTTTCCGTCAAACTAGTCATTACACTAGCACTCCACCCACTATCAATACGACTAATGGCTATTCCGAGCAAGAAATAAACCAAAAGCGTCGTCTGAAGGAGTGTATTTGAACTAGGAATATCTGCTGGACCAGCTTTAAGCCTGCATAAATCAATATAACGTAAAATAATATTCATTACGGCATCATACCGTGACAACAGTAAACAACAAAGTAGTAAACAATAAAAAACCCGATAATGACTAATGCATTACCGGGTTTAAGGTTTTAGGATATAGAGCTAACGATTAATCATCCAATGCTAAACCCCAAGGCCCGTCACCTACTTCAATTTCCATTATAGATTTACTCGATGCCGTATCAACGACAGAAACAGTATTACTGACGCCATTAGCAGTATACAGTTTTGAACCATCACGACTTAATGCTGCACCCCATACTCGATTACCCACCTCTGCTGTAGACTTAATATCTAGTGTTAGTGCATCCATAATGACCACTTTGGCAGCACGTCCCGTAGTCAAGTACAGTGTTTTATCATCAGGACTAATTTTAATCGCCATCGGTTTAGAGCGAGGTACATCGACCGTTACCTTTTTACTAATGGTAAAGGTTTCTGTATCAATAATAGCAATTTCGTTACCAATTTCACTGCTGACATAGGCGCGAGAGCCATCATGACTAAAGGCTAGGCCGCGAGGACGTGCTGCAACTAAAATATTAGCGACGACTTTATGAGCAGCCGTATCGATTACATGTACCATATTCGTTGACTCACTTGTCACCAACACCGTACTCCCATCAGGCGATACTGCTACGCCTTCAGGCTCTAGGCCTACCCGAATCTCTTCTATAATCTCGCCGGTAGTTGGGTTCATAACCGTGGCTTTAGCACCGTCCTCATTTGACAAATACAAATTACCATTCGGGTGAACATCGAATGTTTCAGGATCTTCACCTGCTTTTAATTTCTCTAATATTTCCAAACTGGCAACATCAACTACACCAATGGCATCATCGCCACTCAGCGCAACATAAAGCGTTTTATGGTCAGGTGATAAACCAATACCACGTGGACGTTCACCTAACTCTAATATTGTTTCTATTTTTCCAGTACGTGAATCAATCACACTCACCGAATTATCTCGCTCATTTGTGACAAACAAACGATAAGTTGGATCTGCCCAAACACTGGCACTCGCAAGCACCAATGACGAAAGTATAAGTTGTTTTAATTTCATTATTATTTCCTTAGCATTCACTACAATTTATTATTTACAGCTTTTTAAGCCTAAACTATCCAAACCACCTTTTACGCCACGTAAAGGCGCTTCAGCAACAATTTTATTATCTTCCACCAGTAACACTAACTGCCGTAACTGACCTGTGTCACGAAAGGTAGCTCCTGCACCTTTTTGTCCATCAAAAGCAATATCATTTCTCAAGTAACTCAGCATAACAGCCGCATCAACATTTTGCGTTCTAGCTACCGTATCCGATAATAACTTAACTGCCGCCCATCCTGACCATGCGTCATTATCCATCACCACACCATGTGATTTTTTAAAACGAATATTGAGTTGACTTGCAGCAAATTTTTTGAATTCTTCATGCCAACCTTGCACATGCGCTTTTGAATCAGGATGTTTAGCTAACCATTGCGCTAGCGCATCTTGTTTCATTTTATTACTTGCGGGGATACTTAATAAATTATCTAAACATGCTGTCCGCAACGCATCGGCATCAGAGATCAAATTGAATACTGCAACATGAGCAAATTTATCAGACTGAGCAATCGCTAAAATATGTTCTTCATCTGTGGCTAACAAAATAGCCGTCGCACTATCTAAAGCCATCAATGCTTCAGCAGTGATGACCTGCAAGGTGTATTTTTGCCCTAAAAACTCGCCTTGAATATTAGCCTCATCAAGGCCTTGCTGAACTCCCTGCCAAACACTTCCCTCGGTTGGACCAACATAATGTAATGGCACCTCCATTACATCAGCTATCAGTGATTGACTCAGAACCATGAGTACAACAAATACCCACTTTTTAATTACACGCATTATCATCTTCCTTTATTTCGGTTGTTAACCATACAATGTTTTTCTTCATTTAAGAATGAGGAAATTCCTTAATAATAATCATTAGAGAATGAATTATTAGCAAAGTTCGGACCATTTCAGAATAAGCAATACCCTCAGTAGCTTAACTTAATTCAGCATATCTTATTAACTTCTACAGCAACCACTATCGGTTACAAATAACCAATCAAACGTGTTAAGTGATGATAACAATCCGTTGACGTGAATATTTTTCTCAAGAAATCGAACTATTTACCGATACAGACTTTAACTATTTAGACCATGCGGCAACTTATGAATAAAAAATCACAAGAACTCGAACTAAGAAATATCATGCAAGGACTAGAAGAATTCGCTACCTTTATGAGTTTTAAAGGTAATAATACGGGTCTTCGTATTATCAGTGTTGAGAGTGTTGCCCAACAAATATTGGAAAAGCCAGATAATCCACCGGCTGATATCATCAAGATGTCCCAACACTCAACAGGCACACATCAAAATACAAAACAATCGGTTAGTCGCTCTCAAGCACCACAAAACAGACAATATCACTAGCATAAAAAAAGCCCGAATCAATCGGGCCTTTTTTTATGCTAGTGAACAAAGAGGTTAAACTTGACTGCCATCTTCATTGATTTCCTCACCTTCTGGCTTTTCTGGTGGTAACAGATCAGCTTTACTTACACCCAAGGCTAAAACAGCATTACTTGCAATGTATATCGAAGAATATGTACCCACAACGATTCCTAATAATAATGCGATTGCAAAATCATGGATCACACTACCACCAAAAATATAAAGCGACATCACCACCAGCAGTGTCGTCGTAGAAGTCATCAATGTTCGGCTAAGCGTGTCATTTAAAGCAGTATTTACGATCTCCTCTGAATCTCCCTTAAGCTTACGTAAAAACGTTTCACGAATACGATCAAACACAACAATAGTGTCGTTAAGTGAATAACCAATAATAGCTAGTATTGCCGCTAATACTGTTAAGTCAAACTCCAACTGAAAGACCGAGAAAAAACCTAATGTAATGACTACGTCGTGAACTAAGGCGACCACCGAACCAATTGCAAAACGATACTCAAAGCGCATTGACACATAAATTAAAATACCAATTAAAGCATACAACATCGCTAAACCGCCATCTTCTGTCAACTCTTCGCCGACTTGTGGTCCAACAAATTCGACGCGTCGAACATCAATAGGTACTGAACTGTCGCGCTGTAATACAGCAACCACCTGATTACTCAATTCAGACATATTTTTGGACGCAATAACCGGTAAATGAATCAATACATCGTGTATTGAACCAAAGTTTTGTACTGCGGCATCATTAAACCCACCCTCTTTTAAAGTAGTACGAATTTCATCAAGTTTGGCATCCTCTTGATACGCCAGCTCAATAATAGTACCGCCAGTGAAATCGATTCCTAGGTTCAAACCTTGCGTAAATAATGAACCGAGAGAAGTCAAAACTAATAAAATCGAAAAAACAGCCGCGATCTTACGTTTTCCCATAAAGTTAAAGTGCGTGTTTTCTTTCATAATTTGCATAATTCTTACCTTAAATGGATAACGTTGGACGTTGCTGATGACCATAAATCAAATTAATCACAGCACGCGTACCCATAATCGCAGTAAACATCGATGTTAAAATCCCCAGTGATAAGGTCACGGCAAATCCTTTAATTGATCCTGTTCCAAAACCAAACAACACAATTGCAGCAATTAATGTTGTGATATTGGCATCGGCAATAGTCGAAAATGCTTTGCCATAACCTGCATTAATACTGGCTTGCGGGCTATTTCCAATGCGAAGCTCTTCCCGTATCCGCTCAAAAATTAGCACGTTAGCATCAACCGCCATACCAACGGTTAATACGATACCGGCAATACCGGGTAAGGTTAATGTCGCTTGTAACATTGATAATAGAGCAACAATCAATATTAAATTCATCGCCAAGGCTAAGTTTGCCACAAGACCAAATACGCGATACCAAATAGCCATAAAAACTAATACAAAAACAAAACCGATCATGACCGAAGCAAAACCTTGATCTATATTGTCCTGACCTAGACTAGGTCCCACTGTCCGTTCTTCAACAATTTCGATAGGTGCTGCAAGTGCACCAGCGCGTAATAATAAGGCCAATTCATAGGCTTCTGAAGTCGAATCAAGCCCCGTTATTTGGAACTTTTTGCTTAATTGATCTCGGATAGTCGCCACATTAATGACTTCAGGCATTAAACGGCGCACTTTGACCATTTCGCCATCGACTTTACGGGTCTCACTCTTAGATTCAATAAAGACCACGGCCATTGGGTTACCAATATTGTCACGCGTAACATTACTGAATGCTCGTGCACCTTTGCCATCTAATGTAATGGATACTGCTGGCGTACCAGACTGCGAATCAATCGTAGAAGCTGCATTGATAATATGTTCACCGGTTAACATGACCCGCTTATCAAGTAAAAATGGTCGCCCATCACGGTGATAATACAATTTAGCATTTGCTGGGAGTCGACCATTAATGGCGTCTTGCACATCATGCTCATTATCAACTAGACGAAATTCTAGGGTGGCGGTTGCGCCCAAGATTTTCTTAGCTTGTGCCGTGTCTTGTACCCCTGGTAATTGCACTACAATTCTACTATCACCTTGCTGCTGCACCGTTGGTTCTGCAACACCTAATTCATTAATTCGATTGCGTAAGGTGATAATATTTTGCTGTAAAGCAAGTGATTTTATTTCACGAAGTGCTACTTCTGTAAGATACATTTCTAAAGCAGGAGCACTATCATTTTCATTATTGTTGATTTCAAGCTGAGAAAATTCATCACTCAGTTTACGTTCCGCCATATTGCGATGTTCTGCTGTACGAAATTCAATCGTGACATTTTTGGCACCAACCTGAATGCTTTTGTACCTAATCTTCTCATCACGTAATAAAGTACGAAATTCACTAGAGTAACCATCCAAAGCCTGTTTTACTGCCGCATCCATATCCACTTCCATTAAGAAATGGACACCCCCACGTAAGTCTAGACCAAGGTTCATAGGTTCTGCACCAACCGCAGCTAACCAACTTGGTGTTGTTGGTGCAAGATTGAGCGCAACCGTATAATCCCCAGTCAATGCATTACTAAGCACATCTTTCGCTTTTAATTGACCATCCGCATCCGTCAACCTAACCAGTAGACGGCCATCTTCCATCTCGACACGCTTGTAACTTACCGATTGTGCATTGAGTGCGGTTTCTACCTGACCCATTAATGCAAGATCGACCTTGCCACTTCTACCGGCCGAGACTTGAACGGCAGGATCATCACCAAAGAGATTGGGTAAGGCAAACAATCCGCCAAACACAATAACAGCGACAATCAATAAATTTTTCCACAGGGGATAATGATTCATGTTGGGTATCCTAAACGCGAACTTTACAGCTTAGCGAGTGTTGTTATAGCTTTTTCAATGTACCTTTTGGCAACACTGAATTGATTGATTCTCGACGTACTTTTACTTCAAGGTTATCTGCTAATTGCACGCTAATCGCGTTGTCGCCAATATCGGTAATTTTGCCCATCAAACCGCCATCAGTCACAACTTCATCACCTTTAGCGAGGCTTGTTTGCATATTGCGATGTTCTTTTGCTCGTTTTTGATTCGGGCGAATCAACATAAAGTAAAACAAGACTAATAAAACAATAGGGAATGCAAAATCCATTAGACCGGGTGAAGCCGCTTCACCGGCAGCATGGGCTGGGGAAATCAAAAAATCCAACATAATGTGTACTCAACGATAGAAAAAAGATAATGATTATGCCACAGGCATGACCTACCTAGATAGTGACTTACTCCGCACTCGCTCGTAAGACATAAAAATCTTGGGTAAATTGGTTAAGCGTACCAAGCGAAATGGCATTTCTAATGCCCGCCATTAGCGTTTGGTAATAATGCAAGTTATGAATTGTATTCAATCGTGGCCCTAACATTTCACCCGTACGATCTAAATGATGTAAATAGGCGCGACTGTAGTTTTTACAGGTATAACAATCACATAATGGATCAAGTGGTCCTGTATCTGTTTTATAACGACTATTACGAATTTTGACCACACCATGATGAACAAACAAATGACCATTACGAGCATTACGTGTCGGCATTACACAATCAAACATATCAATACCGCGAGCGACCGCTTCAACAAGATCTTCAGGCCGACCTACACCCATTAAATAATGAGGTTTATCGTGAGGCATTCTAGGACCTAAATGCTCCAAAATCCTAATCATATCTTCCTTAGGTTCACCGACTGACAGGCCACCAATGGCATAGCCATCAAAACCAATATCGGTAAGGCCTTGCAGAGAAATATCACGTAAGTGTTCGTGCATTCCGCCTTGCACAATACCAAATAAGGCGGATGGATTATAACCATGTGCTTCTTTACTTCGTTTTGCCCAACGCAGTGAGAGTTGCATGGACTTTTCTGCTGTGCGCTCATCTGCTGGATACGGGGTACATTCATCAAAGATCATGACAATATCACTGCCTAAAGCTTGCTGTACAGCCATCGATTCTTCAGGCCCTAAAAAGACCTTCGCCCCATTAATAGGCGATCTAAAATGCACGCCTTGTTCGGTGATTTTGCGTAAATCACCCAAACTAAATACTTGAAAGCCGCCGGAGTCTGTCAGTATCGGCCCTTGCCAGCGCATAAAATCATGCAAATCACCATGCTGGCTTATAATCTCGGTTCCAGGACGCAACATTAAATGGAAGGTATTACCCAGCACAATCTCAGCACCGGTTGCTGTGACTTCTTCTGGTGTCATTGATTTGACCGAACCATAGGTACCAACAGGCATAAAAGCGGGGGTTTCTACTGTGCCACGTTCGAAGGTTAAACGACCACGGCGAGCCAAGCCATCTTGCGCTAAAAGATCAAAATCCATCATTTGTTCCTGAAAAAATGTTGGCACAGGATACCATTTTCACCAACTTGATACAGAGATCAGAGAGCAAAATCACGGTACATCAGGTACGATCACCGTATTGTTTTTAATGGAAGTTATCTTTATGTCTGATTCTAAAATTATTGTCGCCCTAGACTACCCCACAGCAGATGCAGCCGTGGCATTAGCGTCACAACTTGATCCGACACGTTGCAAACTTAAAATCGGTAAAGAATTATTCACCCGCTCAGGGCCAGCGACAGTAGAAAAACTAGTCCAGCAAGGCTTTGACATATTCTTAGATTTAAAATATCACGACATCCCTAACACCGTAGCGAAAGCCTGTTCTGCGGCCGCAAATCTTGGTGTTTGGATGATGAATGTTCATACCCTTGGTGGCAGTGCGATGATGGCCGCCGCGCGTCAAGCCATCGGTAATAATACTGACCGGCCATTACTGATCGGCGTTACTTTACTCACCAGCATGGATCAAAAGACGTTTGATGAAATCGGCCTCCAAGGATCTATTTCAGAAACCGTCTTACGTTTAGCTAAACTAGCAGATGAGAGCGGTTTAGATGGCGTCGTTAGTTCGGCACAAGAAGCAACACAATTACGCGCGCAGCATGGCGAAGAATTTCAACTCGTCACACCCGGTATTCGTCCTGCAAACAGTGCTCATGGTGATCAACACCGTACGATGACACCTGCACAAGCATTAGCGGCAGGGAGTAGTTATTTAGTCATAGGCCGACCCATTACTGCTGCTGAAAATCCAATGTCAGCACTAGAAGCTATCGAATTCAGCTTAAGCTAAGCAGTCAACAAGTACGCCCCATAAAAAAGCCTGTGAATCAGTGTGATTCACAGGCTTTTTTTAAGATCATTTTCTATAATAAATTAAACTTTAAATTTACTGACCGCTTCTTGTAACTGAATAGACAACTCTGACATTGTAGCCACTGCCGATAAAGTATCTCTTGCACCATCAGCTGTACGCTCAGCTACTTGACTGATATTAACAATTCCACGGTTAACGTCTTCTGCTACTGATGATTGTTCGGTGGCAGCACTTGAGATCGACGCACTCATTTCATCCATCGTTGAAATCATCTTCGTAATCGTATCTAACGCTACACCAGCACAAGCCGCTTTTTCAACACTTGTTTTAGCACTTTCACGGCCATCACTCATAACCTTAACGGCCGCTTTTGCACCTTGCTGTAGTCGCCCTACCATTTCTTCAATCTCATGCGTTGAAGACTGTGTTCTTGCTGCTAATGTTCGAACCTCATCAGCTACTACAGCGAAGCCACGACCATGCTCACCTGCTCGTGCAGCTTCAATGGCAGCATTTAATGCTAATAGATTTGTTTGCTCGGTAATGCCACGAATAACATCAACAATCGCACCGATATTGCCGATATCAGCTTCAAGGCTGTTCAGGGTTTCTGCGGCTTTTTCCACTTCATTAGCTAATGAGTCTATTGCCCCCATTGCTTCTAGCACAACTTGCTTACCAGCTTTGGCTTCATTATCAGCATCACGGGCAGCATCCGTTTAGCCCTTGCTGAAACACGCTTAAAGAAAAAGGGTAAAGAAGAATATATCGAGCAAGTAACTGTTTCTGTCGGTCTCAGCATGCTCCAAAAAGAAGACTCTCCGTCAACGATTATCGAGCGAGCAGACAAGGCATTATATCGTTCAAAAAATCTGGGCCGTAACCAGGTAAATGCGTTGTAAAAGATTAGTCTAGATGAATTTAAAAGTGATAAAAGGCTGAGTTTAAATAATGAACGACAGATTCACGTTCGACATCAGACCAATTAGCATCCGCCGCAATAGCACACACTTTCACGCGTTGTTGCAGGCTAGGTAAGGAGGTCACTTTACGATCAGAGCGGGTATAAAGTAGCGTAGGTTCACCAGCCGTGAGTGAAGCATGGCAGGCTAGACAAGCCACATCATGCAGGTTTTTGCCTTGTGCTATCACCATCGGTGATAGCACAAAGAGTCCAACAGTTAATAGACTGAGTCGAATCACGCTTTGCTCGCTTGCAAATTAGCAATACGTAAACTCGCCGGTGGATGTGAATCATAAATAGCCGACACCAAAGGATCCGGCGTTAATGTGCTGGCATTTTCTTGATACAAAGCGACTAAGGCAGAAATAAGATCATCTGCGCTTGATACGGATGCCGCATAAGCATCTGCTTCATATTCATATTTACGTGATAATCCCGTCATCATAGGGTGTAAAAAGAAGCTAAATACAGGGATCACCATCATAAACAACACCAAAGCCATCGCATTCGACTGACTGTCGACGCCTAGTCCGTTATAAAACCAAGGTTCAGCAGCAGCCCAACCTAAAATAGCTAGGCCAACCAAACTGAGTAAACCCAAGACGACCATGTTTTTAATGACATGTTTACGACGGAAATGACCTAATTCATGAGCTAATACCGCCTCGATTTGATCTTCGTTTAAGGTTTTGAGTAAGGTATCAAAAAATACGATTCGCTTATTATTGCCTAACCCCGTGAAGTAAGCATTACCGTGACCACTTCGGCGTGAACCATCCATCACATAAATCCCTTGGCTTTTAAATCCACAACGGGCTAATAACGCTTCAACACGAGCTTGTAAACTGGCATCATCTAGTGGTGTGAATTTATTAAAGATAGGAGCAATAAAGGCGGGGTATGCCCACATCATAATAATGGCAAAACCAATCCATGCCGCCCATAAATAAAGCCACCAATAGTCACCGGTGCTGTTCATTAAGGTCAATGCAGCCCAAATCAAAGGTGCACCTAGTATCACGATCAACAAGGTTTGTTTTAGTAAATCAGCCAGATACAATGAAGGCGTATTATTGTTAAAGCCAAACCGTTGCTCTAAAACAAAGGTGCGATACCATGACAATGGTAAGTCTAGTAACGAGCCTATAATAAAAAAGCTGAGAATAAAGACAATGCCTGTCACTGTTGTTGACCAAGCAAAGCTATCCCACATACCTGATAACAAGGCCAAGCCGCCACCTAAGGTCCAAACTAGCAAAAACACGGCACCTATTACATTTTCGATGCGATTAAGCTTACCTTTTGCTAATGTGTAATCGGCTGCTTTTTGGTGAGCGGCCAACTTAACTTGCTCTTTGAAGGCATCAGGCACTTGTCCTCTATTCGCCTGAACATAAGATCCTTGTCGTAGTGACAACCACAACTCAATACCAATCATCAATGCCAATGCAGCGATAAACACCCAAGTAAATTCATTCATTTTTTTATTCCAATAATTTCAAACATGTCATGCAGGTTAGCCTTTGATACAATCTCTGGCAAGTAAGTTCATTCTCTCACCAACAAAAAGACCAACATTATGGCTAAAAGTAAAAAAAATCTCATTTGGATTGACCTAGAAATGACAGGGCTTGACACCAATAATGACGAAATTATAGAGATTGCAACCATTGTGACCGATGCCGATTTAAACGTGTTGGCTGAAGGCCCGATCATCGCCATCCACCAGCCAGATAGCATTTTGAACGGCATGGATGAATGGAATACAAGGCAGCATGGTGGCTCAGGCCTTGTCGAGCGCATCCGCAATAGCACCTTCACCGTGACAGAAGCCGAACAACAAACCTTAGAATTTCTAAAACAATACGTACCGGCAGGCACCTCACCAATGTGTGGTAACAGTATTTGCCAAGATCGGCGCTTTATGGCGCGCCTGATGCCTGAACTCGAAGCCTTTTTTCATTACCGCAATCTTGATGTCAGCTCGTTAAAAGAATTGGCTCGCCGTTGGGCGCCTAAGGTAGAAAAAAGCTTTAAGAAAAATGCCTCTCATCTTGCTATGGATGATGTGAAAGACTCTATCCGTGAATTACAGCATTATCGTGAGCATTTTATTAAGCTTGCTGAATAATCACTAAGCCTCAATAGCCTCATTGATTTTGAGACACATCAGTGATTAAACGTCAGATCACTGATGTTGCTGCAAGGCCCACATAACATGCTCATTCACTAATGACGATGGATAATCCAATCGAGATTTAAGCGCAGCAACAACCTCTGGAACGGTACTGGCATTGCCCAATGCCACCGCAATATTTCGTAACCAACATTCATAACCAATACGACGAATAGGACTCCCTTCCAGTTTGCTTAAAAAGTCCTGTTCAGTCCATGCAAATAAATCGATTAATTGGGGCGAATCTAATCCGTGCCGAGGTAAATAATCAGACTCGACGGTAGCTTGTGCAAATTTATTCCAAGGGCAAACCAACTGACAATCATCACAACCATAAATTCGGTTGCCCATCATGGATCGAAACTCAATCGGAATGGCATCGCGTGACTCAATTGTAAGATAAGAAATACAGCGTCGAGCATCCACCTGATAAGGCGCAACAATCGCTTGGGTTGGACAAATATCAATACATGCAACGCATGATCCACAATGGTCGGTCGTTGGCGCGGTCACCGGTAGTGGTAAATCAGTATATATTTCGCCCAAAAAGAAATAGGAACCGTGCTCGCGGTTAAGAATATTACTGTGCTTACCTACCCAGCCTAATCCAGATTTTTCTGCTAAAACTTTCTCCATGACGGGGGCGCTATCGGAGAACACACGATACTTCATCTCACCCAGCTCTAGCTCGATTTTGCTGGCTAATTGCTGCAAACGCTTACGCATTAATTTATGGTAATCACGGCCTAAGGCATAGCGTGAAATAAAGCCCTGCTGATCATCGCCTAATACTGACCATGGTTCGGCAGCTTTTTCAGGCCAGTAATCCATACGTAGTGTGATAACACGAATAGTATCCGGTACTAATTCATTTGGCCGAGTACGTTTAGTACCATGGCGAGACATATAATCCATAGAACCATGAAAACCAGCCTCTAACCATTCGCGTAGCTTCTCTTCACTCTCCGCTAAATTGATATCACTTACACCAAGTTGCTGAAAACCAAATGATTTAGCCCAATTGCTTAGTTTATTGTGTAATTCTTTCATCGCTAAGGCTGTATTTATCTGATTCATGCAGGCTATTATAGTCAACCAAACTCGTTTATACGGAAATTAAAGTTTATGCTTAATATGCCTCATGACCTTTACACTGCTGAACAAACACGTGAACTAGAACGTATTGTCATCGAACAACATAATATTTCTGCAGCCCAATTAATGGAACGTGCCGGCGGCGCGGCGGTATCATCAATCAAAAGTCAGTGGCGACAAGCTGAACGTTTATTAATTATCTGTGGTATAGGCAATAACGGTGGTGATGGCTTTGAGCTGGCAAGACAAGCACTAGACAACGATTATCGAGTCTCTGTTATTCAGGTTGGTGATGAAAGCAAAATGAGTGGTGAAAGCATTGCAGCCCGAGATGCATTCATCGCAACCGGCGCCGAAATTCATCATTTTGATGAAAAATTACCCTCTACCGATGTCATTGTCGATGCTCTGCTTGGCACCGGCTTAGACCGAGAATGTGAAGGTGAATATAAAGCGGTTATTACGGCGATCAATAAAGCGGCAAAACGGATTCCTGTTTTATCTTTAGACATTCCTTCAGGCCTCCATGCTAATACCGGTAGTGCCTTAGGCATCGCAGTAAACGCAACTATCACCCTCAGTTTTATCGGCTTACATAAGGGCTTATTTACCGGCGAAGGACCCAATTATTGCGGCACCGTCCGTTTTGACTCCCTACAAATTCCCTCCGCTATTTACAAAGAAGTGACACCTATTGCGCGCCGTGTCAGTTTAGAAAGAGATGGCGCACGACTAGCACCTCGTAAACGAACTGGCCACAAAGGGTTGTATGGTCATTTATTGATTATCGGTGGTGATCATGGAATGCCAGGCGCTGCACGCGTAGCCGCAGAAGCTGGCGCCAGAGTGGGGGCAGGCTTAATCAGTATTGCCACTCGCGCCGCTCACAGCCCTATCCTCAATCAAGCTCGCCCTTGTTTAATGTGTTATGGCGTTGAAGATGCTGATGAGCTGGAAACACTTATTGAACGTGCCAATTCACTGACCGTTGGCCCAGGGCTTGGTCAAAGTGAATGGGGCGAGGTACTTTTTAAAAAAGCAATTGAAAGCCACCTGCCAATGGTAGTGGATGCTGATGCCTTGAATATGCTGAGTAAACATCCGCAGCATTATGACAATTGGATATTGACTCCACATCCAGGTGAAGCCGCACGATTACTAGGTTGTACTTCTGCAGATATCCAAGCAGATCGTTTTCTTGCCGTCGATGAAATACAAAAACGTTATGGCGGCATCGTGGTTCTCAAAGGCTCAGGTACGCTGATTTATAATGGCCAAACACCAACCCGTTTATCCACATGGGGCAATCCAGGTATGGGCAGCGGTGGGATGGGCGATGTCCTTGCCGGCGTCATTGGCGGTTTATTGGCACAAGGTTTTCCTCTAATGGAAGCAGCCTGTGTTGGCGTGACTTTACACGGAATGGCCGGAGATAAAGCGGCTGAACAAGATGGTGAACGAGGCATGTTAGCAATGGATTTAATTCCACATCTTCGCCGCCTTTCTAACCTTATTTTTTAAACCATTATGTTGACTGAACACTTATCCTATGCACGTTTACTTAGAGAATGAATTGGCAACGCTTGCTTTTGGCAAAGCGATCGCAAACCTCTGTCCTGACAGCCTATTTGTTATTCATTTAGAAGGTGATTTAGGCGCAGGAAAAACAACCTTTAGCCGTGGTTTTTTGAGAGCGTTAGGTTATCAGGGCAATGTGAAAAGCCCGACTTACACCCTTGTTGAACGATATGATGTAGATAACCGACCTGTCTTTCATTTTGATCTTTATCGTCTCTCTGATCCTGAAGAATTAGATTATTTAGGACTCGATGATTATTTTAGTCATCATGCTATTTGTTTGATTGAATGGGCATCACAAGGTGGCAACTTGCTGCCTCAACCTGATCTCGTGATTCAAATTAGCTATCAAGATCATGCGCGAAAGGCAAAACTAGTCCCGCTTTCTTCGCAAGCGGTTAGCTTGTGTAAAAACCTTAATATTTAATTCAGCTTTAGTCGCTATCTCCTTATTAATATAAAAGAAACTTGATTTTTATATTAAATAATTAGACACTAGTGCAACTAGAATAGTCCAGGAAACGAATCATGCTCCGCTTTTGCCTGAGCCTCATTTTATTATTCACCAGTATCAATACATGGTCAGCGAATATCCAAAGCATGCGTTTATCGTATGCTGATAGCGATACCCGCCTAGTCATCGATCTAGATAGTGCGTTTCAATATAGTGTTTTTTCATTAAAAAATCCGGCACGGCTTGTTGTCGATTTAAAAAATAGCCGTCAAAAAAACTCACTCACAATACCCGATTTATTGAACAGCCCCATCCGCGGGATTCGCCATGCCAGCTGGGATAAAAATACCTTACGGCTAGTATTAGATCTTGAGCACAATGTCGCCTTTGATACTCAAACTTTACCACCCAATTCTGGATATCCACATCGCCTTGTAATCGATTTACATAGCGCAATGAACATAGCCGCAGCGACGCCACAAACCATAAACAATCCCGTCAAATCGACACCCTCACCTGAAAAAAGCATTGATAGCGGAGATGATGCACCTCAGATCACAGAAAAACCCGCTGAAATAATCATTCAGTCCCCAACCATCACCACCAAAAAATCGATGGCGAGGCGAGATATTATTATTGCCATTGATGCTGGTCATGGTGGCCAAGATTCAGGTGCATTGGGTCGACATGGCACTAAAGAGAAAGATATCGTTCTGACTATAGCTAAGCGACTCGCTAAAATAGTTAATCAAGAACGGGGAATGCGTGCATATTTAACCCGTGATAAAGATATCTTTATCCCACTGCGTGAACGCATCAAAAAAGCACGAAACAACAAAGCCGATATGTTTATATCTATTCATGCCGATGCCTTTAAAGATCCAAAAGCAAAAGGCGCATCGGTATTTGTACTTTCTGAACGGGGTGCCAGTAGTGAAGCGGCCAAAATGTTAGCAAATAAAGAAAACGCAGCAGATTTGGCTGGTGGTATTAGTTTGGAAGATAAAGATGACATGCTGGCTTCCGTATTACTCGACTTGTCACAAACCGCCAGTTTAGAAGCCAGTTTCGAAGTGGCAAACACCGTGTTGGCAGGGCTGAAACGCGTCGGTAATGTTCATAAAAAACATGTCGAGTCAGCGGCATTTGTGGTGCTTAAATCCCCAGATATTCCTTCTATTCTTGTCGAAACTGCGTTTGTTTCTAATCCTGATGAAGAACGAAAGCTCAATAGCGTCAGTCATCAAAATAAAATTGCGCGGGCAATATTGTCAGGGATCAGTAATTATTTTAAACGTAATCCCTTACCTGGCTCAGACCTAGAACAGCAACACATCGTTAGTCGTGGCGATACCTTGAGCACCATTGCCCAACGTTATCGAATTAGCATGAATGACTTAAAACTAAACAATAATTTACGGCATTCAATAATCAATATTGGTGATGTCTTAATTATTCCTTAAGCACCGGTTTGCTCAAACAGCGCCCAGCAATATTGCTCGCTAATCTGACACTTCGCATCGCTTCGCACTCTCACATACTGTTAAACTAATTAATATGTCAGATACGCAACGCATTCATGCCCTTCCCTTACACCTTGCCAATCAAATTGCGGCAGGTGAAGTGATCGAACGCCCTGCTTCTGTCGTCAAAGAATTGGTTGAAAATAGCCTTGATGCCGGAGCAAATCAAATTGATATTGACATTGAAGGTGCTGGCAACAAGCTGATTCGTGTACGTGATAATGGGCAGGGTATTGACCCTGAAGATTTACCACTCGCCCTTAGCCGCCACGCCACCAGCAAACTCTATTCCAGTGAACAATTAAGCCATATCGCTAGTTTAGGCTTTCGGGGGGAAGCACTACCGAGCATTAGCTCAGTATCCCGCTTAACTTTAACCTCTCGTCAGGCTGATAGTGAGTGTGCATGGCAACTTGTCGGCAATGAAAATAGCACCATTAGTCCGGCAGCCCATCCTCTGGGCACCACATTGGAAATTCGAGATTTATTTTTTAACTTGCCTGCAAGACGCCATTTTCTTCGTAGCAATAAAACAGAGCTAAATCATATTTTAACCACGCTGCACCGTTTAGCATTAAGTCAATTTACTGTCGGATTTAAATGCACCTTATCGACATCTACGACCTTAAAGCTACCGCCAGCGATCAATCTTGAGCAACAACAACAACGCATTGCAAAAATATGTGGCAAAAATTTCATTCATAATAGCCTGTACATTGAACAACAATACGATGAGATCAACGTGAAAGGCTGGGTAGGAAAGCCAGAGGCACATCGACCGCAAACCGATGTACAGTATTTTTTCATCAATGGTCGAGTGATTCGCGATCGAGTGATTACACATGCTATTCGTCAAGCCTATATCGACAAAATTCCTGCCGGACGCCAGCCAGCTTATGTCTTATATCTAACGATTCCATTAGACCGTGTCGATATTAATGTCCACCCCACCAAACACGAAGTACGTTTTCGCGATGCACGGCTAATTCATGGTTTGCTCACTCGGGCAATTGAAGAGGCGCTAGGTCATGAAATAGCCGAGATAACCTCAGACACCGAAACGACGGCATCCCTGTCTGATAAAGACCTATCCTCCCAGATTGCAGAGCACTCGATTCAATACGAAATACCTACTGTAAAGTCAATCGTTTCTAAAGCATCACTCTCCAACATCTTTGGTCAGCCGATCACCTTACTAGCACAGCGCTATGTCATCACTCAAACGCCATTCGATACCCTGATCATTGACCTTCAACAAGCGGAGCAACAACTCCGCCGTAAGCAACTCAATCATGCCATCGACACCAATACACTGAGTACGCGACCGATTTTGGTGCCCATCCGCTTATTAGTCGACAATCAATCTATTTTGCTCGCCTCGCAATACAAGCAATTACTATCAAGCGTCGGCGTGCAACTAGCGCCTGAGCCTAATGCACTACTTATTAAAAGCATCCCAAGCTTACTCGCCCAAACGGATCTTAAAATCTTAATAACGTCGCTACTTACCGCATTAGCCAGCAAGCAACCAGACCAAGCATCATTAGTGAGGATGCTTGAACACCATTTGCCCCGCATCTCAATTAACCAGCTAGAGCAAGCTTCCCAGCTACTACTCGAACTTAATACCTTTTCGAATGAAATATCTTGGTGTCGCCGACTTGATCAGCAAACGCTCAATAGCTTATTCTGACTGTTTTACATAATCAGCATTTTTCGTAAGGATTAAGGCAATCACTATGGCAAAAGCATCACCTAAACCTTCTTTAGTTCCTGCATTCCTAGCCTTGCTCATTTTGGCTGTTGTCGCTTATTTCTTTTTTAACAGTCTCGAATCAACTCGTATAGAACACAACGTTAGCCCTGCGATCGAAATCATCGAAACACCAGGGTTAACCGTTATTCCGCCGAATGAACAAGCCCCCAGTAGCGAACAGGTGACTGAACAAGAAGCTGAAATCTTTGTCACCAACTTGGCAACCAAAGAAGAATTTATCACCATCAATGAAAATGAAGATAAATTTGTTCGTCATGATAGCGTTATCGTATTACCTAATTTGGAATATTTAACGACAACAAAACACGCGCTCCTCGCCGATGAAAAATTAAATCCTGATACCCCGATCAGCTTCAAATACAGCACCTATAGCGAAATACACACAACGCTAGCCGAACTGAGTGAATCGCTAGCAGATCACACTAAAATGATCACGGTCATTACTCAAGATGGCCAACAAATTAACACCACGCTGGCTGAACTACTCAATCAAAAAAATAGCGACCTCAATGCCGCAATCACGCATATTGTTGAGCAAAAACACCAAATAGACACAACAATCGGCGAATTAAAAAATAGCAATATAGCCGATGATCAGCCATTAATTGCCATCATCACACATGGTTCGCAAGCCGTCACATTGAAAGATATCACCCTATCCGAGGTGCTACCAGATGATGCCTTATTTTATTTACACCGCGTAACCGATCAAGATGTTCAAGGCTTATGGGGTATTGTTCAAACGGGTTTGATTGATAAATTCAGACACGGCCTACAAATCGACGGGATCGCAATCAACAAAGATCTCATCCATGCCATTATTCCTCCTGATGCTGATGAAAAACTGTCATCAGGCTTCAGTTCATTTCTTGGAAAAATATTGAATAGCAAAGTCGATGATAGCTTTGTTTATAATTTAAAAACCCAAAGCATGGGGCGAGATGCCAACCTTATTTATCCTGGCCAGCAACTCATTCTCATTCATTTTTCAGCGCTAGAGCTCAAACACATTTATCAATTTTTCTCTGAGCGACGCAATCAAGGCATCGAAACGTTCGCTATCACAGACTAAACGGTGCTTGACTTACTATTTCTACTCATTGTCGGAATCATTATCGCGGCGGCGTTTATTGTTGCCAAACATGATGACTAATGGTTAATGACCAAACACGTAAATGCTTATTTTTCAAACTTGCCATATCGCAACATAATACTTGGCAAAACAAGTAAATTAAGTACCGTTGAGGAAATCAAACCGCCAATGATGATGCTCGCCATCGGCCCCATCACTTCTCGACCGGGGCTATCTGAGTTCATGGCAATCGGCAACATCGCCAGTGCCGTCACTAACGCAGTAATCAATATTGAAGGTAATCGTTCTTTTGCCCCGCGAATCGCCGTATCAGCATTCCATCGTGCGCCTTCCACTACCACCAGATGTTGATAGTGTGACACCAACATAATCGAGTTTCGTAAGGTAATACCAAACAAAGTGACAAATCCCACCATTGATCCAATAGATAACACACCATTTGTCAATAACACCGCAATCACCCCGCCGACTAACGAAAAGGGCAAATTGATCAAAACTAAAGACATATTTCGCAAGCTCTGCAAGGCAACATAAAGGAGTAGTAACACCGCCACACCGGCTAATGTTGAATGCACTAATAGGTCTTCGCGTGATTGCGCTTGTGCCACCGCTGCACCGGTAAATTCAGGGTAAATATCGGCTGAAAACTCAACCTCATCATGTACACGTTGCTTCAGTTCAGCAAAAAATGAGATTAAATCACGACCCGCCACATTGCAGGTCACCGTCTGTAAACGCTGTGCACCAGCATGTAAAATCATATAACGACCTGATACTTGTTGAATAGTCGCCACATCTTGCAAACGTAATCTGACACCGGCAGCTGTTTGAATCGGTAAATTAGCTACATCATCCGGCTGTTGACGCTGTGACTCAGGCAAGATAACCACCACATTAAACACCCGATTACCTTCACGTACTTGACCGACCAGCGCACCTTCAAATCCTGTTTGAATGGTAAGCATTACATCGGCGGGTTTTAAACCCCAATAAGCAAGTTCATCGAGTTTTAAGCGAATGTCTAATTGTGGCTCACCAGATGGTGCCCGTAATTGCACGTCTTCAGCACCCTTAATTTCACGCATAACGGCTGCGATTTGTTGCGCTTTACGATCAAGCTCTGCCAAGTTCTTACCGTAGACATTGACGACCACTGGCGAGGTATAACCCGAAATCGTTTCATCAATACGCTCCGTTAAAAACGTATTAACTTCCGAATTAATCCCCGGAAAAGCCTCTAATACCTCACGAATTTCATCTAATACTGCTTGTTGTCCTGCGCCATCCATCGGCACCAAATCAATTTCATACTCACTGTAATGCGTGCCAAAAGTATCCGCACCTCGTTCAGCACGACCCGCCCATTGCGAGGTTGAACGTACCCCCTCAATTTCAGCCACCCGTTTTTCTAACTGACCGCCAATACGCAGCGATTCAGCAATCGATGTGCCCGGCACACTCGCCGTATGAATAATATAATGACCTTCGCGTAGCTCCGGTAAAAAACTGCCACCCAATAACGGCAAAATAGCCAAACCAGCACAACAAAATATAATCACACTACCAAACGTTATTTTGGGAAAACGACTGACAAGACCCAGCAACCAGCCATAAATTGGATTCAGTAAACGGACTAATGGCGGTTCTTTGTCACTTAAAGTGCCCCAACGCGTCAACAAAATATGGCATAGAGCAGGTGTCACCGTTAATGCGACCGCTAATGATGCAAAGATCGCTAAAATGTATGCTTCACCCAATGGTTGAAACATTCGGCCAGCTACCCCGCTCAAGGTCAATAATGGCACAAACACCAACATCACGATAAAGCTGGCATAAACAACCGAGCTACGTACCTCCATCGAGGCATTAAACACAACATCCACTGTGGATTTGGGTATAGCTAAGACGGCATTTTCTCGCAAGCGTCTAAAGATATTTTCAGTGTCAATAATCGCATCATCGATCACCTCACCTAATGCGATTGCCAACCCACCCAGCACCATAATATTGATATTAACGCCCAGTTCTAAGAGCACAATCAGCGCTGTAAATAAAGATAAGGGAATCGCCGTAATCGAAATTAATGCAGTACGCAAATTAAACAAAAACAAAATCAACACCAACATTACCAGTGCGCCACCCACTAATAAATGTTCACGAATATTGCTTAATGAAGACTCAATGTAATTTGCAGGACGAAACAAATCATCATGCAAGGTAATGCCATCCGCTGCAAAACCGCTTTTAAATTCAGCCAACGCCGCCTCTATACCATTGGTCACCGCTAAAGTATTAGCCTTATATTGACCGATGACCATTAATACAACCCCAGGTTTGCCGCCAATCGCTGCGCCACCAATTGCCACCGCCGGTGCCGCAACCACCGTCGCTACATCACCCAACAATAAGGTGCCATTGTCGGTTTTGCGTAACACCACTTTTGCCAACTCTTTAGCCGACATCGGCTGACCCGTCACACTTAGCATCATCCGCTGATTAGCATTCTCAATATGACCACTTGCCATAGTACCCGTAGCCAACTTGGCGGCGGCTGTCACTTCATCAATAGCCATGCCATAACGTGCTAACTTATCGGTATCAAGCTGAATTTGTAATTGCTTTTCATCACCACCAAAGACATTAATATCAGCCACGCCTTCAACGCTCAATAATCTTGGTGACAAAGTCCAATCGACCAAGGCCCGTAAAGTCATTAAATCATGCGTGTCCGACGTTAAACCAATCGTCATAATGGTGCCAGATGATGACTCCAGCGGCACCATTAACGGTGGGCTAACATGCTCTGGCAAGGCATTACTCAAGCCCAATAGGCGTTCAGAGACTAACTGTCGGTCTAAATAAATATCAGTACTATCATAAAAAGTCAGAATAACCACCGACAAACCGGGAATTGATTGCGAGCGAATAGATTCGGTGCCTACCAAACCACCTAAACCATTTTCTAGCGGCTGGGTCACCATCACTTCAACTTGCTCGGCAGTCAGACCTTGTGCCTCAGTTTGGATAATGACTTGTTTTGGAGCGAACTCAGGAAAAATATCTAAACTTGAATTCGATAACTTATAAATGCCATAGCCTAAAAGTAATATCGCTAAAGCAACCACCACACCACGAAATCGAACAGATAAAGCAACTAGATGTGACAACATGATTAATCATCACCTTCAATTTGCCAGCGAAACTCTTCAGATAACAACATTTGAGCACCGCGCAACACCACTCTTTCACCGGCATAAATCTCACGCATCATAAAGACACCACCCGATGCTGCTAAACCTGATGCCAACGACACCCGCTGATAAAGCGCATCATCTCGCTTAACATACGCCCACGCTTGTCCATCATGCCAAGTCATCGCTTGATGAGGGATAAATACACCGCTTAAGGCTTCTGAACCTTGCGGTAACCAAGCATCTAATCGCATGCCAGTTCGCAATTGACCTCGTGCAGTTTTAAAAAAGTAGGTTTCACCCTGAATCAGGTCATCAGTAGCCAAGGCAGGCGAGACAAGATAGGCCTTACGCGCTTGCTCACGTGAACCATCACGGGCAATGCGAATAAAAGTGGTCTCTGCCGCTAACGATAAGTCAATGGGCAAGGTCACCAACAATAAACTATCTTGCCGCGTTAACAAGCGTTGCCATTCTTTTGAATCTTCAGTCAACACCCAATCAGCAATGACCTCACCCCACGTTTGTATGGCCTCATTCTGAATGGCTTGTAGAGTAAAGTTTAAACCGTGTAATTGCGCCTTCGCTGCACGCCAATCATTATCGGCATAATTCACTTGTTTGGTGGCAACGCTTCCCGCGCCCTCAGCTAATAACGTTAATCTTGCTAATTCCGACGCAGCGACTCGCTCAGCCATTTGAGCAACATTCAACGCGGCTGATGCTTGATTGTACTTTGCTCGTAGCGCCAGCATTGGCCGTAAATCAACCACTTTGGCCAAGGCTTTTGATTCAGGGAAAAAATGCGTTTCCATCAGCGTGAGCGTTTCAATACCGGCATAGTCGCTAATCTCATCAGCTATTTTGACCATCATCTTGCCGCTAGGAAGTCTGTCAGCATCGCCAGAAGCTTCGTCATCATCACCTTGAGCAAGCTCAACCGCCTCAGAATAATCATTAACCCAGTTCGTAATCATATCGCGTAACGAAGACTGAGAAACAACAGGAATCACCCATAAAAAAGCCGCAGCGAGGAGTAAGCTTCCCCCCAGTACACCGAACCATCCGCGTAACCTCATAACACATCCACATTTTTATAATATAAACAGGTTGGTCATTACACCATGCAAACAAGGTGGGAACAAGACTACAGCAAAATTATTCCAGTTTTAACTTGACACAAAGTGACATAGGCGGTTTAATGCTCGACCTTAAATGGCTCGATAGCTCAGTTGGTAGAGCAAGGGATTGAAAATCCCTGTGTCCCTGGTTCGATTCCAGGTCGAGCCACCATTAAATAGCTAAGCCCCAGCATTGTTTCAGTGCTGGGGCTTTTTTATTGGCTGAAAATAAATCCTAATAATTACATTCAACAGTTATCTATAAAGTTATCTATATAGATACAGTGCACCGCCCATGATTAAAAATCGCCTCGCCCTAATATCGCATTTATTATTACTTATTCTATAGCCATCCTATTCAGTAGGATGACAACAATATAACCTTCACCAAGTATTACCATAAATCATACAAACAGACACCAAGCCTTAGCTATTCATTAAGTATTCGCGCTAAGTAACCAGTAGCATTAGAAATAATCCTGCGCAAAATCAAGTTACCACCTCTCACTAACCGCCATAAAATTGGCAAAACAAGGGCTGCACGGGTCTTTTTGTTGCAAAAAAAACACAACTTTAAGCTTTCTTTGAAAAAAATAACTTTTTTGTTGCAAAAGTGTTGCAAAAGTTTTCTGGATCGGGAGAATAGCTTTCAACCGAGTTCTACTCCGGTTACGAGAGAATTTTAAGTAATCTATTTAAGGTACATAAAAATGACATTTAACAAAACATTAGTAGCAGGTCTAGTTGCGCTAGCAGCAGCAAGCTCAGCTCAAGCGGTTACAGTAGCAGCTAACGACGGTTGGACATTAGGCGTAAGCGGTTCTGTAAACCAATTCGTTACTTTCACAGATAACAACAACGGCGATAACGTTAACGAAGTGCGTGATGGTCTATTACCAGCATTCTTAAGCTTTGATATGACAGCACCAACAATGAATGGTCTTGATATCGCTGCTCACATCTCTATCAGTCCATCAACTAACACTGATAGCTACACAGCAATGGAACAACGTGAAGTTTACTTCACTGTTGCAGGTGGCTTCGGTCAAATTCTTGCTGGTAAAGCATTAGGTCTTTACGGTTCACACAACATCTTAACTGATCAATCTTTATTTGGTGTCGGTTACGGTACAGGTGGTAATGGTCAAACAACTCTAGGTTCAATCGGTCTAGGTTACGACTACGCGGCATGGCGTTCACAAGTTAAATGGACTTCAAACGACATGAACGGTTTCAAAATTAGCGTTTGCTGTTGTTGATAGTGCTGGTGGTTCTGTAGATCTAGCGGGTGCGCCAACTGGTAACTTGGTAACTGGTGGTAAAGATTCAGATGACTTACGTTATGAAGCTGACTTAAGCTACGCGGGTGCATTTGATGGCGGTTCATACACCGCTTGGTTGTCTGGTATGACTCAAAAACATGATGACGTTAGCTGATGATGCGCAAGCATGGACTGTTGGTGGTACATTAGCAGTTGGCGGTTTTGAAGCAATGGCTCAATACTCTGATTCTGAAGATGCAACTAACCCAACTGCTCCAGCTTCAACAGTTGCTGACAGGTGTTGGTGGAGCAACAACTACCGTAGCAGCTGCTGATTCAGTAGCAACAGAATGGTCACAATACATCGTTCAAGCTGGTTACCGTTTTGGTGGTACAACGTTAGTTTCTGCTAACTACGCAGAACTTACGGATGACAATGCTACAACTGGCGCTAAATGATTCAATTGATAAATAACTGTTGGTGTTTACCACGATGTAAACGCTAACCTTAAACTAATTGCTGAATACTCTAAAGTTGAAGATGATGCTGCAACAGGCCTAGACCAAGACATCTTCTCTTTAGGTGGTTTCGTATTCTTCTAAATCGAATACAAACAGCTTAAGGTGTCGAACTATTTAGTTTGATACTTGAAGAAAAGTAAAATTAAGAAAGCCTCAATCTTCGGATTGGGGCTTTTTTTTGCTTGTTGTTTAATCAAGAAAAAATCAAGGGGTCAGATCACTTGATCTTTCAACATAATCAAGGGATCAGATCACTTGATCATTCAAAACTCTAAATCAATCACTCATTTAAAGCTTAACTCCTGAAACGCCTTACTTTTCCTATCGCCGCCATGCTGGTTTGATGGCGACTTAATTCCAGTCACTGACTCGACCATTGTGGTAAAACCCTTTTTGCCAAGAACTTGACCGCGATCAACGCTTTGCGTGATCAACTTTATTTCGTCATTTTTCAATGGTATTTCGCTAAAAAATCCTTTGTATACCGTTAACCTCTGTGTCTTCTCTTTAGCCAGTTGACTATAATTTAGGTGCTCTGTGATCAGCGAATCGCTCTCACCTAACCCATTGTATCGATAGCTTGACCAAGCATGTTGTTCAGCTGAGGCAACCATGCCTGCCCTAACGGGGTTGTCCTCAATATAACGGTAGCACGTCAATAGGTAAGCATCGCTGTCTATTAAGGATGATTTATATCGCCCCTCCCACAATGTGCCACTCCGTTTATACTCACCGTTAAAATAACGCACATAATGCCGACCTAATGACTGCATAAAACAGGATAAAGCTTCAGCGTTCGGCGGTGTTAATAAAAAATGGAAATGGTTTGTCATTAATACATAGGCGTGCAATTTACAACCTGTAGCATTTAAAGATGTCCCCACATACTGTAAAAATCGCTGTCGATCGTCATCGTTGATGAAGATATCCTGGCGATTGTTGCCACGGTGCATTATGTGCACGGGCTGATCAGGTATGATAACTCTAGGTTGTCGTGCCATATTAATTCCCTTTTTTGCTTGCAATTGTCGTAGTTTAGCTTTAAGTTAAACATTCAACAACTCTGACCCCTTGATTTACCCCTTGATTTATTGATTTATGATTATGTCATCACTTAAAACTCAGATATCCGCTATTATTAAAATCATCAATGACAATGCCGATGAGGTCGCTGAACTTGATCGCGCTATCGGTGATGGTGATCATGTGGTTAATTTACAACGTGGCTTAGCAGTGATCGACAATATAAGTGATGAGTTATCTAAACTTGAATGGTCACCAGCTTTAATGAAAATAGGTATGACTTTAATGTCCACTATGGGCGGCGCTTCAGGCTCGTTGTTTGGCACATTATTTATTAGCATGGCAAAAGCTTCCAAGGATAAAACGATAACCTTTAAGACTTTTTCAGAAATATTTAATCATGGCGTAGTAGCAGTAAAACAACGTGGTAAAGCCGATTTAGGGGAAAAAACCATGTTGGACACCTTAATTCCAGTGGCAAATAGTTTAGTCGCAGATGCAGAAAGTGATGTTGATTTACCACAAGCCTTAAACAATGCTAAAGCCATTGCAATCGCAGGCATGCAATCCACCAAACAGATGATTGCCACCAAAGGCCGCGCGTCTTTTTTAGGTGAACGCGCAATAGGCCATATTGATGCGGGTGCACGAACCAGTCAGTTGATGATTTGTGCCATTGCCGATGAATTATTAAAAGACTAACAACCCCAACGTAAATTAGCGGTATGGACGGGGGCATCCCATAAATCGATCAGCTCATCATCCAATAATGTCAGTGTAATAGAACAGCCTGCCATATCTAATGATGTGGTGTAATTACCCACCAGTGAACGCACAACGTCAACGCCTTTTTCTTGTAATAAGCGCTCAGCAAGATCGAAGACTAAATACAATTCCATCAGTGGTGTCCCACCAAAACCATTAACGTGTAGCAATACTCTTTGACCCTGTTCGGGTTGCAATTCACTATTAATAGCGGCCATCAAATGTTCAACAATCTCGCTGGCATTGGAAAGTTGCATAGGTTCACGACCACGTTCACCGTGAATACCCACGCCCATTTCCATTTCATTGTGAGCTATATCAAAGGTCGGTTTACCGAGGGCTGGCACAGTGCAACTTGTTAACGCCATACCCATCGTGGCAGTCACATTATTGACACGATCACCCAACGCTTTACATTGCAGTAAGCTTGCTCCCGCCTCAGCTGCTGCCCCCACAATTTTTTCAATAATGACGGTGCCGGCAACACCACGACGTCCCGTGCTGTGATCTTTAGGTAAAGAAACATCATCACTCACCAAAACAGTCTCGTAGGGACAATCCAGCATCTCAGCAGCGATTTCAAAATTCATCACATCGCCGGCATAGTTTTTAACGATAAATAATACACCGCCGCCATTTTCAACCGATTCAGCTGCCGCGATCATTTGATCAGGGGTAGGCGATGTAAAAACATGCCCAGGACAGGCCGCATCTAACATTCCCACACCCACGAACCCAGTATGTAAGGGTTCGTGACCAGAGCCACCACCAGAAATCAATGCCACTTTAGGCTGAGCACTAGCCTGCTTTCTACGAATAAAGTGCGGTTGATGGTTAAAGTGAACAATGTCTTGATGAGCTTTGGCGAAGCCATTGAGGCTTTCTTCCAATAAACTGTCCACACTATTAAGTATTTTTTTCACTTAATTTCCCTCGCTAGTTTTGGTTTGATGACGCAATGTCTCTGTAATTTGCTGAATATCTTTCATCACCCAAGTAGGCTGATAGTCTAAATCGGCAATGTCTTGTTCTGAAGACACCCCTGTTAACACCATAATGCTGCGTAGACCGGCATTAACTGCACCTAATATATCGGTATTCAAGCGGTCACCAATCGCAACCGTGCCTGCTTTTGTTGTGCCCAGCAAGGCGAGTGCTTGTTGGTACAAAATCGGTTCTGGTTTACCAATACTTATCGCTTTAAAACCTGTCACAGCTTCCAACGCCGCTAATACACCGCCATTGCCCATCACTTCGCCTAACTCAGTAGGCAATGTTGTGTCGGCATTTGTCGCAAAAAACTGCGCACCGGCATTAATATTTAAGGTGGCAGTAGCTAATTTATCCCAAGTCAGTTTACGATCAAGACCAGACACAACCAAGTCAGCTCCTTGATCGAAAATCCCCTTTTCCGGCTGATTGACTTGATAGAGATCGGTTAATACAAATCCATGCTCTAATAAGGGCTCTCGTAACCCTGCTTCACCGATGACAAAAACTCGCCTTTGTTCTTTGGGTAAGCTGTCTTTTAAATAACGCGCTGTTGCCATACTTGAAGTTAGAATTTCACAATGATCAACGTCAACCCCCATACCTGCCAATTTATCAACATATTGTTGCTGTGTAAGGCTTGCATTATTGGTCGCTAAAACAAAGGGGATGGCACATCGCCGCAATTCAAAGAAAAATTCAACCAGTCCATCAATGGGCTTATTTCCATGCCAAAGTACACCATCCATATCGATAATTAACCCTGCTAAATCATCAATTTCAGTCATTTTATATCCAGTATTTAAGTATCAAATTGTGCGCAAACAGCCACTAAGCAGCCAACAGCTTGGCACAGTTTAATTATCAATGTCTAGCCTCATCAGAGGCTATTGCCTTAGGTTATAGGTATTTGTAAATTGACATTGATCAGCAATGTGCTTTATAGTCTTCCGGCGTATTTTTTAGCGTAAAACAATTAATATTTAAACTTAACAAGGAGCATGTCAACATGGCAAAAGCACTTATCCAAATGGCGCTAGATTCTCTAGATTTCGATGCAACAATCGCACTTGCTGAGCAAGTAGCACCTTATGTTGATATCTTGGAAATTGGTACACCTTGCATCAAGTACAACGGTCTTGAACTCGTTACTGCATTGAAAGCAAAATTCCCAAACAAATTATTACTAGTTGATCTTAAAACTATGGATGCTGGTGAGTACGAATCAACACCTTTCTATGAAGCGGGTGCTGATATCTGTACTGTTTTAGGCGTATCTGACAAAGCAACTATGGGCGGCGTAATTAAAGCTGCAAACGCGAACAATGCTGAAGCTCAAATCGATTTGATCAGCGTTAAAGATAAAGCTAAATGTGCTTCTGAAGCAGCAGCAAATGGCGCTCAAATCATCGGTGTTCACACTGGTCTTGACGCTCAAGCAGCAGGTCAAACTCCTTTTGCTGATTTATCTTTAGTTGCTAGCTTAAACCTAGGTGTTCGCATCTCTGTTGCTGGTGGTATCAACAAAGATACTATTCAAAAAACAATTCAAGCTGGCGCAACAATCGTTGTTGTCGGTGCTGCGATTTACGGTGCTGAGTCACCAGCAGCATCAGCTAAAGAATTGCGTGCATTAGTTGACGCAGCATAAGCTGATTTAGAGTTAACACTCTAAGCTAGCAATAAGAAACGGGTGGCCACATTGAGCGGTCACTCGTTTTTTTACTATTTAGTGTCATTATTTATCACACTAGATAGTCAAACAATTTCGTAAATATAGGCCAACCTTTTACAGCCTAACTAAATTAGCTGAAAAAGAGTGAATGTAGGCAAAAACATAGAAGCAGAATATAATCGCTTTTTGTTTAACTCTTCTGGGTTGCCACAGTTAACCTAAAAATAGCAATTAATCTATCGACACACATAGAATCTCGATAGACTTCAAAATTTAACAGGGGTATATCTAATGAGTGAAAAAGGTTTATTGGCATCAATTTGTGGTTTTTTTAAAGACTTATTTTCTTCTGATAGTGCAGCATCTACAGCCACTTCGAATACACATAACGATGGCTTAACAGGTGTAGAACGCTACATCAGAGATCAAGCGAGCAAAGCGAATCAAGTGACAGGTGTAGAAGCCTATATTCGTAACCAAGCTAATGCGCAACAAGTGACTAGTGTGGAAGCCTATATCCGCAGTCAAGCTAATGCACAACAAGTGACGGGTGTGGAAGCATACATTCGTAACCAGAGTTAATTACTACGTTAACAATTACAAAATTTATACTTCAAGCGACACGCTTCAAGCATCAACAAATAGCTTGAACTTACGCGAAAACTTGAAGTAAAAAAATGACACACCTCAATATCTCGCCTTTTCAATAATGCGGGATATTGAGTTTTTAAACTTTGAAAATTAAAGGTACCATCAAAACATGGCAAACTTACTTGATCAGCTTAAACAAATGACCGTTGTTGTTGCCGATACTGGCGATATTGCAGCAATTGAAAAATTCACGCCACGTGATGCGACAACGAATCCCTCGCTTATTACTGCTGCTGCACAAATGCCGCAATATCAAGCAATTGTTGATGACACATTGAAAGGTGCTCGTAAAACAGTAGGCGCTAATGCATCATCAACAGATGTTGTATCATTAGCTTTTGACCGTTTAGCCGTATCTTTCGGCTTAAAAATTCTTGATATCGTACCGCAACGCGTATCAACAGAAGTGGATGCTAGATTATCTTATGATACGGATGCGACTATCGCAAAAGGCCGTGACTTAATCGCTCAATACGAAGCGGCTGGTGTTGCACGTGATCGTGTTTTAATCAAAATTGCGGCTACTTGGGAAGGTATTCAAGCGGCAGCCGTTCTTGAAAAAGAAGGCATTCACACTAACTTAACGTTAGTATTTGGTCTACATCAAGCGATTGCTTGTGCTGAAAATGGCATCACATTAATTTCACCTTTCGTTGGCCGAATCCTTGATTGGTATAAAAAAGATACCGGTACAGATTCATACGCACCAGCAGAAGATCCAGGTGTTGTTTCAGTCACTGCCATCTATAACTATTTCAAAAAATTCGGTTACAGCACTGAAGTGATGGGCGCAAGCTTCCGTAACTTAGGTGAAATCACTGAGTTAGCTGGTGTTGATTTATTGACTATCTCTCCAGGATTGTTAGATGAGTTGCAATCAACAGAAGGTGAATTACCTCGCAAATTATCAGTAGAACAAGCATCTGTTTCTGACGTAGCTAAAATCAATATGGATAAAGCAACGTTCGATGCAATGCATGCTGAAGATCGTATGGCGACTGAAAAATTATCTGAAGGTATTGATGGCTTTGCAAAAGCATTAGAAGTACTTGAAGAGTTGCTAGCTAACCGTTTGGCTGAAATCGAAGCATAATCACCGCTTTCAAACAAACAGTTGATAAACATGTCGGCCCGTTCAAGTCAGATTGAACGGGCCGACATTTCTCAGCAATGGTACAAATTGACTTTGTATCCATTTCTGAATATAGTTCCGGATCGCATAATTATCATGTGATTATTAAACTACTACTTTAGGAGTATGTAACATGGCAGAAATCCAAATGGCTCTAGATTCTCTAGACTTCGACGCAACAATGGCTTTAGCAGAACAAGTTGCACCTTATGTTGATATCTTAGAAATCGGCACACCTTGTATCAAATACAATGGTCTTAAGCTTGTTAAAGCATTAAAAGCTGCTCACCCAACTAAAAAAATCTTAGTTGATCTTAAAACAATGGATGCGGGTGAGTATGAATCAACACCTTTCTTCGAAGCTGGTGGTGATATCACTACCGTTTTGGGTGCATCTGATATGGCTACAATCAACGGTGTTATCAAAGCTGCAAACGCTAACAATGCTGAAGCTCAAATCGATTTAATCGGTGTTGAAGATAAAGCTGCTGTTGCTAAAGCTGCTGCTGCCAACGGTGCTCAAATCATCGGTGTTCACACTGGTCTTGACGCTCAAGCTGCAGGTCAAACACCTTTTGCTGATCTAGCGTTAATCGCTGGTCTTGGCTTAGATGTTAAAATCTCTGTTGCTGGTGGTATTAACAAAACAACTATTCAAGACACAGTTCGCGCTGGTGCTTCAATTGTTGTTGTTGGTGCGGCTATCTACGGCGCAGCTTCTCCAGCAGAATCAGCTAAAGAGCTTCGTGCTTTAGTTGACGCAGCATAAGGAAAAATAAAATGCATCGTGATCTACTGTTAAATAAAATCACTAATATCCTTGGTTCTACTAACGATTCATACGAAGCTAAATTAGTTTCAATGTGTGATGATGCCAAACGCATCTTTATTACCGGTGCAGGTCGCTCAAAACTAGTTGGTAACTTCCTAGGTATGAGATTGATGCATAGTGGTTATACCGTTTATGTTCAAGGTGAAGTTAGTACACCAAGCATTCGTGAAGGCGATTTATTAATCGTTATTTCAGGTTCTGGTGAAACTACGCAACTTGTTTCATTTACAAACAAAGCCAAATCTGAAGGCGCTAAAGTGATTTTGATTTGTTCAAAATCTAGCTCTTCAATTGGTGATTTAGCTGATCAAACAATTCAAATTGGTAACGATGATAGTTTTGCCGCCACCAAAGGCATGCCTATGGGTACAATGTTTGAATTGTCTACATTGATTTTCTTGGAAGCGATTGTTTCTCATCTTATTCATGAGAAAGGTATCCCTGAAGAAGAAATGAGATATAGACACGCTAATATGGAATAATCACTTTCCAAAAAGTAAAATAAGGAAACGGGTAGTCGCAAGACTACTCGTTTTTTTTTGCCTTGGATCCGGAAATGGATCCATCACTAAAATTAGAGCTAACCTCCTCTTAGCTGTATAATTAATTTTTTTCACATCAGCCATAAAGTATTGCCATGACTACAGCCAAAACACTTTACGATAAACTTTGGGAACAACATACTGTTCGTACAGATGAAGATGGTGTAACTGCATTGTTATACATTGATCGCCACCTTGTTCATGAAGTCACCTCACCACAGGCATTTGAAGGTTTACGCATGGCGAATCGTAAGCCCCATCGCATCAGCTCGATCTTAGCAACACCCGATCATAATGTACCAACGAGTCACCGCGACCAAGGGATCATTGATCCCATCTCGCGATTGCAAGTAGAGACACTAGATAAAAACTGTAAAGAGTTTGGGGTAACTGAGTTTGATTTAGATGACATCCGTCAAGGTATCGTACATGTTGTTGGCCCAGAACAAGGCGCGACATTACCTGGAATGACGGTTGTTTGTGGTGATTCACACACCTCGACTCACGGCGCTTTTGGCGCATTAGCTTTTGGTATTGGCACCTCTGAAGTTGAACATGTGCTGGCTACGCAGTGCCTTATTCAGAAAAAAGCCAAAAATATGTTGGTGAGCGTCGATGGGCATGTGAGAGCAGGCGTAACAGCAAAAGATATTGTACTCGCTATCATTGGCGAATTAGGTACCGCTGGTGGAACAGGCTACACCATTGAATTTGCTGGGGAGGCCATTCAAGCGCTTAGCATGGAAGGGCGTATGACCATTTGTAATATGACGATTGAGGCAGGCGCGCGTGCGGGTCTCATTGGTGTTGATGACACCACTATCCAGTATCTAAAAGGTCGTCCTTTTTCACCTTCTAATGAACACTGGGATAAAGCTGTCACAGCATGGCAACACTTGCATACTGACACCGGTGCTATTTTTGATAAAACAATTAGGCTTAATGCTTCAGAAATCAAGCCTCAGGTAACATGGGGCACTTCCCCTGAAATGGTTGTTGCCGTTGATGGCAAGGTCCCCGATCCTGCTAATCAAGCTGACTTAGTCAAGCGAAATGGAATGGAGAAAGCCCTGGTATATATGGGCCTGAAAGCTAATCAAGCAATCACT
Source organism: Methylophagaceae bacterium (assembly GCA_965219435.1). Taxonomy (GTDB): domain Bacteria; phylum Pseudomonadota; class Gammaproteobacteria; order Nitrosococcales; family Methylophagaceae. The sequence continues at coordinate 1,228,019 of OZ244743.1, read as the reverse complement.
GATATTAAACTTGATCGTGTATTTATCGGATCTTGTACCAACTCTCGAATCGAAGACTTACGCCAAGCCGCCGCAGCCATTAAAGGCGGTAAAGTGTCCAGCACATTAAAGCAAGCAATGGTCGTCCCTGGATCAGGTCTTGTTAAACAACAAGCTGAACGTGAAGGACTGGATAAATTATTTATTGAAGCAGGATTTGAATGGCGCGATCCAGGCTGTTCAATGTGTTTGGCGATGAATGCTGATCGTTTAGAGTCTGGCGAGCATTGTGCTTCAACATCAAATCGTAATTTCGAAGGCCGACAAGGCTTAGGTGGCAGGACTCATTTAGTTAGTCCCTCTATGGCCGCAGCGGCTGCGATTGCAGGACATTTTGTGGATGTCACACAATAAATGGCATCGATTGAAAATACAATGGTGAACGAGCTCAAGACATTACGTGATGTCTTACGTTGGACAACATCACAATTTAGTGCGGCAGAATTATTTTACGGCCATGGTAATGCCGATGCATTCAATGATGCCCTCCAGCTTATTTTACATAGCCTGCATTTGCCTAATAATGAGTTTCCAGAACTGTTTGCTGATGCTCGTTTAACCCAAGCAGAAAAACAAGCGATTGCATCATTAGTGGAGCGCCGTATTACTGATCGCGTACCCGTGCCCTATTTAATTAATGAAGCCTGGTTTGCTGGTTTGCCATTTTATGTCGATGAACGTGTATTAATTCCTCGTTCACCTTTTGCAGAGTTAATTCAAGATCAGTTTATGCCATGGCTTATCGATCCAGATTCAGTGGTGTCTATACTTGATTTATGTACCGGTGGCGGCTGTATTGCTATAGCATGCGCTGAAGCATTTCCTGATGCTCATATTGATGCTATAGATATCAGTGAAGATGCCTTGGCGGTTGCTAATATTAATATTAATAAACATGATCTCAACGATCAGGTTATAACCATACACTCTGATTTATGGTCAGCACTTGAACAACAAAAATATGATCTCATTGTCAGCAATCCACCTTATGTCGGTGCCGACGAAATGGCGACATTGCCTGCTGAATATCGTCATGAACCTCATTCAGCACTTGAAGCGGCTGATAATGGTTTGGCTTTAGTCGAACAGATTTTATTGCGAGCCGCTGAGTTTTTAACGCCTGAAGGATTGATATTTGTAGAAGTCGGTAATAGCGACCTTAACGTGATGGAAAAATGGCCCGATATTGAGTTTATGTGGTTAGATTTTGATTATGGTGGCCATGGCGTATTTTGTCTGAACCGCTCGCAATGTATCGCGTTTACAGAGCGTTATCATTAAGCTCATCATCTTTCGCTTCATAGTATCTAACGCAGTTTCTCCCCGCCATCTTAGCCCGATACATGGCATCATCGCCCTGCTGAAATAAGCTGGTTAAATTATGCTTGGCCTTATTTTCCATCGTCGCCAAACCGATACTGACCGTAATAGGCACATTCGCCGGTTTAAATTGGCTAAGACGCTTTTGAAGACGCTCCATCAACCCAACAGCAGTCGACTTAGGACAGTTTGGTAACAAGAATACGAACTCCTCACTGGCCCAACGAACCACCATATCTTCCTCCCTGACGAAACGTTTCAACCATCCACCAAATTCTGCTAATACTTGGTCGCCTTTTTCGTGTCCTTGTGTTTCATTGATACTTTTAAAAAAATCAATATCCAAAACGGCCAAGGTTAGTGGTTTATCGAAGCGAATGGCTTCACTAAAATATTTTCCAGAAAACTCACGCAAAGCATGACGGTTAAAGAGTTTGGTTAGTTCATCGAGCATCGCTAAACTATAAAGCGATTTCTGCTGGGCTCTTAATTCTAGGGTGCTTTGATAACTGGTAACATGATTAAAAACGCGTTGGCGAAGCTCTTCACGAATAATTGGTTTGGCAACATAATCGTTAACGCCTAAGTGAAATAACTCGATTTTTCGTGAGATATTATCAAATCCAGACGTGGCAATAATCGGTATATTGCCATCTTCACCTTGATACCGTCGAATCTTCCTCACTAATGAAATACCACTCATTAATCCCTCGAGCATGATATCGGTAATCACTAAATCATAACTTCCAGAATGAAAGGCTTCCCAGGCATCTTCAGCATGAGTATAGGCATCAACATCCAATCCCATATCGGTTAACAAATCGAGAATGATAGCCTGCAAGACACGTGAGTCTTCAACAACTAACACGCGCCCTGATAACTGACGGGTTTCGCGTTCCGCAAATCGCTGTAAATAGGTATTGAGTTCTGCGAGGTCTTTTTTACAAAAAATATCCGTCGCACCTGCTAATAATGCTTGCTTAAGCAGACGTGAATTATCCTCAGGCGTTAATACGATAATCGAAGCAAATTCATAACCTTTAAATGCGCGTATTTGTCCACAAAATTCACTTGCACTACTATCTTTTAGCTCGCTACTACAACAGACTAAAGAGTAGCGCTCTTGTTTGGCAAGCTCCAGTCCCTCACTGCCTGAAACAGCAAATGACGTCACAAAACCAGCTTTTTCAAGAAAGGCTTGAAACGCTAGTCTAAATGATTCTTCATCATCAATAATTAACGCATTTAATGTACGCATTTATAACTACCACCTTTAATGTTTTGCTATCAATTTCTTACCATTGAACCCATCTTAATGCATATTAACCTAGTTCAAGTAACTGCCGAGTAAACACAGCCCGTAAATAAAATCCTTTTGGGTTTATTTTTTCGCTTGCACCTAATGATGAAACGCCATTAACCAACACCTTACTGCTTGCAGCCTTAGGTCTTATCTGCAAATACTCACCTTCTTTTGCTGTGATTTCGGATTGCTCACCTAAAACAATACGGTCCATTAATTCTTCCCAATCTGCCTGTAAGACAACACTTTGTTGTTGATTAGGTTGCCATAACCAAGGGCTTCCAACATAACGATCTGCAATCCGAATCGTTGTTTCTGCTTCAACTGGCACCCACAATACATGCGCTAATTTACGTCTTACCCAGCTATCTTGCCAACTTAATTCACCTGTTTGCTGCATTGACACTGTGCATACATAAGTCGATTCTTTCGGTTGGCCTTGCGCATTGAGAGGGAGTGTTTTCATCTCAATACCCAAACCAACAAAGTCTGGTTCCGCTTTATTACCCGCATCGGCGCCCAAATATTGCTCAAGTAAATTGCCTACCCAACCTTTGTGATGACTTAAATCATTAGGCACTGCAACTCCCAGCTCTAGGGCTATCATACCTAAGGTTTTGCCGGCCAAATTCTGGCAACGGTCGATTAACTCTTGCTCTGTTGTCGGCGGTAAAATAGTGATTTGCTGCTTATTGTCATTCATCGAAGCATGATAACCTAGCATCCTTTATTCTGCTTGTGACAATCACATGAAAGCACTCTCAATTCAAAACTTAACCAAGGTCTATAGCAACGGATTTGAAGCACTTAAAGGCATCAATCTTGACGTTGAACAAGGCGATTTTTTTGCACTTCTCGGCCCAAATGGCGCAGGTAAATCAACAACAATTGGCCTGGTGTCATCCCTTGTCACTAAATCATCGGGCTGTATCAAAGTCTTTGATATTGATACAGATATTGATGTCGAAGCAGCAAAATCATACATAGGTTTAGTCCCACAAGAATTTAACTTTAATGGCTTTGAGCAAGTTAAGCATATCTTAATCAGTCAGGCGGGTTATTACGGCATGCCAGAAGACCAAGCTGAGCCACGGGCTGATGAATTATTAAAACAACTGGGATTGTGGGATAAACGCCACACAGCGGCTCGCGCATTATCTGGAGGCATGAAGCGGCGCCTCATGATCGCCAGAGCCTTAGTTCATAAGCCACAATTGTTGATATTAGACGAGCCTACTGCAGGAGTCGATATAGAATTACGCCGCTCGATGTGGACATTCTTACAAACTATAAATGCCGAAGGCACAACGATTATTTTAACTACTCATTATCTGGAAGAGGCCGAAAATTTATGTCGTAATATTGCGATTATAGACAAAGGCACCATCATCGAAAATACTGATATGAAGTCATTGCTAAACCGCCTTGATAAGCAAACGTTTGTCCTTTATCTAAATGCGCCGCTAGCTTCAAATGTTACCCTAGCAGAGATCGATTCTCGCCAAATCGATGAGACGACGTTGGAAGTTGAACTCCAGCGTAACCAAACGCTCAATGACTTATTTGATGCGTTGAATATTCACGGTATTAATGTGAATAGCATGAAAAATAAAGCCAATCGCTTAGAGGAACTATTTCTAGCTTTGGTCGATAAATCAGAGGCAACACTATGAGCAGCCAATTCACTCGTCACAAGGTGGCATTTAATACCTTGTTTGCCCGTGAAATTCGTCGATTCATTCGTATTTGGCCACAAACATTGTTGCCGCCAGCTATTACAATGACGCTATATTTCATTATTTTTGGTAATTTAATTGGCAGTCGAATTGGCGAAATGGGGGGATTCAGTTACATACAATATATCGCACCAGGTATTATCATGATGTCGGTCATCAATAATGCCTACGCTAATGTGGCTTCTTCGTTTTTCAGTGCGAAATTTCAAAATCATATCGAAGAATTACTCGTCGCACCGGTGCCTAATTATCTTATCCTGGCAGGGTATGTAGCTGGTGGTACCGCCCGTGGTTTATGTGTGGGTCTCATTGTCACATTGGTCTCATTGTTTTTTACTCATCTCAGCATACAACATGTATTTATTACCATCAGCATGGTATTTCTAAGTGCTATTTTGTTTGCCCTAGGCGGTTTCATCAATGCAATCTATGCCCGTAGCTTTGATGAAATTTCAATTATTCCAACCTTTATTCTGACTCCTATGACTTATCTAGGAGGGGTATTTTATTCGATCAGTTTATTACCCGAATTTTGGCAGAATGTGTCACTACTCAACCCTATTCTATATATGGTTAATGCCTTTCGTTTTGGCATGCTCGGCGCATCCGATATCGCAATAGAAATTGCCTTTGGTATTATTTTGTTCTGTATTATCGGCTTGACTAGCTTTGCCCTTTATTTACTCAATAAGGGTACTGGTATCAGGAACTAAGCTTAAGGCATGCTCGAGAACGGAGATATCAGCCCCTTTCAAATGTGCATTTTCACTCAAATGGCGTCGCCATGCCCGAGCACCAACTTGACCTTGAAATAAACCAAGTAAATGACGCGTAATTGATTTTAATGGTCGCCCTTCTGACATCCGTTGATCAATGTAAGGCAACATATTGCGAATGACTTCGTGCCGAGAAGGAATGGGGTGATGATCTGAAAATAACTGACGATCAACTTGAGCTAATAAATACGGATCGTGATAAGCAGCACGTCCTATCATCACGCCATCAATATGCTCTAAATGAAATTTAGCCTGCTCTAATGTTTGAATACCACCATTGATATCAATATGAAGCTGAGGAAAGTCTTGTTTTAATTGATAAACACGATCATATTCTAAAGGCGGAATATCTCGATTTTCTTTGGGGCTTAAACCCTTAAGCCATGCTTTTCTGGCATGCAAAATAAATAGTTCACAACCAGCGGCAGATACTTGGTCGATAAAGTCATACACAAACTGATAATTATCATGTTCATCAATACCCAATCGAGTTTTCACCGTTACAGGAATAGAAACTTCAGCCTGCATCGCCGCCACCCCTTCCGCAACAAGTTTAGGATCAGCCATTAAACAGGCCCCAAAACGACCGGATTGTACTCTGTCACTCGGGCATCCCACATTAAGGTTAATTTCACTGTAGCCTGCATCCTGTCCAAAGCGGGCACAAATCGCTAACGCAGAGGGATCGGATCCCCCTAGCTGGAGTGCAAGTGGGTACTCACTAACATCGTGAGCGAGAAACCGTGACTTTTGACCATGAATCAAAGCCCCTGTCGTCACCATTTCAGTATAAAGAAGACTATGTGTCGTTATCTGCCTCAAAAAATAACGACAGTCACGATCTGTCCAATCGAGCATAGGAGCAATCGAAAGTCGATGAGATTGTTTAACAGTTAAATCAGAGGTCATAATAATCACACTATTTAGGTAATATTGAACATTTTCGCAAATCAGCGCGTAAAATGTTTGGTTTTAATTACATAATGACACGAATGCAAACAATTAAAGGTGAGGACTTTACTGTTTTAGTGGTTAAAAGTGACCGCCGCAAAACAACCGCGCTTAAAATTAAAAATGGCGAAGTGTCTATTCATATTCCGACACGACTGCCCATTGAGCTTGCTCAACATTTTGTCAAACAAAAAACCCCTTGGATCAGACAAAAACTACAAGACAATGTCAGGAAATCATTACCACAACCGCAGTTTATTAACGGTGAGTCAGTGTTATATCTTGGCCAGGATTATCAATTACAAGTAATACTTACAGAACGTAAAACAACGACAAAAAAAAATAAGCAAACGATCGAAGTCCATGGGCGGCCAAATCATCTATCGCCAACGGCAATTCGTGCCGCTTTGATTACATGGTATAAACAACAAGCTGAACTTTATTTAAAATCACAAACCAAAACTTTAAGTATTAAAACAAACCTATTTCCACAATCGATTACCGTCAAAACCTATAAAGCGCGATGGGGAAGTTGTCGTGTCAATGGCGACATTCAATATAACTGGAAATTGATCTTAGCCCCGCCTGACATCATTGATTACGTCATTATTCATGAGCTCTGTCATCTTGAACAACATAACCACTCCGAAAGATTCTGGCAGCTAGTAAATACTCACTATCCTAACTTCAAAATGGCGCGCCTTTGGCTCAAAAAAAATGGAGATACACTCGACATATAAGCCTGTTATTAATGTTGAATTCAATACATGGCATTATCGATGCATTGAATCTATATGTTAAATATGTTCGTAACCTAATCCTTTTAAAGGAACCCTGATGGCATTCTGGAATAACAAAAAAGAAATCGAAAGATTAGAAGGACAAATAGAGCAGCAAAATGCCACTATAGACTCTCTTCAGCAGGCACTACAAATATCAACATCACAGCATCACGACCTAGAAGAGGCGCTCGAATATGAGCGAGTTCAACATGACTGGCAAGCAAAGTTATTCAACAATATCGATCAATTTGGCCAGAGTCTGACTAGTTTTCATAAAAGCTTGGGAGTGATGGCAGGGTCACTAAGCGCTGAACGCTCTTCAGCTATTGAAGGGGCTGAAACATCGATTGCTGTTCGTAATCACATTGAGTCTGTAGCATCGGGGCTGGGCAGTATTACCGAGCAAATGGATCAATCAGCTAACCGTGTCGACTCATTACAAGAAAATGCCGTCAAAATTGGTGGTTTTGTTGAAACGATTAGTAATATTTCTGAACAAACCAACCTCCTCGCTCTCAATGCAGCGATTGAAGCAGCACGAGCGGGTGAGCATGGTCGAGGGTTTGCTGTCGTTGCTGATGAGGTCAGGACCCTTGCCAACCGGGCCCGTGAAGCAAGCACACAAATATCAGACTTAGTCGCGAATATACAAAAAGAAACCGATAATGCCAGCGGCTTAATGCAAAGTGTTAAAACTGACACGTCAGAATTTAGTGTTCGCGTTGGCAATGTGGTGACTGATATGCACAAAATGCTCGGGTTATCTCGAAATATGGAGATCACGATTACGGGTTCGGCATTACGTAGTTTTGTTGAAATTGCTAAACTCGATCACATCGTATGGAAGTTTGAGATTTATCGTGTCATGATGAATTTATCGCATAAACAACCCTCTGAATTATCGTTGCATACCCAATGTCGTCTAGGAAAATGGTACTTTGAAGGTGAAGGTATTGATTGTTTTTCACAATTACCCGGCTATCACGACATTGCCAATCCTCATAAAATCGTACACGAACAAGGTCTGGCTGCACTTAAGGCTTTTTATGCCCAAGATCCTAGTCGTACACTAAGTGCATTAGCGTTGATGGAACAAGCCAGTAATGACGTGGTCGATAATTTAGAAAAAATGGTCTCTGCTGCTGAACAAAACCCCGAGATTATTTGCAAAAGATAAGGCTACTATTTTGATTAAAAGCAAGGGTTCGCAATTCTTTTAACGGAGTCGTACCTTGTTTTTTTTCCCTACATAGACTAAAATTTTTCACAATGAATAAGGAACGCTGCAACAGGTCAACCCTGCTAGGCTTATTCAAATTAGTTTTTTAACCGCGTTCATTATTAATAAGTTTTTACTAAATAATAATGAGCGTTGCGTTTAATTGCTTCACTAGCTTGCCTCTATTCTGCAAGTGCCTAAACCAACTCTCTTCACTTTAATTTTAATCAATTGAGGTAAGTTGATAATGAGTAGTCGTTTAATTTTTACTTCCGAATCGGTCTCCGAAGGCCATCCAGATAAAGTGGCTGATCAAATTTCTGATGCCATTTTAGATGAGATTTTGCGTCAAGATCCGCATGCTCGTGTTGCCTGCGAAACCCTAATCAAAACCGGTGCAGCGGTTGTTGCCGGTGAAATATCTACCTCTGCGTGGGTTGATTTAGATGATATTGTGCGTAAAACCATCACCGATATTGGCTATAACAGTTCTGATGTAGGTTTTGATGGTCAAACGTGTGCCGTCATGTCTTTGATTGGCAAGCAATCTTCAGATATTGCAATGGGTGTAGATCGCGATACACCTGAAAATCAAGGCGCTGGTGATCAAGGTTTAATGTTTGGTTATGCCAGTAATGAAACTGATGTATTAATGCCTGCGCCGATTACCTATGCACACCGCTTAGTAAAACGCCAAGCAGTCGTGCGTAAAAACGGCACGCTTCCTTGGTTACGCCCTGATGCAAAAAGCCAAGTCACGTTTATCTATGAAGATGGCAAGCCAGTCGGCATCGATGCCGTCGTCTTATCTACCCAGCACAACCCAGAAGTCTCTTTAAAAGAATTACAAGAAGCAGTGATGGAAGTCATTATTCAGCCCACATTACCTGCGGAATGGATTTCTAAAGACACGACCTTCCACATCAACCCAACAGGCCAATTTATTATCGGCGGCCCTGTCGGTGACTGTGGTTTAACGGGGCGTAAGATTATTGTTGATACCTATGGCGGCATGGCGCGCCACGGTGGTGGTGCATTTTCAGGTAAAGATCCCTCAAAAGTCGACCGTTCGGCAGCATATGCAGGTCGCTATGTGGCTAAAAATATTGTTGCTGCAGGGCTTGCCGATCGTTGTGAAATACAAGTTTCATATGCGATTGGTGTTGCTCAACCTACATCAATTAGCATTGAGACATTTGGTACCGGAAAGATTTCAGAACACAAACTGGAATTATTAGTTCGCGAACACTTTGACTTACGACCTGTAGGTTTAGTTAAAATGCTCGATTTAATTCGCCCGATTTATCAAGGTACAGCAGCTTATGGACACTTTGGTCGCGAAGAAGCCGAGTTCACATGGGAACGCACTGATTTAGCCGACACCTTACGAGATGCGGCTCGCATTTAAGTACATTATTTACCCTAACAGCTTGAATTTACTATGCCGGGCTAACGTTTTAGCCCACATCAAATGCAGGCTACACAATACAAATAAACATTTAAGGAACATTTAACATGAACTCACCCGTTTTAAAACTAACGCCTGATTACAAAATTGCTGACATTAGCCTTGCTGAATGGGGCGCAAAAGAAATAAAAATCGCTGAAACAGAAATGCCAGGTTTAATGGCAATTCGTGAAGAATATGCAGGCAAAAAACCATTAGCCGGCGCACGTATTGCAGGTTGTTTACATATGACCATTCAAACAGCAGTTTTAATCGAAACTTTGGTCGATTTAGGCGCTGAAGTACGCTGGTCATCTTGCAATATTTTCTCTACTCAAGACCAAGCTGCGGCGGCTATTGCAGTACAAGATATTCCAGTCTTTGCCTGGAAAGGTGAAACCAATGAAGAGGCAATTTGGTGCATCAAACAAACTATTTTTGGCCCAGATAACTGGCGTCCAAACTTAATTTTGGATGATGGTGGTGATTTAACACAAATCATGCATGATGAATTCCCTGAATTATTAGCAGATGTAAGAGGTCTTTCAGAAGAAACGACAACCGGTGTTCACCGTTTGTATGAAATGATGAAAGAGGGTTCTTTAAAAGTACCTGCTATCAACGTCAACGATTCCGTGACTAAATCTAAATTCGACAACCTTTATGGTTGCCGTGAATCTCTCTTAGACGGAATCAAACGTGCAACAGATGTAATGATTGCTGGTAAAATTTGTGTTGTTTTAGGTTATGGCGATGTGGGTAAAGGCTGTGCCCAAGCATTCCGCGGTATGGGTGCGACGGTTATGGTGACTGAAATCGATCCTATCTGTGCATTACAAGCAGCAATGGAAGGTTACCGTATTGTCAATATGGATGATGTCGCAAGCTTAGGTGATATTTTTGTTACCACAACAGGTAATGTCGATGTTATCAACCACGATCACATGACTAAAATGAAAAATGAATCTATCGTTTGCAATATCGGTCACTTTGACAGCGAAATTGATGTCGCTTCATTACGACAATATGAGTGGGTCAATGTCAAACCACAAGTTGATCAGGTCATTTTCCCTGATGGCAAGCGCATTACTTTGTTAGCTGAAGGCCGCTTAGTGAATCTTGGTTGTGCAACAGGACATCCAAGTTTTGTTATGTCAGCTTCATTTACTAACCAAGTGATGGCACAAATTGAGTTATGGGAAAACCATTTAGATTACAGTAATGAAGTTTACGTTTTGCCTAAATCATTAGATGAAAAAGTGGCGCGTTTACATTTAGCTAAGATCGGCGCTAACCTAACAGAGCTAACTGATGAACAAGCGAAGTACTTAAGTTTGGACAAACAAGGTCCATACAAACCTGAAATGTATCGCTATTAATTAACAATAGTAAGATGCTGTAAACTCGTGCCTCTAGGGGCACGAGTTTTTACTAATTAAACAACTCTCTAAATAAACTGTCTTTCTATTACATGCGTCTTCACTATGACTAATAAACTTACCATCAGCTGCGAGTTTTTTCCTCCAAAGACGGATAAAGGCATTGCAACGATGCGCGATGTCCGACAGCAACTTGCCCCGCTGAAACCTGAATTTTATTCGGTCACGTTTGGTGCCGGAGGCTCAACGCAAGACAATACCCTAAATGCTGTTGTTGACATTCAACAAACTCAAACCATAACGGGGATTGATGCTGCACCGCACTTATCTTGTGTCGGCTCAACCGCCGAACGTATTCGTGACATGCTCACTACTTATCAATCTCATGGCATACATCGCCTAGTCGCTTTGCGTGGGGATTTGCCGTCAGGCATGCGAGCGCCTGGTGACTTTCGTTATGCCAATGAATTAGTCGAATTTATTCGCCAAGAAACAGGTGATTATTTTACGATTGAGGTCGCTGCGTATCCTGAGGTTCATCCGCAGGCCTCATCAGCTCAGGCTGATTTTGATAACTTTAAACGTAAAGTTGATGCAGGCGCTAATAGTGCATTGACCCAATACTTTTACACTATTGATGCTTACCTATATTTTGTTGATCGTTGCCAAAAAAACGGCATAGAAATACCGATCATCCCTGGCATTATGCCAATTAATAACTACTCTCAACTCGCTCGTTTTTCCGATGGCTGTGGTGCAGAAATACCTCGCTGGCTTCGTAAACGACTAGAAGAGTTTCATGATGATACTGAATCATTACAAGGGTTTACCCTTGATTTTTTAACTGACTTCACTCAAAAGCTAATTGATGCCGGCGTACCTGGCCTGCATTTTTATAGTATGAATAGAGCCAATCCTACACTCACCATTTGCCAGCGCTTGGGTTTAATCAATTAAAGTCCATTAGGCAGTGTTATCTCAATGAGCTACTTTACCGAGTCATTACTGGCCGCCTTTCGTTTAATTATCTCCTTCGATCCTGATATTTATCGTATTGTCCTTACCTCTATTTCTATATCAATTACGGCAACCCTAATCGCGGCACTCTTTGCTATTCCAGCTGGCGTGTCAATGGCACTCAATACCTTTACCGGCAAGGCAATCCTCCAGCATTTATTGAACACATTAATGTCGATGCCTACCGTGGTTATCGGCCTACTACTTTACGGTCTACTTAGCCGTTTAGGACCGCTTGGTCACTGGGGACTGCTTTACACGCCTAGTGCGGTAATTATGGCGGAAGCCATTTTAATTTTTCCAATTATGATGAATTTAACCATTACCGCTGTTAACTCAGCCGATCCCCGATTAGTACCAACATTAATTAGTTTAGGAGCACGATCCTACTCATTGACCGTGCATATTATCCGGGCAACCCGCCTCGCTATTATTGCTGCATTGGTGACTGGATTTGGCCGTGCGATTGGTGAAGTTGGCGCAGCCATGATGTTAGGTGGCAATATCCAAGGGTTTACGCGCACCATGACTACCGCTATTGCCCTTGAAACAAGTAAGGGAGAGTTTGAGCTTGGTTTGGCCCTTGGATTAATCTTGTTAATCATTGCCTTTGTACTTAACTTCATTTTATCTTGGTTGAATAAGCCATGAAGCCAGCCTATCAATTAAGCAATATTAAGCTAGAACAACAAAGCAAAACTATTGTTGATATTGAACAACTCACTATCAACTCAGACCAGTGTGTCGCCGTGCTTGGCGAAAATGGTGCCGGAAAAACAAGCCTAATCCATATATTGGCTTTAATCACAAAGCCAAGTCATGGTTTGATAAACGTCTTCGGCGATATTATTCAGTCAAAACTTAGCCCTGTGCAACGCCGTCGAATTGGGCTGGTTCACCAACAACCCTATCTGCTTCCAGGTACTGTGGCAGATAACATTCGACTTGCACTAACGCTTCAGGGCATCGCTAAATCTGACATAGCGGTGCTCACACAACAAGCACTTGAACACGTTGATTTAATTGATTTAGCCGATCAAGCTGCACACACGCTATCTGGCGGCGAGTTAAAGCGAGTTGCGATTGCACGGGCCATTGCCTATCAACCCGATATATTGCTACTCGATGAACCGTTTTCGCACCTTGACCAGCGTCACATTCACCAACTTGAAGAGAGTATCAATCATTTCGCTGAACAAGCCGGTAAAACGGTTATTTTTTCGACCCATGATCGATTTCAAGCCCAAGCTTTAGCTGATTCAACAATTAACCTAATCGCAGGCAAAGTAACCGCTAGCCCCTTATTAAACCTATACCACGGAAAACTAGAGCACTCTTTTTTCAACACGGGTCAAATAATGATTCATGTCACCAGCGAACTCACGCATGGCCGCCACCTGGCGGTCGATCCGCGGGAAATCATTGTGTCGCCGCAACCATTACAATCCAGCATGCGTAATAACTTTTCTGGTCGCCTCGTCCTAATTGCTGAAGAGGCAAATACCATTCGCTTAACCATTGAATCTGAAGAGGTTTTTCATGTCACCATTAGCCCTGAAGCGCTTACCAGCCTTCATTTATCTTTAGGTGATACGGTCTGGCTAAGCTTTAAATCGACAGCAGTAACCGTATTTTGATCTTTCACACACTTAAATTATAGGCAATGGCATAAGACTTGCGGTACTATTAAGTCATGACTTTTAATTTTGATCTCAAACACTCGTGAAGCCCTCTCTACAGTTACGTGTAGGCCAAAGCTTATCGATGACACCACAGTTACAACAAGCGATTCGCTTATTACAATTGTCATCGCTTGAGTTACAAGCCGAAATTCAAGAAGCCTTAGAGACCAACCCGCTTCTCGAGGTAGAAGATGACTATGATCATGATGATAACTCGACCATAGATCAAGATAATGACAATATTGTTGCGCCAGAAAACCAGGATATTAGTCAGCTTGAAAATGCCTCTATTCCAGATGAGTTACCTACCGATAGTGAATGGGAAGATACCTTTGACAGCCAACCGACATCACTCGTTTCAGGCCAAGTCTCAGACTATGGCTTAGAACGGGAAAATCAAGATTATAGCGGCGACTCATTACAAGAGCATCTACTCTGGCAGATGCGCTTAACGCCATTCACTGCTACTGAGCAAGAAATTGCCACTCTCATCATCGACTCAATTGAAGATGATGGCTACCTGAAAACATCGCTTGAAGATATTCAACAAAGTCTAGGTGATGAAGAAATAGAACTGGATGAAATTGAAGCCGTACTTCATCGCATTCAGCATTTTGATCCCGTTGGTGTCGCAGCACGAGATTTAAGAGAATGTTTATTGATTCAACTGAAACTCTATGAAGCTGAAGTTGACCAGCGAACATTGTTGACTGAGCTCATTGATAAACACTTAGACACACTAGCAAAACGTGATTACGCACACATAAAGCGTGCCTTAAAAATAAATGATGATCAACTGACGGAATTAGTACGGTCAATACAATTACTCAATCCTCGTCCGGGTAGCCATATTCAGCAAGATAAAACAGAATACATTGTGCCAGATGTCTATGCGCGTAAAATAAGTGGTCGATGGCAGTTATCGCTTAACCCTGATAATGCACCACGCATTCAAGTCGCAGAACACTACGCGCAACTGATTAAACGCGCCGATAATAGTACTGAAAACACTTATTTAAAAAATAATCTGCAAGAAGCAAGATGGTTTTTAAAAAGTCTACAAAGTCGTAATGAAACATTATTAAAAGTAGCTGAGGCAATTGTTGAACGGCAACAAGGTTTTCTTGACCATGGCGATGAGGCGATGAAACCCCTCGTTTTAGCTAATATAGCTGAAATCGTCGACATGCATGAGTCAACGATTTCACGAGTTACCACGCGAAAATATTTGCATACTCCCCGTGGAATTTTTGAACTTAAATACTTTTTTTCCAGTCATGTCAGTACGGACAATGGTGGAGAATGCTCGGCAACAGCAATAAGAGCCATCATAAAAAAACTCGTACAAGCAGAAAACCCAAGAAAACCACTCAGCGACAGTAAAATTGCTGATATTCTTGTTGAACAAGGCGTCAATGTCGCACGACGAACCATAGCAAAATATCGTGAAACATTGTCAATACCACCCTCTAATGAACGAAAACGGCTGGTATAACATCAGTTTTTATTAACCAAAAGGAGTAAGGAATTATGCAATTAAATTTAACTGGACAACATATTGAAATCACCGATAGTCTTCGTGATCACGTTAATAATAAACTTGAAAAACTAACACGGCACTTTGATCACATGACCAATGTTCATGTGATTTTATCTGTTGAAAAAGATCGTCAAAAAGCAGAGGCAACTGTTCATGCTAGTGGTGCAGATTTATTTGCTTCTGATGAAGGTGACAATATGTATTCTGCAATTGATAGCTTGGTATCAAAACTTGATCGCCAAATTATCAAGCATAAAGATAAAATCAAAGACCATCATCAAGCAGATGGCCATGATATGAAACACAACGCAGTTTAATTTCGGACTCTAACTATGCTCATTGCCGCTTTACTGATTAATGCCGACAATATTATTTGTCATGATACCGCTTCTAGCAAGAAGCGGATTATCGAAAACTTAAGTCAGTTGTTAGCCAGAAATACAGAGGCCACTTCCGCTGATACTATTTTTCAAGCATTATTTGATCGAGAACGGCTAGGCAGTACAGGCTTGGGTAAGGGCGTAGCAATACCGCACGCCCGTATCCCAGGCATTACGCATACCATTGCAGCGATGATGACATTAGAAAGCCCTGTCAATTATGACTCAACGGATAATAAGCCCGTTGATATCGCTTTTGGTTTGCTGGTTCCAGAAGATGAAAATGATCAACATCTCCAACAATTATCACGATTAGTCGGTTTATTCCGAGATTTAGAAATATGCACCGCGATCCGTAACGCCACTGATGCTGAGCAAATATTTGAAATATTGCTGGCAAGTGATGACAACTAATCGGGTGTGGACAATCCAAACGAAAGAGAAAGTCATCACGGCGTATTAATGAACGTCGAAGGCAATGGTGTGTTTATTATTGGTCCACCAGCCATCGGGAAAAGTAGTCTAGCCCTTGAGCTACTTGCCCAAGGCTGTCAACTGATTGCTGATGATGTCGTCGATTTTTACGTTGTCAATGACAGAGTGACTGGCCAGTGCCCACCGATGCTTGCAGGGTTATTACATTCGCGAGAGCTAGGTTTCATTTCGGTTAATGCAGCATTTAGTGACAGGGCTTGGCAAAAGGAACATCACGTTGATTATGTTGTAAAACTCACACGCCACACTAATCAGACACTAGAAAAGCAAACGTATGTCATCTTAAATAAACCTTTGCCACAGCTAACACTTTCCGTAACCAATCCTGCCTCACTTTTTACGCGGCTGTTGTGTTGGTTAAACATGCAAGTCAATCCGCGGCTCGCAGAAAATGAAATTAAACAACGTCAACACTCACTCATGAGCATAGCAAAATGACATGGCTTCAGCATTTCATCTTATTGCTTAAACATAGAGAATTTTTATGGCCGTAGGAATTTTAATCGTCTCTCATAATCAAATCGGAACCGAGCTTATCAACACTGCACGCCAAATGTTGTCGTGTTGTCCCTTGCCGACTAAAGTTTTAGCCATTAGCACTAAGGACAATCCTGCTAGTATTCGAGATCAGTTTGCTATTGAACTTAAAGGGCTCGATCAAGGTAATGGCATCCTGATCTTGACTGACATGTTTGGCTCCACACCCAGTAATATTGCCTGTGCGGTGTCTGATCGTGACGATATTCGTATCATTGCAGGACTGAACCTTCCGATGTTAATTCGAGTACTTAATTATCCCAATTTAGGGCTCGACGAATTAGAAAAAAAAGCCATTAGTGGCGGCGTAGAAGGCATCGTTAGCTGCCATCACACAGGGTATAAATTATGATCGAACAATCATTCACGATTATCAATAATCTGGGCCTACATGCTCGCGCAGCGGCTAAATTTGTGACTGTTGCTTCAAAGTTTGAGGCTGATATCCAAGTTTCACGGAATGGTCGTAGCGTTAACGGAAAAAGCATTATGGGTGTCATGATGTTAGCGGCTGGTAAGGGGACAGACATACAAGTCAATGCTGATGGCGATGATGCAGAACTTGCATTACAAGCAATTGAAACACTGATTAATGATTATTTTGGAGAAGGTGAATGACACTTGAACTTCAAGGTATTGGGGTTTCGCGGGGGATTGCGATTGGTAAGGCTCATATTTTATTTCACAATCAGCCCGATGTTCGTGAATATTTAATCCCCGAGTTTGGGATTGAGCAAGAAGTTGAACGGTTTACAAACGCCCTCAGCGAAGCAAAATTACAACTAAAAGCCATTCGTAATCATATTCCGGGCAATGCACCAACCGATGTCTCTTCTTTTATAGATACGCATTTATTAATGCTAAATGACTCATCGCTGTCTAAAGTGCCAATTGAAATGATTCGTTTGCGACACTGTAATGCGGAGTGGGCATTGCAGCTACAGCGGGATGCGTTAATAAATGTCTTCAATGAAATGGATGACCCCTATTTAAGAACAAGACGGGATGATGTTGATCATGTGGTGAATCGTATTCATCGTATTTTATCTGATCAGGATGTTGCCGAACATGAAATTCCTGATGGTCGACTAAAAGGCCATATTATTATTGCCGAAGATCTGACGCCTGCTGATACCTTGTTAATGCAACACCAAGGCATTGCAGCATTTGTTACCGAACATGGTGGCGCGACATCACACACCACCATTCTAGCGAGAAGCTTAGGAATTCCTGCTATTGTCGGCGTAGGCTCGGTTCGTCGATACATCCAAGATAATGAATTACTGATTGTTGATGGTGAAAACGGCATACTTATCGCTGGTGCTGACGAAATAACAGAAGCCGAGTATAGAAAACGCAGTATTGCATTTGAAAAGCATATTGCATCACTCAGTAAGTATAAGTCCCAACCAACTAAAACTCGCAACGGCAACACCATTACATTACTCGCTAATGCCGAATTACCTGAGGATATCTCAGCTATTAGCAACGCTGGTGCTCAAGGGATTGGTTTATACCGTACCGAATTTTTATACATGAATCGTACTGCACCGCCAGAAGAAGAAGAGCAATTAGCGGCCTATCGTGATGTCGTTGAAGGCATGAATAATCAACCCGTCACTATTCGCACTTTTGATTTGGGTGCAGATAAAACCGTCGATGGCGGCCGGTCATCAAGTCAAACAGCGACTAATCCGGCACTTGGGCTTCGGGCAATTCGCTTATGTCTAAAGCAACCTTCGATGTTCCGTACCCAGCTTCGTGCTATTTTGCGTGCATCCGCATTTGGTAAAATAAAAATCATGTTCCCTATGATTTCTAGCTTACAAGAACTGACCCACGCACAACACCTGTTACAACTCTGTAAACAGGAATTAGACAACGAAGGTTTAGAATATGACCGCCATATTGAAACGGGGGTAATGATTGAAATTCCAGCTAGCGCAGTTTGTGCTGAAATGTTTGCCGAACGGGTTGATTTTTTATCTATCGGGACTAATGACCTTATTCAATATACGCTAGCAATTGACCGTATTGATGACACGGTGAACTATCTTTACGACCCTTTGCACCCCGCTGTATTAAGACTAATCAGCATGACATTAGACGCAGGTAAAAAACATAACATCCCTGTTTCTATGTGTGGTGAAATGGCGGGCGACTCTCGTTACACAAGACTCTTACTGGCTATGGGTTTAGAGCACTTTAGTATGCATCCCAATGCTTTATTGGTGGTCAAACAAATCATTAATGAAACAGATTTGACTCAACTACCCAGTAATACATTGCAGATTATGGACATGGCGGATACCAGTGATGCACAAATTTTATTAGATAAGATCAATAATACTAAAGCTACCTGATATCACAATCCATATCACCTAAGTTATCACGGCTCTCCATTTAACACTATCCAGTCAAACCTCGAGCGTCTAGAATAGAGTATTCACACCATTTTCATTGTTCACCCTATTTTGAGACAAGGTCATGTCAGAGCTCGATGAACAACATGCTATCAATCTACCTCTTGAGACACTTTCTGAAGCACTAAAGAGCGGACGGTTTCTACGCATGCGTAGATTGTTAGCAAGTCTTCATCCGGCTGAAACTGCGCACTTACTCGAGTCACTCCCCCCTAACGAACGCAAAATATGCTGGCCGATCATCACGCCTGATCTGCATGGTGAAGTATTGTCTTATATTGGTGATGATGTTCGCGCCGGCCTAATGACCGAAATGGATACTGCTGATTTAATCAGCGCGACGGAAGATCTTGACCCTGATGATGTCGCTGACATCCTGCAAGATTTGCCAGAACATGTCATGCGAGAAGTGTTACGTGCCATGGACAGTCAACATCGTCGTCGCATTGAAAGTATTTTAGCTCATGAAGAAGATACTGCCGGCGGCTTAATGAATACCGACGTCGTCACAGTAAGATCAGACATTACACTTGAAGTGGTATTACGTTACCTTAGAAGATTAGGCGATTTACCCGACAACACGGATAGCATTTATGTTGTTGATTATGAAGATAAATACCTAGGCACGTTACCTTTGTCTAAGGTGGTTAGTCGCAGCCGCTCATTAACAGTCAGTAATGTGATGTCGAACCAGATTAAGGCAATCCCAATCCTGACATCAGAATCGGATGTCGCTCACCGCTTTGAAAAACATGATCTAATGTCAGCGCCCGTTGTCGATAAAAATAATCGCCTTGTAGGACGAATAACTATCGATGACGTTGTCGACGTTATCCGCGACGAAGCTGAGCACTCGATGTTGAGCATGGCGGGTTTGGGTGAGGATGAAGATACATTTGCACCTGTCAAAAGAAGTGTCCATCGTCGATCGCTATGGTTAGGCGTAAATTTACTCACCGCATTTTTGGCATCTTGGGTTATTGGACTGTTCGATACAACGATTGAAAAGCAAGTCGCGCTGGCTATCTTGATGCCTATTGTTGCTAGTATGGGGGGGGTTGCAGGAAGCCAGACACTTACTCTCGTCATTCGCTCAATGGCTTTAGGTCAACTTAATGATAAAAATCAGCATTGGTTATTACGCAAGGAACTCGCTGTTGGTGCAAGTAATGGTCTAATTTGGGCAGTAGCCATTGCCATTGTAACTATATTTTGGTTTGGTAGTATTTCATTAGGTATCTTAATGGGTTCCGCAATTATTATTAATTTAGTGGCTGCCGCGTTGGCAGGTGTAACGATCCCAATCATGTTAAAACGCCTTGGAATCGACCCTGCACTATCAGGTGGCGTATTACTGACAACGGTAACTGACGTCGTTGGTTTTATGGCTTTCCTCGGATTTGCTACTCTATTCATCGTTTAAAAAATTATTGAGACCTTTCTATGTCAGGCAACAGCTTCGGAAAATTATTTACCATCACAAGTTTTGGTGAAAGTCATGGCCCATCTATTGGCTGTATTGTCGATGGCTGCCCTCCAGGACTTGAACTCACTGAAGCAGATTTACAAGGCGATCTTGAACGTCGTCGTCCGGGTAAAACACGGTATGTGACACAACGAAAAGAATTAGATCAAGTTAAGATTCTATCGGGCGTATTTGAAGGTAAAACAACCGGCACCTCAATTGGTATGGTGATTGAGAATACTGACCAACGTTCAAAAGATTACGGCAACATCATGCATCAATTTCGTCCTGCGCATGCTGACTATACCTACCATCAAAAATATGGTTTCCGTGACTACCGTGGTGGTGGCCGATCCTCAGCTCGAGAAACAGCGATGCGTGTTGCAGCAGGCGGTATTGCCAAAAAATATTTGCGTGATCGTTATGGCATAGAAATTCAAGGTTATTTGGCTCAACTTGGGCCAGTAAAAATTGAAAAGCTCGATTGGCAACATCTCGAAGAAAGCGCCTTTTTCTGCCCTGATCCTGATAAAGAACAAGCGATCGAAGACTATATGAAAGCATTAAAAGGTGATTCGATCGGAGCACGGATTAATGTTGTTGCTCGTCACGTGCCGCCAGGCTTGGGGGAACCTATTTTTGACCGCCTTGATGCAGAAATCGCCCATGCGATGATGAGTATCAATGCCGTTAAAGGGGTCGAGATAGGCGCTGGATTTGACTCCGTTACTCAAAAAGGTACAGAGCACCGTGACGAAATAACGCCAGAAGGTTTTTTGAGTAATAATGCTGGCGGTATATTAGGTGGTATATCAAGCGGTCAAGACATCTTAGTTAGCATGGCACTTAAAGCGACATCTAGCTTAAGTATTCCGGGCCGTAGTATTAATACCGAAGGTGAAGCCATTGAAATTGTCACCAAAGGCCGACATGATCCATGTGTTGGAATACGCGCGACACCGATTGCCGAGGCCATGTTAGCTATCGTGCTAATGGATCACATGCTACGTCACCGCGGACAAAATATGGATGTCACAACAACGACACCGACGATTCCTGCCCAAGCATAACAAGGCGTGCCCCTTAAAAATAAGCCTTACTGGCGACTATCTGGATTCTACTTTTTTTATTTTGCATCATTAGGCGTACTAGTCCCTTACTGGGGCTTATATTTGCAATCAGAAGGTTTTTCAGCCTTAGCAATTGGTGAGTTAACGGCAATTTTACTCGTCACTCGTATCGTTGCGCCGTATATCTGGGCTTGGATCGCCGACCATCATGGTCAGCGCATGAGGATAGTCCGTTTAGGTAGTTTATTGAGCGTTGTTGCTTTCGCTTGTATTTTGATTGACAACAGCTACCTATGGATTGCCAGCATATTACTGATTTTTAGTTTTTTCTGGAATGCCACCCTTCCCCAGTTTGAAACCACCACTTTGCAACACCTTGGCGAGCAGAGTCATCATTACAGTAGAATCAGAATGTGGGGCTCTATTGGGTTTATTGTCATTGTTGCAATCTTAGGCATTTGCCTAGAACATTTCAGTGCCGAGATTATCCCCTATACCATGCTGGGTAGTTTGCTAATTATTTGGCTAATTAGCTTGACCGTACCGGAGTCATCATCACGTCATTTAAGCTTAGGTCATACACCAATAATAACCATTTTAAAACGACCTGAAGTGCTTGCTTTTTTAGCCATTTGTTTTCTGGTTCAACTGGGGCATGGCCCTTACTACACTTTTTATACGATTTATTTAGAACAGCACCACTACAGTACAACATTAATAGGTCAACTTTGGGCATTAGGCGTGGTGGCAGAAGTTATCGTATTTTTGTTTATGCATCGATGGTTGCCACGCTATGGCATACGCAAAGTATTATTAGTCAGTTTAATATTGAGCACTGTTCGTTGGCTTATCATTGGCTTTTGCCCTGACAATTTAACCTTATTATTATTTGCTCAATTACTCCATGCAGCGAGTTTTGGCACATTTCATGTGGCAGCAATAGAGTGGGTTCATAAAAATTTCATAGGTAAAAATCAAGGTAGAGGACAAGGCTTATACAGTAGTATCGGTTTTGGAGCAGGCGGTGCGATTGGTAGTTTTTTAAGTGGTTATTTTTGGCTAAACCCTGGCCCAACATTTACATTTAGCATGGCAGCGATTGCAACACTGTCAGCTTTCCTGATTTGTCTGCGCTGGTTAAAAAATAATTAATCAAAAGCGACTAAAAACCACATTGATTTTAACCATGCTAATACCTTACAATATCGGTCAACAATTTAAATAATAATGCTATCTTAAATTTAAGGGGGCTTGGAAGGATGGCTTGAAAAGCCTCTAACCAACAACTATGCATTTTCTGATAAAAAAAGGGCTTACTTTGCCCATAGCTGGCGAACCTGTTCAGTTCATTGATAGTGCGAATACCGTTAAGACTGTTGCGGTGCTCGGTAATGAATATGTTGGCATGAAGCCAACGATGCTTGTTGAGGAAGGTCAACATGTCAAGCTAGGCCAAACACTGTTCACAGACAAAAAAAATCCTGATGTGCACTTTACGGCACCAGGTGCAGGTAAAATCACTAAAATTAATCGCGGTGCTAAAAGAGTGTTGCAATCTGTCATCATCGAACTAGATGGGCATGATGAAATTATCTTTGAGTCATATCAACCCGAGCAATTAGCAAACCTAAGTCGGGATGACATTAAAAAAAATCTCCTTAACTCAGGCTTGTGGACAGCCTTGCGTACTCGACCATATAGTAAGTCACCGATCCCTGATACAACACCCCACTCAATCTTTGTTACGGCAATAGATACTAATCCACTCGCCCCAGATCCAGCCGTTATCATTAATGAATATGCCACTGATTATGCTCATGGGCTGACGGTGTTGAGCAAATTAACAGATGGCAAAGTATTTGTTTGCCAAACTCAACAACAACCAACAATGATAAATGACGCTGCCAATATTGAGACTCACTCATTTTCTGGGCCGCATCCTGCCGGTTTAGCAAGCACCCACATTCACCACCTAGCTCCTGTCAATGCCAATAAAACAGTCTGGCAAATTAACTATCAAGATGTGATCGCTATCGGTAAGCTTTTTACTACAGGTCATTTGTGGGTTGAACGAATTATCTCATTAGCGGGACCTTTGGTTAATAAGCCACGTTTATTAAAAACCCGCTTGGGAGCAAGCACTGAAGACCTAGTCCGCGGTGAAGTTCAAGACATACAGTCTCGCATTATTTCGGGCTCAATCTTGCACGGGCATACTGCGACTAACTGGGCATCCTATCTAGGGCGGTTCCATTATCAAATTTCTGTCATTGCAGAAGCTACTGAGCGCGAGCTTTTTGGCTGGATAAAACCTGCAGGCAAAAATAAATTTTCTGCTCTAAACGTTTTTATTTCTAAACTACTCGGCGCTAAACAACTCAATCTAACCACCTCTCAAAATGGCAGCCCTCGAGCAATGGTTCCTGTTGGAACGTTTGAAAGGGTTATGCCTTTAGACATCTTGCCAACACAGTTATTACGAGCATTAATCGTTCACGATACCGATACCGCTCAAACCCTAGGAGCCTTAGAGTTAGACGAGGAAGATTTAGCACTTTGCTCTTTCGTATGCTCAGGTAAATTTGACTATGGCCCTGTTCTACGCAGTAACCTTACTCAAATAGAAAAAGAAGGATAAGCATGGCCCGTTTGCGACGTTTCCTAGATCGGATAGAGCCTTCATTTCAAAAAGGCGGCCCCTATCACAAGTATTTTGCCGTATTTGAAATGGTGGATACCTTTTTTTATTCGCCTGCGGATACAACGCGTGGCTCTCCTCATGTGCGAGATGGCATTGATCTCAAACGAATTATGTCTTATGTCGTCATATCAACACTACCCGTAATCTTAATGATGCTGTGGAATACAGGTCACCAAGCCAACGGCGCGATGGCTGAAATGGGAATGACCCAGCTTGATGGGTGGCGAGGATCTGTCATCAGTTATTTAGGCGTTGGCTTTAACCCTGAAAGTATCACCGCAAGCATGTTTCATGGTCTTCTTTATTTTCTACCGATTTACCTAACAACGTTGATTGCTGGCGGTACATTTGAAGTACTCTTTGCAGCCGTACGTAATCATGAGGTTAATGAAGGATTCTTAGTAACCTCAATGTTGTACACACTCATTCTTCCACCTTCAACCCCTCTATGGCAAGTGGCCTTAGGCATCATATTTGGTGTCGTTTTGGGCAAAGAAGTATTTGGTGGTACAGGTAAAAACTTCTTCAATCCAGCATTAACTGGGCGAGCATTTTTATATTTTGCTTATCCTGCTCAGATGTCAGGTGATGCAGTTTGGACAGCAATTGATGGTTACTCTGGCGCAACACCTTTAGCATTAGGGGCAGCTGGGGGGGTAGAAGCCATTACCAATGCAGGTTTTACTTGGACACAAACATTTTTAGGTTCAATGCAGGGCTCGCTGGGTGAAACTTCGGCCTTGGCCTGCTTACTCGGCGCGGCTTTTTTACTTTACACCCGTGTTGCTTCTTACCGCATTATATTCGGTGTATTTATAGGCATGGTTGCAACAAGTCTATTATTCAATTTGATTGGCAGCGATACTAACCCTATGTTTGCTTTGCCTTGGTATTGGCATTTGACAATCGGTGGCTTTGCATTTGGCATGATATTTATGGCAACGGATCCTGTTTCAGCAGCGATGACAAATAAAGGACGTTGGATTTATGGTGCACTAATAGGCTTTATGACTGTTTTAATTCGAGTTGTTAACCCTGCTTTTCCCGAGGGTATTATGCTTGCAATTCTATTTTCCAACATTTTCGCACCACTGATTGATTATTTTGTTGTGCGTGCCAATGTCCAACGAAGATTGAAGCGGAGTTAGGGCTATGGCAGAAACAAATCAAAATAAAGGGTTTTTTGGCAAATTACTCAGCTTGCCAAATGATAGTCCTAAAAAAACAATTATTGTTGCAACCTTACTTTGCTTAGCATGCTCTATCTTAGTGTCGACATCCGCCGTGATGTTTAAACCGCAACAGTTAGCAAATAAACAAGCCGATATAAAGAAAAACATACTCGGCGTGACAGGCTTACTGACTAAAGATTCTGATGTAAATGCATTATTTGGACAGTTCGAAATAAAAGTAATTAATCTCGATACGGGTGAATTCAGTGATATTGACCCCGCTACTTACGACCAACGTAAAGCATCAAGTGACCCTACTCAGAGTATAAAGTTAACCGCCGAACAAGATATTGCCAATATTGGTCGTCGAGCTAAATTAGCGACGATTTATCTATTGAAAGATGGCGACACAATTAAACAAGTCGTTTTACCTGTTCATGGCTATGGTCTGTGGTCAACTTTATACGGTTTCATCTCATTTGAAAGTGATTTTAATACTATCCGTGGACTACAATTCTATTCGCACGCTGAAACCCCAGGTTTGGGTGGTGAAGTCGACAATCCCAAATGGCGCCAACAATGGCAAGGTAAAAAAGCATTTGATGAAAGTGGGCAATTAAAAATAAAAGTCATTCGAGGCCATGTAGATTACAAAGTCGCCGGTGCAGAACATCAGGTCGATGGACTATCAGGAGCAACGTTGACAAGCCGAGGTGTATCAAATTTGGTCAATTATTGGCTAGGAGACCATGCATTTAGTCCTTATTTGAAGAAAATGCGCTCCGAAGTGGAGAAATAAAAAATGGCAAATGAAATAAGATCAAGTGTGGTAGATCCTCTTATTGATAATAATCCGATAACACTTCAAGTATTAGGTGTCTGCTCAGCATTGGCTGTAACGACCAACCTCATGGCAGCGCTGATAATGAGTATTGCACTCACGACAGTCACCGCATTCTCAAGTGCATTTATCAGTTCCATTAGAAATCATATTCCTTCAAGCATTCGCATTATTGTGCAAATGACGATTATTGCATCACTTGTTATTGTGGTTGATCAGTTACTTAAAGCCTACGCGTTTGAAGCCAGCAAACAGCTATCCGTCTTTGTAGGATTAATAATTACCAACTGTATCGTTTTAGGCCGCGCTGAAGCATTTGCCATGAAAAACCCACCACTTACAAGCTTCTTTGATGGCATAGGTAATGGCCTTGGTTATAGCTTAGTTTTACTTTTTGTCGGTTTTTTCCGTGAACTATTAGGTGCCGGAAAATTATTTGGTCACCAAGTCATTCCTGTCGCTAATGACGGTGGTTGGTATATGCCTAATGGCTTAATGTTATTGCCACCTAGTGCTTTTTTTATAATTGGCTTATTGATCTGGCTTATTCGTAGCGCTAAGAAAGAGCAAATCGAGCCCGCAGATTATCAAATACATCAAGTTCATCGGACAGAGGTACTATAAATGGAACACTATTTAAGTCTCTTTATTCGTTCAATATTTATTGAGAATCTTGCTTTGTCTTTTTTCTTAGGTATGTGTACCTTTCTTGCCGTTTCAAAGAAAATAGAAACTGCATTAGGGTTGGGTATAGCTGTTGTCATGGTGCAAATGATTACTGTTCCTGCCAATAACTTAATCTATCAATACCTGCTTAAAGATGGTGCATTAGCATGGGCGGGAATGCCCGATGTAGACTTGAGTTTCCTAGGCTTAATTAGCTATATCGGCGTCATCGCTGCCATGGTACAAATTCTAGAAATGGCCATGGATAAGTACACCCCAGCACTTTATAACGCCCTAGGTATTTTCTTGCCTCTAATCACCGTTAACTGTGCGATTCTTGGTGGTACTTTGTTTATGGTTGAACGCGACTATAATCTCGCTGAAAGTGCTGTATATGGTATAGGTAGTGGGCTAGGCTGGGCAATGGCGATTACAGCTATTGCTGGTATAAGAGAAAAACTCAAATACTCTGACGTACCCGATGGTCTGCAGGGCCTCGGAATCACATTTATAACTGCTGGCCTGATGGCGCTCGGATTTATGGCATTCTCGGGGATTCAACTGTAATGGAAATCATACTCGGTATAGCCCTTTTTACCGTTATTATAATGGCGCTGGTATTTTTAATATTAAGTGCGCGATCTAAACTCGTATCGACCGGCGATATTAATATTGTTATCAACGATGAAAAAACGGTGAGTTGTGCTGCGGGCGGTAAATTATTGGGTGCGTTAGCTGATGCTAATTTATACGTATCTTCAGCCTGCGGTGGCGGTGGCACATGTGGTCAATGCAAAGTAAAAGTATTTGAAGGTGGTGGCTCCATTTTACCAACAGAACAATCCCACATTACTAAACGCGAAGCTGCCCAGGGTGAGCGACTATCGTGTCAAGTTGCCGTTAAACAGAACATGAAGATACAAGTACCAGAAGAAGTATTTGGCGTTAAAAAATGGCAATGTACTGTCCGTTCTAATGATAATGTCGCCACATTTATTAAAGAATTAGTGCTAGAGCTGCCATCAGGTGAAAAGGTTGATTTCAAAGCCGGTGGCTTCATTCAAATTGAGTCGCCACCTCACATCAGTGAGTATAAAAACTTTGATATAGACACGGAATATCGCGATGACTGGGATCGTTTTGATATGTGGCGCTATAAATCAACTGTTAAAGAAGATGTAATTAGGGCTTATTCAATGGCTAACTATCCTCTGGAAGAGGGTATTGTAATGCTAAACGTCAGAATTGCAGCGCCTCCTCCAGGCTCGACTGATGATACACCGCCTGGACAAATGTCATCTTACATTTTCAACCTTAAACCAGGTGATAAAGTAACTATTTCCGGCCCTTTTGGTGAGTTCTTTGCCAAAGATACAAACAAAGAAATGGTATTTATTGGTGGTGGCGCAGGAATGGCACCAATGCGGTCTCATATTTTTGATCAACTACGTCGATTACACGGTAAGCGTAAGATGTCGTTTTGGTATGGTGCCCGTAGTGTGCGTGAAATGTTTTACGTAGAAGATTTTGATTCTCTACAAGCAGAGAATGATAATTTTAAATGGCATGTTGCACTCTCAGATCCTATGGAAGAGGACAACTGGACAGGTGAAACAGGTTTTATTCATAATGTTTTACGAGACAATTATCTAAAAGATCATCCTGCACCAGAAGATTGTGAATACTACATATGTGGCCCACCAATGATGAACTCTGCCGTGGTTAACATGCTGGAAGAGCTTGGTGTCGAACGCGATAATGTTTTCCTTGATGATTTTGGTGGCTGATGTCAATTTTTATTGCAACATTTGTCATTATAGGAATCGCAGTACTAGGGATGGCTATAGGTGTTCTTCTGGGAAGACCTGCTATAAAAGGGAGTTGTGGCGGACTAAACCAAGTTGGCTTATCTGGCAGTTGTAGTGGTGCCTGCTCACATGCTGAAAAAGAAATGTGTGTCATTAAAAAGGCCGCACTCGCAGAAAGAAAAAACTAAGTATCGGAGATAAATTATGCTCGCATCACTGAAAGTAAAAGATTACATGTCTGTGAATAAATGTACGTTCACTGTCGACATGGACATATTATCAGCAATACAACATATGCTTGAGTCTAAGATATCTGGGGCACCGGTGATTGACCACCACGGAAATATGGTGGGGTTTTTATCTGAAAAAGACTGCATGCAAGTGGCTTTGAATGCAGGATACCAACAATCAGGAGCGGCAGGAAGGGTATCTGAATTTATGAGTCTTGGTGTTGATACAATTGATGTTGAAGCACCGATCATCGAGGTTGCTGAATTATTTTTAACCGGCTCTTTTAAGCGTTTTCCTGTCGTAATGGATAATAGGTTAGTAGGCACCATCACTCGTCAGAATATACTTCGTGCTTTGGCTTACATATCAGCCCCTGAAGGCAATCAAAAACCCCCTAAACAAACAGCGAAGCAATCTGTTCACTCATAAACGAACTGACGATTAAAACACTAAATAAAACTATTTCTCAACCACCTACTGTGGAATCATCTTGTTAAAAATCGCCTAGTACTAATCGCGTCCATTATTTGGTCAAATGACTCATGGCATATGTCTAACTTTGTTTATAACTAACTAGATCTTAATGACCACTTTATTCATCGTAAAGTGCTTGCTTGCCAAAATGATGAGTACTAAAACCGGTATCCCCATCAGAGCCGTCACTAGGAAGAAGGATTGATAGCCTAGAGCTTCAACCATTGAACCTGAGTAACCTCCTAAAACCTTAGGCAATAAAGTCATCAATGAGCTAAAAAGAGCATATTGGACAGCGGTAAATGAAATATTAGTCAGACTTGACAAAAATGCGATAAAAGCAGCACTAGCAAGACCCGCCGAGATATTATCGGCAGATATGACTATATATAACATCGTCATATCATGTCCTAACGAAGCCAGCACCATAAATAATAAGTTGGTTAGGGCAGATAACAAGGCCCCCAAAAACAAAATACGCATCACGCCATAGCGTACGGCTAAAAGCCCCCCCAAAAAACCACCAACAATGGTCATTATCAAGCCAAAGGTTTTTACAACAGTCGCAATTTCTATTTTACTAAAACCTAAATCTTGATAAAACACATTAGAAATAACGCCAAGTACAATGTCAGATATTCGATAAAGTCCAATCAAGGCGAGTAATAACATCGCAAGTGCCATACCATAACGTGAGAAAAAGTCTTTTACCGGCTCAACGTATGTATTTTTGACTACATCTTGGTGAATGACGCCTAATAAGGTGGTCAACTTAGCGATCACAGCAGCCACCATCAGGGCAAAAATCAGTCGCCCTAATTCAATTAGAAACCCCACAAGACTCGCATCACCGAGAACTTCTGTGATATGTTGCTTTATAACTAAAACAGGCGCAGCACTATAATAAAAACTAGCAACAAAGCCAGCAGTTGCCATGATAAATAATACTAAGAAACCCAAGTATTGCCGTTGTTCACCCACAGCATCCGGCCTATACTCAGTAACAGGTTCAGCAATAATCAGTGTTGTAATGATAGCTACTACCATCAATGATGCCATCACCAGATAAGTCATTTTCCAAGCAATATAGCTATAACTCTCGGATGAAGAACCCCAGTAACTTGCTAAAAATAATGCACCAGCACCAGTAATAATCATCCCAACTCGATAACCCGCAACATAGCTGGAAGACATTAAGGCCTGCAAATCATCTTCAGCAGACTCTATTCGATAAGCATCAATCACCACATCTTGCGTGGCCGAAGAAAAGCCTAGGATAACCGCTGCCCATGCCATTAAGGTTAATGTATCTGTGGCAGGGTCAATAAAAGCCATCATAATGATCGCCATCATGATCATTGCGTGAGATAGTAGCAACCATCCACGTCGTCGACCTAGTAATCGAGTAAGCAACGGTAGTGGTAATTTATCAACCAGTGGGGCCCAGACAAATTTGAAAGAGTAGCCAAGTGCAGCCCAACTAAAGTAGGTCACGGCAGCGCGATCGACTCCGGCCTCACGTAGCCAAAGGCTTAATGATGAGAATATTAACAATAAAGGTATTCCAGCTGAAATCCCATAAAAGAACATCGTCACAACGCTAGGATGCAAAAATTCTCCTAGCAACTCCGACCAATTTCTCAGTTTTTTGACCTCCTTCATTTTGTAACCACATCATAATCATAATCAATGAGAAGGGGAGCATGGTCTGAAAAACGTTGTTCTTTGTATATTTGTGTAGCGAGGACTTTACCCTTCATATTTGGTGATAAAACATGGTAGTCAATGCGCCATCCCACGTTATTTGCTCGCGCTTGACCACGATTCGACCACCATGTGTACTCATGCTCTTCTTGTGCTAATTCCCTGAAACCATCAATAAAGCCAAGTTCATCAAATAATGTATCTAGCCACGCACGTTCTTCTGGCAAAAACCCTGAGTTTTTCAAGTTTCCTTTCCAGTTACGAATGTCTTCATTCTTATGGGCAATATTCCAATCACCACAAATAATATAGTCGCGACCTGATGCTTTAATTTCGTCTAGGCGTTTCATTATGTAATTCATACAATGATACTTAAACGCTTGACGCTCTACTTTAGATGAGCCCGATGGCATATAGAGGGATATCACGCTTAAATTTCCAAACTTAGCCTCAATATAACGGCCTTCAGTATCAAAATCATCATGGCCAATGCCTATAACAACCTCATCAGGCTTCCGCCGACAATACAGTGCTACACCACTATAGCCCTTTTTTACGGCATCATGATAAAAGCATAAATACCCTTCTGGGTGGTACAGCGGGTCACTTAACTGATCAATTTGCGCTTTTGTTTCTTGTATGCAGACTACATCAGCCTCTGTCTCTTTTAACCACTCAAAAAAACCTTTTCGCCCCGCAGCTCGAATTCCGTTGACATTTGCCGTGATAATTCTCATAATTCATTTCCAAAATAAAACTTTGTACATAATAACATTTACAAACGCTATAAAAATCAGGATAATACTCTGTTCTTTATACATGAATATTTAAACTTTTAGGAGAACCACTTTGGCAAACTCTGCTCAAGCAAAAAAACGCGCTCGTCAAGCGGAAGATAACCGCCAACGTAACACTAGTCAACGTTCAGAAATGCGTACAAGCATCAAGAAATTGCAAGCTGCAATCACTAGTGGTGACAAAGATCTAGCAACCGCTGCTTTTAAAGTTGCAGTTCCTTTCCTAGATAAAATGGCTCGCAAAGGTCTTGTTCATAAAAACGCCGCTGCTCGCAGCAAAAGTCGTTTCAACAATGCTGTTCGCGCACTATAAAATATTGAGCATTACATGCTTCATAAAAAAACCGACATTTAGTCGGTTTTTTTATGTCTCGTATTAATTAATGTTAAGAATTAAATATAAGATGATCACTATCAAGAGTAATGCTTAAGTCGTAATCACCAAATTATCTCGATTGATTAGTTCTGGCTCATCAATATAACCTAATATAACTGCAATCTCACCACTGGCCTGGCCCATGATAAGTCGAGCTTCCTTATCATTGTAATTAATAAACCCTCTACCCACTTCTAAACCTGAAAGATCAGTACACACCACTAAATCACCACGGCTAAACGTTCCATCAACCTGTTTAACACCAACTGGTAATACGCTACGACCTTGCTGACGAATAACGCTTACTGCGCCTTCGTCTAAGCTAATTCGGCCCTTAGGTATATGACCCAAAAGCCATTGCTGACGAGCAGTCATCGGCTCATCATCAGGCCAAAGTAGTGTTCCAACACCAATTCCGGCAGTTAAATGCCGTAAGTTTTCGGGGTTTTTACCAGATAGTATGACGGTAACTGCACCAGAACGAGCAGCGCGACGGGCAGCTAATAATTTCGTAGCCATACCACCTCGTCCGAGCGAACCAGTTCCCTCACCTGCCATTTCATCTAATGCAGGATTACTCGCTGCTGATGCAGCAATCATGCGTGCTTCAGGATTTAACCTAGGATCTGAATCAAATAACCCATCTTGATCTGTTAAAATCACCAAAACATCAGCTTCAACTAAATTCGCTGTCATTGCTGCTAAAGTATCATTATCACCAAAGCGAATTTCTTCTGTTGCAATCGTATCATTTTCATTTACAACAGGTAGCACACCCATGTCCAAAAGCGTATGCAGAACACTGCGTGCATTTAGGTAACGTCCACGATCTGACAAGTCAGAATGAGTCAATAAAATTTGAGCCGTATGAATATCATGTTGTTTACATTCAGAGGCATAAGCTTGAATTAATTTCATTTGGCCAACACTTGCAGCTGCCTGAAGTTGATGCAAGGCATGAGGACGTTTAGTCCATCCTAACTCTTGCATTCCTGCTGCAACAGAACCAGATGTGACAAGTACCACCTCCTTACCTTGGGCACGCAACTCAGCGATTTCACCACTCAACCACTGGATTCGGTCATAATCTAAACCCTCTCCTAATCGAGTAAGCAAAGCACTCCCGATTTTGATAACCCAACGTTTAGTATTAACAAGTTGCTGGTGTGGACTGATCACTGTTTATTCCTCTAACTGAGCAGCTTCTAACGCGGCTTGTGCTTGCTCGGCCTCGTTCAATTCGTCTAGATAATCCATAATGTGCTCACACAAATCGTCACAGCCCTCTCCCGAGTGACCGCTAACACGGAAAACTTTACCTTGCCAATTCAAGCGTTCTAAAACTTCCTGACACATTTCTTCTCGAATATCTTCAGGTATCAAATCCATTTTATTTAGCACTAACCACTGTGGCTGACTGCCAAGCGCTTCGCTGTAACGCTCCAATTCATGATTAATTGTTAATACACTTTCTACCGGGTCTTGTTTTGTATCAATGGGCGCCATGTCTACCATGTGTAACAAAAGTCGCGTTCGTGTTAAATGCTTCAGAAACTGAATTCCAAGGCCAGCGCCTTCAGCGGCTCCTTCTACTAAGCCAGGAACATCAGCAATCACAAAACTGCGTACATCTTTCATTGTTACAACCCCTAAATTGGGGTGCAAAGTTGTAAATGGATAATCTGCGACTTTAGGTTGTGCTGCTGACACTTGGCGAATAAAAGTAGACTTACCTGCATTCGGCAAGCCTAATAAACCAATATCTGCCAGCAGTTTCATTTCGAGACGTAAATGACGTTCTTCACCAGGCGTACCATCGGAGGTTTGTCGTGGTGCGCGGTTAGTACTCGATTTATAACGCGCATTACCTAAACCATGCCAACCACCTTTTGCGACTAATAAGGTATCCCCTTCATTAACTAGATCACCAATGAGCTCATCGGTATCATCGTCCCATGCTTCGGTACCCACAGGAACTTTAATATAAAGGTCTTCACCATGAGCACCACTACATAACTTACCGCGACCATGCTCTCCACGCTCAGCTTTGTAAGTACGTTTGTAGCGAAAATCAATTAGCGTATTGACTTGTTTATCAGCGATCAAATAAAGATCACCGCCATCACCGCCATCACCGCCATCAGGTCCACCAAAGGGAATATATTTTTCACGGCGAAAACTTAGGCAGCCGTGACCACCACCACCCGCACTTACTGTAATTTTCGCTTCATCTACAAATTTCATTCTATCTAACCATTTTTATGACTTTAATCATACTAGTCATATTTAAAATTAACATCCAGAAACAAAAAAGCCCCGCATCAGCGGGGCTCCTTAGCTGTTTGCCCCAAAATGGGCTCACATTAGTTTTTACGCAACAACAATGCTGACATAAGTACGACTATTAGGACCTTTAGTCTCAAATAATACCTTGCCATCTGCTTTTGCAAATAACGTATGGTCTTTACCAATACCTACATTGCTTCCAGCATGAACACGAGTGCCACGCTGACGAATAAGAATACTTCCGCCTGAAACAGATTCACCACCGTAACGTTTAACACCAAGACGTTTCGATTCCGAATCACGTCCGTTTCTAGTACTACCGCCCGCTTTCTTATGAGCCATCTTTAAACCCTCTTAAATATGTCGGTGA
This sequence comes from Methylophagaceae bacterium, assembly GCA_965219435.1. Classification (GTDB taxonomy): domain Bacteria; phylum Pseudomonadota; class Gammaproteobacteria; order Nitrosococcales; family Methylophagaceae. The sequence goes on along the minus strand of OZ244743.1, from coordinate 1,193,032 downwards.
TCTTAGGCTGTAATGCCAGTGATCTGGATTTCAGTGAAAGACTGGCGATGACCCGCCTGTCTACGGTAATGCTTACGACGGTGGAATTTGATAATTTTGACTTTTTCACCGCGACCATTAGCAGCAACAGTTGCCGTTACTTTCGCGCCTTCAAGATAAGGGGCACCGATTTTAATATCATCGCCTTCACCAATAAGCAAAACCTTATCCAATTCAACTGTTTCACCAGCTTCAGCAAATAATTTTTCTACACGGAGCGTTTCGCCCTCTTTAACTCGGTATTGTTTACCGCCAGTCGCGACAATAGCGTACATCGCTGTCTCCAAAATAATTGTAAGTGTATTTGTGGGTAACCCAACAAAAGACCGGCAATTCTATCGCCTTTTAATCAAGAGATCAAATATCTTCTGTTGTTAAAGTAAAATATTTGCGATTCCTTGCTCTGCATGAGAAAGTACGCATTTTTAAAGTGCACATTATAGGCGGATTTAAGTCCTGTGGATATTCAATCCATTTATTCCCTCATAAAAGATGACATGGCGGCTGTTGATTCGATGATCCAATCTCGATTACAGTCCGAGGTTGTTTTAATTAATAAGCTAGGCCATTACATCATAAACAGTGGTGGTAAACGCCTTCGGCCTGCATTGGCTATTTTGTGCGCACGTGCTTGTGGCTATCAGGGCGACAATCACATCAACTTAGCCACTATCATTGAGTTTATTCATACAGCGACTTTATTACACGATGATGTCGTTGATAATTCAGATATGCGCCGCGGCCGCGAAACAGCTAACAGCCTTTGGGGTAATGAAGCCAGTGTATTAGTGGGCGATTTTCTATACACTCGCTCATTTGAAATGATGGTTGAAATGGATTCTATGCGCTTAATGAAAATTTTATCGCATACAACCAATGTCATCGCAGAAGGTGAAGTATTACAATTGCTTAATTGTAATGATGCTGACACCACGGAAACCCGCTATTTAGAAGTTATTCACCACAAAACAGCTAAATTATTTGAAGCCGCCGGATTACTTGGCGCAGTGATTAATCAGAGTCATGCAGAAGTAGAGCAGGCAATGGCTCTTTATGCTATGCACCTTGGTAGCGCATTTCAATTAGTAGATGATTTATTGGATTACAGTGAATCAAGTGACGCTATCGGTAAGAATATTGGTGATGATCTTGCTGAAGGAAAACCCACCTTACCGCTGATTTACGCGATGCAGCATGGCACAACAGAACAAGCGCAGATAATTCGTGAGGCGATAGAAAATGGTCAGCGAGATAAAATCAATGAAATAATTGAAATAATTCAGATAACAGGTGCCATTGCTTACACCTCTAGAACTGCTGAAAATGAAGTGGCACAAGCCAAACAAGCCTTATCTATTTTGACTGACTCGCCTTACAAAGAAGCCTTAGCATCATTGGCAGACTTTTCTATCAACCGAAATTACTAAATTAAATAATTTACATCAGGATAATCGAGCCCCTTATCATTTATCCTGACAATATCTTAAACTCCCAAATAAACCATGTGTTCGACATTTCGCGCAAATGTCTCATGGACTAAGTACCGGTTAACAGTCCGTCACACGGATTATAATAGAAATATTTTGGTCTCTACCTCGTAATCCGTTATTCTTTGATTCTATGATTGATATATATAAATACCACTTATTTTTCTGTACTCATGAGCGAAATGATGGAAGCCCATCGTGCCAGCAGCATAACGCACAATCATTGCGTAACTATGCTAAACAAAGGGTAAAAGAATTAAAAATAAAAAAAGTGCGTGTTAATAATGCGGGTTGCCTGAATCGTTGTGCTTTAGGTCCCATGCTGGTAATTTATCCCGAAGGAACGTGGTACCAATATAAAACTGAAGCGGATATTGATGAAATCATCGAATCCCACTTACTCAATGACACCATTGTGGAGCGGCTAAAAAAATGACGCCAGATGAGTATTGCCAAGATAAGGCAGCTAAAAGTGGCTCCAGTTTTTATTATAGTTTTCGCTTTTTACCACCACTACAACGCCAAGCCATCATTGCACTGTATGCCTTTTGTCGCGAGGTGGATGATACGGTCGATGAAATTTCAGATGCTGGAATTGCGCGTGCAAAATTAGAATGGTGGCGTGAAGAAATACAACGTACTTTCCAAGGAAAAGCCTCTCATCCTGTTGGCCTGTCATTACAATCTGCTTTGCAAAACTTTGATTTACACGAAGAATATTTCATGGAGATCATTGATGGTATGGCAATGGACTTAGATCAGTTTAATTACCCAGAGTTCAAACAGCTTGCCCTATATTGTCACCGAGCAGCGAGTGTTGTCGGGCTTTTATCTGTCGAAATATTCGGTTATCAAGACCGTAAAACCCTCAAGTACGCCGAAAACCTAGGCATGGCATTACAGCTCACCAATATTATTCGTGATGTTCGAGAAGACGCACAGCGTGGTCGAATTTATCTTCCTCAAGATGAGTTACAAAAATTTAATGTGAGCCCTGATGATCTACTCGCCCTAAAATCTAGCCCTGAACTCATCGAATTACTTAAATTTCAAACGGTAAGAGCTAAACAGTATTACCAACAAGCATTGCAACTGCTACCTGAAAGCGATCGTTACACCCAACGTACGGGTTTAATCATGGCCGCTATTTATGAGGCGACACTCGATGAAATTGAAAAAGATCATTTTCAAGTCATGCAGCATCGTGTGTCATTAACGCCGATTAGAAAACTATGGATTGCTTGGCGCACCGCACGCCGTGAAAAACAGCTATATAAAACACTCACTGTAAAATAATGACAACGCTCATTATTGGCGGAGGTTGGAGCGGGCTTGCCGCCGCAGTAACACTTGCTCAGCAAGGCCATCCTGTTCACTTAATTGAATCAGCAAAACAGCTGGGTGGCCGAGCACGCAACGTATTCTGGCATGACGAAGTCATTGATAACGGTCAACATATGATGATTGGTGCTTATCAAGAGATGCTGGCTATGATGCAGTTAATCGGCGTATCAATTGAAGAGGTGTTTGATCGTTCCCCTATAGATATTACGGTCCATGACACCCATTTTCCTCCACTAAAGCTATCTGCAAATAATGGCTTGCCATGGCCATTATCTTTAGCATGGAGCCTAATTGCTAGTGCTGGGCTTTCTGGTTTCTACCAAGTTACAAAATTACAGGCTCATACTAAAAAGTTATTATCTAATGAGGATATAACCGTAAGTGAATGGTTACATTTAAACAAGCAGTCTGACCGAGTGATTAAACAGCTATGGGAGCCATTATGTTTAGCAACTTTAAATACCCCAATAAGCCAAGCCTCTGCACATCGGTTGGCAACGGTATTACAAGATAGTCTAGGTAAAGGAAAATCCGCCGCTGATTCTTTAATTCCTCGTATACCCTTAGGGGACATATTTCCTAATGCTGCGGCTCAATACATTAAAGAACATGGCGGTAAAATTAGCCTTCAAACTCGTGCAAAATCCTTGCTTATTGAAAATGGTTGCGTCAAGGGTATCCTAGACCAAGGTGGTCATAAAATAGCTGCCAACAATATTATTATCGCCACGAGCCCATCACACTGCGTTGATTTCATTTCGCCGTATCTCACGATTAATAAGCCAATTGAATATCCTATCTGCACCGTATATTTGCGCTATTCAAGGGATGTCCACCTGCCCTCACCGATGATCGGCATGACAGGGACAATCAGCCAATGGGCATTTGATCGCAGTCAACAATCACCAGGGTTAATAGCTATCGTAATTAGTGCTCCAGGAGACCATGAAAATCTCACAAAGGAAGAGTTAGTTCATATAGTGAGTCAAGAACTACACCATATAATCCCTTCACTCCCCGAAAGAGCAAATGACAGCTTGGTTATCAGAGAGAAACGCGCTACTTTTGCTTGTACCGTAAACATTGAACAGCAAAGACCAAGCAGTAAAACAACAATACAGGGGTTATGGTTAGCTGGCGACTTTATTGCAAACCGTTATCCCTCGACACTAGAAGGTGCAATTCGAAATGGCAAGCAATGCGCAGACATGCTGGTAAAAAAGAATGTAAGTTAACGCGAATTTTATACCATCAACTTTCTTCACCACTCTTTATTTAACTGCCCATGATGTCTGCTATTGTGATGAAAATTCACCACATTTATCCTACCCAACAAGACAGATAAATTAGCAATCTACCGCCGAATGTAGAAACACGTTAATCACCTTAATATGATGCCTCCGGCGAGCAAAAACATTCTGTTAACAATGAGCTTATTCACCAAGTAGGCACAGAGATTATTAAGAAAAATCATATCACCAATTAACCTATCAACAGTCTTGGCCCTATTGAGCCGATTGCTTGTATGCTCGCGCCTTATCTTTCTCAATGCTGAAAAAAGCTAGCATATTTGCCATAGCACCAATCACTAAACCATCAATACCTAAAGGAGAACTTAATAAAACATTCCAAATTAGAGTAGAGATAATCCCAAGGCTTGCACCAGCAATAAAGCGGTTTTTACTAACATAAAATCCTAAAATAGCTGCGGCCAATGGGATAAGAATAGTGGGAGCCCAAAAATTGTAAGCGTAAATCAAAATATCAATGATACTTTCAATTGATATTGCAAATATAACAGCTAAAACACCAACAAAGAGTGTAACCCCCCTTGCGTATAACAACTCTTGCTTTGACGAGAGCGGCTCTTTTTTAATAGGTTTTACAATATCGTTGATGAATGATATCGAAGAGGCGTTGAGAAACGAGTCAGCTGACGACATGACGATAGAAATAATCGCGGCGATAACAATTCCTTGTAAAACCGGTGGTAGAGCCTCTTTAATAACATAAGGCATAGCATAATTTGCATCGATACTTGGATTAATAGCGAGCGCAACGATGCCAATGAGCCCTGTAATGGCAAAGAAGGGGATAGAAAACAGCCCGCTGAATAAGGTTCCTCGTGAGATATCTTTTGGTGTTTTACCTATGAGTAACCTTTGAATATAAGGTGGGACCAAGGTCTCACCTAATAAAAAGGTAATAAATAAAGCGACAAGTGTAATAATTGCAGTAGGCTCAGTTGGCAATGAAAGGTGTCCATCCGGAATGCGGGCGACAATATTTTCCCATCCACCAGCATAATTTATGCCCATGATTAACGTAAGCGGTATACCAAAAGCCAATACAATAAACTGTATCACATCGGTCCAAATAACCGATTTCATGCCCCCTACTGTTGCGTATACGATTACAATCCCACAGCCAATAATAATCCCCCAGAACCTTCCCGTTTCCAAAAAAAGATCGAAGATATAGCCCATTGCGCCGACCTGAGCACCGAGAATTCCAGAACACAACATCAAACCAAAAACACCTGTAAATACTTTGGCATTTTTACCATAATGATGCTCAATGATATCGCCTACCGAAATAGCATTTGGATACTTAATCATGTGAGGCGCAATATATTTTGCAACCAACAATTCTTTTAAACTGAACCCCCATAACGCAACAATATTAGAGATCCCGATTAAAAAAACTTTTTCGGCATTGCCCAATGAAAAGCCGCCTCCAATAAACGAAGCTGAAAGTGTCGCAAAAATAATAAGTGAACCAAAAGACTTACCGGCAACCGCATAATCTTTTAAATTATCCACCCCTTTTCCTACGAACACTCCCACAAGAAGCACGATAAGTAAGTAAGAACCAATAATGACATTTTCCATATATTTTCTCGTTAATTTGTAGATAAATGGCTTGCACTCATCAAACTTAAAGATGCTGACCAATCGCTATAGTCCTGTAATATAACAACAATTATAGGTTTAGGCCAGTAACCTTGGCACTTTTAATCACCATATTAAAACCGAACAACAAGCGTGTAATATTCCAGATATTACGCCGCCATAAACCTCACTAAAACGGAATAGACCAGAGCATTAATAATACAAAACGCTCTTATTCCTCTAACTGTAGGCAAGACGTGCAAAAGTATAGGCAAAATATGTAAGCTAAAATCGATATCCTCGATTAGGCTTGTTATACTAACAATGAACCATCAAATACCAAAAGGAAGGCTATGTTTTCTGTATCTCGCTTATTAAGCTTGCTTTTAATCTGTTCAACATTAGTTGCTTGCGATAACAGTCAATCCCCTCAAACTGCTTCGGAAGACACCCTCCAAGGCCAAATAGCAGATGTTACTTATAATGAGCCAACAACCAATAATATACAAAGAGGCATGTCTGAAAAAGACGTGGCAGCGATATTGGGTGACGCAACACTTATTCAAACTCATACCTTAGATGAATTAATCATCACACATAGGGATTGGGCAACTAAGTCTGGCACTATCAGCGTGCAATTTCAAAATGGTAGAGTTCAATTCAATCAATTCACCCCTTTAAGCAAGTAAAAACTCATGCAATATAGTCCTGCTGCTGATTTATTAAAAGAGCGTGTCATCCTCATTACTGGCGCTGGTAGTGGTATCGGCTCTGCTGTCGCCAAAGCGTATGCTAATCACGGAGCGACCGTCATACTTCTTGATAAAAAAATCCCCGCTCTAGAACAAGTCTACGATGACATTATCGCGGCAGGCTCCGCGACACCAGCAATTTACCCATTAGATTTGCAAGGTGCCAATATTTCTGACTATGACGATCTCGCTAACTCTGTACATGATAATTTTGGCCGCTTAGATGGCTTGGTGCATTGTGCAGCATCTCTCGGTCAGCTTGCCCCCGTGCAACACCAAGATCCAAAAGTTTGGTTAGACACACTACAAATAAACCTTACTGCACCTTATTTGCTGACCCGCGCCTGCCTAGCCTTAATGCAAAAATACGAGCACGCCTCCATTATTTTCACAACAGATAATCACAAAGACACTGCCTATTGGTCTAGCTATGGCATCAGCAAAGCCGGAATAGAGTCACTGAGTAAACAGCTAGCGGATGAAATGGCATCAGATGGACGAGTACGTGTTAACTGTATCGATCCCGGCGATGTAAAAACACCATTACATGGCCGAGCTTTTCCTGCCATCAATCCTACAGGATTAGCCCTACCTGAAGATGTCGTATCGAGTTATTTATATCTAATGGGTCAGAATAGCCTCCATAGGAATGGCGATATAATAAAGGCACAATAAACCTACCGTCAAATTACTGCCAACAAGATATAAAGCACTGAATTTAAACATATAAATCTTCTGGCATGGTTTTAGCTACAGCTAAAGCATGTAAATTAAAACCAGGATGAGTTTTATGAAAAATCAGTTTCATGCCGAAACAGCAACGTTATCTTTAGTCCACAACCACCTCAGATCTATTGACTTTAACCGAGTTTCACAACAGCACCACACCCCTGAACATATAGCTGCTCGCTTACCTGCAGTATTACAGACATCATTAGAATTAGATGAAGTTATCGACCTATTTCATAAAGAAATTCATAAGGTTATAAACTATGACAGCTTTCATTATGAACACCAAGAAGTTCAATGTGATTTCAGCACTGGCAGCATAAGCCATCACCGTTGTCATTACCGTTTGGAAGTGAATTCGGTATGGCTCGGTGAATTAACACTCACCCGTCGCACAAAATTTAGCGATGCTGACACAGAACTAATAGAAGATCTTTTATGTAAACTGGTTTATCCGCTACGTAATTGCTTATTATATCGCCAAGCACAAAATGCAGCCCTACAAGATAAGTTGACGGGACTCAATAATCGAACGGCGTTTGATGCTAGTCTAAAGCGTGAAATTTATTTAGCTCACCGCCAACACATTCCTATGTCACTGATCATTCTAGATATTGATAACTTCAAAATGGTCAACGATACCTATGGGCATAGTAGTGGTGATTTAGCATTAGAAATGTTGGCAAACTCAATAATAAGAAACATGCGCTGCAGTGATATGGCCTTCCGTTATGGCGGTGAAGAATTCAGCCTCATATTAAGTGATACCGATGAGAAATCGGCACTGCTAGCAGCAGAACGACTCCGTGTAGCCGTATCTGAACTGAGTTGCGAAGGTGATTTTGGGCTTTCTATTAGTTTAGGCATCGCACAGTTAAACCATGGCGAACAAGCTAAGAGCCTATTTGACCGAGCAGATAAAGCTTTATATCAAGCTAAGAACTCAGGCAAAAATTTAGCCCTGACAGCCCCAAAACTTTAATGAAAAAAATAACGCTACGATCCATAAAAAAAGGGCTTTAAATAAGCCCTTTTTTTTAAACTATTTTAATAGCACTTTATCTTTTACCGTCCACGTACTCGTGGATCACGTTTTGATCTTTCATTTGAAGTGTTCGTCTTTTGACGCGATGGTTTTTGGGTCATGTTTTTTAATGGCCGTAGGGTCTTTTCTCGTTGCGCTCTTCCTGCAGCTTTCGGTGCCGCCAGATTTTGTAATGAATCGACAGACTCATACAATGCTTCAACATCCCCCGGTAAAGCCATCATCCAACGGCCCATTTTCAATTGTTTAGGAATGATAATTGGCCCATAACGCACACGCATTAAACGGCTAACTTGAACTCCTTGGCTTTCCCATAGGCGACGAACCTCACGATTACGACCTTCTTGAATTACAACATGATACCAATGGTTAGCACCTTCACCACCACCGTCTTGAATATCAGCAAACTGTGCCTTACCATCTTCTAATTCAACACCATCACGAAGATTTTGCATTATTTCTGTCGTTACTTCACCCAACACGCGTACTGCATATTCACGATCCATTTCACTTGAAGGGTGCATCAATCTATTGGCTAAATCACCGTCAGTTGTTAATAAGATTAGACCGCTGGTGTTGATATCCAAACGACCTACACTGACCCAGCGACCTTCTTCAGGTGCCGGTAATGATTGAAAAATAGTACGACGCCCTTCTGGATCTTTACGCGTACACACTTCGCCTACGGGTTTGTTATAAAGAATAACTTGTTGTGGCTGTTGCCATAATCTTTTAGGTGATAATGGCTTACCATCCATACGGAGGGTGTCACCGACACTCGCCTGATCACCAAGACTAGCCAATTCACCATTAAGTTGGACTTTACCTTCTTTGATCCACGCTTCAATTTGACGACGTGATCCATAACCGGCTCGCGCTAATATTTTTTGAATTCTTTCTGACACTTGTATTGTCTCCCGACATGATTGAGATTCGACATAAATCTCTTATTTATAATTTAAGCCCATTGCTGATCGAACTTCATCTAAGGTATCACGTGCTACTTCGCGTGCCGCTTCATTACCATCTTGAATAATACGACGTACATCTTCAGGGTGCTGACTTAACTCAGTTGCTCGTTGGCGAATAGGGGTCAATTCAGCTGAAATGCTATCAATTAATGGCCCTTTACAATCTAAACACCCTATCGCCGCTGTTCGGCAACCTTCTTGTACCCATTGTTTCTGGTCGTCTGTTGCATAGACTTCATGCAATTGCCATACAGGACAAAGATCAGGGTTGCCGGGATCCGTTCTACGCACACGATTAGAGTCTGTTGGCATTTTTTTGATTTTTTCAGCCAATGACTCATCTGGTTCGCGTAAAGCGATTGTATTACCGTATGACTTCGACATCTTCTGGCCATCGAGTCCTGGCATTTTTGATGCTGGTGTTAATAAAGCTTTAGGTTCTGGCAAGATAACTTTACCGCCGCCCTCAAGAAAACCAAATAGTCGTTCACTGTCACCTAATGCCAAATTTTGCTGGCTTTTTAATAAGGCGCGTGCTGTTTCTAATGCCTCGATATCTCCTTGTTCTTGGTAGGATTTACGTAAATTATTATACAGTTTAGCGTTTTTCTTTCCCATTTTCATAATGGCCGCTTCTGCTTTTTGTTCAAAATCTTTTTCACGCCCATAGATATGGTTAAAACGTCGCGCCACTTCACGTGTTAATTCGACATGCACCACTTGATCTTCACCGACAGGAACCTGCCCTGCACGATAAATTAAAATATCGGCACTTTGTAATAATGGATAACCTAAGAACCCATAAGTCGATAAGTCTTTTTCTTTAAGCTTTTCTTGTTGATCTTTATAGGTAGGAACACGTTCCAACCATGAAAGTGGGGTCATCATCGACAATAACAAATGTAACTCTGCATGTTCTGGGACTTGTGACTGCAAAAATAGTGATACCGCTGAAGGCTCGATTCCTGCCGCGATCCAGTCAATGACCATCTCCCAGACACTTTCTTCTATACCTTGTGTGTCTTCATAATGTGTCGTAAGCGCATGCCAATCAGCCACAAAGAAGAAACAATCAAATTCATGCTGAAGTTTAATCCAGTTTTTTAATACGCCATGATAATGGCCTAGGTGAAGCTGTCCTGTTGGACGCATACCTGAAACGATGCGGCGGGATTGTAGTGCGACGGTATCCAATGCGTTCTCCTGATTCCTGCTTCTTGATGAGCAAGGCGTTTACTATAAAATTGAAAATATTTGTGGCGGCAAATTAAAGAACATAGTCAAAAGGCCAATAAAGCCGCTCATCATAGGCATCAACAACATGCTAATCACGCCCAAATAGAGTAAGCCCACTAAAATAAAGAAGCCATAAGGCTCTATTCGACTGACCTGCCATGATAAAGGGCCTGGCAATAAACTGACTAAAATCCGTCCACCATCTAGCGGCGGTAATGGCAATAGATTCAACACCATTAGCATAGTGTTAATCAGCACTCCCGCAATTGACATTAGAAGCATCGGCTCGCCTAATGCAGTACCAGATTGATATAGCGCTAAGCCCATTTTTGCGGTACATGCCCATATTACCGCCATCACTAAGTTTGACATTGGCCCTGCTAGAGCGACCCATGCCATATCCGTTTTTGGACTTCGTAAATTCTGATAAGTAACAGGCACTGGTTTAGCCCAACCAAAAACAAACCCACCCATCACCAACAATACTGCTGGTATTACAATAGTACCAATAGGATCAATATGCTTAATTGGATTCAGCGTCAATCGCCCCATCATTTGAGCAGTACGATCGCCAAATTTTAGTGCTACCCAACCGTGAGCAACTTCATGAACGGTGATAGCAAATATCACGGGGATTGCCCAGATGATTATTTTCTGAACAATTGAAAACTCATCCACCGATAAATTCCTGACCATTCATATATGACTGTAAGGCTGGTGGAATATGGATTCGACCTTGGTCGTCTTGATGATTTTCCATTACAGCCAATAACGCTCGTCCTACTGCCAGTCCCGATCCATTCAGCGTGTGTACTAACTCCGGCTTACCTGTTTCTGGGTTACGCCAGCGCGCTTGCAGGCGACGAGCTTGAAAATCACCAAAGTTACTACAGGATGAAATTTCGCGATAAGTTTGCTGGCTCGGTAACCACACTTCTAGATCATAGGTTTTGCTTGAAGAGAAGCCTAAATCACCGACACATAACAATACTTTACGGTAAGGAAGTTCTAATTTTTGTAAAATAGCTTCAGCATGCCCGGTTAATACTTCGTGCACTTCGGCAGAATCTTCTGGGCGCACAATCTGCACTAGCTCGACTTTCTCAAACTGATGCTGACGGATCAAGCCACGAACATCACGACCATGCGATCCTGCTTCACTTCTAAAGCACGGCGTATGTGCAACAAATTTAATGGGTAATTGTGCATCGCTTGAAATAGTATCGCGCACAATATTAGTTACAGGCACTTCGGCTGTTGGAATTAAATATAAACTACCATCGGCTACTGCAAACAGATCATCAGCAAATTTAGGTAACTGACCCGTTCCACGTAATGAATCTGCATTTACTAAATAAGGCACATACGTTTCTGTATAACCATGTTGCTCAGTATGCTGGTCAAGCATAAACTGCGTTAAAGCACGCTGCAATTTTGCCAATGGTCCTTTAAGCGTAACAAATCGTGCCTGGCTTATTTTAGCCGCCGTTTCAAAGTCCATTCCTCCTAGATTTTCACCTAGTTCAACATGGTCTTTAGGGTCAAAATCAAATGATTTTGGCTGGCCCCAGCGCGAGATCTCAATATTATCATCTTCATTTTTACCAGCAGGCACATCATCTTGTGGAATATTGGGCAATTCCATCGCGACATCAGTCAGTTTTTGTAAGACATCAGCCAAACGCGCTTCTGCGGCTTTATGTTCATCACCTAGATGTTCTATTTCAGCTAATAATGGCGCAATATCTTCGCCAGATGCTTTAGCTTTACCAATCATTTTTGAGCGGCTATTACGCTCTGTTTGCAGGTTTTGTGCATCTAATTGCGCTTGCTTACGCTCTTGTTCTAAGGCTTCTAGCCTTGCGACATCAAGCACATAGCCTCGACGCGCCAATAAGTCAGCGGCTTTTTTAGGTTCATTTCTTAATAATTTTGGGTCTAACATTTCAAATTCCAGATTGTGAAGACCATGTGACACTATGATCTGTTTTCACCATTTTTTGTACTTGCTCTAAAACACCAGCAATAATCTCAGGTGCATCGAAAAACTCAATAACGACAGGTAGCGCTTAAGATCAATCTATCAGCGACGATGTTTTCATCTCTTTATCCTCACTAAAGCCTTCTATCGCTCTCAATACTGATACGCCTTGCGCTCGACCATCAGCATATAAGCAATTAATTCTCAGTTTCTAATGATCGCGGCTCGCTCTAACAAAATAGAGCCCCACCATTGTTATCTCAGTTCATAGCTTAAAGCTGTCGACCTATTACCAAACCAAACCACGTTGCCAGTAAACAAAGCGTAACGCTTAACACTACATTTAGGGCTGCTTTGCTTAATTCGCCCGACTCAAGCAATACCAATGTTTCTATCGAAAAAGTAGAAAACGTAGTAAACGCACCAAGAAAGCCAATAATGATTGCGCCTCGCCATTCTGCTGAGACCAGCCCTCGTTCAATAAACAATATAAATAAGATCCCCATAATGAGAGAGCCCACCATATTGACCGCCAAAGTCCCATAGGGAAAGTCGCGTCCTAATAAGCGATAAACAGATGACGACATACCTAATCTTAATATCGCACCTAAAGCACCGCCGCCAGCAATCATTAATAACTGTAGCACGAACTTTTCTCAATAAAATTAAAGCGCATAGTTTACCTCATTACACTCTTTAGCTCGCAACTGATTGTATAAATAACAAAAAAGGGAAGATGGCCGCACGAGCATTATCCTTAAAAAGTGTCCTTGTGAAATCTAAATATCAACACCTGCTTGAATTAATGCATCAAGCACTTCAGGGTTATTGCTTGCTGGCCCTAAGGTTGCAACAATTTTTGTTCTTCTTTTAACGACCAAGGATATCCCACTCCGTTAAGCGTTAGCGCGTTGTTCAAGCACCTCTACAGCAGGCAGAACTTTACCTTCTAAAAATTCTAAGAAAGCACCACCACCTGTCGAAATATAAGAGATATCATCACTAATATTATATTTTGCGACCGCTGCTAATGTATCACCGCCACCCGCAATAGAGAATGCATTCGACTCCGCTATCGCCATAGCAATTTCCTTGGTGCCTTCACCAAATTGATTAAACTCAAAGACACCAACAGGGCCATTCCACACAATTGTACCTGCATTTTTGAGTATTTCAGCCAACTCGTGAGCAGATTTTGGCCCAATATCAAAAATCATATCGTCATCTTCAACTTGCGTTGCAAGTTTCGTCGTTGCTTGTGCTGTTTCCGAAAAAGCCTTGCCACACACGACATCAACCGGCACAGGAATTGAGCCTCCTCGTGCTAACGCACCAGCCGTTAACCTGTTACAGGTATCAATTAAATCGGGCTCGTATAATGATTTACCCACATTATTGCCTGCGGCTGCAATAAACGTATTGGCAATACCGCCACCGACAATCAATTGATCAACAATTTTTGATAATGATTCTAATACCGTTAACTTAGTAGACACTTTAGAACCGCCAACAATGGCGACCATCGGTCTTGCTGGATTATCTAATGCTTTTCCTAATGCTTCTAACTCGCCAGAGAGCAATGGCCCAGCACAAGCGATGGGGGCATATTTCGCCACGCCATGGGTTGAAGCTTGGGCACGATGAGCCGTTCCAAAGGCGTCCATCACATAAATGTCACACATTTTCGCCATGCGTTTTGATAACGCATCATCATCGGCATTTTCACCCATATTGAAACGTACATTTTCACACAGTACAACTTCACCATCTGCTACTGGAATAAAGTCAGGTTCTAACCAATTCTGCTCCAAACGTACCGGCTGACCAAGTAATGCTGACAGATAATTAGCTACCGGAGCCATTGAATATTTATGTTCATACTCACCCTCAGTCGGTCGACCTAGATGTGACATAATCATCACCTTTGCACCTGCTGCAATAGCCATTTTTATTGTCGGTAGTGAAGCATGAATACGTGTGCCATCAGCAACAACGCCAGCCTTTAACGGCACATTCAAATCTTGACGAATTAATATTCTTTTACCTGCTAAGTCTAGGTCAGACATTTTGATCACAGACATACTTTTCCTTCCTCTATGAAGTTTAATTCTTAACTTTATACTTAAAGTCTACTTCCTGTTATAAAACAAAAGGCCCCTATGCTTTCGCCGTAGGAGCCTTATAATTTATTCCGGTTGCTAGTTCAGTTAGAAAACTAGCAATAATCCGGCTTATTTACCTACTAATTCAACTAAGCGCATCATATTACAAGTATAGCCATATTCGTTATCATACCAAGCGACAAGCTTAACGAAGGTGCTATCAAGCGCAATACCAGCACCCGCATCAAATGTTGATGGAGCGGTATTACCACGGAAGTCAGTAGAAACCACTTTTTCCTCTGTATAGCCTAAGACTCCCTTTAATGGTCCTTGCTCAGAAGCCGCCTTCATTACAGCACAAATGTCTGCATAAGAAGCATTTTTTACTAACTCAACCGTCAAATCAACAACAGACACATCCGATGTTGGCACACGGAAAGCCATGCCCGTTAACTTACCGTTTAATTTAGGTAACACAACACCCACCGCTTTTGCCGCACCGGTTGATGATGGAATGATATTTTCTAAAATACCGCGGCCACCTCGCCAGTCTTTCGTCGATGGGCCATCAACTGTTTTTTGGGTGGCAGTTGCAGCATGAACGGTAGTCATCAAACCACGTTTAATACCAAAATTATCGTCCACTACTTTGGCAATAGGCGCCAAACAGTTGGTGGTACATGAAGCAGCAGAAACTATAGCTTCACCGTTATATTTATTATCATTAACACCAAAGACATACATCGGAGTATCATCTTTTGAAGGTGCTGATTGCACTACTTTTTTAGCGCCCGCATCAAGGTGAGCTTGGCAGGATTCTTTGGTCAAAAAGAAGCCTGTACACTCTAGAATAAGATCGGCACCGACTTCATCCCATTTCAAGTCAGCAGGATTACGTTCCGCTGTGATACGAATCGTTTTACCATCGACGACTAAATGACCATCTACAACCGCAACGTCGCCAGCAAAAAGACCATGAACAGAATCATGTTTAA
The DNA here is from genome assembly GCA_965219435.1 of Methylophagaceae bacterium. Taxonomy (GTDB): domain Bacteria; phylum Pseudomonadota; class Gammaproteobacteria; order Nitrosococcales; family Methylophagaceae. The sequence goes on along the minus strand of OZ244743.1, from coordinate 1,177,460 downwards.
GCATATAGGCTAGATATTCGGGATCTAATAAGTCATTAATTGCTACGATTTCAATATTCTGGAAGTCTTTAGCTGCAGCTCGGAATGCCATACGTCCGATGCGGCCAAAGCCATTTATACCCACTTTAATTGTCATTCTCTTTTCCTTTTGTCTTGCAATAAAATTAAAACACTAAAACAGCCAATGATTTAAAATCTTGTAACACGATATATCTGCGAGCTCGTTAATCGTGCTCAATTAGCGCGGTTAACTTTACATAACATCAGACACCTTGCTTTTTATCAGTTAATTTCCTATCCAGCAAGTGTAAATAATTTATAACACTCACGATACTCAAATATAGTGATTATTGATACTCTTCATAACCGTTTTTAGGCTCGAGACCAATAATAACCAGCTTGTTATCGCTGAAGAACATCTGATTTTAGCTAAGGTTTTCTAGGATTCAAAAACAATAATGACGAGTGCGCTTTCGCCCACTCGTCATTACCTTTAATCGTTTAAAAGCGTTTATCGCTTCTTACAATACGTCTTTTACCGTTTTAACAACATTTTCAACAGTAAAGCCGAAGTGCTTCATCAAAACACCGCCTGGCGCTGATTCACCAAATGTATCGATACCGACAACGCCGCCTTCTAGGCCAACATATTTACGCCAGAAATCAGTTACACCTGCTTCAATCGCAACACGCTTAACGCCTGGCGTTAAAATGCTATCTTTATAAGCTTGATCTTGGCGATCAAACACATTAGTAGAAGGCATTGAAACAACGCGAGCATTGATTCCATCAGCTGCTAAAGCTTGTTGTGCTTGTGCCGCTAAATCAACTTCAGAACCTGTTGCGATAAGGATCACGTCAGCTGAACCTTTTGCTTCAGATAAGACATAAGCGCCTTTGCGCATGGCTGCAAAATCAGCAACATCATGTTTACGACCAGGAATACCTTGACGGCTTAATACTAGGCTTGAAGGACCATCAGCACGCTCAACAGAAGCAACCCACGCAACCGCAACCTCAGTTGAATCAGCAGGGCGCCATACATCCATATTAGGGATATAACGCATTGCTGCTGTGTTTTCGATTGGTTGATGTGTCGGACCATCTTCACCTTGACCGATAGAGTCATGTGTTAACACAGCAATAGTACGGATTTTCATCAATGCAGCCATACGTAATGCAGACTTAGCATAGTCAGAGAACATGTGGAATGTGCCACCGAATGGGATTAAACCACCGTGAAGCGCCATACCATTCATGATTGCGTACATACCAAATTCACGTACACCGTAAGAGATGTAGTTACCCGGCTCTTTGCCTGATACGTGTTTGAAGCTTGCACAGCTTGTTAAATTAGAACCTGTTAAGTCAGCAGAACCACCTAAAAATTCTGGTAATAATGGCGCTAAAGCAGCAATTGTTTTTTGTGATGCTTGACGTGACGCTAGATTCGCAGCCGCTTCGTTAGTTTCAGCAATGATCGTATCGGTTGCTTCAGTCCAGTTTGCAGGCAATTCTTTTGACATACGACGTGTGTATTCTGCAGCCAATTCTGGGAATGCAGCAGCATACGCATCAAATTTAGCATTCCAATCCGCTTCTTTTGCTGCGCCAGCAGTTTTAGCATCCCAACCTTCATAGACATCCGCAGGAATTTCGAAAGGCGCATAGTTCCAGTCTAATTCTTTACGTGTTAATGCCACTTCTTCGTCACCCAAAGCAGCACCATGGCAATCATGGCTACCAGATTTGTTTGGTGAACCGAAACCGATGATTGTTTTGCAGCAAATCATAGAAGGTTTATCAGTCACTGCTTTAGCAGCAGCAACGGCAGCAGAGATAGCCGCCGCATCATGACCGTCTACTGATTGTACGTGCCAGCCGTAAGCTTCAAAACGCTTAACGGTGTCATCGGTGTACCAACCATCAATGTGACCGTCGATAGAGATGTTGTTGTCATCCCAGAATGCAACCAATTTACCTAGGCCCCATGTACCCGCTAGTGCGCACGCTTCATGAGAAACCCCTTCCATCAAACAACCATCACCCAAGAAAACGTAGGTGTTGTGATCGACGATTTCATGACCAGGTTTATTAAATTGGTCCGCCATTAATTTTTCAGCCATAGCGAAACCAACACCGTTGGTAATACCTTGACCTAAAGGACCCGTTGTTGTTTCGATACCCGGTGCATAACCATATTCAGGGTGACCCGCGCATTGCGAGTGAAGCTGACGGAATGAAGCCAGTGATGACATTGGCAAGTCATAACCTGACAAATGCAACAATGAGTAAATCAACATTGAACCGTGACCATTCGACAAGACAAAACGATCGCGATCAGACCATTCAGGGTTAGTCGGATTGTGTTTTAAGTGATCATTCCACAATACTTCAGCGATATCCGCCATGCCCATAGGCGCGCCTGGATGACCTGATTGAGCTTTTTGAACTGCATCCATACTTAACGCACGGATGGCATTTGCTAAATGTCTACGTGTAGCCATTATTTACATACTCCTATTTAAAAAGATTAAGTTGTTCGCCATTTGATCGAACAACCCATACTAGGTATTTGTTGTTGTGGACCACGACCTGTTTCAGCAATCAGTTTCATTGCTTCAAATAAATCTCGTCGTGCGTCCGGTGCTGCAGCTTCTTTTCTACTCGCGTCTAAGCGACCACGGTACTGCAACTGAAGATCTTTGTTGTAGCCAAAGAAATCAGGGGTACACACTGCGCCGTATGCTCGGGCAGTTTGCTGTGTTTCGTCAAGCAAATATGGAAAATTAAAACCTTGTTCTGTTGCAACTACTTGCATATTGTCAAACGAGTCTTCTTGATAATCAGCGATATCATTTGACATGATAGCGACCGTATTAATACCCAGTTGTTTTAGTTCGTTGGTATCTCGAACTAAGCGATCTAAAATCGCTTTAACGTAAGGACAATGGTTACAAATAAACATAAGCAATAGACCGTTTTCACCACGGCAATCATCAAGTGTCCATAGGTTTCCTTCAGTACCTAGTAATGAAAAATCAATAGCAGGCAAGCCAAAGTCACAGACTGGGGTTTCTAAACTAACCATAGGCTCTCGGGTAAATTATTATGTCGTTTTTTTAACTAGAATTAGTTGCAAAAACACACGTAAATAATAAATATCAGGATCGTGGATCTTACCAGACAAACAAAAATAATGCGAAATTAGTACCTGATCTTTTATAGGCTTAGTGGAATCAAACACGGTTTAGTGTTCAGCGTCTATCACCCGTTGTCGGATTTCTTGCTTTAAGCTTAACGGAATACATTGCAGCGCGAAGTAAATGAGGGCTGGCACAATAATAAGGTCATCGAGCTGCCCCAATATAGGAATAAAGTCAGGGATAAGATCAAATGGCATTAATAAGTAGGCCACTGCAGCTGCAATGAGCCATTTAGCAATTAAAGGCGTGCGATGATCAGAGCTTAACGCCTGATAATAAGCCAGTTCTGTTTTTATTTTTTTTATTGTACTCATGCCATCCTGGTAACGTGTTAGTTTATCTTTACAGGCTTAGCCTCTAGAACCCTGTTAAAATTTGACATATTGACCCTCATCCCGATCAAATCCGTTTTATTATCTAACACCTACAATTTAAGTTTATTTAACTACTTATACTACAAAGGAATCTCATCCGCTTTATGGCAACAAAAAAAACGCCTAAACGAGTTCGTAACCGCAGGAAAACAGCCCCAAGTTTCAAAAGAAAATCACTTACATTTCTATATAAGTTATTTTTTTCGGTGGTCGTTCTTTTAGGCATTGCACTTGTCTTTATAGATATCCATATCCGCCAGCAATTCGAGGGAAAACGCTGGGCTTTACCCGCTAAAGTGTATGCACGACCGTTAGAGCTTTACGCCGGTTTGCCATTATCACTCGTCGATTTGAAAATTGAATTACGTGGACTTGGTTACCGCTTTGTAAGCAAAGTGACTCAACCGGGACAAGCTGCGTTTTCTAACAATAAAGCGATCATTTATTCTCGTGGTTTTGAATTTCCTGATGGCAATGAGCATTCGCAGCAGCTTATTTTAAAGTTTTCTAATAACCAGCTTAGTGATATTAGTAGTTACAACGACAAATCGTTGGCTCTAGTACGTTTAGAGCCTATTCTTGTCGGCGGCATCTATCCACTGAACAACGAAGATCGTGATTTAATCCGATTAATTGATGCACCACAAGGCTTGCTCGATGCTTTAATTGCCATTGAAGATCGTGATTATTATCAGCACATAGGCATATCACTTAAAGGCATCAGCCGAGCCATGTGGATCAACCTTAAAGCCGGTAGATTTGTGCAAGGAGGCAGCACGCTGACTCAACAGTTAATCAAAAATTTCTATCTAAATTCTGATCGCAGTTTGGCCCGCAAATTAATGGAGATACCAATGGCAATGCTATTGGAGCTTCACTACAGCAAAGATGATATTTTAGAAGCCTACCTTAATGAAGTGTATGTCGGCCAAGAGGGTGCTCGAGCCATCCACGGTTTTGGGCTGGCGGCTCACTATTATTTTGCACAACCAATTCAAGAGCTAAAACTTCATCAACTAGCCTTGTTAGCCGGCTTAGTGAAAGGGCCGTCATATTATGATCCAAGACGCCATCCGAAACGTGCTAAAACACGACGAGACCTTGTGCTTAAAGCACTTTATGATCAAAACTCAATTAGCGATAAACAATATCAACATGCCTTGGCAACACCGCTTGGAGTTGTAAAGCGGGCCGGCTTACTTAAAGGTGCTTATCCTGCTTATTTAGATCTTGTGAAACGACAATTACGTGAAACCTATCGTGATGAAGATTTAAATTCGGAAGGACTACGTGTATTCACCAGCCTCAATCCTATCGCACAAAACAAAGCAGAGACAGCACTGATAGGCACCATTACTAAGCTTGAAAAACGTTATGGTAATCAAGTAAAAAATTTACAAGGTAGTGTCGTCGTTACCGAGCCACAAACAGGGGAGGTTATTGCTATTGTCGGTGGACGTGAAACTCGCTATCAAGGCTTTAACAGAGCGTTAGATGCATTACGTCCTATAGGTTCACTGGTCAAACCCGCTGTTTATCTGACAGCAATTGAACAGGGTTACACATTAATTAGTGAGTTGGACGACTCGCCCTATAGTCTTACCATGAAAAATGGGCAGGTTTGGAGTCCGGAAAATTTTGATCATCAAGCGCATGGCAAAGTACCATTACACCAAGCCATGGCAAATTCGTACAATTTATCTGCAGCACGCTTAGGAATGGCAGTTGGCTTAGATAATGTCATTAAAACGCTTCAACATTTAGGCGTTAATCGATCGCTAGAAGCTTACCCCTCGCTCCTACTGGGCGCTCAAAGCTTAACGCCTTTTGAAGTCGCCACGATGTATCAGACCATGGCAGCCAATGGTTTTCAAATGCCATTACGCTCTATTCGAATGGTGGCTGATAGTACGGGTAAAGAATTATCACGCTACCCTTTCCAACTTACGCAAACGATTGGTAGTAATGCCATTCATTTATTACAGTACATTTTGCAAGAAACCGCACGTGTTGGTACCGCACGCTCTATTTACCAACACTTGCCTGCCAACATCAATGCAGCCGGTAAAACAGGAACATCAGATCAGCAAAGAGATAGTTGGTTTGCTGGCTTTACCGGAAATCGACTTGCCGTTGTCTGGTTTGGACAGGATAACAATGCCTCACAGCCATTCACCGGCTCAAGTGGTGCCTTACAAGCCTGGATCGCATATATGAAAACAGAAACGCTCGAGTCATTTGTTGCCGCAGCTCCAGAAGACATCGAGTATTTATGGATAGATCAATTAAGCGGTCAATTATCTGCCGAACATTGTGCTGGCGCTCAACAAATTCCTTTTTTACATGGGACAGGGCCTAAATTAGCGGTAGATTGTGCCAATCAAAATAACAGAGAGTTGAGCGATGACTCAGTATCAAAACCCATCGATTGGGTTAAGCAGCTTTTTAGGTAGGAAACACAACATTGAACATGAAAACATACAGAATTGTATTATTGAGTGCAGTGCTAACGATTGCTGGCTGTTCTAGCACGCCGCTGGTTCCCACCGAAGACCGTTATAAATTGCCGCCTAAACAAACCCAAACCAAACAAGTCCCCACCTTAGAGCGCGCGATTGTTGTTCCTCTTCCAGCAGACACCGCCAACCAATCACCCGCTGTCACTGAGCCAATTAAAACGACACCTAACACCGTTATTGTTCCGGCATCACCCTCAACAATAGCGACTAACCAACAAAGTCCAGCTGTCATCACTTTACTTGATGAAGCCAGCCGCTACACCAAACAAGGTGATTTACGAGCAGCTCAAACACGATTGCAAAGGGCGCAACGCATAGCACCTAGTGATCCTGAAGTATATTTTGCCTTAGCAAAAACACATATACAGTTAGAAGATTATGCGTTGGCTGAACAAGTTGCACTGAAAGGCGTATCTATCGTTCAAGGACAAAACAATGAATTACATCGCTTTTGGACTTTAATTGCCCAAATACGTTCTGCAGCAGGTAATATCATTGGTGCAAAACATGCACAACAAAAAGCAGATAACTACTGATAGTGTCGGCTAAAGTCCTGTTTAAGGATGATCTTGTAGCTTAGTTATTTAAACCCAGTACATCTTGCATATCATATAAGCCAGTTTGATGATCCATTAACCAGCTTGATGCGCGCATGGCACCCAAGGCAAAAGTCATACGACTCGATGCCTTGTGAGTAATTTCAACTCGCTCACCTTCTGCTGCAAACATTACCGTATGATCTCCAACAATATCGCCCGCCCTTACCGTGGCAAAACCAATGGTATTTCGGTCTCGCTCACCTGTGCGTCCTTCACGTCCATACACAGCACAGGTAGCAAGATCACGTCCTAATGCATCAGCCACAACCTCACCCATTCGTAAAGCGGTGCCAGAAGGTGCATCTACTTTATGACGGTGATGAGCCTCAATAATTTCAATATCCACATCATCACCCAACACGCGCGCTGCAATATCTAATAATTTAAGCGACAAATTAACACCGACGCTCATATTCGGAGCTAATAACATAGATATTTTATCTGTTGCTTGCTCAATTTCAGCTTTTTGCTCTAAGCTAAAACCTGTGGTGCCAATAACCAAACGACATTGATTTTTAACGCAATAAGGTAATAAAGCCAACGTGACTTCAGGTAAGGTAAAGTCAATAATAACATCAGAGTTGGCCGTAGCAGCCTCGACATCAGATGTAATAGCAACACCTAATTTACCGACACCGGCTAACTCTCCAGCATCGGCACCCAATAAGCTTGAGTCAACATGATCAATCGCGGCACTTAATTCAAAACCATTGGTTTGCTCAACTGCTTGGATTAAACAACGTCCCATTCGACCTACAGCGCCATTGATGGCTATACGTGTTGTCATTTTTTTATCTCACTCAAACCTAAAGAAATATAAATAGTACTTGGTCTTTTTCATAAGCTGAAAACCGACCGATCTTACGATTGATTCACGCCTAAAACATACATAATACCGTTACCCCTAATCAAAGAATTTTTTGACCGCATCTAACCAAGAACTATGTTTCGGACTATGCTTACTGTGGCTGCCTTGTAAGGCTTCATCAAACTCTTGCAGTAATTCCTTTTGCTTCTTCGATAATTTCACCGGCGTCTCAATAATCACTCGACACATTAAATCGCCAACTGCGCCGCCACGAACAGACTTGACTCCCTTATTACGAAGTCGGAATTGCTGGCCGGTCTGTGTTCCTTCAGGCACTTTTAAGCTCGCTTTACCTTCTAGTGTCGGCACTTCTAGCTCGCCACCCAAAGTTGCTGCGACGAAACTAATTGGCACATCACAATACAGATTACTGCCATCACGAGTGAAGACATCGTGCCGTTGTACTTGCATTTCAACATACAAATCACCGGGTTCAGCACCACCAGTCCCTGCTTCACCCTCACCTGATAAACGAATACGATCACCGGTATCGACACCTGGTGGTACTTTAACCGATAATGTTTTATGTTCTTGAGTTTGCCCTTCACCATGGCAATCACCACAAGGATCTTTGATCATCTGCCCAGTACCATGACAATGCGGGCACGGCTGCTGTACCGAAAAGAAACCTTGCTGCATTCTAACCTGGCCATGGCCTGCGCAGGTTGAACATGTCACGGGTTGGGTACCTTTTTTAGCACCTGAACCATCACATGTTTTACATGCTACATGAACGGGAATACGAATTTTTTGTGTCGTACCCGCCACCGCTTCTTCAAGCGTTAAATCTAAGTGATAGCGAAGATCGGCACCGCGATAGTTTTGTCTGCCTCCACCTGATGCGCCAAAAATATCATTAAACACATCGCCAAAGATATCACTAAAACCACCTGAACCACCACGCTGCCCTCCACCTGCCGACGGATCGACACCTGCATGACCAAACTGGTCGTAAGCAGCACGTTTTCGTGCATCAGTTAGAATTTCATAGGCTTCTTTTGCTTCTTTGAAATGTTCTTCTGCTTCGGCATTATCAGGATTACGATCAGGATGATATTTCATTGCCATACGACGATAGGCTTTTTTAATGTCAGCCTCGGTCGCAGTGCGTGACACCTCTAGTATTTCGTAACAATCTCGTTTAGCCATTTTTGCTCTTACCTATTAAAACTTTCTCAACATTTAATGCAACAAAACAGGCGCGAGATAATCCCGCGCCTGTTTCTAAATAAACATAATCTAATTGAAGTTTATTTTTTGTCGTCTTCTACTTCTTCAAATTCAGCATCAACCACATCATCTGTTTCTTTAGATGCGTCAGCTGTCGCCTCACCTGCTTCAGCATTTTCAGCATAAGCTTGTTCAGCCAGCTTTCCTGAAGCTTCCGTCAATGCCGCTGTTTTAGCTTCAATGTCTGCTTTATCTTCGCCCTTGATTGCTTCTTCTAACTCAGCAACTGCCGCTTCAATTTTTACTTTTTCATCAGCAGCTAATTTATCACCTAGATCAGCAATTGATTTTTTAGTTGAGTGAACCAAACCATCTGCTTGGTTACGGACACTGACTAATTCGTGGAATTTACGATCTTCATCCGCATGTGCTTCTGCATCTTTGACCATTTGTTCTACTTCTTCATCAGATAAACCACTCGATGCTTTAATAACGATAGATTGCTCTTTACCCGTTACTTTATCTTTAGCTGATACATTTAAAATACCATTGGCATCAATGTCGAAAGTTACTTCGATTTGTGGTTGACCTCGTGGTGCAGGTGGAATATCAGATAAATCAAAACGACCCAATGATTTATTGGCTGACGCAACTTCACGCTCACCTTGCAACACGTGAATAGTAACAGCAGGTTGATTATCATCCGCTGTTGAGAATGTCTGGTTTGCTTTGGTAGGAATCGTTGTATTTTTCTCAACGAGTTTGGTCATAACACCACCCATCGTTTCAATACCAAGGCTCAACGGTGTAACGTCAAGTAGTAATACATCTTTCACGTCACCCGCTAATACCGCAGCTTGGATTGCCGCACCAGCAGCAACGGCTTCATCAGGATTCACATCTTTACGAGGTTCTTTACCGAATAATTCTTTAACGGCTTCCTGAACCTTAGGCATACGTGTTTGACCACCCACCAAGATAACATCATCAATTTCAGATAAAGATAAACCTGAATCTTTAATTGCTTGCTTGCATGGCGCTAAACTACGTGTGATTAAATCATCAACTAATGATTCTAGTTTGGCACGTGTTAGGCGTAATTCCATATGTTTAGGACCTGACGCATCAGCCGTTACATAAGGAAGGTTAATGTCTGTTTGCTGGCTTGAAGATAATTCGATTTTTGCTTTTTCAGCCGCATCTTTAAGACGTTGTAATGCCAAAGGATCTTTTGATAAATCAATACCTTGGTCTTTTTTGAACTCTTCAACTAAATGCTCAATGATGCGTTGATCAAAATCTTCACCGCCAAGGAAAGTGTCACCATTAGTTGATAATACTTCAAACTGATGCTCGCCTTCGATATCAGCAATTTCGATAACTGATACGTCGAATGTACCACCCCCTAAATCGTAAACAACCACTTTAGAATCACCACGTTTTTTGTCCATACCATAAGCTAATGCCGCAGCAGTTGGTTCGTTGATGATACGCTTGATTTCTAGGCCGGCAATTTTACCTGCATCTTTAGTGGCTTGACGCTGAGAATCATTAAAGTAAGCAGGTACCGTTACAACGGCTTCAGTTACCTCTTCACCCAAAAATTCTTCTGCTGTTTTTTTCATTTTCATTAAAACACGAGCAGATACTTCCGGTGGCGCCATTTTTTTTCCATTGGCATCGACCCAAGCATCACCGTTATCTGCTTCAAGGATTTTGTATGGCACCATATCAATATCACGCTGCACGACATCATCTTTAAATTTACGACCAATCAAACGTTTGATTGCATATAAGGTATTTTTAGGATTAGTCACTGCTTGACGTTTAGCTGATTGACCAACAATCACTTCACCATCTTTGGTAAAAGCCACAATTGATGGCGTAGTACGGTCGCCTTCACTGTTTTCGATTACACGCGCTTTACCATCTTCTAATACTGCAACACAGGAATTTGTTGTTCCTAAGTCAATACCAATAATTCTACCCATAATTTTTACTCCATGATTCTTAAAATTTATACTGGCAATACCAGTCGTTGATTAGTAGGTGGGGGGGCGAAATAAAATTTCAAGCCCATACCTTACCTAATGTTATTTTTTTACTGAGAAACAACCACCATTGCAGGGCGTAATAGGCGACCATTAAATTGGAAACCTTTTTGAGCAAGCGTTAATACTTTATTTGCTTCCACGCCTTCAACAGCTTGCATCGCCATCGCTTGGTGTAATTCGGGATCAAACTCATCACCATCAGCGGGGATAACAGGTTCTAAACCAAATTTGTTAATTGATGACAAAAACATCTTTCTCGTCATTTCTATGCCTTCACGAACCGCTTCGATTGAAACGCCATCAGCATTAGCGGCATTTAAGCCTAATTCCATACTGTCGTAGATCGGCAATAATTCAGCAACAAACTTATCTAGAGCATGTTTGTGAGCATTTTCTAAATCTCGTGCTTGGCGACGACGTAAGTTCTCCATATCTGCTTTTGCACGTAACAGTTCATTCCAATGTTCATCGGCTTTATTGCGAGCATCTTCTAGCAAGGCAGCAGGATCGGCATTAACTTCTACTTCTGGTTCACTATTTTCTGCTTCAGTGTTATCTACGTTATCGATGTCTTCGTTACTCATAATCAAGTTTCCGGGTTATTTATCACAATCCAGATAATTGGGGATGAAAAAAGATATTTCAAGCCAATAATTGATTTTTTTATATGAATAACGACTTATTCATTTGTCATGATTTTATTATCTGACTGTAACCATAAGCATTGACCCTCGCTCGCATCATCAAGTCGCTTTAACTTTGCTTTGTGAGCAAGCAATTCATCCTGATTAGCTTTAATTACTCGAAACGGGCCATGCTTTTTATCCAGCAAGACTTCGGCAACATTATTTTTGTTTGCAGTAACAGTCGTTTCGCTCGCCAATGACAAGCTGACCTGTCCACCTGTCATTGCCAGATAAACATCGGCCAAAATCTCAGCATCTAATAACGCCCCGTGTAGTTCACGGTTGGCGTTATCAACATAATAACGTCGACATAAAGCATCTAAATTGTTTTTCTGCCCAGGATGTTTGTCTCGAGCAAGCTTCAGGGTATCCAATACACTACACACATCTGAAATTTGACGTTTTTTGCCTTTTAATTTTGCTAGTTCATGATTCAAGAAGCCCACATCAAATGCGGCATTATGAATCACGAGCTCGGCACCATCGATAAAATCCATAAAATCATCAACGACCGATGAAAACACCGGTTTATCAGCTAAGAATTCAGGCGTAATACCGTGAACCTCCATAGCACCAGCATCGATCTCTCGTTTTGGATTAATATATTGATGGAAGCGTTCACCTGTCAATCGACGATTAATCACCTCAACGCAGCCTATTTCAATGATGCGATGATCATCTGCAGTACTTAAACCCGTTGTTTCTGTATCGAGAACTACCTGGCGCTTGACCTGTTGTTCAGCCACTATTTCTACCTCATTTTATTTCTTAGCAATTCGTTCGCGAGCACTAACAGCAAGTTGGTCGGCACGCTCATTTTCAACATGTCCTTGATGGCCTCTAACCCAAACCCAGTCAAGCTTATGGCTAGCGGCTGCTTTATCCATTCTCTGCCATAAATCAACGTTTTTAACTGGTTTTTTCGCCGCTGTTAACCAATTACGTTTTTTCCAGCCTGAGAGCCACTCCTGCATGCCTTTCATGACATATTGAGAATCAGTCGTGACCACTACATTACAAGGCCGAGTCAATGCTTCCAATGCTTCAATTACAGCCATCATTTCCATGCGATTATTAGTCGTGTCGCTCTCACCACCGGATAGTTCTTTTTCAACACCCTTGGTACGTAAAATAGCGCCCCAACCACCAGGCCCCGGATTACCGCTACAAGCACCATCTGTAAATACTTCTACTTTATCCATTACTTTCTTCTCTTGAAACGGGCTTAGAAACCAATCCGCCACTGGCAAATAATCGGTTTACATGCCAGTACTTCGTTACTAAGGTGAGGGGAATCGTTCGTTTTGTCGCGACTAAAACCGTCACACCCGAAAATATCGGCCATAATCGTTTCCCCAACCATGCAATGATTGATAATTTACTCAATAATCGTTCTGAATTAATGGGCGGTTGAAACACTAACTGTTTGGTCGCCACAACTTCAAAGTTTAATAAGGCTAACCAGTCTTTAATCCTTGCCTGACTAAAAAAATGGCCATGCCAAGGTGGCATGCCTTTACATGAAAATAAACGTCGTAACCCAAACAGGCTCCAAGGATTAAAGCAGCATAAAACCACAGTACCATCAGCCACTAACACTCGTTCTACCTCACGTAAAACCTGATGAGGATCCGGCGAAAACTCTATCACATGGACTAAAAGTAACGTATCCAAACTATGGCATTTAAAAGGTAACAACTCATTACACCCTTCAATATCGGCTGATTTTGCCATTACTTTTTGCATATAACTTCGAGGAACCTCAGGTAATAGTCTTTGATCTATGCCTAACTGAAATTGATAGTTTCCATAAAAATGGCTAGATAAAGCGTTTAGTGCGTTTTGCTCTTGTCTTAAAACAGACTGACCCAGTGGATTTTTCCACCAGAGAATCATCTTTTTTTGTATATCCGTTTTATAATCGATCATGCCAACCCCAACAATGGAAGTATCATGTTAACTATTCAAGCCGTTCATGCTTTTAATGACAATTATATCTGGTTCATCGAAGAGCCGGACTCCAAGAATCTATTAATTATCGACCCAGGTGATGCCGAGCCAGTTATCCATGCCATTGAGCAACAAGGACTGAAGCCCATCGCAATCTTAATTACTCACCACCACGCTGATCACATTGCGGGAATCCATCAATTAGTTACAAAATACAATATACCTGTTTATGGCCCTGAAACTGAAACGATCCCAGAGCTGACTCACCCACTCAATGCCTGCGATGAGCTCATAATTCACGCGTCATTTCCACCGATAAAGATACTGGATATTCCTGGGCATACGAATGGTCACATTGCTTTTTTAATCGATGATAATTTGTTTTGTGGGGATACATTATTTGGCGCTGGTTGTGGTCGCTTACTCGGAGGTACAGCCAAGCAACTTCATAGTTCATTACAATTAATTGCAACCTTACCTGAGCAAACAAAAATTTTCTGTGCGCATGAATATACAGAAGCAAACCTGCGCTTCGCCATACAAGTGGAACCAAATAATAGCGCTATCCAACAGCGTATCATCGACACGAATGCGATCATTAAGACTGGACAGCCCAGCATGCCTTCATATTTAGCACTTGAGCTCAACACCAACCCGTTTCTGCGCTGTCAGCAACCAAATGTTATTAAGGCAGCTGAACACTTTTGCGACCATAAATTAGATAATTCAGAGCAAGTATTCACACAATTACGATTTTGGAAAGATCAGTTTTAATAAAGAGCTAACTAAATGGCTTCACCCTTTAGCGTTTTAAACATAACGCCCCCCATGTCAATCAACATGGGGGGCGTCGCCCTAAGGCTTTTGTATTAATTAGTATGAATATCCATTTGAGGATAGGGAATCGAGATATTATTCTCATCAAATGCTAACTTAATTTTTTCTAATAAATCGGAGCGTACTGGCCAATAGTCGCTTGATTTAACCCAAGGGCGCACATTAAAGTTAACGCTACTATCACCCAATTCAGCCACCATAATTACAGGCGCAGGATCATCTAAAATAAGTTCATGTGACGTTAAAATATCTTGCATAATCTGCTTAGCTTTCAACATATCATCGCCATAACCAATGCCAAAAACCATATCAATACGGCGCGTATCCCGAGCAGAAAAGTTGGTAATTGCACCCGCATAAATTTGAGCATTAGGGATGATGATTTCTCGATTATCACCTGTTTTCATAATGGTACTGAATACATTTATCTTCTCAACTACACCACTGATGCCACCGGCTTCAATAAAGTCACCCAACTTAAACGGGCGAAAAATGATCATCATGATTCCAGCAGCAAAATTCTGCAACGAATCTTTAAGTGCTAGACCAATCGCTAAACCTGCGGCACCTAGTACCGCAATAAAAGAGGTCGTATCAACACCTAAACGATCTAAGGCCGCGATCACAATAATAACTAACAAAATACTGCTGGCGATAGACCCTGCAAAGTTGACTAAGATAGGGTCAAGATCAGCACGAACCATTATTTTTCGGAGTAGTTTGACTATCCATTTAACAACAATACGACCAACAATGATAATCATCGCTGCGATAACAATATTGAATAAAAATGCCCCTAAAGAACTTTGTGTGACTGCATCCATCTTTTACATCCTCTTATTAATTTCACAAACAATATCACTGACCAACCTTGGTCCTTGATAGATAAAACCACTGTAAATCTGAACAAGTTCAGCACCAGCATCTAATTTCTCTATTGCATCACTGCCAGACATAATTCCACCTGCCGCAATTATCGGCAAATTTTCAGGTAATGCTTGACGAAATTGCCTGACAACTTCTGTAGATTTTTTGAATACAGGTCGACCACTTAAACCGCCCATTTCTTCACTAAAAGCCAAGCCTTCAACACCTTTACGCGACATCGTGGTATTCGTCGCAATAACAGCATCAATCTCAAATTGTTTAAAGGCATCCGCTAATTGAATAACTTCCTCAGCATCAAGATCAGGCGCCACCTTGACTGCCATTGGTACATAACGTTCGTACTGATGAACTAATTTAGCTTGCTCTTCCTTTAATGCACCTAATAATTCATTTAGTGATTCACCAAATTGTAATGTTCTCAAACCAGGCGTATTAGGTGATGAAATATTAATCGTCACATAATCGGCCGAAGAGTAGACTCTTCTTAGCCCAATTAAATAGTCATCCACCGCCTCTTCAACAGGTGTATCAAAGTTTTTTCCAATATTAATACCAATAATTGCTGTTGCTCGAGCTATTTTAACTTGCTCAATTAAGTGTTCCACACCTAAGTTATTAAAGCCCATACGGTTAATAAAAGCCTCGGCTTCAGCCAATCTGAATAGTCGTGGCTTTGGGTTACCTGCTTGTGGTCGAGGCGTTACTGTACCAATTTCTATAAACCCAAAACCAATAGCCGCCAAAGCGTTAATATGGTCGCCATTTTTATCTAAACCAGCAGCTAAACCAACAGCATTTGGAAAGTCTATCCCCATTACAGTCACTGGTTTCGTATCTATTTTGGGATACAAAATTGATGTTAACCTGGTCATTTCTAGCAGATCGAGTCCTTTTAAACCTAAATAGTGTGCTTTTTCAGCTTCAAACTGGAATAGGATTGAGCGAAGTAATTTATATAACATTAGTCAACCACCATAGTTATGTTGTAGCCGGTAAATTTGCGAATATTAATGACACCAGTATCAAAAATAAGATACTGGCCTTTTATGCCATTTAAAACACCTGTTACCTCGGGTGTTTTATCAAAATTAAACGATTTTACTTTGTCTGGATACTGAATTACAGGGTAAGTAATACTGACCATATCCTGATCGTTAATTGACAAGATCGCCTCGTGACCAAACCGCTCCTGTAACCCCAAGATCTCATCACTACATTCAGCAATCAATTGATCGCGAATAGCCAATAAATCAACAAATTCGGGTTGCCCCTTCAACATCTTTCGCCAATCAGTACGATCTGAAACGTGGGCTTTAAAAATTACTTCTAATAATCCTGATTGATATCGACTTTTAACACGGAATATAGGAAGTGCTTGACTAGCACCTTGGTCAATCCAACGTGTAGGTATTTGATTTGCCCGAGTTATACCTACTTTTATGCCTGAGCTATTGGCCAAATAAACAATGTGATCTTGCATACAAAACGCATCGCCCCAATCTGGTTGGCGACACGTGCCAGCAGCATAGTGACATGTTTCAGGCCTCATAATACAAAGGTCACATTGTGCTAATGTTTGTGAACATGGGAAGCAATAGCCTCCAGAATACGACTTTTTAATGCGACGGTCACACGCCAAACAATGTATTTCGCCATTAAATTTCAGTGTCACTTTTTGCTTAATTAACGGTGTTATTAGAACCTGTTGCTCTCCAAGAACTAATTGATAATCAACAGAATCTTTATTATCTGTCAGACTGACTGCCATTTTAGACAATTGCCCATGATATTCGCTCACTCTAAAACCTCAATGTCATCTATTTATACATAGTCTAGCGTATTCCTTAGTGTATCTGCAGTTATATGGTCTAAGAGCCTAAAGTCACAGACACATAGATCAATCTGCATTATAATTAATCGTTATGTTATTAATAAAACAACTTCGCAAACACACACTGTCCTTGATTATTTTACTATCATTGACCGCATGTAACTCCCCGTTCACATCGGTCAAGAAAGATAACGTGAATAGTCGATCGTCGAACAATGCAAACGTCGCATCTAAATCGACATGGCAGAAAACCTACGGTGAGCCTCAAGAACAAGCAGAAAATCAACTTGCCGATGATGAACTCCGACAAATAACCGCCATTCCAACTACCGATCTTTGGCAGCGAATTCGTGATGGTTATGCCATTAAAGTCACCCAAAAATTACACCCCGATACAGAACAACAACTAACTCGATTCATCAATCAGCCTGACTACATAAACATCGTCGCTGAACGAGCTAGACCATACCTTCATTATATTGTTGATGAGTTAGAGCGTAGAGGCATGCCATTGGAACTGGCCTTATTACCAGTAGTAGAAAGTGCCTATCAACCCTTTGCATTCTCAAGTGGTAGTGCTGCAGGAATTTGGCAGTTTATTCCTGGCACAGGCAAGGTCTATGGCTTAGATCAAAATTGGTGGTATGACGGAAGACGGGACATTTTAGAATCCACTCGCGCGGCACTGGATTATTTACAAAAACTCCATAATGATTTTGGTAATTGGCAGTTGGCATTAGCAGCATACAATTCAGGTGAAGGCACTGTTGGGCGTGCTATCAAGCGTAATATAAGACTAGGAAAAGATACTGACTTTTGGTCTCTAGATTTACCCAAAGAAACATCAGCTTATGTACCTAAATTATTAGCAATAGCAGAGATCATAAAACAACCGCGAAAATATAACTTAACGCTAACATCGATAGATAACTCACCCTTTTTAACCGTCGTTGAAACGGGATCGCAATTTGACTTGGCGCTCGCTGCAAAATTGGCAGGGATAACGACCGATGAAATATACCAATTAAACCCAGGATATAACCGCTGGGCAACAACACCTGATGGACCGCACCGCATAGTTTTACCCGTGACTCAAGCAGACATTTTTCAACAAGCACTAGAATCGATGCCAATAGAGGATAGGGTGCAATGGACACGTCACAAGATACATTCTGGAGACACACTTGATCTCATCGCCAAACACTATAAGACAACAGTAAGTGTACTAAAAAAAGCTAATGGTTTAACGAGCAGCTTCATTAGAGCGGGAAAGTCCCTTTTAATCCCCGTCGCTGAAGGGAAAACAACAGAATACCCACTTAATGTGACTCAAGAAATGCCAACAAACATGAATGACACAATAAAAGGACATAAAATAATACATACTGTTGTAGTGGGTGATACATGGTGGGATATAGCAAAAGCTAACAATGTGGCTATTAAGCAACTTACGCAGTGGAACGATTTAACCTCAAAAGACACCCTACATCTTGGGCAGAAGCTTGTTATTTGGCAAACAAAAGGCTCCATAAGTAGCTTAAAGAAGATCAACTACATTACTAAAATAGGTGATTCTTTTTGGAAAATATCACAGCAATTTAAAGTCAGTATTGCAGAGCTACTCGAATGGAACGGTCTAAGCGAGCGTACATTATTACAGCCTGGTCAAAATTTAACTTTGCATATCTCTAAGACTAAGCATGGAAAAAGTATTTAATGTTAAATATCGCATTGTATGAACCTGAAATACCACCTAATACAGGTAATATAATTAGACTTTGTGCAAACGCCGGGGCTAAATTACACCTCATTGAACCATTAGGTTTTGAGCTTGATGATAAACGACTGCGCCGTGCAGGATTAGATTATCATGAATTCTCTAACGTAAATATTCATCATAATATGGATGAATTCGCTTTGTGGTTGAAAGATCGCAGGCTGTTTGCATGCACAACCAAAGCTAAACAGCATCATAACGAAGTAGTTTATAAAGATGACGATGTTCTATTATTTGGGCCTGAATCACGTGGACTACCTGCACAGATCCTCGATAAAATTACGCCTGAGTGTAAGATTAGAATTCCAATGCAAGCTAATAGTCGTAGTCTTAACCTTTCAAATGCTACCGCTATCATTTTATACGAAGCTTGGCGACAATTGGACTTCAGAAATTTGATGCCTTTAGATTGATCAGTAATTAAATTTACTGGAAATAATATGATTTGGCGCGCAAATCAGTTTTATGAACAACAATAGTAGCAGTTCATAAATATCATAATTGGCTTGCAACAGCTATCTTACTAAGCCTAGTATCATACACGTATCCACTTCCAATCAAAATACCTTAAATCCTGAGAGCCATCACGTAATCTAATGAGCTAAAGCGAGCAAACAACAGCGCCGCTTTATATTTCGCCCGATGTCTGCAACAGCACAGAAATTTGATATCCACGATCCCGATGTGATTAAAATATTTGGTGAGACAGTTAATAGTGTGGAGAAATTAAATTATCTCTATTTGCTGACTGTTGCTGATATTCGCGCAACTAACAATAATCTGTGGAATGGCTGGCGCGACTCATTGTTAAAACAACTTTACCATACCACCAAACAATGGCTGGTTCATCACGATGCAGCTGCAAAAAATACTGCGGAAAAAAGCCAACGCCAACAGGCCGCCGCATTAAAGTCACTCATAGAAATGTCATTTTCAGAACAGCAAATTACCGACTTATGGCAACACTATGATTCAGACTACTTTTTACGACACACCGTCGATCAAATCAGTTGGCAAACAGCCTACCGTTTAAACAACCCCACGGTCTCCACAGTGGTTAATATTAGAAAACATGATCAAGATAACATGCTTGAAATATTTATTTGCACTAAGGATAAACCTCGTATCTTCGCTGCAACAACAGCGTGTCTTGAACAACTTCAGCTCGATATTTTAGATGCTAAAATTAGCATTAGTACGAATGGTGATACGCTCAATACCTACATCGTAAACGGTTCAAACCAACATTCAACGGACATCATCAACGCCTTAGAAAGGCAACTCAATAATCTAGGGGAGATCAAAACTTATAGCGCCGTTATCACCCCAAGAAAGATGAAATTGTTTGAAACGACACCCAGTATTATTTTCAAGACGAATGAAGAACAAAACCATACCGTTATGGAACTTAAAACACATGATAGGCCAGGACTCTTATCATCCGTTGCCCAAGTTTTTTTAAATCAGGACATTCAAGTCATTAATGCCAAACTGATGACGCTGGGTGATCAAGTCGAAGATGTGTTTTTTATATCGAGCTTATCTGGCAAGCCATTGAGCACCCTTGAACAAGATAATCTTCAGCAGAAATTGACCGATAATTTATCAGCATAAAACTTAGTTCGTCACTAACAATCAATAATACCTATTTTATTTATAAAAAAAGGCGCAATTAAATTAATTGCGCCTTTTGGTTTTAGCTCAGTCGTTTAGTCATTCTGAAACAGTCAAATTCTCTGATAATTTTTCAATTTTCTTGTTTCCAATTCCTTTAACATTAACTAAATCGTCAACCGACTTAAACAATCCGTTTTTCTCACGATATTGAATAATCGCTTCGGCAGTAGACTCACCAACACCACTCAAACTTTGTAACTCATATTGTGTCGCAGTGTTGATATTAATCTTATCCATTGCATATGCAGTGCTCGTTAATAACATCACGCTGAGTGTTATCACACCTAGTAAATTATTTAACTTCATATCCCTATAACTCCATGTCAATAATGATTACTCAAGACGAGTAATCTGACTCGATAATAATCCAATGACGCTGTTCTAGCAATGTAATTTAATGGTCGTTTTTACCTAAAATGCAGCCAAAAAAAAAGACCCAGTGTGAACAAACACACTGGGTCTCTCATAAAAAAGCCTGGCAGTGACCTACTTTCACATGGGAACTCCCACACTATCATCGGCGCTAAGTCGTTTCACTTCTGAGTTCGGGATGGGATCAGGTGGGACCAACTCGCTATGGCCGCCAGGCATATCTGGCTGTTAGCTTTCACTAACATAATCTGGGAAGTAATAAAGTCCTATGAAGTTGTTCGCGCTAACCCCACATCTACTTGGGGTTATATGGTCAAGCCTCACGGGCAATTAGTATTGGTTAGCTTCACACATTACTGCGCGTCCACACCCAACCTATCAACGTTGTAGTCTTCAACGGCCCTTCAGGAGCTTAAAGCTCTGGGAAATCTAATCTTGAGGGGGGCTTCCCGCTTAGATGCTTTCAGCGGTTATCCCGTCCGTACATAGCTACCGGGCAATGCTGTTGGCACAACAACCCGAACACCAGGGGTACGTCCACTCCGGTCCTCTCGTACTAGGAGCAGCTCCTCTCAAATTTCCAACGCCCACGGCAGATAGGGACCGAACTGTCTCACGACGTTCTAAACCCAGCTCGCGTACCACTTTAAATGGCGAACAGCCATACCCTTGGGACCGGCTACAGCCCCAGGATGTGATGAGCCGACATCGAGGTGCCAAACACCGCCGTCGATGTGAACTCTTGGGCGGTATCAGCCTGTTATCCCCGGAGTACCTTTTATCCGTTGAGCGATGGCCCTTCCATTCAGAACCACCGGATCACTATGACCTACTTTCGTACCTGCTCGACGTGTCTGTCTCGCAGTCAAGCACACTTATGCCATTGCACTAACCTCATGATGTCCGACCATGATTAGTGTACCTTCGTGCTCCTCCGTTACTCTTTGGGAGGAGACCGCCCCAGTCAAACTACCCACCATACACTGTCCCCGATCCGGCTGACGGACCTAGGTTAGAACTCCAAACATACCAGGGTGGTATTTCAAGGTTGACTCCACCGCAACTAGCGTCACGGCTTCAATGTCTCCCACCTATCCTACACAAGTAGGTTCAAAGTTCAGTGCAAAGCTATAGTAAAGGTTCACGGGGTCTTTCCGTCTAGCCGCGGGTATACGGCATCTTAACCGCAAATTCAATTTCACTGAGTCTCTGGTGGAGACAGTGTGGCCATCGTTACGCCATTCGTGCAGGTCGGAACTTACCCGACAAGGAATTTCGCTACCTTAGGACCGTTATAGTTACGGCCGCCGTTTACCGGGGCTTCGATCAAGAGCTTCTCCGAAGATAACCCCATCAATTAACCTTCCGGCACCGGGCAGGCGTCACACCCTATACGTCCTCTTGCGAGTTTGCAGAGTGCTGTGTTTTTAATAAACAGTCGCAGCCACCATTTCACTGCAACCTTACTTAGCTTCACGAGCAAGTCGCTTCACCAGTAAGGCACACCTTCTCCCGAAGTTACGGTGCTATTTTGCCTAGTTCCTTCACCAGAGTTCTCTCAAGCGCCTTAGAATTCTCATCCCACCCACCTGTGTCGGTTTGGGGTACGGACCCTTGTTACCTGAAGCTTAGAGACTTTTCCTGGAAGCAGGGTATCAATCACTTCGTCCAAAAGAGGACTCGTCGTCACGCCTCAGCCTTAAAACATTCCGGATTTACCTAAAATGTAAGCCTACACGCTTAAACTGGCACTACCAATCGCCAGCTGACCTAACCTTCTCCGTCATCCCATCGCAGTAACAAGAGGTACAGGAATATTAACCTGTTTTCCATCGACTACGCATTTCTGCCTCGCCTTAGGGACCGACTCACCCTGCTCTGATTAGCATTGAGCAGGAAACCTTGGGTTTTCGGCGAGGGGGCCTCTCACCCCCTTTATCGTTACTCATGTCAGCATTCGCACTTCTGATACGTCCAGCATGCCTTACAGCACACCTTCAACCGCTTACAGAACGCTCCTCTACCATGCCTTGCGGCATCCATAGCTTCGGTATATCACTTAAGCCCCGGTAAATCTTCCGCGCAGGCCGACTCGACTAGTGAGCTATTACGCTTTCTTTAAAGAATGGCTGCTTCTAAGCCAACCTCCTAGCTGTCTATGCCTTCCCACTTCGTTTTCCACTGAGTGATATTTTGGGACCTTAGCTGATGGTCTGGGTTGTTTCCCTTTCCACGATGGACGTTATCACCCACCGTGTGTCTCCCGTGATTGCACTTCTTGGTATTCGGAGTTTGTAACGGGTTGGTAAGTCGGGATGACCCCCTAGCCGTAACAGTGCTCTACCCCCAAGAGTGATACACGAGGCGCTACCTAAATAGCTTTCGAGGAGAACCAGCTATCTCCTGGCTTGATTAGCCTTTCACTCCGATCCACAGTTCATCCCCGCATTTTTCAACATACGTGGGTTCGGGCCTCCAGTAAGTGTTACCTCACCTTCACCCTGACCATGGATAGATCGCCAGGTTTCGGGTCTAATCCATGCAACTAATCGCCCTATTAAGACTCGGTTTCCCTTCGCCTCCCCTATTCGGTTAAGCTCGCTACATAAATTAAGTCGCTGACCCATTATACAAAAGGTACGCAGTCACAGAACAAGTCTGCTCCTACTGCTTGTACGCACACGGTTTCAGGTTCTATTTCACTCCCCTAAACGGGGTTCTTTTCGCCTTTCCCTCACGGTACTAGTTCACTATCGGTCGATAAGGAGTATTTAGCCTTGGAGGATGGTCCCCCCATATTCAGACAAGGTTTCTCGTGCCCCGCCCTACTTGTCGCAAGCTTAGTACCAATAACGAATTTTCGTGTACGGGGCTATCACCCTGTATCGCTAAACTTTCCAGTTTATTCCACTAATTCATTAAATATCACTTGCAGGCTGCTTCCCGTTCGCTCGCCGCTACTTGGGAAATCTCGGTTGATTTCTTTTCCTCCGGGTACTTAGATGTTTCAGTTCTCCGGGTTCGCTTCCTGACACCTATGTATTCAGTGCAGGATGACCAGCTTATGCTGGCCGGGTTGCCCCATTCGGGAATCGTAGGGTCAAAGCCTGTTATCAGCTCGCCTACGCTTTTCGCAGATTACTACGCCCTTCATCGCCTCTTATCGCCAAGGCATTCACCATGTGCGCTTATTCACTTGACCATATAACCCCAAAAAAACGTGGCGTTATACTTAAGTTTTCGCTATACATACTTCATTTCTTGCTTTGTATCTTGTCGATTGCATTGCATCATCACTAATACAGTACAATCTGCCTTTATTTACTTCCCATTTTGTTAAAGAGCAATGATTTTCATCATTTAAAAGTAAACTCAAGTGAAACTCGACGGTACTTTTAAATAACAAATCATTTATAGATAGAGTGTGGTAATGCCTACTGTTTACGCGCACCAAATGGTGGAGCTAAGCGGGATCGAACCGCTGACCTCCTGCGTGCAAGGCAGGCGCTCTCCCAGCTGAGCTATAGCCCCTTTTTACTTGTCTTTTTTGTGCTATACAGCGTTGCCTTTGTCTCTCATTCAATCACATACATAAGTATGTTCTTTCATTCGTTCCGATAGGCGCCTTGTCTAGCGCAAAAAATGCTACGTAAAAGCTTCTTAGCAAAGCTAATGCGTATGTAATCAGGTTCGGTGTTCTTGGTAGGGCTTCACTTTAATTAAGACTTTCGTTAAAAAGTCTTTTTTGTAGCTTGGTATTTAGGACTTGCGAAGCGTGTGCTAACACGTGAACAAGGGCTAAATGCAAAGATACGGAAAAGTGGTGGGTCTGGGTGGATTCGAACCACCGACCTCACCCTTATCAGGGGTGCGCTCTAACCAACTGAGCTACAGACCCAGATATCTATCTATGCGTATCAAGTAATGTGTGTGGATACTAACGAAAAGCGTCTTCTGCTTTTATTAAAGGAGGTGATCCAGCCCCAGGTTCCCCTAGGGCTACCTTGTTACGACTTCACCCCAGTCATGAATCACAAAGTGGTGAGCGACCTCCCGAAGGTTAGTCTACCCACTTCTTTTGCAACCCACTCCCATGGTGTGACGGGCGGTGTGTACAAGGCCCGGGAACGTATTCACCGCAGCATTCTGATCTGCGATTACTAGCGATTCCGACTTCATGGAGTCGAGTTGCAGACTCCAATCCGGACTACGACAAGCTTTATGGGATTAGCGCACTCTCGCGAGTTGGCAACCCTTTGTACTTGCCATTGTAGCACGTGTGTAGCCCTGGCCATAAGGGCCATGATGACTTGACGTCATCCCCACCTTCCTCCGGTTTGTCACCGGCAGTCTCCTTAGAGTGCCCAACTAAATGATGGCAACTAAGGACAGGGGTTGCGCTCGTTGCGGGACTTAACCCAACATCTCACGACACGAGCTGACGACAGCCATGCAGCACCTGTGTTACGGTTCCCGAAGGCACAATCAGATCTCTCTAATCTTCCGTACATGTCAAGGCCAGGTAAGGTTCTTCGCGTTGCATCGAATTAAACCACATGCTCCACCGCTTGTGCGGGCCCCCGTCAATTCATTTGAGTTTTAGTCTTGCGACCGTACTCCCCAGGCGGTCAACTTATCGCGTTAGCTTCGATACGCAAGAGTTAGACTCTCACACACCTAGTTGACATCGTTTAGGGCGTGGACTACCAGGGTATCTAATCCTGTTTGCTACCCACGCTTTCGCACCTCAGCGTCAGTAATGGCCCAGTGAGTCGCCTTCGCCACTGATGTTCCTTCAGATCTCTACGCATTTCACCGCTACACCTGAAATTCCACTCACCTCTACCATACTCTAGATAACCAGTATCAAATGCAGTTCCTAGGTTGAGCCCAGGGATTTCACATCTGACTTAATTATCCGCCTACGCGCGCTTTACGCCCAGTAATTCCGATTAACGCTTGGACCCTCCGTATTACCGCGGCTGCTGGCACGGAGTTAGCCGGTCCTTCTTCTGATGTTAACGTCACGGCAATTCACTATTAATAAATTGCTTTTCCTCACATCTGAAAGTGCTTTACAACCCGAAGGCCTTCTTCACACACGCGGCATTGCTGCATCAGACTTGCGTCCATTGTGCAATATTCCCCACTGCTGCCTCCCGTAGGAGTCTGGGCCGTGTCTCAGTCCCAGTGTGGCTGATCATTCTCTCAAACCAGCTACGGATCGTCGCCTTGGTAAGCCATTACCTTACCAACTAGCTAATCCGATATAGGTTCATCTAATAGCATGAGGCCCCGAAAGGTCCCCCACTTTCCTCCGTAGAGCGTATGCGGTATTAGCATGCGTTTCCACATGTTGTCCCCCACTATTAGGCAGATCCCTATATATTACTCACCCGTCCGCCACTCGACGCCTGCTAGCAAGCTAGCATCGTTTCCGTTCGACTTGCATGTGTTAGGCATGCCGCCAGCGTTCAATCTGAGCCATGATCAAACTCTTCAGTTTAATTACTGCTTTGTGGATTTTTAAGACCCACGAACTCATTTCGACGTTGTCGTACTTACTTAAACATTTTCATGTTTTTGTGACTACTCAACATCAGATCTTCTTTTGCAAGAATTGACCTAACGAAAGTACCCACACAGATTACTTGATACTATTTTTTTAAAGAGCGCTTGTTGCGATGAAGCCCTGCAACAAAGAAGCGAGAATTATACAGCCCCTCAGCCTGCTGTCAAACCTTATTTCAAAACAACTGAGCATTGAAATAAGCAATAAAATCTTTTTAAATTGGTGGGCCGTCCGCGACTCGAACGCGGGACCATCGGATTAAAAGTCCGGTGCTCTACCAACTGAGCTAACGGCCCAAACCAAGACGCGAAATAATACACTTTTCTGAAAAAATAACAAGTCCTCACCAAATTATTTTAACTCAGACACCGATATCACTCACGAACAACCACATAAAGAAAATTAAAAACAATAAGTTAAAGCCGAATTTAAATCGAAGATACTCATCATATTTCTATGAATACCGATGATTATCGAGTAAAGCATGCGTACTGAACAGCGCCAAAACTAACGTTTGCTAAGTGATATTAAATTAATGTTGTGAAGGCTCAATTAAACAAAAAAGTATGAATTTAACTTTTGTAGCGAGTAGGATCAATAATGCCAGCTTGCTCAAACCCTTGACGTCTTAAACGGCAAGAATCACAACGACCACAGGCTTTACCATCATTATCTGCTTGATAACATGACACTGTTTTACTGTAATCCACTCCTAACGTTATCCCTTGCTGAATGATCTGAGCTTTAGTCATATTGATAAGTGGAGCCTCGATAGACAGCTTGTTCCCTTCAACACCAGTCTTGGTCGCAAGATTAGCCAAGGCTTCAAATGCAGTAATAAAATCAGGACGACAATCAGGATAACCTGAATAATCAACAGCATTAACCCCTACATATATGGCTTGTGCACTTAATACTTCTGCCCAACCTAATGCAATCGATAAAAATACTGTATTGCGAGCTGGTACATAGGTTATCGGAATGCCTTTTTCTTCTCGCTCTGGGATATCAAGCTTGTCGTCAGTCAGTGCCGAGCCACCAATAGAACGCAAATCTATATTAATAACCTTATGCTCAACAGCACCATAAAGCGCTGATAATTTTACCGAGGCAATAAGCTCTGATTCATGTCGCTGGCCATAATTAAAGCTTAAGGTATAACACTCATACCCCTGACTTCTAGCGATCGCTAAAGTAGTGACGGAGTCAAGGCCACCGGATAGTAGTATTACTGCGCGCTTCATCGACCTTGCTCGTCATTCCATAAATATTTATGCATTTGTATTTGCATGCGAACAGGTAAATTGTCTTCAATAATCCATTCCGCTAGATCTGCTGGATTCAACTTGCCATGAATAGGAGAAAATAAAACGTCACAACGATCGACAAGGTTGTATTCAGTCAATTTTTTACACGACCAGTCATAATCATCGCGATCACAGATTACAAATTTGACTTGATCTTGCGCTTTCAATTTCTCGATATTATTGTATTTATTTTTGCTCTCTTCACCTGAAGCCGGGGTTTTCAAGTCCATGACACAGACGACTCGAGGGTCAACATCTGCAATATCCATCGCACCACTGGTTTCTAATGATACTTCAACATCAAGATCACACAAGGCAGTTAATAATTCGAAACAGGTTTGTTGGGCAAGCGGTTCCCCCCCAGTCACGGTGATATAACGTGGGTTATAAGCAGAGACTTCACTCACGATATCCGCAATATCCTTCTTTTCACCACCCGTGAAAGCATAGGCCGTATCACAGTATCCACAGCGTAATGGACAACCTGTTAAACGAACAAATACCGTGGGTAAACCGACAGTACGCGTCTCACCTTGTAAAGAATAGAAAATTTCTGTAATTCGACACTGCGCCATAGCGAGTCCTTCTGCCGTGATGGCTTATCGTGTTTCTTGTTTAATACGATCCAATCTAACTTTGGCTAACTTAGCGGCAGATGTATTTGGGTACTGCTGCATCACATTATTTAAAATGACTTTTGCAGCATCAACTTTATCAAGTTCGTATTGGCTAAACCCTAGCTTTAACATCGCATCAGGTACTTTAGTGCTAGCAGGATATTGGTCAATAACAGTCTGAAATGCCAAAATTGCTAAGTCAAAATGGCGAAGAACATAATTGGCTTCACCTTGCCAATAATACGTATTTGGCAAATAGTTACTGTGAGGATATTGTTCAGGAAAAACTTTTAATGCTGCTACAGCCTCTTCATATTGGCCACTTCGCAGAACTTGTAAAGCAGACTGGTAAGCGGCCTCACCATTTTCTACGGCAACAGGTGCTGATACTTGAGCTTCTTGTTTATCAACCTTCTGTTCAACTGATTCAGGCAAAACATCATTCACACTAGGGGGGGGAACTTGCCCTTGCTCGTCCTCAATTTGATTAACAGGTATTTGCGTCGCTAAAGCTTGCCCTTCTAATCGCTGATCAAGATCAAGGTAAAGCTGGCGTTGTCGTTTTTTTATCGCCTCTAGTTCGTGATGTAGTGATTCATTCTCACCATGCAATTTCTGAATTTCATTTTGTTGCTGATCAACACGACCTAAGAGTGACACTAGGCCTTGTCCCTGAATAATTCTTTCTAAGCGATCGATCCGTTGTGATAATGCTGCTTCATCAGCCAATACGACTGTCGATATCACCGGTGATAACATCACGGCAATCACTACGGCTTTTTTAGCCATCATTTTCATTTATTAACGTCCTAGATAAGTCAATTCAACGCGGCGATTTTGCTGCCAAACAGATTCATCGTAGCCTTCAGATGCCAAGCGCTCTTCACCATAACTGGTTACTTGAAACTGATTAATACTTGCACCTTGCAGCATTAATATTTGGCGAATAGCTAAAGCACGACGTTCACCCAAAGCCAGGTTATATTCACGTGAACCACGGTCATCGGTATGTCCTTCCACACGAATGGTGACGTTTGGATTTGCACTCAAATAAGCGGCATGAGCCTCTAAAGTTGATATGTCTTCTTGTCTTACTGAGCTACTATCATAATCAAAATAAACAATACGGTTTGCCAGTGGGCTGGCAGGATCGCTTAACTCATCACCTTGATATTTATCTTCACCGACGATAACTTGAGTCTCTGCGCCATCGTTGACATCAGATCCATAAACCTCGCCACCTTCAATACCCGAAGAATCAGCATTACGGTCTTCGACCATTACCTCACCACTTTCGACCGCTTCATTTGTATCTTTTTTACCCAAGCCTAAATTGCTACAACCAGACAGACCTACCAGTAGCAACGACAGTGTTAATAATTTAATTAATTTCATTTATAAGCTTCCTATAACTTGTTATTTTCTGATTGGCGACCAAGCTGGTTCACGCACATCAATCCCCGCCTCACCTAAACGTTGTTGAATTCGACCATCAACTGATACAGCTGCTAACACACCTTTACCGTTACGTTCCGTAGCATACAAGATCATACGACTATTTGGAGCAAAACTTGGTGATTCATCACGTCCAGTTTCAGTGAGGATCTGAATAGCCCCTGAAGCTAAATCTTGTACTGCAATATAATATTTTCCTTTCAGACCGTGTACCATCGCCATAAATCGACCATCAGGTGATACATCGGCAGAAGAATTATATGTCCCTTCGAATGTCATCCGTGTTGCACGACCACCATCAACTGATACTTTATAGATTTGCGGACGGCCACCTCGATCTGATGTGAAGATAAGTTCATTACTATTTGGCAACCAAACCGGCTCAGTATCAATAGACTGTGAATTATGCGTCACTCGCGATAACTTACCTGTACTTAACTCTAAAACATAAATCTCTGGATTACCCGCTTTTGATAAAGTAAGTGCCAACTTTTGGCCATCTGGCGACCAAGATGGCGCACTATTAAAGCCTTTAAAAGCAGCAACGGAATCACGACGTCCACTGCGCATCTCCTGCACAAAGACTTCTGCCTGGCCATTTTCAAATGATACATAACTTAAACGTTCACCTTCTGGTGACCAACTTGGCGACATAATAGGTTCTTTGGACTGTAATACCGTGCGAGGATTCGCACCATCAGCATCAGATACTTGCAAAGCAAAGCGCTTACTACCATCGGCATTTTTAATCACGGTTACAAAAGCCAATCGGGTAGAAAAAACACCAATATCACCTGTTAAAGCTTGATAAACCTGATCAGATATCTGATGCGCTAAACGACGCAAGCCAGACGCTGGAACTTGATAACGTTTGCCTACTAATTGCTGTGCTTTATATACATCAAATAATTGGAACTGAACTTCATAGGTCTCGCCATCAAGGCTATTAACCTTGCCAACCAATAGGCCTTCTGATCTAAGCAAGCGCCAATCAGCAAAATTGACCTCTGCCTTATCATGTGGCTGTGAAATAAGATCTTGTTTTGCTAACGGCGCAAAGCGACCACTACTAGCTAAATCATTACGAATCACTTCGGATATATCTTCTGGGGCCGCAAAACCCTCGCTACCAAAAGGCACCACCGCGATAGGCAATGCTGCTTCTGAGCCTCCTGTGATTTCAATTATTAGCTCTGCCTGTGTTTGCCAAGATAATGCTGAAACTAAAATCCCTACTGCAACTAACCATTGCTTGGTCATTACCTAACCCTCTTACTCAGGTTTAAAAATAAACTGAAAGTCGCGCAAAGCTGCCGCGGCTTTCGGATCTGTTGGCTGTGGCCATGGTGCCGCCCTGTATACCGCTGACTCAGCCGAACGATCAAACACCGCATTACCACTACTTTTTACCACGACGACTTGTTTCACATCTCCACCAGGCATTAAAGTGACTCGCAAAGTACACTGCAAACCACTCTCAGAACTACTGGGTCGCAACCAATTGCGCTTAACACGTTGCTTAATCATTGAAGAGTATTGATCCACCACACCGGCAACACGTCGAGACTCTTGCTCACGTTGTTCAGAAGCTAAGCTTTCCTGTAATAATCTATCCGCTTCGGCAATTTGTGCTTTCCGTGCCGCCTCTTCTTTCCGAGCTTCTTCAGCCTTACGCGCCTCTTCTGCTTTACGTTTTGCTTCTTCAGCTTTTTTGCGCTCGGTTTCAGCCTTAAGTTTGCGTGCTTCTTCGGCTTTCCGCTGTTTTTCTGCCTGTAATTTACGATCTTCTTCTGCTTTACGGTCCGCCTCTGCTAATCGTTTTTTGTCTTCAGCGACTTTTCGTTCTTGTTCAGCTTTATATTTTAATTCTTCTTCAAGCTTACGTTCTTTCTCTGCTTGTTTTTGTTTTTTCTCAGCAATCTTACGCTCTGCAATCGCTTGCTGCTGTTTAATTTCTTCTTGTTTACGTTCTTGTTCTAGTTTTGCAATTTCTTCCTGTTGTTGCTTAGCTTGCAAATCACGTTGCTCTTGTTCAATCTGTGCTCTTTCTTGCTGATCTTGATATTCTAATTCTTTACGCGCCAATTCTTTTTGTGTTTCATCTAATTGTTGTTGAACACGATCTTGTCTTTCTTGTTCATCATGGCGTTTTTTATCTTCAATTTCTTGCTGACGCACCATTTCTTCTAAGATATTCGCCTCATCCATCACCGTTGCCTGCACTATTTCCACCTGTGGCTGAGCAATAGGCGTTGGTATTGTTGATGAATCCATACCCATCACAAATAAAGCCAATAAAATGACATGTAATACTAATGAAAAACTGCCAGCGGTAATATTGTCTACAAATGTATTTTTCATTAGCGTTTGATTTCAGGCATTTTTTCAGGTTGTTTGGTGATTAAGCCTACACTTGGTGCACCCGCTTGTTGCAGTAAAGCCATCACGGTAACCACTTGACCATAATTGACGGCATTATCACCCTTAACCATTACAGGTGTATTTGGACTACGGCGTAATACTGCAGCGACTTTCACCATTAATTGCTGTGCATCAATCGGCTGATCTTGTTTATCGCCAATAGCGACATAAAAATAGCCTTGTTGATCAACGGAGACCACCAGTGGTTCACTATTATCTTCCGTAGGTGCTACCGCATTGGCAGCCGCTTCGGGTAAATCAACTTTCACACCTTGGGTCAGCATCGGCGCAGTGATCATAAAAATTATCAGTAATACCAACATCACATCAATGTAGGGCACCACATTTATTTCAGCCATTGGCCTACGACGTTGTCTTTGTTTATAAGCAGCCATCAGCGTAACTCGCGATTAACTATGTTGACGTTGCAAGATAGAAGAAAATTCTTCTAAGAAAGTATCGTAACGATTAATTAGCCGCTCAACTTCATGCGAATAGCGGTTATAAGCAACGACTGCTGGAATCGCAGCAAATAAGCCCATAGCGGTAGCAATTAGCGCTTCAGAAATACCTGGAGCTACCATACCTAATGTCGCTTGTTGCACCTCACCCAAAGCTCTAAATGAGTTCATAATTCCCCATACCGTACCAAATAAGCCGATATAAGGACTGGTTGAACCTGCAGTCGCTAAAAAAGGTAATGCCATTTCCAAACGATCAATTTCACGTGCAAGCGATATCCGCATTACACGCTGAGCACCGTCTAATACTAAAGCCGAATCAGAGTCAGATTTTTTTAATCGAACAAATTCCTTAAATCCGACTTCAAAAATCCCTTCCATCCCATGACTGGCGTGGGGCCGGGATGAAATATCTTCATATAGTCGATTTAATTCATTGCCCGACCAAAACTTGTCTTCAAATGCATCAGCATCTTGTCTAGCGCGTTTCAACTCACTGTGCTTTTTAAAAATAACCGTCCATGAATACATAGAGATTAAGAGTAATGTTAGCATCACCAACTTAACTAGCAAGCTTGCTTCTGCAATAAGGGTCACCAAAGAAAGATCAGCGTTCACCTTGTATCTCCGTCAAAATAAAAGAAGGAATCGGTTGTGGTCGAAACCGATTTGAATCTAAGCAAGCAATTTTTACTGTTGCTTCACATAACAGCTCATCATTACGATAAATTTTTTGTTCGAATGTCATCCTAGCCCCAACAGCCTTAATTAAATGTGACCTAACCTCTAAAGCATCATTAAATCGTGCCGGTCTACGAAAGTTTAATTGCATAGAATGCACAGCAAATAAGCATTGATGCTGAATGATTAATTGATCCTGTTCAAATCCTAACAATCTTAACCATTCAGTGCGAGCACGTTCCATAAAGTTCAAATAATTAGAGTGATAAACAACGCCACCACTATCGGTGTCTTCATAATAAACTCTTATCGGCCAATTGAACTCACTCATACTCAATCATCGCTAGGGGTTAAACCTAAATGTAGCCAAGCACGCTTAGTGGCCACTCGCCCTCGAGGCGTTCGCATAATGAACCCCTCTTGTATTAAGAAAGGCTCTAAAACATCTTCAATCGTACCACGCTCTTCGCCAATTGCGGCGGCGAGATTATCTACACCAACCGGACCACCATCAAATTTTTCAATGATCGCCCGTAATAATTTTCGATCTAACATATCAAACCCATTATCGTCGACATCAAGTAAGTTTAATGCTTGCCTTGCCACTTCGGCTGTAATATCACCATTAAACTTTACTTCTGCATAGTCACGAACGCGTCGTAATAAACGGTTTGCAATTCGGGGGGTGCCTCGTGATCGCCGTGCAATTTCATTGGCACCACTGATATCGAGCTTCACATCAAAAATACGCGCACTACGCTGAACTATAGTGCTTAAATCTTCGCTCGAATAAAATTCTAATCGCTGCACTATGCCAAAGCGGTCACGCAATGGGGATGTTAATGAACCAGCTCGCGTCGTTGCACCCACCAGCGTAAAAGGCTCCAATTCAAGTTTAATCGATCTCGCGGCGGGACCTTCACCAATCATGATATCCAATTGATAATCCTCCATTGCAGGATATAACACTTCTTCTACAATCGGGCTTAATCGATGAATCTCATCAACAAACAGCACATCATTAGGTTCTAAATTAGTCAGTAGTGCAGCTAAATCACCTGGCCGCTCTAATACGGGGCCCGAGGTTTGTTTAAGATTAACCCCCATTTCATTGGCAATAATATGAGCCAAGGTCGTCTTACCTAAACCCGGCGGACCAAAAATCAAGGTGTGATCTAATGCTTCCTTACGATTTCTTGCCGCAGCAATAAACAGATCCATTTGCTCTTTTACGGTAGGTTGACCAATGTAGTCTTTTAAAGCCGCCGGACGAATGGCACTATCTTGATATTCTTCATTCATTTTAGCAGTTGCATTTACAAAACGATCATCCATAACTTATTTTCTCTGCAAGGCTAGACGAATAAGTTCTTCGGTTGTTAAGCCATCACCAGCCACAATACGAATCATCTTATCTGCTTCTATAGGTTTATAACCAAGAGAAACCAAGGCCTCAGTCGCTTCATCTTTTGCTCCAGCCAAACTAGCCGCTTCTGACACAACAGGCTGTAGTCCCATTGCTCCACTTATATTTTTGAGGCGATCACGCATTTCAATAATCAAACGTTCTGCTGTTTTTTTACCTACGCCAGGCAAGCGCACTAAACTCGCCGCATCACCTTCTTGTACGCTACGAGAAAAATCATCGACGTCGCTACCTGAAAGAATAGTAAGTGCTAACTTTGCGCCAACCCCATTAACTTTCAACAAACTACGAAATAATAACCGCTCACGCGTAGTAGCAAAGCCATATAATAACTGCGCATCTTCACGAACAACTAAGTGGGTAAAGAGTGATACCTCTTCATTTATGGCTGGCAAGCTACAAAATGTCGACATCGGGGCCGCGACTTCATAGCCGACCCCCTGAACATCTAACACCAAATCCGGCGCCTGTTTTTCTAAAATAATTCCGCGTAAACGACCAATCATCGACTGTAACGACCTCCACGGCGAGAAGTACGCATCCCTTCTGGCAATTTACTTGTTTGACTGCCACCGACTGCGGCAAAGTTTGCATGTGTTATCGCACAAGCTAAGGCATCAGCAGCGTCTTCTACCGGCGCTTCAGGTAGACTTAAAATAAGTGACATCATATATTGGACTTGCTCCTTTTGAGCGTGACCATTACCCACAACAGCCTTCTTAATTTGCGTGGCCGTATATTCATGAACACTAAGGTTTTGGCTTACACCAGCACAAATTGCAGCACCGCGTGCTTGCCCCAATTTTAAGGCCGAATCGGCATTTTTATGTAAAAATACTTTTTCTATCGCCATCATATCGGGTTGATAACGAAGAATAATATCCGTTAGACCTTCAAATATTTGCTTTAAACGGCCGGCGAAATCACCATCACCGACCATCAACCGGCCATTAATCACATGTTGAATTTTTCGACCATCTAATTCAATTATCCCAAAGCCCGTTTTGCGCGAGCCAGGATCAATACCTAAGATACGAGACATAATGAATAAAGACGTTTAGTCTTCATCCAGCTGCGCCATTACCTCGTCAGAGAAGTCGGCATTAGAATACACATTCTGCACATCATCAAGATCTTCAAACGCCTCAATCATAGCCATCGCCTTGCGCGCATCATCGATATCCAAGCTCGCTGTTGTTTCTGGGTGCATGGTCACTTCGGCAGATGCGGGCGCTAGCGCCGCTGCAATTAACGCCTCTTTTACTAGGTCGAATTCTTCAGGGCGAGTAAACACATCAATCGAACTATCATCATTAGTTACAATATCTTCTGCCCCAGCTTCTAATGCGACTTCCATCACTTCATCTTCATCAGCACCTGCAGGTAAACTGATAATGCCTTTTTTGTTAAACAAATAAGCAACTGAACCATCCGTGCCCATATTTCCACCACGTTTACTAAATACATGACGTACTTCAGCAACAGTACGGTTTTTATTATCTGTCAAACAATCTAGCATAATGGCAATGCCACTTGGGCCATAACCTTCATAACGAATTTCCTCGTAAGTCATGCCTTCAAGTTCCCCTGCACCACGCTTTGTAGCTCGCTCAATTACATCTCGCGTCATATTACCGCTTAAGGCTTTATCTATGGCCGTACGTAGACGTGGATTATTAATAGGGTCGCTACCACCTTCTTTGGCTGCGACACTAATTTCACGGATAAATTTAGTAAACAATTTGCCACGTTTAGCATCTTGCGCACCTTTTCTATGCTGGATATTTGCCCACTTACTATGACCTGCCATGACGCTTTACCTCTAATTTTTAACCATCATAAATTGAATAAGCCCTTCAATTTATTGAACTACTTTACGGGTGTATTCCAATTTTTATAGACATCACTACGACCATAGACTTGGTCAAAATACATGCTTTGTAATTGCTCTGTAATTGGACCTCGACCACCGTTACCGATAGTACGATTGTCTAATTCACGAATGGGCGTCACTTCTGCGGCGGTACCCGTAAAGAAAGCTTCATCAGCGATATAGACTTCATCACGGGTGATTTGTTTTTCAACAATTTTCAAGCCAATATCTTCTGCTAACTGCATAATTGTCGCCCGAGTAATACCTTCCAAAGCGGCCGTAGTAGTGGGTGTGTACAACACGCCATCACGTACCATAAAGAAGTTTTCACCACTACCTTCAGCTACAAAACCCGTAGCATCGAGCAATAATGCCTCGTCATAACCGCAATTTATGGCTTCTTGTAGTGCCAACATTGAATTCATGTAGTTACCGTTCGCTTTGGCTTTAGTCATCGCTATATTGACATGGTGACGGGTAAACGATGATGTTTTGATGCGAATGCCTTTTTCCATATTATCCGCGCCTAAATATGAACCCCATTCCCAAGCGGCAACCATTACATGTGTTTTTAAGTTATCAGCTCGAATTCCCATGCCTTCACTACCGTAAAAACACATTGGGCGTAAATAAGCTGATTCAAGATTATTTTCACGAACAACTGCTCGCTGGGCATCATTTAACTCTTCTTTGCTAAACGGCATGCCCATGCCTAATATTTTTGCTGAACGAAATAATCGGTCAGTATGCTCTTGCAGGCGGAAAATAGCCGGACCCTGCGAGGTGTTATAAGCACGAACACCTTCAAAGACACCCATACCATAATGTAGGGTATGAGTTAATACATGTACTTTTGCTTCGCGCCAAGGCACCATTTCACCGTCGACCCAGATAACGCCATCACGATCAGCCATTGTTGTTGGTATAGCCATAATTACCCTACTTTATCTTTCATTAAATATTATATTAAGTGTGTATTAACCATTGCGCCCACAGTGCCTTTACCCGAGGTTGAAAATCTAATACCTCACTCATGGTCACTAATGCCGGCATTTTTTGTAAAACACAGCGATTAACCTGCTTGCGATAAAAACGATACGCATTTGCCAACAACGTACCATCTTCTTCGCTTAATTTTCCGGTGGCTACTAATGCATCTAAAATCCGAATATTATCCGTATAAACTAATAATTCAGACAAGCTGTTCGACCAGGCTAGAACAGCATATTGCACCATAAACTCAATATCCGTGATACCACCAACACCTTGTTTAAGATCAAACCACTGTTCAGTACTTTTATCTAATTGACCACGCATTTTAGCACGCATATCACGGACTTCCACTGCCAATAATTGCTGATCACGCTGTTTAGCCAATACTTGTTCACGAATATCATTTACTTGCTGCATGAGCGCTGTGTCTCCAGCGACACATCGCGCCCTCACCAAAGCTTGATGTTCCCATGTCCACGCATCATCAGCCTGATATTCTGCGAATCCTGACACACTCGTCACTAATAATCCCGAATCGCCGTTAGGCCTCAATCGCATATCAATTTCGTACAAAATACCACTAGACGTGATCGTGTTCAGCATCATAATCATCCGCTGTGCCAAACGAATATAAAACATCAAGGCATCAATAGGTTTAGGACCATCAGTTTCACCCTTATTTTGGATATCATCATAAACAAATACCAAATCTAAATCCGAGCCATAGCCTAATTCCAAGCCACCTAGCTTGCCATAGGCAAGTATGGTGAATCCGCTTTTGTTGATATCATCACTTTGCGTACAAGGAGGCCGTCCATGTTTTATAACTAACTGCCCCCATGCCAACGCAAACACCTGCTCTAACTGGATCTCAGCTAGCTCACTCAATTGATCTCCGACTCGCATTAACGGTAAGACGCCCGTTACATCTGCCGCGGCAACATGCAAACTTGCAGATTGTCTAAACTCACGCAATAAATCCATCTGTCGCTCTAAATCACCGTTATTAACGCTACTCAATGCCCTTACTAATAAGGCTGATTGTTGCTGACGACTAGGCACTGCATACAAACTACGAGGATCAAGGAGTTCATCAAGTAATACCGGAAAACGTGCCAGCTGGTTACTGATCCATGGACTTGCTGCACACAATTTAACAAGCTGTGATAGTGCCAAGGGGTTTTCGACCAATAAAGCCATATAGGCAGAACGACGCATGATTGACTCAATCAATGGCATCAAGCGAGATAAGCAGGCATTCGCATTGGTCATATTAGCCGCGGCCTGAACTAATAAAGGCAACAGTTTCTGTAAGCGCACAAGTCCTGTATGACTTAAATTACGGCAGACACTGTTATCTAATAAGTGAGCTAAGGTCACCAAGCAAACATTGGGATCGTCAAAACCTAATTGCTCTAGGTAATCTAAAATATCTTCATCACTGCTATTAAATAAAGAAATGTTCTGTACCGACGCTTCATCAGCTTGCGGCGACGTCAATAACTGCTCAAAGTGACTTTGTACCAACTGCCGATGGCGCGCTAATTCAACAGAAAAAGCAAGCCAATCATTAAAACCCATGAGCGCTGCGATACGAATTCGGCCAGCATCATCTGTTGGTAATAAATGCGTTTGCTTATCTGCCCATGCCTGAATTCGATGCTCTGTACGACGTAAAAAGCCATACGCAGCCTTTAAATCTTTTACCGCATAAGCAGACAAGCAACTTCGCTCTGCCAAAATGTCTAAAACCGCCAAAATTGGCCGTTGCTGAAGTAATTTATCGCGTCCACCATAGATAAGCTGGAAAACTTGGCCAATAAATTCGATTTCACGTATACCACCAGCACCCAGTTTAATATTATCTTCCATACCTTTACGGTATAACTGACCAGCAATCATCGCTTTCATTTCTCGTAATGACTCAAAAACACCATAGTCGAGATAACGTCGAAAAACAAAAGGACGAAGCAAGTCCATCAAGCTCTTTTGGGCCACTTGCGAACCGGTGATTGGGCGCGCTTTAATCATGGCGTAGCGTTCCCACTCCCGCCCCTGAGTTTGGTAATAATCTTCCATCGCATCAAAGCTCGCCGCCAGCGTTCCACTTTCACCAAAGGGGCGCAATCGCATATCAACACGGAACACAAAGCCATCGACAGTGACATTATCTAGTGACTGAATAAGTTTTCGACCCAAACGAGTAAAAAACTCTTCATTACTCAAAAGGCGGCGGCCGCCTTGTGTCTCACCATCATCTGAATAGGTAAAAATTAAATCCACATCAGACGATAAATTAAGCTCTCCCGCACCTAATTTACCCATCGCCAACACAATCAACTGCAGAGCTTCACCCTCTGCATTACATGGCTGGCCAAAATCAGCGACAAGCCACCCATGCAGCACCGTTAAAGCATTTTGAATACAGGCATCAGCCAATGCAGATAACTCACGCACTGTTTCAGCTAAATCGGCCCAGCCCGCCAAATCTCGCCAAATAATACGGACCATTTCACGTTGACGGAAATAACGTAATTGTCGATGTAATGTCGCCTCATCGGCAACATCACTCAGAAAAGCAGCTAGTTGCCAATCATAACTTTCAATATCATAAACACGTCGTACATCCCCCGAGGCAATTAGCTCAGCAGCTCGTTCAGGATGACGCTGACCCCATTGTTCAACATAATCACTGCCAGTCAATACCTGCTCGGCAGAGTCCATCAGCTCACTAGCTTTCAGCAATACTTGCCATGATGTTGAAACTTGGTCACTCACAATAATGTACTTTTTATTCCAATCTAGGGGATACCTGTCGAGCTCACAACAATCATTTTATCGACTTGCATATCTTCCATGGTATAGGGAATACCTCCCGTACCTAGTCCCGAATGTTTTAAACCTGCAAAAGGCATCCAATCAACACGAAATGCAGTATGCTCATTGATCATGACTGCTGAGGCATCTAATTGATTAGCAACATACATTGCTGTATTGATATTTTGACTATATACCGATGCTTGGAAAGCAACATCAAGTGAATTAGCTTCAGCAATAGCCTTATCTAAATCACTGAAGGGATAAATACACACAACAGGGCCAAATATTTCAGCCTGAGAAACCTTGCTGTCAGTGCTAGGGTTATAAAGTACTGTTGGCTGATAGCAGTTATTTGGTAGTGAGTGTCCGCCACATAATAATTCAGCGCCCTCACTCACCGCTTCTTTAACCCAAGTTTCAACACGCTCCACTTCAGCACTTCTAATAAGCGGCCCAACCTCAGTTTTATCTGACAAAGGATCACCGACTACCATCGAGTTTGCCGCAACCACTAAACGGTTAGCAACATCACGAGCAATAGATTCATCAACATAAAGCCGCTGCACAGAAACACAGACTTGCCCAGCATGATAAAAACCACCTTTCGCTAGTCCAGGTATCGCTGCCGCTATATCGGCATCTTCAGCCATAATCGCCGGTGCAACGCCGCCATGTTCTAACGCACAACGCGTACCTGCCGCTAATTTAGATCGTAAATACCAACCGACTTTTGCACTACCAATAAAGCTGAAAAATGCAACACGCGGATCCGTGACCATTTTTTCAGCCACTTGATGATTTTCAGGCATCACAACCTGACACCACTCAACAGGCAAGCCAGCTTGATGAAAAATATCAACTAAACGAAAACATGACAACGGTGTATTCTCTGCCGGCTTAACAACAACAGGGCAGCCAGCAGCGATAGCAGGGCCAACCTGATGGGCAATCAAATTTAATGGATGATTAAACGCACTCACGGCAACCACTACGCCAATAGGCTCTTTATTCATAATGGTCAGTCTATGCTGCGAGGCAGCATTCACGCCCATCGCAACCGGCTTACTAATATCATGGCGTAAGGTGTCTAAACATAGGCGAATACTATCGATACAACGAACCATTTCAACCTGAGAATCCATGAGCGGCTTCCCACCTTCAGCAGCAGAACCCATAGCTAAACGATCGGCTTGTTGCTCCAGAAGCACAACAGTCCGTTCAAGAATAGAAATACGCTGTGCTTTAGACAACCACTTAGCACGATCAGCAAATAAACGACTTGCTGTATCTAATGCATAATCAATATCACTTGCATCCGCCTGAGCAACTGTTCCTAAGACATCGCCATCAAAAGGGGATGTCACTTCTAACCGCGTAGAACTTGTTTTATTTAGCCCTGCAATCATTAATGGAAAATGAGGAATCGTATTCATGTTGATTACCTTTATAAAATACAGATTTTTTCTTTTAAAGCTTCGTTCAAAATCGCATGATTGAGCGAATAGTCCACTGCCAAGTCAATTAAATGAACACCTTTAGAATCGAGAGCAAGCTTAAGTATTGAGCCGAATTCTTGATAGCTAGTAGGTCGATGACCTATCGCCCCATAACTCTCTGCATACTTCACAAAGTCAGGATTGGCATAATCAAGCCCAAAATTATCAAAACCCATTCCTTCTTGCTTCCACTTGATCATGCCGTAGGCATTATCATTTAAAATAATCACCACAAGATCTAAGTTTAAGCGCACTGCTGTTTCCATTTCTTGTGAGTTCATCATAAAGCCGCCATCGCCACATACACTCACCACTTTACGCTGAGGATTAATTAGTTTTGCCAGCATAGCGGAAGGAAGGCCGGCACCCATCGTTGCTAATGCATTATCTAATAACAAAGAGTTATTTTGATAACAAAGATAATTACGAGCAAACCATACTTTGTATATACCGTTATCAAGAGTCAAAATTGCATCATCATCTAATAGTTCA
Organism: Methylophagaceae bacterium; assembly: GCA_965219435.1. GTDB lineage: Bacteria > Pseudomonadota > Gammaproteobacteria > Nitrosococcales > Methylophagaceae. Next base: position 1,135,038 of record OZ244743.1, on the reverse strand, counting down.
CGAATAATTTGCACAGCACTTTGTGGTAAAACAGGGAAACGTTCATCTTCACTATATTTAGACAACCGAGATTTTACTTCTTCTTTAACGCGATAAAAGTAAGAAAAGTCCCAGTGAGACTGTGGTTCAAGTGCATCACGAAGTCGGTTAATTGTCGTGGCAATATCACCCACCACATCCAGTTGCGGAAAGTACACTTGATCGATTTGTGCCGAGTTAAAATTAACATGAATAACTTTTGGGCCACCCTCTTTCATAAAGAAAGGCGGTTTTTCAATAACATCATGACCGACATTAATTATCAAATCAGCCCGATCAATTGCACAGTGTAAAAAATCATTATCAGATAATGCTGCTGTACCTAAATAGTTAGGATGTCGCTCATCGATTACTCCTTTACCCATTTGAGTGTTAAAAAACGGAATACCAGTTTCATCGATAAATTTTGTTAGCGCTTTGCTCGCCCGCTTTCTATTTGCGCCTGCTGCCACCAATAGCAAAGGCATTTTTGCCGACTTAATCATTTCAATGGCTTCTTTTATCGCCTGATTATCAGCATCAGGGCGACGGATCCTAGCAACAGTAAAAAGGTGATCATGCACTTCTTCCGCAGCTATATCTTCTGGTAATTCAATATGAACTGCGCCGGGTCGCTCGTCCATTGCGACACGAAATGCTTCACGCACTATTCCTGAGATATTATTGCCATGGACCACTTGCTTAGTATATTTAGAAATGGGGTGCATCATCGTCACCACATCAATAATCTGGAACTGTCCTTGTTTGCTGGTCTTAATAGGCTTCTGTCCAGTAATCATTAACATTGGCATCCCCCCTAATTGAGCATACGCAGCAGGCGTCACTAAATTAGTTGCGCCGGGCCCAAGGGTCGATAAGCACACCCCAGGCTTGCCTGTTAAACGTCCATAGGTTGCAGCCATAAAGCCGGCACCTTGCTCATGCCGAGTAAGAATGAGTTTGATCGATGAATGTCGTAATGAGTTCAGAAAATCAAGATTCTCTTCACCAGGAATCCCAAAAATATATTCGACCCCCTCATTTTCTAGTGCCTTTACAAATAGATCTGAAGCTTTCATTGGGCTAATTCCTATATTTACTGTTCAAAGACAAACCATCAATCAAGATCCCAACGCAAGTAGATCATGTGATGATAAATTAATATCGGTCGTTAATGTTTCATCGCTTTTTTACCACATTTATCACAAACATGTCATCTATCAGAGTCTCGTAGTCTGCTGAATGCTCGAGAGACTACTTCGTCAGTGCATCAGAAAAACTTTCAGCTAATAAATTAAGGGTATTTAACCGCTGGTAGCTGGGCCGCCAAACTAAACCTATTTCACGCATTGGTTTACCTTGTTTAACGTCAAGAGGTCTTAAACAGATATCTGCATGTCGGACCATATCTGTATTAACCGCCATCTCAGGTATGAGCGTAACACCTAAACCACCAGCCACCATTTCTATTAAAGTATATAGGCTCGTCCCTTCTAAAGAAGCTCTATCTGTTGTTGTAGGTAGTTTACAAGCGCTCAACGCATGTTCACGTAAACAATGCCCTTCGGCTAACAATAGCAAGTCCTGTGTCGCCAGTTGCGTCACATCGACACTCTCTTTCACTGACAGCGGATGCTTTTTAGGCAGTGCCACCCAAAATTGCTCCTCAGCAAAAATTTGGTGACTCAGGTCGCCAATCTCAAAAGGAAAAGCCAAAATAGCTAAATCGATCTCACCTGCTCTTAACCTCGATAATAATCGTTCAGATTGATCCTCAATAAGGACTAATTCAATTAATGGTAACTGTTTGCGGATCGATGGTAATGCTTTTGGCAATAAAAAAGGGCTAATGCTGGGGATAACCCCAATACGTATTCGACCACGAAGTGGATCACTCTCTGATTTAGCTAAATCCACTAAATCATTAGATAGCGACAATATCTCCTGTGATCGGGATGAAATAGTAATACCCAAGGCCGTCGGCATTACCTTTCGGTTAGTCCGCTCCAATAAGGGTACACCCAATATACTTTCTAAATCCTGAATGCCTGCACTCAAGGTTGACTGGGTTACAAAGCAACGTTCAGCTGCTCGCCCAAAGTGCTTGAGCTCTACTACTGCCGTTAAGTATTGTAATTGACGAAGTGTAGGTAAATTCATAATCGGCTAATCCACTTAATAATTTGACAATAACCTGTTTACTGTAAGTTATCATAAATTACACTATCTTGTCCGTCGCCGTTAAATAAGCCTCAAATAACAGACAAAAAATTACAGAATCTACAGGAACCAAATAGCAATATTTGTTAAAGTAACCCTGACGACAAAAATATTTGCCAATACGGGCAAAAGTTAAAAAACGTCCAGCATCAAAACACATTAGATTGATCCGACAACACACCAATAACTTTAATTCTGGAGAATGCACAATGAGACAGTGGCAATGCATAGTATGTGGTTTTATTTATGATGAAGCGAAAGGTTTACCTGAAGAAGGTATCGCACCAGGAACTAGCTGGGATGATGTTCCAGATGATTGGGAATGCCCGGAGTGTGGCGTAGGTAAAGACGATTTCGAAATGGTACAAATCTAAAATCAATCTTTGAAGAGGTAGGACGAAGTTTTGCCTCTTCTCCCCTGACACATGTTATTTAAGGCGACACATATTATGAATCCAATAATTGTGATTGGTTCTGGCTTTGCAGGCTACACGCTAGCGCGTGAGTTTCGTAAGCTAGATGCTGTTACCCCTCTCATTATTATTAGCGAGGATGATGGTCGTAGTTATCCTAAACCCATGCTTTCTAATGCTTTAAGTAAGGGTAAAACAGCTGATCAATTATCCCTTTCTTCAGCTGAAGCAATGGCGAAGACTCTTAATGCAACGGTGATTAATAACACTGAGGTTAAGCATATTGATCCACAGAATCAGACTATTAGTATCGCGACTAACTCCCTTCCTATTAGCTATAAAAACTTAGTATTAGCATTAGGAGCAAGCCCCATCCGTATTCACGTTGATGGCAATGCATCTAATGATGTGCTGTCTATAAACACCCTTGATGATTACAGCACATTTCGTAAGCAACTCGTTGGTGCTAAACATGTCGCGATTATAGGGCCAGGCTTAATTGGTTGTGAGTTTGCAAATGATCTGATCAATACAGGCATTGCCGTTTCTGTTATCGGTCCAAGTACTTTGCCAATGACGGGGTTAGTACCTGAGCCTATTGCCCGTGAATTAAAAACAACGCTGAGTAAAGCTGGGGTTGATTGGTATTTTGAATCAACGGTCACGTCAGTAAATCATGCAAAACAGGGCTATCAACTTACTCTATCTCATGGTCAGCAGTTACAGGCTGATGTTGTTATTTCAGCGATTGGTCTTCGCTCTAATACCGACCTTGCGAAAGCAATGGGACTTAACACTAACAACGGAATTGTCACGGACGAATACTTACAAACCAGTCAGCCTAACATCTTCGCATTAGGAGACTGTGCTGAAGTATCTGGACATAACCTGCTTTATATTGCTCCTATTCTTGCCGCGGCAAAAGCCTTAGCAAAAACATTATCTGGGGAAACAACCGCAGTGAAATATCCAGCGATGCCTGTTGCAATCAAAACGCCTATTTATCCACTTGTAGTAGCCTCACCAGAAGAAAGCGCAACAGGCAATTGGACGTTTGAAAAAGCGCCCTCGGGCTTTGGAATTAAAGGGCTTTTTAAATCAGATAATGACACATTACTTGGTTTTGTATTGAGCGGTGACACTGTCTCTGAAAAGCAAGCCTTAACTAAGCAACTTCCACATATCTTGGCTTAAATAATAACGGTTTATAAGCTCTCACTTTTCCAGTAAAGTAGCGAGACTTACCTCTTCTGGAACTGCTGGTGCTAAACCAACTCACCATTACAAACCTGCGCAACATAACTGAATTAATTATCCAGCCATCATCAGGTATCAACCTAATATTAGGCGATAATGGTTCAGGTAAAACGAGTATCTTAGAGGCGATTCACTTACTTACTTTAGGGCGTTCATTTAGAACGCGCTTTTTAAAAAATGCAGTTCAGTTTGGCCAAGAAAGACTTCAAGTAGTTGCCACGACAACTAATAGCACACCTGTTGGACTGCAATTTGATCTTAGCCAAGGTCTGCATATTCGTATTAATAGCGAACCATTAAAGCGACTATCTGATCTAGCTATTCAGCTACCATTACAATTGATTCCTGCTAATTGTCATCAGTTCTTCGAACAAGGTCCTAAATACCGTCGACAGCTGCTTGACTGGGGATTGTTTCACGTGGAACCAAGCTTCAATTATCAATGGCAATCCTATAAAAAAGTAGTGCAACAAAGAAACTCAGCATTGAGGCAACATAAAAAAAATGATGAAATTCAACTATGGGACACGCAACTTGCTGAACATGGTGAAATCATTACCCACTTTCGCCGCGAACAATTATTCAATATCCTCGATATATTCAAACGTATTTTCCCTCGTTTATGCCCAGAATTTAGCGCTGCAATCTTTTCGCTACAGTTTAAATCTGGCTGGTCTAAAGAACACGCATTATTAGAATCGTTACAAATCAATTTAGATCGAGATAAAAAGCTTAGCTACACTCGCTCAGGCAGTCATGCCGCCGATTGGTCATTTAATATAAATGACGCTGATCCGGCAGAAATACTTTCACGTGGCCAACAAAAATTGTTTGTTCTAGCTTTAAGCATGGCGCAAGCTGAAATCACATTAAATAGCTCTCAACACACTAGAAGCATTTTATTAATAGATGACATTAGTTCCGAGCTCGACAAACAACACCAGCAAATAATACTTAAAGAACTGTCTAAACTACCTGTCCAATCTTTTATTAGCAGTACTGACTCAACCCTAAAACTGAGCTCAGAAATCAATGAATCAATCGCTGTGTTTCACGTGAAACAGGGAAAGATCATCTAAGCATTTCCAGCCCCGCTATCAACAAATAGATATAAAGAGTAAAATGTAAACTTTATAAAAACATCCTGTCTGTACTGCTAATGGATTTAATATGATAACCGAAGAAAAAACGTATGACTCCTCCAACATTAAAGTTCTTAAAGGACTTGATGCCGTTCGTAAACGTCCAGGCATGTATATTGGAGACACTGATGATGGTACGGGTTTGCACCACATGGTTTTCGAAGTATTGGATAACTCTATCGACGAAGCATTAGCAAACTATTGCAGTGAAATTAACGTACGCATACATCCAGATAATTCCGTTTCCGTGTCAGATAATGGCCGTGGCATTCCTGTAGACATCCATGAAGATGAAGGCGTGTCAGCAGCAGAAGTCATTATGACAGTGCTTCATGCAGGCGGTAAATTTGATGATAATTCATACAAAGTGTCAGGTGGTTTACACGGCGTAGGCGTCTCAGTAGTTAACGCTTTATCTAAAAAATTAACTCTTGAAATACGTCGCAACAATAAAGTCTATCGCCAAAGCTACACCGACAGCGTCCCCGATGCTCCACTCCATGAAGATGAAGATTCAGAGACAACCGGAACAAAGATTCAATTCTGGCCAAGCACAAAAACCTTCACTAACGTCACAGAGTTTGAGTACAAAATCCTAGCCAAACGAATCCGTGAATTAGCTTTTTTAAACTCAGGTGTGCGCATTGTGCTCACAGATGAACGTGATGAGCGAAGTGAGGTGTTTTATTATGAAGGGGGTATTAGTGCCTTTGTAGAGCATTTAAATAAGAATAAAGCGCCCGTCCATGACAACATAATTACCATCACAGGTGAAAAGGATGATGTGACTGTCGAATTGGCGATGCAGTGGAATGACTCTTATCAAGAGAATCTTTATTGCTTTACCAACAATATTCCACAGCGTGATGGCGGAACACATTTGGCAGGCTTCAGAGCAGCACTAACACGCACACTGAACCAGTATATTGAATCTGAAGGTTTAGCTAAAAAATCAAAAGTTGCTCCTAGTGGTGATGATGCCCGTGAAGGTTTAACTGCGGTGTTATCAGTCAAGGTGCCCGATCCTAAATTCTCTTCACAAACCAAAGACAAGCTAGTTTCTTCGGAAGTGAGAACAATCGTTGAATCACTGGTTAACGAGTTCTTCCACGATTATTTGGTTGAAAACCCGACTGATGCAAAATTAATCGCGAACAAAATGGTTGATGCCGCACGCGCACGCGATGCAGCGAGAAAAGCACGCGAACTGACTCGTCGAAAAGGCGCACTAGATATTGCAGGTTTACCCGGTAAATTAGCAGACTGTCAGGAACGCGATCCTGCGCTATCAGAACTATTCCTAGTAGAGGGTGATTCTGCGGGAGGAAGCGCCAAGCAAGGTCGTGATCGTCGTACGCAAGCAATTTTGCCATTGAAAGGGAAAATTCTTAATGTAGAACGCGCTCGCTTCGATAAGATGATCAGCTCGGCAGAAGTCGGCACATTAATCACGGCGCTAGGATGTGGTATCGGAAGGGACGAATACGACCCAAGTAAGCTACGCTACCACCACATTATAATTATGACCGATGCCGACGTGGATGGATCCCATATTCGAACACTGTTACTGACTTTTTTCTATCGCCAAATGCCTGAATTAGTAGAGCGTGGACATATCTATATTGCACAACCACCACTCTACAAAATTAAAAAGGGCAAGCAAGAACGTTACGTAAAAGATGATGCTGAAATGGAGCGTTACATTACGGAATTGGCATTGACTAATGCTGAACTGTATCCAGCAGGCGCCTCTGACTCTACAAATGTCATTACAGGTAATGCTCTCAATTTACTGGTTGAAGAATATCAAGTAGTTACCTCAGTCATCAATCGTCTAAGCAATCATTACTACCCAGCTTTCTTAAGACAACTGGTCTTTCAGACAGCCATTCCAGAGCTATCAAATGAAACCGAAATAACACGCTGGTTAAGTGAAATTGATCAACGCTTAAGCGCAGACTTACCAACAGGTACCAGTTATAAATTATCGGTTGTTAAACAAGATGACTCAACATTAGATGTTAACGTCAGTTTCAGTCGTCACGGTATTAATACTGATTACCATATCCCCGGTGATTTTTTTGCTAGCTCAGAGTACCAACGTATTCTAAGTTTTGCCGATAAAATTAATGGTTTATTTAAAGAAAATGCACGCATTCAACGTGGTGAACGCAGTGAAGCTGTCAGCAATTTTGCACAAGCTGTCGCTTGGTTGATGGCAGAAGCGCGACGCGGTCAAAATGTACAACGTTACAAAGGTCTGGGCGAAATGAACCCGGATCAATTGTGGGAAACCACTATGGACAAGTCAAAACGTCGGTTACTACAAGTTAAAATTGAAGACGCAATTTCTGCTGATGAAACATTTAACACCTTAATGGGCGACAATGTAGAGCCCCGCCGAGACTTTATCGAGACGCATGCATTACAAGCTACTAATTTAGATATTTAAAATTAGGCAGAACACCATGTACACCTAAGGAATTATCTCTACCAGTAAAAGGTCGTAATATTTATTATTACGGCCTTTTTATTTTTAATTAATAATCCTTTTAACTTCTGGAGAAAAGTATGATCGATAACACAATACTGAAATACAACCGCGTACAAATAATATTTCACTGGTTAATCGCGTTGATCATCTTAGGAATGCTAGGCCTCGGGTTATATATGGTTGAACTGCCAAAACAATCAGAGCTGCCACCGGGTGAAGAAAGCGTGCGTGCATTCTACTTTTTATTGCACAAGTCATTAGGTATTACCGCCGTAATGTTAATTTTAATGCGCATTCTGTGGCGATTAACACATAAAGCACCTGTGCTACCCGACACAATCAGTAAGTGGCAACAGAAAGCAGCCAGCACGGTTCACGGCCTCCTTTATGTCGTCATGATTGCCATGCCGTTGTCAGGGTATTTGCAGTCTATGTACAGCAATTACGATACTAAATTCTGGGGGATTGTATTGCCTCGGTTAGCTGAAGCCGACAGTGAGATGAGAGAAGCCTTTACAGAGGTGCATGAAGTACTAGCCTTTGTATTTATAACATTAATAGTCATTCATGTAGCTGCAGCGATTAAACATCACATGGAAGGAACGGAAATCTTTAAAAGAATGTCTTTAAAATAAGCCCAATTAGCTGTAAAAAAACAATAAAAAAGGCCCATAAGGGCCTTTTTTTGCATTAATAATAAGCTTATGCTTAGTGAAGCTTAATTTTAGGATGAACACTCCGCCTAAATAAGTGTGATAGCGATAACATTCCAACCCGGAATATGCCAAATAAAGCAATTTGATGCATTTTGTATAGTGATAGGTACATTAGACGTGCCATAAATCCTTCGATCATCAGACTCCCTTTACTTAGGCTGCCCATCATATTACCGACTGTACTGTATCGACCTAGAGAAACTAGAGATCCATAGTCATGGTATGCATATTCAGTCACTTCCTTATTTGCCATACGACGAGTAATAGACTTAAAAACATGTGACGCCATTTGATGAGCCGCTTGTGCACGTGGCGGCACATTTTCATCATGCCCTAGCCATTTACAAGCACTGCAATCACCTATCGCGTAAATATCGTCATCTAAGGTGGTTTGTAATGTCTGCTTAACCACCAGCTGATTCATCCAGTTTGTTTCTAGACCCGCAATATCCTTAAGAAAGTCAGGGGCCTTAATGCCAGCAGCCCATACTTTAATGGCAGCAGGAATAATCTTGCCACTCTCTGTTTTAATTTCTCTATCCGTCACTTCCACTACACGTTCGTTGGTTAGTACGGTGACGCCAAGCTTACTCAACTCTGCCTCTGTTGCCGCAGACAAGTTTTCTGGTAAACCAGGCAAAACACGATTGGCAGCCTCGATGATGCTAATTTTGACATCGGTAGGTTTAACTTCGTCTAATCCATAAGCAGTCAATAAGTGTGACACTTCATGTAATTGAGCACTTAGCTCAACACCCGTTGCACCAGCACCAACAATCGCAATATCTAATTGACCCTGATCAATTGGCTTTCCTTGAGTATGAGCACGCAAATAGGCTTCTATTAACTGTGACTGAAAGTGCTCAGCTTGTTTCGTGGTATCTAAAAACAGACAATTTTCAGCTATACCTTTAATGCCGAAATCATGACTAACGCTACCGACAGCAATCACAAGATAATCATAAGAGAAGTTACGAGTAGGAATAATCTCTACGCCAGCATCATTAAACGTAGCGGCCACATTAACTTGCTTATTCTCTCTATCTAACCCTGACATACGGCCAAGCCTAAAACGAAAGCCACTACACATTGCTTGGCTAAGATATTCAATCTCATCTTCATGAGAATCCAAAGTACCGGCAGCAACTTCGTGCAATAAGGGCTTCCAGATATGAGTGTGGGTATTATCAATCAAAGTAATTTCAGCCTTAGCTTTTTTGCCAAGTTTTTTTCCTAAGGTTGTGACTAGTTCAAGTCCACCAGCCCCTCCTCCCACGACCACTATCTTTGGGACTTTATTATCTGTTACTACCATAGGTTAACTCCTTAATTGCTAATTTAATAAACAATTCTATCGTATAATGTGAAGACTTCACTATCTTATTTTTACTATCAACTGTGACTCTGGCAAAATTACCAAACTCGCTTGTTAATTAGGTTTCCATCATGCAATCAGCACCAGAAAAACCACGTCTCGCTTGGGCCGTTACCGGATCAGGTCATTATCTAGAAGAATGCCTTGATATAATAGGCGATTTAGAGGATGTCGACTTATTTTATAGCCGAGCAGGTGAAGAAGTAATGCGGATGTATGGCCATGACCCAAAACAGATCAATAACAAAAGTCGTGTATATCGGGACCGCGCAGCAAGTGCGCCACCTGTAGGTTTGTTTTACAGAGGCGATTACCACACGCTAGTCGTTGCACCGGCAACATCAAATACAGTCGCTAAAATGGTGCTTGGATTATCCGATACGTTGGTGACAAATGTTTATGCACAAGCAGGCAAGTGTCGCATACCAAGCATCGTCTTAGCCTGTGATACCGAGCCTGAAACTGATACACCTGCACCCGATCGCATTGTTAGGCTGTGGCCACGCGAACTTGATTTAGCTCACACCCATAAATTACGATCAATTGAATTAACAACTGTGGTGGAAAACCCAGAAAAACTAGTTGCAGCAATAAAGTTACGCCTGGCAGAAGTCAATCAATGACCGAAAAGCTGCTCTTTCTGACCGGTAAGCTTGCTGAGCCTAGCTTAGATAAAGTCTTAGAGGAAATGAAACCACTACCTTTCGATTATCGTATTCATCAACTCGGCTTATCGGTTGCAGCGTTGATGACCGATAAAATGATTGGGCGTCGCTTAAGCAAAGAAATCATTGCTGACGCCGACCAAATTATTGTACCAGGCAGGTGCCGAGGTGATTTAGAAACGCTAAGTCAGCAACTCAAAATTCCAATTATTCGTGGCCCAGAAGAAGTTAAAGATCTTCCCATATTTTTCGGCCGTGAACGTAAAAAGCCTGACTTAAGCCATTATGATGTCAATATATTTGCTGAAATAGTTGATGCGCCGGATCGTGATATTGATAGCATCTTAGCGCGCGCAAACTACTATCGGGATAATGGTGCTAATGTCATTGATATTGGCTGTCTGCCCGAAGAAAAGTTTCCACATATGGAAGAGGCTATCACTGCTTTACATGAAGCAGGCTTTAAAGTCAGTGTCGATTCCTTAGAACTGAGTGATTTGCGCCGCGCAGGTAAAGCAGGAGCAGATTATGTACTCAGCTTGACCGAAAAAACCCATCATCTCGCAGAAGAGATGGATACCGTGCCAATTATCGTTCCGGCAGAGCGTGGCTCGCTCGAATCTCTAGAACGCGCAATGGAATTAATGGATAAAATAAATCGGCCATGGATCGCCGATCCGATCATTGAACCGATACATTTTGGTTTAACAAACTCTATTGTTCGATATCATGAATTACGACGACGATACCCTGATGCCCCAATGATGATGGGCGTAGGTAATTTAACAGAACTAACCGATGCTAGCACTAGTGGAATTAATGCACTTCTATTTGGGATCATTTCAGAACTACGTATAACTAATGTCCTTGCAACCGAAGTGAGTCCTCACGCTCGAAATGCAATAAGGGAAGCAGATATAGCAAGGCGCATGATGTATGCCGCCCGCGAAGATAGCAGTTTGCCTCGTGATTTCACTGCTGATTTATTGATAACGCATGAGCGCCGCCCCTTTCCTGATAATGCGCAGGATATTGCCGAATTAGCCAGCAATATTAAAGATCCTAACTACCGAATTAAAGTCGCTGAGCAAGGGATCTATCTATTTAACCGTGACGGATTAATCCAAGATATCGACCCTTTTGCCTTCTATCCACAACTCGATTTAAAAGAAGATGCTGGCCATGCTTTTTACTTAGGAGCCGAACTCGCAAGAGCACAAATCGCTTGGCAACTAGGCAAACGTTATACGCAGGACGAAGAACTTGATTGGGGCTGTGCAACCACTAAACCTGAGGAAGATTTAACGCAGCAAAAAGCCGAAGGTACAACGATGAAAACAGGAAAGAAATGTGGCACTGCTTGATAGCAAAATTCACGAAGTCATGGTGACAACTTTGTCTGTTGATAATAAACCACATTCTGCACCAATGGGAATATCCGAAGTAAATGGTTACTTCTTGATTCAACCTTTTAAACCATCCGCGACCTACGAAAACTTAAAACATCATCGACAATGCACCATTAATTATATCGATGATGTGCGAGTTTTTGCTGGCTCACTAACGGGACGACGTGATTGGCCAACATTGCCCTGCCAGAAAATTAAAGGTGAATATCTAAGCCAAGCATTAGCTCATAGTGAATTGGAGGTTATTGCCTTTGATGATGATAGTCCACGTTCAAGTTTTAAAGCTAAGATCGTATATGAAAAAACCCATGCGCCCTTTCGTGGCTTTAACCGTGCCCAAAGTGCTGTTATTGATGCTGCTATTTTAGTCAGTCGCTTAAATATGTTGCCGGTTGAAAAAATTAAACAAGAAATTGCCTATTTAACCATCGCGATCGACAAAACTGCTGGGCCTAAAGAATTAGAAGCATGGGGTTGGTTAATGGCAAAAATTAACGATGCAGGTATAACACTTAATGAGTAAATGGTTAGCTAGCGTCCAATCGCTAGAAGAAGCGGATATGTTACTGCCCGTACTGCCCGATATTCTAGACATGAAAAACCCCTCTCAAGGGGCTTTAGGCGCATTGAGTGTGGCAACGGTGAGTCAGATAGTGGCTATGATCAATGGTCGCTGCCGAACTAGCGCAACAATCGGTGACTTAGTAATGGAAGCAAAAGTGATCCAATCAGCGATGACCAAAATGGCAAGTTCTGGCGTTGATTATGTCAAAATTGGGGTATTTCCAGATAACAATTTACAGTCATGTTTAATGGAGTTAGCAGAGGCTGTTCAAACACTCGCAACACCAGTGATTGCTGTTATTTTTGCCGACAAACCACCAACCCAAGATTACTTACCCTTATTAAAAGCCGCTGGCTTTCATGGCGTAATGGTAGATACTGCGATTAAAAATGGTCAACATTTATTAGACCACTGGAATTTAGCAAAGCTAGAAGCGTTTGTTTCAGAATCGAAAAAGCATCATTTATTGTGTGGCTTAGCAGGCGCATTACGCCACCAAGACATCAAAGTATTAGCCCCCTTAAATCCAGACTATCTAGGCTTTCGCAGTGCCTTATGTGTCCAGCGACAACGCACCTCAGGTTTACAAATTAATTTAGCTACACAGATTCAACAAGCCTTAATATAAGTAACTTTTAGTCTTAGCCATCTAACACTCGATAAAGAATTTCACGAATAGATTGCGGCTCAAATGGTTTGTCGCAAATAGCTGAAACACCTGCTTGCTGCACATGACCGAGTCTTGCTTCATCCGATTCACTTGTTACCATCAAGATAGGCACATAAGCATTGCCCATGTCATTGCGAACAAACTCGGTCAGTTGCTGACCATCCATCTCGGGCATATTAAAATCGGTCACGATCAGATCAAATTCAAACTCACTGAGTATTTTTATTGCTTCAAGACCATTATTCGCTGTTTGGATATTTTGAATACCGAGAGATTTTAAAACACGTTTAACGTGATTTCTAGCCGTCTGGCTATCATCAACTAGCAACACATTTAAAGCAGTAATATCGTAATTTTCTAACTCCATCTCTTCTGGCTCAATATAATCTACCGTTGTGCGTAGCGCGCGCCGTAAATCATCATTATTAAACGGTTTAGGCAAAATAGCGATCACGCCTGCCTGCCGGATGGGATCAAGTGCCTTAAAGTCAGTTTCGCTAGATACCAGCATAAAGTTCATATCTTTCAAAGACTGCGTTGATCTAATCGTCTTTAGCAACTCGGTAGCCGACATATCAGGTAAATACATTGAACTGATAATAAGGTCTGGTTGATACTGCTGGATCAGCTTGAGCGCTGCTTCACCAGATTCAACACCATCAACTTTATAAACCCCCTCATCCGCTAAATGAGCCAAAATAACCTTGCGCTGCATCGCTGAAGGCTCAACAAGCAAAATAGATAGATCTGACAAACTCATTGAAGACATAAATATTCCTGTAAATAGCCCTATTAACGACTTCGAAGCAAACCTGCTTCGAAGACTCCGCCTTTTATTTAATTGCTCAAATTTTTAATGGTTGATAAAGCAAAGCTATGATGCTTAAGGGCCAATGGAAAAACTACGGTCTTGGGTTAAGAATGTTAATTCCTTTCAAAAGGTTTAATGCTTCTGATAATGCGTAGTCTTTAACTGCTAAAGGCGTGACATCTTCAGCTTTTTTGACTTCAATCATAGTATCTTCATTGACTGGCTCGTCCGTCTTAGCATTAGGGTTATCCAAATGTTTACTTAAATCTTGCTCACGCAATGCTTTAAAGCTACTGTCATCACCATTAGATATTTTGACTGCATCAATGGTGATATCAGGTACAATGCCCTCCGCTTGAATAGATCGGCCAGATGGTGTGAAATAGCGGGCTGTCGTCATTTTAACAGCCGTATCATTGGTCAATGGCATAACAGTTTGCACAGAACCTTTGCCAAAGGTTTTCGAACCAAGAATAATCGCTCGCTTGTGATCTTGTAAGGCGCCTGCAACGATCTCAGATGCTGATGCCGAGCCACCGTTAACAAGCACGACTAATGGTGCACCTTTCAATAAATCATCTGGTTTAGCATTAAATTTTTCTGAAGAATCTTTGATTCGACCTTCGGTATAAACAAGCAACCCTTTTGTAATAAAGGTGTCAGACACTTCAACGGCTGCGTCTAATAAGCCACCAGGATTATTACGTAAATCGAGTACAAGCCCTTTCAAATCACCATCATTTTCAATTTTTAATGCACTGATCGCTTCTTTCAAGCTTGGACCTGTTCGTGAGGCAAAGGTACTGATACGGACGTAGCCATAGCCTGACTCCAGCATTTTTTGTCTAACACTTTTCACTTTTATAATCGCTCGGGTGAGCTCAATTTTTAAAGGCTTATCTTCGCCATCACGAATAATAGTCAGTAATAACTTACTACCGGGTTCGCCACGCATAATGTCTACCGCATCACCCAGTGTCATACCCTTAACAGGTGCATCATCCAAACGGACGATTAAATCGCCTGATAATACGCCAGATTTTGCTGCAGGAGTATCATCGATTGGAGAAACAACTTTAACAAAGCCATCTTCCATTGATACTTCGATACCTAAACCACCAAACTCACCTGAAGTACCTTCTCGTAACTCTTTAAAGTCTTTCAGATCTAAGTATGTTGAGTGGGGGTCTAAACCAGATAACATGCCACGAATAGCATTTTGGAGTAACTCTTTATCCTCTACCGGTTCGACATAATTATTCTTAATACGACCAAATATTTCAGAAAAAGCGCGTAGCTCGTCCAATGGTAAATCTGGTTTAATGTCGACTTTTTCGGCAAAGACCACTTGGCCAAAAATCAAACTCGCACCTAAAGTAGCGCCAGCAACCATTAACCCAAAATCACGTTTTAAAAAACTCATTTTTTTTCCTTCATTAATGCTTTTAGCTTTGTTTTCTCAACCATTTCATTGGGTTGGTTGGGCTACCTTTGTATCTAATTTCAAAATATAAACCAGCTTGTTGTCGCACATCCTTCTCACCACTGTGGGCAATTAGATCACCTGTTACGACTTCGTCATCTACTTGTTTAAGTAGCGACTCGTTATTACCGTATAGCGTCATATACTGATCGCCATGATCAATAATAATCAATAAACCAAAACCTCGCAGCCAATCAGAGAAGACGACACGACCAGGAGCAGCAGCAACAATATTATCTCCGGATGATGCCGCAATCATAATACCTTGCCAAGTCAGTTTACCAAGATTTCTTGGACTACCAAAGTGCGCCAGTAGTTTCCCATTTTTAGGCCATATTAATTTGCCTTGTTGATTTGCAAAAGATTGCAAGTTTTTGGCCTTGACGATGTTGATGTCTGTAGCTCGTTTAGGCTTATTTAGTGAATAGAGTAGAGCCTGTAATGACAACTCTTGTTCACGTAATAACGCTAACCGCGAATCTTGGCTAGTAATTTTTTTATCCAGCATCGCCAAAGTTGCTTCGCGTTGCTCCGCCTTCGTTTTAAGTGTCGCTCGCTTTTTTTCTTGCTCAGCGTAAAGTTGTTGCTGTTTTTTTTGAGCTCCGAATAACATTTTTTGCTCTACCGTTAAATTTTGTAATATTTCATTTATATTAAGTAGCTGCTGCTGACGAGCTTGGTGGAAATAACGATAGTAAACGGTACTTCGAGATAATGTCACAGGATTTTGTTGATTCAGCAGAACTTTCATAATGCTTGGCTGACCATTAATATAAGCAGTGCGAATCTGCTGGTTCAATGCTGCCAATTGCTGGCTGTGAGTTTTATTTTGCTGCTGCTGCTTCGATGCCAACCGACTTAACTCATCCGATTGCTTGATCAACTTCTGCTCAAGTTTAGTTAAATCCTTAGTAAGCTCAGAAACAGCCTGACTTTGTTGTTTTAATTGCTTAAACAAAGTCTCTTTCGAGGCTTTATTAAGGTTTACATCGTCACTCAGAGCTTGAATTTCAGTTTTAACCGCGGCTAACTCTTTAGCAGAAGTAGCTGGAGCATCAGCCATGACTGATGAATTACCCGCTAGCAGGAAAAGACAAAAACAAACCCGAGTTAACATATAAAACTTGCTAATCTGACTTTTCCGAACTCAGTGACACCAGTAAATGTTGACTCATTTCTTGAGGAATAGGTAAATTCATCACGCTCAGCATCGTGGGTGCAATATCCGCCAGCGTACCTTGTTCAATACACCGAGCTTCACGCCCAGCATAAATTAAAGGTACAAGGTTACTGGTATGTGCAGTATGAGCCTGACCGGTGCCGTCATCACGCATCAACTCCGCATTACCATGATCGGCGGTGACCAGCATTTCACCGCCCACCTCCTTCAAGGCTGACCAAACCCGCCCTAAACAGTTATCTAAGGCTTCGATGGCTTTGACTGCGGCATCAAAATTACCGGTGTGGCCGACCATATCCGCATTGGCAAAATTACAAATGACCACATCGTATTTATTACTATGGATCGCTTTGACCAGCTGTTCAGTTACTTCTGGAGCACACATTGCTGGCTGTTGATCATACGTTGTCACATTTGGTGATGGTACTAAAATGCGATCCTCGCCTTCAAAGGGCTCGTCTTGTCCACCATTAAAGAAAAAGGTGACATGGGCATATTTCTCAGTTTCAGCGATCCGTAACTGTTTTAAACCTAAAGAAGACAGATGTTCACCCAACACGTTGTTTAATTTTTCAGCGGGAAAAGCAACAGGCACGGGAAATTCTTTTTTATATTCCGTGAGCGTTACAAATGATCCTAAGGTAATTTTACGCTGACGGTTAAACGCATCAAAATCACTATAAATGAAGCTTTCCGTTAACTCTCTAGCACGATCGGAGCGAAAATTCATAAAGACAAGCACGTCGCCATCTTCAACCTTAACCGCCTGCTTACCTATTGTTGTAGCCTTCACAAACTCATCTGTTTCTTCACGCTCATACGCCATTTGTAGTGCGTGGCTAGCATCAGCAGCATGGAACTCTGCCTGTCCTTCCGTAATCAGATCATAGGCTTTGGCAACACGATTCCAACGATTATCGCGATCAAGCGCATAAAAACGACCGATGATAGAGGCAATTTGTCCGCCGCCCAATTCTTTACATTTTTGCTCAAGTGCAGCGATTGAACTTTGGGCACTTTTTGGCGGCGTATCTCGCCCATCTAAAAAAGCATGAACATAGACATGTTGTACACCTTGTTTAACCGCTAATTCAATCATTGCATGAATATGCGCTTCATGACTATGAACGCCCCCCGCCGAGAGTAGACCTAGAATGTGGATTGCTTTATCATTTTTGTGCGCGAGTTCGACAGCATCAGTTAAGGTCTGATTAGTGAAAAAAGAGCCGGTGCTAATGGCGCGACTAATTCGGGTGAAGTCTTGATAGACGATTCGTCCCGCACCTAAATTCATATGCCCAACTTCTGAATTACCCATTTGATCACCAGGCAAACCAACACCAGCACCAGAAGCACTAATCAGCGTATGGGGATAATCTTGCCATAAGCGATCCCATACCGGCGTATTTGCCGCAAGGATTGAATTATATTGAGGCTCTTCGCTATATCCCCATCCATCTAGAATAATTAGCGCGAGTGGGCGATGTGGGTGGCTCATTGAGTCGTCCTTATAACCTGAAAACGTAACGTTTAACGATGATATTCTACAGAATACATGCAAATCATTGAAAATCGCGTGTATTATATGGTCTTTTTTGGCTAATTGCAGTCAATCAACATTGAGTAATATTTGTGGCCCAACTCGAAAACAATGATCTTATCCAACATGATGAAGATATCGAACGCGCCGCTTTTGCGTTAAAAGCGATGTCGCACCCTTTACGCTTAAAGATATTGTGTGCAGTAGGCGAACAAGAGTTGGCCGTGCAAGATATTGTCGACTATGTCGGTACGACACAGAGTAACGTATCACAACACTTAGCCAAACTCAGAGACAAAGATGTACTTGCATCACGCCGCGATGCAAATCGTATTTATTACCGCGTTAAAGATGAGCGCACACTAAAGCTGATTGAAATGATGCGCGATGTATTTTGCTCTAACGGCAGTAATTAAAGGTCTAATATGGAAAATGTAGGTAGTTTTATTGTTAACCATTGGATATTGGTTACGCTTTTTATCATATTAGCAGCGATGATATTATCTGATTCATTAAATCAGAAAATCTCAGGTATCAGCCCATTAAGTACTGCACAAGCCATTCAAATAGTGAATCAACAAAATGGGCTATTTTTAGATATTAGAGAAGTCGCTGAGTTTAAAAAGGAACACATTGCAGAGTCAATGAGTTTGCCGTTGTCGACGCTTGCAGCCAATATTGCAAAACTTAACGATCCTACACAACCTATCATTTTGATTTGTGTCAGTGGACAACGTTCGCGTACAGCAGCCAAACAACTTCGTAGTAATGGCTTTTCAGATATCTACGTATTAAGTGGCGGTTTAAATGCTTGGAAAGATGCCAAGTTACCGTTATTTAGCTAATTTATTCATCATCATTTAGGTAATAGTAATCGTGGCTAAAGTCGAAGTATATTCCTCCGCACATTGTCCTTACTGCGTAATGGCAAAGCAATTACTGGAAAGAAAAGGGATTGCTTACACTGAAATTCGTGTTGACTTAGACCCTTCTAAACGACAAGAAATGATGAAAAAAAGTCGGCAACGTACTGTGCCGCAAATCTTTATCAATAACCAGTCCATCGGTGGCTACACCGATCTCGTGGCGATTAATAACTCTAAACAACTGGATACGCTAATAGCCCAGTCTTAAATCATAGCTTAAGGAACCTGTCATGGCAGAACAAAATGCAACAAATGAACAAGAAGCTGCGCGCTTCGTAATTCAAAAGATTTACACGAAAGACATTTCTTTCGAAACGCCTAATACACCAGATATTTTTCGTGAAGAATGGAAACCAGTATTAGATTTACAATTAGGCAATGAGTATTCTCGTATTGATGAAGATAATCACGAAATCACATTAACCGTTACTGTTACCGCAAAAGTTGGCGATAAAGTCGCTTTCTTGGCAGAAGTAAAGCAAGCGGGTGTATTTTCATTAACTGGTTACTCTGATCAAGAAATGGGACCATTGGTTGGTAGCTACTGCCCGAACACATTATTCCCATTCGCACGTGAAGTTATTTCAGACATCGTAATTAAAGGTGGCTTCCCACAATTAGTATTAGCGCCGGTTAATTTCGATGCTTTATATATGAACCAAATTGAACAAGCCAAACAACAAGCAGCCAAAGCAGAAGCGACGACACACTAGCGCTGTTAACACTATAAGCCGTGTCGAAAACATATACTGATTTGTTTCCTACGCTCGTCATTGGTGCCGGCGCGTGGGGCACGGCTTTAGCTATCGCCATTGCAAGAAACGATCACGAGATTATGTTATGGGGGCGTGATTCAAAACAATTAACCGACATGCAAGCGACGCACAGCAATGAACGCTATTTACCTGGATTGGCTTTTCCAGAGAACTTAAAAGTCATGACTGACTTTGAACTTGCAATCAAATCAGCCAAGCATATTTTAGTCTCAGTACCGAGCACCGCGTTTAGCGAAATGCTCCATAAAATCAAGCCACTGATTGCAGAGAAAACACCCTTAAGTTGGGCGACAAAGGGGTTAACACCTGAAAGCGGTCAGTTTTTATATGATACCGCGACAGAAATCTTAGGCGAATCACATTCATTAGCCGTTATTTCAGGCCCCTCTTTTGCTGCAGAAGTCGCAAAAGATTTGCCAACAGCTATTACTGTAGCTTCGCCTGATATAGCGTTTAATCAAGCCTTAGCCTCTGCATTACATAGTCCTACCTTGCGTGCTTATACAACTGATGATGTGTTAGGCGTCCAAATTGGTGGCACAGTTAAAAATGTCTTGGCAATTAGCGCCGGTATTTCAGATGGCCTTGGTTATGGTGCGAATGCACGTGCCGCACTGATTACTCGTGGTATGGCTGAAATTTTGCGGCTAGCTGCAAGCTTAGGGGCGAAAACTGAAACTATGTTTGGTTTATCAGGCATTGGTGATTTAATTTTAACTTGTACCGACAATCAAAGCCGCAACCGCCAACTTGGGCTTGCTATAGGCCACGGATTAACGGTTGAACAAGCGGTTACTGAAGTCGGAAAAACAGTTGAAGGTATGCATGCTGCACGTGAAGTTTTAATGCGTGCACAACAGGCAGGCGTTGAAATGCCCATTGTTGAACAGGTATGCAAAATACTATTTGAGGGGTACGATCCCCGAGAATCAGTACAAGAATTACTCTGTAGGGAGCAAAAAGCTGAAAATAGCACTCCCATTCAAACATTAAAATAATTAAGGAAAACCGTATGCGCGACATTGTTAAATTAAGCGGTATTATTGCTGTCAGCATAGCACTATCCGGCGGATTAACCGGCTGCGGAATGCTGTCTGCTGATAAGGCGGAAACGGACGCTGACATCTTAATGGGTCAAGAAGGTCGGACGTTATGGGAATCAGGTCTGCAATATGTCAAAATCGTAAATCGTGACTTGATGGGAGGACTTGCCAATGAGCATCCAGCATCCATCAGTAGTGATGAACTTCGCACTGTATTAGCTTCGCTCTATGTCAACGAACGTATTGTGCTGACTAAAACTGAAAACCCTCTATTTGCACCTTCTGAATTACAAATATTAAGCACTGCAATTGCCAGTGGCTTAAGTCAAGCGGCACCTAATGAAGATATTAATTTTGTTAGTATCGGTGCCCACAAGGGTTTGATAGCGAAAGAACGCAAAACAAATACCGGTCGTGTATTTATCAGCGGCGGTCGTTTAAACATCATTTTTGGTCTAGTTCACGAACTCTACAGAGAAAAAGATATTGCCACTGGCCAAGAAGTTGATCGTCGAATTAATCCTTTATTACCAGGAAAGCGTAAAAGCAGTTCAGATCTTACGACTCGAATAGCATTAGACTCCGGTCAGTCATTTTATCTTGATCCTGAAACAGGTAAAGAGCGCAGCGATTGGTTAGTCATTGATATCGCCACCGTATTGGCAACAGCGAAAGAACGTAAAACTGGAGACGATGGTTCGGTCAGCCCCGAGTTATTAGAAGATGTAGCTCGTAGCAAGCAAGAAACCGGCAATTTACAACAGGATGTTGGTAATATGAAAGAAATACTGTTTGAAATGAGTGATGAAATTGATCGCTTGAAACAAGAAATTGAAGATTTAAAAACACAGCCCTAGTCTTAGATTTTTGTAGCAAGTAAAAAAGGAAGCTTCGGCTTCCTTTTTATTGCTTAACTATAAGCTATGCCGTCGATCACCCAATTTTATTCGTGGTAATAATTGATCGAGAGCTCTAGTGAGCGTTAATACTTTGAATGTCTCACCCATTTCAGTGGGCAAGGTTAACCGCTTAATTTCTGTCGCCTGCTTTAGCATGTCAAATGCATCACCATCACGTGATGACAACTCGGTGATGCCACCCGCTAGTAAAAAATCTGCTTGTGATTGAAACCCTGCAACATCAAAATCATTATCAAATGCAATCTGCGCCAGCGAAGTGAAATCAACATGAGCCGTAATATCTTGTAGGCCAGCTAAAATCAACGGATTATCATGTCCTTGTTGCTGGAAGTAACACATCAATGTGCCATGATTACGCTGCGGGTGATAATAGTTTGCTTTGGAGTAACCATAATCAATAATGAAAATAGCGCCTTGCTGTAAACTATTCGTCAAACTAGTCAACCAAGCTTCTGCTGCTAAATTAATTTCAGTGAAGTAGGTCTCTTCACCAATAAATGATTTTATCTCAGTAATTTTGTCGATGAAATCGGTTCGAGATAGCTCACCATCACACCACTGTAATTGATCATCTTTATTAGTGACATAACACTCATAATGATGGCCATGATCAAAGTGCAATCGATGGACGGGCATCGCATCACACACTTCGTTTGCTAATACCACCCCATTGAAATTCTCAGGTAATCGATCCAGCCAAACAACCTTCTCTTCAAGATGAGGAATAATATTATGTATTTCTTGCTGCTGCCTTTCACGTAAGTCAGCACTTACTTCAATAATATAATAGTGATGAGGAAGGCAATGCTGAGCTTCTAGTTCGCATAAAACATCCGCAGCCATCTTGCCGCTACCGGCACCAAATTCTAAAATATTACCCTCACCAATCTGCTGTAAAACATCAATAATCTGATGAGCTAAGCTTTGTGAAAATAGTGATGATATGTGTGGTGCCGTAGTAAAATCTCCGCCACCACCAATTTTATGACTACCCGCACTGTAATAGCCTAAACCCGGTGCATACAAACATAACTGCATATAATCAGAAAAGGTTATCTTGCCACCCGCCTCACTAATTTCGTGTTTAATTAGAGTGAGAAGTTGCTCACTATATTGTTGTGCAATACTATCTGGAACAGGTAGGCTAGTCGTTAAAGTCATAGGAGTTCACGTGTTAGAAAATGCAATATTAGTCACTGGAGCAGGTCGTCGAGTTGGTTATCATATCGCCCAACGCTTACATCAGGATGGTTATACCGTTCTTGCTCATTATCGTACGCATACTGATGAGATCCAAGCTTTACATGAGCAGGGTATCGCCACTATTCAAGCTTCGCTTACCAATAGCGACACCATTCTAAGATTTCTTGAGGCATTAAAAGCAAAGTGTTCAAGCTTTCGAGCTTTGATTCACAATGCTTCATCATTTGAACCGACCAGCGAAGACTTAGCGCTAGCAGCGCAACAATATGAACAGTTTTTCAATGTACATATGAAAGCACCATTCATAATTAATCAAGGTTTAGCCTCATTATTAGTTGGTGAACATAATAAGCCTGCGGATATCATCCATATCACCGATATTAACGTCGAAAATCCAACGCCTCGCTTTGATATTTATGGCACCACTAAAGCAGGTTTACATAATATGACATTGGCACTTGCCAAAAAATTTGCACCCTCCATTAAGGTTAATGCTGTAGCACCAGGGCCTGTTTTATTTACCGAACAACATACCGAGGCAGTGCGTCAGCACATGCTCAATGAAACCTTATTGGCCAAAGAAGGCGGAGCCGAACCTGTTTATTTGGCGGTCAAAAGCTTATTGGATAACCCATTCATTACTGGTGCCAGCATCCCTGTAGATGGTGGTAGGCGCTTGTCCAAACGTTAAATCATCAACCGCGATCTCGACACCCGTTTGTTGTGGCAAGTAATCGCGGTTTGATAAGTAAGCAGTCATTTCATCTATCAACGGATAAAGAAAATACTCATCGGTAATACTACTAGCAAGGCGGCGACCATCATTAGGAAATATTGCCGAGGTCAAAATATCTAAATCAGCGGTTCTATCTTTAGTTTTTCGAGCAGGATCGCTACGGTCTCTACCTAAATTTATTTCAATACGGTTACAGATAGTCTTCAATTCGAGCTCACTGAGAGTCGTCTCGATGAAGACCACAAGATTGTAAAAATCACGGTGACTATTCATGCCAACGGGCGGAATTTTAAGCACACGACTTAGCGTCAGCTTGGAAAATGGCTTAAGTAATAAACGAATTATTTCAGCAACATTTAATTCAGGCTGAATATTGCTTCCAATGCCCAATAAGTAACCAGCGCGAACTCGATTCATTTTTTAGAGCGTTCAATAACTATTTTGGCAAGGTTTTGCCCATGAAGCTTGACCGGCTTACTTAATGTTAATTTAACTTTTGGCATAGGGTAGTGGGTCAACAAGAGCATGCATACATCTTCAGCCAATGTTTCAATTAATTGATAGTTACTGGCTTCAACAAAATTAACAATACTTTGAGCAATCGCACCATAATCTAGCGTATCTGCAATATTGTCACTCGCAGCAGCTTTAGCGATATCCCAATCCATTTCCAAATCAAAACCAAGTGTCTGAAGTGTTTCACGTTCCCAGTCATAAATACCAATAATAGTGTCTATTTTAAGGTCGTTTAGAAAAATTTTATCCATAATGCTCTGCGTGATTAAGGTGTATAGGGGTAGAAATAACTGCGAACAGCCTTATAATGCTACAAATAATAAAAGGTGCATCATACCATGCTAGAAACACTTACTTTACTGCTGATTGTCATCGTGGCCGCATATTTAGTGGGCTCATTATCCAGTGCCGTCATCTTATGTAAATTGGCCGGCCTACCCGATCCTCGATCACAAGGTTCAGGCAACCCTGGCGCCACCAATGTTTTACGCTTTGGTGGTAAAAAATTAGCGGCAACCGTTTTAATTATTGATGTTGTCAAAGGCATATTACCGGTTGTTGTGGCGCGTTATCTTGACTTTGATACCACTTGGTTAGCTGCAACCGCTTTTGCTGCATTTATTGGCCACTTATATCCGGTATTTTTTGGTTTTAAAGGTGGTAAAGGTGTCGCGACGGCATTAGGCGGTTTTTTAGCGTTATCACCTGCCCTTGCCGGCATTATGTTACTTAGCTGGTTAGTAGTATTTTTGACTAGCCGCATTTCATCCCTGTCCGCTATTATCGCGTCATCACTCGGCCCAATTTACAGTTTATGGCTTATCGATAGCGTGAATGCGCGTTGGATTATTTTAGTGATGGCGATCATGTTACTTATTCGCCACCGTGGCAATATCCAACGTTTGTTAGCAGGCGAAGAAACTAAATCTAAATAAAGGTATAAAAGATCACTATGGCTGGCTCACTGCAAGATCAATTACTCAACATTGGCGTCATCGATAAACAAAAAAAGAAAAAAGTTCAGCATCAGCAACGAAAAGAAGGCAATAGAGCGCGCCAAGCGGCAAAATCAGGTCAAAAAGTTCAATCCGAAACGGTCGCCGTTCAGCAACAGCTAACTAAAGAACGACATGATAAAAAATTACGTGATTTAGAATTGAACAAACAACGAGACGAAGAGCGCGCTAATAAAGCCATCATTGCTGAAGTCCAACAGATTATTCAACAACATAACGTTGCGATACCCAAGGAAGCAGACGTTGCCTATAATTTCACCCACGATAACAAGGTGAAAAAAATCTACGTCAGTAACGAGCAGCAACAACAGCT
Source organism: Methylophagaceae bacterium (assembly GCA_965219435.1). Taxonomy (GTDB): domain Bacteria; phylum Pseudomonadota; class Gammaproteobacteria; order Nitrosococcales; family Methylophagaceae. Next base: position 1,109,631 of record OZ244743.1, on the reverse strand, counting down.
GACCTTGGGCCAGCTGGCCATTACTAGCATAGGTGAATATCACACACTTATTCCGGACAAAATAGCCGAAAAAATTGAAACTCGCTTACCAGGTAGTGTTATCCGCATTCAATCAGACATCATCTCAAACGAAGATGATCCTTATGCTGATTATCAAATTCCTGATGATTTAATGTGGTAACAGATAGTCATGCTATTTAAGGCGGACTCAGCTCATCTAATGGCCAGCGAGGTCTAGCGGAAAAAGTCGGTACGGCTTGCTTGATCATAGCTGATTGACGCATAGCACCCGCAAACGCAATCATTGCACCGTTATCACTACAAAATTCTGGACGCGGATAATAGACAAGCGTATTGGGCATAGCATCAAGCCGAGTACGCAATGCTTTGTTGGCACTGACACCACCAGCGACGACTAAAGTGCGTCGCCCTGTTTCTTTTAAAGCACGTTTACATTTTATCGCTAATGTTTCGACAGCAGCAGTTTGAAAAGCGAGGGCAACATCGGCTTTATCTTGATCAGTTTGCGCGCTATCACGCCATGTATTCATCGCAAATGTTTTTAAACCGCTAAAACTAAAATCTAAACCTGGGCGATTGGTCATCGGACGCGGAAACGTATACTTATCAACAAGGCCTTGCTCGGCAAGCGCTGCTAAAATAGGGCCGCCAGGATAACCAAGACTCAGCATTTTAGCTGTTTTATCAAAGGCTTCACCAACCGCATCATCAATTGACTCACCCAATAATTGATATTGCCCAACACCCTGCACATCAATTAATAATGTATGGCCACCTGAAACAAGTAAAGATACGAATGGGAATGCAGGTGGATTATCTTCTAACATTGGTGATAACAGATGCCCTTCCATATGATTGATAGCCAAAGCAGGGACATCTAATGCCCAAGCAATACTACGACCAATCGCGGAACCAACCAATAATGCACCGACAAGACCGGGCCCTGCGGTATAAGCCACGGCATCAATATCAGCACGCATAAGCTTTGCCTTTGTTAAAACCTCATCAATCAACGGAAGGGTTTTGCGAATGTGATCGCGTGAAGCTAGTTCAGGTACTACACCACCGTATTCAGCATGCAGAGCTATTTGGCTATATAAAGCATCAGCCAATAAGCCTTTTTCGCTGTCATAAAGCGCAATCCCCGTTTCATCGCAGGATGATTCAATGCCTAGTACTCGCATAATTTTGTCCGCCTCAGCTGGTCATAAAGGCCAATATTATGCCTTCTTTAAAATAAATTTGATTCAACTCTTTGCTTTCCTTTCGGAATTTCGTACAATTACTGGTTCTTCTATATAAAATTGTTTAGGAAATTATTAATGCCATCAGTACGTTTAAAAGAAAACGAGCCATTTGATATCGCTTTACGTCGTTTCAAACGCGCTTGTGAGAAAGCCGGTACCGTAACAGATGCTCGTGCTCGCGAAGCTTATGAAAAACCAACAACTGTACGTAAACGCGCTGCAGCTGCAGCTGTTAAACGTCATCAAAAGAAAGTATCACGTGAAAGCGCTCGCCGCGTTCGCATGTACTAGAAAACGATTACTATGCCTGCTGAATCAAGCCCACTAAAGCTAAAGATCACTGATAGTGTAAAGGATGCGATGCGCGCGAAACAAAAAGAGCGCCTAGCAACATTACGCCAAATCACAGCAGCAATTAAACAGTTTGAAGTTGATAACCGTCAAGATCTTGATGATGAAGGTATCATCACAATCATGACCAAAATGTGTAAACAGCGTCGTGATTCACTCAGTCAATTTGAAGCAGCAGGTCGCAATGACTTAGCGGCGATTGAGATTGCCGAACTCGCGATCATTGAAGAGTTCATGCCAACAGCAATGACGGATGCAGAAATTGCGAGTGCCATACAATCTGCCATTGCGGAATCTGGCGCGACTAGTCCGAAAGACATGGGAGCGGTAATGAATATCTTGCGTCCCCAACTCCAAGGACGTGCCGACATGGGTGCAGTAAGTGGCCTTGTTAAGGCGGCGCTTTCTGCGTAAAGCAGATAAGCGGCTTATAAAAAATATAGCTTGGCCATAGACATCTGTCATGGCCGGTCAAATACCCACACAATTTATCGATGACTTATTAACTCGTATTGATATTGTCGATGTTATTGACTCTCGAGTTCCCCTAAAAAAAGCAGGCAAAAATCTTAGTGCCTGTTGTCCGTTCCATAACGAAAAATCTCCGTCATTTACCGTCAGTCCTGATAAGCAGTTTTATCACTGTTTTGGCTGTGGCGCGCATGGTACGGCTATCGGATTTTTGATGGAGTACGATCAAATGAGTTTTCCTGAGTCTATTCAGGAATTAGCTGATCTCGTCGGTATGACAGTACCCACCACACAATCCTTATCAGCCACACCCGCCAAACAAAATCTTTATGACTTATTAGACAAAGTTAGCCAGTATTATGTGCATCAACTCAACAATCACTCACAAAAAGCTGAATTTGTTGATTATTTAAAGCAACGCGGTTTATCTGCAAAAATTATTGATCACTTTAATATAGGGATGGCACCTGATGGCTGGGACAATGTACTGAAAACCTTCGGCACATCAGAACAGGCGCGTAAACAACTCGATGAAGCAGGTTTAGTCAGTAGTAATGACAAAGGCCGCACTTATGATCGTTTTCGAAAACGCATCATGTTTCCCATTCGCGATCGTCGAGGAAGAGTCATCGGTTTCGGTGGTCGCGTTTTAGACGATAGTGCACCCAAATACTTAAACTCACCCGAAACCCCCATATTTCATAAAGGAAATGAGCTTTATGGCTTGTTTCAAGCCCGTAAAGCCCATCGAAAATTAGAGCGGGTTATTATTGTAGAAGGTTATATGGATGTTATTGCTTTGGCGGAGCATGGCATCACCAATGCCGTGGCAACGCTCGGCACAGCCACTACACCCGAACATTTACGCCAACTACTTCGCAGCACACCTGAAGTTGTATTTTGCTTTGATGGTGATCGGGCAGGCAGAGAAGCAGCATGGCGAGCCGCAGAAAATGCCTTACCGCTATTAGGAGGCAACCATCAATTAAAATTTATGTTTTTACCCGATGGCGAAGATCCCGACAGCCTGATTGGGCAAAAAGGTGCGGCAGAATTTAATCAATTAGTAACACAAGCACAGAATTATTCTGACTTCTTTTTTGCCTCCCTAGAGAGTAGAGTCGATATTAGCTCAATGGATGGCCGCTCACGATTAGTCGAAATTGCAAAACCCTATCTCCGCCATATTCCAATTGGCGTATATCGGGATATGCTTGAGCAACAATTAGCGGATAGGGCACAAACCAGCACATCAGTCTTGCATAAACATTTAGAAAAACCGGCAGACTTAACAAGGCCGCCAATACACAGAAAAAATAAAGCGTTAGCGAGTAGCCCTGTTTCACCTGTAAGGATGGCTATTACATTGTTATTGCAACATCCAGAACTACAACTTGAACTCGGTCCTTTTGATAAAATAAAAACGTTGGAAAAGCCCGGGATAAACATTTTGGTACAAATGCTTGAAACTTTGCAAAAAAATCCCCATCTAAATACTGCAGCTTTATTAGAACGATCTCGAGGCACTGACTCAGCAGAACATTTACAACGCTTAGCTCAACAAAACTTGCCATTAAGTGCTACAGAATTAAAGCATGAATTAATAGGCATTGTTCAACAACTACAAAAACAAGCAATTGAACAAAGAAAGGCTTACTTGGAACTAAAACACCCTAGTCAATTGACTGATGAAGAGAAGACAGAAATAAGAAACCAATACCGCTAGACACAACTTTATGCACAAAAATGGTGTGCATTATTAAAGGGTTGCGTTATAATGTCCGGCTACATGCCGTAATGCATCAGATGAAAAAAGAGGTCGAATGAAAGATCAACAGTCACGAATCAAAGCACTAATCACCCTCGGGAAAGAACGCGGATACCTCACTTACGGTGAGATCAACGACCACTTACCCGAAAACTTGGTTGATGCAGATCAAATCGAAGACATCATCGGCATGTTTAGTGATCTAGGCATCATGGTCCATGAAGATGGCATGGACACCGATGAGATGGAGCGTCTTGCTGAAGCTGCTTCTAATAATGACGATGTCTCTGCTGATGAAGCCGCCGCAGTGTTATCTAGCTCGGATGGTGAGTTTGGTCGCACCACTGATCCTGTTCGCATGTATATGCGTGAAATGGGTTCAGTTGAGCTATTGACTCGTGAAGGCGAAATTGTCATTGCAAAACGGATTGAAGCAGGCCTCCGCGAAAGCCTACTAATGTTGACGACTTATCCGCCTTGTATTAGTACATTTCTTGGTCTATACGAAACCGTTGAAGCCGGTGAGATGCGACTAAATGAGGTCATTAAAGGTTTCATTTTACCAGAAGACCTCAATCCTGAACCTGTGGTGGCGGGACCTCCAGCAAAAGCATCAGATGACGATGACGATGAAGATGAATCTGCTGTTGGTGTTGATCCTGAAGAAGCCAAAGAACGCTTCACAGCACTCCGTGATGCCGTAAGTAAGGCAGCAAAAGCATCAGCTGATGAGCTTGAACAAGCTCAAGCGCTAGTCACAGACTTATTCATGGAGTTCAAACTTACTCCAAAAACATTGATACTTCTTAACAGCTTAATGCGTGACACTGTTGCCATTATTCGCAAACAAGAACGAACAATCAGTAAAATCATTGTAGATGATGCACGAATGGAGCGCCGTGATTTTATCGAATCATTCATGGGAAATGAAACTAATCTTGAATGGACCGATAAGCATATCCGAGCCAAAAAACATTACTCATCCACAATCAAGAAAAATTTAGACACGATCATAAATGCACAATCCAAACTCGCTGAAGTATCATTAGATCGTGGCATGGCTATTCCTGAAATCAAAGAAATTAGCCGTCAAATGACCATCTCTGAAGCAAAAGCGCGTCGTGCGAAAAAAGAAATGGTCGAAGCAAATTTGCGTCTTGTAATATCAATTGCAAAAAAATATACTAATCGCGGTTTACAGTTCCTTGACTTGATTCAAGAAGGCAATATTGGCTTGATGAAAGCCGTTGATAAGTTTGAATATCAACGCGGTTATAAATTTTCTACCTATGCTACATGGTGGATTCGCCAAGCGATTACACGTTCAATTGCTGACCAAGCGCGCACCATTCGTATCCCAGTTCATATGATTGAAACAATCAACAAACTGAATCGAATTGCACGCCAAATGTTGCAAGAAATGGGACGTGAGCCAACGCCACAAGAATTGGCTGAACGTGTCGACATGCCAGAAGATAAGGTGCGTAAAGTACTTAAAATCTCTAAAGAACCAATCTCGATGGAAACGCCGATTGGTGATGATGAAGATTCGCATCTAGGTGATTTTGTTGAAGATATTAACGTCATGTCACCACAAGACTCAGCCATGATTGAAGGCCTTAGAGAAGCAACACAAGGTATTCTAGGCGGTCTTACAGAACGAGAAGCAAAAGTATTGCGGATGCGTTTTGGTATCGACATGAATACAGACCATACCTTAGAAGAGGTAGGTAAACAATTTGACGTAACACGTGAACGTATTCGTCAAATAGAAGCAAAAGCACTGCGTAAACTACGCCATCCGACCCGTTCGGATCAATTACGTAGCTTCTTAGATACCGATAACTAAAAGTTTCGGGCCTATAGCTCAGTTGGTTAGAGCAGGGGACTCATAATCCCTTTGTCCGGGGTTCAAGTCCCTGTGGGCCCACCATATATAAAAGCCTCAGCATTATTTTTTAGTGTTGGGGCTTTTTTGTTTTTACCTCGAACCCCATTCAAGACAAGGACATTTAGTAAAACTTACTTTAAAAACGATAGCTTAGTAAGCAGTAAAACAGTAAAAATTGCTTCCACAGTTTTGTGGAAATAAAGTTTCAAAAACCGTGGAAGAAATTGTAAATTTCAAGCCGCTTAACTCATGTGATTTTCTGTTCATTCTAAAGTCCTTCTTTTCGTCATTTTTATACGATAAAAAAGTGTCTATTATTTTCAACAGGCGTCTGACGTTTGGATGCCGAAACTATTGAACGCTGATTTTCAAGTTACGAAACTCCCAATTACCTTAATCAAACTATGTAGTTTTTAAAAAAATCGCTTGATGTTTTACATGATTCAACTATTATAATTTTTAATGAGAAACAACTACCATCAGTCACTGCTAAGCTTATGCCACTGCCTAATCTTTGCCTTATTAACAGGCTTCGTTATAAGCATTGCTTATCTTTCGATTCAAAAACCGGTTAGCTATGATCAGTTATCTGCAAATCCGAACCCTGAAGTTACTGATTATGTTAGATATTTTGAAGACAATGCGGATGATGACAAGCTGTTCGTTCTTCCCACTTCGTTCAATCAGGTTGTTCAAATTGACTGGCCTGCTATTCGTAATGCCTCAGCATTCAAACCAGGTTTCACCAAGGTTAGCTACCGCGCAAGACCCCGCTCTCCCCCTGTCAGTTCATTAATCTAGCTTTTTATAGATAGATTTTTACGCGTGCAACGCTTGTTAAGCATTATTACGTTTATGTAGATGAATGATATTCACTATTCGATTTAATCGTCAATTTTGATTTATATGTCATTTTGCTGAGCTTTTATCACACTTGTTGCAGCCAATTGATAAAAACACAAGATCAATTCGCTTAAAATTTTCGTGCATTTAATACGTCTCCCTTAAAAGCTAATAGATTTCAATCATTGATACACGCACTCCCAAAATCTGAATTTAAGGAAGACCATGTTGAATAAATTAATTGCAATCCTTGTGATGGCAACTACGCTGTTAAGCGCTTGCAATAATCATGAGCAAGAAAAAACAGAAACGGCTTTAAAGTTAGCTGTGACCAACCCTTTGCACAAAGATACTTCCATTATTAAAGAATATGTCGCTCAAGTGCATGCATTTAGACATATTGAGTTAAGAGCATTAGAGAAAGGTTATTTACAAGACGTCTTTGTCGATGAAGGTCAAACGATCAACAAAGGCCAGAAAATGTTCAAAATTATGCCCAATCTGTATGAAATTGATTTATTAAAAGCCAAAGCAGAGGCTGACTTGGTTCGCATTGAATATCAAAACACCAAAGCGCTGGCTGATAAAAATATTGTTTCTGTAAATGAGTTAGCATTAGCCAATGCCAAGCTAAACAAAGCAAAAGCTGAAGTGAAGTTAGCTCAAACGCATTTAGATTTCACCAATATCAACGCACCGTTTACTGGAATAATGGATCGGTTTAATGTCCGACATGGCAGCTTAGTTGATGAAGGCGACTTGCTGACAACGCTATCAGACATCAGCAAAGTTTGGGTTTATTTTAATGTCCCTGAATCTGAATACTTGGATTATAAGACAAATAAAATCGATGCTACTCCAGTTAAAGTAAAGTTAAAAATGGCCAATGGTGAAGTGTTTGATCAAGATGGTGTCATTGAAACGATTGAAGCAGATTTTGATAATAAAACAGGTAATATCGAATTCAGAGCGGCTTTTCCAAACCCAGATCAAATTTTGCGACATGGCGAAACAGGTAACATTCAAATTGATATTCCTTACAAAGACGCTTTGATTATTCCGCAAAAAGCAACGTTCGAAGTGCTGGATAAAACTTATGTCTACATCGTGAATAAGGACAATAAGTTAGCACAAAAATTGATTGAGATTGCAGCTGAGCTACCACATGTTTATATCGTCAAAAGTGGCTTAAAAGAGGGTGATCGGGTGTTAATTGAAGGCTTACGTAAAGTGCAAAATGGACAGGAAATTGTGGTTGATTTTCAGTCGCCTGAGAAAGCACTTTCTCAATTGACACTTCACGCAGAATAAAGAGAAAGTTTAATTATGTTTAATATCTTTATAAAAAGACCCGTCATGGCGATTGTGTTATCGCTGATTATTATGTTCTTAGGTGTGTTATCGATTAAGACATTACCCACTTCACAATTCCCTGATATTGCACCACCACGCGTTATTGTTTCATTGGCTTACCCAGGCGCTAGTGCTGACGTGCTAGTTCAATCCTCATTGATTACGATTGAACGTGCTATTAACGGCGTACCAGGTATGAAGTATCTGGTGTCTGATGCGACCAGTGCCGGCGAAGCGACAATTCAGGTTGTTTTCGCCTTGGGAACCGATCCGAATCTAGCCATGATTAACGTAAAAACACGGCTAGATCAGGTGATGAGTCGCTTGCCAGAATTAGTACAATTAGAAGGCGTTGTCGTTGAACGCGTGCAACCAAGCATGCTCATGTACATCAACTTGTTTAGCAAAGATAAAAATGCGGATGAGAAGTTTTTATATAACTATGCCAACGTCAATGTAATTCCAGAAATTCAACGCGTTAACGGCATTGCCAGTGCGAAGATTTTAGGTAGCCGCCAATATGCGATGCGTGTTTGGTTAAATCCAGATCGCATGCGTGCCTATAAGGTATCAATTGATGAGGTGATGAAAGCAATTGGTGAGCAAAGTATTATTGGTCGCCCTGGCCGACTTGGTCAAAGCTCAGGCATTACTGCACAGTCAAAAGAATATGTACTGGTCTATCAGGGTCGTTACAACAAGCCTGAACAGTACGCCGATATTATTATTCGTGAGAACTCTGAAGGTGAAATATTAAAACTTAAAGACATTGCCAACATTGAATTAGGCAGTGAATTCTTTGATATTTACTCCAACAAAGATGGTTATCCATCTTCGGCTATTATTTTGAAGCAAAACTATGGCAGTAATGCAAGCGAGGTGATTGCTCAAGTTAAAGAGAAAATGAAAGAGTTAGAAGCTTTATTTCCAGAAGGCATGGAATACGAAATTGATTACGATGTTTCTAAATTTTTAGATGCTTCCATTGAGAAAGTATTACACACACTTTTAGAGGCTTTTATTTTAGTCGCGCTCGTTGTATTCATTTTCTTAGGCGATTGGCGCTCAACGTTAATTCCAATTTTAGCTGTGCCTGTTTCACTCATCGGCACCTTCTTTTTCATGCAAATGTTTGGTGTCACCATTAACCTCATTACCTTGTTCGCACTGGTGTTAGCCATTGGCATTGTGGTGGATAACGCGATTGTTGTGGTTGAAGCTGTCCATGCCAAAATGGAGGAAAATGAACACATCACACCTTACAAAGCGACACAAAAAGTACTAGGTGAAATTGGTGGCGCGATTGTTGCCATTACGTTGGTGATGACAGCAGTATTTGTGCCAGTCACCTTTATGACAGGACCAGTTGGCGTTTTCTATCGTCAATTCTCTATCACCATGGCTTCCTCTATTGTAATTTCAGGCATCGTTGCACTTTCATTAACGCCTGTACTTTGCGCCATGTTACTCAAAAATAATCATAGCCAAGTGAGGCGAAAAACGCCCATCAGTTATCTTATTCTTTTATTTAATAACGCCTTTGAAAAACTCACCGGTCACTATACAAATTTCTTAACTAAAATTGTGACATTACGCATCGTATCTATTCTTGCATTAGCTACTTTTGCATTTGGCACTTTTACGGTGAATCAAACCTTACCTGCTGGGTTTATTCCTGGTGAGGATCAAGGTCAAATTTATGCAATTATTCAGACGCCGCCTGGCTCAACGTTAGAAGCAACGAATAAAGTAGCGCTAGAGCTTCAAAAGCGCGCGGAAGAAATTGATGGCATTGCTTCTGTATCTGCATTAGCTGGTTACGAAATATTGACTGAAGGTCGTGGCTCGAACGCAGGTACTTGTTTAATCAACCTGAAAGACTGGTCTGATCGCAAACAATCCGTACAAGAAATTATTGAAGAACTGGAAGAAAAAACCAAAGACTTTGGTGCCGTGATTGAGTATTTTGAACCACCTGCCGTTCCAGGTTATGGCGCAGCTTCTGGCTTATCATTTCGGTTACTCGATAAGACCAATAGCACGGATTATCACGCTTTTGACAAAATCAATCAGGTATTCATTAACAATCTAACTAAACGCAAAGAGCTTAGTGGTTTGTTTACATTTTACGCAGCCAACTATCCACAATATGAAATTGAGATTGATAACAAAATTGCAATGCAAAAAGGCGTCTCTATTGGTACAGCAATGGAAAATTTGAATATCTTAATTGGTAGTACTTATGAGCAAGGTTTTATTCGATTCAATAACTTTTTTAAAGTGTATGTGCAATCAAGTCCTGAGTTCCGCCGCTACCCATCTGATATTCTGAATTACTACGTCAAAAATGAAGAAGGTGAAATGGTGCCCTACTCCTCGTTTATGAAGCTGATCAAAAAACAAGGTCCAAACGAAATCACCCGTTATAACTTATATAACTCAGCCACAATTCGCGCCAACCCTGCAAAAGGATATACAACCGATGAAGCCATTAAAGCCGTAGAATCAGTTGCTAAAGCAACGCTACCCAAAGGCTACGATATTGGCTGGGAAGGCTTGTCATTTGATGAGGCCAAACGAGGTAACGAGGCGGTTGTGATTTTTGCGGTCGTGTTGATTTTCGTTTATATGGTATTGGCTGCCCAATATGAAAGCTTCTTATTACCACTCGCTGTTATTTTGTCTTTGCCTGCCGGTATTTTTGGCTCTTTCTTCCTATTGCAAATATTAGAGTTATCCAATGATATTTACGCGCAATTAGGCATGGTCATGTTGGTTGGCTTATTGGGTAAAAATGCGGTATTAATTGTTGAGTTTGCTGTCCAAAAAAATCAACAAGGCATGTCGATTGCTGAAGCAGCCATTGAAAGTGCAAGAGCTAGATTCCGCCCCATTTTAATGACATCATTTGCTTTTATTGCAGGTTTAATTCCCTTGGTCATTGCCACTGGTGCGGGCGCTGTTGGTAACCGCACCATTGGTACATCGGCATTGGGCGGCATGTTATTTGGCACCATCTTTGGCGTTATTTTAATTCCAGGTCTTTACTATCTATTTGCAAAAATGGAAGAAGGTAACGCATTGATTAGAAATGAAGAATTTAAGCCCCTAACTGAAGCTTATCGCTATACAAGTACTGAGGAAGAGAATGATGACCAATAATCAAATATTAAAATTGATTGCAACGGGCTGTCTTTCGCTTTTATTGCAATCATGCGCGACTCCGCTTTTAAATATCAAAAGCGCGGAAGTAACTTTGCCCGACCAGTTTGCGCAAAGCACTGAAGAGAAAGCCATTGAAGCACCGATTAAGGCAAATGCGGCGCTGATTAGCTGGAAAGACTTTTTTGAGGATGAGCAACTCACCACATTGATTGATACAGCTGTCGCCAATAACAAAGAGGTTAAACAGGTACTGGCTCGGATTGATATGGTACGCAACGAAATCCAAGCCAGAAAAGGTGAATACTTACCCTCAGCTAATGTTCTTGTTGTTGCAGGCGGTGAAAAGTCGGCTGAATACACTAGAAATGGCGCCGTTGAGGAAGGCTTAGAAATTAAGGAAGCTAAAGCATTTCCAAAATTTCTAGGTGATTACCAGTTTGGCTTACAAGCTTCATGGGAGCTGGATGTTTGGAATAAGCTACATGATGCAACCCAAGTATCGGTATTAGAATACATGGCGTCAATAGAAGGTAAAAACTTCTTGATAACTAATTTGGTGGCGGAAGTTTCAAATGCCTATTACGAGTTAATCACATTAGATAACCAACTAGAGAATTTAGATAACAATATTCAAATTCAACAGAATGGCTATTTAATCGTGCAACAGCTACAGCAATATGGCCGCACGACCTCCTTAGCCGTTAAGCGTTTTGAAGCGGAGGTAAGTAAAAACAAAAGTAATCGTTATGCGATACAGCAGCAAATCGTGGAAACAGAAAATAGGATTAATGTGTTGTTAGGTAGAGCACCACAACCGATTAAACGTGCTTCTGCTACTTTTATGTCAATCACACCAAAAGCGTTAAGTGCTGGCATTCCATCACAACTGTTAGAAAATCGACCTGATATTAAAAAAGCCGAGTTGGAAATGGCCGCCGCTAAACTCAATATTGCCGTGGCAAAAGCTAATTTCTATCCGTCATTTTCGATTAAAGCGGGCATAGGTTTTCAAGCATTCAATCCTAAGTACTTGATTCATCTGCCAGAGTCGTTGGCCTTATCACTTGGCGGCGATATGATCGCACCATTGGTGAATAAACGTGCGATTACCGCGTATTATAAAAATGCCAATGACATGCAAACGCAAGCGGCTTATGAGTATGAGCAAACAGTGATTAATGCTTACACTGAGGTAGCGAATCAGCTGGCTAATATTGGCAATTTAAACAAAAATTATCAATTAAAAACGCAACAAGTGAATGCGCTAACCGACTCGATTGAAGTTTCTAATCAACTATTTAAAGCCGCGCGTGCCGATTATTCTGAGGTACTGTTAACGCAGCGTGATGCATTGGAAGCAAAAATGCAGCTCATTGAGACCAAAGAAAAACAAATGACCGCGATGATTGGTTTGTATAAATCGTTAGGCGGTGGCTGGCATTAATATTATTCGATGTCGCATCTTTAGCTGTATTTATAATTGGAATCAAGAATCAATGCAAGAATCAATGGGGTCGGCATAAATAGAAACTCAACGTTTAACTTTCGAAATTTCATGGGGTTAAGTTTCGACCTTTTTCATGTGACTCTTTGATTGTCGAAAATTATAGGTATACTTTGTTGGAAAACTTGTTACTGATTGACGATAAAAATCACGTTTAACTCAAGGTAGCCTACCCCAATGAAATTGATAAACTTTTCTGCCATTTTGATATCACTTGTTTTTTCAACTGTGACTTTTGCCCAATACCGTTTTGAAGGTTTTTACAGTGAGGTTTTGACTGGCTATGAAAAAAATACTGTTGAATCAGTCAAGCTAATAGGTGCTGATTACGGACAACCGCCCAACACCAGTACCAGTGCAAGCCCTAGCACTGAAGATGCATCTTTGGTGCTAGGCATGGGTTATAGATTTAAACTTAAAGACACATTCATACTCGGCCTTGGCATTGACTATTCAACTCTAAACCAAACCACTCGCGCCGAAGGCTTTACTTATCCTGGCATCACCAACAGCATTTTCAACTACGAATTTTCAATATCAAATCGATTTAATATATTTCTGGCACCCAGTTATGTCATTGATGAAAAAAAATTGATATCGCTTAAATTAGGCTATTCCACTCAAAACGTAAGGTACAGTCAAACAAATTGCTGCTCAACACCATCTAACAACGCAAATGTTAGTGGTTATGTTATAGGTTTGGGCTATAAGCAGTTTATTTCTAATAAGTTTTATGGGTCCATAGAAGCCAACTACTACGGCTACTCAAATGCCAATATGTCTAATACCTATTCAGACGGACCAGGCGGCACCGTTTCAGCCAAACCTAACTTAAACGCTTATAATCTTTTAATCGGGTTAGGCTATATGTTTTAGCTAAAACCTCGCCCCAAAAGAATTTAAACGCAAACTTGAGGCTCATTACTCCCTCATCATTTGGTGTCAAAGCATTTTTAAGAGCGATAGTTTTATAAAGATAATTTGAAACATCGTTTGTTAGCGAACACCATCCAGCTCTAATTCTGGGTGTGAATTTTGAATATGATGCTTACTGTCTACTTTTCGAATTGTAATATTAGCAATGAAGGCAATAAGTAATAATGTCGCCATAACGTACATCGTCGAATTATAAAGCGTGGGAGTTGGATCTATCGTACCTGCCGGCGCTATTTCCATCAGCTGAGAGATTGATATTGTTTTTGCTTGAATTAATTCATCAAGGTGACGTGTACTCGCGCCAAATTTTTCTAAAAAAACAGCAGGATCAATCTTTTTAACCAGTGCGTTAATCGCACTTTCAATTGAGCTTTGTCGAAGGTAAGTGATGACAAAGGGCCCTAATATTCCAGCAGTGCTCCATGCGGTGAGTAGACGACCATGAATACCACCAACATGTAATGTGCCAAAAATATCCGCTAGGTAAGCGGGTATTGTTGCAAAGCCCCCGCCATACATAGTAAAAATCAACATTGTCACACCATAAAACATGACCAACCATGTGACAGCGGGATTAATACTAGCTTGTGTGGCAATGAACGGAATTGACACATAAAGCAAGATCCCTAATATAAAGAATATATGGTAGGTGTTCTTTCGGCCGATATAATCAGACAATGAAGCCCACATGAAACGCCCACCCATATTAAAAACGCCAATCATTAAGACATAGGTTGCAGCAAAACTAGCGTCGACAATACTGGGTAAACTCGGACTAAATATATCGGTAATCATCGTTTTGGCGACACCGATTACACCTATACCGGCAGTCACATTAAAACAAAGTACGATCCATAGACGATAAAACTGTGGCGTCTTCAGTGCTTGATCGATATGCACATGATCGTCTGTCACAAGGTTTTTGCTAGAAATATTCGGTGTGGCGGCCTGCCAACCTTCTGGCTTCCACTCTTTTGCTGGCACACGAAAAGAAAATGCTGCAATGGTCATAACTATGAAATAGGCGATACCCAGAGTGATAAACGCACCTGCAGCACCGGTATCACCAGTTCCGACCACGTAAACACCTTCAGGCCCTGGCATCGGTACTTTTGCCATATCGGCCACTGAAGCGATCACGACTTCTATTTTGTTACCGGCCACTTCAGCAAAGCGCCGACCACTTTCAGTAACAAGATTAATATCTGCCACTTTTCCTAGATATTCTGGCGCTTTATAATAAATGCTTAATAAATAAGTTTTCAAAGGCGCACCGATCATTGCTCCGCCGCCAAACCCCATAATTGCTATTCCCGTTGCCATTCCACGACGATCAGGAAACCAACGAATAAGTGTACTTACTGGCGTAACATAGGCAAGGCCAAGGCCACAGCCCCCCACAACACCGTAGCCTAAATAGATCAGCCAAAGTTGGTGTGTAGAAATACCAATACTACCAATTAGGAAACCGCCCCCCCACAAACATGCGGCTAAAAAACCCGTTGCTCTTGGCCCCACCTTTTCTAACCACTTTCCTGCAAGCGCAGCGGCGAGACCAAGAAAGACAATCGCTGTAGAGAAGATCCAGACAACAGAAGAAAAACTCCAATCATCTGCTGCACTTGCCACCACGCCAAACTGCTTTATCAATGGAGGGTTAAAAATACTCCAAGCATAAACAGATCCTATGCATAAATGAATCGCCACAGCAGCAGGTGCAATCAGCCAACGATTAAAACCTTGTCGGGCTACGATATGATCTTTGGTTAACTTGGCGGTTAGACTGGAAAATGTCGACATTGAATTGGATCTCCAAAATTCATAACTAATAAATTTACATCCTATCTAGTTAATTCTAAGGATATAGGCTCGCGGAAACGTTATATTGACCTTTTAAATTTATGTATAAAACCTTTGTATACCATCTGGGCGGTACAGGATATCCATGTCTTGTTATAAACGTTTAACATCAGACTATAGGTTTTAGCAAGAAATAAATCGTTTGTTAGTCAAGAGCTTTCCCCCGTATTGTTATTTTCAAATACGACTTAAAAGTATTCTGTCATTGGATTTTAGCTTGTTCGTGACTTTTAGATTCACTCAATATTATCCACATAATGCATGTCATATATGGTTAAAGACATCAGGACATATTGCGGCTAACTAGCTTGACCGCTGCTGACCTTGGTCTCTAAGACAAGACAAAATTAAGTTAAATTTCATAACAATAGCCGGATGCTCAAACAATACTGACCAATCTCATAAGCCTACTTACCGTTCGATGTAGTCTTTTAGTTTAGGCATCAGCTTGCCGTTCATTTTGCTCTTTTATAACCTTCAATACCTCGCCGAATCTCGATGGCATAATGACATTTGCGTATAATCACTAATCTGTCAATAAAGACGGTTTTGGCTGATTTAATATAATCAATCTATTCTGGAGTTTTAAATGAGTCATACTATTGAGTCACCCGTCACACAATTACTTAAGCGGCTTGCGATTTCATTTGAAGTCATTGAAATTCCGTTATCAGAAGATAAAAAACCGATTCGAAATCTTGAGGAGCTGCTGACTTCAGCAGGGCGTGATCCGTCATCAATTGTTCGTAGCTTAGTATTCAAAACTGGTTCAGGTGCATTTATTCTACTAGGTGTTGCTGGCGGTGGACGTGCCGATTGGGGTGTGTTGCGTAAACAGCTCGATCAGCGAAAACTACGCATGGCTGAATTTGATGAAGTCAGTGAGGCAACGGGCTATGTTGTGGGGGCTGTGCCGCCGATTGCTTTGCCGAAAACCATTCGAGTCTTGCTTGATAAAAAGGTGACCGATTACAAAACAGTGATTATTGGCAGCGGTGTACTCGGTTATGCCTTGGCGCTTTCTAGCAAGGATCTACAAACAGCGATGAACGATGCTGACATTGGTCATTTTGTGAAAGTAGAAAGCACCGAAAACTAATATGGAGCAACGGTCACCACAAAATTATCTAGGACTGATAAAAAATCATACGGGATTACTTGCCATTGCTTTTCTCGCGGTTTTTACCGGCAATCTAGGGCAAAGCTTTTTTATCGGATTGTTTCAAGAACCGATCAGTCAACAACTCCATTTGTCGGCTGGGGAATTTGGTGGTATTTATTCTGCAATCACCATCTTTGGTGGTTTTATGGTGATGTTTTTTGGACCCAAAATTGATTGGGTTTCTCCTAAGCGTTATGCCATGACACTGCTAATTGCATTAACACTTGGCATGCTCGCTTTAACACTGTCGCCATGGTGGGCACTCGGCGTTTTAGGTCTAGGTTTAGTTCGCTTATGTGGTCAGGGCTTAATGACCCACTTAGGTAGTACATTAGCTGGCCGTGAATTTAACCATAACCGTGGTCGAGCGCTTGGTTTTATTGGGCTAGCCATGCCATCAGGTGAAATCATCCTACCAACACTCAGCGCCTTGTTATTAGTCTGGCTAACCTGGCAGCAAGTTTGGTGGAGCATACTGACTTTTCTGATTATTGCTTGGCTATGTCTTTTTATATTTGTTGATTGGCCTAATGCACCTCACGAGCACAAAGCAGCGGCTGACAAGCATATACAAGGTTCTAGCCCAATGCGTGAATTACGCTTCTGGTTACTAATGCCGATGTTAGTTGCATTACCCTTCACTTTAACCGGTATTTTTGTTTATCAAGCACAAATGATCGAGCATCTAGGAGCATCAACAACAACCTATGCTCTTGCACTCACTGGCATGGGAATGATTCGCTTTCCAATGGCATTGTTGGGAGGGCGCTGGTTGGATCAATGGGGTGTAAAGCTGATTGCTCGATTTTATTTGCTGCCGTTTGCAATGGCATTATTAACGGCAGCTTTATTGGGTGGTAACACCGGCATTTGGGTACTGATGATTGGCGCCGGCTTATCGATGAGCATGTCATCAGCCGTAGCAGATAGTTTACTAATTAAGCTTTGGGGTAAGGAACATCTGGGAAGGGTACGCTCTCTCAGATCCGCTTTTCTGGTATTTGCTACAGGAATTTGTCCTGCTTTTCTTGGCGTTTTACTTGATGTGAATATTCACTTTCAACAAATCCTCATATTAATGGTGATTTTTGTTATCATCGCATGGTTAATGGCGCAGCTGCCGATTAAGCAAGCGGATTAGTCTATCTCAGTTAGCGCGCCGTGTTAGCAGTCGTAATCAAAAGCTCCATCATAAGCGGTGAAGCACCAAGATGCTCTGCAATTTTTATATCAATATTGGGATAATGAGGCTTAGTTTCGTCCACAATATTTGGAATATCTTCGACCACATGACGGCCTGAGTTTAGAAAATAAGGCAAAATGATAATCGATGTTGCACCGTCATCAACGCATTTTTTTATACCGTCGGGAATCAACGTTTCGGCTAACTCTAAAAAGCCGGCATGAATAATGTCATATTGCTCGGCTCCGTTGTGTTTTAAACGCTCGGCCAATACAACTACTTCATCATTTGATTGTTTCCGACGACTGCCATGCGCAATCAGTAATAGTGCTTTCATGTTTAATATCCTAAGCGTAAAAATTTTGGGTGTATGGTGAGCAGCTGTAAAAGCGCTTATTAAATCACATTGTTGGATTGCACTAAACCACTACGAACAACACACTCGCTGCAACTGACCATGCTAGGGCGATGACTGCAGACAATCGCCAAATAGCCAGTAAAGAAAACGCGATCAGGCCGATAGCCATATCACTTACATTTTGAATCGCCGAAATAAAAATAGGGTCATAAAGCGCTGCCGCTAGCAGGCCAACGACAGCGGCATTGACGCCTGCAACCGCATTAGCAGCGAACCTATTGTGAGAAATAGCCCGCCAGAATGGAAGCACGCCAGCCACCAGTAAGAATCCAGGAATAAACATAAACAATAATGCAACCGTGGCACCAGACCATTCATTGTGTTCTGTTGGTACAACCGCGCCCAAATAAGCAGAAAAAGCAAACATGGGGCCAGGAATCGCCTGTGAAGCGCCATAACCCGCTAAGAAGTGCTCACTACTAATCCAACCATTTGATACAACGGCATCCTCTAATAACGGCAAAACCACATGGCCTCCTCCAAACACCAATGCTCCAGCCCTGTAGAAGGCTTCGGCGAGTGAAATAAGAGAGGCATTGTCAGTTGAAAATAGAGGTAAGCCAAGCAGTAACACGAAAAATAACAGCAACATGATGCTGCCAAGCTTTGTTCCATAATGAATGGGGATGTTTGTGACAGACTGTGCCGTCTCAACCCGACACAAAAAAATCCCTGTGATGGCGCCGCCGAGTACAACGAGCAATTGAATCCAAACGTTGCCAACAATAAGTAATACGCCGGCTGAAAATACTGCGATCATCGCCCGTTGAATATCGGGGCAAAGCTTTTTCGACATACCCAGAACGGCATCGGCAACGACGGCAAAGGCAAGGATCTTTAAACCATGAACCGCAGCAACCCCAACAGCCCCAGATAACGCAGGTAATATAGCGGCGAAGCCAATTAACAATAATGCAGATGGTGAAGTGAAGGCGATAAATGCCGCCAACGCACCTAGCCAGCCTGCACGAGCAAGACCCAGACTAAAACCAAGCTGACTACTCGCTGGCCCTGGTAAAAATTGGCAAATAGCGAGAAGCTGGCTGAATTGACTTTCATTTACCCAATGTCGACGAACAACCAGTTCATTACGAAAGTAGGCTAAGTGAGCAATAGGGCCACCAAAAGAAGTCAGTCCAAGCTTTAAAAATGTCACAAACACTTCGACGGGGTTGCCTTGTTGAATTGTATTTTTCATCGACTGCTCACCGTTAACATCTCTCATTTTATTCTGCCAACACATATTATTTAATCCACATAGTGTTTGCAAATAACCAGTCTTGAATGTTGTCTTTTGATATAGTGAACAAATTTGGTATTTTGACTTTAAAAGTCATGGTTCAACCAGCACATGCAACTTTTTAGAGACGACTTTAGTCTTATTTTGACTTAAGTCACCTGTTAAAATTTTGTGACAAAATTATTTAATTTGAGAGTATTAATAGGGTGTCGAATAAAAAAATTGCCGTAGTCGGTTCGGGGATTGCAGGCATGGCCAGTGCCTGGTTGTTGAATCAGTCTTACGATGTCACGCTAATAGATAAAAATGATTATATCGGGGGGCATACCAACACGGTAACGGTTGATGACCATGACCAGCAACTCAATGTTGATACAGGGTTTATTGTATATAACGAGCCAAACTATCCCAACCTCGTCGGCTTATTCAAACAATTAGATGTTGATACTCGGCCTACCAATATGTCTTTTTCAGCCTCAATCTCAGAATCAGGTTTGGAATATGCCGGCAGTGACCTTAATACCTTATTTGCTCAACGACGAAACCTATTATCACCACGCTTTTTAAAGCTGGTTTATGATATCGTCAAGTTTAACCGCGAAGCCAAGGCATTACTTGATGATGATTCTGCCTCATCAACACTGACGATAGGTGAATTTTTAGCTGCCCATAAAATTGGCACTGCAATGCAAAATGATTATTTGCTGCCTATGGCGGCAGCTATTTGGTCTTGCCCACCTCAACAAATGCAAGCTTTTCCTGCAAAAAGCTTCGCTCAGTTTTTTAACAATCACGGCTTACTAAATGTCAAAGATAGACCGCAATGGCGAACCGTTGTCGGCGGTAGTAATGCTTATGTTAAAAAGCTCATGGCATCCTTTTCAGGTAAGACGATCATAAACAATGGCGTAATGAGTATCGATCGCCAAACTACCGAGCTTTCCAACAACGTTAAATTGCACTTACAAAATGGTGAGATCCTTGAGTTTGATGACGTTATTATTGCGACCCATGCAGATGAGGCATTGAAGCTATTACAGCAACCAAGCGAAGATGAGAAGCGTTATTTATCTGCTTTTCGCTATCAAAATAACAAAACGTATTTACATACCGATAAGGCTTTCATGCCTAAACTAGCGAGCGTTTGGTCATGCTGGAACTATCTTGCGTCCAAAAGTGGTGAGCAAACATCAGCCGTATCAGTAACGTATTGGATGAATGAGTTACAAGGCTTAACCTCTAATACAGATTATTTTGTGAGTCTAAATCCGATAACACCCATCTCATCACAGAAAGTCATCAAAGAAATTAATTATATGCATCCGGTGTTTGATAATGACGCGATGTTTGCTCAAAAACAACTCGCAGAGTTACAGGGGAAAATGAACACGTGGTTTGCGGGTAGTTATTTTGGTTATGGCTTCCATGAGGATGCATTGGCCTCCGCAGTTGCAGTTGCAAAGCAATTTGATGTTGATATCCCATGGGAAAAAGGTCAGCGTTAGTCATGGCAAGTAAACTCTATTTCGGCACGGTGATGCATCAAAGAATGATGCCTATGAGCTATCGATTCAATAATAAAGTGTTTGGCCTATTATTAGATATTGATCAGATTGAACAAGAAATTGAATCACTAAAATGGCTGAGTTTAAATCGTTTTAATTTATTAAGTATTCACACCCGTGACCATGGTTCCCGTGATGGTTCACCTTGGCGAACATGGGTTGAAGGAATGCTGGAAAGGGTTCATCCAGAGAAATTAGGGCGTATCCGACTGCTGTGTCTTCCCAAAGTCTTAGGTTATAACTTCAACCCACTTAGTGTTTGGTATTGTGAAAACACGGCAGGGC
This sequence comes from Methylophagaceae bacterium, assembly GCA_965219435.1. Taxonomy (GTDB): domain Bacteria; phylum Pseudomonadota; class Gammaproteobacteria; order Nitrosococcales; family Methylophagaceae. The sequence continues at coordinate 1,088,368 of OZ244743.1, read as the reverse complement.
AAACCGTCGCCATTATTTCTGAAGTACGCAATACGTTTGGCGGCATTTATCATTATGTTCACCACAACAATGGTGATGCACTGACTTGGCCGATCAAATGTGAAGCAGCCAAACGCTTTCATGTTTCACCCTTCATCAATATGCACCAACAATATCACTTCACCTTTACTGAGTCTGATGAGCGATTGAGTATTGTGATCAATGAATATGAAAATAATCAATTACATTTGGTTGCTAATCTAACGGCTACATTACAAAAATTAACCAACCAAGGTCTACTAAACGCTTTTTTTAGTGTGCCGCTGGTGTCATTCAAAATAATTACCTTAATCCACTGGCATGCCTTAAAGATATGGCTACGAGGTGGCAAATTTCACTCTTATGATAAAACAAATCAACACGAGACAAAAAGCGAATGGATAGTCAAGAAAAGCAAGTAATAGCATTACCTGACCCCGATGTGCCGATGCCCATTAAGGTGCTCTATAGGTTGCTGGCAAACTGTCATATTGGCAGCTTAGAAATAGAAGTGGGACAGCATGTTTATCTGATTCAAGCTGAACAGCTTGGACCTAGTGCGTGTATCAGGATTATCCACCCTTTAAATATGATTAAACGCTTTAGCCGTGATGGTGAAATTGGTTTGGCAGAATCTTATATGAAAGGTGACTGGGATAGTAATGATCTATCTGCTTTGCTTTATTGGGGCGCACTCAATATCGAAAGTTTATTCGATACCTTACAAGCTCATCCAATCGTTAAATGGATTAATCGGATTAGACACTTTAGCCGCCGAAATAGTGAAAAGGGCAGTAAACGGAATATTTCTGCACATTACGATCTAGGTAATGACTTTTATCGTTTGTGGTTAGATTCAACCATGACTTATTCCAGTGCCTTGTTTTCTTCACCAAATGAATCATTAGAAGAGGCCCAAACAAGAAAATATCACTCTTTATTGCAATCTCTGGGTGCCAAAGCAGGCGATCACATTCTAGAGGTGGGTTGTGGATGGGGTGGGTTTGCTGAATATGCAGCGCGTCGCGGCATACGCGTTACTGGACTCACCTTATCAACAGAACAATTAGCTTGGGCACAAAAACGTATTTTTGATGCAGGGTTAAGTGATTTGGTTGAGTTGAAGCTATGTGATTATCGACACCAAACAGGGCAATTTGATCACATTGTCAGCATAGAAATGTTTGAGGCCGTGGGCGAGACATATTGGCCAAGTTATTTTGACATGCTGTTTCAACGACTAAAACCTAATGGCAAAGTCGCTTTGCAAGTCATTACTATCGCTGATGATTTCTTTGATTATTATCGTAAACATGTTGATTTTATTCAGCTTTACATTTTCCCTGGCGGCATGTTGCCTTCACCCAAAATATTTGCTCAACACGCCACCAATGTTGGTTTAGAAGTCACGCAAGCCAATGACTACTGCCATGATTATGAACGCACCCTAGTGCGTTGGCACCAGCAATTTAACGCCGTTACTGAACAAGTCAAAGCTCTCGGCTATGATGACCGCTTTATAAGAATGTGGCGATACTATCTCTCTTATTGTGAAGCAGGGTTTCGTACCGAACATACAGGCGTTTACCAATACCTATTAACCAAGCCCGCTTAAATGAGAAATAAGAAAATCAGTTATTTGTTTTATGGCTTACCTGGTTTTCCACTCGCCGCTTTAGGCTTACCTTTGTATATTTACTTGCCAACTTTTTATGCCGAACAGTTAGGATTGGGCTTGAGTTTGGTGGGTTTATTGTTATTGCTATCTCGCGCCACTGATGTGATATCCGATCCGCTAGTCGGCTTGCTCGCAGATTGGTTGCCAGCGGAGTCTAGGCGAAAGTGGTTAATGGCGATCGCGACGCCGTTGTTGATGGCGTCGATTTGGGCATTATTTGTACCACCAGAAAATGTAAGTGGCTGGTGGTTACTAATGTGGAGTTTGGCTGTTTATTTGGCATGGACACTATTAACACTACCTTATATGGCTTGGGGAGCCGAATTGTCATCTGACTATGATGAACGTAGCACAATCACCGCAAGCAGGGAGGGACTCGTCGTCGCGGGCACCTTATTTGCGGCCAGCTTACCCTTGATCATGGGCATTAGCAGTGAACAGCCCGGAGAGGCATTAAGCTTATTAGCTCAATCATTATTAATCGTATTACCGATTACCATCGGCTTATGTTTATGGCGGGTTGCTGAGCCCAAAATTGAGCGGCAGGCCTTAGCGTTTAGGCATGGCCTCACCTTATTGAATGAAAACGCCTTGTTCAAACGGCTGTTATTTGCGTATTTAATGAATGGCATTGCTAATGGCTTACCCGCAACCTTATTTTTGTTATTTGTTAGTCATGTGTTGGCGATGCCAGAAAAATTTGGTTTATTGCTGACGGTTTATTTTATAAGTGGTTTAATTGGTTTACCTATAGGCCTACGGTTAGCAAAACGCTACAGCAAGCATCGTGTTTGGAGTTTTTCGATGTTATGGGCAATACTCATTTTTATGTGGGTGCCATTTTTGGGAGAGCATGACTTTATTCCATTCCTTATTATTTGTGTTTTGTCAGGGCTGAGCCTGGCTATCGACATGGCCTTACCTGCTTCCATTCAAGCAGATGTCATTGATGTTGATAGTGCCAAAGGCGGAGGGCGGCGAACGGGGTTTTTCTTTGGTCTTTGGGGCATGACAACGAAACTGTCATTGGCCCTAGCAGTAGGGATATCTTTTCCCTTATTAAGTATTTTAGGCTTCAATACCTCCGGCCTTGTTGAGAGCAATACACTCGCATTATCACTAATGTATGGTTTATTACCGATTCCGTTTAAATTGTTAGCCGCCTTCACAATGTGGCGGTTTCCCTTAGATCGCAATCAACATTTAGCACTAAAAAAGCAAATCGCTTGAGGAACCTTTGCCATTAAAAACCTATCTTAAATTTTAATCCTTATTTATCAGGAACTTTGTAATGAAAAAACTTCTGTTCGTTTTACTCGCTTTTTTATCAGGATGTAGCACTATGTCAATTGAAGACTATCAAAACAGTTCGCCACGCTTTGTTTTAAAAGATTATTTTTTAGGTCAAACAAGGGCATGGGGAATATTTCAAGGCCGAAATGGACAGGTTGAACGTCAATTCACCGTCGATATCACCGGACAAATGCAGGGTGATGATCTCGTTTTGACAGAAGACTTTGTTTATTCTGATGGTGAAACCGATCAACGTATCTGGACGATCACTAAACTGGATGACCATACCTATGAAGGTAGAGCCGCTGATGTTATTGGTAAAGCGGTAGGCAAGTCGTATGGTAATGCCCTTAATTGGCGTTATACCTTAGACTTACCTTATAAAGATGGCACAGTAAAAGTAAAATTTGATGATTGGATGTTTTTGCAACAAGACGGCGTGCTCGTCAATAAAGCAACGATGTCTAAATTTGGCATTAAGCTAGGCGAAGTCACTTTATTTTTTCAGCGAAAATAAATGATGAAATCGTTTATTGGTTTTATGTGTGTTTATCTGTCGTTGCTGGCAACCAGCGTTCTTGCTGCAGGTCCTAATACCGAGTTTCAATCAACGCGAGGAGACCTAGAGCTAAAAAGTACGGCAACGGCTAAATGGATGGCTTTTATTACAGTTTATGATGCTGGCTTATATGCACCAAAATTAGCAAAACCCAAGGCGTTACTTCAGAATCAAACACCGTTATCACTTGAAATTCGTTACCGAGTTGATGTTAAAAAAGATCAACTGATCGAAGCGGCTGAAGTAGCGTTATCACGTCAACATGATGCGATTCAACGGTCACTGTTTCAAAATGATGTCGATGCTTTACATAGTTTCTATCGTGATGTGTCGGCCGGCGATCAATTTAGAATAGACGTTAATCCACGCCAAGGCTTAGTTTTATATTTTAACAACTCTTCGGTTTATCAAAATGATAACGTTGATTTTGCAAGGTATTATGTGGGTCTGTGGTTGGCTGATAATCCCTTGTCAGATCGGGTTCGAGATGCATTGTTAACGTGGAAAAATTAGACTTTTAACTTACTTTGTATAAATCGAAGTAGTGACCCCACAAAAGGTAGCTTCATATAAAACTGCTCACTGGCATCCCAATAATCAATATGCTCTGACACTAAGCCCTGCGAATTAAATATCACCCGACTCACGCCTGTTAATAATAAGGGCTTATTTTTTCTGGAAGCGGTAAATTGCCACTTAAGATAAGCAATATTATTACTCAATAAAGTCTCGTCAATGATAAATTTAGGCTCATCGAGTGAGTCAAACATATGCTGAAAAATGGCCGTTATTTTAGCGATGCCATGAATATCATTAAACGGATCTTTGAACCGCGCATCAGGGGTAAAAAATAGAGTTAAGCTCACCAAATCATCACGCGTCATACTAGCGAAGAATTGACTATATGCATCGAGTGCTTGTTGATGCTGTGACATATTATTTACCGGTTATTTTATTAATCAAACTGAAGTAAACACGGTACGGCATACATCTAAACAACTTCAAAACATAAGTAAAACGTTTGGGGAAGGTAATTTCAAAGGATGTTTTATTAAGCGATTCAATAATTCGATCTGCTGCTGCCTCTGGTGTTATTTGAGCGGGCATTTTAAATTCGTTTTGTGCCGTTAGAGGCGTTGACACAAAGCCAGGGTTAACAATCCGAAGCAGTACACCCTGCTTTTTCAAAGGCAAATGCAATGATTCAGCAATATTAATTAAGGCCGCTTTCGTCGCACCGTAAGCCCCTGCATCAGGTAAGCCACGGTAACCTGCCACACTAGACATCAATAAAATCTGCCCTGAGGATCGTTTTTTCATTTCAGGTAATACACTCGCCAAACCATTCATAACACCCAGATAATTGACAGCGTTTAAATGATGAATTAACTCTAAATTGAACTCATCCGCAGGCATAGGGGCATAATCCCCTGCATTGAGTACAACTAAGTCAGGACAACCCCATTTCGACAATATGTTATTAAATACGTCTCTATTTTGAGTTTTATCAGCGACATCTAAAATTAGATGATCAATAGTTTGGTGGCTTTCTGACACTCGTTTTAATTTTGATTCAGTTCTGCCAGAAATAACGACATGCCAACCTGAGTCTGCCAACTTAATCGCCAGTGCCTTGCCTATTCCTGAACCACCACCGGTGATCCAAGCTAATTGAGTGGAATGACTGTTCATATCAAATCAATACGGTTAATTGGTTTCCACGGCCTTTGCCAAACATTCACTGACGGTTTCGTCTGACATTCTCCATGGTTTACCTTCACATTTATCAATATATTGACATTGCGCAGTACAACCTCGGCAAGGAACAAGCGATAGTGGGCTCTGCTTATCTTTGTTTGCGTGCTCTGAGTTCATGAATATTCCTGTTTTAAAATAAGTGACTGACTATTTTTATGTTAGAGAGTGTTTAAGTCAAATCGATAGCGTTAACGACTCGTGATTAATCTATTAAGTTCATCACCTTTTGTTGTGCGTCTGCTCACAGCTAAAATCGACTATAGCTTAATTCATCTAGGCATTAGTAGCTTAATAAATTCATTTGTTTGTGTGTTTATTACTCTTATCCAGCCAGTTGTTTTCCAGTTTGCAGTAATGGCCAATAGTTACTTTTAAGTTTTTTGTTGAATTCGCGGATTTCAATCTAAACATCGCATATTGCTTTTAATGTGTCTCGGTTCAGAGCAAAAGCTAGTTGAAAAATAGTGTTTAGATTATAAATCAATAAGTTCGAGTTCTAGGCTCTTTGTTTCATTCATTCTTTTTAAGCTCTACTCTGCTGCAAAGTGTTCGATTAAAAACTAACATACAAAGAGTGACATTTATACCGAAAAAAATAGACTAGACGACTGGTCTATTTTTTATTATCGTATGGCTATGAATGCAATAACTCAATCACGGTCAGACAACACGCGCCAGCATATTTTATCTGTTGCTAAATCGCTAATCCTTGGCAAAGGATTTAGTGCGGTGGGGTTAAATGAGATCCTTAAAGCCGCTGAAGTACCTAAAGGTTCTTTTTACCATTATTTTGGTGCTTGGAAAAGTAGCCAATGTAGCGATATAACCAGCGATAAATGTTTAGTCGTAAAACTCAGTGGCGAAGTGTCTGATTTGTCTGAAGCCATGCGTTTAGCCTTAAAACAAGGCACGCAACGCGTTATTGAACGTTTAGCTGAATGTATTCAATACGCTGTTGATAACAAGGAAATCATACTTACTAATGATGCAGAAGTAGTGACGAAAGAGCTCTATTATCTATGGATAGGCGCGACATTAATGACAAAAGTAAATCATACCCCTGATGCCTTTGATATCGCTAACAATGTACTTCAGTCACGTCTTAAGAGCGCTTAATTAAACAAAGCCTAAGCTATTTTATTTACATCAATAATAGACAGCCTGTCTTCTATTGACTTGTTATAAGGAACGAACATGAACAATTTTAACTTTTATAACCCTACCCGCATTTTATTTGGTGAAAATAAGATTGCTGAAATGACTAATTTTATTCCAGAAGATGCGCGTGTCTTAGTGTTATTTGGCGGAGAAAGCGCTCGTAAGCATGGCACGCTAACGGAAGTAGTTACTTCGCTAGGTGAGCGTTATGTAGAGGAGTTTGGTGGTATAGAAGCAAACCCTAGCTACAGCACATTGATGAAGGCTGTTCAACAAATCAAAGACAATAAGCTGGATTATCTGATTGGTGTCGGTGGTGGCTCTGTTATTGATGGCGTTAAATTTGTTGCCTTAGCCGTTTCATGTGCAGGGGATGCATGGCAAGAAATTCTAGTAGATAAAGCAAAACATATCACGAAAGCACTCCCATTCGCCTCAGTCCTAACCTTGCCTGCAACAGGTTCTGAGATGAATAGTAACTCCGTGATTACACGTTATGAAACACATGAAAAAATGGCATTTAGTAGCCCGCTTGTTTACCCACAGTTCTCAGTGCTTGATCCCACTAAAGTGGCCACATTACCACCTCGTCAACTGGCTAATGGTGTTGTTGATGCGTTTACCCATACTATGGAGCAATATTTAACGTATCCCGTTAATGCACGCGTGCAAGATCGCTTTGCTGAAGGCTTATTAACAACCTTAGTTGAGATTGGTCCTGCTTTATTAAAAGATCCGACTGATTACGAATTGCAGGCCAACTTTATGTGGACAGCCACTTTAGCATTGAACGGTTTAATCGGTGCCGGTGTGCCCCAAGATTGGGCGACACATATGATTGGTCATGAGTTAACGGCCTTACATGGTTTAGATCATGCACAAACATTAGCGATTATTTTACCCAGTGTGATGAATGAACAACGCAAGCAAAAACATGACAAATTAATCCAGTATGCTGATCGCGTTTGGCACATCACAGAAGGTGATGAAGACAGCCGTATCGATCTTGCTATTGCTAAAACGCGTGATTTCTTTGAACAGATGGGCGTTCGTACCTACTTAAAAGACTATCAATTGGGTATTGATGATGTTCCAGCAATGATCAAACAGTTAGGTGAACATGGCCTCACGCAATTGGGTGAGCATGGTGATATCGACCTAGCTAAAAGCACTAAAATTCTTGAGGCGAGTGCTTAACAAGCTAAACACTCATACTTTAATAAGGACACATCAATGAATGACACGACACAGCAAGCACTGACTCTATTATCACCTATTCAAGTGGGCGCGTTAAACCTAAAAAATAGAATTGTCATGGCGCCATTAACACGAAATCGTGCTGGCGAAGGCTTGACCCCAACCGCAATGAATATCGAATACTATCGACAACGTGCCAGTGCAGGTTTGATTATCACCGAAGGTAGTCAAATTGCTCATGAAGCGGTCGGCTATCCCAATACACCCGGTATTTATACGCAACAACAAGTCGATGGTTGGAAAAAAGTGATCAATGCCGTGCATGAAAAAGGCGGCAAAATAGTATTACAACTTTGGCACTGCGGTCGAGTATCACATAGTAGCTTATTGCCAAAAGCTATGTTACCGCAAGCACCCTCCGCGATAAAGCCTGTAGGCGAAGTATATACTTACCAAGGCATGCAGCCGTATGAAACACCACATGCACTGACCCTTGATGAAATACACGATGTGATTGAAATGTATAAAACAGCCGCTCAAAACGCACTTGATGCTGGTTTTGATGGGGTCGAAGTACATGGTGCAAATGGGTATTTACTCGACCAGTTTTTGCGGGACGGCACGAATCATCGCGATGATAACTACGGTGGCAGCATTGAAAACCGTTCACGATTATTATTAGAAGTCGTCGAAGCAGTGACTACTATTTGGGGAGCCAATCGAGTTGGTGTGCGTTTATCGCCACTACAACCGTTTAATGACATGACGGATAGCAACCCAAAAGCAACGTTTAGTTACGCCGTTAAAGCACTCAATAAATTTGGATTGGCCTATCTACATATTACGGAAATGGGCGCTGAAGCACCGGGTGTTGCAGGCCCTGCTTTTGATCTTAAAACCTTGCGTCCTTTGTGGAATGGCCACTATATGACCAACAGTGAATATATTTTTGGAACAGGGAATCAAGCCCTTAAAAACGGTGAAGCGGATCTTATTTCTTATGGCAAACTGTTCATTAGCAACCCTGATTTAGTAGAGCGTTTTGCCGCTAATGCACCTTTAAATGAATTTGATAGCAATACCTTTTATGGTGGCGATGAACACGGTTATATAGACTACCCCTTTATGAGTTAGTAACTATCTATGCGAAAAGGCCAGTGAGCACTATCGCTCTCTGGCCTTATTTTATAATAAACATTGTCTACAACATGCCTTCTTTGACAATAAATGCCACAATATCAGACAAGCCTTGGCCAATTTTAAGGTTGGTAAACACATAGGGTTTATCTAGTCGCATTCTTTTAGTGTCACTGTCCATCACTTCAAGCGAAGCACCTACATAGGGCGCTAAATCTATTTTGTTAATAATTAACAAGTCTGAACGTGTTATTCCTGGGCCACCTTTTCTCGGTATTTTTTCACCTTCAGCAACATCAATGACATAAATCATAATATCCGCCAATTCCGGACTAAAGGTAGCAGACAAATTATCGCCACCACTTTCAATAAAAATTAAATCTAAATCAGGAAATGTTTGACTGAGGTCTTCAACGGCGGCTAAATTCATTGAAGCATCTTCTCGAATAGCGGTGTGTGGACAGCCACCCGTTTCTACACCGACGATACGGTCTGCTGATAAGGCTTCACTTTTCACCAAAAACTGAGCATCTTCTTTGGTATAAATATCATTTGTAACCACAGCTAATTGGTAGTCATCACGCATGCTCTTACACAATGCATCGAGTAATGCTGTTTTGCCTGAACCTACTGGTCCGCCAATGCCGATTCGTACAGGTGCTTTTTTTGTATTCATAATTTTTCTCTTTATCAGGATCTAAATAAACGGGTGTACTGGGTTTCATGTCGTGCGCTAGCGTATGCTAGGGCGGGTGATGAACTGCCAATATTGTCATCACTTAGGCTTAAACCTTTCTCAACAGCTAATGCTAGAGGTTCCGCTAGGTCTCTTAAAATTCGTTGTCCAGCCATTTGACCTAAGGGTATTAATTTCACCCCCGAAATCACAACATTTTCTAGCCATGACCAAGCAAAACCCTGTGCGCCGATAGGTATCGAAATATTCCACTGACTTAATGCTAATGCAAAACCAGCAGTTTGAGATTTTGCCAATGCAGGCGACCATTGTTCGGCAAAATCCATGTCTAAATCTTGCAACAACCTGACCATTGCTCTGCCTCGGTTACTCTCTTCTAATCTAAGTTCACTAGTTTCTCGATGAGCAAGTAGAATATCTACCCACCGCGATAAACTTAATTCATCTTGAGCTTGGCAAGCTTCGACCATTCTTACTAATAAGGGAATTTCGAGATACTGGAGATTGGTATCAATCAGATCGGCTAACCAATCATGTAACGCTTGCTCTGAGTTGATCCATTGACACTCAACCGCCCACTCTATGCCTTGTGAATAGGTAAAACCGCCCACAGGTAAAACACTACTTGATAACTGCATCAAACGTATCAGACTAATATCCGTCATCATCTAGTTAAACAGGAAGTCTAAGAGCGTTGCTTAATGAATAAGCCAATTGCCACTAAAACAACGGCAACGGTTAATGGCCATGCATGTTCAGGATTTGATAATACATGCCAAATATTTTCCATGAACGATATACCGTGATCGTCGTGAGCTGAGGCCAAAGTTGGAAATAGCGTGATAAGTAATAAAATAATTTTGTTCATGTTTGTTCTCCGTAATTTTTAATGGTGATGATGACCATGTTCATGGCCGCTACTTGCGTTACTGCCATAAGCGCCAGACTCTGGTTCAAAGGGCACATTTTCAACTTGGACTGTCAACCCTAATCCAAGCAACATGTCATCCAATACATGATCATGAAGATATTGAATTTTTTCCGGATTAATTTGCAATGCAACGTGACGGTTACCAAGATGATAGCAAGCGCGTGCCATCAACCAAGCATCGGCACAACTAGCGGTAGAGACCGTTTCATTGGCGGCAATAATTTTGACTACTATGCCATCGTCACTCGCTAATAAATCACCATTTTGGAGCACTTGCCCCCGCTCTAAAAACAATCCTACATCACGGCCATCATCAAGTACTGCACGCAGTCGACTTTTAACTCGACTAGCAAGGGCTAGTGTCAACGTGGCCTGTTCGGGTATTTTTTTACTTAGCTTTTTTGTTAAATTAATCATGTTTAAAATAGGAAATAGCGTTGTGCCAGTGGTAACTCTACCGCTGGCTCGCAGGTTAATAATTCGCCATCAGCAAATACTTGGTAAGTTTGAGAATCGACTTCAATATTAGGCTGATAATCATTCAAAATCATATCTTCTTTTTTCACATTTCGACAATTTTTAACCACACCAATCATACTTTTCAAACCCAGTTTTTCGGCAATACCATCATCTTTTGCAGCCTGAGATACAAAGGTCATTCGGGTAGCATGGCGAGCGCCGCCAAGGCTACCAAACATCATCCGATAATGAACCGGTTGTGGCGTTGGAATCGACGCATTGGGATCCCCCATCGGCGCCGCAACAATCATACCGCCCTTAATGATTAAATTAGGTTTTGTTGCAAAAAATGCCGGCGACCATAAGATTAAGTCAGCCAACTTACCGACTTCAATCGAGCCAACTTCATGTGCCATGCCGTGAGTAATAGCTGGATTAATAGTGTATTTAGCAATATAACGTTTTGCACGAAAATTATCTGCACCAGTTCCCTGATCTGTTGCTAAAGGGCCGCGCTGCACTCTCATTTTATGTGCTGTCTGCCATGTGCGAGTAATCACTTCACCTACGCGCCCCATTGCTTGTGAGTCCGAAGCTATCATAGAGAAAGCTCCTAAATCGTGCAAAATATCTTCTGCTGCAATAGTCTCCCGTCGAATACGTGATTCAGCAAAAGAGACATCTTCAGCAATATTTGGATCGAGATGATGACAGACCATCAACATATCTAAATGTTCATCGACAGTATTAATCGTATAAGGCCGCGTCGGATTGGTCGATGACGGTAAAACAAACGACTCACCACAGGCTTTGATAATGTCCGGCGCATGTCCACCGCCAGCACCTTCAGTATGATAAGTGTGAATGGTTCTGCCTTTCATTGCCGCTAAAGTATGCTCAAGAAAACCCGATTCATTCAGTGTGTCGGTATGAATGGCAACTTGAACATCCATTTCTTCCGCGACAGTTAAACACGTATCAATAGAGGCGGGGGTTGTTCCCCAGTCTTCATGTAATTTAAGGCCTATCGCACCAGCACGTATTTGTTCCACTAAAGGCTCGGCCAAGCTTGCATTTCCCTTACCTAAAAAACCAATATTCATCGGTAATTCATCAGCAGCTTCCAACATGCGATGCATATTCCAAATACCTGGCGTACACGTCGTAGCATTGGTACCGGTTGCAGGTCCTGTTCCACCCCCTATCATAGTGGTTACGCCTGACATCAATGCTTCTTCAACCTGCTGAGGGCAGATAAAATGAATATGAGAATCGATGCCGCCTGCCGTTAAAATTTGTCCTTCACCAGCAATGACTTCCGTCCCGGCGCCCACCAAAATATCAACACCCGGCTGCACATCAGGATTACCCGCCTTACCAATGGCCACAATACGACCTTGTTTAATGCCGACATCGGCCTTGATGATCCCCCAATGATCGACAATTAATGCGTTAGTAATAAGTACATCAACCACGTCAGCATCACAACGTTGACTTTGCCCCATGCCATCACGAATGACTTTGCCACCACCAAATTTAACTTCATCACCATAAATGGTGCGATCATCTTCGACCTTGATCCACAGTTCCGTATCCCCTAAACGCACACGATCGCCGGTCGTTGGTCCATACATTTCCATATACGCTTGTCTGCTAATGGTGGTCATGCTTTATCCTCCAAAATACCCATTACTTCGCCATTAAATCCATAAACCTTGCGATCGCCTGCATAAGCCACCAGCTCCACTTCACGAGTTTGGCCGGGCTCAAACCGAACAGCAGTACCCGCTGCAATATTAAGCCTAAAGCCATAGGTTTTATCACGTTCAAATGCTAAAGCAGGATTGGTTTCAAAAAAGTGGTAATGAGAACCCACTTGAATGGGCCGATCACCTTTATTCGCCACATCAACGAGGACGATGGCTCGGCCTGCATTAAGCGTTATGTCACCTTCGGCAACAATTATTTCACCTGGAATCATCATTTATTCTCCTGTAGCGAGTTATCACACAATCGGATCATGAACGGTGACCAGTTTAGTTCCATCAGGAAACGTCGCTTCTACCTGTATGTCATGAATCATCTCTGCAATGCCGCTCATCACATCATCACGGGTTAATAAGGTACGACCATAATCCATTAACTCAGCGACGCTTTGACCGTCACGCGCACCTTCCAAAATAGCAGCGCTGATATAAGCAATGGCTTCAGGATGATTGAGTTTTACACCTCGTAGCTTTCGTCGTTCTGCTAACAATCCAGCAGTAAATATTAATAATTTATCTTTTTCTCTTGGGATCAAATTCATCTTTATAACCTAATTATTTATGTGGCCCATATCCTTGGCGGACAAGCTTTACGTTTTAAGATAGTGGGTCTTATGACCAGCCATATTCGGACAAATAGTTTACGACACTTGGCGGTTGAGTTCCCCAAATAACGCACGACTAAACAGCCATCTAGTAAGGTTACCGCAATTAAATGCGTATCCTCCTCATTCAGTGTGGCTCTTGCTTTATCCAATAACTCATTATCAGCAGGAGTAGCCACTAACATTGCCATCACAGGGTGACCGCGTAAGCCTGTTGGTGCATTTAACCTCTCTGCATTTATCTGCATTCGTTCCATTAACAAGGGCACCCCATGACGACTCAGTGAAAAATCTAGACTTAACTGACCCGTTGTAAAGGTTTCTTCATTGGCAGGAAGGCCAAAACAATGCATTTCCCAACCGATGAAGCGAGCATTGCTTGCCAAATCAATATGCGTACTCATTCGGGCTTGTGCGCCGGGGAAATAAATGTTTTCTTGCGGAAACCACTCTAATGAGGCTTGCTCAGCAACCTGTAAATTCTGTTGTTGATAAGCGGTTTTACCTTGGCTGCGATAAAACTTGGTCGCGCCGGGGGTGGTTAATAATGTACTGGCATTTTCATTAACTAATGTGTTGATGGTTAATGCATCACCACCGACAACCCCTCCAGGAGGATGCAGAATATATAAATGACAGACATCGCCTTCAGGGTAAAAAGCACTTTGAACGGCTAATGGCCCACGTTGACTACGATGTGATAATACAGTTTTATCACTCCGGTGAGAAAATTCTAAATCAAGCTGCGCTTTCCAGCTTGATGGAGCTGTTGCCATCAAGCTATTTATTGAACTCATAATAAGTAAATACCCACTAACCCCCCCATAGAGGTTAGTTTAAACTGAAAGATATTTACTTATTTTAGCAACATCTACATCTTTTCTAAGATCTTCGTGAATAAATTTACCTGAATCTATAACAATTAATCTATCAGCAATCGCCATTGTAAAGCTAAGTACTTGTTCAGAAACGATAATCGTTATATCTCGCATTTGTTGTATTTCATTCAAAATTTTAGCAATATCTTTGATAATAGAAGGCTGAATTCCCTCTGTTGGTTCATCTAGCAACAGTACTTTTGGATTAGTGACCAATGCCCGTGCGATGGCTAATTGTTGTTGCTGTCCGCCCGATAAATTGCCGCCTTTACGGTGTCGCATATCGAACAAGACCGGAAACAAAGCATAAATATCTTCAGGCACTCTTTTAAGGCCAGAGACCTGCATGCCCGTTTCAATATTTTCTTGAACACTCAACGTCGGAAAAATCATTCTTCCTTGAGGTACATAGGCTATACCACTGCCAACACGCTGATGACTTTCGAAGTGCGTCACATCTTCACCATCAACTTTAATGCTGCCTTGACCCGTCTCTAAAATACCAATTAATGATTTAAAAAGAGTGGTTTTGCCCATTCCATTTCGACCCATTATCGCCAAAGTTTCATTCTTTTGAGCTTCAAAGCTAATGCCATGAATGACTTCACTTTGGCCATAGCTGACATGTAAATCGGATACTTCAAGCATATTCAATACCTCTTAACTTAGTGTCCCAGATAGACTTCAATCACATCGGGGTTATTTTGAACCGTTTTCATATCACCTTCGGCAAGAATTTTTCCTTGGTGGAGTACCGTTACTTTGTGTGCAATTCGAGCGACAAACTCCATATCGTGTTCAATGACGAGAACAGAGCGGCCTTTACTAATACGGTTTAATAACTCTGCGGTTTGCTCGCGTTCTTTGACGCTCATACCAGCAACGGGTTCATCCAGCATCAATAGTTCAGGGTCTTGAATCAGTAGCATACCTATTTCTAACCACTGTTTCTGGCCATGGCTCAGTAGTGCCGCCTCCAAATTCAGTAAATCACCTAGAAATATCTCATTCGCAACCTCTTTAATACGCGCATCAACTTCCGTTGTTCGCTTGAAGCTTAATGCCCCAAACACACTGCGGCCTTTTGGATAGGACACTTCAAGGTTGTCGTATACCGTGAGGTTTTCGTAAATCGACGGCGTTTGAAATTTTCGTCCTACGCCAGCATGAACGATTTGGTGCTCAGAAAGCATTGAAAGCTCTTTGTTTTTAAATTTAATACTGCCTGATGTTGATTTTGTTTTTCCACAAATCAGGTCAAGCAATGTTGTTTTGCCTGCACCATTAGGCCCAATTACCACCCTTAATTCATCTTTATCAACATAAAGACTTAAGTTATCTACCGCCTTAAAGCCATCAAATGAGACGGTTAGGTCTTCAATTGCCAATGCGAAATCGGTATTACTACTCATAACATTTATTCCTTAGACGTGAAGTCGAGTCTGAACTCAAATAAGCTTGATTCATTTACTCTCTTTAACAGGGCTAGCATGCTTACTATTTATTAATGCTGTCGCTGAGCGTATCAATTTGGCTTTACCAATACGGTTCAGTTGAGGTTTACCGTATTTATCCCAGATACCTGCTAGACCATTGGGGAAAAACATCACAACCGCGATAAATAAGCCCCCCATTAAAAATAACCAAACTTCAGGAAATGTTTCTGAGAATGCCGTCTTGCCATAGTTAACAAGTAAGGTGCCATACACCACGCCAACAAGTGACATACGGCCACCCACGGCAGCAAAAATGACCATTTCAATTGAAGGAACGATGCCGACAAATGAAGGTGACATAAAGCCAACCTGTAGCGTAAACATGGCACCGCCAATCGCAGCAATCACGGCTGATACACAAAAGATAAAAATCTTAAAGTTGGATACATCGTAGCCAGAGAAACGAACCCGATCTTCTTTGTCACGCATCGCTAATAACAATCGTCCAAACTTACTGGTTAAGATGAATCGGCTGATAAAAATAACACCGAACAATAAAAAGGCATTAATGAAGTACAGAATGTATTTCGCTGAATCCTCACGAATATCCCAGCCATGGATAGTTTTTAAATCTGTAATGCCGTTTATACCACCGGTATAACCTTGCTGACCAACAATCAATACGGTCAAAATAACGGCAATAACTTGGGTAATAATGGCAAAATAAACTCCGCCAACCCGACGTTTGAACATCGAGTAACCGATAATAAAAGCAAAAATAGCGGGTACAGCAATCACGGCAAACAAGGTAAAGCTGAAGCTATGGAAGGGCACCCAGAACCAAGGCAGTTCGGTAAGTTGGTTCCAATCCATAAAATCGGGAATACCTGGTGTTGACTGAATTTGGGTACTTATGGGGTCAGACGCTTCGATTTTAAGAAACATCGCCATAGCGTAACCACCCAACCCAAAAAACACGCCTTGTCCTAAACTCAAAATACCGCCATAACCCCATAATAAAACTAAACTGACCGCAACAAAGGCGTAAGTGAGATATTTGCCCACCATATTCAATCTAAATAAGTCTAGCGATGCAGGCAAAATGATTAAAATCAACACGGCGAGGATCGCCATGCCTATCGCCCCATTTTTACCACCTAAAAAACGTTCATACATAAAATTCATGTTTTTCTCCTAGCTCGCTTATTTACGCACTTTGATTGAGAACAGGCCTTCAGGACGCATCATCAAAATAATGACCAGTGTCAGTAAGGTAAATACTTTAGCCATTGAACCACTGATGAAAAATTCTAAAATTGACTGTGCCTGAGCGATGGTAAAGGCCGATGCTATCGTGCCAAATAAACTTGCAGCACCACCAAAGACGACGACCATAAAGGTATCAACAATATAAAGTGATCCTGATGTGGGGCCGGTTGATGCAATGGTTGTAAAAGCAGCCCCTGCGATACCTGCGATACCGCAACCTAAAGCAAAGGTTAAGCGATCTATTTTCTTGGTGTTGATGCCGACAGCACCACTCATGATTCTGTTTTGTGTTGTAGCACGAACAGCTAAGCCCCAACCCGAGCGATACATCAAAATATACACACCAATGGTCACCACCAGTGTTAAACCTAAAACGAACATCCCGTTAATAGGAATGTAGATTGAATCTGTCGGTTGATAAGCTCCCATTAACCAATCCGGCAATGTTGGGCTGACTTCACGTGCACCAAATATCGAACGGAAAGTTTGCTGCATAATTAAACTTAAACCCCATGTCGCTAATAGCGTATCAAGCGGTCTTTTATATAAGTGTCGTATGAGAATAAACTCAGTGAGATACCCCAGGATCCCCGCAATAATAAATGAAGCGACGATTGCAAAGAGGAAGTAGTGCTGAAGAAAAGAGGGGAAATACGTTTCACTTATAACGGACAGCAGATAGGTTGTATAAGCCCCTACCGCCATAAATTCACCATGGGCCATATTGATGACGCCCATTTGTCCAAAAATAATCGCCAGACCCAATGCCATAAGTAGAAGTACACTAAACAAACTCAAGCCAGCAAAACCTTGCATGGCAAAAATTGATGTCAACTCTTGTATTGAATACTCACCCATAACACTTACTCCGTAATAAAGTTTCTAACGAAAACATTACATTTACTCACTATCTATCTAGCTTTAATAACAGGCTGGCCACTACGACCAACCTGTTTCAACATTAAAATTATGGAACTAAAGGGCGGCCTATTGGTAACCTTTAGGGAATGGGTTTGGTTCAATTAAATCAGATTCGTATACAACCTCTGCCTGACCATTTTTGTTCCATTTACCAACCCGTGCTTTACTCCATAAGTGATGATTAGGATGTAATTTCACGTAGCCTTCTGGCGCGGTTGTTAACTCGATATCACCTTTTTCAGATTCAGCGACTACTTTGTCAACATCAAAACTGCCTGCCTTTTCAACTGCCGCTTTCCATAACCAAGGACCTAAATAAGCCGCTTGAGTCACATCACCCATCACACTATCGTCACCCCACATTGCTTTAAATTCTTTAACAAATGCAGCATTGTTAGGATTATCTTGGCTTTGGAAATATTTCATGATTGAGTAAAAGCCTTCCAAGTTCTCACCGCCAATACCCAAGACTTCATCTTCTGTTACTGAAATGGTTAGCAGTGTTTGTTTATCACTGGTAATGCCTGCTGCTTTAAGTTGTTTGAACCAAGCAACGTTACTACCTCCCACCACTGCGGCATATATAACATCAGGTTTTTTCAGACGAATTTTATTAATGGTTGAGCCAAACTGTGTGTCACCTAATGGTTTGTAATCTTCACCAACCACTTTGCCGCCCAATACATTTTCAATGTGTTTACGGGCAATTTTCATTGACGTTCGCGGCCAAATGTAGTCAGAACCAATCAAATAAAAGGTTTTAGCTTCTTTTTCTTTTGCCACCCAATCTAAGCCAGCTAAGATTTGTTGTGTCGCTTCTTGGCCGGTGTAAATGACATTATGAGATTGCTCAAGACCTTCATAAAATGTCGGGTAATAAAGTAAGCCATTTTCTTGTTCAAATACCGGCAAGGCAGCTTTACGTGATGCTGATGTCCAACAACCAAACACGGCAGCTACTTTATCTTGAACTAACAGCTTACGAGACTTTTCAGCAAACGTTGGCCAATCACTGGCACCATCTTCTTGAATAATTTCAATTTGACGACCTAAAATACCGCCAGACTCATTGATTTGTTTAATCGCTAATTTTTCCGCTTCTTGTGCACCGGTTTCACTGATCGCCATCGTGCCGGTCAATGAATGTAAAATACCTACTTTTACCGTTGTATCGGTTACAGCTTGTCCTGTCGTTGTTGCATCCATCGCCATTGCAGTAGTTGATATAAAGCCTGCTGCGACCATTGCTGTTAGCAATGCTGCGGTTTTTCCTAAGAACTTTCTTCGATTAAATTGACTCATCATATATCTCCTGTTGATATAATTTTTAGTACATTTTTATAAAGTGGTGATGCTCAATGCCCCAGCATCCAAGGTCTTGCGGTTTTCTTCGTTTGCATCGATAGGCCGTGTCCTGTAGTTGTTGAGTTAGTTTTTTCTTTAGATGCCGGTTTGCAACTATGTGAACCGGTGCAACCACAACTTGAGCGTCTCGCTTGTCTAGGTTCATGAGCCGCTTTTTCATTTCGTTCATGCGCCACTCTCGTTGAATCACTCACTAAGGCTAAGTGGGGTGCAGAAATGATTCTAGGTGCCATTTCTCCACAGATTTCACATAACGATGGATTAGCAGACTCGCTCATTTTGCGAAGCGCACTGAAGGTGCCACATGATTCACATTGATAGTCATATAACGGCATCGAATATCTCCTGTTAAGACGTCGAACTTAAGTCGGTACCTGGAACAACCAATTTCAATGGACCATCAGCATTCGGCCTGATATCAAAATCAAATATTCCGGTCGGGATCCATAAAGTCGCACAGGCATTAGGGATATCAACAATACCGCTAATATGACCTTCAACGGGTGCTGTACCGAGTATGGAAACGGCTTGTTCACCGGTGTAACCAAATTTTTTCAGATATTCAATCGCATTTAAGCAAGCTTGTTTGTAAGCCATGTTGACATCTAAATAACCTTGCTTACCTTGCTCATCAACCGAAATACCCTCAAAAATCATATAGTCGCTGTAATTTGGGCTTACTGGACTCGGTTGGAAAATAGGGTTTTTAACCCCATATTTTTTAACGCCATCTTTAATCAATGTCACTTTGATATCTAAGTAGCCCGCCATTTCAATGGCACCACAAAAAGTGATTTCTCCATCCCCTTGTGAGAAATGAAGATCGCCCATTGATAAGCCACCATCTTTCACATAAACAGGGAAAAAGACTTTTGATCCTTTGGTTAGATTTTTAATATCACAGTTACCACCATGTTCACGAGGTGGAACCGTTCTGGCACCTTCTTTGGCCGCTGCTGCTGCGGCATCACCTTTTAATCGGCCCATTAAAGCGGCTTGTTCATTAGGTGGTAAGGCAAGTGGTGGCTCGCGCTCAGGATCCGTTGCGATTAATTCGGCTTCGCGTTTGTTCCACGTTTCTAATAGCTCATGCGAAGGAAGACAGCCGATTAATCCTGGATGCATAATGCCTGCAAACTTAACATTAGGCACATGGCGAGATGTTGTGTAAATGCCGTGAAAATCCCAAATAGATTTTCGTGCTTCAGGATAATGCTCGGTTAAAAAACCACCGCCATTTTCTCTCGCAAAAATCCCATTAAATCCCCATTGTGATTCATCGAATGTGCCGACATCTAAAATATCAACCACCATTAAATCACCGGGTTCTGCACCTTCAACACCAATCGGGCCACTGAGATAATGTACTTGTAGTAAATCGACATCACGCACATCATCAGCACTGTCGTTATTAGCTATTTGGCCACCCGTCCAATCCATACATTCAACACGGAACTCATCGCCGGGTTTGACCATAGAGATCATCGGAAGATCAGGGTGCCAACGATTGTGAATTTGACCATCTTGTTCCCAAGGTTTTTTATCTAAATCAAGCTTTACTAACGTTTTCATTGTTCTCTCCAGTTAATTGGAAAAGTCCTGTATGAACAGGTGGTTAGAATTGAAGCTGCATGCTCATAACAAAAGCGTCCGTGTCTGAAGCGCCCGTTACCTCAAGGTTTCTGTAAACGGCTGAGACTTGTGCGTTGTAACCATCCATAATGTAGTTCACGCCAAAATCGGTACGCTCTGTCTCAATATTGTTATCTGCATCAAAGTTTTGGTAGTGAACAAATGGCATAAACTGTCCCCAACCTACTTTCTCGTTGAAAATAAAGCCTGCACCCATGGCATAGGCCTCACCCTGTTCTCCGGTAAACACATCATCAGTGTCATAGTCGTAATAAGCGGCTTCAAATGAAACGGCACCGGCTTCTAGCTTTTTCTCAACCAATAAGTCAGCACCCCATTGACTGTAATCACCCACATCAGTAGCCGAAGCAGCACCATCACCTTTAGAGCGGGCAAAAACACCTACCGTGAAAATATCTTTTGCACCTAAATAATTACCTGTACCGTAGTAGCCAGGCTCTGTATCCCAAAAGCTATATTGCAATCGACCGGCATACATAAGTTCATCGCCTTGGTTTGGGTTAGTAGTGACATCCGCGACACCGCTGTAGAAAAATATTTTGTCAGCTTCAAAAGCACCAAAAGAATAAGCAAGACGCTGATCAAAAGCGGTACCGACAACTGCGGCACCTTCATCACGGCCTATTGTTCCGCCATTCCAACCATAACGTGCAGCAATGTTTTGCCAGTAACCATCACCTGATGTGAAGTAAGGACCCGCCATATTGGCGCGGCTACTTGGCGATAAGAATCGACCTGCCCAGATAGCAAGATCAGGCGTTAGTTGAAAAATACCGGCAGCATCGATCACTTTCATCGATTCATCACTGTTCATCTCAGTATTGAACATGCCTTTAATGTATTTATTTAAGGAGCCGCCAAAATAAAGACGCGCGGTATCGAGGGTGAAATCATTTGCATTGCTTCCATCATTTGCAGCATCTTCGACGTTACTAAAGCTGCCTCGCATGCCAAAACCAACACTGACATATTTATCTTCACCAAATGTGATGGTTCCGGCTGCTTGTGAAATAACGGGGGTCATACTTGTTGTGCTGGCTAAAGCAATCGCAATTGCAAGGCTTCTATTTCTGATTTTCATGTGCTACTCCTGAGAGAATTATTCGACATTTATATAGTTCATTAGACTAGCGTCGTTGCTCATCAAAATTGAACTTCAGGAGTTATATTAGAGAGATGTCCTTAAACCTTAAATACGTCAAATTGCGTAGAAACGATTAGATAGATCTGAGGTAGGCTTAACTAAAATTTTTAGTGGAGATACATTCATGATGGCGAATAAGCAAAACACGGCAGCGTTATTAATAGGTGCTGTATGCCTGACCATAACCGCTTGTGGAGAATTAAGTTATAAACGGGGAGCGAGTGCAATAGACTTTCAACAAGAGAAAAAGAGTTGTACCACAGACAATAAAGAAGAAGCCGACATTGAGTCCTGCCTGACTAAAAGTGGCTGGATAGTGGTCGCTGCTGATAAACCGCTATTTGCTGAAGCAACGACGACGGCTAGAACCATTGAAACAAACTCGGGCCAAAAACGGATAGCAGAAAAACCAGCTGATCCGCTAGAACTAATTGCCGTCGGGTCATGGTGGAAAACAGGTGCCGCGCCTAGCGCACTGATAGCCGATAGCAAACAGTGTGTCACTAAACTGGGGGAGAAACATGAGGCTCAGAATAATATGAGTTTGGTAACTCGCGGATTGGTCACTTGCATGAGCGATAAAGGCTGGTTTGCTTTAAAAAAGTAAATACCTTGTCATTTTAATGAGCCCTGAGTTGGCTTAGCCTCTTATAGAATGGAGTTTATTTGAGGCCAGTGACGCCGCGGCAGTTCGGGTTTCAACACCGAGTTTCACGAAGATATGTTCCGTATGTTTATTGATTGTTCTAGGGCTAGTGCCAAGTATTTCGCTAATACTTTTATCTGTTTTACCCAAAATTATCCAATGCAACACTTCGGATTCGCGATTGGTTAATGTAAAAATAGCCTTGAGTGCTTCGATTTGAGCGGTTTCAGACTCTTCTCTTAATATAATTAGCCATTGTTCTTCATCGTGGATATCCGCAGGATTAAAAATCAGCCGACCAGTAGGACATTGAACAATAAGCGGTCTCAGTCTTTTGTCTCCGCCAAGATGCAACTGAGCAATCCAGTCATGGAAAACATCCGGCATGCCCGAATTGGCCTCGGCAGAACTTGTCATATATTGAGTAATCAGCGATCTTGCCAACGGCGTTTGCCAGATAATTTTGCCTGTTTCTGGTAGCACTGCAATCGCCGCCTGACCAAACGCATCAAGCGCACCTTGGGTTTGATTCAGTACGCGTGAGTTTCGAAGGTGTGTATTCAATCTGGCAATCACTTCAATGGGGCTGAGAGGTTTAGTCACATAGTCGATGCCACCCGATGAAAACCCAGCAACAACATGTTCTGATTCGGTCAAACCGGTCATAAAAATAACCGGAATATGTCGGGTATTTATGTCACTTTTTAAGTTACGGCAGACTTCAAACCCATCCATTTCAGGCATTAATGCGTCAAGCAGAATAATATCTGGGCTGACCTTTCGACTGATCTCTAATGCCCTTTTACCATTATTGGCAACCAAGACGGTATAGCCAGACTCCACTAAAGCATCATGTAATAGTGCAAGCGTATCCGGAATATCATCAACGATGAGTACAACCGCATCTTGTTGATTGTCAGACACTGGTAAGTTTCTCTTCAATATATGTTTTCATACTTTCTAATTCAAAATTGTCTGACATTCTACGTAAATCACTCATAAAGTGTTCAGAGTAGCTATTTTTCTCCTCTAATTCGGCAATCAATTTACGTAATCCGACAACATATCCCATATCAATCATTTCTAATAATTCATTGAGCACGGTGCTGGGCGGTAAAGGGTAATTATCAGTCGTAGATGAGGGCGGTATTTCAGGGATAGCTTCGGGCTCAATCCACTCAATGTTCAAGCGTTCACCGATCCAGTTAATCAGCTCTAATAAATTCACCGGTTTTAAAATAAAATCTTTATCGGATACGCCAGATGAGTTTTCAAGATTTTTGTCGAATGCATTAGCAGAGATTATGCCTATCATCACATCAGATCGATGAATATTTCTAATTAAATGAATAGTTTCCCAGCCGTCCATTTCCGGCATGGCCAAATCCATAAAAATAATTTCTGGCTTAAATTCGGGGTAGAGTTGCAAACATTCTGCTCCAGAAGCCGCTTCTTTCACTTCAAAGCCCAAAGGCTCAAGGATATTGATTAATAATTCTCTATCTATTGATTCATTATCCACCACCAGTATTTTTCGTTTTGGACCTTTAAAACCAATCGGCATTTGCATGGTCAGTGCTGATAAGCCTTCTTCAATGATCACTGCCGGTAAAAATAGCCGTACTTTAAACAGTGTGCCAACGCCTACTTCGCTTTCTACATTAAGCTCTCCGCCCATCAATTCAGTGAGTAATTTGCTAATGGTTAAACCCAGCCCCGTGCCGCCTACACCCTTAGATTCAGTGCCGCGAACAAATGACTCAAAAATGGTCTCCAATTCGGATGATTTGATGCCTGGCCCAGTATCTTCTACCTCCATCGATAAAAATTCACGGGCATAACTAAAACGTAAATTAATCGAGCCCGTCTGAGTGTATTTGACTGCATTACCAATGATATTAAGCAATATCTGACTGAGCCGTTTCTGATCGGCTCGAACGACCCGAGGAATATCAGGGCTTATTTCACAATTGAATTTCAAGCCTTTATTGATCGCCTGAAGCTCAAACATACTAATAATATGTTGAATATATTCAGGCAATCCTAGTGATTTGACATCGAATTTTAATTTCCCATTTTCTATTCGTGCAATATCTAATGTGCCTTCAATTAATGACAATAGATGATCGCCACTTCGCAGAATGACTTTAACAGCATGTCTATTTTTGACCTCATCAGACGCATTATTATCGAGCAACTGCGCATAGCCTAAAATGCTATTAAGTGGTGTTCGTAACTCATGGCTAATACCTGTTATATAACGACTTTTAGCCTGATTGGCTTGCTCGGCAACTAAACGCGCTTGTTGTAATTCTTTATCAGTATGATCATGCAGTACAATTTCGCGTTGCAATAAACTGGTTTGATAATTGGATTCTTGCTGAGCAATTTGTCTGCTTTTTGAAGTTAATATCACCCACCAGACAATGATGCCGCTTACTAGTACTAAGGCTGAGAATGCCTTTATAAATCCTGCTCTCAGTTCAGATAAAACATAGGCAACATTATCGATTACGGTCAGCTCAATATGGAGATAAATCAAACCAAAAATTGATGCCAGCAGTAGAAATGTCAGCATCATCAATAACAAATAATGACCGATACCACTTTGAAGGTATGACCATAATGACTTTGGTAATGCTTTCATCATTACGCTCTGCCACTGTTCATTTAATTTAGCGTGAGGTTTACAAGCATCATCACAGCGGACATCAAGACAGCAACACAAAGAACAAATGGGCCCCCGATAGGCAGGACAGTGGGCAATATCATTAATTTCATATTCACGTTCACAAATACTGCATATTTCTGTTGTTTTACTCGGATGAAATTTGAAAGGCTGCCTTGCGAGGTAATACTTACCTTTTGTTAGCCAAGCGATAACAGGCGAACAAATTAAAGCGGTGCACATAGCAATAAACGATGAAAAAGCCTGTGCCTCAAGGCCAAATACACCGATAAATGACAGGACTGAGAACAAAGATGCAATGACCATTGCCCCAACACCAACTGGATTGATATCGTATAGATAAGCCCGCCGAAACTCTATTCCCTTCGGACTTAAACCCAGCGGTTTATTGATCACTAAGTCAGCGACAACGGCCGCAATCCATGCAATCGCGATATTAGAATATAAGCCTAAGACTTGCTCAAGTGCCTGAAAAACATCCAAGAGCATTAACATCGTGGCAATCAATACATTAAACAGCAACCATACAACCCGTCCAGGGTGGCTATGTGTAAGCCTAGCAAAGAAATTTGACCATGCCAGTGATCCTGCATAAGCGTTGGTGATATTGATTTTTATTTGGGATAACACCACAAAAAACACGGTGACGGCTAATATCAACTCAGGGCTCGAAAAGACATAGCTAAAACCAATCTGATACATATGAGTAGGATTCACGGCCTCTTCTAGTGATTTATTAGCCATTAATGCAAGATAGGCGAGTAATACACCAGCAAACATTTTCAGCATGCCAATAAATATCCAGCCAGGGCCGGCTAAAAACACACCCAAATACCAGCGGAGTTTATTGCTTGTTGTTTTCTCTGGCATAAAACGAAGAAAATCGACTTGCTCACCCACTTGAGGTATCAGTGCCATCCCAATCCCGACGGCCGTGGCAAACATATAAATATTGAAGCTACTGTCGTAGCCTGATTCACCGGCAAAGTTCATCAGGCCATGAATAGCTTGCGGCTCTTTGATAACAATACAGATAAAAGGCAATGCCATTAATAATAGCCATAAAGGCTGGGTAATCATCTGAATTTTGCTGATTAATGTGACGCCGTGAGTGACAAGAGGAATGATGACGATGGCTGATATTAAGTACCAAATATACAACGGCATATCAAAATACATGCCTAAGGCATAGGCCATAATAACGGCTTCTAAAGCGAATAAAATAAATGTAAAGGTCGCATAAACAAAGGAAGAGATGGTTGAACCGATATAACCAAATCCCGCACCACGTGTCAGTAAGTCCATATCGAGGCCAAACTTTGCAGCATAATAACTGATGGGTAAGCTCGTTAAAAAAATGATCAAACTGACAGCAAGAATCGACCAAAATGCATTCATAAAACCATAATTTACGGCAAGCGTGCCGCCAATGGCTTCTAACACCAAAAAGGAGATGGCACCTAATGCCGTATTTGACACCCGAAAGATAGACCACTTCCTAAATGAATGGGGTGTAAAGCGTAAGGCATAATCTTCTAAGGTTTCATTGCCTACCCAAGTGTTGTATTCACGACGGCTTTTAATAATACGCATTGGTGCATTGTGGTCAACCGAACCTACTAAGTCATCATTCTTATTCAACTCATTGCCTTATGATCTTTGGGAGGAGCAGCCGACAAGGCTTAAAACTCATAAGACTAACTGCATACACATATCATGCCTTAACCATAACGCATTGATTGTAAATAAACTTATTATTTTAAAACCGTATAAGCGGTCCATTACGCACCAAAATGACTCGCTCAGCCCGCCTCCGCACAATAATGGTGTGAATTTAGTCGACCGCCATTCATTACCTCGCTGTTCAGGACGATGTGATAAGACTAAAATCTGGGTTTAACTTCTTTAATAGATTTTGCAACTAACGGTGCAGCCTCTTCTAACCGGATCACTGTTTCATTCTAGGGAACCCTCAAATACCCAACTGACTGAAATTATTGCAAAGATAGCTGGCTCTGCTGATAATGGTGAAAAAATAGCCATCGACACCCTAAGCCTTTCTTTAACAGCGTTGGCTTAGGGCCATTTCGAGTGCTTATTGATTAAAATGTTTGTCTAAATTATTTAAGCCAGCATCATAAATACCTGTGATGGTATTGACTGCTTCTTCATCAGTCACACCATTTGCATCAAAACTAGACCGCCATGTCACCGTTGATTTACCATCAGCCGATGGCGATACAGAAATCGTTGAAACATAGTCAGCAACAGGTAATGGTGATTCTGTAATGGCATAGGTATAGCTTCTTTGTGCATCATCACGAGAAACTTGTTTTTCAGTAATAGTCGCACCATTACCTAAGGTTAATAAGCGCACCTCATTCGGTGTACCTTGCGTTAATACGCTGCTCACCACGACAGGATGCCAAACATCAAGATGATTGAAATCGCCAATCATTTTCCATGTGGTATCTGGGCTAGCGTTCACCGTTACTTGTTTGCTGACGTTCAAATTGCCTGCAAAACTTGTCATTGCAGTGGCTAATAATGCTGCTGATACCGTTGTTTTAATCAGTGTTTTTAACATCGTTCTCTCTCTTTTATTTAGTGAAGTTGGAGTTGAATTATCCTGCTTCTTCACCATTAAAATAAATACTCCTGAGGGATATAGCTCTTAAGGATTAGAGACGATAGTGATTAGTTATAAATCCATTAACTTGGTATTAAGATCCTCTGACTTAATCGGTTTCAACATCAAATAGCCGCCTTTTTGTTCGATTTCTTCACGTATTTTTAAATCTGTGGTGCCAGTGATGATGATGATAGGAATTGCCTGTTGGTAATGGCTTTGTATTTGAAGCGCTAGATTTAGCCCAGTGTCATTAATCAATTGAAAATCAGCAATAATAACATCGGGCATCGTTATTTTCTGCTTAAGTAGACTAGCGACTTCTTGTGATGAGGCCATTGTTTCAACCTGACACTGCCATGATTGTAATAAGGCTTTCATCGCATCGCATGTCGTTAAATCATCTTCAATAACCCATACTCGTTTATTAATTGTCGTCTGTTGTTGTCGTGTTTTTAACTCACCAATCAAAGCAGCCTGACCATAAGGAACATCAACATAAAAACACGTGCCTTTTGCTAGTTGTGAGTTCACCCCAAGATTCAAACCCAATAATGTCGTTATCTCTTGGACGATCGACAAGCCTAACCCTAAGCCCTTGTCTGACAGCTGCTGTGCCGATTTGTCACGGTAAAAAGCATCAAATACCTTCTCTTTGGCTTCATTATCTAAGCCTATTCCGGTATCGATTACGCAGATTCTAATATGATGTTTTAAACGACGACAGCCAAACAAAACCTTACCTTGCGGTGTGTAACGAATGGCATTCGATAATAAGTTTCTTAATATTCGCTCTAACAATAGTGGATCGGTGTAAACGCAAGCCGATGTTTCTACTGTTTTAAAAGAAAGCGCCTGTTGTGCGGCCTGCAATTCAAACTCAATGGCTAATTTTTCTACTATATCCTGTAAATAAAAATGCCTTGGATTAACCGGTAACTCACCTGACTCCAAAAGACTCAGGTCAAGTAAACTGCCAAACATCGAATTCATACCATCCACCGCTCTCTGCGTTTTATCGATCAGCTGTGTGTGTTCGGTTTTATCATCAGATCCCTTTAACAAGGTCGTCAGTAATCCAATGGTATGAAGTGGCTGCCTTAGGTCGTGACTGGCGGCTCTTAATAGGCCTGATTTTGCTAAATTAGCTTTATCAGCCTCTTGTTTAAGTTTAGTTTGAGCATCCAGTTGTGAAGTGGTGCCTTCAAGTACATTTGACAACTGGCTCACTTGCCGTGTTTTGATCAGTGCAATAAATAAGTAGAGAGTGAGTAACAAGGTCATCAGACTGCCGACAATCAATCCCGCGGCTGGCAGCCAAGATTCTGCGCTTGATAACAGCTCAGTATTGGGGAACACCACCATTATCCATTGTTGATCGGCGACATTAAGTGAATAAGTCCAAGATTGTCTTTTTTGTTGCTTGACCTTATCAACGGTATTTAATAGTGCAGTAGAGGAATAAAGTACTTGTTGATTGGAAGTGTTGGCATCATACAAAGCAATATCCACCTGATGATGATTATCAGAAAACACATCTTCAACTAATGATTGAATGTCATAGTTACCCATCACAAAACCTGCCAACAGTTTCTGCCCCAACTCATTGCGAGTAAAGATCGGATGTAAGGCTTGAAAGCCATAAAACTGTTTATTGCCATAATAGAGTGAGATCCGCTGAGTAATCACCGTTTTTTCTAGGCGTTCGGCTTTATTCATTAAGCGCTCTCTGGAACCTATAGAAGCCAAATTTAAACCGGCTTTTATATGCTTATTTTCTGGTGAAATCAGAAATTTAATAGGGTAGATTGCTTCACGTGAATTTACAGGCGTTGGCATGCCATGGCCTGTTATTTCATAGACATGGAAATTGGGATCGCCTTGTTGTACCTCTTTTTCAAATGCTTCAATATCCTCACCCGATATTTTAGGTACCCAACCTAAAGCGACGGTTCCTGAGTGGTATTTAGTATCAGAAGTTACATAACTGGCCAATTGTGATCGCGATACATCACCTAACACATGAAAAAGCACATCAATTTCCGTCAGGGAATCGAGCGAGATATCCACATTGGTTTGAATTTGTTTTACCTGTGATTGTGTATGCTTCTGGGCTTGTAAGTACAGCCGTTCACTGGCAATATCTTGTAATTCCATAAACCCAGCCGTGGATAATGAGAGACCTATCAGTAAAACTAATAAGCCAACAATAACCTGCAAGCGAGCACGTTTGTCTTGAAATAGATGTGTTAGTGTAGAAAATAGTGTATTCATATCAGCTGTATCTTGCATCAAATCAGCAAACTATTAAATGTTTAACCCTATTTTATAAGTGAAAGAATGCCATTATCATGTCTATGAAAATTCTAATTGCCGATGATCATGAGCTTTATAGAGATGCACTTTCTATACTGGTTAAACGTTTAGACAAAGCGGCTGACATACACCTATGTAATAGTTATGATGAGCTTTTATCTGTTGCAGGGGCTTCGGAGTCTGATTGGAACTTAATGCTGGTGGATCTTAATATGCCGGGTCTCAGCTATTATGACGGTATTGCCCAACTCACTCAGACACATCCCAATACGCCTGTTATTGTCGTCACCTCATCTGAAGATCCTAACGATACCCAACGCGCACTTAAAGCAGGGGCATTAGGCTATATGTCAAAAGCGATGAAAAGCAACGACATGCTCAATGCCATCCAACTGATGTTAACGAGTGGTATTTCTATTCACCCAAGTCATGGACTAGAAAACAAGGCATCGACTGCTGCCATCAATAAACCTGCTTCACTGGATAAGTTAACGCCAAGGCAACAGGAAGTACTCAAACGATTATGTGAGGGCGAATCTAATAAACGCATTGCCCTTAACCTAGGCTTAAGTGAACACACCGTAAAATTGCATGTCCGTGCAATATTACAGGCACTAAATGCCGAAAACAGAACTCAAGCGGTGATTGAAGCTAAGCGCTTATTGTTTTAACTCAAACACACATGTTAGTACTCACTCTCTATTAAATTAATCCCCTACAATAATCATTAATGACAGAAACTTAAATCTGACCTTATAAAGCGCGGGGGTTCCTGTGTTGATTTCGGCCAATAAGTACCAATGCTAAACCACCCAGCATCATTGTCGCCGCCAATAAAAAATGAAGCGTGATCGGTTCACCAATAAACCAACTCGCACCAAATGCAGCGAATAATGGAACGAGTAGCTGGCATGCCGAAGCTAAACTAGAAGCAAGCCTAGGTAAGGCTTTATACCAAATAATATAAGCTAACCCTGAGGTCACACCACCTGAAAATAGTGCCATAGTGATGCCTAGCGGTGTGAAGTTGATCACGTTTGTAAAGGCAAAACTGACTACCATTAATACGAGAATCATGGGTAAAGTACGATAAAAATTATAGGCCGTCTCCGTGACGGGGTTTAATGAATGCCGCCCGTTTAAACAGTATATTGCCCAAGTGTATGCAGACAGAATCATCATCACTAAGCCCCACCACGAAGGTGATGTTAGTTTTGGGTACATTAAATAGACTAAGCCGATGAGCGCTAAGATCAAACCCAACCATTCAGCGCCATGTAATCTATCACCATTACGCAGTGCATGACCGATCATAGTCAACTGCACTACCCCAGCCAATATTAACGCACCGGTTGCTGTACTGATGGCAACATAACCGTAAGAAAATGTCAGGGCATAAATAAATAAATAGCCACTGGTTTTCCAATCGCCTTTTTGACTGGACAACTTGGTCGATTTTATTTGTGTTTTGCTTGCTTGTTGTTTTGCCGATAATGCCATCACAATAAATAACATGACAGCGCCGGCTCCTAGGCGAAGTGAGCTAAAACTTACTGGATCAATCAAGCCGCTATCGAGCGTCCAACGACAAATAATGGCATTTGCTGTAAACGCTAATATGGCGATGAGCGTATATAAAGTGGTCTGAAGTAAATAGCGACGCAATGGGTAATGGCCTTAACAATAAGGAGGTGAAGCGCGATCTTAGCCTTCGCCCTTATGTACGTCATCAATCCATTCTTCCATCGTGATAACGCCCCCTTCTTTTTCTGGGCGACCTTGATCTTTAGGGGGTAAAACATCCTGCATTAAATCAACGCGTTTCCAACCCGCTAACGGTGTTTTTTCTTTTTGGCCGGGTACGTAATGCGACAATTCTTTCAGTTCATACTTATGAATATAACGCGGGCAGTTAACCCACATCTTGGATAGTTTAACGCGGACAATCATTTCCGCTTCTTTAAACTCAGCCATCAATGGATCCTCTTTTGAGACACTCGCCTCACCATGAAAACGGATTCGATGAGGTGTTTCAAAATCGAGGAATAAAATGCCAACTTTGGCGGTTTGCTGAATATTGCCCATAGAATAAAACATGCCATTACCATCATAAGAAGGGAAGGCTATGGTAGTTTTATCAACAACTTTTACAAAGCCAGGAGCGCCACCTTTATAGGACACAGTAGGCTGGCCATTTTGATCGACAGTAGACAGAAAAAACATCGGACGGCTTTCAATAAAGCCTTGTTCTTCTTCACCTATTTCCGGTTGGACAATGATATCTTCCAAACGATCCGCTAATTGTCGTGTTTCAAACTCATCCTGTAATGCGCGATGCTTATCGCCGTATAGTTCACTCATAAATCAATCCTCAAGAATTAAAATAGCAGATAAAATCTAACATGCTTCATTAGGATATGCTAAATAAAGTTTTAGGTATAAATTTAGCTGAGGTATAGTTGTATTGACTCTTTATTTTAGTGAAAGATTAATCGCTTTTAACAATCATAACTATAGAAACAACTTGTTTTACCTATTATATGGTTTTATGGATAATGTACCTCAATCAAGCAATTCATAGGGAGTTGCTTTAGATGAATCATCTTTCAACAAAAGGAAATGGAAATGAAAACAAATAACACAGTCCCTGAAGTTACATTTAAGACCCGTGTACGTGATGCAAGCCTTGGCGGTGACAATCCATTCCGCTGGCAGGATGTAACAAGCAGTGATGTTTTTAAAGGCAAAAATATCATTATTGTGGCATTACCTGGCGCCTTTACACCCACCTGCTCAAGTACCCACCTACCAGGTTATGAAGCTAAATATGATCAACTTAAAGCAAAAGGTATTGATGAAGTTTATTGCTTGAGTGTCAACGATGCGTTCACGATGTTCCAATGGTCGAACCGTTTAGAATTAAAAAACGTAAAAATGCTACCTGATGGTAATGCTGACTTTACGCGACTAATGGGCATGTTAGTGAAAAAAGAAAATTTAGGCTTTGGCCAACGTTCATGGCGTTATTCTATGCATGTGGTTGATGGTGAAATCCAACAGCTATTTGTTGAACCTGGTTTAATGGATAACTGTCCTGATGATCCGTTTGAAGTGAGTGACGTTGATACTATGTTGAACTACTTATCATAAGTAACAACGGTTTAATCATCTAGATAAGGCGCCAGATAACTCGCTATCTGGTGCCTGTTTACAGGGATAGCGAACAGGTGAAAACAATGAAATATGATTATGATCTTTTTGTAATTGGTGCCGGTTCTGGCGGTGTACGCGCTAGCCGTATCGCCTCATCATTTGGTGCCAAAGTTGCTGTCTGTGAAGATCGCTATATGGGTGGAACCTGTGTCAACGTAGGCTGCGTTCCCAAGAAACTCTATGTTTATGCCTCTGAATATTCACGGCATTTTAGTGAAAGCAAAGGCTTTGGTTGGAGTACCGGTGAAATAGCTTTCGATTGGGCGACATTACGAGATAACAAAACCCAAGAAATTAGCCGATTAAATGGAATTTATGATGGCATATTAAATAATGCACGCGTCGAAATCATAAAAGGTCGTGGCAAAATTGTTGATCAGCATACTGTTGAAGTGGATGGCAAACACTATACCAGCGAACGCATTTTATTGGCTGTCGGTGGCTGGCCTTTTGTGCCTGACTTTAGCGGTCGGGAACACGTTATTAGCTCAAATGAAGTCTTTGATTTAAAAGCATTTCCAAAACGCATGGTTGTCGTAGGCGGTGGGTATATTGCCGTTGAGTTTGCCGGCATTTTCAATGGCTTGGGTGCAGAAGTAACGCAGCTATATCGAGGCGAGTTATTCTTACGTGGTTTTGATAATGAAATTCGTGACTTTGCTGCACAAGAAATAGCCAAAAAAGGCGTTCATTTACGCTTTAAGGCCGATGTTACTTCCATTGAAAAACAAGCTGATGGCTCACTAAAAGTAAACTTGAGTGATGACTCATCAATTATTGCTGATGCGGTGCTTTATGCCACAGGACGTAAACCCCAGCTCGACAACTTGGGCCTTGAAAACGTAAATATTAACTTATCAAATAAAGGCTATATTGAGGTTAATGAGCAGTTTCAAACTAGCGAGCCGAGCATTTATGCTTTGGGTGATGCAACGGGCGGTATGGAACTCACCCCTGTCGCATTAGAAGAAGGTATGACCTTAGCCCGCGCACTTTATAACAATCAATCATACAAAATTGACTATAGCAACATTGCTACAACGGTATTTTGTCAGCCCAATATCGGTACGGTAGGCATGACAGAAGAACAAGCAAGGGCAGATTATTTAAATGTAGTGAAGTATCGATCGAGCTTTAGAGCGATGAAACACACCATTAGTGGCTCAGATGAACGCACCTTGATGAAGTTATTGGTGGATGGTGACACAGATAAAATACTCGGCGTACATATGGTCGGCCCTGATGCGGGTGAGATTATGCAGGGTATTGCCATTGCGATTAAAGCGGGGGCAACAAAGGCTGATTTTGATGCAACGATTGGTATTCACCCTACTGCGGCTGAAGAATTCGTTACCATGAGAGAACCTGCAACAGATTGATTTGTACTAAGAAAAATACTGAGTTACGTCAGGGGTTTTCCTGTAACACTGTATTTACAACTTACGTATAGTGTGAATCGTGGTTATTGAAACAAGTTTTAGTAACCCAAATTAAATAATAACTTGAGAGGTAATGATTATGTGGACTAAACCAGAATATTCAGACATGCGTTTCGGTTTCGAAGTAACAATGTACATCTGCAACCGTTAAACAAAACGTAAGCTAAATAAAAGCCCCAACATCGAGAGATGTTGGGGCTTTTTTATGGGTGTAAATTAAATAGAGATGCTTAGATTGCTGTCGACTTAAGTGCTGCCGCAAAACAAATCTGAATAAACTTATCGACATCTAACGATGCACCACCTATTAAACCACCGTCGACATCTGGCTTTGAGAAAATCGCCGCAGCATTTGCTGAATTGACACTTCCACCATAAATGATACGTAAAGATTCTGCAGTAGCGTGATCATGCTTAGCAACGCGGTCACGCATAAATGAATGCACATCTTGCACCCATTCAGGTGTTGCTGATTGACCGGTGCCAATCGCCCAAACAGGTTCGTAAGCCAAGACGGTCTGGCTAAGCGCTTTAGGGCCTTGATATTCAATAAGCACGTCTAGTAAGCGAGCAATCACTTCCTCTGTTTTTCCTTTTATGTAGTCTTCTTTTGTTTCGCCGATGCATATTATTGGTGTTAAGCCGTGGCGGGTAGCCATTTCATATTTTTGAGCGATAATTTTATCTAATACAAATTGATCCAATTCTAATGTTTCGTATAGACAACGCCGTTCCGAATGACCAATCAACACATAATCACAACCAAAGCCTTGCAACATAGAAGCTGAAATTTCACCGGTATACGCCCCCTCATCATAGGCGGACACATTCTGTGTTCCCCAGTGAACGGAAGATCCGGTTAAAATTTCCTGTGTTTCTTTTAAGTACACTGAAGGTGGAAAAATAGCGATATCAATCGCCGAGGCATTACCTTCTTTGCTGAGCATGCTCTCCAATAACTGAGACTGATGTAAAATATTTTCTAACAATGTTTTTGAGCTTTCAATTGGACTATTCATCTTCCAATTTCCAGCAACGAGTGGTTTACGCATAATAGTAAGCTCTTGAGTATTTGTTCTTTAGAAACAACGATATGAAGTTTATTATTTAGTTAATCAAGATGATAAGAAACGACTCTTTCTACTTCATTTTTTGAGCCCAAAATGACGGGGACACGTTGATGAATCGCATTTGGCACAATATCAAGCATTCGTTCACGCCCCGTGGAGCATTGACCGCCTGCCTGTTCAACAATATAAGCCATTGGATTAGCTTCATACATTAGGCGAAGCTTTCCTGACTTGGATAGATCTCGCGTGTCTTTAGAGTAAATGAAGATACCGCCTCGAGTCAGAATTCGATAGACTTCTGCCACCATTGAGGCGACCCAACGCATATTGTAGTTTTCGCCACGTGGTCCCGCTTCGCCTTGCATACACTCATCAATATAACGTTGCACCGGCGGCTCCCAAAAACGATGGTTCGACATATTTATGGAGAACTCTTTCGTATCTTCTGGAATGGTCATATTTGAATGTGTCAGCACAAACTCACCCACATCTTGATCAAGCGTAAAGCCATTAACACCTTGCCCCGTGGTTAAGATCATCATGGTCGATGGCCCATAAAGTACAAAGCCTGCGCACACTTGTTTTGCACCAGTCTGTAGGAAATCTTCAAGCGTGGCACCCACGCCATCCTGGCCTTTCAAAATGGAAAAAATAGTACCAACCGTCTGATTAATATCGATATTTGATGAGCCATCTAAGGGGTCGAACAAAGCTAAATATTTGCCTTTTGGGTATTGCTCTGGAATCGCAATAAAGTCGTCAACTTCTTCAGAAACCATACCTGATAGATGCCCCGTCCACTGCAAAGCATCGACCATAATATTATTGGTAATAATATCGAGTTGTTTCTGTGTTTCGCCCTGAATATTCTCCGTGCCAGCAGTGCCTAGCATTCCTGTCATCGCACCACGGCTAACCGTATGTGAAATGCGTTTGCAGGCATTAGCAATATCCACCAGCAATAAGGTTAAATCGCCTGAGGCATTAGGCAATGATCTTTGCTGTTCAATCATGAACTGGGTTAATGTTTTTTGAATACTCATTTTTTATTTCCTTTATATTTCGCTTAATTTATCAATGGGTGTTCAGCCACCTTAAACAAGCTTTAATCACATCATGCTTAAATAACGGATGCTAACTCGCCACTGGCATAGCGCTCCATCATGTGATTAAGTGAAATAACGTTGATTTTGCTGGCATGTCCCGCACTGCCAAACGCTTCATAACGTGCTTGGCAAATAGCTTGCATCGCGACCGTTGCCGCCTTATAAAATTTGCGAGGATCAAAATTTGAAGCATTTTCTTTTTCGGCTAAATAACGTCGAATCGCGCCTGTTGACGCCATACGCAAATCCGTATCGATATTCACTTTACGTACACCAAATTTAATACCGGCAACAATTTCCTCAACCGGAACACCATAAGTTTGGCCTATATCACCACCATAGGTATTAATAATTTCCAACCAATCTTGTGGTACAGAACTAGAGCCATGCATCACAAAATGGGTATTGGGAAGCCGTTTTTGCAAGGTTTGGAGATGGCTAATGGCAAGTACATCACCGGTCGGTGGTTTGGTAAACTTGTAGGCGCCATGGCTAGTACCAATAGCAACCGCTAAGGCATCAACCTGTGTTTGTTTGATGAACTCAACCGCTTCATCTGGATCAGTGAGCAACTGGCTGTTATCCAGTTTTTTAATGGCACCATGACCGTCTTCTTCGCCCATCATGCCGGTTTCTAATGAACCCAAACAACCAAGTTCACCTTCAACCGACACACCACAGGCATGCGCCATTTCTGACACTTTACTGGTGACATCGATGTTATAAGCTAATGAGGAGGGGGTTTTCATATCGGCCATTAATGAACCATCCATCATGACGGAGCTAAAACCTGACTGAATTGAACGTGCGCACACCGCAGGTGCTGAGCCATGGTCTTGGTGCATAACAACGGGGATATGAGGATACTCTTCTATGGCGGCCAAAATTAAGTGACGCAAAAAAGGTTCGCCTGCATATTGGCGAGAACCCGCTGAACCTTGCAATATAACCGGGCTATCCACGGCATTAGCAGCCTGCATGATTGCTTGGACTTGCTCCATATTACTGACATTAAATGCAGGAATAGCAAACGCATGCTCTGCTGCATAATCTAATAATTGTCGCATTGATATTAAAGCCATATATTCACCTAATTAATAATGTTATTTAAATCTTTGTCAAAGTTAAATAGAGCAATA
This sequence comes from Methylophagaceae bacterium, assembly GCA_965219435.1. Taxonomy (GTDB): domain Bacteria; phylum Pseudomonadota; class Gammaproteobacteria; order Nitrosococcales; family Methylophagaceae. The sequence continues at coordinate 1,050,199 of OZ244743.1, read as the reverse complement.
TACGGTGATATCTATCGGCTAATGGTCAAAACAAAATAGCCGCCTAACGCTATATTGCTCATTTATTATCGAAAAACTGCACAGTAAATACTCATTTTCCACCGTTGTTCTTACAAAATGACGTCTTTTAAGCTTGTCACTCTGTACGGTATGGAAAATTACTTTGGCATTGATTTGATCTATAGTGCCTGAATTAATTAAGTCTGCATAATCGGCTTAATCATTTAGGCTCTCTTTTTATAATCCAGTCAGACTCAATGAAGCAAGTTGACCGCCGAATAGATGCCAACACAGCGTGGGTTAAGCTACCTCAATTTATGGCTGAATATTAATTGGAAACTGTCTAAATATATCTGAGACATTTTGCTGCAAAGTCGTTTGTAAATGTTTCAACTGATCTTCCGTCATTCGTCCTACAGCGACACCTTGCCAGACCATTTTATTTAATTGATTATCGACGATATCAATATTAAGTGTACCTTCTTGATAATCATCAATAAAGGTTCGATAACTGACCCACGTATCATAATAGAAACGTCCTTGATATTGAAAATAAGGTGCGTTGTAACCTGAGGTAGGAATTTGATGAATATTTTGCTTACTCTCTGTCTGACTATGAAAATTGATTAATAAATCAGGCTTGGTTGAGCTGAATACAAAGCCGCGCTGGGTCATTTCAGCAATGGTGGCCTGCTTTAAATACTGGCTGACTAAAGACTCATAACGAGTATCCGTATCAAGAGGCTCAAAAAAGCCAAATGTTTTGTATTGATTAAAATCAATAGCCTGATTGTAATTTGAATGAATTGTTGGGCTAAGCGTACATGCTGCCGTAAAAAAGAGGAGGCAGCATGTCATAAATAGAGGTTTAAAAGTCATCGTCATCACAGATTCTCCATTAATAAATCGTTGCAGCGCTATCGCTTCAATTCACACTACTTTATATAGACAACTACAATAACGTAAAGTGACGGTGAAAAACGTTTATTTGTAGCAAAAAAGAATTCATTAAATGAAGACCTCAGCTATGCAAGGTGACAACGCTATCATTAAATAAGTCTTGCGATGGCGTACCACGAGACTTTAATTTAAACAGCCCTTTACTCAAATCATTTGCCAATTCTTGAAAATGAACTTCAGACACATGGAGCGTCATTGAACCTAGTGCCAAATGAATCATTTTGCAGTCTGGACAATATTGAAGGTCACAACGTGATCCGTTTAATAAGGTTTCTGTCTGGCACGCAGTATTTTGTCGCATGGTGTTTTATTCCTTTTAATCCTATAAATAATGACTAATAGCTAAAGTTGATTTAGCTTGTCTAGCCGAGGTTAAAAGCGGTCAGTGATCGAATGATTCCCCAAACGCTTTTCTTCGATTGCGGATCGAGACAGTGAAAGTCAGTGGGGTTGAGCTTGCCCTCTCGAATCAACGATTCCAACTTATAAGGCGCAATGGCTAAATTAACACTCGTTGTGTGGTCGCTTTGCATATTGATTAACCTCATCGTTTTTGTGATAAAAATAACAGATTAAGAGTATAGTCAGCCAAACAATTAAATGCAAATAGAAATCATTCGCATTTAATTGTGAAAAGAATACACCTCCTCTTAAGCAACTCTTATTAATTACTCTGCTTATTTAAAATACGCAGATAGAAAATTGATCAGACTGTTAACTCGTTGCGAAAGGTGACGTGTTTGAGGATAAATGGCGTACACACCCAATTCATTATTATCAGTATAGTTAGATAAAACGGGCCTTAATGTACCGATTTCAAGTGCTGAGAAGCAAATAAAATCAGGCAAATAAGCAATGCCCCAACCACTTATCGCAGCTTGACAGGCAAAGTCACCATTATTAACCGTTAGGCTCTTAGGGATTCTAATCGTATAGGGATGACCGGCTTGATCTTTGAAGTGCCAATGATCTTGGGCCGAAGGATAATGGATTTTAACATGGCTCTCGAGTAAGTCATTGGGTGCAAGAGGATGCCCCTGTTTTTGAAGGTATTCAGGGCTAGCACAATGTATTAGCTTTACAGTACTTAACCGTCTAGCAATCAGTGATGAGTCTGATAAATGGCCAATTCGGATAGCCAGATCAAAGCCTTCATCAATAAGATCGACACGGCGATCATTAAAATCAATATCAAACACAATATCGGGATAGCGATCATGAAATTGTTTTAAAACGGGACATAATTTGGCGATACCAAACGAAAGCGGTGCCGCAATTTTAATGCGACCAGTAAGCGCCTTATTTTCATTGCCTATAGAAGCTTCAACCTCGTTTATGTCATCAATAATTCTAATGCACTGGCTATAAAACTGTTCCCCTGAATCGGTCAATGTCTGCCTTCGTGTTGTACGTGTTAGCAAGCTAATTCCTAGGCGACTTTCCAAGTCAGATAATCGACGGCTAATTGCTGATTTAGCAGTATTCATTTGTTCGGCAGCTTTCGTAATACTGCCTGCTTCAATAATACGAATGAACGTTTTCATTTCTTCCAACTGACTCATAATGCCCTCTCTATTCGCTTTATATCAACACGCCACATTGTTCTTAATATGAGAACGGAATGTTCTTATTTTAATTATTTATTAATTATACAAGAACAGTAAAATGGACTGAGATTATTTGGATAAGCAACCATATGTTAAAAAATAGTGAAAAATCTTACGGTTGGATCAGTATCGCCATACATTGGCTGATGGCACTGGCCATTTTTTCCGTGTTCGGCTTAGGTCTCTATATGGTCGATCTGACTTATTACGACACCTGGTACAAAGGATCGCTAGAGTTACATAAAAACGTAGGCTTATTGCTATTTGGCTTATTGATATTTCGGATATTTTGGCGAGTTATTACTATTCAACCAACAGCCTTAGCCGCTCCGAAATGGCAACAAACCTTGGCACACGGGATGCACCACAGTTTATATCTGGTTATGTTGCTGCTGATGCTGAGTGGTTACCTAATATCGACAGCTGATGGACGCGCTATTGTCATGTTTGATCTAATAGATATACCTGCATTGCCTTGGCATATTGAAAATCAAGAAGATATCGCTGGCGAAATACATGCCATTTTGGCTTGGCTATTAATGGCCTTATCCACTGGTCATGCATTAGCGGCACTCAAACATCACGTTATAAACAAAGATTGCACGCTTAAACGCATGCTAAAAACGAACCACTTAAATTAACGCTCAATACTTTAAACAACACTATAGAGATCTTATGAAAAAATTAATATTAGCGAGTACGCTTACTGCCGCAACCTTATTCTCAGGATTAACTTATGCGGCCGACTACACTATCGATAGAGAAGGCACCCACGCCTCTATTATTTTTAAAATTAAACACTTAGGTTATAGCTGGTTAACCGGTCGCTTTAATGATTTTGATGGCCAATTTAGCTATGATCAAAACACTGCAGATGCATCAAAGGTTAATGTGGTTATTCAAACTGCAAGCCTTGACTCTAACCATGCTGACCGTGACAAGCACCTAAAAGGTAGTGACTTTTTAGATGTTAGCAAATATCCAACTTCAAGCTTTACCAGTACAAAATACATGGCGATTGATGAGAATAGCGGCACATTAACGGGAGAGTTTACATTGCACGGCGTAACCAAAACCCTTAGCTTTCCTATCGAAAAAATTGGAGAAGGAACAGATCCGTGGGGCGGTTACCGAGCGGGATTCAGCGGTACAACGTCATTAAAATTGACAGACTACGGCATTGATTACAATTTAGGTCCAGCCTCAACACATGTCGATCTTGAGTTATTTATCGAAGGTATTCGCCAATAATTTACAAATACATCACTCCAAGACCTCCTTCAGAATGTCATTAATTCGATGTTCTGGGGGAAGTTTTATCAAACGGTTTTACATTAAGGAGCCCTAATGCCGGAATTAAAAGGTAATGACAGACAACAACTCAGTGCTTCATCAGTAAGAGTGAGACAGATTGAACGTATTGTAAATGGTATTGAATCTACCGACGGTGATGGCGTTCAGTTAACACGGGTTATTGGCTCTCATGAATTATCAATGCTCGATCCTTTTTTACTTTTTGATGCGTTTGAGTCGAATGATGCACAAGATTATATTGGCGGCTTTCCTAGTCACCCGCACCGAGGTTTTGAAACGGTCACTTATTTATTAGCAGGTCGTATGCGCCATAAAGACAGTGAAGGCCGAGAAGGCGTGATCGAACCTGGTGGCGTGCAATGGATGACCGCAGGGCGGGGCATTATTCATTCAGAAATGCCTGAGCAAGAAAATGGCTTATTGCATGGTTTCCAGCTATGGGTAAATTTACCGGCAACTGACAAAATGACTTCGCCTGCCTATCAAGAATTTTCTCCTAATCAAATCACGCGTGAACATCATGAAAATGGGACGGAAATCCGAGTCATTGCAGGCCAGACCAATAAAGGATCGCAAGGGCCCGTTGTTAATAATTATGTTAACCCTCTTTATCTCGATGTATCTTTGCCAGCAGGGAAAACCTTTGAACAGGAGGTTGAGCAGCATGACAATGCATTTATCTATGTAATTGAGGGCGAACTTTCTATTGGCAAACCATCACAGAGCCTAGAAAGCCATCAGTTGGTAGTCATGAGTGCAGGTGATATGATTCAGCTTCGTGCTAATAAAGACACCCGATTCATGCTAGCATCAGCCACACCTTTGAATGAGCCTGTTGCTCGTGGTGGCCCATTTGTGATGAATACCAAACAAGAAATTGAACAAGCATTTATTGATTTTAAAAGAAAATAATTATTGAGGAAAAAACGATGAAAGCAACGGTAGCAGATAATAAACCGGTCAGTGTTCAGCTAGAAAAAGGTAAAGAATATTACTTTTGTACATGTGGACAATCCACAAATCAGCCTTATTGTGATGGTGCACATCAGGGCAGTTCATTTTCGCCAAAACCATTTATCGCTGAAAAGACGGGGACAGCTTATTTATGTGCCTGTAAGCAAACTGAAAATGCACCTTTTTGTGATGGAAAGCATACAACCGTCTAATCAATTTTGACCGACCAAACATAGAACGCATTGTATGATTGCCCTAAAATTGTGTCGGTAATCACAGCGATTAAACGGATCAGAGGCTAATTAGGCTCAGCCTCTTGATTGCTTTTAGATAATGCACTTAAAACCGCTGTATTTTCTCACTCGATAGAAGCACCCGATCACTCTTAATATAGCGCTATTGATTTATTCTCGAACACAAAAAAACCGCTTTAAGCGGTTTTATATAATTTTATTAAAAAGACATATTTAACTAAATAAGCCAAATTCATCAAGTCAAATAGCTCGTCCCGTTAATATTTGCCCGGTGAACTACGCCTGTTCTGAAGAAATTCACTTGTGCTTTCTGAATTGGCAGTTAATTTTTGAGCATATTGATCATAAAGAGAGGGATCAATGTCCTTCTTAACAATAAAACGTTTGTGAGGTGGCTTACCATTATAAATAGTTACCTTTAAAGTGCTGTCATCCAGCTGAATAACTTTCGTTTCAGCCATAGCGCTAGATACACTAGTACCAAACAAAACCATTGAAGCAATTACGCCAATAAATAATCTATTTTTTTTCATCTTACGGTATCTCCATAACCTTTATCTGATGGACGTTATCTTTTTAGTCAACCTGAGAAAGGGCTTATTTGATAATAATATAAAGTCCATCTGACAGCCCTTTCCAGATGTGTTTATTATTTCACTAGGCGATGTAAAATTACCAGTTTATTTATGATAGCATTAACCTATCACCCGCCATAACAATAAGAGTGCGAGCAAATCACCTGAGCGAAAAAAGTGTTAAAATAATCGTTATTTAAGATGTTCAAAGAACTGATGGCTGTCAGAAGTAATTGCCTGTTTTTTTCCCTCATCCATCCGGTCATAAGTCCTATACATCATGCCAATACGCGGGTTAGCCGCTAATTTATCCCGATTGCGAGCGAGAAAATCCCAATATAAATAATTAAATGGACAGGCGTCATCGCCATTTTTTTTAGTCACTTTGTACTGACAGCTTTTACAATAATTAGACATTTTATTGATGTAGTTACCACCAGCAGCATATGGCTTGCTTGCCAAATAACCGCCATCAGCAAATAAAATCATACCCGAAACATTCGGCAGCTCGACCCACTCATAAGCATCAGCGTACACAATCAAAAACCACTCATTAACATCAACAGGATCAATACCCGCTAACAAAGCAAAATTACCCAACACCATAAGCCGTTGAATATGATGTGCGTATGCATTTTCTTTGGTCTCAGTAATGCATTGTTGTAAACAATTCATTTTTGTATCGGCTGTCCAATAAAAACTAGGAAGCGGTCGCTTGGCATCAAAAAAGTTTAAGGTTGAATAGTCAGGCATATTCAACCAATAAATGCCTCTTACATATTCTCGCCAGCCGATAATCTGACGAATAAACCCCTCAACCGCATTAAGCGGTGCTTTTCCTTGATAATAAGCCTGTTCAGCTGCCTTAACGCACTCCAGTGGCAATAACAAACCACAATTTAAATAAAAACTAATATGAGCGTGATACATCCATGGCTCACCCTCGATCATTGCATCTTGATAATCGCCAAAATTCATTAAGCGCTGCTCAATAAATAAACTTAATGCCTGCAGTGCTTGAGCACGTGTTACAGCAAAATAAAAGGGTGCTATATCCCCAAAATGATCTTTAAAACGATCATCGACAAGCGCAATTACTTCAGCTGTAATTTCATCAATTTCAGTCGAATATGGTGGAGGTGTCTCTAAACCTTGTTTCGGGAATTTTCGATTGTCAGCATCATAATTCCATTGACCGCCTTCTGGAGTATCATCTTCCATCAAAATGCCATACTTCTTACGCATTTCCCTGTAAAAAAACTCCATGCGTAATTGCTTACGATCGTTAGCCCACGCTTCAAACTCGGCTATTTGGCATAAAAATCGGCTGTCAACTCGTATTTCAACCGGTATTCCAAATTGGTGTTGCCAGCTTTGCATCGCTTTAAGCACCCGATATTCGCCGGGCTCAGTAATAATAATACGATCAATATTATGCGCGCTCAAAACACGCTCAACCTCACCCATGAATGAGCCCGTATTATTCTCATCATCTAGTTTTGTGTATAAAAGCTTGTAGCCATTGCTATTCATTTCTTTGGCAAAGTGGCGCATGGCAGAAAACAGAAAGGCAATTTTCTTTTTATGATGTTTAACGTAACGGGCTTCTTCCCAAACTTCACACATTAGAATGAGATCTGTTGAACTATCATAGCCTTCAAGGCTTGAGATCGTTGGCGAAAGCTGATCGCCGAGTATAAGGTGTAAGGTGGTCATGCTCAGCCTTGTCGTCTGAAATAAAAAGTGATCTTAACCGTTATCAGTTAAGCTAAAAACCTAATGATGGCTAATCTTTATTCACTTCTCGCTTATCTATGTACATCAAAATTATTTGCTGATCAGTATAAATAGTGTTGCTGCCATTCTTACGTATGCCTTGATAGAAGGCTTTAAATTTTGGATCACGCTCAATCATACCTGCAAGATCTTGCTTTAAAACCTGCGCCTGAAAAGCAGTTGGAGCAGTATCAAAATGCCTTGACGCACAATATAAAGCGATTGTTTGTTCAGCGTGTTCGGCTTTTACCGTATTATTGGCATTAAATAAGCATTGGTGATAATTCACTTCCTCAGCCGACACGAGGGAACTAAAAAATAAAGCAAATAAAATAACGATTTTATGGGTGTCTCTCATGACAACTTCCTAAGTTTTTAAAATCAGCTTTAAATAATGTCAGCATCACAACATTAATTCAATCTTAAAAAGTATCAAAAAAAAAGACCTCAGCTACTCTAAAGAAATAAAGCAGATGAGGTCTTAAAGCTGAAAACAGTTGTCTAAAAAGGTTTACTAATTATTTAAAAGCTTTTTGAAATCGCCGCGACAAAGCGTGCATCGACAATTTGATTATTGAAATCAAAGCCATAAAAATCATTATCGCCTATCTCAATATCGGTATCGTGATATCTGAGATCAACATTAAAGCCAAACATATTTCTATTAACGCCGATATTCCAATGCGTCCAATCAGCATCATATTGGGTATCGAACATTTGACGGCCTAAACTACCCGATAAGGTAAAGCCATGAGGTAAAGCAATGCTCGGATGAATCGCAACATTATGAGACTGAACACCGGGTACACCAAACCAATCATTTAATGTCGGCGAGTATTCTAATTTCATATTGACGCTGCCAAACTGCTTATCAATGTAATTGAACATTTCTAAATAATTAGAACCATTGTCACCGGGATAAATATATTGGAACAAAAAGCCGTTATAGTTAAGACCAGTATTTCCAATTTTGCCAGCATAGCCAATATATGGGCCATAAATAGCATTGATATCAGGATCATGGCTGTCACCATTATTTGAGCTTGGATCAACGGGAAACAAATTATTAGCAACATATAAACCTGCGTAAACACCGCTATCATGAGTCCAAGTGATCGACCCTTTTATCGAAGGAATATCGCCATTATCAGTTTCAGATTCACCTCGAAAAACATAATCCGTTGCCAGTTCAGCCCAAAAACTTAGATTGCCATTGAGTACTCGCTCGCCATCAAGATATTGATCAAAGCCACTTTCGACTCTAGCTTGTCTTTCTGGGCTGTTTTCAGCCATCGCTGTAGAAGCAAAGCCAGATCCTAGTGCTAATAAGGTGATTAATGTGATTTTTTTCATAGTAGGAGTCTCTAATATTATTTATTTGACCAACATGGTTAGGTCTTGTGATTCGGGAATAGGTCGGCATGATGTGCCATCCGTTGGTAGCATTGCCACCCCAGGCTCACCCATGTAGGTAGGTGTATACGTGACAGGTTCAGATACACTCGGAAAGTTAAGCGTCAACTCACTCGGCACGACTTGGCTATCCGAATTTTTTACTCCCAATGTTGTGTTGTATTGATCAGAGAACACACCATATTCACCTTCTTGCATGTGATACTTAACAGACTTTGTTCCCACTCCTGCATTGGCAAGGTATTTATCTGGGTTATTCCAACTAGCGCCATCTAAATTACTAAAGAACTTGATATCGACCAGCACACCATCACACAGCGGTGTAATTTCTTCATAATTGGTTGGCCAAGCAGAGCCGGCAGTAACATCTGGATACCGGCCGTAATCGCCACCTTTAAGCGGACAAGCACCGCCGCCGCCATACACATTTCTATTATGGTGATGAACCCCAAACACCGGTAACCCTCTCACCCGCTCAAGTTGGCCATTTTCAAGATGAAATCTTGGCGCTTGTGTCACCGTTGTTTTAGGCGAGAATTTGTCTTGTTTTAAAGATGCGTAGTACTCACCTTGAGGACGAACATACTGGAAGTCAGCATTATCTTTATTGTCATAAACAGCCGTTACAAAGATGTACTTTTTATTAAAGAAAGAACGCTCAACAAGGTAATACTCGGTTTCAGTCTTATTCGTATCAACAGCTTGCCAATTAACAAAGGTTGCATCCTTATTTTTCTGACCGACATTCACCCAGCTTTTAGCATCAGGAAATGCTTCAAGGCGAAGTACTTTAGAATAATTTTCCTCAATATCTAGACCCGCACGTTTACCCAACGAACCTACTTGATTTGCACCTGGCTGATTGAATGCAAAATCCAATGCTTTTTTTGCATACACATAATCAGGGCCTGACATTGTGCAGTAAAAATTAGGCAACTCGACAGGCTCATGATGAGCATATTTATTTTTATACTTTGCATGAGTAATCGGCAAATCAATAAAGTTCAAGTTACCGTTTTCATTCACTTTTTGGTCAGGATACTTGTAGCCAGACCAGCTTTCTTTAGGCAAATAATCACTGTAGTTGTTGGTGATAATTTGCTGATTTTTAGCTGAAGATAAATCTGCATCTTTCGGCAGACCTTTCGCCCCTTTTCTTAAATATTCCCGAACGGTGCCATTCTCTTGGATCCGCCATAAACCATGCTTACCTTCTCCGATCATGGTGAATACTTGTTCCGCTACATTTAAAAAGCGGTAGGTAGAATTCGTATTCATATAACCAGAATATACCGGCAAATGAGGGATTTGTGAGTGCGTCTTATTAGGTCGGCCGACGCCTAATAATGCTTGCTGCGGATTATCCGCATCAATCATCTGATCACTCGTGTAGAAAAAAGGATCATTCTGAGTCAGATCATTCAACTGAGCACCGCCAGCTGCATGCGCCTGAAATGACGGCATTGAAAAAGCGAGCAACGCGCTTAATAGTGTAATTTTATTGTTTTTCATCTCTCTCTCCTTCCTACTCAACGGTTTTTATCTTTTATTATGTAACGCTGTTATTGAGTGGAAACTATAATTATTATGGTTTTAAATAAAGCTTAACTTACGTTCCATTAAGTGTGCGTAAACCGCAAGTAAACCCTAAACCATAGTCTGAAGATGAGAAAGTAATGGTTGAATTAATTGGAAAGAATAAAACATCGCCAGGCTCTGCACTAACGGTTGTTTTACCATCTGAAATCGTCATCTGACCTTCTAGGATAACTTTCGCTTCAGGATATTCGTATGTGTAAGTCAGTGGGTTACCTTTTTCCATTCGGAATAAGCCACACGAGATGGGTGTTTCTTTGTCACCTGACGTCACAATATCTTCTAAAAACGCATTGGCGTTATCACCATCAAGTTGTCTAATATTTAAATCTTTAGCATCCTGAATATACTGCATCTCGGTCGATTGATCATCGGCGCCATGAGCAAAAATACCCGTTGAATAAGCCACTCCAGATGCAATGGCAATGGTCGCAATCGATATAACATGTAGTGTTTTCATATTTATCTCTCCTATAAAAGTTATATATGTGAAAGAGTCTCTCCCCCACTGAGACACTACAATACGGATATTAAAACCCTAAAACATGACAAAAAACCCCTACTTTTTGTCAGATATGATAATTTAAAAAAGTTATTAGCCGTTCAAGTTAATTTATGCTTTGCAGTTATGTAGCCTAAAAGCTAGGCCGTCAATTGCTTACATTAGTTAGGATTAAGTATGATCAATTACATAGACGAACCGCCATCACAAAGGGCCCTCAAACAATACTTCATAGATAATAATAGCCAGCACTTTCCTCAAGAAACGCTCAACTGTGTTGCCTATATGATTCTCACTATTGATGATCCTGAAGAAATGATGGATGTCGCTCTTTCCTATATGGTGAATAAGCTCGATGCGTGCCGCGCCGACATGGGATATTTAACCCCAAAAGATAAGCTATATCAGCCGACATCCATTCATTACACACCATATTCAGCCACGACCAATTGCGCTGGCGTGGTTTATTCGAACCAAGCAAATGCCTTTCAAAAAGCATGGAGACAACCCACAGCAGTAACGTCAACAAATATCCATGAAGATAAGATCATGTCTGACTCATTGGCTACCTTTAAAGCAATAAATACAGAATCAATACTTTTTCAACGCTTATCGATAGGCCCAAAAATAGTGGGGCTGACCTGTATTGATTTCACCAAAGACCAGCATATTTGGACACCTTATGAGATCACCTTTGTTTCCGAGTTTTGCCAAAAGTTTTTAGGGCCATTAGCAGGTATTAGTCAATACTGGCACGGATCTAAAAAAGAACAACTCCTAAAACGACCGAGCCGTGCAGAGTTAGATGCCATAAGGTTAGCGGCAAAAGGCATGAGCTATAAACAAATTGCAAACGAGCTCAATAAATCGAGTCGAACAATTGAAAATCAGCTGCGTAACGCACGTGACGCCTTAAATGCAAGTAATCAGACCGAGTTAATTCGCAAATGCATGTTATGGATTGATTCATAAATATAAAGCGAAGCTAAACAATTTTGTTATTGAGGCAGCCACTTTTCTAACTTTTCTACAAAAGTGTTAGGGTCAATCGGTTTTGAAATGTAGTCATTCATGCCTGCGGCAATACATTGCTCAGCAGAGCCATCCATCGCATTCGCTGTTAACGCAATAATCGGTATTAATCGTTTGTTCTCGTCAAGTGTTCCTGTTCGAATTAACTTAGCGGCCAAATACCCATCCATGACAGGCATCATACAATCCATCAAAATAAGCGAATAATCATTTTGCTCTAATTTATCTATCGCAATTTGACCATTTTCAACAACATCTACTGTCAGCCCAAACTTAATGAGTAATCTACTCGCCACTTCTTGATTAATAATATCATCCTCAACCAATAAGATATGACCGCTCATAGGGTGATCTAAATACAGCGATGAAGCCCGCTCATTTTGATTTGCTGCAATTCGTCCACCTGTCACGGCTAAAATAGCGTTATACAGTTCAGATGGCGCAATAGGTTTAATAATAGAAACATCAGCGTATTTTTGTCGTCGCTGTTTCTGGTTTCGTTGGGTAAGCGAATTCACCATAATCACCTTGCAGCCATTGCTTTTAATCTGTTCTATGACAGGGAAAAAATCATGCGTCACTAGGTTTGAGTCAACGATAGCTATAGCCGGATAGTCACTTTGCGTTTTAGTGAACCCCTCAAGCTGGCTTAAATTGTTCGCGTTTTTGCTATGCACACCCCAACTATCCAAAAGCGCAGCGAGGTATTTTTGATATCTAGGGTGAGCAAAACACGCCACAAAATCATTGCCTAACGGTTTGAAACTGTTATTTGTAATCGACTTGGCAAGTTCACACGTTATAGAAAAAGAAAACTGGCTTCCCTCACCTACACGTGAATTAACCTTGAGTTCGCCCCCCATTCTACGTATGAGTTCAGAACAAATAGCAAGCCCCAAACCGGTGCCACCTGTTCGCCTTGTCAGGCTACTATCAACCTGCTTGAACCGAGAAAAAATTTCTTCAATATTAGATGGTGGGATACCACACCCCGTATCATTGATGCTGAAGCTAAGCGTTACCTTGTCACCCAATAATTCTTGTTGAACAATAAGCTCTATATATCCGTTTTCTGTAAATTTAATGGCATTGCTAAGAAGATTATTTAGTATTTGGCGTAATCTGACGCCATCTGACTTCACAAGACAATTTTGAATGGGATTGCCGGGGCAAAACAACTCTATTCCACGCTCGAAAGCTGCTGCCTCATGTAGCCGTCCAACATCAACAATCAGCTGTTCAATATTGACATTGTTCTTAGCAAAGACCAGTTCACCAGACTCAATTTTTGAAATATCAAGTACGTCATTAATGATCCGCAATAAATTTTCTGCACTTTTACGAGATTGAGTGACAAAATGCGTTTGATCAGAGTCCAGCTTGGTATCTGTTAATAAATTTAACATCCCTAATACACCGTTCATTGGCGTACGAATTTCATGACTCATATTGGCAAGAAAAGTAGCTTGAGCTTCTTGAGACGCTTGGGCTTTAGTGGCAAACTCTTGGGCTTTAAGTGCATATGAGTTAGCAGAAACTAACGCTTTACGGGTATTTAAAATTGACCATATACCCACAATCGTTAACAGAATAATCGGAATAGCCACAAATAATAAATTTTTACTTAAATGCGACAAATCTCTTAGTTGTTGGTTGGTGAGATCAATCATCTCGGACATAGCATTATCTGTGTGCAATTTTAATGCTTCAAGCGCCTTGGTTGCGATGGCATCATCCACTTTCACCAGTTGATCAAGCTCTTCCGTTGATACACCATTACTAATTGCTAATGCTGCTACGTCAACTTTTTCAAAATATTTGTCGAGCGTCTCCTCTATCGAAGCTAACTGCTGTAGTAACTCAGGACGATCTTTAAACAATATTTTTAAGGCAGCATACTGCTGATTAATGACTCTGATGTGAGCATTAATTCGATCTAGATAGACCGGTTGTTTACGCAGAATATAATTTTTGAAATCATGAATAAAGCCAGCATAACCGGCATGATAAACCAATAGATAAATTGAATTTCTAACAGGTTCTTGCTGGTTCTTAAAGACTAGCCACTCTTGTTGAAGAGCCTGTTCCTTTTTAAGCACCGAATAGGTGGAAAAAAATAACGCCGCTAACGTAATAAAACTCCCGATCAAAATCATACTAATCATTATTTTGAAATCGGACTTATCGCTAAACTTTGAGGAAAAGATACTATTCATTACGTAATGCTTCCATTGCTTGACATTTTGAGTATACACATTGTGAGTGATGCGTGTTGTCTATCAGATTATCTAAGCCCGTTAATTTAATAGCAATACCCTAAGAACGCCTTTTTAAAATGCGAAACGGCGATTGCATGAACAGAAGAAAATAGTTTAGTATCAAGATATAAGACAACAGCAATGAGTTATTGCTTACTCAGGGATTATTGAATTATGGACAAAGATAGTGACCCAGCTCCTATGCCAACAAAAAACGGTCAAAAAAACAGCCCTTTAGCGTTAGAAAATGATGACTTAACGCTTTACGACGCAGGCTTCCCCGTCGTGGGAATTGGTGCATCAGCAGGCGGCTTAGATGTGTTTAAGCGATTTTTTACAGCTATGCCTGCGGATTCAGGAATGGCCTTTGTACTAGTGCAACACCTCGACCCCACCCATGACAGCATGATGTCAGAATTACTGAGTAAACATACAGAAATGCCGGTAATTCAAATAGAAAATGGCATACGTCTAAAGCCAAATACTGTCTACATGATTCCACCCAACACCTATACCTTTATGATTGGTGCCCATTTATTCTTAAAGCCACCTATTGAACGTCGCGGGTTGCGATTACCGATAAATTATCTATTTACTTCAATGGCGGGAGAACTTGGTGAGCGATCAATCTGCATTATTTTGTCAGGGACCGGCGCGGACGGCACACTGGGTTTAAGGGCGATAAAAAGTGCTGGTGGGACGTCATTTGTACAAGAAGCAAAGTCAGCCCAATATGATGGTATGCCAAGCAGTGCAATAGCGACCGAACTTGTTGACTTTATATTGCCTGTTGAAAAAATCCCCTCGGCATTAATTAATTATGTGAAGCACACACAAATGTATGGTTCAGACAGTAACGACAAGCTGACAAACCAACTCAACACTAACATTGACCAAGTCCGCCCCATACTCTCACTACTTGATGCCCGCACTAATCATAATTTTCAATGTTATAAAAAAGGTACATTAACACGTAGAATTCAACGCAGAATGGGCCTTAGCCATAAAAAAACTTATAAAGACTATTTAATTTTATTACGCAAAAGTGATGCTGAAATCAAGTTGTTACTCAAAGATTTATTAATTGGCGTTACCGCGTTTTTCCGTGATCCAGAATCTTGGCAGATATTATCAAAGAAAGTCCTTCACCCCCTCATTTCAGACAAAACAGGTAATGAACCTATTCGTATTTGGCTGCCAGGATGTAGTAGTGGAGAAGAAGCCTATACGATGGCAATACTTATAGTCGAAATTCAACAAGAAATAGGCAATCGCTCGCCGGTACAAATATTTGCATCAGATATTGACGAAGCGGCACTAGAAAGGGCGCGGGTTGGTGTATATCCCAAGACCATTTCCTCGGATATTACTCCTGAAAGGCTAAAAAAGTACTTTACTATTGAAGATGATCGTTACCGAGCCAATAAGCGGATACGAGATATGGTGGTGTTTGCTGCACAAAATTTAATCAGCGATCCACCCTTTTCGAAAGTGGATATTGTTTCATGTCGGAATTTACTTATCTACTTTGATGGCAATATTCAAAAGAAAGTAATCTCACTGTTTCACTTCGCCTTATCTGAAAATGGCTGTTTATTTTTAGGGCCCTCTGAAGCACTTTCAGGCGATAAAGCGGCTTTTGAAACACTAGATAAAAAGTGGCGAATATTTCGCCGGCTTGGTGGAGGTAATGAGCGCTATGGCCAAATTGGGTTGCCGCTGATGGCCTCGACAGGTCAGAAGGGTATACCCCCAAAAAACTATGCTACTTCAAGTGGCAAGGTCAAATCGGTAAAAGAATTTGCACACGACATATTATTAAATGAATACGCGCCAGCCTCTATTATCTTAAACCGAGCTTATGAAGCGATTTATTATTATGGCCCCGTATCACAATACTTGCAGATTACAACAGGCGAGCCGACACGTCATATAGTGGATATGGTTCGCGATGGGATGAAAATTAAAGTACGCAGCGTCTTGCAGCGAGCCATGCGTGAAAATAAAGTTTTCACCGCTATCGCTAATATGCGGAATAAAAACGATGGGGCATCCGTCACTGTAATGGCTCGCCCATTACAAATCCCACCGCCCAATGAAGGACTGATTTTATTAACCTTTCAGGATATTGTTGACCCCATTGAAGTCGATATATCGACACTCCAGGTCACCACAAGTCAACAAAATTCTGAAGAATTAAAACAATTAGAATATGAATTGACAGCTACGCGAGAAGACCTGCAAAGCACCGTTGAGGAAATGAAAACCTCTAATGAAGAATTAAAAGCATCGAACGAAGAAATTATGTCGATGAACGAAGAGTTACAATCCACTAATGAGGAATTGGAAACCTCAAAAGAAGAACTCCAATCGCTTAATGAAGAGTTAATTACTGTTAATAGTCAGCTGCAAGACAAAGTCGGCGATTTAGAAAGCGTTAATGATGACTTAACCAATCTACTCAACAGCACTGATATCGCTACCTTATTTTTAGACCGCGATTTTAATGTTCGGCGTTTTACTCCCTCTATTACCCATTTGTTTCGATTGATTCCGAGCGATATTGGGCGACACGTCGATGATATTGCCTTACGTTTTAAACAAAATAAGTTACTTCAACACGCACATAAAGTACTCAAAGATCTTCAGCCCCATGAGCAAATCGTTCATTCTGAAGAAAGCCGTGACTTTTTATGTCGAATTATTCCTTACCGTACTGTTACAGATAGAATTGGCGGGCTTGTGATTACTTTTGTTGACATCACAGAGCGTGTTGCTAATGAAAAAAACTTAGCTAAAGCCAAGCTCGCTTTAGAATATGATAAAGGTATTTTGACGGCGGTAATGAACGGAGCTGATAACTCACACCTCGCCTACCTGGATTATAATTTTAACTTTGTCGATGTCAATCAAGTTTACCTCGATTACTGTCGCCATTCACATGATTATTTAATGGGTAAAAACTACTTTTTATTTAACGATAGTGAGCAGTGCAAAGCCATTTTTACTCAAGTACGAGATACGGGTGTCGCCTATTCTGCTTTTAATCAACCGAGGATACAAAATCCAAATCAACCCCTCGCTGTTAGCTACTGGGATTGGACATTGTCACCTGTTTTTAATTCTGACGGCAACGTTGAAGGTTTAGTATTCGCTCTTCATGAAACAACCGAACGAAAATTAGTAGAAGACGAGTTGCGCTTAGCAACCAAAGTATTTGAACAATCGGCTGAAGGCATAATGGTGACAGATACCGACATGCTTATTATCCGTGTTAATCAGGCATTCTCTAGTTTGACCGGATACAGTGCGGTTGAAGCGCAGGGCAAAAGCCCCTCTTTTTTAAGCTCTGGCAAGCATGACAAAGATTTTTATGATGCTATGTGGCAACAAATCAATACCGAAGGAAAGTGGCAAGGTGAACTTTGGAACCGTCGTAAGTCAGGCGAAACCTATCCAGAATGGTTGAGTATCTCTAAAGTCGTCAATGATGATGGTGAACTCGTTAATTATGTTGGTATTTTTAGCGATATAAGCGTGATGAAAAACACGATGGATCGAGTGACTCACCTTGCAAGTCATGATGAGTTAACGGGGCTAAGCAACAGAACAGTATTTACTGACAGGGTAAATACCTTGATTACCAAACACAATCGAAGCCCTCAACACTTTGCGATTTTGTTTTTAGATTTAGATGATTTTAAAAAAATCAATGACACAAAAGGCCACTCCGTCGGTGATGAGGTGCTTGTGAGCATTGCAGAGCGGTTATGCGGCGTTATTCGCGAACAAGATACTGTTGCTCGCTTTGGAGGCGATGAGTTTGTCATCTTAATGGTTGAGACCAATGAGTTTTTATTGCACAAAACCTTAGCTCGTATTCAACAGTCACTCACTAACCTAAAAACCAGTTTTGGTGAACAATCAATTTCAACGAGTATCGGTATTAGCTTATTTCCAAGCGATGGTGCTGATACCGAAACACTACTCAGTCACGCCGATAATGCAATGTACAACGCAAAAAGATCAGGCAAAAATAGGTTTAATTTTTTCTCTCATGAACAATATGCAAAGATTGAACGTCGTATCGAAATAGAACAAGGCCTCAAGGACGCTATTGAAAATAATAAACTGGAATTATATTATCAACCCCAATGGGAGCTACCAAGCCAAAAAATATGCGGGCTAGAAGTGCTACTCAGATGGAATAGTCCTACACTAGGGGTCATTTCTCCTGCAGAATTTATACCCATAGCCGAAGAAACAAATTTAATTAGTGAACTCGGAGAGTGGGTAATCAACTCCAGCTGCAATCAATTAGCTCAATGGAGGGACCTTGGTTATAACGATATTTACATCTCTATTAATGTCTCACCAGCTCAATTTACCCACAGCCATATTCCTAATATCATTCAGTTTAATTTGAATAGGCACCTAATTAATGCAAAATATATCACCGTTGAAATCACGGAAAGCGCCATCATGCTGCATCAAGAAAAAACGCAATCTATTCTAAAAGAGCTGCACGATATTGGTGTCGGATTGAGTATTGATGATTTCGGCACCGGCTATTCGTCACTTGCAAGGTTGAAGCATTATCCACTTAATGAATTAAAAATTGATAAATCTTTTATTGATAATATTTGTCAGGATAAAGATGATTTAGCGATTACAGAAACCATTATTGCTATGTCAAAAACACTAAAGTTAAAAGTGGTTGCAGAAGGCATTGAAACACAACAACAGTTGGAAACGCTGATAAGCTTAGGCTGTCAAATCGGTCAAGGCTATCTTTTATTCAAGCCCTTACCGGCAAATGAAGTCATTAAATTGTTCGAAAAGCGTAATCAAGGAATGCCATGAGTGAATTAGCAATAAATAACAGTGTCGTGCTAATTGTTGATGATGCAATCGACACCCTAGAGGTTTTGAAGTTCTCTTTGCCAAAAAACTGTAGCATTCTAACAGCTGAAAATGGGCAGGAGGCGTTGAGTTCAGCCAAACAAAACTTACCTAATCTTATTTTGTTAGACATTAATTTACCCGATATCAGCGGATATGATGTTCTTGAGCAATTAAAAAAAGATAAGACAACAGCTGACATTCCCATTATTTTTATAACTCAACGCTCAGACGTAGAAAGTGAATTATTTGCCTTAAAGAAAGGCGCCGTAGATTTTATTCACAAACCCATTGTGCCAACCATCGTCAGGGCGCGCGTTACCATGCAGCTACAATTACAAAAACATCAGCAGCAAATGAACAAGGTAATTGCTGAATTAATGGCATTCGACACGGAGTCAAAACAAGCACTGCAAAAAGAGGCGAAAGAGAAGAAGGCGTTGGCGACAAAGTTATCTAATACGGTTCCAGAAAAAACCAACTTAATTCAGTCAAACGCGATGCTTAGAGAGAGGTTATCTATAATGCAAGAAAAAATCACATCTCTTGAATCAAGCCTTAGAAAGTACATTAAGCACCAGAGTCAGTCTGATTCTTAAATATAAAGTGATTACCAATTAGCGTTATATAGGTAGATTGATGATTGCACTATACCTACAAGGACGCTTGTTCTATCAGATTAATCACATGCTCAATAAATACCAAATCAAACTGATTACTTTTTATATGCTCCTCAAGCTGACTGGCAGTTTTTGCTAGAGATGAGCAACAAATCGTTTGTGAAGAACCTTTTAATTTATGCGCGAGTGATAAAAGCAGTTCATTATCTTTGCTCTCACTTGCCGCCTTAAGACCTAATAAAATTTGGGCAAGCTGTTGAAAATATAACCCGGCTAATTTATCTGCCAATTCGTGGTCGTTATCGACAAGTTCCAACAGCTTTTCTCTATCAATGAGAGTGTGATTAACCATAATATCTCCATAAATGGTATAAGCATTTGATTGAGTTCAAAGCTTTAGCTTTCGAACATCTGCATTCAATATACGCTCAAACTATCTATTATGGTAAGTCAATTCACTAATAGGTCAACTTATCAGCCTACTTTTCTAGCGCCATGCCTGACAAACCTTAGCCGCCATATTCGATAAAACCAAAGCAAGTAAAGCAAAAAACCAGCGTGGAAACGAAGAGGCTATTCCAAAGATAACAGCCCCTGTAGATAATACAGGGGCATAGCCTAACGGATGCCAATTAGCCTTATATCAACGAGCATAGCTGACAAATTGAAGAAGGGCGGGCGTTAATAACGCTAATTAAAAATCAACTAAAATGCCTGCCCAGACTGTTCTCTCAATGTTCGGTCGAGCACCATAAGGGCTTCTAGAAATTATCTCTTGTGTATCAAAGACATTAACCACTTTCATAAACACTTCAGGCCCATTTTCAAATTGATAACGACTAATAAAATCAAACGTGGTCAATGCATCAGTTTCGTCAAAGGCGCTATTTGATTTATTACAACCAAGCACCGCACACGTTTTGTCGGTGTATTTAGCGACAGCATAGTTATTCCAGCCACTGCTATGCTCAAGACCCACTCGCAAGCTAAAAATATTTTGTGGAATACTCTGTAAAGTTAAGCCAGATGTCCCACCATTATCACTGGATGTTTCAGCTTTAGTATGTGTGTACATCAGATCAACGGGAATATAAAAATTACCCACGGTAAACAAAGACCCAGCTTGGAACTCTAACCCTTTAACAATTGCACCGCCAATCGCCAATGATCCCGATGTCTGACCATTCGCACAAGGCGTAGCAAGTGAACAAATTTCAGCTTTATTGCTAAAATCACTATAAAAACCTATCGCTTCTGAGTGAAATAAGCCTTTATTGAAGCGCAAGCCTAGCTCGTAATTATCACTCTTTTCAGGCTCTTCACCTTGTGAAGAACCACCTCCAAGTGGTGTCATGCCTTGATGATACCCTGCCAGTACCAGCCAGTTGTCGGTCAGGTCATAACTTGCAGCAATACCGGGTAAGTACTCACGATAATCATTTGATAACTGCTTGCTTGCTGCCGCGAGTGTTGAGCGATCACTTGTTGCAAACTCTTGGCGACTTGTTTTTACATCTTCTATACGCAACGATAAATTAACTAACAATCTTTCCGTGACTTGATAATCATCCGTCACCCATAATGCAATAGCATCAGCTTCTTCTAAACGGTTATTGCTACCACTTATCTCACCGGACTTTTGACCCTGATAAACAAGCTGGCCATTGACTTGGTCATAAAGGTCAACAGGCTGATAACGATCCATTTCATCATGATGAATACGAGCACCAAAGTTTAAATCGTGATCAGCCAACTGCCAGTTGAAATTGGCCTGAATACCACGCGATTCATACTCTCTACTATTATGTTTAAACTCGAGTCCAGCGACATCCGTCGCACCATCCAGTATCGCCTGTGCTGCGGCATCACCAGCATTAGCCAAGTTGATGTAACTTTCACTATCACCGCTCTTAAACCAGTCACGTTTAAATGTATTATTATAAATCGTAACCGTTGAGCTTAAATCATCAGTCCATTTAAAACTATGACTTAGATTAACCCCTGAATGTTGATTATCCATGTTTTCATTACCCGTCAGCCCGTATCTACGGTTTGGGTTATTGCCAAAATCACTATCCGTTAAACCTGCATAAGTCTCATTTGACGTCTCTAAAGATCGCTGGAATTTTAATAACACTTTGTTTCGATCGTTTTCCCAAGAGAGTTTGCCCAAGTAGTCTTCAATTTCAAACCCAGTATCGGCACTGCTTCTGTCAATATCTTTAAAGCCCTCATTATTACGCTGAACAGTCTCTAGTAAATAGCCCCACTGACCCGACTTACCACCGTAATGTAGGTGAAGATCGCTAGAACCCTCATCACTAAGCAAAAACATGGCTTTACCCTGATTATATTGAGGAATAGGTGTTGATACTAAATTTACAGCACCACCGACAGTTTGAGGGCCATAGCGTAATAATGCTGTGCCTTTCAATATCTCAATAGAATTCATGCGTAATGTGGTTGGAAAATAATAAGCAGCAGGATTAGAGTAGGGCGCCGGCGCTATCAGCACACCATCTTCCATCAGCGTAATATTTTGACTTCGACCTGGTGCAGCAGCGCGAATACCAATATTAGGACGTAAGCCATTACCATCCTCCTCTTGAATATAAACACCTGGAACGGTTTTCAATAACTGATTAATGTCTGTCGCAGCTTCAATGGTGAATTGGTCATTATCGATAACAGAAGCAGAGCCAGGTAACGCTCTCATATTAGTAGCGTCACCAATAATAACCATTCCACCCAGGACTTCGGCAGTTTCGTCAGCTAATGCAGTATTCCATAGATTACCTATCGTTATTGATGTTAGTAAACTTGTTACACACAGGGTGTAGTGATATTTCATTCCTAATCTCTTTTATATAAATACAAAAACTACAGGAATTCTAAATCAACTCAAATCTAAATGCAAATCATTCTCGTTTTAATTGGTAATCAATATAATGCTCTTCCGTTCAAAATATTTAAGCAATAAAAAAGCCCCAGTAGAATGAACGACTGAGGCTTTGGAATATGAACCAAGGTGCAAGATTAGAATAGCATCTTTAACTCCATACTAATTGTGCGAGTCAACATATGATCAGTGTCGAGAAACCCAGGCACAAAAGTAGCGAATGAGGTTGATCCGGTAGGGTGAACAATTTTAGGGACTTTATCTAGGTAGCTTGCTCCAAAATTCACCCCTAATGAGGTGGACGGGGTAAAGCGATATCGCGCGCCTATAGTTAGATCTACGCCATAGGTTGAATCATTAAGCTGATACGATAGTGATGAACCGCTTGTAGTGTAATGCTCATCAACACCTCGGAATCTTGATCTCATTGCTAAAGCTGACAGACCAACACCACCATCCACTGACCATTTTTTTGACAAATCTTTACTCGTTGATAGTGCTAGCCTTATGCCTCGATACAAAGCATCTAAACTCTCTTCACGATTATAAAAACTAGCTGAATTAACCAAGTTAGTGCCCTGTAGCCGGTATTCCTGATTAAGTTTAAGAAATTGAGGGCCGACCGATGTTTTTATTGTCCATCCAGATTTTTTAGTTTCAACCCCGATATTAATATTAACGTCATAATAATCAAGCGTGGCTCTTAACTTATAGTTAAGCGGATCAGCATTTGAACTGTTGTAACCGTTTGCCCCACTAAAAAGAGCAAACCGAATAGGGTTTCCGTCACTATCAGGGCCTAAGGTTGACTCAAATTGTTTATTGTCATGACTGTAAAATACTGAACCTTCAAAAAAAACATTGCTATCTAAAGCATCAATTCTGTAGTCCGTTAAAATGCCCGTGACCAACGCGATAGATTGGCCATTTTGTTGCTCTGCTTTATCAAAAAAAGGGCCACTTACCGGTGACAGGCTAACGACACCAAATCCATCCTGATATCCAGGAAGATCAAAGCGAGTAATGCCTACACCAATATCAACATAGACCTTTTCATTCAAAGCACTCTTTGTTTCATTGGCTATAGCAGAGCCAGATACAAAGCAGGTAGCAAGTGCTGCTAAAATATAAATTATTGAAAACTGATTGTTCATCGGTGACCCTGTGTTTTTTATAACTGATAAAATTCTTTTTCTTAAGATGTCTTAAAATAAAAAATGATATCAAAGAAAACAAAAAATAAATAATTTAAAAACAACGTTATATCAGCCCAACACTGTGAAGTCCGCAGACGCTAACTTTTAAGCCATAAAAAAGCCCCAGTAGAATGAACTGCTGAGGCTTCGATATATGATGGTACCTAGGGCCGGAATCGAACCGGCACGCCCGTGAAGGCGAGGGATTTTAAGTCCCTTGTGTCTACCAATTTCACCACCCAGGCATCAAGCCGAAAATTATACCTAATCTATTGCTGGTTTAGAAGCTTTTGTTTAACTTTATTGATAAAAAATGGTCGCACGCTGAACCTAAGCAGCATACTTATACGCCTTTATAATCATTGTTTGATTGTGATGCTGGCGGCAAATGGTTATGCTTTACAATCACAGATTTAGGGCCTCACTACGCCATAAGCCAAGCAATAACCACAATAAAAACATTAATGTACAATCATTGCTATTAAAAAGTATCTCGTGCCAAATCTTGCCTATCGCTATTCTTTTGGAGTATGCTGAAACTTCAAAACGTGTAAACCTTTGTATCAAAAGTTGGGGCGAAACGGCGATTAAAGTATTTACCCGTCGTGAGCAATTCTTTTTAAGCGCATTAGGCAAGGAGAATAGAATGGAAATTCCAGGAATATCACCACTAAGTGGCCAGCCCACCTTAACCAATCCATTAAGCCAAGCGAGCTTACTAGAAGGAAGAGCGCCAGCAACACAAGCCCAAAGTAGTAGTGAGGCTCAAAATACCGTTACCGCAAGTGAGCAATCATCCACCACCATCAATAATACTGCCGTTGTAGAGCAGGCAAACGAAACCCAAGATGCGGGTTTTAACCCTGACAATCCGGGAGGAACCATTGATATTACAGCATAGGTTAAAAGAATAAATAATGACTGAACCTGTTTTTTCTGAAAACCCTTTATACCGCTTACTCAGAGACGGTAAATTAACCGAGTTTAACCAGCGTGTTGCTGCGGGCGAAAAACCTGAATTAATAGGATGTGACTTTAGGCACATTAGCCTAAAAGGCATTAATGCCGAAGGGTTAGACTTTACAAATAGTTACTTTCGTCAAGCTGACTTACGCGGGGTAGATTTTTCAAACTGTGAAAGTTTAGAGGGCGCCAGTCTACATGGTGCCAAAATTTCAGGCGCTTATTTTCCTCCTGAACTCTGTGCCAATGAGATCTTATTATCTTTAGAGCATGGAACCAGAATACGCTATAAAAAGTAAGTCTGAATCACAGTAGCCGCCATCCCAGCAAAAAACTATATTTCAGGTGATGACCGCTCACCCTTTGAAGGTAACCACCTTGAGCAAAATAACCCTAACTCAAATAATAACCAAATGGGTAAAGCTAACAATGTTTGAGAAATGACATCTGGTGGTGTTAATAACATACCAATAACAAACGCCCCGACAATAATATAGGGCCGCTTGTCTTTCAAACTTTCTACGCTAGAAGCTCCTGACCAAATCAATAACAAAGTAGCAATCGGCACTTCAAAGGCCAAACCAAAAGCAAAAAATAGCTTTAAAACAAAGTCTAAATAGCTACTAATATCCGTCATAATGGCCACGCCTTCTGGCGCGGCTTGAGTCAAAAAGCCAAATATCAAAGGAAACACCACGTAGTAGGCAAAGACTATTCCCAAGAAAAACAAGACGGTACTGGCAAATAAAAGCGGAAAAACAATTTTACGTTCGTTGTCATACAACCCGGGCGCAATAAATGCCCAGAGTTGATAAAGCAGCACAGGTATTGCCAACAACATCGCGATGCTGAGCGTTAGCTTAAACGGGGTTAAGAATGGAGAGGCCACCTCGGTAGCAATCATACTGCTTGATTCCGGTAAGTGACGCAATAATGGCTCGGCTAAAAAGTGATAGAGGTCATTCGAGAAGGGCAGTAAGCAAGCGGCAATTATCAGTACAGCGACCACACCGCGTAGCACTCGATCACGTAGTTCAATCAGATGAGCGATCAACGGTTGGTGATTATCCGTTTCCATTTTCATCCTTTTTAATAGCCGAAGTAGCGCCTGCTTTTGGTTCGTCTTCTAATATTTTATTGATGTCTGACACATCGACAGTTTTATTTAAAGCTTGCTTAAGCTCTTCTGCACGTAATTCACGTGATATTTCACTGCGAATTGACTGCACGGATGCATTGGCTCGGCCCAGCCACAAGCCAGTAACGCGAATGAGTTTAGGTAAGCGCTCAGGCCCAACAACGACTAACGCGACGAGTGCAATAAGCAACAATTCCCAAAAACCGATATCAAACACGCTGTTTTAACTCGTATGTTTATCTTTATCAGTTTCTTCTGTCTGCTGAATGTTTTCATCAGACTTTTTGAGTACATCTTGATCTTTATTTTTTGCTTGTTCATCGCCATCACTAACGGATTGCTTGAAGTTTTTAATTGCACTACCTAAATCTCCGCCTAATGAGCGAAGTTTTTTTGTGCCAAACAATAAAATAATGATCACTAAAACAATCAATAGCTGCCAAATACCAATACCACCTAACATAATTTTCTCCTAATATTTAACTGAACTGATTTGATAAGCGCTATTTGTTACGTTTTTAAATAGATCGCGCCACTCAGGGACAGTCGTGGGTTATTTTATTAATCTTTAGTTAAAGGTTGCTAAGCCCTTTCCACCGAGTATATGGAAATGCAAATGCCCTACTTCTTGCCCACCATCGGGCCCGGTATTGATAATGGTACGAAAGCCATTATTCAAGCCCTGAGATTTGGCTAGTTCAGGTAATTTCAACATCATATGGCCTACAAGTGCTTGATGAGCAGCATTTAAACCTTCTAAGCTTTCAATGTGAGTTTTAGGAATAACTAATAAATGAACCGCGGCTTTGGGGTTAATATCTTTAAAGACATAAATAAGCTCATCTTGATAAACCTTAGTTGATGGAATATCACCAGCGATTATTTTACAAAAAATACAGTCGGACATTATTTTTCCCCTGATTTAGCTCGGTTAGCCTTTTCTTCAAGGCCTGATAAACCAAAACGGCGATCAAGCTCATTAAGAATTTCTTGATGATCAATATTTTTATGAGCCAATAATACCAAGCTGTGAAACCATAAGTCGGCGGTTTCGTAGATGATTTCGTCTCGATTACCGCCTTTACCAGCAATGACGGTTTCCGTGGCTTCTTCACCTAGTTTTTTCAAAATTTTATCAGTACCAGCATGATAAAGACTCGCAACGTATGAGCTATCAGGAGCTGCATTTTTACGAGATTCCAATACTTCAGCTAACTTTTTTAATGTATCGCTCATTTTGTGTACATCTCTTTAGGATCTTTTAAAACCGGATCTGTCGTTTGCCATTCGCCACCAATAAGCTGCTTATAAAAGCAGTGGTGCCGCCCTGTATGGCAGGCAATACCGCCTTTCTGAACAACTTCTAATAAAATGGCATCGCTATCGCAATCTATACGAATTGACTTAATTTGCTGCTGATTGCCTGACTCTTCACCTTTATGCCAAAGTTTCTGGCGTGAACGAGACCAATATACGGCATGACCCGTTTCAGCGGTGAGTTGTAGTGAGGCTTTATTCATCCAAGCTAAAGTGAGCACCTGCTTTGTCTCAAATTCCTGTGTGATAACAGGCGCCAATCCAGAGTCATTCCATTTGACTTGCTCAAGCCAACTCATTACAACCTAACCTCTAGACCTTGGCTTGCCATTTGTTCTTTAGCTTGTTGCACGGTATGTTCGCCGAAATGGAAAATACTCGCCGCCAATACGGCATCGGCACGCCCCATCTTCACACCGTCCGTTAAGTCTTGTAGCTTACCCACGCCACCCGATGCAATTACAGGAACAGCAACCGCATCACTGACTGCGCGAGTTAATTCCAAGTCAAATCCAGATTTGGTACCATCTCGATCCATGCTGGTGAGTAAGATTTCACCCGCACCGAAATCCACCATCTTTTTAGCCCATTCAATTGCATCAATACCTGTTGCTGTACGCCCCCCGTGAGTAAAGATCGCCCAGCGCGTTGGCTCACCCTCAGCTGAAACTCGCTTTGCATCAATCGCCACAACAATACATTGAGAGCCAAATTTTTGGGCCGCCTCACGTACAAACTCAGGATTGGTCACCGCGGCAGAGTTAATGCCGACTTTATCTGCACCGGCATTAAGCATGCGACGAATATCATCAACCGTTCGAATGCCACCACCTACCGTTAAAGGGATAAACACTTGACTGGCGACTTGTTCAACGACCTCAACCATCGTGCCACGGTTATGGTGAGTGGCGGTTATATCTAAAAATGTAATCTCATCAGCGCCTTGTTCGTCATACCTTTTGGCCACCTCAACAGGATCGCCAGCATCACGGATATCAACAAACTGGACACCTTTAACAACCCGACCATTATCAACATCAAGACACGGAATAATTCGTTTCGCCAAACCCATAATGCGCTCCTAAGTTATAACTTAACAGGAGGGTTAAGACGATCCGCTAGCGCTTGGCCTTCAGCCAGATCAATTGTACCTTCATAAATCGCACGTCCAACAATCGCCCCCATCACACCTTCACTTTCGTAATGGCATAACGCTTTGACGTCGTTATAATCAGTCACGCCACCAGACGCGATAACAGGAATATTGATCGCACGCGCTAAATCTCGCGTTGACTCAAGGTTAACCCCTTGCATCATGCCATCACGACTTATATCTGTATAAATAATGGCTTCAACACCATCTTGCTCAAAGCGTTTAGCGATGTCCGTTACATCATGGTGAGATAATTTCGACCAACCATCAATCGCGACTTTGCCATCTTTTGCATCAAGCCCAACAATAATGTGACCGGGAAACTCTGCACAAACATCACCAATAAAATGAGGAGCGCTGACCGCTTTTGTACCGATGATAACGTAACGTACGCCGGCATCAAGGTAGGTTTGAATGGTATCTTCATCACGGATACCACCACCTATCTGTACTTCAAGATTAGGGAAGGCCTTACATATTTGATGAATCACGTCAGCGTTGACCGGTTTGCCTGCAAAAGCACCATCAAGATCAACCATATGCAAGCGCTTAGCACCCGCTTCAACCCATTTACGAGCAATCGCAATAGGGTCTTCTGAAAACACCGTATTATCTTCCATGCGTCCCTGACGCAAGCGAACACAGTGACCTTCTTTCAGATCAATGGCAGGGATTAACAACATAAAGATTTCTCCAAATTCATCAGTATTATAAGGTTAGGACTTTCCGTCCCAGTTTAAAAAGTTTTCAAGCAACTGCAGTCCAGCATGTTGGCTTTTTTCTGGATGAAATTGCACGGCGAACACATTGTCTTTACGTATCGCCGAGGTGAACTCATCAGGATAAGCCGTCGTTGCCGCTGTGACACTGGCATCATCTGGATCAACAAAATAACTATGTACAAAATAAAATCGACTATCTTGTTCGATTTTATTCCATAGCGGGTGATCTGATAATTGATGGACTTGGTTCCAGCCCATATGAGGTACTTTTAAATGCTCACCATTATCAGTGGGCTTAATGTCAAAGTGGCGGACATGGCCATCAATAATATTTAAACCCTCTGTGCCATTATTTTCTTCGCTATGACTTAGCATTGCCTGCATTCCAAGGCAAATACCTAGAACGGGTGTGCCGTTGTTGATCACATTACGAATGACATCATCTAACTGCAAACGTTTTAATTCTGTAATACAGTCTCTGATCGCTCCAACACCAGGGAAAACAACATGGCTAGCGGTTAAAATGCGCTGTGGATCAGCCGTGACCTCAATGACAGTATCGCCGGCTACCGTCTCAAGAGCCTTAGAGACTGAACGTTAAATTGCCCATGCCATAATCAATAACTGCTACACGACGCATAAATAACCTGATAAAAATGTGAGCGAAAAAAAGTATTTTACGTAATAACGGCTGAACAAGATATCAGCGTAATTATCACGCACCTTTTGTAGATGGTAATTGTCCTAATGCGCGCTCATCAAGGGTAACGGCCATCCGTAAAGCTCGCCCAAAAGCTTTGAAAATCGTTTCAGCAATATGGTGTGCATTACGGCCCTTCAAACAATCAATATGCAGTGTGAGGCCAGCATGATTGACTAAACCTTGGAAAAACTCATAGAACAAATCGACATCAAACTCTCCAATCTTGTCACGATTAAAGGTAACGCCATATTCAAATCCTGGCCGACCAGAGAGATCCAAGGCTACCCGTGATAAAGCTTCATCGAGTGGCACATAAGCATGACCATAGCGAACAACCCCTTTTTTATCACCTAAGGCTTTTTTTAGTGCTTGCCCTATTGTTATACCAATGTCTTCAACAGTATGATGAGCATCAATCTGTAAATCACCATTAGCTTTAACATTGAGATCAAATAAACCGTGTCGGGCAATTTGTTCCATCATGTGATCAAGAAAGGGGACGCCTGTTTCAGCAGCAAACTGACCGCTACCATCAAGGTTTAATGTCACCTCTATTTGGGTTTCTAGCGTGTTACGTGCAATCGTCACAGTACGAGACATTATGATTTTCCTAGGCTACAAATAAAATAAGAATAATAACTGTTTCAGTGACGGGTTTGAAGCGGTATCATAATTAATGTCTAATACACAGGAGTTGTCATGCCACAAATGAATAATGTGACACCGCTATTTAAAGATATGGCTAAGCTTGAGCATGATCACCGCATTGCCTGCCAAGAATGTTCGCTCTATAGGCTCTGTTTACCGTTAGGCTTACACAGTAATGACCTTGCGCAGTTAGATACCATTATTAAGCGTAGCCAAAGCCATAAACGTGGCGAATCATTGTTTACTTCACAACAGCCTTTTACCTCACTGTACATCGTTAGATCAGGCTCATTTAAAACGACTATTTCTGCTAGCAATGGCCGCGATCAAGTTACCGGCTTTTATTTTCCTGGTGAGTTTATTGGTCTCGATGCCCTTTACCAATCTTCATATCAATCAAATGCCAAAGCCTTAGAAACTAGCAGTATTTGCGAGCTACCTTATGACTCTCTCCAAGAAATAGGCAAAGACATGCCCCAATTACAAGTTCAGCTACTCACTCGCTTGAGTAAAGAGCTTTCAGGCGATAAAAGCTTAATGTTGTTATTAGGTAAAAAAACAGCCGATGAAAAGCTGGCGACTTTCCTATTATCCATCTCTAAACGTTTTAGCGATCGTGGTTTTTCTGCTAACGAGTTCCAGCTCAGCATGTCTAGAGCCGACATTGCCAACCACCTTGGTTTGGCAGTTGAAACGGTTAGCCGCGTCTTTTCTCGTTTCCAAGAAGATGGCATGGTGAACATTACTGGTAAAAGCATTGTTTTACACGACATGGAAAAAATTAAATCATTATGTGATTAAAAGCCGCGCCTCCTCGATATTAAACAAAAAACTTTCAATGAGTTTATTGACATAGATCAATGTGAATAATCACCCAGCCCGTAAAATCTATAACAAATATTCAGCAAAGTTTTAGATTTATTCAGGAGAAACACAATGAAAGTAACAAAGCTAGCCGTTGCACTTTTAGCAGCAACAGGTATTTCAACTATCGCTACACCAGCAATGGCTTATGAAGCCGGTGATTGGTTAGTGCGTGGTCGCATCGTCAATGTTAACCCTAATGATGATAGCGGTACACTTTCTATCGGAGGTGTTGACCAAGGAACAAAAGGCGTCAAAGTTGACTCAGACACAATTCCTGAATTAGATATTACTTACATGGTTGATCGTAACTGGGGTGTTGAGCTTATTTTAGGCTATTCAAATCATACTGTTACTGGTGAAAAAAGTTGGTCTGGTTTAGGTGACGTTATTGATGCGAAAGTATTGCCACCAACGTTAACATTACAATATCACTTCGCACCTGATTCAAATATCCGCCCTTATATTGGTGCTGGCGTAAACTACACTTACTTCTTCGATGAGAAAGTTGTAGGTCCAGTTCTACCTGCTGCTGGTTCAAAAGTAAAACTAGAGGATTCTTGGGGCTTCGCGGCACAAGCTGGCGTTGATATTTCTATCAACGATGATTGGTTTGTGAATATGGATGTAAAATATATCCAAATGGATACTACTGCTAAATTCTCAAATACTGCTGTAGGTAGCGCGCAAATTTCTGCAGACATCGACCCATTTGTATATGGTATTGGTATCGGTCGTAAATTCTAAGAACACGATTAGTTAAAGGCTTAAATAAGAAGACCCTCAGTTGAGGGTCTTTTTTTGTCTATCTGTTATGAATTATATATTTAAAAAAAATTCCTATAACTTACTCGCCAACCAATCTCGGGGTTTAAGATAAACATCATAGAGTTCAGCTTCTGGACTACCTGCTTCAGGTTGCCAGTTATAGCGCCATTTAACTAAAGGCGGTAAGGACATTAAGATTGATTCCGTACGGCCATCGGATTGTAGTCCAAATAAAGTGCCGCGATCATAGACTAGGTTGAATTCCACATAGCGCCCACGACGATACAGCTGGAAATCACGCTCGCGCTCCCCAAAAACAGTGTCTTTTCGGCGTTGCACTATCGGCACATAGGCTTGGGTATAACTATCGCCGACACTTTTCATGAAATTAAAACAGCGTTCAAAGCCACCGTCATTAAGATCATCAAAAAACAGACCGCCGACACCGCGCGGTTCATTACGATGCTTTAGCATAAAATAGTCATCACACCATTGTTTATAACGCGAGTAAACATCATCACCAAAAGGATCGCAGGCTGATTTAGCCACTTGATGCCAGCTAATCACATCCTCTTCATCGCCATAATATGGCGTTAGATCATAACCACCACCAAACCACCAGATAGGCGCTTCACCTTCTTTTTCAGCAAGAAAAAAACGTACATTGGCGTGAGAGGTTGGAATATAAGGGTTATGCGGATGAATAACTAATGATACCCCTAAGGCCTCAAAACGTCGGCCGGCAAGCTCTGGGCGAAGCGCTGTCGCAGAAGCAGGCAAACTATCGCCTGTAACTTGAGAAAAGTTAACACCACCTTGTTCAAATACGCCGCCATCTGTTAGAACCCGAGTTCGGCCACCGCCGCCAGACCCTTCACGCCGCCAATTATCTTCAATAAATTTAGCTTGTCCATCAACTGATTCTAGTTCTTCACAGATACGATCCTGTAAAGCCATAAAATAAGCCCGTACAGCCTTTATGTCGGGTTGGCTCATCGAATTATTTCTCCTGTTTGGGCGTTTCTTATTTGTGATGGTTTGTTTGAACCTGAGCACTGCCCAGATAAAATATAATCAACATCATCTAAATGCCAACGCACTTGATGGCTTGTTCTCGCAGGTTGTTTACCAGCTGAGTTAGCACTGGTAGAAACAATCGCACCTCCAAAAGCTCGACATAATTCAGCCGTTTGTTGGTGCGCGGTGACTCTAACAGCAATCGTATCGTGCTCGCCATGCAGGTAGTCAGGTACATTTGAACTAACAGGCAATAACCATGTTGTTGGCCCAGGCCAAGTCATCTCTAATTGCAATAATATGTCAGCTGGAACAGGCTGAATAAAATCTTGTAATTGATTGAAGTCTGCAGCGATCAATATCAATCCTTTTTGCCATGGCCTACTTTTAATCGCTAATATTTTATGTACCGCTTCTTGCTGCCAAGGATCACAACCAAGGCCATATACGGCCTCTGTTGGATAGGCAATAACCCCTCCTTGATTCAGGGCAGCTACTGCACGTCTAACACCTAACTTTAACATGACTATTTTATACCTTAAAACGAAAGACACCGCATTAAGCGGTGTCTTTATTATAAGCAACTTTTACTTAGATTATTAGCCTCGCTGATGTTTTCTAATCATCATTTCATCGATGAATGGCGTCAAAATAATTTCCATTGCCAAGCCCATTTTTACTGCCGGTATAACCATATTATTAGGGCGAGACATAAATGCATCTTTTAACATACTAAGATAATAAGGAAAGTCTGCCTGTTTAGGATCTTTGAAACGGATAACAACTAAGCTTTCATCAGGCGTTGGAATTTCACGCATCACAAAAGGGTTTGAAGTATCAATCAAAGGAACACGTTGAAAGTTAATGTGCGTTCGTGAGAATTGTGGGGTGATGTGATGAATATAATCGGGCATTCGTTTAAGAATAATATCAATCACCGCTTCTTGTGAATAACCGCGATTAGTACAGTCACGCTTTACCTTTTGAATCCACTCCAAATTAATTACCGGTACAACACCAATGAGTAAATCAACAAATTTAGGTATATTAACTTCATCCGTCACGATACCGCCGTGAAGCCCCTCATAAAAAAGTAAATCTGTATCACCGTCAATTTCTAGCCAAGGCGTGAAGGTTCCTGCTGGTTGATTATATCTAGCCGCTTCAGCTTGATCATGAATGTAGTAACGCTTTTCACCTTTACCTGTTTCAGAATAAGTCTGAAATAAATTCTCTAAACGATCTAAACAGTTTGCTTCAGGACCAAAATGTGTCAAAGCATTTCCACTTTCTTCGGCTTGTGCAACCGCAGCACGCATCGCCACACGATCATATCGGTGAAAACTATCACCTTCAACAACGACAGGCTTAATACTAGCACGCCTAAAGATATCTTCAAACGCTTGTTTAACGGTTGATGTGCCAGAACCTGAAGAACCAGTAACAGCAATAATTGGGTGAGAAACAGACATTGAGTTTCCTCCTTAAAACCTAATCATAATTAAGATGTTTTGACGATTTAATGCTTATCATAACAAGCCAAGACCACATAAACCATGTGTTTATTTAATTAAAACCCAATGCCCCTGCATCCTGAAAAGGTTAAAAGTTGTTCTGCTCTCTTGCCACAGCACGGTAGGCAATATCATTGCGATAATACATATTTTGCCATTTTATCTTTTTAACCGTGCTGTACGCTTTGCTCTGAGCTTCAGCAACCGTTTCACCTAATGCAGTAGCACATAAAACACGGCCACCAGCAGTAACAACATCGCCATTATCTAACGCTGTACCAGCATGGAAGATTTTTGCACCATCACTATCTGCATGTTCAAGTCCGTAGATAACAGCTCCTTTCTGATAGGCATCTGGATAACCACCTGCCGCCAACACAACACCAACAGCAGCGCGAGGATCCCACTGCGCCTGCACGGTATCTAACTTGCCATCTAACGCCGCTTCACAAAGTGGAATTAAGTCAGATTGTAAGCGCATCAAAATAGGCTGCGTTTCGGGGTCACCAAAACGACAATTATATTCAACAACGCGTGGCGCACCTTGCTCATCAATCATCACACCAGCATATAAAAAACCAGTGTAAGGTCGGCCATCTTCAGCCATACCTTTTACAGTAGGCTCAATCACTTCCATCATAATGCGATTGTAAACTTCTGGCGTCACAACAGGGGCTGGTGAATAGGCGCCCATTCCACCAGTATTTGGCCCTTGATCGCCATTATCACGTGCTTTATGATCCTGCGATGTCGCCAACGGTAAAATATGCTCGCCATCAACCATGACAATGAAACTGGCTTCTTCGCCGGTCATAAACTCTTCAATAACTACACGGCTACCCGCTTCACCAAAAGCATTACCTGACAACATATCTTTGACAGTATCAATAGCTTGCTGCTCTGTTAACGCAACAATAACGCCTTTACCCGCCGCCAAACCATCTGCTTTGATAACGATGGGTACGCCTTGTTGTTTAATGTAATCTGAAGCGGGTGCAATATCAGTAAACACTTGGTATGCCGCTGTTGGAATATGGTGACGCGCTAAAAATTCTTTAGTGAAACTTTTTGAAGCCTCTAGTTGAGCCGCTTCTTTTGTAGGACCAAAACAACGTAACCCTGCTTGAGTAAAAGCATCAACAACACCCATCACTAAAGGTACTTCAGGACCAACTACGGTAAGTTCAATATTATTTTCTTTGGCAAACACAACTAAACGGTCGATTTCATCAACAGCAATATCGACATTATCAACATTGGGTTCATTAAGTGTTCCAGGATTTCCTGGTGCGACATAAACCTGCGAGCAGCGCGGCGATTGAATCAATTTCCATGCTAATGCATGTTCACGACCACCACCACCAATAACCAAAACCTTCATAAAACCTGCCAGAATCAATCAAAAAATAAATAATGATACCTTAGACAGACACTTATATATACATTGAGTGTAAGGTTTTACTTAAAAAGGGGTAAGCTGTTTATTGTGACAATAAATAACTAATTTTAAGGAATAAAACACGTGGAAAACCTCAAAACTTCCGAAGCATGGCGTATATTTCGTATTCAATCAGAACTCATTGATGGTATTGAAACATTAATCGATCTTGGGCCTGCGGTTTCTATCTTCGGTAGTGCACGATTACCGGTTAGCTCGCCATATTATCAAGATGCAATTACTGTTGCTCATCAACTTTCACATGCCAAATTTTCAGTTATTAGTGGTGGCGGGCCGAGCATTATGGAAGCCGCTAATAAAGGCGCTTATCAACAAGGAGGTAAATCAGTAGGGTTAAATATTGAACTACCCCATGAACAATCACCCAACACTACACAAGATATTAGCCTAACATTTCGATACTTTTTCGTGCGTAAATTAATGTTTGTTAAATATTCAATAGGCTATGTCGTTTTTCCTGGTGGCTTTGGTACGCTTGATGAGTTTTTCGAAGCCTTAACCTTAATCCAAACCAAAAAAATACAACCATTTCCCGTTATTCTTTATGGTTCGTCATTTTGGAAAGGATTAATAGACTGGATGAAAGAACAGGTTCTTGAGCTAGGGTGTATTCATAAAGATGATTTGGATTTATTTTATATTGTCGATACCCCAGAAGAGGTATTACCTATCATTCAAGCACACCATGATTACTTACGCGAACATCCTGAGCATGAACACCGCTTTACGGTTTAATCTCGACCAAAAGTGATCTATATCAACTATTGGTTTGTTTATCTCACCATCACATTTATAGCACGTTATAATTCGTTTTCGCTCAAATCGATTAGGAATAAACTATTTTGGAACAAACAGTTACATTTGATATCGATCTCATAAAACGCTATGACAAAGCGGGACCTCGTTATACTTCATATCCCACTGCGGTCGAGTT
Source organism: Methylophagaceae bacterium (assembly GCA_965219435.1). Taxonomy (GTDB): domain Bacteria; phylum Pseudomonadota; class Gammaproteobacteria; order Nitrosococcales; family Methylophagaceae. Next base: position 1,013,141 of record OZ244743.1, on the reverse strand, counting down.
TGATGAACAATTCACGTCCGATAGTTACCGGCAACAAATAGCCTTATCAAACCAGCGTGGTGGACCATTATCGCTTTATTTTCACTTGCCTTTTTGTGACACCGTTTGTTTTTATTGTGCTTGCAATAAAATTATCACTAAGAACCGTCAACACGCAGAGCCCTACTTAGCTAATTTACACAAAGAAATAGCCTTACAAGCCGCATTGTTTGACTCTAATCGTATTGTTGAACAATTACACTGGGGCGGGGGTACACCCACTTTTCTTAGTCATAAACAAATGCGTGAACTGATGGCGATCACTCGTGAACAATTCACTTTAGCCGATGATGAAAGCGGTGAATTTTCGATCGAAATTGATCCACGAGAAGCAGATGCTGACACTATAGCGTTACTTCGTAAAATTGGTTTTAACCGCATTAGTTTGGGTGTGCAAGATTTTAACCCTATCGTACAAAAAGCCGTTAATCGTATTCAAAGTGAAGCTGAAACATTCGCTGTCATTGATGCTTCACGTGCTAATGGTTTCCGCTCTATTAGCATCGACCTTATTTATGGTTTACCGCATCAAACACCGGATAGTTTTTCTGAAACCTTGGATAAAATTATTGCTGTCAGTCCAGAACGCTTATCAGTCTTTAACTATGCTCATATGCCAGAACGTTTTAAAGTTCAGCGCCAAATGAATAGCGAAGACATGCCTCGCCCAGAAGTAAAACTCGAAATTTTACACCGCTCTATAGAGCAACTTACTGCGGCAGGCTATGTATATATTGGAATGGATCACTTTGCTAAACCTGATGATGAATTAGCTATAGCACAACGTGAAAACAAACTTTATCGTAATTTTCAGGGTTACTCGACTCACTCAGAATGTGACATTATTGGACTAGGCGTGACCTCAGTTGGCAGTGTCGGTGATTCTTATTCACAAAACCAACGCACACTCGAAGATTATGCAGCAAGTCTCAGCAATAACGAGCTGCCTGTTTTCAGAGGTATCACCTTAAATGATGACGATAAAATACGACGTACTGTAATTACCCGACTCATTTGTCATTTTTCATTAGATATTAACGCTATTGAAAGTGAGCTTGATATTAACTTTAGTGAATACTTTGTTGATGTTTTTCCTCAGCTCGATCAATTTACTCAAGATGGCTTATTGACTTATGACAAAAATAAAATTGAGGTACTGCCTGTAGGGCACTTATTAATACGAAATATTTGTATGGTATTCGATTTTTATATTAAAGAAAAAACAGAGCAACGTTTTTCCAAGGTCATTTAAAATAAACGTGATAGTGGCGCCTCACAAAAGATCCAATAGTAATTTTTTAAAATAGGCGTAGGATTAAATCTTGCCACTATCAAATAGGAAACAAAGATGACCATTAAACAAGAATTAGTTGATGAAATTGAATTATTACTACATTACAACTTAGATAGCACACAGGAAGGCATTAAAGTTCATCACTCGGCTCGTGAAGGTCTAGTCGCTGCCATTAAACGACTACATGAAAAAGGCTTGGTGGATAGTGAAGATGGCGGCTATTTAACGGATTTAGGTCACGAGGCTGCAGAACATACTCAAGCAGCACTACGTATTTTATCACCAAGCAATTAATCTCATAACGCATTAAGCCGATAGCGACCCATAAAATAGTCATTATCGGCTTAATGATTATTAAACTCTTACCTCTTAAATCGAAGTTTAAGACCAACTGCAACGTTAAAAAGAAAAATAATTGCAGGTGTTTTATTTAAAAACTGACTTAACCACGTTCATTATTATTTTCAAGCGATTAAAAGTACATTTCACAAAATCACCTTCGCTATGTTTGAAGCGCTTCTTAAGTACCTTTTTCACCTCCCAAGTCCCTTTATAACCTATCGGAAAGACCACTAAATCACCTGATTTAAACGTTGTAGAAGGGCCGCCATCCGCAGGTGTCATTTCACATTCACCTTCTAAAATAAGTGCCGTTTCCGTAGTAACGAACTCCCAAGGGAACACAGAGACCTCTTTTTCCCATGTTGGCCAGTGAACAACACCCAGTTCTTTTAAACGTGCCTCACTTGGGTTGCTATCAACTGTAATTTGTTTCATATTCATTCCTAAAGTTTAAATTTATCGCCAAATCAACATAATTTGAGATATGTAATGGTATGTTGTTTATGCTGTTTTGCCTACATTTACAAAATTATTAGCCATTTAAAAACTCTGCACTCACTTTTAAATTTTTTTCATAAACAATAAAACTATAAGCGTAATCATTTTTCTCATCAGCTTGATGATCTTCTCTGCTCAATTCAGACCACTCACTTATTTGCCAATCAGGAAACCAAGTATCGCCTGTAAGTGATGCATGAACTTGTGTTAAATATAATTTATCCGCTTGAGGCAAGAGCTGTTCATACAGTGAAGCTCCTCCCATAATCATCACTTCTTCAACTTGTTCGCATGCCAATAAAGCATCAGGAATTGAGTTAACCACGGTACATCCCTCAGCTTGATAGTTTTTATTTTTTGTCACGATAATATTTTTTCTTCCCGGCAATGCACGACCAATTGATTCATGGGTATTTCGGCCCATGATAATAGGTTTACCCATTGTTACGCGTCGAAAATACTGTAAATCTGCCGATAACCTCCAGGGTAAATCATTTTCTTTGCCTATTAATCCTTGTTGATCCGTTGCGACAATAATAGCTAGTTTCATTGTTAAATTATCCTAAAAACAGTCTTAAATATAGGATAACACTTGTTATTGATTATTCAGACCGTTGTCTGAATAAGGTATGATTAAATCGTTTTTATTTCACATTTAATATCAGAGGATTTCATGTCAATTTTTTCAATGATAAGTTCTGGTGTTGGTGGCTTAGGTTTGTTTTTACTAGGTATGTGGTTAATGTCTGACGGCCTGAAAATGGCAGCGGGAAATACACTTAACCAATTACTCCATGACTGGACTAATACGCGATTGCGCGGTTTAGGAGTGGGAATACTTTTAACGTCATTAATTCAGTCATCAAGCGCTGTAACAGTCGCCACTATCGGTTTTACTAATGCTGGTTTATTAAGTTTAAGACGTGCAATTTGGATTATTTTTGGCAGTAATATTGGTACCACTACCACAGGTTGGCTGGTTACTTTAATTGGATTTAATTTTAAAATAAGTGCTTTTGCATTACCTATGATCGGTATAGGCATGGTAATTAAACTTGCTAAAACTGACACGCGAATAGGAGCTTTAGGGCAAGCACTTGTCGGATTTGGCATTCTTTTCTTAGGTATTGATGTCCTTAAAGATACTTTTTCTGTACTCGGTGATCAGGTTTCCCTAATTATTAATGGTGAAATTGGCGTTAAAGCTATTTTAATCTATACGGGTTTGGGCTTTTTAATTACCTTATTAATGCAATCATCCAGTGTCACACTTGCCATCACTTTAACTGCATTGTCAGGCGGAATAGTATCATTAATACCCGCTGCCGCAATCACAATTGGTAGTAATTTAGGAAGTACCACAACGGCAATATTTGCATCCTTTGGTGCTAATCCTATTGCAAAAAGAGTTATGGCTAGTCATGTTATTTTTAACCTTGTTACTGCCGTAGTGTCGCTTATTTTATTATTACCACTAATTAGTTCGATTATCTTTTTACAATCACTATTTCATTTAGGTGATGCCAGTATCATTACGCTTACACTATTTCATACTATTTTTAATATTTTAGGGGTTGCCTTAATGTGGCCCTTGGCAGATAAATTAGTTTTATGGTTATCTCACTGTTTCAAAACAAAATATGAAAACGAAGCTAAACCAGTGTATTTAGATAAAAATGCTTTAAGTATTCCTTCTTTAGCTTTACATGCCTTATATAAAGAATTACAACGAGTTGGCCATTATTCTCTCGCCATGGCCAAGGAGAGTATTAATTTTGAAACAAGCAATGCACATATGGCAGTAAAAAATGCCGTTGTAGATAAATTAATTATTGCTATCGGTGATTACTCTTCAAATCTTTATAAACAAAACTTAACAAGCGATGTGGCTGATGCACTACCTAGTATTCTTCGTATATCACAATATTACGATGCTATTTCCGAACTATCTATACTTATTAATGCAGATAAAAAAAATGTACAAACAGCGATCAATAACACCATTCAAGAACAAATAAACGCGTTTTATAAACACAGTGTGCATTTACTCAACCATGCAGCTCCCGGATCAGAGATAGCGAAAGGTGATGAACTAAAAAAAGAATTAGATACTATTGAAAGCGAATATCAATCATTAAAATCACTTTTATTACGTCGTGGTGCAGAAGGAAAGTTATCAATTGCTAAAATGGATAAAACAATGGCATCTATCAGCCAAATAAGACGAATTTTACAACAAGCCGTTAAAGCATTAATTCACTTTGAAACACTTCATATTGATGTAACAAGAAGCAAAATAAATGAACAGATAACTTCGGTATAAATAAGATATAAAAGTGATCATAAAGTGTGGATAACTTTTCTTGTGGATAACTAGACTAGTTACCCACAGCTTATTCAGATTAAACTACTCTGTTATTCACCTATTCTGTTGATAATAACAAATTGAATTAAATGAAAAATAATAACTTACTCACATACCCACAGCTATCAATAATCAACATCAATATCTTTTAAATAACTTTAATTATTATTAATGAAACAAACTATTTTACAAATTGCACTTCCATGCCCTTTAAGATTATCTTTTGATTATCTACCTGATAATTCTAAGTTGATTTGGCAAACAGGTATGCGTGTGAAAGTACCTTTTGGCAATAGAGAGTTAGTCGGCATTATTACCAATATAAAAAAGTTAGACTTAGAAAGTGATATAGCCAAATTAAAGACAATCAACAATGTTATTGATCAAACAGCTATTCTTCCACAAGATTTATTGTCATTGACTCAATGGTTGAGTGATTATTATCACCACCCGATTGGTGATTGTTTTCAAACCGTATTACCTAAAAAAATACGGCTTGGTGAAGATGCTGAATTAGAGACAGAAATTTATTGGCAACTTACTTTGCCATTATTTGAAATTAAATTGGGCAAAAAACAGCAAGCATTAATCTCTTTATTAAAAGATTACTCAGAAGGTTTAAGCCAAAAGTTTATTTATCAGCAGCTAGGTCAATGTCGGGCTTCATTACTTGGTTTAGAAGAAAAAAATATCGTCCGTTCATTTCAGCAGATTAAACAACCTTTGATTTCTCAAAATAGTGTTGTGCATTGCCAGCTTAATGAGGAACAAAATTTCGTCGTAAAACAGGTATGGAATACTCGCTCTCACTTTAGGTCTTATTTATTACAAGGTGTCACCGGAAGTGGCAAGACTGAAGTATATATGCAGCTTGCTGAAAAAATGGTGGAGGCAGGAAAACAGATATTAATTTTAATACCTGAAATTGGTTTAACTACACAATTTGTTGAACGGTTTAAGCGTCGTTTAGCGGCGCGTATTGTGGTATTAAATTCCGCTGTATCGGATGGAGAACGCAAACAGTCTTGGTTATTAGCAAAATTCGCTTTAGCTGATATTGTGATAGGTACACGGTCAGCCGTATTTACACCATTACCTCATTTAGGATTAATTATTATTGATGAGGAGCATGATGCTTCTTATAAACAACAAGATGGTTTACGTTATCACGCTCGTAATGTTGCTTTAATGCGTGCTCAAAGATCGGGTATTCCCATTATTATGGGGAGTGCAACACCTTCACTAGAAAGTTTATATAACGTTGAGCATAAACGTTATCAGTTATTACAATTAAATCAGCGCGCTACTGGCGCCAGTATTCCTAAAATAAAATTAATTGATAGCCGAGGACCTACAGCAAAAAGTGGTATTTCTACCGTTTTATATCAAGCGATAACAACACAGCTTTCTGCGGGTAACCAAGTTTTACTGTTTATTAACCGTCGTGGTTTTGCTCCCGTTTTAATGTGTCATGACTGTGGTTGGCAAGCGACGTGTTCGCATTGTGATGCCAGAATGATCGTTCATCAAAGACGTAATATTTTATCTTGCCATCATTGTGGATTAATTCAACGCTTGATCATTCAATGTCCCACTTGTAAAGCCAATGATTTAAAAACTTATGGTGCCGGTACAGAACAAATAGAACATACCTTACAAGCCTACTTTCCCGATACACCAGTATTACGCATTGATCGAGATAGCACTCAAAGAGTGAATGCTTTCAGTGATATTGTGAATAACATTAAACGAGGTGGTGCAAAAATATTAGTGGGCACACAGATGTTAGCTAAAGGTCATGACTTTCATGACGTCACGCTAGTCGGTGTATTAGATGCTGATCAAGGTTTATTTAGTGCAGATTTTCGCTCAACAGAAGCGTTAGCTCAACTGATAATTCAGGTGACAGGTAGAGCTGGACGGGGAAATAAAAAGGGCGAAGTGTTTATTCAGACTAGCCAACCGCAACATGAATTTTGGCAAGATATTATTAAGCATGGTTATCCATTTACGGCACAAAAAATATTAGCTGAAAGAAAAATGATGGCAATGCCACCCGTTGGATCACTGTGTGTAATTCGAGCTGAATCTCAAGATGAAACCTTGGCAATGCGATTTTTAACTGAAGTGTCTGGATTTTTCCATCAAGCTTCACAAAAGGATGTGATTGTAATGGGACCTGTTCCAGCTATTATGGAAAAACGCGCTGGTCGTTATCGAGCACAATTATTATTATTGTCTCAGCAAAGGATGCCTTTACATCAATTACTGGATCATTTTATGCCGGTCATCAGTACATTAAAGCTTACTCGAAAAGTAAGATGGTCGATTGATATTGATCCACTTGATTTACTCTAAGTTAACCTTAAAAACACTTTAAACTTAATAATTATTAGTCCGTTTTCCCGCTAGATTTCAATATAAATATCAAACTAACAGAATGAGTAAATAATTTTATGCTTGTTAATATCCAGGTGTTTTCAGTTATTCACTACCTAGAAAACGAGCCGACTTCATTTACTTCTAAAGAAAAATAATAATGATAATGCCTGTATAAAAAGAGTATAGATTTTAGAATAAGGTGTGGATAACTTTATCTGTGGATAAATAGCTTAGTTATCCACAATAAATCATTGATTAATGTGCTTATATATTAACAAGCTTAATAGTATTAATGTTACTGATATTAAACAATTTAAAACATTTATACACATACCCACAAGCATTAACTATCAACATCAATATCTTTTAAAAACCTTTATTAATGATTATTTAACGTAAATATTCCGCAAATTTAAAAAATGATAAAAAAAATGGATTCAAAAAACCGTCTGATTGATATTTAAAATCACCATAAAATAGCTTTCGCTTATTTTCAGCATGTGATCGATATCGCATGATCAGTTAAAATAAACCAACTTCATTAATTTCAGGTTTGACCACATTGAAAGCCCAACTTATAACGCTTATCCAAACAGCATTAAACAATCTTATTCAACAAAGTAAACTGCCAAAAATGGATTTGCCAGACGTGCAAATTGAACGCACCAAAGATAAAGCGCATGGCGATTTTGCATGTAATATTGCAATGATGTTGGCAAAATCAGCAAAAATGAACCCTCGCCAAATCGCAACAATATTAGTTGAAGAGATTGAACGTACTGATTTTATTAGTAAAATTGATATTGCCGGTCCTGGGTTTATTAATTTCACCTTATCAGCAGAATCAGCACAGCAAGTTGTGAAAGATATTTTAGCGGTTGGTGATCAATTTGGTCGTAGTCAGATAGGTAAAGATAAACGCGTTCAAGTCGAATTTGTATCTGCAAATCCAACGGGTCCTCTTCACGTTGGTCATGGTCGCGGTGCTGCTTATGGTTCGGTGGTAAGTAGTTTATTGATGGCAGCAGGATTTAATGTTCATCGTGAATATTATGTCAATGATGCTGGTCGACAAATGGATATTTTGGCAACCAGTGTTTGGTTACGTTATCTTGAAGCCTGTGGTGAACAATTTACTTTCCCAAGTAATGCTTACAAAGGCGCTTATGTGCTACATATAGCAACCACATTAAAAACAGAACAAGGTGAATTATTTCGTCATTCAGCCAGTGATATATTTTCTGGTATTCCTGATGATGAACCACAAGGTGGCGATAAAGAATTACATATTGATGGTTTAACGAATAAGGCAAAAAAATTATTAGGTGAAACAGCTTATCGTCAATTATTTGATTTAGGTTTAAATTCAATTTTATCTGATATTCGTGCGGATTTAGCTGATTTTGGTACTGATTTTGATGAATGGTTTTCAGAACGATCACTAATGGAATCCGGCGTAGTAGATCAAGCAATTGCAAATCTAAAAGATTCAAAAGTTTTGTATGAGAAGGACGGTGCTTGGTGGTTTAAATCAACCGATTATGGAGATGAGAAAGATCGCGTCGTTGTTCGTGATAATGGTCAAACGACCTATTTTGCCTCTGATATTGCTTATCACTTAAATAAATTTAATCGTGGTTTTGATACGGTTATTGATATTTGGGGTTCTGATCATCACGGTTATATTCCACGTGTCAAAGCGTCATTAGTGGCTATGAATCAAGATGCGGATAGATTGAACGTTTTATTAGTTCAATTTGCCGTGCTATATCGTGGTGCTGAAAAAATAGCAATGTCGACTCGAAGTGGTGACTTTGTTACCTTGCGAGAGTTAAGAGAAGAAGTGGGTAAGGATGCAGCGCGTTTCTTTTATGTTTTACGTGGCGCTGATCAACATATGGATTTTGACTTAGAACTCGCTAAAACTCAAAGTACAGATAACCCTGTTTACTATGTTCAATATGCTTATGCGCGTGTTTGCAGTGTCTTTAGGCAATTAAATGAACGTGATTTAAGGTGGGATCAAACACAAGGAGAAATTCACTTAAATCGCTTAACAGAAGAACATGAACAAGCCTTATTAACCGCTTTAGCTCGTTATCCTGAAGTTATAGAATCGTCAGCGTTGAATCATACGCCTCATATTTTGGCGCATTACTTGATGGATTTAGCACGTGATTTTCATACTTATTACAATGCCCATCATTTTATTATTGATGATGTTGATCTAAGTCAGGCACGCTTAACCTTGATAACCGCAGTTAAACAAGTTATTTCCAATGGTTTAACTATCATGGGTGTATCGACACCGGAGACAATGTAAATGGCTGTCAAGCGAAACTCACGCAACACGGCAACCAAAAGGTCTTTACCTTGGGGGCCGATGTTTATTAGTTTTGCTGTGGGTGCTTTTATTATGTTTTTACTGCATATAAAAGATAATCCAACTCCTGAAGCACTAGAAAAAAAAGTAACAAAGGAACAGGTCAATAAAAATGATAAAGCAGTAGAGCCTACTTTTGAGTTTTATACTTTATTACCTGAAATGGAGGTAGTGGTTGAACCCTCAAAAAACACACAAGCTCCTATCGTTACTTTACCTGCTAAGGCAGCAACGAAAGCGCAGCAATCCACTGATGAAATAAACTATTTATTACAAGTGGGGTCATTTAGAAATGCATCGGACGCTGATACTTATAAAGCGAAGCTTGCCTTTTTAGGGGTTGAATCAATCGTACAGAAAGTGACGATTGATAATAAGGATACATGGCATCGCGTTCAAGTGGGTCCTATAACAGGCCGAGATAAAGCTGATGCACTTCAAAAACAATTGAAAAATAATAATATTGACTCGTTACTAATGCGTGCAAAAAATGGTTAATTATAAATTTTAAGTGTTCTAATTTTTAATATATTTAAAAGGTAATATCTAATGACTAGTGAAATTGAAAAAGCTTATTCTGAAGAAGAAATAAACGAAAAACTAGCGACTGAATTACCTCATTGGTATTTTGAAAATGGTTGGATTCGTCGTAAATATAAAACCAGTGGTTGGAAAGGGACACTAATGGTTGTTAATACGGTAGGACATTTAGCTGAAGCCGCTTGGCATCATCCTGATATTTCAGCTTCGTATGCCTTTGTTATTGTTAAATTAACAAACCATAGTGCCAAAGGTGTCACTGATAAAGATTTTGAATTAGCTAAAATGATTGAACATGTCGTTCAATGGCAGCCTGCTAAAGAAGAGGGAAGTGCTTTAGAGGGTACTCCTTCAGATCCTCGTTTTAAATACATTAAGTACGACTAAGGATATCAATATGACAGACATGACTGACGCTGGAGTTTGGATAGATGTACCCAGCCCTTTTTGTGGTATTGCATCGGACGATTTGACCATAAACGTGGATGGCAACACCGTCACTGTGATTGAAAATGGTGACAGAGTAACTAAGAAAGGTTTTGAAACACCGATAACTGATACGTCACCACGAGTGAAGGGGAAAGTGGTTTCTTTAGAGCAGGCTGTTACTTATATTGCTGATTTATTAAGGACAAGTAAACAGCCGGTAATTGCAGGCCTAGCAACGGATTTGAATGGTGCTCGCTCTGCAATGGCTTTAGCTGATAAAAGTCGTGCGACCGTAGATAATATGGATTCAGCTGCTGGGTTTCGAAATACACTTGTTTTACAAGACACTGGTTGGATGGTGACCACCTTAACGGAAGTTAGAAATCGTGTTGATTTACTGTTAGTTGTCGGTAGTGATATTGAATGTGATTATCCTCGCTTTTATGAGCGTATGGTCTGGAACAAAGAAAGCATGTTCGATCAAGATATCGAATCAAGGCAAGTGGTTTACCTTGGTAAAGCACCATCAGGTAATACATCAACTTCACCACAAGGTAAAAAAGCACAAATATTAGCGTGTGATGATGCTGATTTACCCGAAGTAATGTCTGTATTGCGTGCATTAGTTAAAGGTAAAACTATTCAAGCACAACAGGTTGGTGGAATTACTATTGATGAGTTAACCGTATTAGCGGAACAACTAAAACAAGCTAAATACTCAGTTGTTGCTTGGTCAGCTGCTCAATTAGAGTTTGAGCATGCTGAAACTACTGTGCAAACCGTTTGTGAAATGGTGAAGGATTTAAACTTAAAGACACGTTCAAGTGGCTTACCGTTAGGTGGAAAAGAGGGATCAATTACGGTTAACCAAGTGTCTGCTTGGCAATCGGGTTACCCAATGAGAACAAACTTTAGTCGTGGTTATCCTGACTATGATCCTTATTTATCGGATACTAATCGCATGTTAGCCGCTGATGAAGTTGACGTCTTATTATGGGTTTCTAGTTTTAATATTGATCGTACACCACCAAAATCTAATGCTAAAACCGTGGTTTTGGGCCGTTCAGGCATGTTATTTGAGCAAGAGCCAGAGGTCTTTATTCCTGTAGGTACTCCAGGTATTGATCACACAGGTCGTGCTTTTCGAACTGATAGTGTTGTGTCAGTACCATTAAGAAAATTACGAGACAGTGGTTTGCCTAGTACATTTGATGTACTTACCGCCGTTGAACTAGCGTTATAAGGGGCGAACAAGACTATGTTAACTAAACTAACGGGTGGCCGGATTTACGATCCTGCCCATGGCGTAGAAAATGAAGTACGCGATATTTATATTCAAGATGGTCGTATAGTTAAGCGTCCTGATGATATTAGAATCGATGAAGAAATTGATGTGCGTGGCAAAGTCATTATGGCTGGTGCTATTGATATGCATACCCATATTGGTGGAGGTAAGGTCAATATAGCTCGCACGATGTTACCCGAAGATCATGCGGCAGATGTTATCGCTCGTACAGAGTTAATGCGTTCAGGTTGTGGTCATGCGGCGCCGAGCACATTAACTGCCGGATATCGTTATGCTGAGATGGGTTATACCGCGGGTTTTGAACCTGCAATTTTGCCTATTAATGCACGACAGGCGCATATGGAAATGCATGACACCCCTATTATTGATAAAGGTGGTTACGTCATGTTAGGAAGTGATGACTTTCTACTTCGAATGATGGCTGCCAATAAAGATCAAGAATCTATCAATAATTATGTTGCTTGGACAATGACTCATAGCCATGCCATGGGTGTGAAAGTGGTGAATCCAGGGGGTATTAATGCGTTTAAGTTTAATCAGCGTAAACTTGATTTAGATGAAAGTAATCAGTTCTATGGCGTTACACCACGTGAAATATTATTACGTCTTGCCAGAGCGGTAAAAGAATTAGGAGTACCTCATCCTTTACATGTGCATGGTTGTAATTTGGGTGTACCAGGAAATATGGATACCACCTTAGATACCATGCAAGGTATTGAAGGTTTGCCAATGCATATGACGCATATTCAATTCCATAGTTATGGTACGGAAGGCGACTTTAAGTTTTCGTCAGGTTCAGCACAAATTGCAGAAGCAATTAATAAACATAAAAATATCACAGTCGATGTTGGTCAAATTTTATTTGGTCAAACCGTCACAGCGTCAGGCGATAGTATGCTTCAACATGCTGCTCATCCTCATGCTCACCCTAATAAGTGGGTCACTATGGATATTGAATGTGATGCCGGTTGTGGTGTATTACCATTTAAATATAAAGATCAAAGTTATGTCAACGCATTGCAATGGATGATTGGTCTTGAAACATTTTTGATGGTTGATGATCCTTGGCGTGTCTTTTTAACAACCGATCACCCAAATGGCGCACCATTCACCAGTTATCCACACCTCATTAGATTATTAATGGATAAAACATTCCGTAATGATATTTTATCGAGATTGCATCCTGAAGCCCAAAAAGCCAGTCATTTAGCATCATTGGAACGTGAATACACTCTGTATGAAATTGCAATTATGACGCGTGCTGGCGCTGCTAGGTTGGTTGGTTTGGCAGATCGCGGTCATTTGGGTATTGGTGGTGCTGCTGATATCACTGTTTATACGGATGATGCAGATCGCGAAAAAATGTTCACAACGCCTGATTATGTATTTAAAGATGGTGTGATGGTTGTTAAAGATGGTGATTTAATTAATGTTACTTGGGGTACTACGCATGTGGTTAAACCAGAATATGACAATAGTATTGAAAAATCATTAAAACCTTATTTTGATAAATACCATACTCAAAAAATGGGTAACTTTAAAATCAGTGATGATGAGATTATTGATGATGGCCGAGGTAGTTTGACCGTGCAGCCGTTACATAAAGGAGGCCCGATATGATTATCAATGGCGTAACAATTGATCAAACCTTCGCAGAAGCGTTTCCTATGAAGGGTACTCGACTGATCATTACTGCACTCAATGCAAAATGGGCAATGATTTCAGCTCAAGCTTTCACAGGATTTGCTACATCGGTTATTGCCTGTGGTTGTGAAGCGGGTATTGAACGTGAGCTTGATGCGAGCGAAACACCGGATGGTCGTCCAGGTGTTTCAGTTCTTATTTTTGCTATGGGTGGAAAAGGTTTAGCCAAACAAGTAGAGACTCGAGCTGGACAGTGTGTACTTACATCTCCTACATCTGCATTATTTTCAGGTTTAGAAAGTGAAACAGAAATGGCCTTGGGTCAAAACTTACGCTTCTTTGGTGATGGCTTTCAAATATCAAAAATGATCGATGGTAAACGTTATTGGCGTATACCCGTCATGGATGGTGAGTTCTTAACACAAGAAAAAACCGGTGTTCAAGCATCGGTGGGTGGAGGTAATTTCTTAGTGTTAGCTGAATCACAAGCTCAGGCTTTAGCAGCGTGTGAAGCCGCTATCGTAGAAATGAGAAAAATCCCCAATGTTATTATGCCCTTCCCTGGTGGTGTTGTGCGTTCTGGCTCAAAAGTAGGATCAAAATATAAAGCCTTAAATGCATCAAGTAATGATGCTTTTTGTCCAACGCTTAAAGGTCAAACCAAAAGTGATTTATCACCCGAAGTTGAATCAGTGATGGAAATCGTTATTGATGGTTTAACAAAAGAAGATATTGATAAAGCGATGCGCGTGGGTATTCAAGCTGTGTGTGATTTAGGTGCTGAAAATGGCATTCGCCGTATTAGTGCTGGTAACTATGGTGGTAAGTTAGGTCCATTCCACTTTCATTTGCAGGAGATTATGGCATGAATGCATTAACATTCACCCTTAAAGCGACACCTGCACAACGCATTGATTGCTCGCCATTAACAGCTGATTTACTTGTTGATAAATCAGTTTCTGACATTGCAGCGATTGAGTTAGTAATAGGAAATAGCACTGCCTGTGTTGATAGTTTATTTGATATATCAGGTGATAATACTGCTGATATTAAATTTACTAACAGTAGTGAAAAACTTGATTTTATCGGTCGTAATATGACTTCAGGCACAATTACTGTTGAAGGTAATGTGGGTGCTTATCTAGGTTTATTCTTAGAAGGTGGCCAGATTGAAGTAATCGGTGATACGGGGATTTATACCGCTTGTGAAATGAAATCAGGTCAAATCAAAATCAATGGTAATGCCGGTGAATTTGTTGGTGGCGCACGCCCTGGTTATAAAAATGGGATGACTGGCGGAACGGTTATTGTGACCGGCAACACCGGCGCGCGCACTGGCGATCACATGCGTCGTGGTATGATTTTAATTGAAGGTAATGCAGGCGATTATTGTGCGGCGAGAATGATCTCAGGTACGATTGCTGTACTAGGGTCAGTAGGCACTCACTTAGGTTATGGGATGAAGCGTGGCACAGTGTTATTAACCCAAACGCCCGCTCAAGGTATCTCTGCTAACTTTAATGATTGCGGTTCTCACACGTTAGCGTTTTTACCTTTATTGTTTAACTCATTCACCAAATTAGACAGTAAGTTTGCTACAACAGACGCTTTTTCACGTGTACAGCGTTATGCAGGTGATTTAGGTGGCATAGGTATGGGCGAGATTTTAGTTAAAATTTAACTAATATACATTAAACATTTGATCGCACTTATTTCACAAGGCAGGTGTTACATAGACGATACTAATTTATCGTGTTAAACCTGACTTACACAGAAGGTTATGATTGAGTGCTTTGCTTTATATTGAAATCTATGGTGCAGCGTCTTAGTTAAAGCTTTTTTTTGTTCGACGTAAGCCCAATATGTTTCATTTATCTTAATCAAAAAGATAATAACTAGAGCACCATTTAATGCACCCTAGTTATTTTTGTTAGTGGTATCGTTAGCCGCGGCGAGGTCCATTGCCTTTAGGCTTGTTTCCTTGAGCATTACCTCCAGAGCGTTGCCCATCTCGATGACCCGTATGGGGTTTTTTAGCTTTTTTTGGTTTAATTGGGCGTGTATTTAAACGTGTTTCATGAAGCTTATTGACAGGTTCAAAGCCTTCAACTGTTTTTCGTTCAAGTAATTCACCAATCACGCGTTCAATATCTGAAAGCTGTTTGATTTCATCGGCACAAACCAATGAAACGGCTTGTCCTGTTGCACTAGCGCGACCTGTTCGCCCGATTCGATGCACATAGTCTTCTGGTACATCCGGTAGGTCAAAGTTGACGACATAAGGGAGTTGGTCAATATCAATGCCGCGCGCTGCAATATCGGTTGCGACCAACACTTGAATTTTGCCCTGCTTGAAATCGGCCAATGCTTTGGTGCGTGCATTTTGACTTTTGTTACCATGAATAGCGGCTGATTTTAAACCGCTAGCATCCAATAGTTTAGTGATTTTATTTGCGCCATGCTTTGTTCTAGAAAACACTAATACTTGATGCCAGTTATTGTCGGTAATTAAATGAATTAACAAGGCTATTTTTTTGGTTTTGTCCACCGGGTGAATGCATTGTTCGACGGATTTAACCGTTGTGTTGGGTGGGCTAACAGAGATCTCAACTGGATTATTGACCAAGCCTTTTGCAAGATTGCGAATTTCTGTCGAAAATGTCGCAGAAAACATCAGGTTTTGGCGGTTTTTGGGTAAAAAAGCTAAAATCTTGCGAATGTCATTGATAAAGCCCATATCCAGCATCCGATCAGCCTCATCTAAAACCAAGATTTCAAGCTGATTAAATCGCACGGCATTTTGTTGATATAAATCGAGTAAGCGACCAGGTGTGGCAACTAAAATATCAACACCTCTTCTTAGCTTCATCATTTGAGGGTTAATTTTAACGCCACCGAAAACAATGGCTGAGCGTAAAGGTAAATTTTTACCATACATCGCTACACTTTCCCCCACTTGTGCCGCTAATTCGCGGGTTGGGGTTAAAATTAAACAACGAACTTGATTAGCTTTTACGGGTTGGGCATTAGACAGTAACTCTAGGATCGGCAAGGTAAACCCGGCTGTTTTTCCTGTTCCAGTTTGTGCGGCAGCCATTACGTCTTTACCTTCAAGTACGGCTGGTATTGCTTGTGATTGGATAGCAGACGGTGTTTCGTAGCCTTTTTCTGATACAGCTTTAAGGATTTGGGCTGATAAGCCCAGCGAGGCAAAGCTCATAGATTGTATATCTCTTACGTTGATCGGGGATGTGATTAGGTGAAGTAGCTTACAGGGTATCATTGGGTAGGGCTATTATTGCTTTTTTAAAAGAGTAAGAACGCTGGCGATCTCGTTAATAAAACCCGCTTTTAGCTTTAATCCAGCAGATCATCAACGCATCATAAATCAATCAAGATGGTAACGATAAATATCATCTTGCTAAAGAAGTTGTACTGTTTATTGGGTCAGGATGATAGGTATGGTTACTAGTTACTTTTCTTCAAAAACTTAGTCAACAAGACAATGCGGGTACCATTGACCCGGCCTTCAATATGTTCAGGGTTATCGGTTAATGAAATACCTTTAACTAAGCTGCCTCGTTTAGCGGTGAAGCCAGCCCCTTTAACATCTAGATCTTTAATTAGCGTGACACTATCACCGGCATTTAATACTGCGCCATTACTATCTACTGAGCTGTTTTCAGCTTCTAATTCTGCTATTTCTGTTGCAGCAGCCCATGCTTGAGTTTCTTCATCTAAATAAAGCATATCGAGCAAGTCTTGCGCCCACGCCTCACTGCTTAAACGTTTAAGCTGTCGCCACGCCATTACTTGAACTGCTGGAATGGGCGTCCACATGCTGTCATTTAGGCAGCGCCAGTGATTAGCATCGATATTTTCTGGGTATTCAATTTGATCCAGACAAGTTTCACAAACAAAAATAGAGTTATCTGCACTGCCATTTGAATTCGGTGGAACCTTATATATCGATAGATTTAATTTAGATTTACATAACTCACAACTTGAGTTGCTGCGAGCAAATAATGTTGGTTCAGCTTTCATAAAAACCTTGATTTAGAGAGTATGCTTTCGAGTTAAAGGTGGCTAAGAATCAATGTTAGCACTCATTATTTCACATAAAGTAAAGAGTGTTACGCTTAAAATAGAGCCTATAGCCTCATAGTTTATGCAGTTTTACACACTAAATGCTATGATTATTAATCACTGTTCTTTGAAAAAAGGAGAAATAAATGAAGACTAGCGTAATTATTTTTTTGCATGCTATATTTTTGGGGTTAATTATCGCTGCATTTTTGCCATCACTAAACATCAGTGATGACGGCTATAAAACAAAAAAAGCGCCGGAGATAGCTGTTAAGAATACCGATGTTGATTCTATGGCTTTAGACGTGTCAGATATTGAGGTGACATCAGCTTCCGCTGCTGTCATTTTGAAAGATAACGTTGAGGAGATGGTTGCTCCTATAGTGTCCACAGCTGATGATGTGAAATCCACAGTAAAGGAAGCGGCAGAGAATGTGGCATCAATCGCGTCAAAAACGGCAACGGGTGGCTTATACAGTGTTGTTGATGGCAATAAATTAGATGCGCATAGTTATGCTGGGTTTAAGTTATATCGCAACTGGTGTGCGCGTTGTCATGGTACTTATGGGCAAGGTATGGTGGGGCCTAACTTGGCGGATAGCTTAAAACTTATTAGCAAAGAAGAGTTTTATGACACCGTTGAGAATGGTAAAACAGGCACAATAGGCAGTATGCCTTCATGGAAAGCTAATGTTCAGGTTATGGAAAACCGAGATCAACTATATGCTTACTTAATGGCGCGTTCTGATGGCGCCATTGGTGTAGAAAAACCAAAAAAACAATAAATAAAGATTTAAAATAACTAATAAACGATGGCCTCTAGATGAGGCCATTTTTTTCACTGCACATTATTTAAGTAGCCTTCATATGACTGAAAAAACATTTATCAAAGGTAAAGACAGCGATCTGGAAACAAGTATTGCCACCATGCAAGCCAAATTAAAATCCTTTGGTTTTGATATTGAAGAAGCCTCATGGCTTAATCCTGTGAGCAATGTTTATTCCGTTCATATTCGCGATAAAAGCTGTCCGATTATGTTTACCAATGGTAAGGGCAGTACAAAAAAAGCTTGTTTAGCCAGTGCTTTAGGTGAGTATTTTGAGCGCCTAAGCTGTAACTATTTTTTTGCCGATTTTTATTTGGGCGAACAGCACAGTAGCAGTGATTTTGTACATTACCCAAATGAAAAATGGTTTGATTCGATGGGTGATGACATGCCTCAAGGATTAATGGATGACTCTTTATGGGCACACTTCGATCCTGCTGGTGAATTAACACCTGCGATGTTAGTTGATACCAACTCTGGTGTGGGTGAGCGGGGTATTTGTGCGACACCTTATTTACGCTTGCGTGATGGTCAAGAGGTTTATATCCCGATTAATGTAATTGGCAATATCTTTGTCAGTAACGGCATGTCAGCCGGCAACACTAAAAATGAAGCACGCGTGCAGGGCTTGTCTGAAGTATTTGAACGTTATGTAAAAAACCGCATTATTGCCGAAGGGATTTGTTTGCCCCAAGTACCTCTGGAAGTCATCAACCGTTACCCGTTGATTAAACAAGCGATTGAAGAGCTGGAGTCACATGGTTATTCACTGAAAGTAGCTGACGCCTCTTTGGGCGGCGAATATCCCGTGATGAGTGTGACATTGATTAACCCTAAAGATGGGTCGGTATTTGCTTCATTTGGCGCTCACCCAAGTTTTGAAGTGGCTTTAGAGCGTACCGTCACCGAGTTATTGCAGGGTCGTAGCTTAGATCAGTTAGATGTGTTTCATCCACCTACATTTGATCAAGACGAAGTCGCATCACCGGCTAATTTAGAAATGCATTTTATTGATTCAAGCGGCTATATTTCAAATGACTTTTTCCGTAACACGCCTGATTTTGAGTTTAATGATTGGGAACATGACAGTAAAACCGCCGATGAATTTACCTATTTAACTAACAAAATCCATGAAATGGGTTTTGATATTTATATTGCCGATTATGAACATTTAGATGTGTATGCTTGCCGGATTTTAGTGCCGGGCATGTCTGATATTTATCCGGTTGATGAATTGGTTTGGGAAAACAATAATGAAGGCGCCTTATTCCGTGAAGATTTTTTAACCCTAAAAGACGGCGATGCCGAACAATGGCAAGATGTTTTTGAACGCTTAGAAGACGGCGGCTATAACGACCAAACGCCGGTTGCACCGTTTATCGGTTTAGCGTCTGATCCTAATACCTTATGGTCTGAAATTCGTTTAGGCGAAATTAAAGCAATGTTGTGTTTGGCATTACAAGACGAACAAGCCATGGATTGGATCGATTGGTGTTTAGCACTCGATCAAGCAAGCGAAACTACCACTCGTCACTATCGTTGTTTAAAAGCCTTATTAGAAATCAAACACCACGACGAACGTGATTATGCTGAATACGAACAGGGCTTAGCGTTAATGTATGGTCAAGATAACGTGACCGATGGCATCGCGATTGTTGAAGGTGAAAAAGTGTTCCACAACTTACATTGCCCAGGTTTGAGCTTACAAGGTTTTGAGCGTCATACTAAATTGTTGGAAGGATATGAAAAGTTGCAACAAGCTAAACGGGGTAATTGGAAATAGTTGGAGAAGTAGCTAACGATTTAGGTCAAGCCCGCAATACGTCACATCACCAACAAAGTTACTCCTTATTATGGTTACTTAAGAGAGTTTGACCGGTTTGTTATGTTTCTTCTCTAGCGATTTTTATGAAATTAGAATAATTTTTATAAGCATCTGTCGCTAATTTATTGGGATTATTTTTGTAATCGAAGCCAATCATTTTTAAAAGTGGAGCTAAAAATAAGTCGATCATAAATGTCTCATGAAATATGGTTTCTGATGGACGAGAATAATAATTTTCTGTAATTCAATAATAAAGATCGAATAGGTTCTTTTCAAAATATACACCTAGGCTAGCTTAATCAAAAAAATCAGTAAACGATTCTACTTCTACTCTAGCCGTACGATAACTATTCACCTCAGCATTTTTGTCTTCATAACCTAAGGCCATGCCGCATAACAAAACTCTATTATCGGTATAACCTAATTCTGATTTTATGAGTTCAGGATAATCAGCGATAGAAGCTTGTGGACAGGTTGCTAAACCAAGCTCAACAGCTACTAACATAACGGATTGTAAAAACATGCCGTAATCCATATACGATCCAGTTTGCATGTTTTCATCCATGAAAAAAAGTAGCATTACAGGCGCATCAAAAGCCCGATAGTTAGCCGCCCATTGATCATGTTGACGCTTTGTATCGCTACGTTCAATTTTCAGGGTGTTATACATCAATAAGCCGCAGTCTTTTCGTCGTGATTTATAAGGCTCTATCCACTTTGTTGGGTAGTATTCATAGTCAGCTTTGCCTTTGTTGCCAGCTCGAAATGCAGTTTCTATTTTAGTTTGTAAGGCTTGTTTGGCTTTTCCCGTTACCACGGCAACTTGCCAAGGTTGCGTGTTGACACCTGAAGGTGCATGGCGAGCGGCATCAAGAATGGCGTGAATCTTTTCTTTTTCAACCGGCTTATCTAGGTAAGCTCTCACGGCTTTTCGTTGCGTTAATGTTTCAAATATATTCATCTTGTTACCGATATTGAGGGCGCTTAGCGAGCGTCGCCATCTGGCACGCTAATTCTAAGTTGTTTGCCTTGCTGGCTAAGGTGCAAGTGTTTTAAGAATGACATGCCGAGTAGAATTTCATCGAACTCCATTCCCGAGCTAATGCTGGCGGGTACATTGGTCATCACAATATCACCTAGGGTGAGTTTATCAATGGTGGTGGCATAAGATTGGCTGTTGCCATTTGCGGTTTGTGATTGAAAGGCCTGACCTTTTTTTAAGTGTAATTGCGCGGCAATGTGTTCGGGTATGGCGACTAATGTGGCGCCAGTATCTAATAGAAATTCGACGGATTGATCGTTAATATTGCCGCTCGCTATATAGTGACCATAACGGTTTCTTTCTAAGACCACTTCTTTATTGCCAAACTCATTGGTGGTAACGGTGAGTGTTTTATTCGGGTTATTAATATCATCTAATACACCATTAAATAACACCGTGGTGACACCTAATAATAAAATCCATATTAGGGTGATCGTTGCTTTGTTAAACGTCGGTGGGCCTGCGTTTTCCGTCATGATTAGTTCGCGTTAGTGAGGCCAAAATGGCCTTTTTCTTCAATAGTGATATAAGGCATCAATGCGCCGACATCAAGCTTGGCCTTGAATAGGTAGTTCAGTTCGTGACGTTGACCTGAGAGTAGCTGATTGAGCAAGCGTGCGCTACCAAATAAATCTGGACTAGCTTGAATGACGATATCTGCCGAGCTGTAAGCTTCAATGCGAGGTAAGTTTGGCTCTGCACCGCTTAAAATTCGATTACCTTCTACTTCGACCGAATAACTCATGCCAATTAAAGGTAGTGCGGTGCGGTTTGGATTGACGACATGTAAACCGATGTTAAAACGAGGTGTGAGTCCTGATGACTCAGGTGCGAGGGTGAATGAGCTGACAGTGACTTGTGGTTTTTCGTAATTAGGCGATAAACCGGCACAGGCGGCAAGAAACAGTGTTAATGATAGCAGGAATGTACGTTTAAACAGGGGCAAAGTAAAACTCCTTAATAATAAGCTTAATGGTTAGTTTACCTGCTTTAGAAGCATGTTTGCTAAATGGGGTGAATAAGATTAGTGCGGCCTTCATTCATGGTATTGCCGAGTTTACTGGGTATTTATAATGCGTTATTTTTCAAACAAATCAAACGATGTTGCTGGAATAAAATAAAGTGTCATTAATCTCTTTTTATTAGGGCGCTCTGCTTTGAAAATATTGTCAAAATTAACACTAACATCTTTGTGTTAATTACTGTATGATTCCCGCTTCTTGATTGGGCTGACATCGGCCTAACAAGTAGTGTGGAGCGGTAGTTCAGCTGGTTAGAATGCTGGCCTGTCACGCCGGAGGTCGCGGGTTCGAGTCCCGTCCGCTCCGCCATTAATTAATACAAAACAAGTGTTTGAACTTTGACGTGTTTTGCTAGCATCTAAACCCATCACTTTTGAGCGATGGGTTTTTTTGTGCCTAAAAGAATCAACAGGGAATCAAGGGGTCAGAGCAAATCGGTTTTTCACCAAGGTTTCCGAAGATTTCTATTGAAGCTGACCCCATTGGTTGACCCCATTGGTTTGCCATTGGTTTATTGCTTTCTTGTAGCATTTATTAAATTTAGGACTTGGAATGAATCCCTTCAATCACTCTATTTACTCTGCCCGATCCCTATATGGCACGGTCATCATCACCGCCTATTTGCTGTTTTACTCCGCCATGGCGCGGGCAACAGATTTCACTATCGTTGGCGGTCAAACAGTGACCACCCAACAAACATTAACTAATAACGAAAGAGGCTTGGTAGAAAACGGCGGCAATTTAATTGTGAATGCTGTTGCTATTCAGTTGAGTGGCAACAATGTTCTGGTGAACAATAACGGCTCGATTTCTACTACGGGTGATTATAGTTTTGGTATTACTTCGCAGGCTACTAATGCCGTTATTACCAATAATGGCTCGATTTCGACTACTAGTGATTATAGTTTTGGCATTCACTCACAGGCTACTAATGCCATTATTACCAATAATGGTTCAATTTTGACTACTCGTGATTTTAGTTATGGTGTTTTTTCGATAGGAGCTAATGCCATCACTACTAATTATGGTTCGATTTCGACTTCTGGTGATTATGGTAGTGGCATTTTTTCAATGGGTGATCATGCCATTATATCTAGTCATGGTTCGATTTTAACCACTGGTGATTTTGGTACTGGCATTTTTTCTGGGGGAGATGACACTGCAATTACTAATAATGGTTCGATTTCAACTTCAGGTGATACTGCTGATGGCGTTTTCTCAGGTGGGATTAGTGACTCAATAATCAATAATGGTTCGATTTCAACATCTGGTAATGGGAGTTATGGTATTTCTTCAACGGGTGCGAATGCCGTGATTAACAATAGTGGCTTATTATCAGCAACCGGTGTGGGTAGCGCTGCTATATTAGCCGGTAATAATGATGTTACTTTGAATTTATTGGCTGGCTCTCGCATTATAGGTAAGGTTGATTTGGGTAATAATGGCGCTGATAACGATACAGTAAATGTATACGGTGGTAGTGTTTCGGCTCATTTGATCTTTGAGAATACAGAGAACATTAACCTCTTTGGTGCCGGTGTCCTAAATGGCAACTCGGTGACGACTATTGACGCCACGGGTGAATCAAGTCGTGATGTTGCTTTATCACAATTGACCTCCTCTGTGCATAATCTAATTAGTCAGCGTATGCGTTATGCCAGCCCCTTAAAGCCGGTTCAGTTGGCGGCATCGACTTTATTTCCCGGCATCTATTTTGAATCACACAAACCCGTTGCATGGGCACAACTATTTGGTGGCAAGTTTAACCGTGATGAACAACACACTAGCCTTGCCTACGACATTCGTCACTCTGGAATAAACCTTGGTTATGAATGGCAGCTGCAGCTGACGCGGATCGGATTAATGGGTGGTTTTGCACGCGCTAAAACAGACACACAAATAGCCTCATTTCAAACAGAAACCGACAGTTATTATGTCGGTGCTTATGGGTATTTTAAACTTGGTCTGATGAATCTGACCAGTTCACTGATAACAGGTTACAGCGACAACGCTAATGACCGACTGGTTATCGATAATATTACAGGTTATCAAGTAGCGCGCTCTGATGTTGGCAACCTTTTTGTCAGTCCTTCGATTACACTAAGTGGTGCATTTAAAACGGCTGAACGCGTTGAGCTTCGTCCAGCTATCAGCCTAAACTACAGCATGGCTTGGCTAGATGATTATCAAGAAACGGGTACAAACAATAGTAATCTAAACATTGATAGTCGGACAGTGGCAGTATTAACCGCGCGTGCTCAATTAGCGGCAGCTCTGCAGCTGAATGAGGCAACGGAGTTAGAGTTTAGAGCTGGGCTTAATACTCGTCATGGCCATTCTGATAATGTCGACGGTCAGCTTGCTGGCCAGCCATTTAGTTATGCTAATGTGGGTGATGACCGCGTCTCGGGGCGCTTTGCTGGCGTGAACTTACGCATAGCGGCAGAAAATAATTTGAATCTGGTCGTAGATATGGAATTTGGTGGCAATAACAGGGAAAATTATGTAAGTAGCCACCTTAGTTTAGATTATGTTTTTTAGGTGGCGGACCGTCAGGTCATAATTCTACGGTTATTAGCAAAAGATCACAGTAAGATTATTAATCTTTGAGCCCCTAGCTTGCCCTTTAGTGATTATCGAATACTTTTATTAAAAGTTGTTATCAAACCGATTTTGATGTCTGGTGGTTATGGGGTGATTTAAGTGAGTGGAGTAAATGATACATAACCGGCACCAGCAATAAACTGACTAGCATGGAAAAGCTTAAGCCCCAAACAACGGTTATGGCTAAGGGTTGCAACATTTCTGCGCCATCACCCCAGCCCATTGCCAGAGGAATCATGCCGACGACTGTGCTGAGAGTCGTCATGAATATTGGCCGTAGCCTTATGCGAGCAGCAGAGACAATCGATGAGGTAATATCTTTTTGTTTTTGACGTTCGATCTCAATATATTCAACCAGTAAGATGGCATTGTTGACCACAATACCGACTAGCATGATCATGCCCAGCCAGACCGGCATTGATAAAGGAAGTGCTAATACATCAATAGCTAAGGCAATGCCGATGGCTGAAAATGGCACGCTGAGAATGATAATTAATGGGTTCAATAACGACTCATACTGAACGGCCATCACCACAAAGACTAAAAATAAGGCGAGCAATAAAAGTAATACTGTTAATTGCTGTTGATCCTGTAGTGCTTTTTGAGATCCACCATCATAAAGAGAGTAACCCTTCGGTAAGTTGATTTTTGAACGAAGCTGAGAGAGTGATTTCAATGCTTCGCCAAGCGTTGTGCCATCACTTAGTGATGCGGTGAGTTCAACAATTCGCATTTGATTATCACGCAAAATACTAATAGCTGATTTGAGTAATTCAACCTTAGCTACGGTGCCTAGATAAATAGGAGCTGTATTATTTTTTGCAGGAAATAATAAGATTGACTCTATATCTTGCGGGCTTGTTATCTCCGTTTGAGGCAGGCGAAGCCTAATGTCATAGCTTTTGTCATTTTCAAGATAATCACTAACAACCACACCTTGCAATGCAATTTGTGTGGCTTGTTTAATGTCTTGTAAATTAACGCCTAAACTCGCCGCACGCTCACGATCTAAGGTGATGGCTAGCTCGAACTGCTCATCTTCGGCGGAACTTGTCACGTTACTTATGCCGGGGATTAGTCGCATTTTCTCAGCAATACTATCTGCTAATATTTTAAGTTTTTCATCATTTTCACCTTGTAAACGTAGGCTAATATCTTCGTCACCTTTATTTGTTCGAATACCGCGAATACCACGTTGCGACATACGGACATCTAACCCTGCTAATTGTTGCTTCGCAATGAGTTTATCCAGCCGTTTAATCCATTCACCGCTACTAATAAAACGTTCTGACAGTGGTTTTAATTGCACGGTAATATTGGCTCGACTTGGCGTTTCACGCTGCGAACGTCCGTAAACTGAGCCACCGACGAGCGTATAGACCGTCTCCGTTTCTGCTTGGTCGGAAAATAAGTGTTCAATAATGCGTATTTTTTTATCCATTTCAGCCAATGATATACCGATATCTCCCGATATTCTGACCGAGATAGTTCCGTCATCTAAATTGGGTAAAACGATATGTTTGCCACTTAAAAATATGGGGGCACTATAGGCCAAGCCTAGAATAAAACTCAGCAAAGCTAACCAGCGAAACCGCAATAAGATACTAATCGTGGTCGCGTAGAGGCGTTGTAAGCTGTCAACACCCGTGTCGATAGTGCGCCTTATTCGGTTTGTTTTAATGTTGCTTACTTTAGCAGCGTAAGCGGGCACTAAGGTAACGGCAATGATCATTGATGCAAAAATGGCAGCTGAAATAGTGAAGATCAATTCACTGAATAAAAGTCCCGTCAGGCCACCAATAAATAAAAAAGGTAAAACAGCAGAGAGATTGGTTGATGTTGATGCCACGATAGCACTGGATACTTCATTAGCACCTTCAGTGCTCGCCGCCAAGGAGTCGGCATTGTCACATTGATGGCGATATATATTTTCTAGCATGACGATGGTGTTATCGACTAGCATGCCGACACCAAGGGCTAAGCCACCTAAGGTCATAATATTGAGTGTTAATCCCCCGAGCCCCATTAAGACAAAGGTAAACATAATGGCAATAGGAATAGCGCTACCAATAATCAGGGTGCGGCGTAGATTACCAAGAAAAAGGTAGACGACCGACATGGCTAAAAAGGCACCCGTAATAGCGGCAAGACTCGCATTTTTTAGCGATTGTAGTATGTATATTGATTGATCACTAACGGTGGTGAGGGTGACATCTTCTGGCAGAATATTTTGTGTTTTAAGCCAGATAACGCGTTGTTTAACGGCTTCAACGACCGCGGTGGTATTGGCCGTAGGTTGTTTTTGGATAGAGAGTTTGACACCGCCTATACCGTCAGCACGTACTTTTATTCGCTCATCTACATGGGTATCGATGATTTGTGCAACGTCACTTAAATAAACGGTGTGGCTATCATTATGAGCAATCGCAAGGTTTTTAATTTCTTTTATGTCTTTTAATCGGCCACTAATGCGACCGGTAATTTCGTTAGCAGGCATTTGCAGTCGCCCCATTGCCTCATCTTTATTCGAGGTTTGCAGAGCATCAATAATATCTTTGTAGCTTAAACCAATCCCTGCCAAACGCTGCTGATCAGGGATCACTTGGATTTCACGTATTAGACCGCCACCTACTTCAGCTGAGGCAACGCCTGGTACGTTAATAAACCATTTACTAAACACATTATCGACCCAACTTCGTAGTTCGGTTTCGCCACGTAATTCGGAGCTGATAACAAATTCCATTACGGGAATTTGAGAAGGATCGAGCTTATAAATAACCGGAGGATCAATCGTATCGGGTAGAAAACGTTTAGCTCTATCTAGTCGAGTGCTGGCATCACGGAGTGCAATATCAATATCTTTACCATAATCAAATAACAGATCCACCGTGGCAATGCCGCGCGCAGTATCAGACTGTATACCAATTAAGTCTTCCGTAATGGCCAGTTGTTCTTCAAGTTGCCGAGTCACAGTGTCTTCTAAAACCGATGCCGGTACGCCATTATCAATAATACGGACACGCACTTCGGGATAAATAATTTGTGGCAATAAATCAATGGCTAGGCGTGTAAGACTAAAAAGTCCCACAACAACAACGGTTAAAGCCAGCATACTGACACCCACTGGGTGGCGAATAGACCAAGCGGCTATGCTAGTTTTATTCATTTGGCGTCTGTTCGGTAAGTGCTGGGAGATTAACGATAGTGACGGGCTTGTTGGCATGAAGATTGGTATAGCCGCGCACGACAACAGTAACTCCTTCCGTTAAACCGCTGACTATTTCGACTTGATCATTGACATTTAACCCCGTCACAACGGGTGTTATTTGTGCTTTTTGCTCCTTATCGATAGTGAACACATAATCACCTTCATTTGAGCGGCGAAGAGAGGCGAAAGGAATTAATAAGCGTTTAGACTGCTCGGTTTTTAAGGTGACGCGAACCAATTGACCGGGCCTTGCACCAGTCGGTACTGGAGTCAGGGTGATTTCAATCGTACCTGTGCGAGTGAATGGATCAAGATTAGGATAAATACGTGTAATCTTGCCTTGTAATGGGGCATTAACAACACCTATAGCGTCAATTGAAAGTAGTGGTTTGTCACCAACATTCAATTTATTAATGAGTAATTCTGATACGGCGACTTCAGTAATAAGCGAACTCTGATCAGAAAGTGTTAATAAGTGGCTATAACGTTCTGCAATATTGCCTTGTTCGCTAAGTCGCTCACTGACAATACCTGATATTGGCGCCCGAATTACGGTGTAATCTAAGCGTGTTAATAAGGCTTTTTCATCTGCTTTAGCGACAGCAAGCTCAGTTTCTACACGCGTGATTTCTGTCTTTGGTGTTAAGCCTTTTTCCGCTAGATTTTTAAAGCGCAATAGATCTTGTTCCGCTTTATGGCGTAAGGCTTGAGTGCGATCTAGTTGTGCTTGTAATAAGCGTGCGTCGAGTTTAGCAACGACATCCCCCTTCTTTACCTCGTCCCCTTCAAAAAAAGGTAGCGCTGTAATTTGACCCTCTTCTTGATTGTATATTTCGATTTCACGCAGTGCTGTTAATGTACCGTTTCGTTGGCGATTGATTGTTAATGCTTGGCTGTGTGCGGTGATGATTTCAACGAGATGTGGTTTGGCGACCTTTTTTTCAGGGGTAGCTTGCTCAGAGCAAGCGGTGGTGATTAATAAGAGAGAAGTTGTAAATAACAATATGACATAATGCATCGTCGTTTTACTCAACAAGTTGGGCGCTTTATCAGCGAAAAGCGTCGTATGAGATGGGCATAATCAGGTCTTTAAAGGGGCTTGATCTATTGGTGAAATAATCGTAACTGGCAGGCATTACAAAAGAAGCATTTCATCAAGGCTGATCGTGTTTATATTGGCCTGTTCTTTTGCTGCCGTCTTATCTTGTTCGGTATTGTATCCCCAGTCGGCAAAAAATAATTGCACATTAGCTAAGCGATCATCATCCATCACATTGAGCAATGTGGGCAACCTGTCTTCAACAAATAGAATGTGGTGTTCAGGAGCACGGCTTAATAAATCAGCCAAAACCTGTTGTTTACTTAAGTTTCGATCTAAGCCATAAATACGTTCGCTAGCCAACTTGATGTTGTTAGCGGCGAGTATCTCACTGACAAAGCGCTCTTGCTTGGTGGTAATGATGTAGGTGCGTTCAGACGCAATTTTGCGAAGTTTATCTGCAAGCCCTGAAAACAGTGGGTTCATACCTATCCATTCATCAATGTGCTCATGTATCCAGTTATCTCGCATAGCACCAAAGCGACGCTTAAGGCCTGCTACGTCTAGTTCATCTCGTCTGATAATCGCTTTAATTTGAAGATTAAATTGATCTAGCAAGATACGTGGTTCAATGCCTTCAAAAAGTTTACGCATGATCAAAATAGCTTCGTAGCCCGTTTCCATCACGGGTCTAACTTGTCGAAACTTTTCGAGTATATCTGCAGGTGTTTCTGTCGGCATATCTGGCCAGAGTTCGCTGGCTACTTTCCAGCCAGTGAGCCCTGTTTCGATGGCGCTGTCACAAATAACACCATCAAAATCAAGTGCATATATTTTATTTTTGGGCATAGGGTCTATTTCAATAAACAGTATTTGGCAAAATCCGCCGTTTAATAGGCTACGTCCCTTCGCCCGCTAGTTTTGGTTATTCTATTTTTTCTTGAAAAAATAGCTTATCGCGCTACCCGAATATTACCATTGAGCGTCATTAGGCGAACACGATCGCCGACTTGGAATGCATTATTTTCTTCATATTCCTGAACCACAGAAATAGTTTCGCCTGTATTTTTATAAATAACCAATTCGACACCTTGTGTTTTAGTAAGCGCTTCTTCTGCGGCGCTTCCGGCTAGGCCGCCTGCAACTGCGCCGAGGACGCCAGCAATGATAGATCCTTTTCCATCACCGACGCTACTGCCGGCAACGCCACCTACGACTGCACCCGCTGCCGATCCAACTGGTGTTTTGGTGCCTTCAATAATGACCATGCGTACTGCTTCAACAGTACCATATTCTACAGACTGTATTTGGCGAGCATCATCACGTGAATATGTGTCGCCTTTTAAACTGCTTGCGCAGCCAGCAAGGGCTAATGAGCTTGATATAAGGAGTAGTGCCGCTAATTTTTGAATAGTCATTGATGAAGCCTCTTAATTAATATGGGAGCATTAAAATTAGACAGTGATACTTTGAATTTTATCCTGCTCAAAGACAAGCTTTCCGTTAAACAATGTGTGACTGACTTTACTGTTGAATAACCAGCCCGAAAAAGGACTGTTTTTACCGGCACTGACGAATTGAGCTGGTTTACATTCATTGTGAGCATTAGGGTCAATAATGCAAATGTTGGCATCTGCACCTACCTTAAGTTGTCCGGCATCAATGCCTAGAATTTCGGCTGGGTGATAGGTTAGGCTAGCAATGGCCTGATGAAGTGAAATTTCTTCATCATCTACAAGCTTCATGGTCAGTGCTAATAGTGTTTCTAGGCCAGAAATCCCAGGCATTGTACCGGCAAAAGGGCCTAGTTTGGCATCATTGTCGAGGGGTTGATGATTAGAGCAGATAGCAGAGATAACCCCATCACGTAGACCTTGTTGTAATTGTTCTCGGTCACGAATACTGCGTAATGGCGGCATGACATGACTGAAGGTGTCGTAATTGCCGATGTCATGTTCACTCAAATGAAGGTGGTGCGCACTAACGTCAGCCGTCACAGCAAGGCCTTTATTTTTAGCGTCCTGAATGAGCTGGACTGTCTTTCCACAAGATATATTATGGAAGTGAGCGCGTACTCCTGTTAGTTCAATTAACAAAAGGTCACGAGAAACCGCAATGGTCTCTGCTGTTTCTGGAATACCTGTTAACCCTAATCGTGCGCTGATTGCGCCTTCATGAACGCAGCCATGACCGTGTAACCATGGATCGGCCGCATTAATAAATAAGGTGAGATCTAGCGTCGCAGCATATTCCATTGCGCGACGTAAAATAAGACTGTTTTTGATTGGCGATAGGCCATTACTTACGCCGATACAGCCCGCTGCTTTTAGTGCGGCCATTTCGGTGAGCAATTCGCCTTGAAGTTTTTGAGTTAAGGCGCCGATGGTATAGACCATCGCTCGACCGGCTTTTTTAGCCCGATCTTCAACAAGCTCTACGACGGCTGGCGTATCAATAACAGGATCGGTATCAGGGGGCACGCTAAGACTGGTAATGCCTCCGGCCACAGCGGCAAGTGTTTCGCTTTCAATAGTTGCGGTATGTTCTTGTCCCGGCTCTCTAAGACGAGCGCATAAATCAATCAAGCCAGGGCAAACAATTAAGCCTTTGGCATCAATCGTTTTATCAACAGTAAAGCTTTCTAGTTGTTGACTGATTGCGACGATTTTGCCATTACTGATAAAGATATCATGCTGGGCATCAAGTTGACTTGCAGGATCAATCACTCGTCCATTTTTTATGTGAATATTCATGCTATCACCTCTTGATGTTCTGCTTGTGAGCCGAGTGCCATAGACATAATGGCCATGCGCACTGCAATGCCATGTGTCACTTGTTCTAAAATGACGGATTGTGGACCATCAGCTACAGCTGAAGCAATTTCAACACCACGATTAATAGGGCCAGGATGCATGACGATGGCATCGGGTTTAGCGAGACTTAATTTTTGTTCGGTTAGGCCATAGCATTGAAAGTATTCCCTTGCACTTGGCAAAAGGGCACCCTGCATTCTTTCATGTTGCAATCTGAGAGTGATGACTACATCTACGTCTTTTAATCCTGCTTCCATATCATGGTAAACATGGACGCCGAGAGTTTGGCAGTCTGTCGGTAATAAGGTCTTAGGCGCAATGACTCGGATTTCGCCGACGCCGAGTGTCGCTAAGGCTTGAATTTGGGAGCGTGCAACACGGGAATGTAAGATATCGCCAATAATTGCAACTCGGAGATCGGGGAAATGTTGTTTGTGACGACGAATGGTGAACATGTCCAACATGGCTTGCGTTGGATGAGCATGACAGCCATCGCCAGCATTAATCACGCTCACATGAGGGGCAACATGTTGAGCAATAAATTCAGCTGCACCACTTTGATTATGGCGAACGACGAACATGTCGCTATGCATTGCTTCTAGATTATGCAGCGTATCTCGCAGACTCTCGCCTTTTGAGGCGGATGATGTGTTAATGTTGAGGCTCATCACATCCGCTGAAAGACGCTTTGCCGCTAGTTCAAATGTGGTACGAGTTCGCGTGCTATTTTCAAAAAATAGATTAACAATGGTTTTGCCGCGTAATAAAGGTACTTTTTTGACTTGTTGATGAGAGATACTAGAAAATTGTTCGGCGCGATCCATTATTTCTGTCAACAATGGTCGTTTTAGCCCTTCGATACTGAGAAAGTGATGTAGGTGCCCGCTCTCTGTAAGTTGGTTATGCGACATCAGAACCTCCCGCTTTTCCTGATGAAAGAGTTAAGCTTAGCTCCCCATCGTTTTTTAATTTTATATGCTCATCGTCAGACATGGTGAGTGATTGGCCAATAATATCTGCTTGTATTGGCAGTTCACGGCCATTACGTTCTATCAACACGGCCAGTGTGACACTTGCAGGGCGACCATAGTCAAATATTTCATTGAGCGCGGCACGAATAGTTCGACCGCTATATAGCACATCATCTACCAACAGTAAGTGGCGATCATCGACAGTAAAAGGCAGATCTGAAGGTGTCACTTGGGGATGCATACCAATACGAGTGAAGTCATCTCGGTAATAAGCGATGTTGAGGGTGC
This sequence comes from Methylophagaceae bacterium, assembly GCA_965219435.1. Classification (GTDB taxonomy): domain Bacteria; phylum Pseudomonadota; class Gammaproteobacteria; order Nitrosococcales; family Methylophagaceae. Next base: position 980,194 of record OZ244743.1, on the reverse strand, counting down.
CTAGCGGCGCATCAAAAAAGTCAGCCCCTAAAATTTCAGCTAGGTGTTTGGCGACCCAAGCACCACCACTGTGAATGCCTATTAATAATGGCTTTTTGCCATTTAACGTTTGGCGTATTTGCTCAGCCATCGCGGTCAGTAATATCTGGATATCAGAGTGAGTTGCTGGAGTTGTCATTATTGATTCAGCCATGATTGAAGAATAAGTTGTGCAGAGATGCGATCGACATCGCCTCGCCGCTTGGACTGCATTTTGTCACGAATACCTAGTTGTTCCAATGCCTCGTAGGTGCTTAATCGCTCATCTTGCCATTCAACAGGCAGTCGAAACCGGCCATTTAATCTATTGCCAAATTTCCGGCATGCCGCGGTCATTTCTTGTTCTGTACCATCCATATTAAGCGGCAGGCCGACAATTAATAATTGGGGGTTCCATTGTTCGATAACTTTTTTAATATCATCCCAGTCGGGAATGCCATCACGGGCTTTAATAACGGCAACACCATTAGCGGTACCGGTGAGCTCTTGGCCTACAGCGACACCAATATTTTTCAGTCCAAAGTCAAAGCCAAGGAGTGTGCGTGGCGGTATCATGCGTGTCCCATTGAAAGGGTCATCAGGTTCATATCGACCCCTAGTAACTTTCCTGCGGCCTCCCATCGCTGGTCAGTAGGAGTATTAAATAAGAGCTCTTTATTGGCGGGCACAGTAAGCCAAGTATTGTCAGCTATTTCTTGTTCTAGTTGGCCCGCTTCCCAGCCTGCATAGCCCAAGGTTATTAGGAAGTTTTTGGGGCCACCGGGTGTGCCGACAGCCTCTAATATATCAATGGAGGTAGTGAGAAAGAGTTGCTCATCAAGCGGCTTAGTGCTTTTCCAGGGATGGGTATTGTCATGAATAATCATGCCTTGTTCTTTTTGCACTGGGCCGCCAAATAACACCGGTGTTGTTTTAGTGATATTCGAAATATTATCCACTTCTAAATGTGCAAACAGTTCATCGAGCATTATTTGAGTTGGGCGATTTATGATTAGGCCCATCGCGCCTTCATCATTATGCTCGCAAATATAGATAACCGACCGATAGAAAAATGAATCTATAAATGTCGGCATGGCAATTAGAAAATGATGCTGTAATGACTGTTCGATTAACATTAGAAAAATGAAAAGCCTACCTGGAATAAACGTTCAACCTCTTTAACGTAACGTTTGTTGATGAGGAACAAAATAACATGATCTTCAGCTTCAATGACGGTGTCATGATGAGTAATCAATACCTCTCCGGCTCTTACAAGGGCGCCAATCGTTGTGCCCGGAGGTAGATTTATTTCATCAATGCGTCGGCCAACAACCAGAGAGGAGCTTTTATCGCCGTGGGCAATGGCTTCCATTGCCTCAGCTGCGCCTCGTCGGAGAGAATGCACTGCAACGATATCACCACGTCGAATATGTGCTAGCAGGCTACCGATAGTGGCTTGCTGCGGCGATAATGCGATATCAATCGAACTGCTTTCAATTAAATCTACGTAAGCCGCACGATTAATTAATGATAATACTTTTCGAGCGCCTAGGCGCTTGGCTAACATGGCTGACAGGATATTCGCTTCGTCGTCATTGGTTAGTGCGCAGAATAAATCAACCTTATCGATATCTTCTTCTTGAAGTAGCTCTTCATTTGCTACATCGCCTAATAACACGATTGAATTGCTGAGCTCTTCCGATAAATATTCGGCGCGTTCCGGGTTGGTTTCAATCACTTTAACTTGATAATCATTTTCCAACGCTTTGGCGAGTCGTTCACCGATATGTCCACCGCCTGCAAGCATGATTCGCTTATATGGCTTATCCATTCTCCGCAGCTCGCTCATAACAGATTGAATATCTTTACTCGCAGCAATAAAAAAGACTTCATCATCTGCTTCAATGACTGTTTTGGCTTTTGGAATTATCGGGTAACCATTTCTAAATATCGCCGCTACGCGTGTTTCTGTCTTTGGAATATGTCGACGCAGCTCCGACAATGGGCTACCAACCAGTGGGCCGCCGTAAAAAGCCTTCATGGCGACGAGTTGTACTTTTCCGCCTGCAAAATCAAGCACCTGTAATGCATTAGGATGATTAATGAGTCTTTCAATGTAGTCGGTTACGATTTGTTCTGGACTGATCAGCATGTCAATGGCAATCGCATCGTTGTTGAAAAGCTCAGGTTTAGACAGGTATTCAGTACTGCGAATTCTAGCAATTTTAGTCGGTGTTTTATAAAGGCTATGACAAATTTGGCAAGCGATCATATTTGTTTCATCGCTATTCGTTACGGCTAGAACAAGATCGGCATCGGCTGCGCCTGCTTGGGCTAAAATATTGGGATGAGAGGCATGGCCTTGTATCGTACGAATATCGTAATGATCTTGCAGCTTGAGTAATAATGCGCTATTTGAGTCAACGACAGTGATGTCATCATCTTCTCTTGCAAGCGATGCCGCGACAGAGGCGCCTACTTGCCCCGCTCCGAGAATAAGAATTTTCATATTACGACCCTAAACGTGTTTGCTATCGATATCTAAAGAACGCAGTTTACGATATAGATGCGTGCGTTCCATGCCTGCCAGTTTGGCTGCTTTTCCTACGTTACCGTCTGTTTCTTGAAGTTTCTGCAATAAATATATCCGTTCAAATTGTTCACGTGCTTCGCGTAACGGTAAATCATAATTAATAGTCTTTATTTCGCTCGCCTGAGCTTGTTGTTCAGACGTCTCTCGTAATGTTTGATCGACTTCTGCGACATCAATATCCTCTGCTTCACCAAGCACCAGTAATCGTTGAATGACGTTTTTAAGCTCCAATATATTACCTTGCCAAGGATGATTGCGTAAGCGGTTTTGTGCGGCAACGGTAAAATGTCGATAGGCCATGTCTGATGCGCTTGTTTGCTCATCAACAAAGTGATGGACCAATTCAGGAATATCTTCAATATGATCCCGTAATGGCGGGATGGCAAGGGTAATGCTGTTTAGCTGATACAGTAAACCTTCAGAAAAAGTGCCGTTATTGATCGCGATGTCTAAAGAGTATTGCGTGGCGCAAATTAGCTGACAGTCCGCTAACTTTTGAGTATTCAGTAAGTGTGACAGTAAGGTCTGAGCATTGGCAGGTAACAGCGATAAGTCACTAACAAATAGGCAGTTATTTTGGGCGAGCGAGATTAACTTAAGACTGTCAGTAGGAAAACTTTCTGGCGTTAGTTCTATAAATTTACCGGCAGAGTATTTGCCTAAACTATGCAGGTAATGGGCATAACAATGCTTACCCGTTCCGCCTTCGCCATGTAGCAAGATTGGCATATCATGTTTGGCAACCCGCTGAGATTGCTCGCGTAACAGGGTTATTTTTGAGCTTTTGCCAATAGGTGCTTGAGCATGGTGCTGTCGACTAGCGGCTTGTTTATGGCTGGTTTCAAGGGTTAGCTCGATGCTACGCAGTAGTTTAGCCATTGAAAGCGGTTTCTCAATAAAATCATAGGCGCCAAGGCGGGTAGCTTCTACCGCTGTTTCGATCGTTCCGTGGCCCGACATCATGACAATAGTGATATTCGGATCCTGTTGCTTAAACTCTTTGAGAAGACTAATCCCATCAACATCAGGCATCCAGATATCAAGTAAGATTAAATTGGGCGTTAATGAGGTGAAGGCCGCGCGAGCATCAGGGCCATCACCAGCAATGACAACTTGATATCCTTCATCTTCTAGAATGTCTTTAACGAGCTCCCTAATATCTGGCTCATCATCAACCACTAGTATTAATGGTTTGTCTTGACTCACGGTGCTGCATCCTCCAATGGTAATCGAATTATTATACTCGCTCCTTCTGGAGCATGGTTTTCAGCCCAAACGTCACCGCCATGTTCTTCAACAATTTTTTTCACGATAGCGAGCCCAAGCCCAGTACCTTTTGTTTTATTGCTAGCATAAGGCTCAAAGAGGGTGTTTTCCATATTCAATGGAATACCGGGGCCATGATCGCGAATACTGATTTCAAGCCAGTGCTTATCATCTTGTATTACATTCTGATAACGGATAATGATGTCTACTGCTAAATGCGCGTTTTCACTGGCTTCAATTGCATTTTTCAGTAGATTATGCAGTATTTGTCTGAAGCGTACACTATCTACTTTAAGGCTTATATCTTTTGGGCTTTTTAATAGAGTGAATTGATGCCCGGCATTGCTTTGATAGAGGGCGAGCACTTGATGAATCAATTTGCCAATTGATTGATACTGTAGTTGCAAGCCAGGATTACGTGCGTAATCTGAAAAGTCGTTCACCATATTCTTCATGGCTTCAACTTGATGAATGATGGTGTTGGTGAGCTTTGTTAAGGTGCCTGATTGATCATTGGGCACTAGTGGCAAATATTTATGTTGTAAGCGTTCGGCAGAAAGCTGGATCGGCGTAAGCGGATTCTTTATTTCATGGGCCAAGCGTCTCGCTACTTCACCCCAAGCAGCATTACGCTGTGCTTGCAACAAGGTGGTGACATCATCAAAAATGATCACCCAGCCGGAATTGTTTGGCAGGGGGGTGCCTCTACACATTAAGGTTTGTTGGCCTTTTTTCTTTAGTAATTCAACTTGTTGTTGCCAGCTTTCGCCCACGATTATTTTTTGCTCGATAAGTTGAGTGAAATTGAGCAAATGAGGTGTCACAATCGAAATTTTATCAATAGTGCTTTCTAGCCGCTGCTGCAGATTAAGGTGCAAAATATCACTGCTAGCAATATTTGCTGTCCGTAAAAATCGTTTGTTATCAATTGTAATAACGCCACTAGATAAGCTTCCTAATACGGTAGTGAGGTAATTGGTTTGCTGTTCTAATAGATGGTGGCTCTGTTCTGTGGCGTTACGGGCTTGAGTAAGGCGTTGCGTCATTTGATTAAATGATCGGACTAGAAAGCCAATTTCATCATGTCCTGATACGGTTAATTGGGTATCGTAATTCCCCGAAGCAACAGACTGTGTACCAGCTGCTAAGGCTTGTAATGGTTCGACTATTCGGCGAGAAATCCAAATAGCGAACCATATTGAAGCAAGCATTGTAAGTAATACAATTAAGCTTAAAGTAAGCGTAAACACCGTGATAAGTGGTTTCCGTAAGTAGCTGAGCTCTTTGTAATCGGTGTAGGCTTCTTGTACGGTTTTTCCTAATTCGCTAAGCCGATCATTAACAGGAAATATTACTTGTAAAAATCGCTGTTCAATGACGCCTGCTTTTGCTGGCAGTAGAACCGCAGCCCTAAGTTGTAAATCATTTTGATCAGGGTCAAGTGATATATAGGCATCTTGTGTTTCCAGCTGGCGAAAAATAGTTTCACTGGGCCGGTTTGGGATCAGAATGACGGTATTTTCCATGCTTGAGGTAAGCAATTCGCCACTCATTGTCCATAAGCTTAGCTCGATAGCGCCGCTGAGTTTAGAAAGCTCGTGTAAGTTGTGGGTTATATCTTGTGATGGTAATTCACTTAATAATCCTGACATCATTCGTGTTTGTCGGAGCAGTGTTCGCATACGAATACCAAAAGCAGTTCGACTTAACTCGAGTGAGTCATTGAGTGCTTGCTCAACTTTGACATCAAACCAGCTATTAATGCCTCGGTGTAGAAAATGCATGGAAAAACTATACACAATGGTTGTCGAGACGAGAATGAGCAAGACAAATAAACTAACAAGGCGGACGGTTAGTCTTGAGCCAGCTTGATTTTGTTTAAAATCTCTATAAAGCCGAAATAAACTACGCGCCAAGATAGCTATTAACAGAATGAGCGAGGCAACACCCAGACCAAAGATCACTAAAAATAAATCGTTAAGTTTCGAGCTGTCTTGTGTGGCAGAGCTTAATAAATAAGCGAGCGAAAGTAATAATGCCGCTAATGAAAAATAGGGTGCGGTTCCTGAGCTTAAGCGCTTTATAAAGGTTAATGCCATTGAGCTGTCGTCCAAGGGCTGGTGAGTTGCCATTTACGTGAAATCAATGCGCCTGGACGCATGGGGGTCGGCAAAGCATATAAATCAATCCCACTTCGCAGTTTTAGTGTTAAGTGATTTGTGTCAGTTAAGTGTTTAGGGGGCAAGCTTAGGTTTTGAATGTTCCCTAGTGCATGAAGGGCGCCATTAATAGCCGGAAAGTGACGCTGTTTTCCTGTGCCCATATCAAGTAAGACATATTGTTCTGCGAGTGCGTGATACCTTAGCTCATAGCGAATTTCAGTTGTCCATAGCGTTTCTTCCCAAGCCCAGTATTCGCCCAACAATGTTGTTTTGTCGATCAACTCCAGTTCTTGGAAAAATACGATCGGTATACCATTATCTAGTGCCTCAACGACTCTTGCGGTCAGTGGATAGTGAATGGTGGCATTGAGAACGTGTCCATTACCAATTTTTGTAATGTGAGCGGATGGAATACTGAATGTGGTTGCACGCACAACATTAATACTACTGAGAAATAACAGTAGTATTAATAAGGAGTAACGCTTAGCGGTGACGGAGGCTTGCATAATAAAAACCATCTAAAATAGTCTCGCCAGGCAGTCGTTGATAACCATATGATCGACGTTCCGCAGGTGCATTTAAAATGAGGTGTTCTTGCGCTTCAGGATGGTGCTCTAAAAAAGTGGCGATTTGTTGTTCATTTTCTTGTTTGAATGCCGAGCAGGTAGTGTAGATCAAAATACCATCGGGTTTAAGCAGTGGCCATAATTTATTGAGCAGTTGTTGCTGCTGTTCGACTAGTGTCGCGATGTCATTAGGCCGCCGCAGTAGCTTGATATCTGGGTGACGACGGATTACCCCTGTTCCTGAGCAGGGCGCATCGATCAATATACGATCAAATAGTTGCCCATCCCACCAATTTTCAACATTTGCGGCATCAGCCGCGATAAGCTCAGCATGCAATTTGAGGCGATCGGTATTTTGTTTGATTTGCTGTAATCTTCGTGGATCAATATCCAGCGCAACCAGTTGATTATCTGGAAAATTTTCCAATATATGACAGGTTTTTCCACCGGGAGCCGCACAGGCATCGAGGATCCGTAAATTAGGTTTTAAATCAAGACATTGGGCAACTAATTGTGCCGCACCATCTTGTACGGAAGCATCTCCTTCAGCAAACCCTGGTAATTGAAATACATCACAAGGCGTAGCAAGCAACACGCCATCAGAGCAGGATTCAATGGCAGTGGCATCAATGTTTGCTTGAGATAATCTATCTAAATAATGTTGACGAGTGCCATGTTGTTTATTAACACGAAGCATCATCGGCGGTTGCTGGTTATTGGCATCTAAAATAGCTTGCCACTGTTCTGGCCAATCTTGTTTAAAGCGTTGAATTAACCACTCGGGATGAGCGTATTGAGCAGGTTCTTGCCGGATAATTTTTAGTTCAATCTCATCATGCTGGCGTTGATAGTTACGTAATGAGGCATTGATCAATCCTGTCGCCCAAGGTTTGCCGAGTGTTTTGCAAGCATTCACTGTTTCTGAAATCGCCGCATGTGAGGGTACTCGCATATCTCGCAGTTGATATACTCCACAGAGTAATAGTGCCGCAATATCTGCATCTTTGGCGCGCAATGATTTGGTCAATAAAATTTGGCTGATCGCAGCTAATTGTGGTTGCCAGCGAATGACGCCGTAACAAAGTTGTTGGCATAAACTACGTTCATTGTCAGGCAATGAAGCTAATGCTGTAGCTAAAACGCCATTGAGTGAGTGCTTTTTCTGGATAACTTCGGCAATGACACGCGCTGCGCTAGCGCGAGCGGTATGTTTTGGGGGTTTAGCCAAAATGATCACCTGTGGCTATTGTATTAGCATTTAAAAAATCAGCGACTGGCATGGCACGCTTTCCTGGCAGTTGAACTTGATTGAGCCGCAATACACCTTTGTTTGTAGCAACATCAATACTGTCTTTATTGACCGCAATAACATCACCAGCAGGCGCAGCGCTTTTAACCTCAATAACAGAAGCCGACCAGATTCGAAACACCTTCCCTTGCCAGACAGTTTGTGCGATAGGCCAAGGATTAAAAGCGTGTACTTGACGAGAAATTTGATTCGCGGTTTGATGCCAATCAATGTTGGCTTCAGGTTTGAGAAGTTTGGCGGCATAGCAGGTTAATGACTCATTCTGTGCTTGAGCGTTGCTTTGCAGTTCATTGATGTTGGGTAGTGCAGCTAATAGCGTATCAGCGCCTAAGATAGCCAGTCGATCATGTAAGGTTTGTGAGGTATCCTCAGTCGAAATCGGGCAGGTTGCTCGTGATAATACGGGGCCAGTATCTAAACCTGCTTCCATTTGCATAATGCAAACACCTGTTTCGGTATCGCCCGCAAGAATAGCCCGCTGAATAGGCGCCGCACCACGCCATCGCGGCAACAGTGATGCATGAACATTGATACAACCCAAGGTAGGCGTATCAAGCACTATCTGTGGCAGTAATAATCCGTAGGCGACAACAATCATCAGATCCGCCTGATAGTTTGCTAAGATTTTTTTCGCTTGATCTTCTTTAAAGTTCAGCGGCTGTTCGACAGGAATATTATGTTCGAGAGCGACTTGCTTTACAGCGCTGGCAGTCAACTTTCGACCACGGCCCGAAGGACGATCTGGCTGACTGTAAACTGCACAAATTTCATGTTCAGTGGTCAATAAGGCCTTGAGCGATTCAGCTGCAAAGTCTGGGGTGCCAGCAAAAATGATGCGCATTGTTATCCTAGCGTTGTTGTTTGAGTTGTTTTTCTAAACGTTTTTTTATGCGTTGTCGTTTGAGGTTACTGATGTGGTCAACGAATAACTTGCCATCCAAATGATCGATTTCATGTTGGATGCAAGTGGCTAGTAGCGCTTCAGCATCCAACTCAAAAATGTCACCATCCAAATTTAGTGCTTTTACTCGGACGGTATCGGCCCGTGTCACTACTTCGTATGCTTCAGGAACAGAGAGACAACCTTCTTCATGATCTCGCTCACCATGCTTGTCGATAATTTCTGGATTAATGAAAATTAGCGGTGCAGACTTATCTTCTGACACATCAATAACGACAACACGTTTTTGTACATTAATTTGGTTGGCCGCCAAACCTACACCTGGTGCGTCGTACATTGTTTCTAGCATGTCTTCTGCCAGCTGGCGGATTTCAGCTGTAACCTTGGAGACCGGCACCGCTTTTTTTCGCAAGCGAGGGTCGGGAAAGTGAAGAATTTCAAGTAGAGCCATAAGTAAACCTAAAGAATAGCAATGACCTTAATGGTCACCTTAAATCGGATAATTCTCGCGAGACATAATTGCCTACTGTTTCTGGCCAGAGTAATTATCCTAAAAATACTTTATTGTAACTGAGTGGGGGGTGAAGAGAAATATTTCAAGTAGCATTATTAATAGGTTTGTATTTTGGCACCTACTACGTTAAGACCATGTAAAAATAGCTCATAAAGATATAAGTGTGATCTGACCGCTACCACACTCATTCTCACTGGAGACAATATGATTGTAATGAATACTATTTTAGGCTGGAAAAATGAGCAGCAAGATTATCAATGTCGGCATCAGATAAATTAGCCGCTTGCATCTGCATAATCGCCGCCATGCCACCATTACGCTCTTTGCTACGGTAAGCCTTTAGAGCTGATATTAAATAGGCTTCATTCTGACCTGCAAGATTAGGGTACATACCAACCGCCGCAATCCCGTTCACGCCATGACAGCTTGCGCAGAGTGCTGCACTGGTTTTTCCTGCTGCAGCGTCACCTGCGGCGAAAGTCACATTTGCACTGAATAGCGCGGTTACAGCGATGACGGGTAAAGTGAGATATTTCATAAGTTTCTCCTTAATAATAACCTCGAAATGAGGTACAAATTATTTACGTGTAGTTACTTTATATTAAGAGGGCTATTAAGCCAAGTGTAAGCAAGTAAATATACGCGCCAGTGATTTATGATAATAATTATTGAGTATAACGGCCTTGATTTAGATCAAATTTGCTCATGAAGCTTGATTCCTCTTCGCTCATATAACACACTATCATTTTACTATTGTCTAGGCTTGTTAGGATTTATGGCAATAATTAGCTGTCCATGAGGATATTATGATGATTCGCGCCATCTATTTAAGTGTTTTGTTTGTGTTGTTCAGTGTGCCTTTATTTGCAAAGGATGTTGTGCTGAGCGGGGATCATCCAAATAGTTATCAGGTCGTTAAAGGTGATACTTTATGGGATATTTCAGCGAAATTTTTAGAGCAACCTTGGCAGTGGCCGGAAATATGGCAAGTTAATCCACAGATAAAAAACCCTCATTTAATCTATCCTGGCGACACGCTGTCGCTATCTTACGTTGATGGTCGCCCCGTTGTGACATTAGCGCGAGGGTCTACCGCTTATAAAATGTCACCAGAGGCTAGAGAAATAAAGTTAGACAAAGCCATTTCTACTATCCCTCGTTCTGCGATAGCAGCATTTTTATCTAAACCCCTAGTAGTGGGAGAGGATACGTTAAATAATGCGCCATATATCGTTGCAAGCACTGATGACCGCATCATTTTGGGGGCTGGTGATAACGCCTATGTGCGTGGGATTGACGGCGAGACTGTCAAACGGTTTAGTGTTTTTCGAGGTGGTGATGTTTATATCGATCCTGACACTTCAGAGGTCTTAGGGTATGAAGCGATTTACACGGCTGATGCCTTATTAGAAAGAGCAGGGGATGTTGCTAAAGTGATGTTAAGTAACACCAATCGTGAAATTTTAGCGGGTGATAGGTTGTTGCCAGTTGATGATGGCAGCGATGAAATGAATTTTTTCCCACATTCGCCTGAGCAAGCAGTGGATGGTCGAATTATTTCTGTTTTTGACGGTGTATATCAGATAGGTCAATATCAAATAGTGGTATTAAATCGTGGCTCGCGAGATTCATTAGAGGTGGGACATGTCTTAGAGGTTGTACAGGCCGGTGAAACGGTTATTGACCGCGTTTCTGCTGATCCTGATGACTTTATTACCTTGCCTGATGAGTCTGCAGGTGTGGCATTGGTGTTTAAAGTCTTCGAAAAAGTAAGTTATGCCCTTATTATGAAGGCGACCCGAGCGATTCATCTTAATGACAAAGTGGTTGCAGTAGACTAAAGGCTATTGGTGTCAGTGAGGGAAAAGTGACTGTCCATTTTTACCGATGTTGTGTTCAAAGTAGGCATTTAAGTTGAACAGGTTTTCAGGTGAGCAGCGCTCTTTAGCTTGTTGGCTGGCTTTACATCGAACACCAGGCGTTGGCCCGATAACCTTTGCCCGCTTATTGTCGCAGTTTTCTCAGCCGGAAGCTTTATTTACAGAGCCTAACAAGGCAGAAAATATTTCTGCCCGAACACGAAGCGCTCTGCTTGATCCTGACTGGGATCAAGTTGAACAAGACCTAGCATGGTTTGATCAAACTGACCGCCATATTGTTACGTTATACGATTCACGGTATCCGGAGTTGCTCAAACAGATTGCTGATCCGCCTAGTCTATTGTTTGTTCAAGGGGATGCTGATTTATTATCTCAATGGCAGATTGCAATGGTGGGAAGCCGCAACCCATCGGCATCGGGACGAAATACTGCCTATGAATTTTCTCGGTATATGGCTCAAGGAGGGCTTACGATAACAAGTGGTCTCGCCATGGGAATCGATGCGGCAGCTCATCAAGGTGCATTAGCTGGTCAAGGTAAAACAATCGCTGTTATCGGTACGGGCTTAGATCGTGTTTATCCCGCCAAACATCGTGATCTGGCCCATGACGTTGCATTAACTGGTGCCATAGTGTCGGAGTTTGCCCTGGGAACAGCACCTCGTGCTGAGAACTTTCCGCGACGTAATAGAATCATTAGTGGCCTGTCTTTGGGAACGTTGGTGGTAGAAGCCGCTTTGCGCAGCGGCTCATTAATTACCGCAAGAATGGCTTTAGAGCAAGGAAGAGAAGTGTTTGCGATTCCTGGATCTATACACAATCCTTTGGCACGAGGCTGTCACCAACTGATTCGTGATGGAGCAAAACTGGTCGAGACAGCGCAAGATATATTAGAAGAGCTAGGTTCGTTGGCCGGCTTTCAAAGAGAAGATAAAGTAGCGAATGACATCGTTGCACTTGAGACAACCTTAGATGATGATTATCAGGTTTTGTTTGAGCATCTTGGTTATGACCCAATACAAATTGATTTATTGATAGCGCGTTGTGGATTGACGGCAGATGCCGTTTCCTCCATGCTGTTATTATTAGAACTACAAGGTCAGGTTGAATCACTACCGGGAGGACGTTATGTTCGCTGTGGCAGCTAACCTTCTTGATTAAGCAATCCTTAAAGGAATTAAATGAAAGAAAATGTATTTGATGTGTTGTTGTATTTGTTTGAAAACTACATTGACACAGATGACACTAATAAACCTGATAAAGACGCTCTAGAAACAGAGCTTGAGAGTGCCGGATTTCTGCAGCTAGAAATTCAGAAGGCGTTTGATTGGTTGGAAAGCATGACGGTGATTGAAGACCAGTCTTCAGAAGAAGGAGACAATAAGCCTGAGTTCTCCATGCGATTTTATACCGAACAAGAGTTACTTCGCTTAGATGTGCAATGTCGAGGCTATCTATTGTTTCTAGAGCAAGTTGGCGTTTTAGATGCTGAAACGCGTGAAGTCGTCATTGAGCGTGTTATGGCGCTAGATACTGACGAGATTGATCTAAGCCAAATGAAGTGGGTGGTATTGATGGTGTTGTTTTATCAGCCTGGCCGTGAAGTTGCTTATGCGTGGATGGAAGACTTAGTATTCGAAGATTTGGAGGCAGTTGTTCACTAAAAATGATAGCAGGCACTACCGTAATAATCATTGTTAATCTTGATTTAACCGGCTAGGTGCTCTTCATTTAGGTGCTGTGAAATATGGGAAAAAAATTAGTCATTGTAGAGTCGCCTGCCAAGGCAAAAACGATCCAGAAATATTTGGGTAAAGATGTTGAGGTCTTAGCGTCTTATGGTCATGTTCGTGATCTATTACCAAAAGAGGGTGCTGTTGATACCGCGAATGACTTTGCGATGAAATATCAAGTTATCGATCGTAATAGTAAGCATGTTGATGCCATTGCAAAAGCAATGAAAAAAGCAGATGTTTTATATCTCGCAACGGATCCAGATCGCGAGGGAGAGGCGATTTCATGGCATTTATTTGAGTTATTAAAAAAGCGTGGCGTGTTGAAAGATAAAGAAACGCACCGCGTGGTTTTTCATGAAATTACTAAACAAGCGGTCAATGATGCGGTTGCGCATCCTCGCGGCTTATCAATGGATATGGTTAATGCGCAGCAAGCTCGTCGAGCGCTTGACTATCTTGTCGGCTTTACTCTATCTCCATTACTATGGAAAAAAGTCCGTCGCGGTTTATCTGCCGGGCGCGTTCAAAGCCCTGCGTTAAGAATGATTGTTGAACGTGAATTAGAAATTGAAGCGTTTGTGCCACAAGAATATTGGTCAATTGAGGCGGATGGAGCATTTGAGAAACAAAACTTTGATGCTAAATTAACCCATTATAAAGATAAAAAATTATCACAATTCACGGTTAATAATGGCGAACAATCTGCCGAAGTGGTCGCAACACTCAACAAAGCTGCTGGCGGTAAATTGCTTGTCACCAAGGTCGATAAGAAACAGCGTAAGCGTAATCCAGCGGCACCATTTACCACCTCAACATTACAGCAAGAAGCATCTCGAAAATTAGGTTTTGGTGCGCAACGAACAATGAGTGTTGCCCAACAGCTTTATGAAGGAACAGATACTGGCGATGGTGCGGTAGGTTTAATTACCTACATGCGTACCGATTCAGTATCGTTAGCAAATGAAGCGATCGAAGAAATGAGAGTCTTTATTGCCGAGAAGTATGGTGAAAGCGCAGTACCAAGCAAACCTCAAGAGTATAAAACAAAATCTAAAAACGCTCAGGAGGCGCATGAAGCCGTTCGACCAACGTCAGTATTGCGGACACCTGAATCACTTAAAAAATATCTTTCTAGTGATCAATTAAAACTCTACACATTAATTTGGCAGCGTACGGTTGCGTGTCAAATGATTCATGCCACGATGAATACGGTGGCTGTCGATTTAGCTTGTGGCACAGGCAATACTTTCCGTGCCAATGGTTCGACGGTCGTTAATCCTGGCTTTATGAGTGTTTATCTTGAAGGTAAAGATGATGCGGCTAAATCGGATAAAGATGAACGAATTTTGCCCGTCATGGAAGTGGGTGATGTCGTTGAGCTGATTGCTATTCGGCCAGAGCAGCATTTTACTGAGCCACCACCACGCTTTAGTGAAGCGAGTTTAGTACGCTCTTTAGAAGAACATGATATTGGTCGCCCTTCTACTTATGCCAGCATTATCTCCACGTTATTACAGCGTGAGTATGTTGAGCTTGAGAAGAAACGTTTTCATCCAACGGATGTAGGCCGTGTAGTAGGTAAGTTTTTGGCTGAACATTTCACCAAATATGTTGATTATGACTTCACAGCAAAATTAGAAGATGAGCTGGATGCGGTTGCGCGTGGTGAAGAAGAGTGGGTGCCATTATTACGTAATTTTTGGGGGCCATTTAAAGAACAAGTTGAAACTAAAGATAAAGAAGTTCAGCGTAGTGACGTGACACAAGAATTACTCGATGAAGACTGTCCTAAGTGTGGCAAGAAACTATCAAGTCGTTTAGGGCGTAGTGGTCGCTTTATCGGCTGTACTGCTTATCCAGAATGTGATTACACGCGTAATATTAATGGTGAAGAAACATCGAATGAACCTGAAGTGGTTGCCGATAGAAAATGCCCTAAATGTGAGTCTGACTTATGGGTAAGGACGGGTAAATATGGTAAGTTCATTGGCTGTAGCAGTTATCCAAAATGTAAGCATATTGAATCACTTGAACAACCCACAAATACAGGGGTGACTTGCCCTCAGTGTAAGAAAGGTGAAATTCTAACCCGCAAATCTCGTAGAGGAAAAATCTTCTATTCTTGCTCAGATTATCCTGATTGTGATTATGCATTATGGAATGAGCCATTGAATGAAGAATGCCCTGGGTGTAAGTGGCCTATTTTGACAATAAAAACAACTAAAAGTCGTGGCACCGAAAAAGTATGTCCACAAAAAGACTGCGGCCATACGGAAAAAGTGGAGTCAGAATAAGGCTGCTGTTATCCGGTGTTATCTAGATGTAACAATAGCAAGCGTGCTCAACTATGAGTGCGCTTTTTTTATGATTCATCAATAGGTTTTAGTAGGCTTTTAATGTTGACGCCGACGATGGCTAATACCGTAAAGTAAATGATCGCGGTACCCATAATTAAACCAAACAGCACCCCAAATCGTTGCCAAACTGTCCAAGCCAGCCATTCATTCTCTATTGGCGTTAAGAGCATTAATAGTATGAGTAAGCTGGTGTTGGCAATAATCAGTTTAACGATAAATTTCCCCCAGCCGGCAACGGGGCTATAGACGCCTAATTTACGCAAGCCGATAAACAACAAGCCAGCATTGAGCATGGCAGATAAAGAGGTGGCGAGTGCGAGCCCGACATGGGCAAATTGCATCATCAAAATAATATTGAGCACCATATTCGTCACCATCGCGATAATGCCAATTTTGACTGGTGTTTTAGTATCTTGTCGCGCATAGTAGCCAGGCGCTAATACTTTGATGAAAATGAAGGGAAGCAAGCCAAGGCCATATGCCATTAAGCTGAGCGAGGCTTGATGGGCATCCAGGGCTGTGAACTCACCATATTGGAATAAGGTTAGGAGTAAAGGTTCCGCTAAACAGATAAGACCTATAGCCGCCGGTGTGCCGATAAGAAACACCCAGCGTAATGCCCAATCAATTGTTTGTGAAAATTCAGCTTTAGAGGCAGCAGCATGCTTTTTCGATAGACTGGGTAAAATAACGGTTGATAATGCAATGCCAAATACACCCAGCGGAAACTCAACGAGGCGATCGGAATAATATAGCCAAGAAATGCTGCCAGTCACTAAAAATGAGGCAAGTATGGTATCAAGTAATAAATTGATCTGTGCGACGGAGACGCCAAACATCGCAGGAATCATTAGTTTTAAGATCTTTTGTACACCGCTATCTTTCCAGCCCCAGCGTGGTGTTGGTAATTGTTTAATGTTAATTAAGAAGGGTATTTGAAACAGTAGTTGAACAAGTCCACCGATAAATACCCCCCAGGCTAGTGCCGTAACGGGTTGTTCGAGTTGTGGTGATAACCATAATGCGCAGCCGATTAAAGATAAGTTAAGAAAAACAGGGGTAAAAGCAGGAACCGCAAATTTGCCAAAACTATTTAAAATTGAACCTGCAAGTGCGGTCAGTGAAATAAAAAATAGGTAGGGGAAAGTAATTTTAAGTAAGTCCCCCGCTAAGCTTATTTTTTGCGGATTATCAATAAACCCCGGAGCAAACACCAGAATTAAAATTGGCGCCGCTAACACACCGATAGCGGTGATAACGAATAACATACCAGCCAGCGAGCCACTGGTATTGGCAATAAGCTCTTTGAGATCACGATCACCACGATGGCGATACTCTGCAAGGACAGGAATAAAGGCTTGTGAAAAAGCTCCCTCGGCAAACAAGCGACGCAAGAAGTTAGGGATTTTAAAAGCGACAAAGAAGACATCTGCTCCCAAGCCCGCGCCAAACAGTCTAGCAATCACAATATCGCGAACAAAACCAAGGATCCGCGATAAGAAAGTCATGATACTGACGATGGCCGTTGACTTAAATAGTTTTTCGCTCATTCATACATCCACGATTAATGGTAGGATTTGGCCTTTTCACATTAACTATAAGAAAATTTATCTATGGCCAAACGGTGTAAAGGGCTTAATTCTAAGTGTTTTTTGATTACTTATCTCATGATTGTTGGATTTTTATTAGTGTTGTGGATGACCCGCTTACCACTGATAAACCAAGATAAGCGGGAAATACCCTTAGAAATAGAGTCCTATATTACTTCTCCTGCTCGCCCATTGCCCAAAATCGAGTTGAAGACCGATAATAAATTAATACTTAATAATACGTGGTTTGATGATAAATGGACGTTTGTCTACTTCTCGCACAGTCACTGTCTACCTGATTGTGAACCGGCGCTACAAGCAATGAAAAATATTCAAGCGACCTTTGCCAATGTTGATTTTCAATTTTTAGTGATAGACATTGATACTGAACATGAAACAGCTGATGATTTACGCGTTTTTTTAGAACAACAGAAGCTTGATTTTAAGGTGGCATCAGCCTCAACGAGTGTCATTGATCAATTAGCAAGTGCCTTTATTGCTCTATTTCTTACAACAGACTATTCAGATGGCAGTTATCTGATCGAGCAGGAACATCATCTATTTGTTGTTGATCCTAAAGGCCGTGTTTACGCAACTCTGAAACCACCTTTTCATAATGCCATCATTCAATCGACTATTCTTAAACTACGCTATTTTTACGCGAAGAGTGAGTAATTCCGATGATGAGTAAGCGAGGCCTTATAAAAAGTGAGTGTGGAAACCTGTTTTAAGCTATGGATTATTTTGCCAGTTCAGACTTTGTTTCTAATGTATCAATGGGGTCAGATTCGATAGGAAAATCGACTTACTCTGACCCCTTGATTTTCTTGATTTTGCTGACCCCTTGATTTCTTGTGGCAACAAAAAAGCCCGCAACCACGAGGGTTACGAGCTTGTTTGATTCTAATTGAGCTTTAAGCGGGTTGCTTACATCATGCCGCCCATTCCACCCATGCCGCCCATATCAGGCATTGCAGGTGCACCAGCATCTTGTGGTGCTTCTGCAATCATGGCTTCAGTTGTTAGCATTAAGCCTGCAACTGAACCGGCATTTTGCAATGCAGTACGCGTTACTTTAGTTGGATCAAGGATACCCATTGCGATCATATCGCCATATTCACCTGATGCCGCGTTGTAACCGTAGTTACCTTCGCCTGCTGCTACGTTGTTTAATACAACAGAAGCTTCATCACCAGCATTCGTTACGATTTGACGTAAAGGTTCTTCCATTGCACGACGAAGTAAAGTGATACCTACATCTTGATCATGGTTGTCACCTTTCAATTCACCCAAGCTGCTTTCTGCGCGAACGAGTGCAACACCACCGCCGGCAACAACACCTTCTTCAACCGCAGCACGAGTGGCGTGTAATGCATCTTCAACGCGTGCTTTTTTCTCTTTCATTTCCATTTCAGTGGCTGCGCCAACTTTGATAACGGCAACACCGCCGGCTAATTTAGCCACACGTTCTTGCAATTTCTCTTTGTCGTAGTCTGAGCTAGAGCTTTCGATTTGTGAGCGAACTTGTTCAACACGTGCTGTGATATCTGTTGCGTTACCTGCGCCATCAATAATGGTTGTGTTTTCTTTGCTCACTGAGATTTTTTTAGCTTGACCTAAGTCTTCCAATGTTACTTTCTCAAGGCTTAAACCGACCTCTTCAGAAATAACCGTACCGCCAGTTAATACCGCGATATCTTCTAACATGGCTTTACGACGATCACCGAAACCAGGTGCTTTAACCGCACAGACTTTAACGATACCACGCATGCTGTTAACAACTAATGTGGCTAATGCTTCTCCTTCCACATCTTCAGAGATGATCAGTAAAGGACGACTTGCTTTAGCAACGCCTTCTAATACTGGAAGTAACTCACGGATGTTTGAGATTTTTTTGTCGAATAACAATACATATGGGCTTTCTAGTTCAGCCGTCATTGTTTGTTGATCGTTTACAAAGTAAGGCGATAAATAACCGCGATCAAACTGCATACCTTCAACTACATCTAATTCATTTTCGAAGCCAGAACCATCTTCAACCGTAATAACGCCTTCTTTACCTACTTTTTGCATGGCTTCAGCGATGATGCCACCCACAGATGCATCAGAGTTTGCAGAAATAGTACCTACTTGAGCGATGGCTTTATCGTCATTACATGGTGACGACATACCTTTTAATGATTCAACCGCTGCTGCAACGGCTTTATCAATACCGCGTTTTAGGTCCATCGGGTTCATGCCCGCTGCAACTGCTTTCATGCCTTCACGTAAGATAGCTTGTGCTAATACGGTGGCAGTTGTTGTACCGTCACCTGCCGCATCAGAAGTGTGAGATGCCACTTCTTTAACCATTTGTGCACCCATGTTTTCGAATTTATTGTCTAACTCGATTTCTTTGGCAACAGATACACCATCTTTAGTAATGGTTGGCGCGCCGTAGCTTTTATCTAAAATGACGTTACGACCTTTAGGGCCTAATGTCACTTTTACCGCATCCGCTAAGATGTTCACACCATTGATCATCAATTGGCGAGCATCTGCTCCAAATTTGACTTCTTTAGCAGCCATGTTTATTCCTCTTTAATATTCTGTAAATCTTAGATCAATGCCTACAAAGCTTAATCTAAGGAATTCTGATGTTATTCTCATCGCGTCTATACGCTTATCTAAAAGGCTAATACGAACAACGTATTTAGCATGGATTCGGCTAGTCAGCCGACGAGAATAACGCTGTTTTAGTATTGCTTAAGCTTCGATTACAGCAACGATGTCATCTTCACGCATGACTAATAACTCTTCGCCATCGACTTTGATTTCTGTACCGGCATATTTACCGAATAAAATCTTATCGCCAACTTTAACGTCCATTGCACGGACATCACCAGAATCAGTGATTTTGCCGTTACCCGCTGCAACGATCATACCTTGTGCAGGTTTTTCAGCCGCACTACCAGGAAGTACGATACCGCCTGCGCTCATTGTTTCTTCTTCTGTGCGACGTACAACTACGCGATCATGAAGGGGACGAATATTCATCTATATAACCTCAAAAAATGTCTAACAAAAAAATTACGAACCACAAAGATGGGGTTGTAAAAATAAACTTCAAGTGCTGCGATAATAAAATTATTTTAAGTGTTTATCCGAGTCGTCACCCACAATCTCGCCCTCGATAATGTTTGACTCACTATAGCCATGTTGTCTGCGGGTCGTTTGGCTTCGGTAGAAAAACTGACTGTTTTTTAATAGCCGTTTAATGAGCGATTGTCGAAGCACTGGGATTAGCAAAATAAAGCCTAATGTATCGGTAAAAAAGCCCGGCGTGAGTAATAAAAAACCACTTAATACTAAGGCTGCTCCTTCCAGCATCGGCACCGCCGGTATTTCGCCCTTAGCCATCGCCAGTTGAGCACGTTGTAGCGTACTTAAGCCTTGTACACGTAACAAGCCCGCCCCCAGCACGGCGGTACCGAGAATGGCAATCACAGTCCAACCCGCGCCAATGATTGAGCCTACCTTTATTAACACGTAGATCTCTATGAGCGGCACCAGTAGAAAAAGTATAAATAAAATCCGAAACATGGGCTGTCCTTTAATGATGAGAGCGAATGAATAAGACCCAAACATATTAGGAACGCATTGCGGCGTTTTGTATAAGCCTTGGTATTTGGTCCCTTTATAGATTGTGGCAAGTTTTGCGTTTTTCAAGATGCAATTAAATGACTCACCTTTGTAGTAATAAAACAACACTTGTGAAAGATTGTCTCGCAATCGCAAATAAATTGATTGCCGTCATATTTTTGAAATATTTAATCGTTATTGTGTTTCCACTCGGACAGCGTTCCGAATTATTTTTAAACTACCAAGAGGAAGCCCCCTTGAAACTTAAAACATCTTCACTATTAATGGCGGGTGCTTTGTTTGGCTCTGCCATGATGCCAGCACAAGCAAACAATGAAGCTATGATGGACTTACTTAAAGTACTTCGTGACCAAGGTACGATTACTGCGGAAAACTATGAGCTGTTAACAAATGCGTCAAAAGCCGATAAAGAAGCGGTTGAGTCAAAAGAAAATAATTTTGACGTTAAAGTAGAGCAAGCTGTTGCTAAGCAGGTTGAGAAAAAAGTCGATGAATTCCCTGTCAAGGTGAGTCATGGTAAGAAAGGCTTCCGTATGGAATCTCGCGATGGTAACTGGCAGACCAACTTACAATGGCGTGCGCAATTACGCTATACAACACCTATGAGCGGTGATCCTCGACAAATCGCCAATTTTGGTGATCAAAGAGAAAATACATTTGAAGCGCGTCGTTTGCGGATGAAGATCGGTGGCCATGGTTTTAGACCTTGGTTGGGCTATTATTTTGAAGCTGATTGGCAACCCACTCGTGACACTGATGAATCAAGCTCTGCATCAAGTACACGTCTAATCGATTGGCGGATTACGGTAGATAAATACAAAGAGTTAGGTTTTCGAATTGGTCAATGGAAAATCGATTACAATAGAGAACGGGTTGATTCTTCAGGTCGTCAACAATTTGTAGAGCG
The DNA here is from genome assembly GCA_965219435.1 of Methylophagaceae bacterium. GTDB lineage: Bacteria > Pseudomonadota > Gammaproteobacteria > Nitrosococcales > Methylophagaceae. The sequence continues at coordinate 958,755 of OZ244743.1, read as the reverse complement.
CTCGATTGCGAACAGAGTCTTCACTATTGACCGTCAAGTCGGCGCCCAATTACGAGGTCGTTTATTTGAGGGTACACATGCTGATCTTCGCTACTATGCAGGTGTCTTTACAGGTGAGGGTCGTTCAGTAAGTAACGATGATGCAAATTTGATGTATGCAGGTCGATTACAATGGAATTTCCTTGGCCGTGATCTTGCCCTTAAGCAAACTGACGTAGAATTCACAGAAAAGCCAACGGCAAGTTTATCATTTGGTGCAGCGACTAACACTGGTCGATGCACACGCTGGTCATCTAGTGGTTGTGGTAATTTAGATGGCTTTACAAGTGCCGCAAGTGCTGTCGATGGGCAGTATGAAGTTGATCAATGGACTCAGGGCTCTGCATTTAAATGGAGAGGTTTTTCATGGCAACAAGAGTACCACCACAAATCAGTTGATGACGTAGTCAACAACACATCAAGTGATTTAGACGGTGGTTACGCCCAAGCAGGTTATTTTTTCCATAGTTTAATTCCAGCAATACCTAAACAACTTGAACTTGCTGCTCGTTACGCTGTTGTTAATGAACCAAACAAGACTGATATCCAGTTAGAAAACAAGCGTGAAGAATTTACTATCGGCGCGAACTGGTTTTTATTTGGTGCAGGGCATAACAATAAGATCACTGCTGACTTTTCGCACCTGACTTTGGAAGATGGGTACGCAAATCAGGAAGTGAGTGATAACAGGTTCCGTTTACAGTATGACGTTTCATTTTAGGTTAGCTTAACTATCACCTAGTCAAGCTAAAGTAGTAAAAAGCCCCATCCAAGTTATTTGGATGGGGCTTTTTTTATGAAATAACTGAATAGAGGAGGAGTAGGACATGTTCAAAGAACGCTATATTAAGAAGAAAACTAATCCTTCAAAAATTTATTTGAGTTGCTCAAGTACATAGTTGACGCGTTGTTTGACTTTTTCGCGTGCTTCACGGAATTCGGCTTGAATTTCTTCATCTGTGCCTTTCTTTTTAGCAGGGTCAGGAAGAGGCAAATGCAATTTTATCGAGTGGGGATTGACTACTGGGCATTGTTCTTCAGCATTATCACATAGCGTGACCAGTATATCCGCCCACTCTAGAATTTCACCGTTCACTCGAATGGAGTCTTGTGCAGAAATATCAATGCCTATTTCAGCCATGGTATTAATGGCATGGCTATTTTGACCATGCGCTTCAATTCCCGCTGACTTAACGTCAATGGTTTTTTTAGCTAGCTCTCGCATCCAACCTTCCGCCATTTGTGATCGACAGGCATTACCTGTGCACAAAAATAATATTCTCATTTTTTCCATTTATTTTATTACCTTTATATTATCTGCGGGAAAGGTAACAAGTTTATGTGACAGGATGATGAAACTGATTTGTTTATCCTATGACAGATAAAGATCCGAGTTAATTTGGGTCTTTGCCAAGGCAAATTGTCATACGCTTGGCGCTATTTCAATAAAGGCTAAAGCGGTGAGTGAAACAAATGGCTTTGTGGCTTATTGTCAGCCAGTCGAATTATTTATGGTGATGTAATAGCCTCCATTGCAGCATCATCTGATAAAATACGTTTTTAACTAGATGATATTGCAGGTTTATCGTGAAAAAAGTACTTCTAAACATGCTGGTTGTTATTCCTTTATTGACGCCCTTATTCAGCGCTGCTGGCACTACGCGTTATGTGTCTGATGAGCTTGAAATCACCATGCGTACCGGCCAAGGCGTCAAATTTGGCATTCGAAAGATGCTGACCAGTGGTGCAAAACTAGAGGTTGTTGAAACTGATCCTACGGGCTATTCCAAAGTACGGACTGAACAAGGTGTTGAAGGTTGGGTGCTTTCACGCTACTTATCAAACACCGCAAGTGCTCGAGATCTGCTGGCTGCTAGCGAGCAAAAAGTCGTCAATTTGCAATTAGAAGTCGCAAAATATAAAGAAGAACTCATGTCTTTAACGACGCGAAATTCGGATGCTGGCAGTGAAAATATGTCATTGAAAGAAACCGCTCAACGCTTAAGTACTGAACTTGATGATTTACGCAGAACCGCCTCAAACGCCATGGGTTTGGATAATGAAAATCGGCAATTGAAAGAACAATTGCAATTGATTGATCATGACATGCAATTACTGACTATCGAAAATAGTGGCCTGAAAGATAACGATGCAAAAAGCTGGTTTTTGGTTGGCGCCGCCGTTTTGTTTGGTGGCTTATTACTCGGTTTGATTTTACCTCGCTTACGCTTTCAGAAAAAAGATAGTTGGAATAGCTTCTAAGATCGACCTTAGTTGCACTAATCACGCCTTCAAATTGATAAGTCGCGTCAGCCAACCTTGCTGACGCGACTTTTTTTATTCCTCAAATTTATTACATTCACGAAATAATTCTTACCCTTCTTTAAATATTGCATATTCTTAAATCTATATATATAGTTTTCGATATATAATGTTTTGGATATGAGCTTATGAATTTACAAGCAGATGATTTTTATTCCGCTTTATCGCACCCGATGCGTTTGCGAGCGTTGGTATTGCTCGATCAAGAAGGTGAATTGTGTGTCTGTGAATTGACTCATGCCCTCGCTTTGGCGCAACCCGTTATTTCCCGCCACCTTGGCCAGCTCAAAGAAGCTGGCCTTTTATTATCCCGACGCCAAGGTTTATGGGTGTATTACCGCGTGAGTAACACACTACCGGAGTGGGCAACTCAGCTTATTAAAGCGACCGTGTCTGGGGTATCAGGCTCGTCACCTTATCAAGATGATCGGGAGGCGTTACACACTATGTTAGATCGCCCGAATCAAGCTTGTTGTTAGAGACTGGAGTGAACAAATGACAATACGTGTTGGTATTAATGGTTTTGGACGAATGGGAAAACTGGCTTTGCAGCTTGGTTGGGGTAGTGACGAATTAGAGTTTGTGCATATTAATGAAATAAAAGGCGATGCGGCCTGCCATGCTCATTTGCTGCAATTTGACTCAGTGCATGGTCGTTGGGGTGAAGATAAAATAATCTCAAGCGCGGATAATCAGATAAAGCTTGATGAGCGTTGTATTAGTGTTAGTCAATACAGCACGCCTGACGAAGTAAATTGGGCAGATTACGGTATTGATCTGTTATTGGAATGCTCTGGAAAATTCAAAACACCGGAACAGTTGCAGGCTTATTTTGATCAAGGTATTAAAAAAATAGTCGTTTCTGCGCCTTGTCCAGAACCTGCACTTAATGTGGTGTATGGCGTGAATCATGAGTTATATGATCCTGCACACCATCATATTGTAACGGCGGCATCGTGTACGACGAACTGTTTGGCGCCGATTGTGAAGGTGATGCATGAATCATTAGGCATCAAACATGGTTCGATGACCACGATTCACAACATCACCAATACCCAAACCATTGTTGATAAAGGTCATAAAGATCTCCGCCGTGCACGTGCTTGTGGTCAATCTTTAATTCCAACAACAACGGGTTCGGCAAAAGCTATCATCAACATATTTCCCGAGTTGGAAGGTAAGTTGAATGGTACAGCGGTTCGCGTTCCTTTATTAAACGGTTCACTGACGGATTTTGTATTTGAGTCGAAGACAGAAACCAGTGCAGAAGAAGTTAATGCCTTATTTAAAGCGGCTTCAGAAAGTGTATTGAAAGGAGTGTTGGGTTATGAAACGCGGCCATTAGTATCAGCTGATTACACCAATGATCCTCGTTCAGCGATTATTGATGCACCTTCGACGATGGTTATCAATGGCACACAAGTGAAAATACTGGCGTGGTATGACAATGAATGGGGCTATGTTAATCGCATGATTGATATCGCTAATATGATTGCTCGGGCGATGTAGTTGTGAATACTGCAGTCAATAATTTACGCAATTATGCTGTAATAACGGGTGGTTACTGGGCTTTTACCCTGACTGATGGTGCGATTAGGATGCTGGTGGTGCTCTATTTTCATCAGCTTGGTTACACACCACTAGCCATTGCCAGCTTGTTTTTGTTTTATGAGTTTTTTGGCATTATCACTAACCTCGTCGGTGGCTGGTTAGGTGCACGGTTTGGTCTTAATACTACGATGCATGTCGGTATGTTATTGCAGGTTTTTGCATTATTAATGCTAACAGTACCTACAGAATATTTGACGATTTTTTATGTGATGGCCGCTCAAGCTTTATCAGGCATTGCTAAAGATTTGAATAAAATGAGTGCTAAGGCAAGCGTTAAATTATTTGTGCCGACAGCGACAGATAATAAAGCCACTAATCCATTATTCAAATGGGTTGCTGTGTTGACTGGGTCTAAAAATACACTGAAAGGCGTAGGCTTTTTCTTGGGTGGTTTATTGTTATCCATATATGGCTTTAAAGGTGCTTTATATGTGTTGTCGGGCGGATTATTGGTGGTTTTATTACTGACTTGGTTTTTATTGCCACATGATCTCGGTAAAACAAAAACCAAGGCTAAATTTTCACAACTCTTTGCCAACGATCCGGCGATTAATTGGCTATCTGCGGCACGGTTCTTTTTGTTTGGTTCTCGGGATATTTGGTTTGTGGTTGGACTACCGGTCTATTTAACCTCAACCTTAGGCTGGCATTTTGCAGAGGTAGGTAGTTTCTTCGCTTTATGGATTATTGGCTACGGCATATTGCAAGCCGCTACTCCTAGCTTGCTTAAACACAAACAGCAGGGACAAAATCCTGATGGTAAAACAACGCAACAATTAGCCGTGCTCTTAATGTTATTACCCGCCGGAATGGCGTTTGCACTTTATCAATCACTGGATCCTGCCACCGTCATCATCATTGGCTTAAGCTTGTTTGCGATGATTTTTGCCTTGAATTCTGCCGTGCATTCTTACCTTATTGTTGAATGGTCAGATCATGACAAAGTCGCAATGAATGTCGGCTTTTATTATATGGCTAATGCGGGTGGACGTTTAACCGGCACGGTTTTATCAGGCTTAATGTATCAGCACTATAGTTTGATTGGCTGTTTAATTGCGTCTTCTGTGTTGGTCGCTGCTGCGGCATTGTTGTCGATTAAGTTGCCGCGTAATTCAGGCGCAGTAATTCAGACTCAGGAATCAAGTGGCGAACAGTGATCATTTCCAATTAGTGTGGTCTCTGTGACCAAGCCCTAAACGGCATTGGTTTATGCTAATGATGCTTAGTTAGAAAGCTATCTAATTGATTGGCAAAGGCTTGGCGATCACTTTGACTTAATGGTGCTGGGCCACCGGTATTTACGCCATTATCGCGTAAGGTTTCCATTAAGTCTCTCATGCTCAGCCGAGCCTTAATATTATCGGTGGTATATAACTCGCCACGCGGGTTCAAAGCATGTGCATTTTTATCAATTACTTCGGATGCGAGTGGAATATCGCCCGTGATTACTAAGTCACCGGCTGACAGTCGTTGCACAATTTCGTTATCCGCGACATCAAATCCTTGGGTGACCTGCAGAAAATTAATATAACTAGACGGCGGAATACGCATACTGTGATTGGCAACCAGTGTCATCTGAATTTTGGTACGCTCGGCCGCTCGAAATAAAATGTCTTTAATGACCCCCGGACAGGCGTCGGCATCGACCCATATTTTCATTTAGATTTTTCTCGTTGCAATGTTGTTGGTCGGCATTATTTTACTCAGACACCTTGCTGCGTAGCGCTTTTGTTTTTCCGTGCTGGGTTTTACGATCCATTCGCCTTCTTTGTGACCCTTTTGTCGCCTTGGTTGCACGCCGTGTTTTTTGAACAATGACGGCTGATTTGATCATGTCTACTAGGCGATCAAGTGCGTGTTGCCGATTTTTTTCTTGAGTACGATATTGTTGTGATTTGATAATGATTACGCCATCTTTACTGATTCGTTGATCGCGCACCGCTAATAAACGTTGTTTATAAAAATCGGGCAGTGATGAGGCCTTAATATCAAACCTTAAATGAATTGCTGAAGACACCTTGTTTACATTTTGTCCGCCGGCACCTTGCGCGCGAATGGCGGTGAGGGCTATCTCATCATCTGCGAGTGAGACATTGGCTGAGACGTGTAACACGATGGCTTTATCCTTTTAAATTAGTTATAGCATTATTGGTGCAGAGGTAGCTCAGTAATAAAGGTCATTTTAGCGAAATAAGCAGGCATGATGTTAATGAATAATTGTCCTAACAGTAGGATAATACCTAAATAAAATTATGGATGAGATGAAAATGAAACTTATGGATAGAATGCTTGCCATTTGCTGGGGACTTTTTGTTATGCCTGTTGGTTTGTCTGCAGAAATTAGTCAATGCTTGCAAGAACAGGTGGCTATATCAGCGGATACAGTGACGATTGGTGAGTTAAAAGCATATTGTGAAACCCTTGAAATGAACGTGCTTACCGATAAAGATACAGCAGCCATTAAATTGCCGCTGGAAGTGAATAAGGTGACAGTCGAGTCAGCATTGGCGCGCCGATTATCGTATGAATCTGCAAATAACGACCCCTTTTCACTAAGGCCACATAAGCCCAATTACATTATTATCAGCAATAATATGGCCTCATCTAATGAAGCGCCGTTCAAAGAAGCATTCCCTGATAAAAATACTCAATTTCAATCTTGGGAAACCAAGTTTCAAATTAGCTTTAAAGTACCGATTGCTCGAGGCCTCTTTAAGGGGCGCGGCGATCTTTACGCAGCCTATACCAACCGATCTTTTTGGCAACAATTTAATAAAGACGGCTCATCACCTTTTAGGGATTCTAATCACGAACCAGAAGCGTGGTTATCATTTAAAAATGATGCCACTGTTTTAGGGTTTCATAATTCAGTTATTCGCACTGGTATTGTTCACCAATCGAATGGCCAAGCAGGTACTTTGTCTCGTAGCTGGAATAGAGTGTATGCTGATTTTATCTTTGAAAGAGGAAATTGGTTTTTTTCTGCAAAACCTTGGTGGCGAATTCCTGAAAAGTTTGATGAGGATGATAATCCTGATATTGACGATTATTTAGGACATTTTGAGCTAGGAGGCTTATATAAAAAAGGCAGCCAAACCTTTGATTTTATGGTGAGAGATAATTTAAGCACCACGAATAATCATGGTGCTATTCAATTGAATTGGAGCTTTCCTTTGTCAAAAGATGTCAGGGGCTATGTTCAATGGTTTAACGGTTATGGTGAAAGTCTTATTGATTACAATGCCTATACCAATAGCTTAGGCTTCGGTGTTCAATTAACCGATTGGCTCTAAATAATTTTAGTATTTTCTTGATGTTTATTTAAGGGCACCGTAAAATGCTCTGCTTGGTATGGCTATATAGCTCAGTTGGTTAGAGCACATCACTCATAATGATGGGGTCCCTAGTTCGAATCTAGGTATAGCCACCAGTTCAATATTAATGCGATGTTAAAAAACACTTAAAAACCCTGCCTAGTGCGGGGTTTCGTGTATTTGGGCCTTGAGGTTTGTCGGTGAAAAAACGTGTATTCGCTAAGCAGCTTATGGGTATTAATCGTTTTTGGATAAAGTTGCCGTGAAATCAGCTTCAAAAAAATATGATGTAATTATCTTAGGTGCTGGTGCATCAGGTTTACTCTGTGCTTTTACTGCCGCACAACGTGGGCGTCGAGTATTGATTTTGGAAAAAGCCAATAAGGTAGGCAAGAAAATTTTAATGTCAGGGGGTGGTCGGTGTAATTTCACCAATCATTTTGTTGAAGCTGACAACTTTATTTCAAATAATCCACATTTTTGCAAAGCGGCATTAACACGCTATAGTCAGTGGGATTTTATCGCCATGGTTGAACGCTATGGCATTGAATATGAAGAGCGGCTTCACAGCCAATTATTCTGTAAAAACTCAGCCAAAGATATTTTAACGATGCTGCTGGCGGAATGTGAGTCGGCAGGGGTTGAGATTAAAACCGATTGTGACATCAACGCAATTAAATCCTTGATAATCGAAGAATTTAATAATCAAAATGCAAAACAGATTCAAAACAAACAGAACCGTTATCGCTTGAATATTACTCAGGGCGACACTAAGTTCAGTATCGAAAGTCAATCAGTCGTCGTTGCTACTGGCGCCTTGTCCATTCCCTCTTTGGGTGGAAGCGGAATGGGGTATGACATTGCTAAACAATTTTCTCTTGCCCTCACTGGGCGTCAGGCAGGTTTAGTGCCTTTCATGTTTAGTGATGGCATGAAGCCTATTTGTGAGCGTTTAGCGGGCTTGGCTTTAGAGGTCAGTGTGAGTTGTAATGGCCGGCACTTTAGCGAAAACCTATTATTCACCCACCGCGGAATGAGCGGCCCTGTTATCTTGCAAATATCTAACTACTGGGCACCTGGTGATAAGGTAGCGATTAACTTAATGCCCAACATTGATGCGATAAGTTGGCTACTACAAGCAAAACAACAACATGGCAAAAGTCAGTTAAAAACCATTTTAAGCCATAAATTATCAAAAACGTTAGTCAATGAATTACAAGCTTTATGGTGGCCTAATGCTGCCAATCTAGCTTTGGCTGAATTCAATGACAAACACTTAATATCGATTGGCGAGCAGATTAATAATTGGGTTGTAAAGCCCTCGGCGACGGAAGGTTACCGTACCGCAGAAGTCACTTTAGGCGGCGTTGATACCGATGGCATTAGTTCGAAAACGATGGAAGCCAAACAGCAAGCGGGACTGTATTTTATCGGTGAAGTGCTCGACGTGACGGGTCATCTAGGCGGCTATAACTTTCAATGGGCGTGGTCTTCTGGATACAGTGCAGGGTTATTTGTTTAGTGGCTATAAAGCTTATACGTAAGGTTTTAATCAGTCTGACAGTCCGCTTGGTACCAGAAATAGACATTCGTCCTAGATCGATTATGGCCAGTTACTTAGTGATAGCTCAACAATAGATAATAGTTGCTCTTTCGTAGACCCGCTTGCAGCCTGCACAGACATTCCCTGATGAATTATTGCTATATATTTAGCTAATGTATGTGGGTTAACGTCTGGCTTTAGGTCATTTTGGCTTTTTGCCAATTCAAATCGTTCTCTAAGCGCTTTTTCATAAGCTTGCCTGTACAAAATCAGCTCTTGCTTAACCCGTTCGCATCCATCTCCAGAGAACAAACCACCAATTGCAATCATGCAGCCTCGTGGAGTGCTTTCATTGGTCAGAAATTCTGCTGATCGAGTCAAAAATTTCTTTGCCACTTGCTTAGCTGTAGGTTCTTGCATCGCTTCAGTCACATAGGACACTGGTCCGGAGATATATCTGGATAACGCCTTGCTAAATAGCTCCTCTTTGTTGCCAAAGGCCGCATAAAGACTTGGGCGGTTGATACCCATGGCCTCTGTGAGTTCTGTCATGGAGGCTCCTTCATACCCCCTGGACCAAAATACCATGAGCGCTTTTTCAAGCGCTTCTTCGTGATTGAATTCACTAGGTCTGCCGCGCGTTTTTTTTGTTTGTGTTGTACTCATAGCCATAAGTTCTATCTAATAATGCGATTATTGTACCATGCGGTAAGTAAATGGTTGACACATAAATTAAATTCAATCTATTATGTTTATGTACCTTTCAGTACATTAATAATGTTTAACTCAATTTAAGGAATTTGGAAATGACAGGGCATGAAGGAAAGGTGGCATTTATTACTGGTGCTAACCGAGGAATAGGATTTGAAACAGCCAAGAAGCTAGGTGAACTCGGCATCACTGTGATCATCGGCGTTCGTGACCAGGAAAAAGGAAAGGAAGCCGTTAAACAATTACGGGTGCTAGGCATTCAAAGTGATGCAATTGCCTTTGATGCAAGTCGTACTTATTCGTCAAAGTTGGCTTATGCCTACTTCGATCAGCATTTTGGCAGGTTGGACATATTGGTTAACAACGCAGGCATATGCATTGAAGAGCTTTTTGGCACTAACAACAGTAGCACGGTCAGCCAACAAATGCTTCATGATACGTTCCAGACGAACCTGTTTTCAGTGATCGCACTTACACAAACGTTGTTGCCTCTAATCAAGAAAGCACCAGCAGGTCGTATTGTAAATTTATCAAGTATCTTGGCGTCACAAACCCTGCACAGCATGCCTAATTCACCGATCGATCCGGCCAAGGCATTCGCCTATAACACCTCTAAGTCGGCATTGAATGCCTACACGATTCATCTTGCCCGAGAATTAAGAGACACCCAAGTTAAGGTCAACTCAGCTCATCCGGGATGGGTGAAAACAGAACTGGGTGGTCCTAACGCACCAATGGAAGTTACTGATAGTTATAAAACAAGCGTTCGCTTAGCAACATTAGATGATAGTGGACCAAGTGGAGGTTTCTTTCACGAAGAGGACACTCTTCCTTGGTAATTAAGCGCGGTAACAAACCATACAGAGCAACCCTATCTAATTAATTAAGGATTACAAAATGCGAGACTTATCCAAAATCGGGAAAATTTCTGACGTTAAAATTGACGGTAACAGGTCAATTCGGTATCTGAAGGCTGGGGCTGGTGAGCCGCTAGTTTTGCTGCATACCATACGTACCCAACTTGATTACTTTGAAGATGTGATTCCAAACTTAGCAAGGCATTTCACTGTATACGCCATCGATTTACCTGGGCATGGCTATTCATCGATCGATACCAAGGCCAATTATGACGAGCCTTACCTCAGGAGTGGTGTAATTTCGTTTATTGAAAAACTTGATCTGAACAATATTACTCTTGTGGGCGAGTCAATTGGTGCCGTTCTAGCACTTACCGTAGCAAGTCAATTGCCGAACCGAGTCAAAAGTGTGATCTCATCAAATACTTATGATTACGATCAGCGCTATGGTGATGGTGTGCGTCGTGGAAATTTGCTTGCAAACTTCGTAATTGGACAGTTTGCCATTCCGTATGTAGGTGCAGTGGTAGCTGCAATGGAAAACATACTGTTCCTAGGTATTATCATGAAGGGTGGGTTAAAGAACAAAGGTTGGATGCCAGGAAAACTCCTGACAGAGTTTGATCGGGTTGGTAGGAGGAAAGGCTATCGATATGTTGAACGTAGCACTTTCGCAGGTTGGAAGTCATGGAGTGAAGCCAGCTCCCTTTATTCAAAAGTGAAGGCACCAGTCACGCTCGTGTATGGAGAAAAAGACTGGTCAATTAATACCGAGCGGCAGCGCACTGCAAGGAATCTTGGTAGGGTAGGTATAATTACTATTGCTAACACAGGTCATTTTGCCTTTGTGGACAACCCTCAAAAAATGACAGAAATCATATTGCAAAATGACAAGCAGTTCTAAAGCTGTGGCGATCAACATTAATAATCGTTATCGGAGGATTCTGTTTGCATTGGTAATGTCCGGTTGCACAGCATTGATTGTGTCTGGCGTGATTATCTTTCTACAAACAGAGTCCTTATATACCTTTTTGCAAGCGTGGGGTACAGGCTTCGTTACAGCATGGCCAATTGTCTTCTTTTCAATTCTTACTCTCGCGCCACTGATAAACCGATTTCTAGATAAATTTTTTTATACCCCATAAATATCCAGTTAGTGGGCTAGCTGGTATGAGTGTTTGAATCGGAAGTCGACACTTGAATAATGAGCTAGCTAATACCTATTTTTTAGGCGTTACGGACACGCTTTATTGTTGGGGCTCTGCGATTGATTTCTATATAAATACGATAGCGTGTTAGCCATGTTAAAATTCCGCTATTGAAAACTTCTCACTTTTAAGCAAGCGACCCATTCATGTTACGACTCACCGAAATTAAATTACCCTTACACCACACTGAAGATAAGTTGCCTGCAGCTATTGTCGAAACGCTTGGCATTAAAAGCGATGAGTTGCTTAGCTTTTCTATATTTAAGCGCGGCTATGATGCTCGCAAAAAGTCGAATATTTTGTTGATTTATCATTTAGATGTCACTTTATCTGATGATAATGAAAAGGCTGTATTAGAAAAGTTTGCCAAGCAGCCTTTCGTGAAAATAAGCCCTGACACATCGTACAAGTTTGTTGCACAAGCGCCTGCTGATTTCCCATTAGAGAGTCAAGAGCGTCCGATTATTATAGGTTTTGGTCCATGCGGTATTTTAGCGGCTTTAGTATTAGCTCAAATGGGTCTGAAACCGATCGTTTTGGAGCGTGGCCAAGCCGTTAAGCAACGTACTCAAGACACATGGAATCTTTGGCAAAAAGGTCACTTAAAGAAGGAGTCGAATGTTCAGTTTGGGGAGGGAGGAGCAGGTACGTTTTCTGATGGAAAACTCTATAGCCAAGTTAAAGATAAGCAGTTTTTAGGTCGCAAAGTTTTAAATGAATTTGTTAAAGCCGGTGCACCAGAAGAGATTCTAATGGTTAGCAAGCCTCACATTGGCACCTTTAAGTTAGTCAAAATGGTCGAAAATATGCGAAACGAAATTATCAGCCTTGGTGGTGAAATTCGTTTCGATACTAAGGTTGAGAGCATTCAGCGTGAGCTTGATGGCGACTCGTCTGATAATCTCGGCAAAATTACGGGTTTAACCCTAAGTAATGGCGAGATCTTAAAGAGTGGGCATATTATCTTGGCGATTGGCCACAGTGCCCGTGATACCTTTGAAATGTTATTAGAGTATGGTGTGTATATTGAGCCTAAACCTTTCTCGATTGGTTTTCGTATCGAGCATCCACAATCAGTCATTGATAAGGCGCGTTTTGGTGAGGAAGCGGGTAATGCGATTTTAGGGGCAGCCGATTATTCACTGGTCCATCACTGTAAAAACGGTCGTAGTGTTTATAGTTTTTGTATGTGTCCTGGAGGAACAGTTGTTGCTGCTGCATCAGAAGAAGGCGGAGTGGTGACTAACGGCATGTCACAATATTCACGAAATGAACGTAATGCCAATGCGGCGATTGTCGTGGGCATTGATCCTGAAGTTGATTATCCGGGTTATCCATTAGCGGGTATTGATTTGCAACGTGACTTAGAAAAATTAGCCTATCAAGTAGGTGGCGGCGACTTCAGAGCACCGGCTCAGTTGGTCGGTGATTTTTTGAAAAACAAACCTTCAACAGCATTAGGCAGTGTGGCGCCCTCTTATAAGCCAGGGGTTGCATTGGGCGATTTAACGCAAGTATTGCCGGCATATGCGGTTGCTGCCATTCGTGAAGCGATTCCCAAGTTTGATGACAAAATCAAAGGTTTTGCTATGGCGGATGCTATTTTGACCGGTGTGGAAACACGTACATCAGCGCCAATTTGTATCCAACGCGGTAAAGATTTCCAAAGCATTAATACGCGTGGCTTATATCCTGCGGGTGAGGGTGCGGGTTATGCAGGGGGGATTTTCTCTGCGGCAATTGATGGTATTAAGGTGGCACAAGCAGTGGCATTAGATATTTTAGGTGTTCAACCTCAATAAGCCGCGTGCGAGATCGGTTAATACGTCGCCACAGGAACAGCAAATAATGATGACAAGTAATCACGCCGAACAAACGCTGCTCTACGATCAGCAAATTGACGGCATAGAAAATGAGATACGGCGATTGCAAGCTGCAGCACCAACAGACAGTAGCGAATCAATACCGGCAGAATTAGCTGCGTCACTTGATGATTTGTTTATACAGTTACATACCGTTATTGCATTGAAATGTGTGATGACAATTGATCCTGAAAGCAGGCTTATAGCTGCTATAAAACATCAGAAAGTGCTCAAAGTCTTAGAGGTAGCTAAGCTTGCTAAGTTGATGTCTCATCATATAGAAGGTTTACATGATGCCTTAGCTGAACAAGATGCCGATGCGCAATCGAAATCACTTATTAAGCAAACCATCGCCGAATTTTTTATTGCTCGCCAGGTTTTGGTTGATACGGCCATTCACGGTAGTTCAGAAGCGGATAATGTTTGTGACTGTAGTATCTGTCAGCAATCTACTTGTCATCAGTTTACTGCCGCATTTGATTACGTCTGCACATATTGTGAGACAGCTCTTTTTAAATAGTTGGCCTAGGATTCATCGGCTTCCCGTAGCCGTGCTTGCTTTGCATCTTCTTCAGCTAAGATAGATTGAATTTCTAGCATGACAGCATCAACATCAGCCGCTTCTGTGCTTTCTGCGAAAAGGCCTGTTAATTCGGTATCCGGTGTTAATTGGCCATCTTCATATAAAGCCCAGATTTCTCTGGCATAGCTCGTATTCAGCAGTTCGGGAGCGAATTGACCATAGTAGCGAGCCATATTGTTAACGTCGCGGGTTAACATGGCTTGGGCATTGTTATTCGCTGCGGCATCAACCGCCTGTGGTAAGTCAATAATGACAGGGCCATATTCATCAACAAGTACATTAAATTCTGAAAGATCGCCATGAACGACTCCAGCACATAGCATGCGAACGACATCTCGCATCACTAAAGCATGATCTTCTAAAGCTTGCTCGGCCGACATGGAGACATCATTTAATCGTGGCGCCACTTCACCCGACTCATCGGTGATCAGTTCCATAATCAATACGCCATTCAAACAGTCGTAGGGTTGTGGCACGCGAACGCCTGCTCCCGCTAACAAATACAGCGCGTCTACTTCAGCATTTTGCCATGTTTCTTCTTGTTGCTTTCGACCAAACTTAGACCCTTTTTCCATCGCGCGGGCACGACGACTATTACGTACTTTGCGGCCTTCTTGGTATTGCACGGCCTGTTTGAAATTACGTTTTGCTGCTTCTTTATAGACTTTGGCACAACGAATTTCACTGCCACAGCGGACAACATAGACATCCGCTTCTTTGCCGCTCATTAAGCGACGCATGACTTGATCTACTAAGCCGTCATCTACCAGGGGCTGGAGTCGGTTTGGTATTTTCATATTATGCCTATAGTGAGAGAAGCCAAATTATAGCGCTTAGTCTAAATAGTCGGTGAAGATGGTTTTTCAAAAAGAAACGCGAGTTTATTGACCATGTTTTTGCATCCATTGTTGGGCTGATTGTTCTGCATCTTTGATTTGTGATGGCTGCATTTTTTTCAATAATTGATTTTTGTTATGGTCGAGATCCTGAGTACCATTTTTTTCTGCCAGTAACCACCACATATAAGCGGCGACATAATCTTGCATCACTGCTAAACCTTGGTAATACATATTACCAAGATTGCTTTGTGCGTCAGCATGGCCTTGCTCTGCAGCGGCCGTCATCCACTTCAGAGTTTGTGAATGATTTTGTTCAACACCGTTGCCGAGTTTGAACATGATGGCTAGATTAAACTGAGCTACGTCATAACCTTGTTCAGCGGCGCGACGATACCATTTGGTGGCTTCAGCATAATCTTTATTCACACCTTGGCCATTAAGGTAAAGAAAACCTAAGGTATTTTGAGCGATAACATTGCCTTTTTCTGCCGCCTTTTTACATTTTTTTACATAGGCTTGCTGAGAGAGTTGATCGTTGACTGCCACGAGGTTTCCTTAATCTAAAATCCAATTAACAAGCTTGTTTATAGTTCACTTTCACCCGCTAATGATGCCAGCTGGTCAGCTTGATATTCATTAATTAATGGGTCAATAACTTGATCGAGATCGCCATCCATAATTTCAGCTAACTTATATAACGTTAAGTTGATACGGTGATCGGTCACGCGACCTTGTGGATAGTTATATGTACGGATCCGCTCACTACGATCGCCACTACCGACGAGTGATTTACGGGTTTCTGCTTGTTCAGCATCTTGTTTTTCGTGTTTTGCTGCCATGATGCGAGATTTTAGTACTGACATCGCCGTTGCACGGTTTTTATGCTGTGAACGCTCTTCCTGACATTCTACGATAGTGCCGGTAGGAATGTGCGTGATACGAATAGCGGAATCGGTGGTATTAACGTGTTGTCCACCGGCACCTTGTGAGCGGAAAGTATCCACTTTAAGATCGGCGGGGTTAATTTCGATTTCATCAATCTCATCGGCTTCAGGCATCACCGCGATCGTGCAAGCAGAGGTATGAATACGGCCTTGTGACTCTGTTTCTGGAACCCGTTGTACACGGTGAGCGCCTGACTCAAACTTAAGCCGTGAATAGGCACCATCACCTACGATACGTAGAATTATTTCTTTATAGCCGCCATGATCGCCTTCTTGTGCATTAATAATTTCTACATTCCAACGCTGTGATTCAGCATAGCGGGTGTACATTCGGTACAAATCACCAGAGAAAATAGCCGCTTCATCACCGCCAGTACCTGCACGTACTTCGAGGAAGATATTTCGCTGATCGTTAGGATCTTTCGGTAATAATAGTTTTTGCAAGGTGAGTTCTAATCTTTCTTCATCAGCTTGTGCTTCTGCAAGTTCCTCTTTTGCTAGTTCACGCATTTCAGCATCATCTTCTTGCAGCATACTTTTGGCATCTTCAATGGCGCTTAATGCTCCCTTGTAGGCGCTGAAGTTACTGACTACCGGTTCTAATTGCGCATATTCTTGAGATAAACTGCGGAATTTATTTTGATCCGCCATTGTTTGCGGATCAGATAATAAGCCGCTAATTTCTTCTTGGCGCTCAATTAAGCTTTCTAGCTTACTTTTGATGGAGTCTTTCACAGTTAATCCTTAATATTAAAGAGGCTACGCGCTGCTTCAATTAAATTGTTGTCGGTGTCAAAGCCTGATTGGCGTAGCTGTCTACTCGGCTCATGTAATAATTTTTTGGTTAATGTTCTGGCTAGGTCATCTAACACGGATTCAACAGGTAGACCATGTTCTAATTGTTTTTTTGCTTTTTCAAGTAAGTAATCACTCTCTGACTCAGCCCTTTCTCTAATGGCCCTGATAACAGGGACAGCGTCTTGAGTTCGCAGCCAAGCTCTAAAATGTTCCACTTGATTGTCGATGATCTCCTCTGCTTGCTCTGCTGCTTCACGCCGAGATTGCAGACTTTCTTCGATGATTTCTTGTAAGTCATCCACACAATAAAGATAAATATCTTCTAAATTACCGACCTCAGGTTCAATGTCTCGCGGTACAGCAATATCGACCATGAAAATCGGACGACGTTTTCGTTGTTTAAGTGCTCGCTCAACGGTACCCTTGCCCACTACTGGAAGCTGGCTGGCCGTTGAGCTAATGACGATATCTGCCTCAGCTAAGTGAGCGGGCATTTCACTTAAACTAATTGCGTATCCATTGACTTGCAAAGCTAGATTATGGGCCCGCTCAACGGTTCGATTGGCGATAATAATTCGTCCGACGCCATTATCATGTAAATGACGAGCAACCAGCTCAATGGTTTCACCTGCACCAATTAATAATGCGGTTGAATTATTTAAATTACTAAAAATTTGCTTGGAAAGGCTTACTGCAGCGAAGGCGATGGATACGGGACTATTTCCAATTGCTGTGTCTGTTCGGACTTGTTTTGCAACAGTGAATGCATGTTGGAACAATCGGCCTAAAAATTTGCCTAAGGTTCTAGCGTTGAGTGCATCACTATAGGCAGTCTTAATTTGTCCTAGAATTTGTGACTCACCCAGCACCATAGAATCAAGTCCGCATGCGACGCGTAACAAGTGTCGCATTGCATGTGGTCCTTGATGACAATATAAGTGTTCGTTCAAAGAGTCTTTTGCTTGCTGATGAAATTCGTGTAGCCACATGTTAATTGAATGATGATATTCATCATCTAAATAGCAGTATATTTCAGTGCGGTTACAGGTTGAGAGAATAACGGCCTCGATCACATAGGGTTGTTGTTTTAGCGAAGCTAAAGCAGTAGGTAGTACATCTGTATTAAACGCAATATTTTCGCGAATGTTTACAGGTGCAGTGTTGTGGTTGATGCCGTAGGTGACAAATTGCATATTTTTTGGTGATAAGTCGTCGTTAAATACTGGTAAACTCTACAACCATTAATTAATGTTTTGGGGGCAGATTGTTTAAATCAATATGCCATTCTACCAAAATCAATCGATCAGGTAGCTTTATTATGTATTTATTACCATCACACTGGCTTCGTATAGTCCCTTCAGTTCAACGAGGCTTGGTTTTTGCTGTATCACTATCATTGATAGGCTGTTCTTCTGCGCCTGCTCAGCCAGTTGAAATTGCTATAACCCCTGTTAACTCGGAAGAAAGTGAATTACCTAAAGATGTACCGTCGCTACCTTTGACTGCGGAGCTGGTTTATTACGTCTTAACGGCTGAAATAGCTGGTCAACGTGGTCAAATAGGTCTTGCTGCGGATTTGTATGATAATGCGGCAAACTTAGTTGAATCACCGGTTGTGGCTGGTCGCTCGACACAGGTTGCCAATTTCAGTCGCAATCAAGAACGAATCAATCGTGCATTAGATAGGTGGGTTGAAGTTGATCCGAATGATGCTGATGTTCACATTATGCAGGTTCCTTTTTACATCTTGAAGGGCGATTATGATGGTGCTATCAAAGCTATTGATGCAGGTTTAGCATTGGCTCCCGAAAAGTCTAAAGAATATTTGGATCGCGTATCTGAAAGCTTGTTCGAGTTGGCGAAGCCTGAGCAAGCTATCGATGTTTTTCAAAAATTGAAGGCGTATCAAGACAACGATTTGGAGGCCATTTTTGCTTATGCACATGTTATGGCCTTCTATAAACAGTACGATAAAGCCCTCATGCAAGTAGAAAACGTGCTCAAAGAGCAGGTCAATCGTGAAGATGCGCTTATTTTAAAGGCAGAGATATTACAGCGAATGGGCAAGGGGGATGCGGCGATTACGGTTCTTAAAAAGCCCGCGACCAATAATACCGCTAGTGAAATTTTACGCTTTTCTTATGCAAAGCTATTAGGTGAAAACAATAAAATCACTGAAGCACGAACTATCTTTGAACAACTTAATATCGAGTCACCTGAAAATGAAGAGATTTTATTTGCTTTAGGTTTGATTGCTATTCAAGAAAAAGACGGGCAACAAGCTAAACAGTATTTTAATGCCTTGATTAACATAGGTGATCGCGGCAAACAAGCTGGATATTTCATGGGGTTAGCTGAGCAAATTAATAATAATGATGAAGCGGCGATGGTATGGTTTGCCTCTGTGCCTGTTGACAGTCTTCGTTTTCAAGCGGCGCAGTCTAGTTACATCAATTTATTGGCTGATAATGGTCAAATAGAAAAAGCGAGAATGTATTTAAAGCTGTTGAGAACAGAGCAGCCAAAAAATGCACTTCAGTATTACCTGCTTGAGGCGTCTTTTTTAAGAGAGCGAGGCCAAGATCAGGCGGCATTTGATTTATATACAGAAGCATTGCTGCAATATCCTGAACAAACAGCTCTGCTTTATGGAAGAGCGATGGTTGCTGAGCCGCTTAATAAGCTGAGCATATTGGAGGAAGATTTATTGGCTATTCTTGATAAAGAGCCTAATAACAGCCAAGCCTTAAATGCGTTAGGTTATACCCTCGCTGATCGCACCAATAGACATCAAGAAGCCTTAGCACTAATTACTAAAGCGGTAGAATTAAAGCCAAACGATGTTTTTTATTTGGATAGCCTAGCTTGGGTGCACTATCGCTTGGGCAATATGGAAGAGGCGGAGCGCTATATTAAGCAAACTGTCGCGATTGAAGCGGCGCCAGAATTTTTAGCTCATTTAGGTGAGATTCTATGGCAGCAAGGTAAGCGATCAGAAGCTAAAAAAGCATGGGAGCAAGGGCTTAGCATAGATAAAAATAATCAATTAATTCTTAATACGATGTCTCGATTCGGTTTGTAAGCGTATTAATGAAACAGGCGATTACTTTTCTATTATTGTTGACGATTACTGCTTGCGTACCATTGCTTCAACAGCGCCCTGAGACCAGTCCAGACTCACTATGGCAGCAACGATATCAAGCTTTAAAAAAGCTTGATCAGTGGCAGTTTCAGGGACGAACAGTGATTAGGCAAGGTAAAGAGGCATTGAATGCAGGGCTGCGCTGGCAAGCAAACCATAACTCTAATCAAATCAAGATAGAAGGACCTTTTGCTCAAGGTGGAATTGCACTTGATTGCGATGATCAGCAAGCAGTATTGACCATGGCTGATGGCGAAAAAATACTCGCGACTAATCCTGAAACCTTGATTCAGGAGGTGTTAGGGGTTAGCTTACCAATTGATGCATTAGATGATTGGGTTCGAGGAATACCTGATCCTTCAATCACTATCGATCGCTTAGAGCTAGACGATAAAGGGCAAGTTACTCACCTCATACAGCAAGGTTGGGATATTCAGTTTTTAAGGTATGTGCCTTTTGAAGGCCATACACTGCCAGTCAAAATATTTATTGATAAACAGGATTTGAGTCTTAGACTGGTCATCACTCGATGGGCAAATTTGCCATGAAGTGGTGGCCATCACCTGCCAAACTAAATCTTTTTTTGCACATTACAGGTCGGCGCAGTGATGGCTATCATGAGTTACAAACGGTATTCCAGTTTCTGGATTACAGTGATCTGTTATCGTTTGAAGTGACTTTGGCATCGGACGATATTCAATTATTGACACCAATAGAAGGTGTTAAAAATGATGACAACCTAATTATAAGAGCCGCCAGAAAACTACAGCAGTATGTCGGTATGACCAAAGGCGCGTTAATCTCGTTAGATAAACGCTTACCAATGGGGGGGGGATTGGGTGGTGGTAGCTCTAATGCCGCCACAACATTAGTTGCGCTGAATCAACTTTGGCAGTGCCAACTATCAAATGATCAATTAGCGAAAATTGGCTTGTCGTTGGGCGCAGATGTACCTGTTTTTATCCATGGCTATGCCGCTTGGGCTGAGGGTGTCGGTGACAAGTTAAGCGCTGTTTTGCCGGCTGAACCTTGGTATGTCGTGATTGTTCCGCCATGCCATGTGTCGACGGCCGAAATATTTTCTGCGAGGGAGTTGACGCGAGACTGTGAACCTATCACAATATCGCGCTTCCTTTCGGGGGAAGGCAGAAATGTCTGTGAAGATGTAGTGAAGCGTCACTATCCTGCAGTTGCCACTGCACTGTCTTGGTTAGCACAATATGGCCAAGCAAGAATGACAGGCACTGGTGGATGTGTTTTTGTTGGGACTAATAGCCAACAACAAGCGCAAGAAATAGTGGATGACTTGCCGGAATCTTGGCAAGGATTTGTGGCAAAAGGTTGTAATCATTCGCCACTCATTACATTTCATTGATGGACTTTAAAAAAAAGAAGTCATGATGTGACTGCAAATGTTAGAATGATTTTTTACAGTTGGGGTATCGCCAAGCGGTAAGGCACAAGGTTTTGATCCTTGCATTCCCAGGTTCGAATCCTGGTACCCCAGCCATTCTTTTTTGACAGAACTCTTGGCATCTTAAACTGTGGCAAAAAATAGAATCCTCAAGTTACAAGAACGCGCAGCCGACCATAGTATGATGGTTTTCAGCGGCAACGCACATCCACGTCTCGCTCAAAATGTGGCACATTTTCTAAATGTACCGTTAGGCAAAGCCACGGTGGAAAAATTTAGTGACGGTGAGATCATGGTTGAGATCCTTGATCATGTTCGAGGTAAAGATGTTTTCATCGTGCAGCCAACATGTCGACCTACCAATGATAACTTGATGGAATTGATGGTTATGACGGATGCCATCCGTCGATCATCCGCAAAACGCATTACGCTGGTTGTTCCTTATTTTGGTTATTCTCGACAAGATCGCCGACCACGCTCAGCGCGCGTTGCGATTACTGCGAAAGTGGTCGCAAACATGTTAACCGGTGTGGGTGCAGATCGGGTGTTAACTGTTGATTTACATGCTGATCAAATACAAGGTTTCTTTGATTGTCCAGTTGATAATGTTTATGCTTCACCTGTTTTGCTTGGTGATATTTGGAAACATAAATATCAAGATTTAGTCGTTGTTTCACCTGATGTCGGTGGCGTTGTTCGTGCTAGAGCACTCGCTAAACATTTAGGTGTTGAATTGGCGATTATCGATAAGCGTCGTCCAAAAGCTAATGTTGCAAAAGTAATGAATATTATTGGTGAGGTAGAAGGTCGTGTTTGTATCTTAATTGATGACATGGTTGATACGGCGGGTACATTGTGTGCAGCAGCTGAAGCATTGAAAAATGAAGGCGCGACACGTGTAGTTGCTTATTGTACTCATGCTGTTTTGTCTGGGCTCGCTATCGATAATATCGATAATTCTGTGTTGGATGAACTCGTTGTGACGGATACCATTCCATTGCAAGAAAATGCCCGTCAGTGTGAAAAAATTCGTCAGTTAAGTATTGCAGAAATGTTGGCTGAAGCGATGTATAGAATTAGTAACGAGGAGTCAGTTAGCTCCTTGTATATGGATTAGCCATACTGAATTTAGTGTGGCTTACTTACAAAGAACTTTAAGTTCTTTAGATGCTGACCCTGGTCGCGGGGAGGCAAATCGCCGCCGAAAGGCGGCATTTTTAATGAACAACGTTGTTTGTTCATGATTTTGGAGAAAAACATGAAAAATTTATTTGAAGTTCAAGCTGAACTGCGTACTGACTTAGGGAAAGGTGCGAGCCGCCGTCTACGTCATGCGAGTAAAGTTCCAGCGATTGTATATGGTTCTGATGAAGCGCCGATTTCGATCACCGTAGAGCATAACAAGTTTTTACGTCATCTTGCTGAAGATGCATTTTATTCTCATATCTTGACACTTGTTGTGGACGGTAAAAAACAGCAAGTTGTATTAAAAGATTTACAGCGTCACCCTGCAAGTGATGTAAAAATTATGCATGCTGATTTCTTGCGTGTTAGTGCAAATCACGCATTAACAATGAACATTCCTTTACATTTTAATGGTGAAGATGTTGCAGCAGGTGTGAAAGCGGGTGGTTTAGTTTCTCACTTAATGTCAGAAGTTGAAGTCTCATGTTTGCCAAAAGACTTACCTGAATCTATTGACGTTGATGTTTCTGGCCTAGCAATGGATGAAACAATTCATCTATCTGAACTTGTTTTACCTGCAGGCGTTACATTGACAGCACTAAACCACGGTCAAGATGAAGACTTACAAGAAGGTGAACGCTCTTCTTATGATCAAGCCGTTGTGAGCATTCATGCGCCTCGTGGCGGTGCAGTTGAAGCTGATGAAGATGAAGCTGCTGACACCGAAGCGGAAGCTGAAGCTGAGTAATACTTTTCAGTCGTAATAAATTGAGGAGCGGAGTGTGGCTAACTGGTTAATTGCTGGATTGGGCAACCCCGGCTCTCAATATGAACAAACCCGACATAATGTTGGGTTTTGGTGGCTGGACCAACTGGCACATGATTTATCAACAACATTTTCTGTTGAAAATAAATTTCATGGCCAGTTGGCTCAGAGCCAATTATCAGAACATAAACTATTTTTGCTCAAACCATTAGTCTTTATGAATCGTAGTGGTCAATCCGTAGCATCACTAGCTAATTTTTATAAAATCCCTTCAAGTAATACTCTCATTATTCATGATGAGCTAGATTTGGCTACTGGCATTGCTCGTTTAAAGCGTGGCGGTGGACATGGTGGTCATAATGGTCTGCGTGACATTATTGCTAAAACAGGAAGTAAGGACTTTTTACGTTGTCGCTTGGGAATCAGTCATCCCGGAGATAGTCGTCAAGTGGCTGATTATGTATTAAGCAAGCCGTCACAGCCTGATCGCCAACTTATTCTTTCGGCAATAGATGATTCGCTAAGGGTGCTGCCTGATATAGTGTCAGGCAATTTAGACAAAGCCATGAACTGGCTACATTCACAATAGGAAATATCATGGGATTTAAATGCGGCATTGTAGGTTTACCAAATGTTGGTAAATCAACCTTATTTAATGCACTAACCGAAGCGGGTATTGACGCACAGAACTATCCGTTTTGTACGATTGAACCTAATGTAGGCATTGTCCCTGTCCCTGATCCACGTATGGATGCATTGGCGGTTATCGTTAAACCTGAGCGGATATTGCCAACAACCATGGAATTTGTGGATATCGCTGGTTTAGTGGCGGGCGCGTCAAAAGGTGAAGGTCTCGGTAATAAATTCCTTGCGAATATTCGTGAAACCGATGCGATTGCTCATGTTGTGCGTTGTTTTAATGATGATAATGTGATTCATGTGGCCAACAAAGTCTCGCCACTTGATGATGTTGAAGTGATTAATACAGAATTGTGCTTAGCTGATTTAGAAAGCGTTGAAAAAGCAATTACCAAAACAACCCGCGATGCCAAAGGTGGTGATAAAACCGCTAAAGCACGTCTTGAGTTATTGACTGAAATTCGTGATGTGCTGAATCAAGGCACGGTGGTTAGAGCAATGAATTTAGATGCCGATCAATTGGCATTGCTTAATGAGGTTCACCTGATCACCATCAAACCAACGATGTATATTGCCAATGTGGCTGAAGATGGGTTTGAAAATAATCCATTGCTCGATGCGTTAACTGCATTTGCAGAAAAAGAAGGGGCGCCAATTGTCAGTATTTGTGCAGCGATTGAGTCTGAAATTGCTGAGCTTGATGCCGAAGAGAAAAATGAATTTTTAGCCGAGTTAGGTCAAGATGAACCAGGTTTAAACCGCGTGATTCGAAGTGGTTATGCTTTACTTGGCTTGCAAACCTACTTTACTGCTGGCGTTAAAGAAGTACGTGCATGGACAGTACAAATTGGTGCGACAGCACCACAGGGTGCGGGCGTTATCCATACCGACTTTGAAAAGGGCTTTATTCGCGCAGAGGTGATTGGCTATGAAGACTATGTGCAATACAAGGGCGAACAAGGTGCAAAAGATGCAGGAAAATGGCGCTTAGAGGGCAAAGAATACATCATTAAAGATGGTGATGTAATGCATTTCCGTTTTAATGTTTAATGTTGGCCATTAAAATCTAAAAAGGGGCGAGACAAGATAATTATCTCGCCCCTTTTTAGCATGTTTAGCTGTTAGATTATGTGAGTTTATTGTAGTAAATTTAAGCCGCTATTTGAGAAATTAAAATCCGCTGTTACCCACGAAACTCCCCATTACACTAAATACAAGTGCCCCAATTATAGACAAGATAATAAAGGCGGGGATCGATGCGATAGAAGCTTTCACCATAAAAATGACCATTGACCAAAAAGGCATCTTGATATCAACGATGCGTACTTGATTGAGATTATTTTCTTCCATAACTCTTCCTTTTCAAAGCCAGCCTAATAACCTACTTTTAATCAGCTCTTAAGTCTTCAAAAGATTGATCGGCACTATTCGATGCCTGCTCAACGGTTTTTGCTAGCACATTGAAGTGCCCCATTTTTCGACCAACACGGGCTTCTTTTTTACCATATAAATGCAGCTTGTTTTGTGGTTGTGATAGCAGTTTATCCCAATGCGGTTGGCTGTTTCCCCAGATATCACCAAGAATATTGATCATCACTACCGGCGATTTAAGTTCACAGTTACCAGAAGGTAAGCCGCATAACATCCGCACTTGTTGTTCAAACTGTGAGGTTTCACAGGCATCCAAGGTGAAATGTCCTGAGTTATGTGGACGAGGTGCGATTTCATTGGCAATCACATCGCCTTCTTGAGAGATGAAAAACTCGACTGCCATTATGCCTACATAGCCAAGTCCTTCGGCAATTTTATCGGCCATTTTAATTGCTGTTTGTGCCTGCTGTTCAGGCACGCTGCTAGGGACTGTCGTCGCGTGCAAAATACCGTTTATATGAACATTTTCAGCAACGGGGAAGTTGGTGATATGGCCTGATTCAGCTCGCGCCAATACCGTTGATACTTCACGTTCGAGGTTGATACGTTGTTCTAACACACACTCAACTTCACCTAATGCTTGAAAAGCTTCACGCACAGCTTCGATTGTGTCACAGACAACCTGTCCTTTACCATCATAGCCAAAGTTAGCCAATTTTAGTATAGCCGGTAGTTGAAAGCTGGCTGCTATTCCATCAATATCATCCATCGAGCGAATGGCAGCAAAGGGTGCGACGGGAATACCTAAAGAGGCAATAAACTGTTTTTCAACGATCCGGTTTTGAGTCGTTGCCAATGCCTGTGATGATGGGTGAACAACCGTTTTAGCTTCCAGAAAAGATAAAGTCGTTGCAGGAATATTTTCAAATTCAGTTGTTACTGCATCACATTGCTCAGCTAATTGTTTTAGTGCTGTTTCATCCGTGTATTTTGCACAAATATGTTGGTCAGCAATAATGCCTGCCGGGCTATTAGCATCAGGATCTAATACGATGACGTTATAGCCCATAGTTTGAGCTGCAGAGGTAAACATACGGCCTAGTTGGCCGCCGCCGAGCATTCCGAGAGTTGCGCCAGGTAAAATCATAGTGATATATCTTTTATTTAAGTAGTAAGTTATTGCGGAGGAAGCGTCATATTTAATACGGCTTGGTGCTGATCTTTCCGAAACTGTGCCAGTTTATCAGCGAGCTTACTGTCTGTCGTTGCTAATTGTGCGATAGCAAATAATGCCGCATTGGCAGCGCCTGCTTCACCGATAGCAAAAGTGGCAACCGGAATGCCCTTGGGCATTTGTACGATAGACAATAAAGAGTCTTGGCCTTTTAAGTAACGTGATGGCACCGGTACACCGAGTACAGGAAGTGTTGTATTGGCCGCTATCATGCCAGGCAAATGAGCCGCGCCGCCTGCTCCAGCAATAATACAGCTTAAACCTTTGTCTTTAGCCGTTACTGCATAGTCAGTGAGTAAGTCAGGTGTACGATGGGCAGACACTACTTTAGCTTCATAAGGAACGCCAAAGGCTTCGAGTTGTTCAACTGCTTTTTGCATGATCGGCCAGTCACTATTGCTACCCATGACGACGCCAACTACTGGTTTATCCATCATTATTCCATCGCTATTTTTAAAATAACAGTCTATTTTAGCTATTTTATTGAATTTAGGGAAGTTTATAGCGTATTAGTCCCTAAGTTTAATCAGAAATCAAGGGGTCAGAGTTAATTGATTTAATTTCACAAAGAGAGTTCATAGACCACTATGATTTAAAAAATAAACCTTGCATGATTTTTGTGATGAAAGTATTGTTTCGATCGACTCGATAACAAATGCAACCTTGCTTACAGGCTGGGGGACAAGGTTATTGATCGAAAGAATAGTGATATATGATGAGCGGAACCACCAAAACTAAATGGATTTAGGGCTGGATTTCTCCGTTAAAAAAACATGACACAAGGAAGCGTCAGATGAATATTTATTCAACATTCCCTCTTAATTTCCAATTACTCATCAATGCTATTTCTAAGGCATTGCTCGCTATAAATACACGTTTGTAAGTAGCACGTTCCGTGTTTTTATTCCGCCTACAACGGGTGGGAGCCCTCTTTGGCACCGCTTTGTGCATTCTATTATTACAATGTGTAATACTGACTTTTCCGGTGCGTGCTGATGATTTAGCGATCCAGCAAGAACGTATCCAGCAAGAGGAACAACGCCAGCAACAACGAGGGCGTGATTTACGTCATAAGCAAGAACAAACGCCTGATGTTCGCTTACCTGCAAATGTTTCGCCAAACGATGACTTGCAACTCCCCGATAACGAATCGCCTTGTTTTGTCATTTCACACATTCTGCTCACCGGTGAACTAGCCGACTATTTCCAGTTTTCACTTAAATCAATCTATCATGGAGTGGATCCTGCCATTGGTCGATGTTTAGGTCCGCGAGGGATTAATATCGTTTTAACACGGGTACAAAATACTATTATTGCCCAAGGTTATGTCACGACCCGGGTGTTGCTTACCCCGCAAGATCTTAAATCAGGAACGCTAAATCTCACCATTATTCCAGGTCGTATACACGCCATTCGTTTTTCGGCTGATTCAAGTCATCGAGGAAGGACTTGGAATGCATTGCCAATTAACAAAGGCGATCTGCTAAACCTAAGAGATATTGAACAAGGACTGGAAAATCTTAAACGTGTTCCAACAGCCGAAGTGGACATTCAAATTGAACCCGCAAGCGGTGAGAATAGTAAAATTGGGGAAAGTGATCTCATTATTCGTTATCAGCAAGCAAGGCCATTTCGGTTGGCAGTCAGTACTGATGATAGTGGCTCAAAAGCAACGGGGCGAATGCAAGGCAATATCACACTGTCACTGGATAACCCCCTGACATTGAACGATCTATTTTATGCTAGTTTTGGTCACGATTTGGGCGGTGGTCAATCTGGTGAATATGGAACAAACAACTATACCATCCACTACTCACTCCCCTTTGGCTATTGGTCATTGGGCTTAACAAGCAGTGGCTACAACTATCATCAAACTGTTGTGGGTACGGATCAAAACTATAGCTATAGCGGTGAGAGTAGAAGTAATGAAATTAAACTATCTCGCCTGATTTACCGCGATGCCTCTCGAAAAACCACCGCCTCTTTTCTGGGCTATATTAAAAACGCTCATAACTTTATCGACGATACTGAAATTGACGTACAACGCCGGAAAATGGCAGGCTGGGAAGCTGCACTAGCACACCGTGAATTCATTGGAAGTACCACACTTGATCTTAAGTTCGCCTATCGTCATGGGACGGGCGCGATGCATGCCTTGGCCGCTCCCGAAGAAGTATTTAACGAAGGGACGGCGAGACCTCAAGTTATCAATTCCCATGTCTCGCTCAATGTTCCTTTCACCTTTGTCAATCAAGCATTTCGTTACAACACTTTATGGCGAGGACAATGGAATAAAACGCCATTGATCCCACAAGACCGTTTTTCGATTGCTGGCCGCTATACCGTTCGCGGCTATGATGGCGAAAATAGCCTATCTGCCGAACGTGGTTGGCTAGTGAGAAACGATCTTGATATGCCTTTTGGCAACAGTGGACAAGCACTTTATATCGGTTTTGATTATGGGCATGTCAGTGGCCAGTCGGCTGACTTGTTACTGGGTAATCATTTATCTGGAGCAGTGATCGGATTACAGGGTGCTTATAAGCAACTGCAATACGATCTATTTGCCGGAGCGCCATTGGCTAAACCTGATGGCTTTAAGGCTGGCAGAACTGTCGGATTCAACGTGGT
The DNA here is from genome assembly GCA_965219435.1 of Methylophagaceae bacterium. Lineage (GTDB taxonomy): Bacteria > Pseudomonadota > Gammaproteobacteria > Nitrosococcales > Methylophagaceae. Next base: position 929,742 of record OZ244743.1, on the reverse strand, counting down.
TTATCAGTTTTAAACATCAATTTTGGAGAAACACTGTTATGGATAACAGCACTCACACCATATTGAGATTTCGTGGACATAGTATGGCCTTGTTATTGCTTGTTGTTGTGCCCTTTTTGGGACAATTATCCATTTCAATCGCGGGCGGTATTGTTGCTGATCGTTCGGCACCTGGAGAACAACGGCCTACCGTATTGCAAACAGCTAATGGCCTACCGCTGGTTAATATACAAACGCCGAGTTCTGCCGGTGTATCTCGTAATACTTATAGCCAGTTTGATGTGCACACTCAAGGGGCCATCCTCAATAACGCCCATGCGAATACGCAAACGCAATTGGGTGGCTGGGTGCAAGGCAACCCATCACTTGCAGGGCGCACGGCGCGTGTTATTCTCAATGAAGTTAATTCCAGCAAACCAAGTCTACTCAATGGCTTTATCGAAGTGGCGGGCAGTAAAGCACAGGTTGTTATTGCCAATCCATCCGGTGTCAGCTGTGATGGCTGTGGTTTTATCAATGCCAACCGCGCTAGTTTGACTACTGGCAGGCCTGTAATTAATGGAGGCAATTTGGATGGCTATTTGGTTGAACGTGGCATTGTCACCATAAAAGGGGCGGGGTTAGATAGTAGCCAAACAAATTACACCGATCTGATTGCCCGCTCCGTTGCAATTAATGCAGAAATTTGGGCCAATGATCTAAACGTGACTGCAGGCGCGAATCAGGTCAATATAAATCAAAGCGCCATTACTCCGATTACTGGAATAGGCAGTACACCGATGGTAGCGATTGATGTTGCCGCTCTTGGTGGCATGTATGCAGGCAAAATTCATCTTATCGGAACAGAAAATGGTGTCGGTGTTCATAATGCTGGCAGTATCGCGACCAGTACGGGTGAATTAACCCTCACCGTTGATGGCGCGTTAATTAATACAGGTCAGCTTTATGGTGACCATGTGGCGATCCATGCGACCAATATTGATAACACCAATGATGCAGTGATTGCGGCACGTGAACGGCTCGATTTAGGGGTCTCTACACTTAATAACAGTGAGAATGCCCTTATTTTTAGTGCGGGTGATATTGCACTCGGTGGCGCACTGAATAGTCAGTATTTAGCAACAAGGCAAGCAGATTCTGTCATCAACTCAGGGCTGACATCGACGCAGGGGCTAATATCGTTGCCAATGTCACTGACTTTCAAAATCGTAATGCAGGGCTTGTTGTCATCCAAGTCGACGATCCCACGATCTCGACTGGCGAGATCTCACCTCGTGGCAGTACAAGCCGTTACGATGTACAAAACTGTAGCGGTATTGGGGGTGGTCAAGACTCAAACTCTTGTGTTGGAGCCGGCAGTTTTGAAGATTACACCTGGTTTACGATGAATGCGACACCCTCTCATACAGAGGTTGTGAGCACTGTGCCAGCTCATATATCAGCTGGTGGCGATATTATCGTTAATGGCAATATCACCAACCAAGATAGCAGCATCATGGCCGGAGGCATGATAATTATCAGTGGTGGCAGCGTTACAAATAGTGCTACACAAGGCCAGAATATTACCCATTATACGAATGGGAGCTCACGTTATACCTGGGTTGAATCATGTGGCACATTTGGCGGTAGCCATTGCCGTGAATGGTCTGGCGTTTCAGCTTATAACCCTGCACCAAAATATGAACCACCGTATGATTTAGCCACCGTCACCTTCTTAGATGGTGCCACGCCAAGCATCACCCCTCCTAGTAATAGCTTGTTTACTCATTCGCCTGATGTCAGCCGTCATTACCTTATTGAAACCGATCCGCGTTTTGTCAATTATCGTGACTGGCTCAGCTCTGACTATATGTTGACGGCACTGTCTTACGATCCTGCTCTCACCCAAAAAAGGCTAGGCGATGGCTTTTATGAACAAAGTCTTATCCATCAACAAATCGCTCAATTAACGGGTCGTCGTTTTCTTGATGGTTATGCCAGTGACGAAGCGCAGTATCAAGCCTTGATGAATAACGCTGTAACCGTTGCTCAACAATGGGACTTACGTCCGGGCATCGCCCTGAGTCCAAACCAAGTTGCGCAACTGACCAGTGATATTGTCTGGCTGGTCGCGCGTGATATCACTTTAGCCGACGGCACACACATGAATGCGCTTGTACCGCACGTCTATACCCGAACACTGCCCGGTGATCTGCATAGCAGTGGCAGCTTACTATCTGCCAACACACTTCATTTAAATCTCAGCGGTGATCTCAGCAACAACGGCTCACTTGCAGGACGAGATGTGGTCATCATTAATGCTGACACTATTCACAACCTCGGCGGACAGATTAACGCCAATACAGTCCAACTTGATGCTAAAAATGACATTAATAATATCGGCGGCACGTTCGCCGCTGATGAGTCATTAATACTCAATGCCGGACATGATCTTCGTGTCGAAACCACCACCCACAGCAGTCAATCCACGCCCGAAAATAATACCTTCTCACGGACAAGCGTTGAACGCGTTGCTGGATTATATGTCACTGATCCTAATGGCGTGATAGTGGCTAATGCGGGTAATGACATTGAACTGATTGGCGCATTATTGACCAATAATGGTGCGCAAAGTCAAACCAGCTTGACGGCGGGTCGTGACCTTAATTTGGGAGCCGTCACCGCTGCCACACAAGAAAATATCATCTGGGATAATAACAATCATCGTCATGAAGGCAATAGCCAAGACAATGGAAGTCTATTGCAAGGTCAAGGAGGCCTGACTTTACAGGCGGGTCACAACATCAATATTAAGGCCGCGTCCGTGAACGCGGGTCAGTTAATCATCAACGCGGCTAATGACATCCAAATCAATGCAGGGAATACCACCCACACTTTTGACGAAGCGCACAAAATAACGAGCAAAGGCTTGCTGTCTAGCAAAGTCAGTATCAGTCGCCATAGGCTTGAAGCAAGTAAAGCAATGGGCTCTACCTTAAGTGCTGATTCAGTTAAGATGACATCTGGTCATAACCTAACGATTGTAGGCAGTAATATTGTCAGTAGCCAAGACACTAATCTCAGCGCGATAAATGACTTATCAATTAAGGCGGCACAACACACTTTTTCTAAAAAGCAGTTTAATCAAACGCAACGTTCAGGCCTCATCAGCTCGGGCGGAGTCGGTTTCACCATTGGTCGCCAAAATCTTGCTACCACCGATACCCAGCACCAAATCAATAATGCCGCTAGTACAGTGGGTAGCCTTGAAGGCAATGTAAACCTTGAGGCAGGCAAAGCCTATCAACAAACAGCTAGTGATGTGCTTGCCTTGCAAGGTAATATCAACATTACTGCACAGAAAGTTGATATTGCAGCGGCAACAGATGTATTTACTAACGAACACACCACTAAATTTAAACAAACGGGTATCACTGTAGCCATTACCAGCCCGGTCATCTCAGCCATACAAACGGCACAACAAATGAGCCAAGCGGTTAGCCAAACCAGTGACTCGCGCATGCAGTTGCTAGCGGCTGGTACAGTCGCCTTGAGTGCTAAAAATGCAGCCAATACCACCATGGATGCACTTAACGCACCTGCTTCAAAAGCTGGTGGTCTGAGGGGTAGCGCAACGGATGCCGCCAACCAAGTAGGTGGCATCAATCTCAGTCTCTCCCTCGGCACTAGTAAAAGCAGTCGTACCAGCACCCAAATCAATACCTCAGTGGCAAGTAGTCATCTGACTACGGGCGGTGATATTCATATCAAAGCGACAGGTGCAGACACGAACACCGGCGCTACTTCAGACATCAACATTATTGGCAGTCAGGTTAAAGCCAATGGTGATGTCACGTTAAATGCAGATAATAATCTCAACTTACTAGCGGCAAGCAACACCAGTAAGTTAGACGGCAACAACAAAAACAGCAGTGCTAGTATTGGTATAGGTGTTGGTAGTATTGGTTTTGCTGTGACAGCCAATGCCAGCGCTGGCAAAGGACAAGAAAAAGGCAACGATACTACTTGGACAGAAACCGTGATTCAAAGTGGTAACCAAGCGGGAGATAAGGTCACACTCAACAGTGGTGCCAATACCAACCTCATTGGCGCACAAGTCACAGGCAATCAAGTTATCGCTAATGTAGGTACTAAGCTCCTCACAGGTGGTAACCTCAACATCCAAAGCCTACAAGATACTGACCAATACAGCGCTCAACAAAAGAGTCAGGGATTTAGTGTCAGCATCCCTATTGGCACTGGCGCAGTGGGCGGTAGTATCAGTGCATCAAGCAGTAAAACCAAATCCAACTACCAATCGGTACAAGAGCAAGCAGGTATCTTTGCAGGTGATAGTGGTTTCCAAGTGAACGTAGCAGGCAATACCGATCTTAAAGGTGCGGTGATTGCTTCAACAGACAAAGCCATCCAAGACAATAAAAACAGCTTGACGACGCAAACGCTGATCACCAGTAACATTGAGAACAAGGCCAAATATGATGCCAAAGCAGCATCCGCTACCATAGGTGGTGGTTTGCAAGCAGGCTTACCACAACTCTCAGGTGCTGGATTGGGTTCAGATAGTGGCAAAGAGAGTAGCACAACCGTTAGTGCTATTAGTGTTGGGACACTCAATGTTACTAAAGATAGCGATGAGCTTAGCAAGGCTGCAATTAACCGTGACGTCTATGCGGAAGCCGATACTAACGGCAACTTGATTGCGGTGAATGGTCAGGGTAATAACTTAGCTAATACGGTAAAACCGATCTTTGATGCAGGAAAAGTAGCACGGGAAATTCAAGCACAAGTACACATTACGCAGGAATTTGGACAACAAGCCAATCTGGTAGTTGAAAGCTACGTGCATAGCGCAAGAACAAATTTGCTAATGCAGCTCAAAAGCACCAGTAATGATACTGAAAAAGCATTGATTCAATTACAGTTAAGCAACTTGACGATGGAAGAACGCGTGATGAATGTACTGATTGGTGCAGTGACAGGAACGGGCGGTGCAGTACTTACTAAAGAGGGTTTGTCGTTAGCGGCGGAGAAGATGCGGCAAATCACTATTGAGAGTTCAAAAAGGTTCGCAGGAATTACTGATAGCACAACTGAATTGAGTAATATTATTGATGGAAAAAGCATTGGAGTGCGTAGCGATGGTATTGCAACTGGCGGTACACGAGTCGATTTGGACAGACTGTGCGGACCAAATAATGAACGATGCAAACATAATGTTGATGGGAGTCTTAATCTCAATGGAAAAGGACAGGTGCAGTTTGACACAAAAGCTGCCCAGATGAGCTTAGCCGAATTTCTAGAAAGCGATAAAGGTAAACAAATGTATGGCACAACGGGTGGAATTCAAGGCTGGAAAGGCACCTTGTTTGGAATACCTTATCAAGCAGGAAGTTGGCAAGACAATCTCATAGAATCTTTTGGTGGCACACATGACGTGATTGGTGGCCAACTGAGCGGATTGTATGATGAGCAAGGGAATGCAATGAGAGGGAGAACATATACAGTCATAAAAGTCCAAGACACGTGGAGTGCTACGGGTGCAATAGTGGTTTCGACGCCCTTTGCTATGTCAGAACTGTTGCCATCATCTGTATGGCAAGCGATATCTATTTTACTAGGATCTGCAAAATGAAAAGAGACATAAAACGCTGTTTTACAATATGTATCAACATCCTATTGACAGCATGTGTGATTGGCAATGGACATATTTGCGGGCCACAAACACCTGTCATTTACTGCGATAAAGAGGCTTTAGAGGCGTCTAATCACCCAACACCTCTGATTGCTTATTGGGATAAAACAGGGATAATTACTGAGAACAAAACACAGGACTGGGTCGAGTGCGGAGGAAGCCGCGATGGGAATTATGCGGCTTCGGAAAGTGATTTTGACCAAATACAACGTTGCATGCTTAAAAAGAGCTATCACTATATGGGTAAATGCGATAACGAAATAATGAAAGCGACTCCTGGCTGCGGTGCGCCATAAATCAAAACTTATCGTATCTTCACTTTTTAAGCCAACCATTGTGAATCAACGGTGTCAGTGTGAATCGATTATTGATATGGGCTATGAAGCACCAATCAATCGAGTCCGACCCTGACCAATCCTGATGACTCTCCAATAAGCCTTAACGACTTTATCAATACCCCCGAAGGTCAAAAAACAAATCAAGTACTCTGACCCCTTGATTCTCAAGAAAGTTGGTGGTACGCGCGTAGATCTGGATTTATTATGTGGTGCAATGAATGAAAGATGTGCAAAAATCAAGTACTCTGACCCCTTGATTCTTGTTGATTTTAATCCCTGTGGCAGCGCCATTTGCAGCAGCGGAGTTACTTCCACTTGAAGTGTGGCAAGCTATTTCCATTTTATTAAAAGGTGCAAGATGAAGGTTATTATGAAATATGGAGCGTGTGTATGTATAAGTCTTTTATTAGGCGGCTGTTGTATGCTGGAGTGTGTAGGAAAGCTCTCACCTAGCCAACCCTTCGGAGCGCATTTTATTAAGGATGGCATGACGAAAGAGAGTCGATTAGACGACACGGTGGCGTGTGGAAGTGGAAGAACAGAATATGTGCTTTTCTCTGATGAGGAAATTAAAGCAGCCAAACAACCAGAAGATCCAAATGATATTAGGGCCTATTTACGCTTGAGAGATCAGTGGGCAAGTTGCATGCGCGATAAAGGCTACGTTTATCTAGAGTATTGCGATGCGCGTTGTCAATATCCGTAAAAATATTAATAAAATTAGCAAGATAACTTAATCGAGTCTTTCTCAGGGACACATCACTTTATTGGGGGTAGCTTAAGTGTGCTGTATGGCGAGGAAAAATCAAATCAAGTGCTCTGACCCCTTGATTATCAAGTGCTCTGACCCCTTGATTATCAAGTGCTCTGACCCCTTGATTACTATATGGGTAAATGCGATAACGAAATAAAGGAAATCAAGGTGTCGGAGCTAATTGATTACGTTTTACAAGGTGAATTCATATTTCTATCGAAGCTGATCTTATTAATTGTTATAGGCTAAATAAAAAAGAGCTTTAGGTTGGGCTCTTAAAAATAAGAGTGTTATACAATACACTTTTTCTTTGGAAAATCTTTTTAGTGGCGGATATATGAAAACGAATATTACATTACTTAGCCTTGTAATTCTGATGGCGGGTTGTGCCGTTCAGCCGTTACCCACTAATGGTGCTGATGGTCAGCAGGGTTATGCAATCAGTTGTATTTCAGGTATAGAACAGTGTTATCAGAAAGCAGCCAAATTGTGCTCTGGTGGATACGATATTATTGAGCACACTCATAGCTCATCAATACTTGTGCCGCATTATGGCCAATACCCTATGACAGTAAACACTGACAACCTCACTATTAGATGTAGATAGGAAAGCTTGGTTAGGCGTGCTAATGTGCTGTGCCAATGGGCCGCGATCCTGATTTTTAAGACAGTACCAGAATCATTGGCATTCTATTGGCGTTTAAGCTCGTTACATTCGGCAACAGTGCTTGTTCCATTTGAAGCGAGGGTATGAGTGTAGCAGCTGTCCATCAAGTCATCGCCCACCATTTGAAAACTTCGCATGCCATCAGAGTCACTAATCACACCACTTTTCATATCTGATCTAAAAGCGCCTACAAACTGGTCTTTAAAGCCATTCATTGAAAATCGATAACCAGAGAAGTTTTGTCCTTGTTGCTGTTCAATAACAAACGTAAATGTTGTTTTAGCAAAATTTACTTCATGGGCATTTTTCGTATTATGGTGAGGATTCGCGCCAATAACAGCAACATTACTAATACCGATCCAAGTGCCCACAACATTAGTTGCATTGGCCGTCAAAGTTAACATTGATATTGATACGATACAAAGTAATTTGACTAACTGATTAACCTTTACCATTTTTGCTTACTCCTCGAAAAATTTATGTCAATAAAAATTAGCATACTAATCAGGTATTAGCTAATACACGCTCCAATACGGTCAGTGTCAATATGTCGAGGCATACAACTTAAATTAACGTCGGTTAGCAAGTTTGTACTGCTGCTTGTGAATACGTTATCAACTCTTACCCCGAACACTACCGAGCAGCAAAGAAGAAATAGTCGAAATTATCGTAATCATTGAATGGAGTTAGAACTGTCGCTATAATAGTTGATCCATTTTGCCGCCTTTTATTTCTAAGGGGCAGTACTCCTCATCGGAATGGGTGACGAGGAGGCAGGCGCTAACAGTAACAGTAATTTGAAGGTACGGACGTGAGTCAGCCAACTAAATTAACACAAGGCCTTTATCGGCCAGAATTTGAAAAAGATAACTGCGGCTTCGGTCTGATTGCTCAGATGGATGATAAGCCTAGTCATTGGTTAGTTGAAACTGCGATTGAGGCATTAGGTAATCTAACGCATCGCGGTGCAATTGGTGCTGATGGTAAGACGGGTGATGGCTGTGGTCTTTTAATGAAAAAGCCCGATGGGTTTTTCCGTGCGATTGCTGCTGAGCTCAGTTTTGCTTTAGCCGATAATTATGCGGTTGGTATGGTGTTTTTATCGCAAGATGCCGTAAAGGCGGAAGCGAATCAGGCAATTGTTACTCAACAGCTGACAGCGCAAGGTCTTGAGGTATTGGGTTGGCGCGATGTGCCGGTCGATGCTGAAGTCGCATGTGGTGAGACGGCCTTGGCCTTGTTGCCAATTATGCGGCAGGTCTTTGTGAATGCCGGTGCGTCTATGGATGTGGAGGCATTTGAACGTCACTTATATATTGCGCGTCGTTTAGCTGAAAAAGCCGTGACAAATGATGATGCATTTTATATTCCGACCTTGTCATCACAGGTGGTGTCATACAAAGGTTTGGTGATGCCTTCGTATCTGCCTAAATTCTATAAAGATTTAGAAGACAAACGTATGGAGACCGCTATTTGTGTGTTCCATCAGCGTTTTTCTACCAATACCTGGCCGCAATGGAAATTGGCACAGCCTTTCCGTTACTTGGCTCACAATGGTGAAATCAACACGGTGCAAGGTAACCGTAACTGGGCCTTGGCACGTGGTGCAAAATTTGCCACCTCATTAATCGAAAATATGAATGATATCCGTCCACTTGTTGGTACGACAGGCTCTGATTCATCAAGTATGGATAATATGCTTGAAGCCTTAATGGCCGGTGGCGTCAATATTTTCCGTGCGATGCGTTTACTTGTGCCTGCTGCATGGCAGAACGACAATACGATGGATGCTGATCTTAAAGCGTTTTATGACTATAACTCGATGCATATGGAACCATGGGATGGCCCTGCGGGTGTCGTATTAACCAATGGTCGTTATGCGGCATGTACATTAGATCGTAATGGTCTTCGGCCTGCACGTTATATCATTACTAAAGATCGCCATATTACAATTGCATCTGAAGTCGGAGTGTATAAGTACAAGCCTGAAGATGTGGTTGCCAAAGGCCGTTTAAAACCAGGTCAGATGTTGGCGGTTGATACATCTACAGGTCAATTATTATTGCCAGAAGACATTAATAATCAGCTTAAAAAAGCGCAACCTTATCGTGAATGGATTGAAACACATTTGCAACGTTTAGAAGATAAAGCGGATGATGAAACGTTGCCAACACTAGAAGGCGATGATTTAGCTGCTTATGAAAAACTGTTCCACATCAGTTTTGAAGAACGTGATCAAGTTATTCGTGTTTTAGGTGAGTCAGGACAAGAAGCGATAGGTTCTATGGGTGATGACACGCCATTTCCTGTTATGTCCCAGCGTGAACGCTCATTGTTTGATTATTTCCGTCAACAGTTTGCACAGGTCACCAATCCACCGATAGATTCACTGCGTGAAAATATTGTGATGTCATTGGAAACGTGTTTTGGCCAAGAGCGTAACCTGTTTGAAGAAGGTGCGGATCATGCTCAACGTGTTGTTGTTAACTCACCCGTGCTGTCTGAAAGTCGCTTCCATCAATTAGTGAATTTAGGTGAGAGTGATAGCGAGTACAAAGCGGTGACTATTTCATTGGCTTATGATGCCTCAGTAGGCTTAGAAGCGGCAATTGATACGGTTGTAAAACAAGCTGAACAGGCTGTAAGTGAGGGCGCTGTTATTGTTGTACTAAGCGATCGCGGCGTAGCGCCTGAACAGCTGCCGGTTCATGCTTTATTAGCGACAGGTGCCGTGCATCAGCGTTTAATTAAAGCGGGTTTGCGTTGTAATGCCAATATTGTTGTTGAAACAGCAACAGCGCGTGATTCTCATCACTTTGCGGTATTGATTGGTAATGGTGCTACCGCTATTTATCCCTATTTAGCTTATGCAACATTGAATGATTTGATTCACACAAATGAAATCAAAGAATTATCTCGTCCTGAAGTATGTAAGCGTTACCGTAAAGGTATTGATAAAGGTTTGTTCAAGATTATTTCAAAAATGGGTATTTCTACCATTGCCAGTTACCGTGGTGCTCAGTTGTATGAAATTATCGGTCTGAATGAAACCGTCGTGGATAAATGTTTTACTGCAACAACTAGCCGTATCAGTGGCACTGGATTTGAAGAAATTCAAAAAGAACAGCAATCACTCGCTGATCGTGCTTGGAATAGTCGCAAAAAACGTGAACAAGGCGGTTTATTGAAGTTTGTTCATGATGGTGAATATCATGCTTACAATCCAGACATTATCGCTACACTTCAAAAAGCCGTGCAAGGTGGCAGCTATGATGATTATAAAGCCTATGCCGCTCTAGTTAACGAACGCCCCGCGATGGTGTTGCGTGACTTATTGGCACTCAAGGCTGCCGACCAACCTCTAGCATTAGATGAGGTTGAGCCGATTGATAAAATTTTGTCACGATTTGACAGTGCGGGGATGTCGCTAGGTGCTTTGTCACCAGAAGCCCATGAAGCAATGGCAACAGCGATGAATCGCCTAGGTGGCCGTTCTAATTCTGGCGAAGGTGGTGAAGATCCTGCTCGTTTTGGTACTGAAAGAGTATCTAAGATCAAACAAGTGGCATCTGGTCGCTTTGGTGTGACACCTAACTATCTAGTGAATGCTGAAGTTTTGCAGATCAAAGTGGCGCAAGGTGCTAAACCGGGTGAAGGTGGTCAGTTACCAGGTGGTAAAGTTAATCAAATGATTGCAACATTACGCCACTCAGTACCTGGCGTTACCTTGATTTCTCCACCGCCGCATCATGATATTTATTCGATTGAAGATTTGGCGCAACTGATCTTTGATTTAAAACAAGTCAATCCTGATGCACTAGTATCGGTGAAATTAGTGTCAGAAGCCGGTGTAGGTACCATTGCAGCAGGTGTTGCAAAAGCTTATGCCGATTTGATTACGATTTCAGGCTATGACGGCGGTACCGCGGCAAGCCCGTTAACCTCCGTTAAATATGCTGGCGGCCCTTGGGAATTAGGGTTAAGTGAAACACACCAGACATTACGTGCGAATGATTTACGCGACAAAGTGCGTCTTCAAACAGATGGTGGTTTGAAAACGGGTCTTGATGTCATTAAAGCGGGAATACTCGGTGCGGAAAGTTTTGCATTTGGTACAGGACCAATGGTGGCATTAGGCTGTAAGTTTTTGCGAATCTGTCATTTGAATAACTGTGCAACCGGTGTTGCAACACAAAATGATGCACTACGTAGCAAGCACTTTATTGGCTTGCCACAAATGGTGATGAACTACTTCCAGTTCGTTGCCCGCGAAACACAGGAGTGGTTAGCCATTCTTGGTGTTAGCAGCATGGCTGAATTGATTGGTCGCACAGACTTGCTTGAGATTTTGCCGGGTACAACCGACAAACAACGCAAGCTTGATCTTGCACCACTACTTTCAAGTGCCGGTGTTGCTGCTGACAAACCGCAATATTGTATTGAACCAAAAAATGAGCCTTACGATAAAGGTGAATTAGCTGAGCAAATGATTGTTGATATGAAAGAAGCGATTGCCAATAAAAAAGGCGGCTTTTTTGAATATGACGTGCGTAATATAAACCGTTCTATTGGTGCGCGTATTTCGGGTGAAATTGCTCGCCATCATGGTAATTACGGCATGAGTGATACGCCTATTAGAATGCAGCTTAAAGGTTCTGCGGGCCAAAGCTTTGGTGTGTGGAATGCTGGTGGTTTAGAAATGCGTCTTGAAGGTGATGCCAATGATTATGTTGGTAAAGGCATGGCTGCAGGTAAGCTTGTTCTTTATCCATCACCAGAGAGTCATTTTGCAACACAAGAAGCGAGCATTATGGGTAATACATGCCTATATGGTGCTACAGGCGGTAATTTATACGCTGCTGGTATGGCAGGTGAACGTTTTGCCGTACGTAACTCAGGTGCAACGGCAGTCGTCGAAGGGATCGGCGATCATGGTTGTGAATACATGACTGGTGGTGTTGTAGCTGTATTAGGTGAGTCTGGTTTGAACTTTGGTGCGGGTATGACGGGTGGATTTGCCTATGTGCTTGATCTAGATGATACTTTTGAGGCGCGTTATAACCCTGAACTCGTTGAGCTTGTTCGAATGAATGATGCTCACTTATCAGAGCATGTCTTGCATTTGAAAGGCTTGATTGAAGATCATGTCCGTGAAACAAATAGTGACTGGGGCAACCAATTACTGGATATGTTCGAGCAACGCTTGCAGCAGTTCTGGTTAGTTAAACCGAAAGCCGCAGCATTAGATGGCTTGCTTGAATTAATAACCAAAGCAGCATAAAACCAGTTAAATGAGCAAATAAAAATTATGGCTAAAAATACGTTTCAATTTCTAGAAGTAGGTCGTCACGATCCAAAAAAGTTTGAGGCAAAAAGCCGCATCAAAGGCTTTGGTGAGATCTATGAGAGTTTTGCTCAGCCTGAAGCTGCAGAGCAGTCAGAGCGTTGTTTAGAGTGTGGTAATCCATACTGTGAATGGAAATGTCCCGTGCATAACTATATTCCAAACTGGTTGAAACTAGTCAGTGAAGGCAATATTGAGCAAGCGGCAGAATTGGCCCATCAAACCAATACATTGCCTGAGATATGTGGTCGAGTATGTCCACAAGATCGTCTTTGTGAAGGTGCTTGTACGCTAAATGATGGTTTTGGTGCCGTAACAATTGGTTCGGTTGAAAAATACATTACTGATACTGCATTAGCCCAAGGCTGGCGTCCTGATATGTCAGCAGTGAAACCTACGGGAAAACGCGTAGCGATTATTGGTGCGGGTCCTGCTGGCCTAGGTTGTGCTGATATTTTAATCAGAGGTGGCGTGACTCCTGTTGTCTTCGATAAACATCCAGAAGTGGGTGGCTTGTTAACATTCGGTATTCCTGAGTTCAAGCTTGAGAAAGATGTGGTTAAGCGTCGTCGAGAAGTGCTAGAAGGTATGGGTGTTGAGTTTGTATTAAACACAGACGTTGGCAAGGATATTCAGTTCCAATCATTACTTGATGACTACGATGCCGTGTTCTTAGGTATGGGTACTTACACGTCCATGAAGGGTGGTTTTCCTGGTGAAGACAAACAAGGTGTTTATGAGGCGTTACCTTACCTTGTTGCCAACAACAAACAGGTATTAGCCCTGAATCCTGAAGATTACGTTAATCTTGAAGGTAAAAAAGTGATCGTTTTAGGTGGTGGTGATACAGCGATGGATTGTAATCGTACTGCGATTCGTCAAGGTGCCACAACAGTGCAATGTGCTTACCGTCGTGATGAAGAAAATATGCCCGGTTCTCGTCGTGAAGTGAATAATGCACGTGAAGAAGGTGTTGAATTCTTATGGAATCGTCAACCGATCGAAGTGGTAGGTGATGACAAAGTCGAAGGGATTAAGGTTATAACAACGGCATTAGGAGAGCCTGATGAAAATGGTCGCCGCCGTCCAGAGCCTATTCCTGGTAGTGAAGAGATTCTTCCTGCCGATGCCATCGTTATTGCCTTTGGTTTCCGCCCAAGCCCAGCACCTTGGTTTGCAGAATTTGGCGTTGATATTGATGATGGTGGACGGGTAATCGCACCAGAAAATGGCCAATGTGCATTTCAAACAACCAATCAAAAGATCTTTGCTGGCGGTGATATGGTTCGAGGCTCTGATCTTGTTGTTACCGCTGTCTGGGAAGGTCGCCAAGCAGGTGAGGGTATTCTCGATTATCTTAATGTTTAGCCCGTAGAGTGTGTTAATAATTCAGAAGTCGCAAAAACCGAAGGATTAAAGTGTCAGAATTAAAAAATGATCGTTATTTAAGAGCATTGTTACGTCAACCGGTAGATAAAACACCGGTTTGGGTAATGCGTCAGGCCGGTCGTTATTTACCAGAGTACCGTGAGGTGCGAGCGAAAGCGGGCGATTTTATGACACTGTGTACCACGCCGGAATTAGCCTGTGAGGTAACACTTCAACCGCTTAGACGTTTTGATTTAGATGCTGCAATTATCTTTTCAGATATTCTGACTATTCCTGATGCAATGGGGCTGGGTTTACACTTTGTTACTGGCGAAGGCCCAAAGTTCAAAAATGTTATTAAGTCCGCAGCGGATATTGCTAAGCTCGGCGTGCCTGATATGGAAGATAATCTTGGCTATGTGATGGATGCTATTCGCCTGACTAGACGTGAAATTGATGGCAAAGTACCCCTGATAGGGTTTAGTGGTAGTCCGTGGACACTCGCGTGTTACATGGTAGAAGGTGGTTCGAGTAAAGATTTTGCAAAAGTGAAAGGCATGATGTTTGATGAGCCAGCTCAAATGCATGCACTGCTTAATGTGTTAGCTGATTCAGTGATAGCATATTTGAATGCTCAGATCGCTGCCGGTGCACAATCTATTATGTTGTTTGATACATGGGGTGGCGCGTTAAGCACCGAAAATTATCAAGCATTTTCACTTGCTTATATGCAAAAAATTGTAGCAGGTTTAACTCGAGAAAATGATGGTCGCATCGTGCCTATTACCTTGTTTACCAAAGGTGGTGGCCAATGGTTAGAACTGATGGTCGAAACAGGCGTTGATGCCGTTGGACTTGATTGGACAACTGATCTTGCTAAAGCGCGTCAGCGTGTTGGCGATAAAGTGACCTTGCAAGGGAATATGGATCCTTGTGTGCTTTATGCTTCAGCAGATCGAGTTGAGCAGGAAGTGGCTAGTGTCTTAGCGAGCTTTGGAAAAGGTGAAACAGGCCATGTATTCAATCTTGGTCACGGCATTCACCCAACCATTGAGCCGGAAAAGATGAAACGGTTGATTGATTCAGTACATCATCTAAGCGAACCTTATCACCAAAAATAGTGACCAATACGCTCAGTTTTGAATAAGAGCATGTGAAGCGGCAGCGCGTCATATCCATCCAGACTCTTTTTCTAAATATGTCCTTATAGAGCAAGTTCAACTATTGAAGATGTGCTCAATTGCGAAGCATAGCGAGTGAGAGTAATGTGTGATATTTCTCCCCCTACTTCCCTTTGCAGCGAATAGTTATGTTGATTACTTATGGCCATAAAATAGCTTGAGACTTTTAGCTAATAAAAATCTATTAATAGGCTTTATTTTGGCGATATTTGGCACGTTGCTGTTTTCGCTAAAGTCTATTTTCATTAAGTTTTTATATCAACAAGGCCTAGATGCCGATGTCGTATTGGTATTGCGTATGGCATTAGCTTTACCGATATATGTCATCATCCTTATCTGGTTATTACGGCATAAAACCAGCCGTACAAAACTTAACTCGTCAACATTAGGCCCTATCTTCTTACTGGGCTTTCTTGGTTACTATCTAGCCTCATTACTTGATTTAATGGGGCTTGAATTTATCTCTGCTCAACTGGAAAGACTGAGTTTGTTTACCTACCCTTTTATGGTGGCTGTCATAGGTTATTTTCTATTTAATGAAGGCCTGACACGACGGCTTATTTTGGCATTAATAATCAGTTACTCCGGACTTTTTTTAGTGATGGGCCAAGAGCTTCAACTGACTGGAAATAATGTTGTTCAAGGCGTGAGCTTAGTGTTGGCCTCTGCCTTCAGTTTTGCTTTCTATATCTTGCTGAGTCGACCTTTCATCAAACAGTTAGGCAGTCAATTGTTTACCAGTATTGCGATGATTGCATCGAGCATTTTTGGTTTAATACATGGCATGATTATTCTTGATGTTAGTCAACTAGTGGTAACAAGTAGCGCTTGGTTATGGTTAACGATGCTGGTTATTTTTAGTACTGTCATTCCTAGCTTTATGATGACAGAGGCCATTCACCGAATTGGTCCTGCTCAAACTGGTATTGTGGGCATGCTAGGGCCAATTTTTACCATTGGTTTGGCGGTTTATTTATTAGGCGAACCATTTACTCTAATTATTGCTGCTGGTGTGTTACTGGTCATCATCGGTGTAATGAGTTTGATGGTGCACAAAAAATAAATCAGAATTAGCTGACCCATATTGGGGCAACGGGGTTTAATCAGGCTGGCTAGTCTTACGCGCCTCAACCATTAACTGTCGTGCAAAACGCTTAACTTGTAAATCATATAATGCGAGTTGTCCGCCTGTTTTAATGGCACTGAATGCCAAACTACCGATTATCATTAATAAAAATAGAGCGATTATCCACGCGATGAAATAAGTGATGCGTAATGAATCGCCAGGTGTTTCAGATTTTTTAAGTGTTGATTGAGCATGCGTGTCATTCTTGATGTCTTTTGGGTGGGGAGTAAATTTAGCTAACAGGGTATCAAGGTGGGATCCTTGCTCGATAGCTTCAGCAAAGCGCTCAATACTTTGGGGGTGCTTGTAAAGGTCCCATGCTTCAAAAATAACCTTAATGCCGATAAACAAGCCAATTAATAACATGACTACACCGAGTAGTCTTACGATGATAGATAAAAAATCTGTTGTAGATGATGCTGCGTTATCCATAAATTAGCGTCCTTTCTGTTATGCGTAACGTAAAAATAATATGACCTCGACCATATTGCAAGTACAAAACAAAAAAGGGCGACTCAATTGCTGAGTCGCCCTCGATTTTGAACTAATTAAGTAGTGATTTACTTAGTATTACTAGTGAACTCTGGATAAGCTTCCATTCCACACTCACTTAAATCAACACCTTCATACTCTTCCTCTTCACTGACTCGAATACCCATTACCATTTTGATGGCTAACCAAACAATAAAGCTGGTGCCGAATACCCAAACAAAGATGGTTGCAGCACCGGTCAACTGACCGATAAAGCTCGCATCAGCATTCGTTAATGGCACTGCTAATAAACCCCATAAACCAACGACACCATGAACAGAGATAGCACCGACGGGATCATCTAGTTTCAGTTTGTCTAAACTTACGATAGAGAACACAACTAACGCGCCACCGACAGCACCAATCATTGTTGCCATTAATGGTGTTGGTGTATCAGGGCCTGCTGTGATGGCAACGAGGCCGGCTAATGCACCATTCAAAATCATAGTTAAGTCAGCTTTACCAAACATCATTTTAGCCACGATTAGCGCTGCAATTACACCACCTGCAGCAGCAGCATTTGTGTTTAGGAATACCATCGCTACGGCGTTAGCGCTTGCCATATCACCTAGTTTTAATACTGAACCACCGTTAAAGCCGAACCAACCCATCCATAAGATGAATGTACCTAATGTTGCCATTGGTAAATTTGCACCTTGAATTGGACGGATCTCGCCATTAGGGCCATATTTACCTTTACGAGCACCCAGTAAGATAACGCCTGCTAATGCTGCTGATGCACCCGCCATGTGAACAATACCTGAACCTGCAAAGTCAAGGAAGCCAAGGTCGCCTAGATTATATAAGCCAAATACATCGTTACCACCCCAAGTCCATGCACCTTCCATTGGGTAGATGAATGCTGTCATAACAATAGCAAAGGCAGCAAAAGCCCATAACTTCATGCGTTCAGCAACCGCACCAGAAACAATCGACATCGCTGTTGCAACGAATACAACTTGGAAGAAGAAGTCTGACGCTGTTGAGTAAACAGAACCTCCATCAAAGCCCGCTTCAGCAGAAGCGGCTAAGGCATCGGCAGTTAATGTGTCACCGCCTGCAATACCTTCTAAGAAGATGCCACCGCCGTACATGATGTCATAACCCACAACCATATAAGCTGTACAGGCAATGGCAAACAACAATACGTTTTTGGTTAAAATTTCAGTTGTATTTTTTGCACGAACTAAACCTGCTTCTAACATTGAGAAGCCTGCGGCCATCCACATAACTAAGGCACCCATTACTAAAAAGTAAAAGGTATCTATGGCATATTGCAGTTCAAAAATTTGATTTGTTACAGTTTCCATTTGATGCTCCTCAAACTAAAGCGCTTCGGAACCGGTTTCGCCTGTGCGAATCCGAACCACTTGCTCTAATGGATAAACAAAGATTTTGCCATCACCAATTTTTCCAGTGTTAGCACCCTTAGTAATGGCTTCGATAACTTGATCAACTAAGTCATCATCAATCGCAATTTCTAGTTTGAGTTTAGGTAAAAAATCCACTACATATTCTGCACCACGATAAAGCTCAGTGTGACCTTTTTGGCGACCAAAACCTTTAACTTCAGAAACAGTTAAACCTTGAATACCAATTTCGGACAATGATTCGCGGACATCATCAAGCTTAAAGGGCTTGATTATCGCTACGACTTGTTTCATAAAATATTCCTTGTAAAAAAGTGGCCGCCTCGAGAGAGAGGAGGCGGCCAAGAGGCATTACATTGATTTAGATATGCTAAATACAAAACGGCCATCAGTTAAGTTTTCGCCATATAGTTCTTCACCATCACTGTCTACACCAATATATGAGAGGTCAAAACCAAATCCTGCCATTTCTTTTGATACACCAATTCGATAATCAATGGCATCATTTGGGCCCCCATTTGCTGTACCACCGTACCAGGTTGCATCAACATAGCTTTGCTCGTAGTCGTAATAACCGATTCCTGCGCTTAGTGCTACGCCCATTGGAAGCTCGTAGTCAAAGCCCGCTTGGTAGTAAGTCGCTGCGGTATCGCTGTCATAAACATCATAACCATGAGTAATACCAATGCTAAAATAGCTATAACTTAGAAATCCGTAAACTTCATTGTAGTCGTAGTCTTCGCCAGGGTAAAAATATCTTAAAAGACCGACATCCCAACCGATGCCATTGCCTGCTTCTCCAGCATGGCCAAAATACAGATCCATCTCGATAGAGGCATCATCACCAAAGTCAACATTCGACGCCCAAGTACCAGCATAAAAACCGCTGCTATGTGAATAGTCAAAACCACCACTAACAGCCGGCTCTTGACCAGTTTGTGAATAACCACGCCACATATAGTCAGTGGAGAGGGCTACATTCGCACTGGTTGAATGATTGCCATCTTCGCTTTCCCACGCCATTGCAGATGAAGCCGCAAGTAATGTGCTTGCTGCAAAACATAATGTTGAGATTTTTTTCAATTTCATGGTTTATTCCCCGTTATATATAAATAAAATCGTTTGAATCCGTTTGAGTTGCTTGGTGACAACATGTTGTATTGCAGACTGCAACATGTTTTGCAGTATGTGTGCCAAAACAGTAAATGCGTTTTAATTCAATTGCTTACCTATATTTTGTGTGTTTTTTACCCCGCCCAGTCGATACATTTTAGTGCGTGCTTACCCATTGCCCGCGCTAAAGTGGTGCGAACCGCGCATTTTTGAGACAGTATTGATTTTTTGCTGGGCTTGTTATGATGGCGCCTCATTTATATAGGTGTAATGACGATGGTCTACCCCACAATTGATCCGGTGGCTTTATCTTTAGGTCCGCTACAAATCCATTGGTATGGCTTAATGTACTTATGTGGCTTTGTTGGTGCGTGGTGGTTAGGGCGTTTGCGTGCCAAACAATATGGCTGGACTGCAGAGCAGGTTGAAGATTTATTATTTTATGGTGCGCTTGGGGTGATTATTGGTGGCCGATTAGGGTCGGTTATCTTTTATGACTTACCCAATACACTGGCTAACCCACTCAATATATTAAAAATTTGGCAAGGTGGCATGTCATTTCATGGTGGTTTATTAGGTGTGCTCACTGCATTTTGGCTGTTTTCTAGAAAAACCGGAAAGTCGTACTTTGCGATTAGCGATTTTATTGCGCCGATGGTGCCGATAGGTTTGTTTTTTGGTCGAATTGGTAATTTTATTAATGGTGAATTATGGGGAAAAGTCAGTGATGTGCCATGGGCCATGATCTTTCCATATGGTGGACCATTACCGCGTCATCCATCTCAATTGTACGAGGCACTATTAGAAGGCGTTGTTTTATTTGTACTTTTATGGTGGTTTTCAGCAAAGCCCAGACCAATATCTGCGGTTTCTGGCCTCTTCTTATTAGGCTATGGCTTGTTTCGCTCAATGGTTGAATTTGTTCGCATCCCAGATAAACAGTTTGGTTATTTTGCGTTTGACTGGCTTACGATGGGGCAAATTTTGTCATTACCCATGATCTTATTAGGTGGATATATATTAATTCGTGCTTATCGACATCATTAGAGCAATATGACTGCCCAGATAGCGACCGCAATTAATATACAAAGTAAAACGGCTAAGGAACCATAATCTTTTGCTCGCCCTGATAAAGCATGATGTTCAGTGCCAACACGATCGACAACACATTCGATCGCCGAGTTTAAGATCTCAACGATAAGAATAACAAGCAAACTGATGATCATGGCCAACTGTTCATAGACGGTCACGTCGAGGAAAAAGCTTAATCCACCAAGAAAAAGGACCACAATGAACTCTTGCTGGAAGGCTGATTCATGAGAGATTGCAGATTTAAAACCCTGCCAAGAATAAAGTGTTGCGTAAAAAATTCGTTTAATGCCAGTATTTTTTTCCATAATAAATGTCTTCCAGATATAACAACGGCTGGGACTATAGCATGGATCAAGCGCAGGTAAAATCTTGTAATCTCAGAGAGTTATAGCCTCATTAAAAATACGTTGATAATCATTTTGACTCATAATTATTGCGTGCATGTTAAAATCATCGACTATTATTTTTAAGTGTGTTTGGTGTGCTATGAGTTATCAAGATCATTATGATGTTATTGTTGTCGGCGGCGGCCATGCAGGTACCGAAGCCGCATTAGCCTCTGCCCGTCAGGGCGTAAAAACATTGTTGCTAACACAGAACATAGAAACATTAGGCCAGATGAGTTGTAATCCTGCTATTGGAGGTATCGGCAAGGGGCATTTGGTTAAAGAGATCGATGCGCTTGGTGGCATTATGGCGCAAGCTGCTGATCGGGGTGGTATTCAATTTCGTATTTTGAATGCGAGCAAGGGGCCTGCAGTAAGAGCAACCCGTGCTCAAGCTGATCGCGTGCGTTATAAAGCGGCTGTTCGTGCTTATCTAGAAAACCAGCCAAACCTCTATTTATTTCAACAAACGGTTGATGATCTTGTGGTTGAAAATGATCGCGTTGTCGGTGTGGTTACCCAGACAGGTCTTCGTTTTTCCGCGAAATCAGTGGTATTGACCGTGGGTACGTTTTTGGGTGGATTAATTCATATCGGTATGCAACATCATCAAGGCGGGCGTGCAGGCGATCCAGCTTCTATCGCCTTGTCCCAAAGATTGCGTGCTTTGCCATTTAGAGTTGATCGTTTAAAAACAGGTACCCCTCCGCGCATTGCCACTAATAGCATTGATTTTTCTCAATTAGATGAACAACCTGGTGATACACCCACTCCAGTCTTTTCTTTTTTAGGCAAGCGTTCAGATCATCCTGAACAAATTTCGTGTTTCATCACGCATACCAATGAAGCAACCCATGAGGTTATACGCAACAACTTGGATCGCTCACCGATGTACAGTGGTGAAATTGAGGGGATTGGCCCTCGTTATTGCCCGTCGATTGAAGACAAAGTCGTGCGGTTTGCTGACAGGATTTCCCATCAAATATTCCTTGAACCAGAGGGGTTGAATTGCGGTGAAGTGTATCCAAATGGCATATCAACTAGCTTACCATTCGATGTGCAATATGAAATAGTACGCTCGATGAAGGGCTTGGAAAATGCTCATATTACTCGGCCAGGCTATGCGATTGAATATGATTATTTCGATCCTCGTGACTTACAGCCTTGGTTAGAAACTAAACATATGGCAGGTTTATTTTTTGCTGGGCAAATAAACGGCACCACGGGTTATGAAGAAGCGGCTGCTCAAGGTTTAATTGCGGGGATTAACGCAGGTTTGCAGGCACGAGGTTTAGAACAATGGTTCCCACGTCGTGATGAGGCATACATTGGTGTGATGATTGATGACTTGATTACGCTCGGTACACGCGAACCTTATCGAATGTTTACGAGTCGTGCAGAATATCGATTGTTATTACGTGAAGATAATGCCGATATTCGATTGACACCAAAAGGTCGTGAGTTAGGTTTGGTGAATGATGAGCGATGGGCGGTCTTTACAGCCAAACAAGACGCGGTGGCCAAAGAAACCGAGCGACTAACCGCCTACAAATTTACCCCAGAAAAAGTTGATCAAACCGTCGCTGAACATGTTTTGGGAGAACCGCTGAATAAAGTGAATACGGCATTAGAGCTATTACGCCGCCCCAAGGTTGATTATGCCGCTTTATTGTTACTAATGGGTGAGGAAACCGTACTGGATGAAGACGTGTCTGAGCAGGTTGTTATTCATACTAAATATGAAGGGTATATTACGCGTCAGCAAAGTGAAATCGATCGCCTAAAACGACACGAAATGACAGCATTACCAGATAATATTGATTATAGCCTTGTCCGAGGTTTATCAAATGAAGTGCGTGAAAAACTAGCCAACGCCCGACCTAATAGTTTGGGGCAGGCAGCCCGCATTTCAGGCGTAACGCCCGCTGCGGTTTCTTTATTGTTAGTACACTTGAAACGTGGCGAACAGAGTAAGCAAATCAATGGATGATCGACTTAAAGATCAACTCAATCAAGGGTGTGAAAGCTTAGGCTTAAACTTAAAGGATCAACAAATAAGCCAGTTACTGACTTATGTTCAGTTACTCGATAAGTGGAATAAGGTCTATAACCTTACCTCAGTGCGAGATCCACAAGACATGATTAGTCGACATGTGCTTGATAGCTTGGCCATTTTGCCATATTTATCTGGTGACTCATTGTTAGATGTCGGCACGGGTGCAGGTTTACCTGGCATTCCTGTCGCAATCGCTAATCCAGAAGTCGTCGTCACCTTATTGGATAGTAACTCTAAAAAAACCCGTTTTTTGCAGCAAGTAAAAGCCGAACTTAACTTATCAAATATAACGGTAGTACATGGCCGCGTTGAACACGCTGAATTACCCAAGTTTGCAACGGTAACGGCACGTGCTTTCTCGACAATTGATGTCATTATTGATTTAGCAGGCAGACACTGCGATGATGCTGGCAGTCTCGTACTGATGAAAGGCGTTTATCCTGAACAAGAGTTGGCTGCAAACATGAATGGCTTTAGCCTCAAAGATGTCGTGTCAATCGATGTTCCAAATTGCGAGGGTAAAAGACACTTAGTACGTTTGATTAAGAATTAAAGGCAGAGTGAATGGGAAATATTTACGCAGTTACCAATCAAAAAGGTGGAGTAGGTAAAACAACAACGACGGTTAATTTAGCCGCTGCCTTGGCTGATGCAGGTAAGAAAGTATTACTCATTGATTTAGATCCTCAAGGGAATGCCTCTACTGGCTGTGGTGTAGATAAAGAGACGATCGTTAAAAGTAGTTACGATGTCATTATGACCACAGCAAAAGCGGCAGATGCCATCATTCGACCAGAAGATTCAACGTTTGATGTTATGCCGACAAATTCTGATCTCACTGCTGCTGAGGTGCAGTTGTTAGAAGTAAAATTACGCGAGCACCGCTTGCGACTCGCCTTAGAGTCAACCCGTGAAAAATATGACTTTATTTTGATCGACTGCCCACCTTCATTAAGTATGCTGACGGTAAATGCCTTGGTCGCCTCAAAGGGCGTTATTATTCCGATTCAATGTGAATATTATGCATTGGAAGGATTATCGTCATTACTAAAAACCATTGAACGCGTTAAGCAACGGGCTAATCCAGCATTAGAAGTGACGGGCTTAATTAGAACCATGTTTGATGCCCGAAATAATCTGGCTGGTGAGGTTTCACGTCAGCTGATAACGCATTTTAATAAAAAAGTATTTCATTCAATAATACCCAGAAATGTTCGTTTGGCTGAGGCACCAAGTCACGGCATTCCGGTTATCAGTTATGATAGAAGTTCACGGGGTTCAATTGCTTATATGGCAATGGCAAGTGAGTTTATGCGACGTGAAAGCCCCAAAAATAACGAAAAAATGGATAAGTAGATGGCAATTAAAAAAAGAGGCTTAGGGCGTGGGTTAGATGCATTATTGTCAGATGTACAACATGATGATGATAGTTTGGATGATAGCTTACAATATTTTCCACTTGATATGGTTCAGCCGGGTAAGTATCAACCGCGGGTTGATATGTCAGAAGAGTCACTGAACGAACTCGCAGACTCAATTCGAGCACAAGGCTTAGTGCAGCCGATCGTTGTTCGCCCGATTAATGGTGGGCGTTATGAAATTATTGCCGGTGAACGCCGGTGGCGGGCGTCTAAATTGGCCGGCTTAGATCTTATTCCAGCCTTGGTTCGTGATGTGTCAGATCGTAGTGCAATAGCCATGGCGCTAATCGAAAACATTCAGCGTGAAAACTTAAATCCGATGGAAGAAGCTAATGCCCTGCACCGTCTGCGAGAAGAGTTTTCGATGACACATCAAGAGGCCGCTGAGGCGGTAGGACGTTCTCGCACAGCCGTTTCAAACTTGCTACGTTTACGAAATCTAAATGATGATGTGAAACGGTTGGTTGAAAATTGCGATTTAGAAATGGGTCACGCGCGTGCTTTACTGGCTCTGGAAGCAGAAGTTCAATCTGATAGTGCAAGGCATGTTGTTGAGAAGGGGCTGTCTGTTCGCGAAACAGAGCAACTGATTAGGCGATTGTTAAAACCGGTAAAAGACGTTGAACAAACACCTGCTAATCATCAACAAGAATTGCAGCTGATTGAAAGACTTATCAGTGAGAAGCTAGGCGATAAATTCGTAATTAAACACACAACAAGTGGTAAAGGTAAATTGGTTATTGATTATGCTGATGTCACTGAGTTAAAGAAAATAATTAAACGAATAAAATGAAGTCACGCAGGTCTTAGGGAATTATTGATAAATGTTTAACGAAGAAGATATTGAATCAGCAATCGAAGCGGGTATCTTAACGAAAGAAACAGCAGCGGCATTTCGTCAACATATTGAAAGCAATAGCGCTATATCTGTCGATGAAGAATCTTTTCGTCTGATTACGAGTTTTAATGATATTTTTGTCGTTATTGCCAGTTTACTATTACTTATTTCTGTGACCTGGATTGGCTCTTCAGAAAGTTGGCTGCTGGGCTCAGCATTGCAAACTGTTTCTGCATGGGGGCTTGCAGAGTATTTCACTCGTAAACGAAGAATGGCGTTACCTTCTATTATGTTGTTGCTAGCCTTTGTCGGTGGTGTACTAGTAACCGGCATGATATTTCTTCAAGCGGCGGGTTTTACCGAAGAGATTAGCATTGGTGGGCCGAGTGTAATCGCTGCATTGGCGGCGTGTGGGCACTGGTTACGATTTAAAGTACCTGTTACAGTAGCCGCAGGAACGGCATCATTGGTTGCAGGTACCATATTTCTTTTATTTGCTTCTATACCAGCAGCACGACAATGGCTGATGTTTATTACCTTTGTTGCTGGGCTTTCGGTATTTTTGTTCGCAATGTATTGGGACTCCGCCGACACCTTACGGCTGACTCGTCGCTCCGATGTCGCTTTCTGGTTACATCTCATTGCTGCCCCGTTAATTGTGCATCCTATTTTCGCGATGTTAAATATATTCGAAACGCAGATAGGTCAGTGGCAGGCTATTGCCGTCACTATTTTATATCTGATTATAGCGATAATATCGATATCAATTGATCGCCGAGCATTGATGGTTTCAGCATTGATATATGTACTTTACGTGTTTAATTCTGTGTTACAGCAGTATGGCGTCGTAAGTCTTGGTTTTGCTTTTACAGCCTTTGTAATTGGCTCGGGGTTGCTATTGTTATCTGCCTACTGGCATCGCTGCCGGCAAGTAATCATCAGATATTACCCTGAGAAGATAAATAAACACTTACCTCGAATAAGGTAGTTTGCTTTGTGTTCAAAGGCGCTTAGGCATGGTGTTATTAGTATCTAATAATAATAAAGCTATAATTTCATTGACCTAGTAAGTGACGGATCGCTATAATGTCGCGATTTGTTCAAGGCATAATAAATCACCTGCGAGTTGGTATGGACAGAAGAATTAGAGTTCAACCAATTAATCATCTAATAAAGATGCAGCTTGTCGTGCTGGTGATAACTGTTTTTATTGCCCTTTGGTGGCAAGGATTCAATGCTGCATTAGCTTGCATTTACGGCGGCTGCATAGCAGTAGCTAATACATTGTTACAAAGATGGCATCTGATAAGTTCGGCTATACAAGCGAAATCAGATGCTAGTATGAATTTACGCAAAGCGTATCGTTGTGTCATAGAAAGATGGTTGTTGACTGTCTTAATGTTTGCAGTAGGGTTTGCCGTGCTGAAGTTATTAGCAGGCCCACTAATGGCAGGATTTATGCTGACTCAATTGGCTTTGTTGTTTGGAAATTTTAATCGGGCTTAAAACAAATATGGCAAGTGATACGATGACATCTTCAGAATATATACGTCACCATCTACAAAACCTGACGTTCGGGCAGCACCATGATGGCTCATGGGGCTTAGCGCATGATGCAAAAGAAGCTGCTGAAATGGGTTTCTGGGCGATTAACGTTGATACGATGGGTATGTCAATCCTTTTAGGGTTGATTATGATGTGGTTTTTTCGTGGAGTAGCTAAAAAAGTACAAGCCGGTGTACCTTCAGGTGCACAGAACTTTGCAGAATGGATACTAGACTTCATTAATGACAGTGTTCGCGGATCATTCTCAGGCAAAAACGACATGGTTGCGCCACTAGCATTTACCATCTTTGTTTGGATTTTCCTAATGAATTTGATGGATCTATTACCAATTGATCTCGTGCCTGAAATAGCTAAATTTACGGGTGCTAATGTATTCGGTATGGACCACCATAGTGTCTTTTTTAAAGTTGTGCCGTCTACAGATCCAAATGCGACATTTGGTATGGCTTTCGGCGTATTTGCTTTGGTCATTTTCTATAGCATCAAAATGAAAGGGTTCGGCGGCTTTATCGGTGAACTTACATTGCAACCATTTGGTAAATGGGGCATGCCATTTAATATATTCCTAGAAGGCGTCGGCCTTATTGCTAAGCCAATTTCACTGTCATTGCGACTATTCGGGAATATGTATGCCGGCGAAATGATTTTTATCTTGATTGCCATTATGTATGGTGCAGGATTAGTACTAGGTTCTTTTGGTGGTTTATTACAGATTGGTTGGGCTATCTTCCATATTTTAATTATTACACTTCAAGCGTTCATTTTCATGACGCTGACAATTGTTTATCTGGATATGGCTCACCAAGAACACCACTAGTTTTACGTTATTTTTAATTTTATTTTTGATGTAGTCTTTTTTAGTTAGGGGAAAGAAATGGAACAAGCGTTATTATATATTGCAGGTGCCTTAATGATGGGTTTAGGTGCTTTAGGAGCAGCTGTCGGCATCGGTATCTTAGGTGGTCGTTTTCTTGAAGGTGCAGCACGCCAGCCTGAATTAATCCCAATGTTGCGTACACAATTCTTCATCGTTATGGGTCTTGTTGATGCGGTACCTATGATTGCTGTAGGTTTAGCAATGTACATTCTGTTTGCGGTTGCATAATAAAAGTTAGTTGGTGACAACACACTTTTTTGCAATACAACACGAGGTACGAACATGAATCTTAATGCAACAATAATCGGGCAAATGATAGCGTTCGCGCTGTTTGTTGGTTTTTGCATGAAGTATGTATGGCCGCCAATTATGGCTGCGCTAGACGAACGCAAAAAGAAAATTGCTGATGGATTAGCTGCTGCAGAACGCGGTATACATGAGCAAGAGTTAGCCGAAAAACGCGCACAACAAGTTATTCACGAAGCGAAAGAGCAAGCGAATGAAATCATTACCCAAGCACAACGTCGTGGTAATGAGATCGTTGATGAGTCTAAAGATAGCGCACGGGTAGAGGGTGAGCGGATTTTAGTTTCTGCACAAGCAGAAATTAATCAGCAAGCTAATCGTGCAAGAGACGAGTTACGGTCACAAGTAGGTAGTGTTGCAATAGCGGGTGCTGCCAAAATTCTTAGCCGTGAAATTGATGACAAGGCACATACTGATTTGTTACAAGAATTGGTTGGCCGGATCTAGAGGAAGAAAGGATGGCTGAAGCAATTACCATCGCTCGCCCCTATGCAAGTGCAGTATTTGCAATTGCAAAAGAAAAAGGCGAGTTGAAGGGCTGGTCTGACTTACTTGCGGTATTAGCGCAATGTGTAGCAGATCCAAAAATGCAATCCATAATTACTAGCCCAGCAGTAGATGATGAGCAGGTAGTTACGCTGCTAGCAGATATTTCTGGTGAGTTAATGAGCGAAGATGCTCGTAACTTTCTAGCCGTATTAGCTGAGAGTAATCGACTACAATTGTTGGCTTATATTGCAGTAATTTTCGAAGAATTACGTGCAGAAGCTGAACAAACAATGACCGCCGATGTAACAACCGCAAGGGCGTTAACATCAGAACAAGAAAGCAGTATCGCTGCTGCGTTGAAAAAACGTACAGGCAGGGATGTGACATTAATTACGACAATTGATGATAGCTTATTGGGCGGGGCGATTATTCGTGCAGGTGATCTGATTATTGATGGATCTGCCTTGGGTAAACTGAACAGACTGGCCAACGCTATAATCTAGCGGCCCGTTAAAGAGGAAACAGAGATGCAACTGAATTCAGCAGAAATCAGTGACCTAATCAAAAAGCGAATTGAAAGCTTTGATGGGGCAACTGAAGCACGCACAGAAGGTACTGTTGTTGGTGTAACTGATGGTATCGTACGTGTTCATGGCTTAGCCGATGTTATGGCAGGGGAGATGTTAGAGTTCCCAGGTAATACATTTGGTATGGCATTAAACTTAGAACGCGACTCTGTCGGTGCGGTGGTATTAGGTCCTTACCAGCACATCACAGAAGGTGATAGCGTTAAATGTACTGGCCGTATTTTAGAAGTACCAGTTGGTGAAGCGTTATTGGGTCGCGTTGTTGACTCTTTAGGTAATCCAATTGATGGTAAAGGTGATATCGCAGCTGAAGGTACAGCGCCAATTGAAAAAGTAGCGCCAGGCGTTATTGCTCGTCAATCGGTAGATCAACCACTACAAACAGGTTTGAAATCTGTTGATGCGATGATTCCAGTAGGTCGTGGTCAACGTGAGTTAATCATTGGTGATCGTCAAACAGGTAAAACGGCGATTGCAATTGATGCGATTATCAATCAAAAAGGTACAGGCGTTAAATGTATCTATGTTGCTATCGGTCAAAAAGCATCATCTATTGCCAACGTTGTTCGTAAATTAGAAGAGCATGGCGCACTAGAATATACAACCATCGTTGCTGCGGCAGCGTCTGATTCAGCTGCATTGCAATTTATTGCACCATACGCCGGCTGTTCAATGGGTGAATACTACCGCGATAAAGGTGAAGATGCGTTGATCGTCTATGATGATTTAACAAAGCAAGCTTGGGCTTATCGTCAAGTATCATTGTTGTTACGTCGTCCACCAGGCCGTGAAGCATACCCAGGTGACGTTTTCTATATTCACTCTCGATTATTAGAACGTGCATCACGAGTAAACGCTGAATATGTAGAAAAAATTACCAACGGTGCGGTTAAGGGTAAAACAGGTTCATTGACTGCGTTACCGATTATCGAAACCCAAGCGGGTGACGTATCTGCATTCGTACCAACAAACGTAATTTCGATTACTGATGGTCAGATATTCTTAGAAACTGACTTATTTAACTCAGGTATTCGTCCTGCGATTAATGCTGGTTTATCAGTATCTCGCGTGGGTGGTGCTGCACAAACTAAGATCGTTAAGAAATTAGGTGGTGGTACACGTCTTGATTTAGCTCAGTATCGTGAGTTAGCTGCCTTTGCTCAGTTTGCTTCTGATCTTGATGAGGCAACACGTAATCAGATTCAACGTGGTCAACGTGTTACTGAATTAATGAAGCAACCACAATATCAGCCATTATCAATTGCTGAAATGTCGGTGTCATTATATGCAGCAAATGAAGGTTTTATTGACGATGTAGATGTAGAGAAAGTCGGTTCTTTCGAAGCAGCACTATTATCAAACATGAAGTCTAATCATGCTGATTTAATGGCTAAAATTAACGAAACCGGTGGATTTGATAAAGATATCGCTAGCGCAATGACGGCAGCGATTGAAAGCTTCAAAACTACAGGTAGTTGGTAATCGGAGCATAAGCCATGGCTAGCGGCAAAGAGATACGGACTCAGATAGCAAGCATCAAAAACACGCAAAAAATTACGCGTGCGATGGAGATGGTTGCTGCGAGTAAAATGCGTAAAGCTCAAGAGCGCATGGCAGCGACACGTCCATATGCGACAAAGATTCACAATGTAATACAACATTTAGCTTTTGCTCATCCTGAATACAAACATGTGTATTTACAAGAAAGAGCAGAAACGAATCGTGTTGGTTACATTGTTGTTTCTTCTGATCGAGGATTGTGTGGTGGTTTGAATAATAACTTATTCAAAACGGCGCTTAAAGAGATCAAGACTAAGATTGATAAAGGTCTAGAAGTAGATGTTTGTACTATCGGAAAAAAAGCAACCAGTTTTTTTAGTCGATTACCTGTAAACCTGACAGGACAAGCTGTTCAATTAGGTGATGCGCCACGTCCACATGAATTGATTGGCGCTGTGAAAGTGATGCTGGATGCATATGAGCAGGGTAAAATTGATAGTTTATACCTTGTGTTTAATGAGTTTGTGAACACAATGACTCAAGAAAACAAAATCATGCAATTGTTGCCAGCTGCGCCTGAAAAACCAAGCGCAGAGATGTCACATCACTGGGACTACATCTACGAACCAGATGCAAAAGACGTACTTGATAACTTATTGGTTAGGTACATCGAGTCTCTGGTTTATCAAGGTGTTGTTGAAAACATCGCTTGTGAACAAGCCTCTCGTATGGTCGCAATGAAAAGTGCGTCTGATAATGCGGGTGACCTTATTGATGACTTGCAACTTGTTTATAACAAAGCGCGCCAAGCGTCTATCACGCAAGAAATATCTGAGATTGTTGCTGGTGCCGCTGCGGTATAAAGCAAATAACACGGGTCTTTTGGCCCAAACGTATTGAAAGAGGAAGCAAGATGAGCTCTGGAAAGATTGTACAAATAATCGGTGCGGTAGTTGACGTGGAATTTCCACGCGACAGCCTGCCAAAAATTTACGATGCTTTGATCGTTGATGAAAGTGGCTTAACGCTTGAAGTACAGCAACAACTAGGTGATGGTGTTGTTCGTGCGATTGCAATGGGTGTAACAGATGGTCTTAAACGTGACTCAGCTGTTTCAAACACTGGTGATTCAATTCAAGTACCTGTGGGCCAAAAAACATTAGGTCGTATCATGGACGTATTGGGTAACCCAATCGATGAGAAAGGGCCTATCGGTGAAGACGCAAAAATGTCTATCCATCGTAAAGCACCTAGCTTTGATGAGTTAGCCGCTAGTAACGAATTACTTGAATCAGGTATCAAAGTAATCGACTTAGTCTGCCCGTTTGCTAAGGGTGGTAAAGTGGGTTTGTTTGGTGGTGCTGGTGTAGGTAAAACAGTAAACATGATGGAGCTTATTCGTAACATCGCGACAGAGCACAATGGTTTCTCTGTATTCGCTGGTGTGGGTGAGCGAACTCGTGAAGGTAACGATTTCTATCATGAAATGACTGATTCAAACGTTATCGATAAAGTGTCGTTAGTTTACGGTCAAATGAATGAGCCACCAGGTAACCGTTTACGTGTTGCTTTGACTGGTTTAACCATGGCTGAAAATTTCCGTGATGAAGGTCGTGACGTATTGTTCTTCGTAGATAACATCTATCGTTATACATTAGCCGGTACCGAAGTATCTGCTTTACTAGGTCGTATGCCATCAGCGGTAGGTTACCAACCAACATTGGCTGAAGAAATGGGTGTACTACAAGAACGTATTACATCAACTAAAATTGGTTCTATTACATCAATCCAAGCGGTATACGTACCTGCGGATGACTTGACGGATCCATCTCCAGCAACAACCTTTGCTCACTTAGATGCGACTGTTGTATTGTCACGTTCAATTGCTGAATTAGGTATTTACCCAGCGATTGATCCTCTTGATTCAACAAGCCGTCAGCTAGATCCTTTAGTTGTTGGTAACGAGCATTATGAAATCGCTCGTGGTGTTCAAGGTACATTACAGCGTTACAAAGAATTGAAAGATATCATTGCGATCTTGGGTATGGACGAATTATCTGAAGAAGATAAATTGACTGTATCACGTGCTCGTAAGATTCAACGTTTCTTGTCACAACCTTTCTTCGTCGCTGAAGTATTTACTGGTAGCCCAGGTAAATACGTTTCACTTAAAGATACGCTTGTTGGCTTTAAAGGTATCTTAAACGGTGATTATGATGCACTACCAGAACAAGCGTTCTACATGGTTGGTGGTATTGAAGAAGCTGTTGAAAAAGCGAAGAAACTTTAACCTTTTAGGAGGTGCTGAACCATGGCAATGACAATTCACGTTGATATCGTAAGTGCAGACACCTCGATTTATTCAGGTCTAGTAGAAGCTGTTTTTGCTTCTGCAATCATGGGTGAAGTGGGTATTTATCCACGTCATACACCGATGTTGACTCGTTTAAAACCGGGTGAAGTACGCGTATTGATTGATGGAAAAGAAGAACAGTTCTATGTGTCTGGAGGTATTCTTGAAGTACAACCACATATTGTCACCATCTTAGCTGACACTGCGTTACGTGCTGATGATATTGATGAAGCTGCAGCCTTGGAAGCCAAAGCTGATGCAGAACGTTCATTGAAAGATCGTGGTGCGAAGATGGAGTATGCAGAAGCACAAATTAAATTGGCTGAAGCAATGGCTCAATTACGTAGCATTGATCGTATGAGAAAAGGCAAAGGTCACTAAAAGACTGAATGCTATAAAAAAGGCTGTCATATGACGGCCTTTTTTTTGCCTAAAATTGATAGAATACACCTTGAAAATAGTCTTAACGGAAATTTACCATGTCATTAAGTATCGTTATCTTAGCTGCTGGCAAAGGCACAAGAATGAAGTCTGCCATATGTAAAGTAATGCATAAGCTGGCAGCTAAGCCACTTGTCGAGCATGTTATTGATACTGCAAAAGCTTTAGCGCCTAGTAATCTTAGTGTAGTCACAGGCAATGGCGCGGTACAAATACGGCCACTACTCGTGTCCAAGATTGTGGCTGAAGTGATGCAGCATGAGCAGTTGGGTACTGGCCATGCCGTCATGCAAGCGACAGCTCAATTCGCTAATTCATCACAAGTATTAGTGCTTTATGGTGATGTGCCACTGACTCGACTTTCGACCTTACAACAGTTAATCGAGTCTGGCGATGCGAATAGCTTAAGAATTTTAACGACTAAACTTGCTGATCCTACAGGCTATGGAAGAATTGTTCGGAATGAAGCAGACGAAGTTGTCTGTATCACGGAACAAAAAGATGCTGATGCCGAAACGTTAACTATCCAAGAGGTCAATAGTGGCATTATGGTCTTGCCTGCAAAATGGTTAGCTGACTCAGTGACGAAATTAACCAATAACAACGCGCAAGGTGAGTACTACTTAACAGACATGGTCTCATTGGCTGTTGCAGAAGGTATGACAATCAATACCGTCTGTTGTCAAGACAATGCTGAAGTTGCAGGCGTAAATACACGTCAACAACTAGCTGAATTAGAGCGACATTATCAGCGGCTACAAGCGAATGAATTAATGTCGAATGGCGTCACACTTGCCGACCCGTCACGTCTCGATATTCGTGGCCAACTCAATATGGGAACAGATATTACTATTGATGTGAACGTGATCTTTGAAGGTAACGTCACGCTTGCTAATAACGTTGAGATTGGTGCGAATTGTATTATTAAGGATGCGACGATTGGCGAAGGAACGATTATTTTAGCAAATAGTATGATCGACTCTAGTATCGTTGGTTCTAATGTCAATATAGGCCCCTTTGCTCGATTAAGACCCGGCACAGTATTAGCTGATAATGCGAAGATTGGTAATTTTGTCGAAACCAAAAATGCCAATATTGGTAAAGGATCAAAAGTGAATCACCTTAGCTATATTGGTGATACTGAAATGGGGCAGGATGTAAATATTGGCGCTGGCACAATCACCTGTAATTATGATGGTGTTAATAAACATCGAACAATCATTGGTGACCGAGCATTTATTGGATCAGCTAGTCAGCTAGTTGCACCTGTAACTGTTGAAGAAGGTGCCACGATTGGTGCAGGCACAACATTACGCAAGTCGGCGTCGGCTGATGCCCTAACCTTGACCAAAAGTGTCCAAAAAACGGTGCAAGGTTGGAAGCGGCCAGTTAAGGTGAATAAGTGATATCAAATTTATTTACTTTCAAGCTCAAGCCTAAGGTTTTTAGCGTAGCAATAAAAACATCGCCTGCCCATTGCGGGTGATATTTAGTAATAACTGTTTACCATCACTATAAGCGTACGGTTTGAATTCTTCCAAATTCGTGACGATATTTTTATCAACAGAGGTAATAATATCGTTAGTGCGTAATCCAGCCTTAGCTGCTGGGCTTCCTCGTTTAACCGAGTAAATCATTATCCCCTTTACTTTACCGAAATAAGGGGTGTCTTGTTCAATATCACCAAAGGTTGCGCCTGCTAACTTCGGATGAACTTCACCTTGTTTAGTCTGCTTTGGTGTTTCTTTAACCGCAGCTGTTATCATTTTGCTTTTACCATCGCGTAATATCTCAATCTCGATCGTTTGCCCAACCATAAGCAAACCCACTGAATTACGTAGGCTATTGGCATTACTTAATTTGTCACCATCAATTGCTATGACAATATCACCAACTTTTAAACCTGCTTCAGCAGCAGCTGAATCTGGAGATACACTTGTTACGACCGCGCCATGTTCGGATTTAATATTAAAAGCTTGTGCTAGCTGAGGTGTAATATCTTGCATTTGCACACCAAGGTGAGCGCGTCGTACTTCACCAAAGGTGATCAGTTGTTCGGTAATTTGTTTGACCATATTACTTGGGATAGCAAAGCCAATACCGATATTTCCAGCTTCTTGACCGGGTGAAAAAATAGCCGTATTAATACCGACTAATTCACCGCGGAGGTTCACCAGTGCACCACCAGAGTTTCCGGGGTTAATGGATGCATCCGTTTGGATAAAGTTTTCATAGCCTTCAATTCCAAGCCCACTTCGCCCTAGGGCACTGACAATACCTGAAGTGACCGTTTGACCTAAACCAAAAGGATTACCAATGGCGACGACAAAGTCACCGACACGCAATCTATCAGAATTGGCGAGTGGTAATGCGGTAAGTGCTTCGGCTGGAATCTTTATTAATGCAATATCTGTCGCGGGATCACTGCCCACTAACGTCGCCTGAAAACTACGACCATCTGTTAGTGAAACCGTGATTTCATCAGCTTTATGTATGACGTGATTATTGGTTAATACGAGGCCTTCTTTAGCATCAAAAATGACACCTGAACCAAGACTTTGTTTTATGCGTTGCCGTGGCTGCTGTTCTGGAATGTTAAAAAAACGACGAAAATAAGGATCATTGAGTAAAGGATTATCTTGGACGCGCACATGGCTTTGCGTCGCAATATTCACGACAGCAGGTTTAGACTGATCGAGCATGGGTGCGAGTGAAGGCATTTCATCACTGTTACCAAACCAGTTAATAGGTAAGGCAGCAACCGCAACCTGAGCAAGTAAACTTAGTCCGGCTAACCAAAAAATAGTAGATTTTATCGTCGTCATAGTCGACTTGTCCTTACAATGTTTGTTCCAACTCTTCGCGAGGGTTAAAGCTGAGCTCTTCAGCCATTTGTTGATAGAGTTTGGTGGCTTTATCACTGTCGGCAACGGGCGTCATGATTTGTAAAATAACAAATTGATCGCCTGTTTCTTTGCCGGGTAATCCGCGTCCTTTTAAACGCATTTTTTGACCACTTTTAGCACCTGCCGGAATCGTTAAATTTATTTTACCAGCTAAAGTCGGCACGGTGACTTTGGCACCTAATGCTGCTTCCCAAGGTGCAATCGGTAAATCGAGCAAGATATTACTCCCATCTAAGCGATAATGAGCGTGATTGGCGATATTAATTTCTAATAATAAATCGCCGGCCGTGCCGCCCATGCCGGCACGACCTTGACCTGAAAGACGAATTTTTTTACCAGAGGTGATGCCTGCAGGAATTTTGACATTCAGTGTCCCACCTTCGGTTGAACCACTTGGGCGACGAATTGTTTTTTTAGCACCATGAAACGCATCTTCGAGTGAAATCGTGATTTTTGCATTCACATCTTCACCTTTAGCATAGAAGTTATCTCTACCGCCGCCGCCCATGCCGCCACCGCCGAACATACTGTCAAAGAAGCTACTGAAATTACTATTACCATCAAAACCGCTACGCCCACCTTGTTGTCCCCAACCTGGGGGCGGCGTAAATGATTGACCGTTCTTGTAGTTGGATCCAAATTGATCGTATTGTGCACGTTTCTCAGGATCTTTGAGCACTTCGTAAGCCTCACCAAGTTCTTTGAACTTAGCTTCAGCATCGGCTTCTTTGCTGACATCTGGATGATATTTTCGAGCGAGTTTTCGGTAAGCCTTTTTAAGGTCATCTTTCGAGACATCTCTCGCGACACCGAGGATCTGGTAATAGTCTTTGTATTCCATAAATGTAATCTTTCTTTACCTAAATTGATTTAGGTCATTAGATGGGGTCAATAAAGCACTTTTCAAGCATAGTTTAAGGATTTTCCTCTAGCTGAAAAGACGAGAATTACAGCGGGTCTTCGTTATGAATATACGCGTTATGAGTATGATAATAAAACAGCGGATGGGTTAACGGGAACCAAGATATATCGCCCCGCTGATCGAGACGATAGTTTCAGTAATTTAAGTCCTAAATTAGGATTAGTTCAAAGTTTGACTGAAGATACGAGTGCTTTTATTAATTTGGCTCGCGGTAATCGTGCGCCACAAACAACGGATCTCTATCGCCAACGTAAAGAATCAAATAACTTGCTTCAAGCTGAATCGGAAACAGTGGATAGTGTTGAAATTGGTGTCAGAAAAGTGGGCGCAGGGATTCAGTATGAAGTGAACTCGTTCTATATGAAGAAAAAAGATTATTTCTTCCGTACAACGGCTGATGATAATGTTCCTGACGGTAAGACAAAACATTACGGTATCGAGTTAAGTGCTTTTGTTCCGATGGGTGAGCAATTTGATTTGGGAGGTAGCTTTACTTATGCTCGTCACCAATATGAGTTTGATAACGCAACCGCAAATATCGTAGATGGTAATGATATGGATACTGCGCCGCGACATTTAGCTAACGTCCGTTTAGGCTGGAACTTTAAACCCCGGAGTCGTGCTGAGATAGAATGGATTCATGTAGGTCAATATTACACCGATGAAGGTAATGAACATACCTATGACGGACACGATTTATTGAATCTACGGGTAATGCATCAGTTATCGCAGGATGTAACTGTTTATGGTCGTATTTCTAACCTGTTAAATACTGAATATGCAGAACGTGCAGACTACACCTCATTTGGCGGCGATCGTTACTTTGTTGGTGAAGAGCGTGGCCTCCATGTTGGTGCAAGCTATAGCTTCTAAGCTTTAGTTTAAAAATACACCAATAAAAAAGCGGCGATATTAATTATCGCCGCTTTTTTTGTTTCTAGTGTTTGTATTACTTAGCGATTACCAGACTTTTGTTCTTCAAGTCGCCGCAAAAACTCACGCATAATATCGTCGTATAAAGCAACACCCAGATACGCATCTTCAACATCGCTATCAATGCTTGGATTGTCATTAATTTCAATCAAAACAACTCGCTCGCCACTTTGTTTAATATCGATACCGTATAAGCCCTCACCCACTAGTTTGGCTGACTTAAGCGCCACTTTCAGTACTTTTTCGGGCACTTCGCTAATCGGGACAGCCGCCGACTTACCGCTCGTGGTGCCTTTAGCCGTATTGTGATTATAGATTTGCCAGTGTCCTTTACTCATAAAGTATTGGCAGGCATAAATGACTTTGTTATTAAACACGCCAATTCGCCAGTCATAATCGGTGTACATGAATTCTTGTAATAACACGATGGCAGATTGTTGAAAAAACTCGCCAGCATGCAGGCGAAGTTCTTCAGCATCGTTCACTTTGATGATACCCCGAGAAAAAGCGCCATCAGGGATCTTCATGACCAGTGGGAAGGTGGCCTCATTGCAAACTCTATCCATTCCGTCATGATCATTACGATAAAGTAAGTAGGAATCAGGCATCGGTAATTTATTGGCCACTAATAATTCCATCAGATAAATTTTATTAGTACACCGGATGATTGATGTCGGATCGTCAATGACAACTAGACCTTCACTCTCTGCTCTACGAGCAAATTTGTAGGTGTGATTATTGGTCGCGGTTGTTTCACGAATAAACAAAGCGTCATATTCTGCTAAGCGATTGTAATCTTTTGGCGTGATGAGTTCGACATCAATCCCGATTCTGCGGCCACTCTGAATAAACCGTTTTAAAGCCGTCGCATCACTCGGCGGCATTTTTTCTTCAGGATTATGCAAAATGGCCATGTCATAACGGAAGCTGCGTTTTTTGGAGGGTTTACGCCACAATTTACGGTCAAAATTATCCAGTGCATTGGCAAAACTATCTTGTTCAATGTCGCTTAGTTTATTAATCGCCCCTGCTTTTACTTTGCTAATTTGCCAATGATCTTTATGACTAAACTCAATTTCAACAATAGGACAAGGAAACTGTTCATAAATTTGCCGCGCCAGTTTTTGTAGTGGCTTGATATCACAATGCCCAAAAAATACTTTGACTAGGAAAGGCCGTTGATCGCTATTGTCAGTGGCAGAGATTAATTTATCTAGTTGGGGAGCGAGTTCGGTTATGTCATAGGCATAAAGACTTTTGCGTGATAAATCATTGATGGTACGTAGGCCGGGAATGACTTTATGGCCACGTGCTTCAGACACCATTGAGCAATAATAACCGGGGCTAAGGTAATCAAGACTATGGCAAAGATTGATGACTTGCGCGCGAGTTTTTGTTGTTTGCGATGGGTTTTGTAGGTATTCATCGACAGTCATAACCTGAACGCTAGGAAAGTACGGCGCCCAATCCTCTTTGTTTTCTATAATTATCAGATGGTTAGTCATTTTTGTGGCTTATTGCCTCTTAGATGAATGTGTGTGATAAAGGCGAATAATAAAGTTATTATTAATACCGTGTAATAATTATTTTTTTGGTGATAATTTATTTACTGGATTAAAGCAGAAAACTGACCTATCCTTCGCAAAAATTTGTGTTTTGGAGACCGTATTATGTATACCGATGCTGTTTTAAATGTGTTCTCACAACGCTATGCCGATGCCCGTGAAACGTTTATGTCTGCGGCTGAGATGAGCTCTATAGTAGAGAAGGTAACTAGTTACTCGCATCCGCTTACAGGGCCTAAAGGCGAAAAGTTATTTTGCGATATTGCTTGGGTTGGCAATCTTAATGCAAAAAGTGTCTTGGTTTTGGTGTCGGGTCTTCATGGTGTGGAAGGGGGCGTCGGTTCAGCTATTCAATCTGATTTTTTAAATCGTTACCGCCGTTTACCTGCCGATGTCTGTGTGGTGTTAGTCCATGCCGTTAATCCTTGGGGGCTAGCATGGGCAAGTCGCAGTGATCATGAGGGGATTGATGTCAATCGTAACTTTGTTGATTTTTCTATGAATTTACCCGCTTCACAATCCGCCGATATTTGGCAGGACTTACTTGATGGAGACGTTACTATTGATGCGGTAGGGAGTGACCGCGAACAGTTCGACTTATTGAGTGAAGGTCAGTATGAAAATCCTAAGGCACTCTATTTTGGTGGCTCCCAGCCCAGCTGGTCTCGCCAGTGTATTGAACAGCTAGCAGAAGTACTTCAGCTCGGGGAGCGTGAGCAGGTCATGGTTGTTGATTTACACAGTGGCTTGGGACCTTATGGTCATGGTGAGCTGATTAGTGACCATCCGGTTGCGAGTCCTGCCCGAGAAAGATTATTAAACATTTTCGGCGGCAGTTTAACCGAGTCAGTTTTAGGCACGTCTAGCTCAGGTATTAAGCAAGGTTTGCATGATTATTTTTGGCATCATCAGGGCGGGCATGTCAGTTTTATTACTTTAGAATTTGGCACCTTTGGTAGCAGTGAAATGCTGCGAGTGTTGTTCGCTGATCAACAGTTACAGCAGAAAAGTATTGATTGGCATGACGATAAAACGCGCGAAATTAAATATGCGATGCAGGATTTTTTCTGCCCCGATCAAAAGCAGTGGCAGGAATTAGTACTGTTCCGTGGTCGTCAGGTGATAGAGCTCGCCTTAAATGGTTTAAGTGGGTTGGATGGCTATGTTAAGCAGTAAAAATAAGGTCAAGATAAGACCTGCGGTTGTCGCCGATGTTGATCAGTTGGTTGAATTAGAAAATCAATGTTTTGATTCGGATCAATTATCACGGCGTAGTTTTAAATGGATGGTGACAAAAGCACGTGCGCTATTGTTAGTCGCACAAGCAGAACAACATATCGTTGGTTATGTGTTGCTTTTATATCATCAAGGTACGTCTTTAGGCCGCGTGTATTCCTTAGCCGTTGCCGCTGAACAAAGAAAGTTAGGTTTAGCGAGACAGTTGATGGAAATGGCTGAGCGTGAAGCCTTAGATGATGGCCGCAGTTTTCTACGTTTGGAGGTTAGGCCGGATAATGCGGGTGCAATTCGTTTGTATGACAAACTGGGTTATGACGTTTTTGATGTAGTGAGTGATTATTATGACGATCATGCGGATGCATTAAGAATGATGAAAGTACTGCATCATGAGCCGGAGCAAGCCCATCAGAAAGTTGCGCATTATGCGCAAACAACAGATTTTACCTGTGGCCCCTCTTCTTTGATGATGGTCATGAAAACACTTAGACCAGATTTTGAATTAGATCGCAGTTTAGAATTACAGTTATGGCGCGAAGCGACCACTATTTTTATGACATCAGGCCATGGTGGCTGTAGCCCTCATGGACTGGCTTTATCTGCTTATAAACGCGGTTTCTCAACCACGTTAATTACCAGTAGTGAAGAAACACCGTTTATCAATAGTGTGCGAAATGACGAGAAAAAAGCGGTGGTTGAGTTGGTGCATCATGATTTTCAAATCGCGATTGCTAAGACGGAAATGTCGGTTGAGATTGGCCACGTTGATGTGGCTGTATTGCAATCATATTTGAATAAAGGTGCATTGGCCGTGGTGCTCATTAGTTCTTATCGTTTGAACCAGAGCAAGTCACCACATTGGGTTGTATTAGCATCAATTTCAGATACGTTTGTATATTTTCATGATCCCGATATTGATTGGGAAGAAAATAAAAGCCTAACAGATAGTTTATATATTCCTGTTACGCATGAAGAATTCAACCGAATTTTGGGCTATGGTCAGCCGCGTTATCAGGCCGCAATTATATTGCAAGCGGATAAATTAACTGACGGTGATATTTCTACCTTAATGTCAGCGTTATGATGTTTTCTACTATCGTTGTTTTATAGTGAGTGGTTATTGAGGAGACGTTATTAGATGCGGCAACCTCCAATTATTTTCTTGTAGTGGTTTATGGGGCATTGATATAACAACCTTAATGCTGATTTCAATTGCCGGACTACATGGTGCGATGCAATAGTGATGTGGCGAGGTTTTAGTTAGTAGGCGCTATCCATTCAATGGCTTTCAAAACTATGGTGTGCGGGTTTTTTATGACTCGTTAAACAATCGTTTAACTAAAAGTAAGCTATCATAGCCTCCTTTAGCGAGATGAGTATTTGAATGACCACAGTCTCATCCTTCAGTCAAATTGAATTTACCCATTAAAGAAGCCTTTTATTGAAAGCAAATCACAACCACAATCACAACTGGTGTAATCAACCGATGAAGAAGGTGATATGCCACTAGCTAACTCAAATTCATTGCTCCTTATGCGTATACAATCTTGTTTTGCCGCCCATGATGAGTGTTGATAATTACGCTAGCATTTCGAAGAAAATGCGAGATAGGTTTGGAGGTCGCAAGGTTTGGCGAAGAGTGATTTCTTTTGTCTATATTGTGAGCCTAGTAGTCTACCTTTCATGGCGATTTACCATTATTGATGACAATTCATTTGCTTTATCGGTTAGCTATTACATAGCTGAAGTCATTGGCTTTATTTTGGGACTGGTGACGATTTTGAGTTCATGGTCGTATCGTCATCGACGCGCCTTACCTGCCCCAGATGGCTTAAGGGTGGATGTGTTGATACCGGTTTACCAAGAACCTATTTCAATTATTCGTAGAACGCTGATGGCTGCAAAAGCTATTAATTATGATCATAAAACCTATGTTTTGGATGATGGTCATCGAACAGACATTAAACAAATTGCTGATGAGTTAGGCATTCACTATCTAAGCCGAGCAGGTAATAAATATGCAAAAGCAGGCAATCTAAATTTTGGCCTTGAGCACAGTAAGGCTGATTTTTTTATGGTGTTAGATGCTGACCATATTGCTATGCCTTATGCTTTGGATAAAGTGCTTGGTTTTTTTGATAAACCGAATGTTGCTTTAGTCCAAACGCCACAAGATTATTACAATATTGATGCCTTTCAATATATGAATGCCGATGATGACCGTGCTTTATGGCATGACCAATCTTTTTTTTACAGTATTGCTCAACCATGCAGTGACTCGTTTAATGGGGCTTCTTGCGTTGGAACTGGTGTAATATATCGGCGCAATGCGATCGATGAAATCGGTGGTATTCCGGTTGTTACAGTGACCGAAGATATTCATACATCGCTTAAGCTGCACAAACTGGGGTACGAGACGGTCTATCTTAATGAGTCTATCGCCTATGGCATTGCCGCATCAGACTTAGATGAATATCATAAAACTCGCTATCGCTGGGCGAGTGGGAACTTACATTGTTTACGCTATGAAAACATACTTTTTTGTAAGGGGTTAACCTTAAAACAGCGAATTGCTTATTTGTCGCTTGGACTTATCTACTTAGAAGGCTGGCAGCAACTGTTACTCCTTCTTATCCCTGTTGTTTCTCTAATCTTTGGTATGCCGCCGTTTGAAATCTCAATATTTAATATTGTAGTTGTTTTACTTTTTCCTTGGTTTAGTTATTTTTTACTGCAAGAAATAGGCTGTGGGTTTACCCGTTTTTGGGCTAATGAGCTTTTTTCAATGGCGCGCTGGCCTATTCATATCGCGGCTTCGTTAGGCCTTATGGGCTGGCGTACTAGGTGGATTTCGTCAAGTAAAAACATTAAAGGCAAAGTCAGTTGGCGTTTAATGACACCGCAAATAGTCATTATGAGTCTGAGTGGATTGGCATTGATTATTGCGTTTTATCACTTATCACAAGACTTTCAAACCGGTCCTTTGTTGGATGTCCTTATCGCTATTTTTAGCTCGCCTTCATTTGACTATCCTAAAATCGATATTTTTGCCCCAATGGGTGAGGGGTATACCGCTGATTTGGTTTTAGTTGCTGGTTTTTGGGCGCTGTATAGTATCGTTCGAGTTTTATTTTTTATTAGAAAAGCCATTCATGATGCCAATAACTCACATGAGTTTTATCGCTTCAAGATCACTATGATTTGTCAGTTTTTGCATGCTAATCTTTATGCCGAAACGGACCTGATTTCTGAAAACTGGATGCGAATTGTGTGCACGAAAAAATGCGAGATCGGCTCAATTCAATCGCTCCAGTTATATTGTCCATCTGGCCTTATCAAGCTTAATTTTGAAATTGAACAGGTCGATGAGGCGGTTAATAATAATTACTGCCTTAGTGGGAAAATTATCTTTGAAGACCAATACCAAAAAAATCGTTTAGTTGATGCTTTGTATTCCATCGATTGGCACCGTGAAATGATTGAGCGCAATGGCTATTTTGCAAGTGTTTCAGATCGATTTCTCGCTTTATTTACGACTAAAAGCAAAGTTAAGCCGCCATCATACAGTGTGTTGATGAATGCTCACGAACATGATTGTGTGATTAATAATCAAAAATTGATGACTTATCGCAAGTTAGTCTTAGGTGAAACACTCAGTGATAAAAGAATTGAAAAAGACGGTATAATCTTGGGCCAAGTTGCAGTGCATGAGGTACTGAGCGTACCTGATGCTTAGCTAAATCGATTCAATGGTAAGCGGTTTTATTTATGGCAATACGCGATTCCTAATGTTGTCAATTTTTCACTATACTGTTTAACTATTTTTTTCAAAGTCGGAGAACACTTTATGCATACAGCAGTAAAAACTACAATATTACTCTCAGGTGTAATGTCATTAATGATGGCAATGTCAGCAGCTCAAGC
Source organism: Methylophagaceae bacterium (assembly GCA_965219435.1). GTDB lineage: Bacteria > Pseudomonadota > Gammaproteobacteria > Nitrosococcales > Methylophagaceae. Next base: position 884,860 of record OZ244743.1, on the reverse strand, counting down.
ACAAGACATAACTACATGGCTTGGCCAAGATCTAAACGAAGATTCAAATTACACGTATTTGGGCGGAGTGAAGGCTCTGAACAATGATCTTGAGCAATCAGGTTACCTTGTCCGAGGCAGTGCTGGTTTTGGTAATTATGATTATAGTAATGGGCTTTCATCTATCGACGGTGATAGTTACGCACTCGATTTATCGCTTGGTTACCAACATTTTTTCTCAGCAGACACACGATTAACCGGTTATTTGGGTGTGGCGTATCAGGAGCATGACTTGAGTCCAAAGGATGCTAGTATATAGTGTTGATGGCTCAGAGTTTGGTGCCGCGGTCGGACTTGATTTTTCAACAAAGGCAACAAAAGAGATTTCCGTTGGTATTTTGACTCATTACTCTACAGCTTTCGATGCGTATTGGTCACGTGTACGGATTGGCTATGATTTTGGTTCAGTTACTATTGGTCCAGAAATAGTTGCATTAGGTGATGAAAGTTTTGATCAGCAACGTTATGGTCTTAGCATCACAGGCATTCAGATAAGTGAAGAGATTGGTCTTGAGATTGCTGCAGGTCATTCGAATGGGAGTCGTGATGGTGATAGTTCGCCCTATGCCAATGTAGCACTCAATACTCAGTGGTGATGATAGGTAGACAATAAACCAAGCTTGAAAATAAAAGCGCTTGCCTGAAATGACAAGCGCTTTTTATTACTCTGTTGTCACTGAACCGATTAAACTACAAATTTAAGCAGCATATTGGCTTCAATAACAGTGGCTTAACGAATTAAGCTACTTTTGGTCGTGACGGTATGATTACCAACTAATGACCTCTTTTTCGCGTTGTGAGCGAGCGAAACGAATCGCCGCACGTACTTGGTTGGGTGCTGTGCCCCCAAGGTGGTCACGCGCGGCAACCGAGCCTTCTAAGGTTAAGACTTCAAATACATCATCATTGATTTGATCGGAGAAGCTTTGTAACTCTTCTAAGCTGAGTTCAGATAAATCTTTTTGGTGTTTAATGCCATAAGCCACGGATAAACCAACGACTTCATGTGCATCACGGAAGGCAACGCCTTTGCGTACTAAATAATCCGCTAAGTCGGTTGCTGTGGCATAACCACGTAATGTGGCGTTACGCATATTATCAGCTTTAACAGAAATAGCCCCCATCATGTCGGCATAAACACGTAATGAGCCTAATAATGTATCGATCGTGTCGAATAAAGGTTCTTTATCTTCTTGATTGTCTTTATTGTAAGCCAAAGGTTGGTTTTTCATCAAAGTAAACAAATTGAACATATTGCCGTAAACACGACTTGTTTTACCGCGAATCAATTCAGGCACATCGGGGTTTTTCTTTTGCGGCATGATCGATGAGCCGGTGCAGAAAGCATCGCCTAAATCAACAAAGTCGAATTGCGCTGATGACCAAATAATCAGTTCTTCTGAGAAGCGCGACATATGCATCATCAATAAAGAAGCAAAACTAGTGAATTCAATCGCAAAATCGCGATCACTCACCGCATCTAGTGAATTTAAGCATAGACGCTCAAATCCCAATAATTTAGCGGTCAATTCACGATCAATAGGGAAGGTTGTTCCCGCTAATGCCGCCGCACCAAGGGGTGAAGAGTTGACGCGTTTTTCGCAATCATCTAGGCGTTCAGCATCGCGTACTAACATTTCATACCATGCCAACATGTGGTGTCCGAAGGTAATCGGTTGTGCTGTTTGAAGATGAGTAAAGCCCGGCATAATGGTATCGGCTTCACGTTCAGCTACTTTGAGTAGTGCCTCTTGTAAACGAAATAGTTCAGACCTTATTGGCTGTATCATATCCCGTAAGTAAAGCCTTACATCGGTTGCAACTTGGTCATTACGTGAACGTCCAGTGTGCAATTTTTTACCGACTTCGCCGATCAGTGCAATCAGTCGCGCTTCAATGTTCATGTGGACATCTTCTTGGGCGATAGACCATTCAAACTTGTCATTTTCAATTTCGATGATAATGGCTTCCAGTCCGGCAATAATTTGCGCGCACTCATCATGTGTTAATACACCGACACTCTCTAACATAGTCGCGTGAGCAATCGAGCCTTGAATGTCCTGGCGGTACATCCGTTGATCAAATTGAACCGAGGCAGTGAATTCTTCCACAAAGGCATTAGTCGGTTGTGTTAGACGAGCAGAAGAGAGTTTTTTCTTGGGCGCAGTCGAAGTCATAATGTTAGGTATCTTGGATTATCGAATATAAAGCATGAATTATAACGCGGTTATTCGAGAATCATGCTAGAAATGCTAGAATTTACTTATCTAACAGTCGGCTTAAAGCCAAGCCTATATATTATCGTGTCAGTGTAGATTAGGTATTGCCCGATACAGAGCTGAAACTAAAATAAATTAAAGTGAAGGTATAGATGACAAATAGAATTGTAAAAATAGCGACTCGTAAAAGCCCGCTTGCTATGTGGCAGGCTGAATTTGTCCGCGATGCATTATTAGAACTGCATCCTCAGCTACAGGTTGAGTTGGTTAAAATGAGCACGCAAGGCGATAAAATTTTAGATGTACCTCTGGCAAAAATTGGTGGTAAAGGCTTGTTTGTTAAAGAGTTAGAGCAAGGTATGCTGGCCGGAGATGCCGATATTGCGGTGCATTCGATGAAGGATGTGCCGATGGCGTTTCCTGAGGGATTACATTTACCGGTCATTTGTCAGCGTGAAGATCCGCGTGATGCTTTTGTGTCAAATAATTACGCATCAGTAGATGATTTACCGCAAGGTGCCAAAGTTGGTACATCAAGTTTACGCCGAGAGTGCCAGCTACGATCTGCCCGTCCTGATCTGCAAATATTAACGCTACGTGGCAATGTAAATACACGTTTAGCCAAATTAGATGCGGGTGAATACGATGCGATTATCTTAGCTTCGGCAGGACTAAAACGTTTGAAAATGGATGCGAGAATCAGATGCTGTCTATCCCCAGAGCAAAGTTTGCCAGCGGTTGGACAAGGTGCTGTAGGCATTGAAACTCGGATTGATGATGCGGAGATTAATGCTTTAATTGCGCCTTTACTTTGTCCTGAAACGTGGATTGTTGTGTCGGCTGAACGCGCGATGAATAAGCGTCTTGCAGGTGGGTGTCAGGTACCGATTGCCGGTTATGCTTTGTTAGAGGACGGCAATATCTGGATGCGGGGCTTAGTTGGACGCCCTGATGGTAGTTTGATGTTACGCGCTGAAGTGACAGGAAAAGCTGAAGAGGCAGAATCTTTAGGTATTGCACTGGCTGAAGACTTGTTGTCACAAGGTGCTGATCAAATATTGGCTGCCATTTATGGTGACTAAGCGATCACTTGATGGACTTAAGGTTCTAGTGACGCGGCCGGCACAACAAGCAAGCTCCTTGTGTGATGATATCAATATTGCTGGTGGTCTCGCGATTGCTTTCCCTGTGCTTGATATTGAGCCAATAACCCATAATGCAGACATCAACAAGGCGATAATGGATCACGATATGATTATTTTTATCAGTCGTAATGCTGTCACCTGTTTTATGATGGGCTTGCAAAAGCCTTTAGCTGATAATGTGCAGTTGGTAGCAGTGGGAGCCGGAACAGCGGCCACCATGGTTGAGCATGGTTTGCGGGTTGATATTCAACCGCCACCACCAGCCGGTAGTGAAAGCTTATTGGCTATGCCGGAATTGAATCAGATGCAAGGTAAAAACGTACTTATCGTACGAGGTGAAGGTGGTCGAGAATTACTCGCAGATACTTTGATTGCACGAGGTGCTAATCTTCGCTACATCGAGGTTTATCGGCGAGTTTTACCTTCGCCATCTAAAACACAAATTGAACAAGCAATGTCGGCTGATTGTATTGTTATCACAAGCATCGCCGGACTAGATAATTTGTGTCAACTTATTGATATCGAGCAGTTAACATCAAAATGGCTGATCGTAATGAGTGAGCGAATTAGGCAATATGCTAAAAATATAGGCTTTCAGCAGTGTGTCGTTGTTGCTGATGCTAGTGACGCTGGGGTGATGCAGCAAGTAAATCAGATGGAGCGAAATGATGGAAAAAATTAATAAGCAGCAAAACAGTGTTGAGGAAGTAATGCCGCCGGAAGCAATCGAAATGCAAGAGAGTCAAGCGGTTGGATCGCCAAAATCTATTTTGGTATGGACTGCAATTGTTATTTTACTTGGATTGATAGCAGGATCATTTTGGTTGATGCAGCAGCAATTAAAAAAATTCGAAGCGCCTGTCGTGATAGATCCGTCTCCGTCCATTGAACGGTTAGAGAATAAGATTGCCCAATTAAAACTGACTGTGATGGCTGATAGGTCAATCAATGAGCGGCGATTATCTGCTTTAACCACAGAGAATATTGCTTTGCTTGAGAGAATAAACGGGCTAGTGGAAACCCAAGAATCGACGAATGATGATGCCGTGGGCTCATGGATCTTGGCCGAGCTAGGGTTTTTGTTACAAACTGCGAATCAAAGTGTGTTGTTATCAGGTAATGTGGATAAAGCTAAATCTGCTATTTTACTAGCAGAACAGCAGCTTAAGTCACTCACGGATCCACATTTCAGCAAGCTTCGCTCATTAATTTCCGATGAGAAATTGGCACTGGCATCAGTAAAAGTACCCGATATTGATGGTTTAGCTATGACGTTACAGAGTGCGCTCAAGATGGTTGATCAATTACCTACAATATTGATGGGGCCACAATTGGGTGTGCAGGATGCAAGTGATTCGGCAGTGACATCGTCTTCAAGTTGGCAGCAGGCACTGTCAGAAGGCTGGCAACAAATAAAGTCTTTGGTCGTGATTAGGCATCAGGAAGATGCTGAAATGGCGGTATTAGTCCCTGAGCAACGGTATTTTTTATATCAAAATCTAAGTTTGAAATTAGAGAGTGCGCGATTGGCATTGTTGTCAGGTAAGGAACAAGTCTTTCACGATAGTTTGTTTTCCGCAGAGCAATGGTTGCAGCAATATTTTACCGGCGCGCAGCGCGATGCCATGCTTGAACAGTTAAAAAGCATGCAATCGGAAACCATTACCATTGAAATGCCCGATATTTCTGCTTCACTAATTTGGCTGCAGCAATATGAAAATGGTGAGCAACCATGAAACTATTGATCCTTATTGCCTTAGGATTGTTAATTGGATCTAGCTTAATCTGGTTAGCTGATTTTGAGTCGGGCTTTGTATTGCTAAAATATGGTACATGGAGTTTGGAAACATCATTGATCATTTTTGCGGTCACTTTTGTACTTTTATTATGTGTCGGTTATTTTGTTTTAAGAAGTTTAGTCTTTGTAAAACAAGCACCCAAAAAACTAGCACATTGGCAATTATTACAACAACATAAACGCGCGACTGAGTCACTAACTCGTGGGCTGATTACATTTGAAGAAGGCCGCTGGGCGGAAGCTGAGCGATTATTGATTCGTAATGCCGGACATAGTGATGTGCCTTTATTGCATTATTTAGCTGCTGCGCGGGCGGCACAAAAACAAAATGCGCTGGAGCGTCGAGATGCCTATTTGGCATTAGCAAATCAAACCACTGCGGGGTCAGATGTTGCTGTGGGTGTGGTACAGGCAGAATTGCAAATTGCAGCAGGTCAAAAAGAACAGGCTTTAGCAACATTGCAACATTTACGAGAAGTAACGCCAAAACATCCCCACGTATTGCAGTTATTACAGCAGCTTTATCGGGATATGGACCAGTGGCAGGGTGTACAAGATGTATTACCTGATTTGCGAAAACGCCATGTTTTAGCCGCGATAGAAGTAGATAATTTATCAAGTGATGCCACTGTCGGGCAGATCCAAGGGGCCTTAGCCAAACAAGATTGGATCTTAATGTCGACGATTTGGCAACAAGTGCCTAGTAAAATGCGTCAGACAGAATCCTTGCTTGCCCCTTATATTGAAGGGCTTATCCAGCAGGGTGAGCAAGCACAAGCTAATGAATTAATAGAAAATTTTTTACATAAACAGTGGAGTGACGGACTGGTTTATCAATATGGACAGATAAAGCAAGGTGATGCATTGAAACGCTTAGTCAAAGCTGAAAAATGGTTAAAGAATAATGAGCACAACCCTTGGTTACTATTGACCTTAGGACGCTTATCATTAGCCAATAAGTTATGGGCAAAAGCAGAGGAATATTTGCGGACTAGTCTTGATTATGGTGCGAGAGGTGAAACCTATCAAGTATTGGCTGAAGTTTTGCTTTCTCAAGGTAAGGATAGCGAGGCAGCTCACATCTATAAGCAAGGCCTTGCTATGATGGTTAAACAAGGACAGATTTCTATTTAGTTTAACTGCGTTGTAAATAAGGAAGTATTTGAAGATGAGTGGTCATGAAGCGAGTTATTTGATTGATATTTTAGCCTTGCTATTAGCAACGGTTGTTGTCGTGCCATTTTTTCATGCTATTCGATTAGGTGCCTTGCTAGGCTATTTGGCTGCTGGCGTTGTTTTGGGACCTTGGGGACTCGGGATAATTTCTGAAGTTGATAAAATTCGTCATTTAGGTGAGTTTGGTGTCATCTTCCTGCTTTTTGTCCTAGGGATGGAGCTTAAGCCTGACAAGTTATGGCATATGCGAAAAATGGTGATCGGGCTCGGTGCCGGCCAGTTGCTGTTAACAGCCGCTTTACTTTATGGGATTGCCATTTGGTTTGGTGTTTCCAATAAAAGTGCAATTATTATCGGATTTGGTTTAGCTTTATCTTCCACTGCTTTTTGTTTGAAGTTGCTCGCTGAGCGTGGAGGCATTTCTACTCTTATGGGCAGAATGTCATTTTCAGTTTTATTGTTCCAGGACTTAGCTGTCGTACCTTTATTGGCGCTGGTATCTTTTCTTGCTGGCAGCGCTGGTGGTTCGACACTATCGGAATTTAATCTACTTTATGGTGCTGGCGCTATTATTGGTTTGTTATTAATGGGGCGATATTTACTTAATCCAATATTAGGAAGAATTGTCGCCAGTCAGGATCCTGAAGTCTTTATTGCCGTCGCTGTACTATTAGTTTTAGGTGTTGCATGGCTAATGGAATTAGTCGGCTTATCGATGGCTTTAGGCGCTTTTTTAGCAGGGTTGATGCTTGCAGAATCATCTTATCGTCATCAAATTGAAGCTGATATTTTACCGTTTAGAGGGATTCTGCTCGGTTTGTTTTTCATGACCGTGGGGATGGGTGTTGATTTTGGTTTGTTATGGCAACAATTTGGCATCATAGTTGGTTTGACAGTGGGTCTAATGGTAATAAAAGGACTCGTTGTTTATACCTTAGCGAGAATTGGCGGAGGGCGGCATGATGTTGCGGTGCAGTCTGGTGTGCTTCTTTCGCAAAGTGGTGAGTTTGGATTTGTCCTGTTTGGCGTGGCCGGAACATTAGGTCTTTTAGAGTTACAGCTAAGCCAAATGTTAACATTGATAATCGCACTGACGATGGTGTTAACGCCGTTTGTAGTGAAAGCGGCTAATACCTTGCTACTTAAATACTATGTGCCTAAAGCGTCAGAGGATAGCGATTACTCTGAATTTTTAGACGCTTCTGAAGCGCATGTTATTTTAGCGGGCTTTGGTCGCGTTGGTGCGAGGATTGGTGCTTTATTGGGTGAGGCTGGCGTATCTTACATCGCCCTGGATATGAAGCAGGAACGGGTTAAGGTGGCGAGAGCGCAGGGGTTCCCTGTGTTTTTTGGTGATGCTAGCCAAGTTAAGGTATTGCAAGCTGCAGGCGCTGATCGCGCGAAGATGCTTGTTATTGCACTTGAAGATCCGGAAAAAGTCGACCGTTTAGTTTTTCTAACAAGGCAGGCTTATCCAAATATGATTATTCATGCAAGGGCGCGCGATAGACAGCACTGCGCAGATTTAATTAGTCAAGGTGCGACCACAACAGTATCTGAAACATTAGAAATAAGTTTGCGTTTAACAGAAGAAGCTTTACTCGGTAGTGGTGTTGATGATGCAGAGGTGACACGAGTTATAAATGCATTCCGCGATGATTATTATTTAGATGTTGTGAAAAAATTGAGTGAAAATAAAGTGGTTATGGGTGAGTTAAGACACTAACCCACCTTTATTTTCTATCGAAGCTGACTGTTTTTACTGCCCCGACGGTTATAGATATTCTTACTTGTTTGTTCAGTATCTAATTCTGACTGACAGCTTACACAGAGCCTTACACCTAAAATAGCTTGCTGGCGGGCTTTTGGGATGTTGATATCACAGGCTTCGCAGTGCGTTAAGCTCTCACCTTTTGGCAGTTGTCTTCGAGCCAAGTTGATCGCATCTTCTACACTTGCATTAATTTGATCTTCAACGGCACCATCACGTGACCAGCCACCTGCCATGGTAAAGCCTTACAGGCGCATCGGCATGACGACATATTGGCGTTGAAGCTTGTCATCAGCTGGAGTGATGAGAGCACTGCTGTTTTCATCACTAAACACCATTTTGACTTTATCATCAGGCATGGCATTTAACAGGTCTAGTAAATAGGCATTATTAAAGGCTATTTCTAATGGGGCACCCGTATAGTCAACAATAATTTCTTCTTCTGCAGATTCTTGTTCCTGATTGATGACCGTCGCCTTAAGGAGACCAGATTCAAGGTTGATACGGACGCTGCGGTGTTTATCACTAGATAAAATAGCGGCACGTGACAAAGCTTGTTTAAGTTGATCGCGCTCAGCAGTCACCTCTTTATCACCACCTAAAGGTAGCACGCGTTCATAGTTCGGGAATTGGCCGTCAATCAGTTTAGATGTGAAGTGTAAGTCAGGTAATTCGACTTTGATTTGCTGATTACTAAAGGCGAGTGTGACATTGTCATCGCTATCATTAAGTAATCGACCTAACTCCATAATAGCTTTACGAGGAATGATAATGCTGCTTTTATCTGAAATGGTGCTGGCAGTTGTTAAACAGCCTAGAGCAAGTCGGTGGCCATCTGTTGCCACGGCACGTAAAATATTTTCTTCACGTTCTAGCAATAGACCATTCAAATAATAACGGACATCTTGGCTTGCCATAGCGAAGCTCGTTTCATCGAGTAGTGATTTAAGTGCTGATTGTGGCAAGCTAATCTCATCAACATAATTAGCACCTTCACTGTCTGGAAAGTCCTCACTTGGTAATGTTGCCAGTGAAAAACGGCTTTTACCCGCTCGAACGATGGCTTTGCCATCCTGAGCCTTAAAACTAATGGTGGCATTATTTGGTAATGCTCGGCAAATATCGAGAAATTTTCGTGCAGAGACCGTAGTTTTTCCTTCCTGTTCAACGGCAACAGGTAAGGTGGCTATCATTTCTAATTCCAAGTCGGTACTGGTCATTGATAATTGATTGCCATGAGTTCGTAATAAAAGTGTCGATAAAATAGGCAGGGTGGCGCGACGTTCGACAATGCTACAAACCAGCTGCAGTGGTCGGGCGATTATTTCTTGGCTCACATTAAATTGCATGATTATTCTCTCGGTTTAGCTCGACAGGGTTCTAAGTAAATTACGGTAATCTTCAGCAATGCGTGCATCAGACTCTTTTAATTCGGCAATTTTACGACAGGCATGTAACACCGTAGTATGGTCCCGACCACCAAATGCTTCACCAATTTCAGGTAGGCTGTGATTTGTTAGTTCTTTTGCTAATGCCATTGCTATTTGGCGAGGGCGGGCAATTGACCTAGTACGTTTTTTAGATAGTAATTCTGATACGCGGGTTTTGAAATATTCCCCCACTGTTTTTTGGATGCTATCTAGGGTGACCAGCTTTTGGTGCAAGGCAAGCAAATCTTTTAATGCTTCTTGCGCCATTTCAATTGAAAGGGGCTGATTGGAAAAACGTGAAAATGCCAGCACGCGTTGTAATGCGCCTTCTAAATCTCGAACATTAGATTTGATACGTTGAGCAATAAAAAAAGCAACGTCTTCTGGCAGCATGATTAGGTTTTTTTGGGCTTTTTTAATTAAAATTGCGACCCGAGTTTCTAATTCTGGCGGTTCAATTGCAATCGTGAGTCCCCAGCCTAGACGAGATTGTAATCGCTCATCAAGGTTTTCAACCTCTTTAGGAAAGCGATCACAGGTTAAAATAATCTGTTTTTGGCCTTCTAATAAACTGTTAAATGTATAGAAAAACTCTTCTTGAGAGCGTTCTTTTTTGGCAAAGAATTGGATGTCGTCAATTAGTAAAGCATCAGCACTTCGGTAATGTGCCTTAAATTGATCAATAACATTATTGCGCAATGCGGTAATCATATCCTGTACAAAGCGCTCTGAAGAGAGATACATTACTTTGGCTTTAGGATTATCTTTTTTTATTTGGTTGCCAACCGCCAACATCAAATGTGTTTTACCCAGCCCCGTTCCACCATACAAAAACAATGGGTTGTATCCACTGGTGCCAGGCGACTCAGCAACATGTAATGACGCTGCGCGGGCAATTTGATTGGACTTACCTTCGACGTAAGATTCAAATGTAAAAGCTGGATTGAGTGGTGAGCCTGTTGCAGGGGCCTTGGTGTTAGCTAATTCAGAAGATGTGTTGAGTTTGTTTTTTGCTGGTTGTTGTGGTGTGTTGCTACCAACATCAATTGTCACAGTGATAATTGTGCCTTGACTAAGAGCATGTATCAGCTTGTTAATCTTTACCTCAAGCTGTTCTTGAACCCAGGCTTGTACATATTGATTAGGGGCAAGTAAACGCAGGGTAGTTGCTGACTGAATTGCTTGTAGCGGACGTAACCACGTGTTGATTTGCTGTGCTGACAGCTCACCTTCAAGATGGGACAGACATTTTTCCCAAAGGGGTGATGACACAGCGGCTCCTTAAAAATAGTAAATTAATAGGTGTATGACAAGATTGCAGGGGTCAGTATAATGCTTTAAACACGAGCATTAAAGTTATCCCCAATGTTAATTTTTAGCAAGGTCTAAATTAGCCAAGTTGAATCTAAGTTGATCTTGAACAATGATTTGACTTGTTCAGGCATAAAACACTATAATTTCAGCCCTTTTGCTCAAGCTGATCATTCTGTTTGGGGCAAAACCCGAATTTTTGATTGGAGTTGATGAAATGAAAAGAACTTTTCAGCCTAGTAATTTAAAACGTAAGCGCACACATGGTTTTCGTGCACGTATGAAAACTGTTGGTGGTCGCCGTATTATTAATGCGCGTCGCGCTAAAGGCCGTGCAAGCCTAACTGTTTAATCCTTCTTAAGTAGTTTAAGGAGAGCATGACTTGGCACGTTTTAGCCGAGCCATGAAAATGAATAGCCCGAGAGACTTTTCTCGGGTATTTCGTCAAGCGAAGCGGACTGGTGGCGGAGGCTTGACGATTTTAACCGTCGAAAACTCAGTGGGTCACCCACGCTTAGGTTTGGCAGTAGCGAAAAAACATCTTAAATTTGCAAATCAGCGTAATCGATTAAAGCGAATTATTCGTGAGTCATTTCGAAAACATTACGCTGACTTTACCAATATAGATATTGTGGTGCTATCTCGTCCCGACGTAAAACAACGAGAATCAGCCCAAATTTGGGCAGCATTGGAGCAACATTGGTTAACGGTGATAGCGCAATGGCAAAAATCTTGATTAGTCTCATTCGAGGCTACCAATTAATCATCAGCCCATTACTGGGCGCACGTTGTCGTTTTCACCCCACCTGCTCGCAGTATATGATTGAAGCCGTTGCTCGTTTTGGCGTTATAGTTGGCTTTTGGCTTGGCTTACGAAGACTTTCACGCTGCCACCCATGGCATGAAGGTGGATTAGATCCTGTTCCTCAATTAAAGACTAAAAAACACAATGGATAATTTAAAAACATATCTCATCTTTGGCTTATTGATTGTCTCTTTATTATTATGGCAAGCATGGCAAACGGATTATGTTCAACCGCAACAAGTTGCTCAAACTAGCAACGATTTAGTGACTGACTTACCGAGTCCTGAAAGCGCGAAACAACAAGCTGAAAATCAGCAAGAGCTACCTGATTTAGCTTCGGTAGCAAAATCACTAGATAGCCTGCCAGCAATGGAGCAAACTTCTGCTGCCAGTCGCGCAAATAAGATTCATGTTAAAACGGATGTCATGGATCTCTATATTAGTACGCAGGGAGCGGACATACATAATCTAGCCTTACTCGCTTATCCTATAGAGTCAAGTAAACCCGATGTGCCGGTGCAATTACTTTCTGACACGCCATCAGATTTTTTTGTTGTGCAGTCTGGCTTGCGCTCTAATGCTACCGCACCGACACATTATGATGCCTATGTTGCCGATCAAATGCAGTATGAATTAAGCGATGGACAGGAATCAATTGCCGTGCCATTACACTGGCAATCTTCTAATGGATTAAAAGTGACAAAAACATACCACTTTCAACGAAATAGCTACCATGTTGAAGTAGACTATCTGGTTGAAAATAATACGGGCGAGCAATTTTCTGCTTATTCATACTCACAATTTAATCGTATTCGTCCAGAGGACAGCTCTGGTTTTATCTACACGTATACAGGCGCCGTATTCTCTAGCGAAGGTAATGAATATGACAAAATTAATTTTGATGATTTAGACGAAACCGCTTTTAGCCATAAAGCCGTTAATGGCTGGGCCGCAATGATTCAGCATTATTTTGTAGCGGCATTAGTGCCTGAACAAAATGGCCAAGAAAATACTTTCTATGGCAGATCGCTTAATGATCGTAATTATACCGCTGGCGCTAAGATGTCAGATATTAAGGTTGCGAGCGGTGATGTGGCAACGACGAAGTATTCAATGTACTTAGGGCCAAAAGAACACAAACGTTTAGAAGCTGTAGTGAATAATCTGGATTTGACGGTTGATTACGGTATTTTGACCATTATTTCTCAGCCGTTATTTACCATTATGGAATGGATCCATAAAGTAACTAATAACTGGGGTTGGTCCATTGTCTTTTTAACCGTACTCATTAAATTAGTATTTTATCGCCTATCAGCAGCAAGCTATCGCTCCATGGCTTCTATGCGTAAATTGACACCAAAATTAGCCTCATTGAAAGAACGTTATGGTGAAGATAAACAAGCTTTTAATAAAGCGATGATGGACTTATATCGGACAGAGAAAATTAACCCATTAGGTGGCTGTTTACCTATTTTGGTACAAATGCCTGTATTTTTAGCCTTTTACTGGGTACTGGTTGAAAGTATTGAGTTACGGCAAGCGCCCTTTATCTTTTGGTTACAAGATTTAACGGCAATGGATCCATACTTTGTGTTGCCAGTACTGTTTGGTTTGAGTATGTTTTTCCAGCAAAAATTGAACCCTGCGCCTCAAGACCCTGCTCAAGCAATGGTGATGAAGGCTTTCCCTATTATTTTCACCGTATTTTTTGCTTTTTTCCCGTCAGGTCTTGTACTTTACTGGGTAGTGAATAATACGCTGTCAATTGCACAACAGTGGAATATCACCCGTAAGTTGGGCGCACTTTAAACCGTAGGCTGGATATCTAGTGGAAACGATTGTAGCAATTGCTACGGCACCAGGGCGAGGTGGTGTAGGCGTAGTTAGATTATCAGGTGCCGCTAGTGCCGACATTGCCACGGCTATCTGTGGCAAACTACCATTAGCTCGCCATGCTCAATTTAGCCATTTTCGTGATGAAGCTGGTGAAATGATAGATAGCGGAATCATTTTATTTTTTCCTAATCCGGCTTCGTTCACCGGTGAAGATGTCATCGAGTTACAAGGCCATGGTAGTCCAATCGTATTAGACCGACTATGTCAGCGTGCAATTAGCCTAGGTGCACGAATGGCTAGACCAGGTGAATTTTCAGAACGCGCATTTCTAAATAATAAAATGGATTTAGCACAAGCAGAAGCGGTGGCTGATCTGATTGATAGTTCCACTGAGCAAGCTGCACGCAGTGCAATGCGATCATTACAAGGTGTATTTTCTGAGCGTATCGACAGTTTATTACTCAAGCTGACAGAACTTAGAATGTTTGTTGAAGCATCTATTGATTTTAGTGATGAAGAAATCGATTTTCTGGGTGAAGCAGCGGTTGATAAACAGCTGAAATCATTACTCGTTGTGCTGGATGGTATTCAAGCTAGTGCGCAACAAGGACGCTTACTACGAGATGGTATTAGTATTGTGCTTGCAGGGCAGCCAAATGCCGGTAAATCGAGCTTACACAATCAACTTGCCGGACATGATGCTGCGATTGTCACTGATATTGCGGGTACGACACGTGATGTCCTACGCGAGCAAATCCACTTAGGTGGTTTGCCATTACGTATTTCTGACACTGCAGGTTTGCATGATTCACCTGATGAAGTGGAGCGTGAAGGTATCCGACGTACACAATCTGAAATTGCCCAAGCCGATCATATTTTAATGGTGATGGATGACAGTAAGGGTCAAAACCTAGAGGATGAAGCCATTTTGGCGTCACTGCCAACACACATTCCTTTAACCCTAATTCGTAATAAGGCTGATAAAACCGGTCATAAAGTCGAATTAGTCACTGAAAATGGTCAACAAGTTATTTATATGTCAGCTAAAACCGGTGAGGGAATGGATTTACTGGAAAGCTATCTATGTGAAGCGGTAGGTTATCACCCGCATGATGAAGGTGTCTTTATTGCTCGTCGCCGTCATCTGGATGCACTAGGCCGTGCCCGTATAGCAATAGAAGCTGGGTATGACTGCTTAACGGGAATGGGTGCTGGTGAGTTGTTAGCTGAAGAGCTTCGCCAAGCACAACATGCACTTGGCGAAATAACAGGTGCTTTTAGTAATGAAGACTTACTCGATAAGATATTTTCTAGTTTCTGTATTGGTAAATAAGCACAGTTTTGATAAATAAGGTTGGTTCTAAGTAGTCTTTATGCCGAGAATGATGAACCACAACCACATGTTGTCGTTGCATTTGGGTTGCGAATTACGAATTGTGAACCTTCAACACCATCACTGTAGTCAATCTCAGCACCGACTAAGTATTGATAGCTAGTAGTATCAATCAATAATGTGACGCCGCCTTTCTCTACTTCAGTATCGCCTTCACTAACCTCTTCTTCGAAAGTGAAACCATATTGAAAGCCAGAGCAGCCGCCACCAGTAATGAATACCCGTAATTTAAGCTGATCATTACCTTCTTCGGCAATTAATGCGCTAACTTTACTTGCTGCAGCATCGGTAAAGTTAACGGGACTAGGCATTTCACTCATGAGGGGACTCCAAACTAAAGAATTGAATCTCTATTATCCAAGACTGAGTAATTTAGTCAAGAATTAGTCTTATTGATTGGTGATTCAACTCGCAGATTGTATTTAGTCTGAAGTGAGATCTAGTTTTGGCACAGCATTAACTGACTCGTGTTCGATATTCGTAATCTCTTCATCATTTTCAGTGATACGTATCAGTTGACCATTCACTTCTGCGCCCATCGACATTTCAAGCAACCGATAATAAACATTACCCTGTATTTTGGCTTTTGGAGCTAGCTCTATATGTGATGTTGAATAAACGTTACCTATAATGGTGCCATTAATAACTAAATTAGGCACTTTGATTTCACCTTGAATACGGCCTTGTTCACTCAAGGTTAATAACGCGGGCTCGTCATGTTCTGTATCAATATTGCCATTAATTTGGCCATCAATTCTCAGACCGCCAGCAAAACTAATATCACCATTAATTTCTGTTCCGTGACCAATTAATGTGTCAATTCGGTTCGATTTAGTATTAGATTTATCTTTTTTAAACATGGTGTGCCTCAATGGGTAATAGTCGACGTTAATTGCCAATCAAAGGTCCGTGACAGAAGAATTTTTTTAGATTGCTTTATGGTTATGGTGATTGTTTTAGGGTAGTGACTATCAGCTATGTTTAATTCACCTTCAATCAATTGTACGAAACGTAAGTTTAATGGCTGTTCACTTATGACGGTAGGGTTATCATCCAGTTGAATGTTTATTTGGCCACTCATGGGACTGGAGATTTCTTTACCTTGTGTAATGACTAAGCGATAGTAAATGATATCAGACTGGCCGGCATCAGCGGTAAGGAGAAGTTCTCGAATTTGTAATTCACTTGATGACGTGCCTTGGGTAATATTTTGATAAAAGAGTAATTCTTTTTGGAGACCAATGACTTTGGTTTGTAATAGCGTTATTTGTTGCTCTAATTCATCGACGGTTGCTTGTTGAATATTGAGCTCTTTTAACTGAATACTTGTTGTGTCGTAAAGTAGTTTGTTTTGTTCGCTTAAGTCTAGTTTCTCATCACTGAGTTGTTGGGTGTTTTGTCGAGATAGATTTAAATTTTGCTGTAAGAAAATCAAGTTTTGTTGCAAGTTGGTGCTATCTTCCTTCAACACAAACCATACCGATATCGCCGTGATAATCACCGACACTATTATCAGCCAAGCGATACGATATGGCTTCGCTTGATGAATTGTAACTTTGTTGAGTGAGGACATGCTTAAGGAAGTGATGCAATCAGATTAATTCCAAGCATTTCATCAAAGTTAAACATGATGTTCATATTTTGGATGGCTTGCCCTGATGCACCTTTGACCAAATTGTCGATGACAGATAAAACGATGACAGTATTGCCATCTTGTGGTTGATGGACAGCGATACGACAGGTATTCGTGCCACGAACACTTCGTGTTTCAGGGTGTGAACCCGCAGGCATAACATCGACAAAAGGTTCGTTAGCATAACGTTGTTCGAACAGAGCTTGTAGATCAACGCTGGATGTTAGCTGCCCATAGAGTGTGGCATGAATACCACGAATCATCGGTGTCAAATGGGGTACAAACGTTAATCCAACTGTTTGTTTGCTGACGAGGTTAAGGCCTTGTTGTATTTCTGGCAGGTGGCGGTGACCCGCCACACCATATGCTTTCATGCTCTCTGATGATTCCGCTAATAAGCCACCTATTGCCGCTTTGCGTCCAGCGCCGCTTACACCTGATTTGGTGTCTGCAATAAGGTGTGTGGGATCAATAAGTGCATTTTCTAGTAAGGGTAAAAAACCAAGTTGTGTCGCAGTTGGGTAACAGCCTGGTACGGCAATAAGTTGTGCTGTTTTAATCTGTTGACGATTAATCTCAGGTAAACCGTAGACGGCTTGCTCTAATAATTCCGGGCAAGTGTGAGGCATGTTGTACCAGTGCTCCCATAAGTTGGCATCTTTAAGGCGGAAGTCAGCTGACAGGTCAATAACCCGCGTGCCACGCTTAATCAGTTCTGGCACTAATGCCATGGCAACAGTGTGTGGCGTGGCAAAAAATACAACGTCACACTCTGCCAGTTCGTCAGCATTGGGGACACTGAATACAAGGTCAACATGGCCACGTAAATTAGGGAACAACTCACTGACAGGCATACCCGCTTCACTACGGGAGGTAATGGCGTGTAATGATACTTCAGGATGGGTGGCTAATAACCTGAGTAACTCTACACCTGTATAGCCTGTACCACCAACAATGCCTACTTTTATCATAATGTCTCTGCTTTTATCGCTCAATCAAGGGAACATAATAAAAGAGGCGCCACCAAAGCGAAAGATTTTATGCTTTATTTAACAGGGCTTTCTATTTGCAGTTTAGGCGTTATTTCATGTTCAGTTATATTAATTTGAGCTTTGGTCAAGCGGAGTTGATTGATATATAAAGGATAGCGAGTATTGCTGTCACCTAAGTTTAGAGCGAGAGCTCTCACTAGTCTCAATTGACCAGGACAATTTACATGGACAGGGAATATTTTTGAGCAACAGTGAGTGACGCACTGCGCATTTTCATAGGAATATGCTCTTATGAAACAGGACGCTTAATCGCTCAATCCTTCGGCGATTAAGTCCCTGAACTAATGTGATGTTTTTTTGTATGGGCTAGTGGCGGAAATGACGCATGCCGGTGAAGACCATTGCGATGCCGTGTTCATCAGCTGCAGCAATCACTTCATCATCGCGCATTGAACCGCCGGGCTGAATTACTGCGCTAATGCCAGCTTCAGCTGCTGCATCTAAACCATCACGGAATGGGAAGAAGGCATCAGAAGCCATTACTGCACCTGGTACCGTTAAGCCGGCGTCTTCAGCTTTAATGCCAGCGATTCGACTACTGACTACACGACTCATTTGCCCTGCGCCGATACCAACAGTTTGTTGTTTACTGACATAAACGATGGCATTTGATTTAACAAATTTCGCTACGCGCCAGGCAAATAATAAATCGAGCATTTGATCTGGTGTTGGTGCTTTTTTAGTCACGACCTTTAGTTCGTCTTGCGTCACTAAAGCGATATCGCGATCTTGAACCAATAAACCGCCAGTAACGCGCTTGTAATCGAGTTCTTGAGATTGTTGAGCCGGAAATTCGCCACAGCACAATAAACGAATATTGGCTTTTTGGCTGACAACAGCCTTGGCCTCATCACTAATCGATGGCGCGATAATTACTTCAACAAATTGGCGATCAATAATAGCTTGGGCTGTTACGGCATCTAATTCACGGTTAAATGCGATGATACCGCCAAATGCTGACGTTGTATCGGTTTGATAAGCTAAATCGTAGGCGGTTAACAAGTCGTTAGCGGTAGCGACACCACATGGATTAGCATGTTTAACGATGACACAAGCAGGCGCTTCAGGGAAAGATTTAACACACTCCAGCGCCGCGTCAGTATCAGCAATATTGTTGTATGACAGTGCTTTACCTTGAATTTGAACTGCGGCACTGATCGTGCCTGATTCTGGTTTAGCTTCAGTATAAAATGCTGCTTTTTGATGTGGGTTTTCACCGTAGCGCATTTCTTGCGCTTTGTGGAATTGGCTATTGAAAGTGCGTGGGAAATTAGCTTTGTTCTCACCTTCGGTTAAGGTGCCGAAGTAGTTAGCAATTGCACCGTCATAGTGGGCGGTGTGTTCAAATGTTTTGATCGCAAGATCAAAACGCGTTGCATCATCAACACCACCGTTAGCTTCAATTTGTTCAATAACACGACTGTAATCTGAAGGATCAATCAATACCGTTACTGAAGCATGGTTTTTAGCCGCTGCACGTAACATGGTTGGACCACCGATATCGATGTTTTCAACCGCCATTGCTAAGGTGCAATCGTCACGTGCAATAGTGGCTTCAAACGGATAAAGATTAACCACAACCAAATCGATAGGCGCAATATCATGTTTAGCCATAACCGCTTCATCAGTACCACGACGACCTAATAAGCCACCGTGAATTTTAGGATGTAAGGTTTTGATGCGACCATCCATCATTTCAGGAAAACCGGTATGTGTTGATACTTCTTTTACAGCAAGCCCTGCTTCTTGTAATAATTTGGCTGTGCCACCTGTTGATAATAATTCGACGCCAAGACGGGTAAGTTGTTGAGCAAGCTCTAATACACCGGTTTTGTCTGACACACTTAATAATGCGCGTTGTATTTTATTCATTTCTGATCTCTAAAATTTAAGAAGCAGTTATGGCTCTTCTAGTAAAGAGTCATAAACCGTAAGTTTTTAATTTTTTGCGCAGCGTACCGCGATTGAGCCCTAAGATCTCAGCGGCGCGACTTTGATTGCCATTGGTGTGTTCAAGTGTTGCCTTGAATAATGGTGCTTCAACTTCGGCTAACAACATTTCATAAAGGTTGGCGGTGGAATGGCCATCTAAGTGTTTAAAATAATCCTTTAAGGCGGTTTCTACACATTCACTTAATGGTGGATGGACTAATTCTTCTGAAACACCAAGGCTGAAGCAGGCGGTTGCCGTATCATTTAAATTATTCATGCGGCAATCGTATCCTGTTCAAGTTGAGCAAAAAATTGCGCTGTAAAATCAAGCTGCTCCTGTGGTAGTTCTAGGGTGTTCATCTGTTGTCGGAATGGATTGCCATTTCGAAAACCTTTACTGTACCAAGCGATATGCTTGCGCGCCATCCGAACACCTGAATATTCACCATAAAACTCATAAAGCGTATGTAAATGTTCGATTAATATTTGGCTTATTTCATTTACTGAGGGTGGGGATAAGTGTTCGCCATGTTGTAAAAAGTGGTTAATCTGTTGAAATATCCATGGATTACCTTGTGCTGCTCGGCCAATCATTAGTGCATCAGCTTGCGTATAAGCGAGTACTTGTTGTGCTTTTTCTGGGCTCGTAATATCGCCATTAGCAATAACGGGGATTGAGATCGCTGATTTAATGTCGGCGATAGTGTTGTATTCAGCTTCACCACGGTAGGCGTCTGCGCGAGTACGGCCATGTACTGCTAAAGCTTGAATGCCAGACTGTTCGGCGATGCGAGCAATAGTGACACCATTACGGTTACTGGTATCCCAGCCAGTACGAATTTTGAGCGTAACGGGGACATTCACTGCATTGACGACCGCCTCTAAAATCTCTCCGACTAATTTTTCATTTTGTAATAATGCTGAGCCAGCCATCACATTACAGATCTTTTTAGCGGGACATCCCATATTGATATCAATGATATGGGCGCCTTGGTCAACATTATGTTGAGCCGCTTCAGCCATCATTTTTGGATCCGTGCCTGCAATTTGGATTGAGCGAGGTTCTGGTTCACCATCATGATTGGCACGTAATAATGATTTTTTACTCGCCCATAATGCTTTGTTGGCAGTAATCATTTCGGAGACTACCATGCCAGCGCCCAAACGGCGACATAATTGCCGAAAAGGGCGATCAGTTACACCCGCCATCGGGGCGAGGAACAGATTATTGGGTAAGTTGTAAGGCCCTATTTTTATGGTTGAATCAGACACGTTTTTGCCCAATAATACGCGTCCATTCATCCTTTAATACAGCGGGTTGCATATCAAACCAAGGTCGATAACTTTGGCTGACCGCATCGGCTTGCACATCTAAAATACCTGACAGCACAATCGGTGCATTCGTTTTCGTTAAACTGGCTAAACGTTCAGAAAGTGACTGTAATGGTCCTGCTAAAATATTGGCTAATAATAAGTCAGCCGGTTCATTAGGACATTGGTCAGGAAAGTAAGTGTCGATATGAACGCCATTCCGTGCAGCGTTTGCTTGAGTGGCCTCTAAAGCTTGTGGATCGGTATCAACCCCAATGACTTTTTTAGCGCCTAATAAAGCGGCTGCAATAGCTAAAATACCAGAACCACAGCCATAATCGATCACATATTTATCCTTTACATCTGCTTGGTCTAACCAGTTTAAGCATAATGCCGTTGTCGGGTGAGTCCCTGTACCAAATGCTAAGCCAGGATCGAGCATAATATTAACGGCATTAGGTTCGGTCGGTGATAACCAGCTTGGACAGATCCATAAACGGTCACCAAAACAGATAGGTTTAAAGCTATCCATCCATTCCCGTACCCAATCTTTGTCTTCTACCGCTTCTATACGGTAATTAGGGACAACTTGGGGCCGTAATTCATTAGACAACTGAGTTAAAACAATCGCCGTATCTTGCTCAGCATCAAATAATGCCACGACATTGGTTGCCGCCCAAAGAGGCGTTGTCCCTAACTCTGGTTCATATATCGGTTGATCAGCATTATCTTGAAAGGTAACTGCCGCAGCACCACATTGTGATAGCGCATCAGAAAGCCTATCGGCTTTATCTGGCGTACTATCAAAGATGAATTGAATCCAAGCCATTAAAGGCCCAGTTTCTTTTCAAGGTAGTGAATATTGGTACCACCTTTTTGAAAGTTAGGATCATTCATAATCGATTGATGTAAAGCGACATTAGTATTAATACCTTCTATACCTATTTCACCCAATGCTGTTTGCATTCGAGCAATTGCTGACTCTCGGGTTGGGCCATATGAGATTAACTTACCAATCATTGAATCATAGTTTGGTGGTACGCGGTAACCACTGTAAACATGAGAATCCATACGGATGCCAGCACCACCTGGAGCATGGTAATGCGTTATTGTTCCCGGGCTAGGCATGAATGTTTTTGAATCTTCTGCATTGATCCGACATTCGATGGAATGCCCAGTTAAAATAACATCTTCTTGCGTAAAAGATAGTGGTCTACCTGCAGCAATGTGGATTTGTTCAGCGACTAAATCAATTCCTGATATTTGCTCGGTGATTGTATGTTCTACTTGAATACGCGTATTCATTTCGATGAAGTAAAATTCGCCATCTTGGAATAGGAATTCAAATGTGCCTGCTCCACGATAGCCAATTCGTATACAGGCATCGGAACAGATTTTGCCCATTTTTGCGCGTAATTCTGGGGTAATGCCTGGCGCTGGCGCTTCTTCTACTACTTTTTGATGACGACGTTGCATTGAGCAATCGCGTTCACCTAAATGCACGGCATGTCCATGTTGGTCGGCCAAAACTTGGAATTCAACATGACGAGGGTTTTCTAAAAACTTTTCCATATAAATCATGTCATTGGCGAATAATTGTTTGGATTCGCTACGCGTTAGTGCAATGGCATTAAGCAAGTGCGCTTCAT
Source organism: Methylophagaceae bacterium (assembly GCA_965219435.1). Classification (GTDB taxonomy): domain Bacteria; phylum Pseudomonadota; class Gammaproteobacteria; order Nitrosococcales; family Methylophagaceae. The sequence continues at coordinate 862,359 of OZ244743.1, read as the reverse complement.
TGTGAACTTCCCGCATTCCGCGACCACCGCCGCCGCCTGATGCTTTGATAATAATCGGGTAGCCAACTTGTTTAGCTAAACGAAGGTTGGTAGCGTCATCATCGCCAAGAGGACCATCTGATCCTGGTACGCAAGGCACGCCGGCCTCTTTCATTGCGGCAATGGCTGATACTTTGTCACCCATGAGGCGTATGGTTTCAGATTTTGGGCCAATAAAGATAAAACCACTTTGTTCGACGCGCTCAGCAAAATCAGCATTTTCAGATAAAAATCCATAACCAGGATGAATAGCTGAGGCATCGGTAATTTCAGCAGCACTAATCAGTGCTGGAACATTCAAATAGCTTTGACCTGAAGGTGCAGGGCCGATGCAAACAGTTTCATCTGCTAATAAAACGTGTTTCAAATCGCGATCCACATCAGAGTGAACAGCCACCGTTTTAATGCCTAACTCTTTGCAGGCGCGAAGGACTCGAAGGGCTATTTCACCCCGATTAGCAATGACAATTTTATCGATCATGATGTTTGTTTATCCGTAGTTTATTAGAGGCACATTTAGCTTTCGCTATAGCTTATTCAATGATAACTAGAGGCTCACCAAACTCAACGGGATGACCATTTTCAACCAGAATCGCTTTAACAGTACCGCTACGATCAGATTCAATTTGGTTAAACATTTTCATCGCTTCGATAATACAAATTACATCGCCTTCAGAGACTGTTTGGCCAACTTCAACGAATGAGGCTGATTCAGGGGATGATGAACGATAGAAGGTGCCGACCATTGGCGACTTAACGGCTTTATCAGTATTGGCAGAAACAGGAGCCGATGCTTCAATTTCGACTGCAACAGGTGCTGCTAATAAGGGGGCTGATTGCTGTTGCACAGCAGGTGCCGCCATCATTACGGGAGCGCTCGCACTGGCTCGACTGATGCGAACAGACTCTTCGCCTTCTTTAATTTCAATTTCTGCTACATCAGATTCTTGAATTAAATCGATTAGTTTTTTAATTTTACGAATATCCATCTTTAGATAACCTTATTTAGTGGTGTGTTTTATAGCTGCTTGTAAAGCCAGTTCATAGCCTTGGGCTCCTAGACCACAGATCATGCCGATAGCAATGTCTGAAAAATAGGAGTGATGTCGGAATGCTTCCCGAGCATGGACATTGGAAAGGTGCACTTCAATAAAAGGCACGTCAATAGCGGATAAAGCATCGCGAATGGCAACGCTAGTATGAGTGAATGCTGCGGGGTTGATAATAATAAAATGAGTATTATCACTGCGTGCTGAGTGAATTTTATCGACTAGTTCATGCTCGGCATTGGATTGAAAACTTTCAAGTTGATATCCCGCGACAGTGGCTTGTGTGGTTAAGCGCTGAGCGATGTCTAAAAGGGTGTCGGCGCCATAATGTTCGGGCTCTCGTGTTCCGAGAAGATTTAGATTGGGGCCGTGCAACACTAAAATTTTTGACATGGTGGTGTTTTCGCCAAGTGAAAATTGATTTAGCGAATTTTGCACCAAGGGCTATTTATTGTCCAGTTTTTTAACTGAAAAAGGGCTTTATGTTGCTAAGTTCGGCGAAATAGTGTGTTTCTATATTATTTAGTACTCAATGGGTATTTTTTTAAGGTGTTCAATTAGTGCGCTAGCATTAACGCCGCCGATTAAGCGATGTCCTAAATACTCTTCACCTTCTTTATCGAAAAATAATAAGGTCGGCGGACCAAATAAACCAAAGTGTTTTAGTAGTGATTTATGCTCTGCCGTATTATCTGTCATATCAAGTTGTATTAACGTCGTATTGGCTAATGCGGCGACTACTGTGGGATCTTTGAATGTTGTCGCTTCCATTTTCTTGCAGTCGACACACCAGTCAGCGTAAAAATCTAGCATTGCTGGCTGATTTGACTCGGTCAGTAGCTGTTGAAGTTCGGTCAAATTAGTGATTTTAGTAAACGCTATTTGATCTTTTTCTAGCTCGCCATGTTCTTCAGCTTTAACAGCTATTTGCTGAAGTGGTTGCCACACATTATGACTACCTCCGGCTCCGCCGATAATGAGCAAGCTGCCATATAGAAGGATGATTAGCCCGAAACCTTTCCATAATTTTTCCCAGCCATTACTGTCAATATTGAGCGTATTTAAGGCGCCAAGATAAATAGCAGTGACAATAAGCAGACTCCCCCATAATAATAAGCTTATCCAGCCAGGAATGATGCGTTCTAATAGCCAAATCGCTAGTCCCAACATTAAAATTCCAAAAATGGATTTAATGGTGTTCATCCAATTGCCGGCTTTAGGTAGTAGGGAGCCAGCAGAGGTGCCGATGATTAAAAGTGGTAAGCCCATGCCCATACTCAGCATAAATAAAGCTGCACCGCCCAACACAGGATCACCATGTTGGCCGATAAATATAAGTGCACCCGCTAAGGGTGGGGCAAGGCAAGGTCCAACAATTAAGCCGGACAATAACCCCATTAAGGCAGCGCCAGTGAGACTACCACCTTGTTGTTGATGGCTAATTTGATGCAGTCGATGTTGAAATGCATGGGGCAATTGCAATTCAAATAAGCCAAACATCGATAAGGATAGAATGACAAATAAACCACTAAAACTTCCGATAATCCATGGGTTTTGGAACATAGCCTGAAGGTTTTCACCTAATAAGCCAGTCATAATGCCAGCCACGGTATAGGTGACTGAGACCGCGAGTATGTAGGTTAAAGAGAGAAGAAATGCACGATGGGTAGTAATGCGTTCGCCTCCACCGATAATGATGCTTGATAAAATCGGAATCATTGGAAATACGCATGGCGTGAATGCGAGCAGTAAACCTAATCCAAAAAAGCCCAATAAAATGTTGATTAAGTCATCTTCGGCAAGGCTTTTTGCAATGCGGTCTTGTTCTGCGACGATCGGAGCAGCTTGCTTGTTTATGGCATCATCTGGCGGAAACATCGTCTTATTTTCAGGCTCTGCGATTGCAGGTAAACTGAGTAAGACGCTTGTATCGGTCGGCGGATAACAGATATTAAAGGTTTCAGAGCAGCCTTGATAATGGGCTTTCAGCGTGATTTGTTGATGTTTATTGTTGCGGGTAAGAGGTAATAAAACCTTGGTATTGTGATGGTAGACCTCACTCAAGCCAAAAATTTCATCCATTTTATTTTCACCAGCAGGCAGTGAAAATAGTGCTAGTTGAGTATTCGTACTATCGATTAGCTCAAATCGAATTTTGTCGCGGTAAAGATAATTACCTTCAGCAATCTCCCAGCCTGCTAATAGTGTATTGAAATCTTGAACCTCAGCAGAAAAAATAAACGCTTCATCAACATCAAGAGGTGTTTCAACATCACTGCCTAAGCCCAAACTATCCAAAAGCCCTGGCCGCGCTTGAACGCTAAATGCAATAAGGATACATACTAAAAATAAATATTTTTTCATGAGAAACATCGGCCGCTAAGAGGTATGTTTAAAAGGACAATCTTAACAAGTGTTTGTTACAGCATACAGGCTATTAAACTAATAAACCGTGTAAAACGACCTTAATCTTGTAATAATTCTATTATCTCATCACATAGAAGGTTCACACATTGTGGAAATAAAAACCATTCATCACCTTGAAACGCAGGCCATGAAAAAAAGCCATAACGAACTTGCTCGCATAGGCTTTGCTTTATTTTTTCTTGTTGGTGTCTTAGCCTACAGCTTTGCTACAAGTGGCGGGGTGCCTAATCACCTGTTCTTAGCTATTGCAGCCGTTTTCGGTGGTTATATGGCGATGAATATTGGCGCCAATGATGTGGCCAATAATGTTGGCCCAGCGGTAGGTTCGAAAGCGCTGACCATGGGGGGCGCTATTGTGATTGCCGTCATCTTTGAGGCCGGAGGTGCTTTCATTGCTGGCGGTGATGTTGTTTCGACAATTAAAAAAGGCATCATTAATATCGAGGGCTTTAATGGTGATACTGATAGCTTTTTATGGGCAATGATGGCGGCATTGCTGGCGGCGGCTTTATGGCTTAATCTGGCGACGATGGCAAAAGCACCGGTATCAACAACGCACTCTATTGTTGGCGGTGTTATGGGGGCTGGGGTTGCTGCCGCAGGTTTCAGTATTGTTAATTGGGTTACCATGGCAAAAATAGCTAGCTCGTGGGTTATCTCTCCACTTATCGGTGGCATCATTGCTGCTGGCTTTTTACTGGCGATTAAAAAAACCATTGTGTTTCGTGAAGATAAAATTAGCGCCTCTTACATTTGGGTGCCTTATTACGTTGCCATTATGGCATGGGCTTTTGTTACTTATTTAGTATTGAAAGGCTTCAAATCCATTTGGCCTAATATTCTGGCTTTAAGTAATGATTTAATGTTTTTCACTGTTGAAATCACTAAAAAACCAACATTTACTACGGCCGCACTATTTGGTGTAGTGGCAGCAGTAATTGTTTATTTTATTGTTAAGCGATCGCTTAAAGCAAAATTAGCTCGTTTAAGCAATGATCGGGCGAGTGTGAATGTGTTGTTTACCATACCGCTTATTTTCGCTGCGGCATTATTAAGCTTTGCGCACGGTGCAAACGATGTGGCTAATGCTATTGGACCTTTGGCGGCCATTAATGATGCTGTCATGACCGGTGGAATATCAACTAAAGCCGGAATTCCTTTCTGGGTTATGGGCGTCGGCGCCTTCGGTATCGCGATAGGTTTGGCATTGTATGGTCCTCGATTGATAAGAACTGTCGGCAGTGAAATTACTGAGCTTGATCAAATGCGTGCGTTTTCCGTCGCGATGGCTGCGGCGATTACTGTCATTATTGCTAGCCAACTAGGTTTGCCAGTGAGTTCGACGCATATCGCCATTGGTGGCGTGTTTGGGGTTGGCTTTTTAAGAGAGTGGCTAGATTCTTCAACCAGCATTGAGGCTGAAATTAAACAAGATAAAGAAGAGCTCGAAGTAGAAAAACAACGCCGCAATGCTTTACAGCATGAGCTTAAAGATTTGCGTCAAAAATCGGCTAAATCAACAGAAGATTATCAGCGAATTTCTCAACTTTATCGGGCTATTGATAAAGAAAAAGATGCGATTAAACTCGTTAAGAAAGAGTTGAAGAAAGATGAAAAAATCTTATATGTTAAGCGTGATGCGATTAAAAAAATTATAACGGCTTGGATCATTACTGTGCCGGCAGCAGCCGTGCTGGCTGCCTCAGTGTTTTACATGATTAAAGGCATTATGACCCAGGCTTAAACAATGAAGCGCGCGCAGAATATTCTTAAATCAATATTTGGTTATGATGAATTTCGGCACGCTCAGCAGGACATAATACAAACATTATTAAATGGAAATGACGCACTTGTTTTAATGCCGACTGGTGGCGGTAAGTCATTGTGTTACCAAATCCCCGCATTAGTTCGAGAAGGTACGGCCATTGTTATTTCGCCGCTGATTGCCTTAATGCAGGATCAGGTCGATGCTTTGCGTCAGCTTGGTATTAAAGCCGCCTTCCTTAATTCAAGCTTGGGCCAGGATGAGGCTTATGCCATCCAGCAACAGTTACTCAATGGTGAATTAGACTTGCTGTACGTTGCGCCAGAACGTTTGCAAAACAGTGCCATGTTAGCCTTGTTAGATCGTTGTAAATTATCTTTATTTGCCATTGATGAAGCGCATTGTGTCTCGCAATGGGGACACGATTTCAGGCCGGACTACCAACAGCTAAAACTTCTGCACCAACGTTATCCTTCGATACCTAGAATAGCGCTCACGGCGACTGCTGATCAGCGGACGCGTGATGAAATTATTAGCCAGCTTCAATTGGATGATGCGCGTGTTTTCATTAATAGTTTTGATCGCCCCAATATTCACTACGCCATCTCTGAAGGTAATAATGCCAAGCAACGGTTATGGCAATTTATAGCAGATAATCATCCTCAAGATGCTGGCATTGTTTATTGTCTATCGCGTAAAAAGGTAGAGGAAACAGCACGTTGGTTAGCGGATCAGGGCCGTGATGCTTTGCCCTATCATGCTGGATTACCACAGGAAGTACGCCAACGAAACCAGCAGCGCTTTTTGCGGGATGAAAGGGTAATTATCGTAGCGACGATTGCCTTTGGCATGGGGATTGATAAGCCCGATGTACGTTTTGTTGCACATCTTAACTTACCCAAAAGTATCGAAGCCTATTATCAGGAGACTGGCCGCGCTGGTCGAGATGGGGCACCGGCTAATGCGTGGATGGCTTATGGGCTGCAAGATGTCATTACTTTACGACAGTTTATGCAAGACTCTAATGCTGATGAGGCCCATAAACGAATGGAGCATCACAAGCTAGAGTCGATGCTGGGTTTCTGTGAGCTTATTACTTGTCGTCGGCAATCATTATTACGTTATTTTGATGAGGCCAGTCCTGAACCCTGCGGTAACTGTGATAATTGTCTGCAGCCGCCAGCGAAGTGGGATGGCACAGAATCAGCACAGAAAGCCCTATCGTGTATTTATCGAACCGAACAACGCTTTGGGGTGAATTACATTATCGATATTTTGCATGGAAAACTAGACGAACGCATACAACGAAATGGCCACGATAAAATTAGTACCTTTGGTATTGGCAAGGAGATGATGGTCACTGAGTGGCGAAGCTTATTTAGGCAATTAATTGCACTAGGCTATATTGATATTGATGTCGAACGTCATGGTGCATTGTGCCTGACTGAAAAATGTCGCTTAATTTTGCGTGGTGAGCAGAACCTAGAGTTAAGAAAACAGGTCAAGCAAGAAAAAACCACCAAAGATAAAAAGCAAAAGCTAGCTGTGCGCCCTCAAGATCAGCCATTATGGGATGCATTACGCGCATTACGAATGGTATTGGCAGAGGAAGCTGGCGTTCCGCCCTATGTCATTTTCCATGATGCCACTTTGCAAGAAATGGTGAAAAAAAGGCCATTAACCGAACAGGCTATCAATAGTATTTCGGGTGTTGGTGGTCAAAAGTTAGCGCGTTATGGGCAGGCATTCCTTGTGGAAATTAGCCAGCACCCTTTGTCAGAATTGCTAGATAACCGCCTCAGTGCTACGGTAAATGAAACCTTAATTTTATATCAGCAAGATAACAATATTGAGCGGATAGCACAGCAACGCACTGTTAAGCCCAGTACTATTTACACTCACTTAGCAGACGCGATTGAAGTCGGTTTACTGGATGTCCATGATGTAACGGGATTATCTAAGAGCGAGTTTAATGAAATAGTGTTTGTGATTGAATCTCAAGAAGATCAGGAAAAAGGCCGATTGAAACCCGTCTATGATGAATTGGCTGGTGAGTATGATTATGGTGTATTAAAGTGTGTGCAGGCTGCAATTTAACCGACTGTTATAAAACGGTAACATTAAGTGGCTATGATTGATGGATCAATAATGTATGGTCAGGAGAGATAATAATGACAACATCGATTTTAGTCGTAGAAGATGATTCCGCAATAAGCGATATGTTGTGTTTTTCACTCAAGCAAATGGGCTATAGTTGCATTGCGGTGAGTGATGGTGAACAGGGTTTAGAATGTTTGAGAATACAACAGCCTGATTTGATTTTATTGGATTGGATGTTACCTGGTATTGATGGCATTGAGTTTATTCGTCGGTTGCGCGCCAATGAATTTCTCGCGAATATTCCCGTAATTATGTTGACGGCTAAAGGTGAAAGTGAAGATTTAGTGAAGGGTTTAAGCGTCGGAGCTGATGATTATGTTAATAAACCTTTTTCACCACCCGAGTTAGGTGCCCGAATTAAAGCCGTTTTACGTCGTTGCAGCGTCACTGACTCTGAAGGTAAACAAACGATTGAGTGTGAGAAATTGATATTGGATACTAAAAGTCATCGAGTTACCGTTGATGGTGACCGTATTGACTTGGGGCCGACAGAGTTTCGTTTATTACATTTCTTTATGAAAAATACTGATAGGGCTTATAGCCGCGGTCAACTGTTAGATTATGTCTGGGGTGACATGGTGTATATTGAAGAGCGTACCGTAGATGTGCACATCCGTCGCTTACGCAAGGCCCTTGAGGTGTCAGGTTATGAAAATTTTGTGCAAACGGTACGCGGTGTCGGTTATCGATTTTCTGCTGAAAAGTAGGGTTCATTAGATGCAATGGGATTATTGGCGATTACTCACTATTGTGAGTTTGTCCGGCTTTGTTGGGCTGTTATTCGGGCAAATGATGACCTTTATGTTTCTCGCCTCATTTGCTTATGCCTTATGGTTACAGAACACGTGGAACCAACTTTGGAATTGGTTGCAAAAACCTAAAAAAAACAGCTCACCGTCGGCAGATGGTGTGATTGATGATGTCTGTCGACAAATCGAACATGTTCGTGAGCAAAATAATTCCCGTAAAAAAAAGCTGACGGGCTATCTTAAGCGTTTTCAGTCTGCCACGGCAGCACTACCAGATGCTGTTATTGTTTTAGGTAGTTATGATCAGGTCGATTGGTCTAATCATGCCGCAGAGCAATTGATAGGTGTTCGTTGGCCCAGAGATAGCGGTATTCGATTAAATAATTTAATTCGCGACCCTCTTTTTCAGCAATTACTAACGGATTCTGTGAATAAAGATCGCGTGATCACTATCAATTCACCGCTTACAGCAGCCATGCAACTAGAGCTTAAGATCGTTAAATATATGGGCGATGGCCGCATGTTGATCGCCCGAGATATGACGCAGACAATCAGGTTACAACGTATGCGTCGAGACTTTGTGGCTAATGTTTCTCATGAATTAAGAACACCCTTGACCGTATTGCGTGGCTACTTAGATATATTGAACGAAGACAGTGCCACTGAACAGTGGGCCAGTATTTTGCCTGTTATGCGTCAACAAAGTGATCGCATGCATATCATGATCAAAGATTTGCTCGCCTTATCACAATTAGAAACCGGTGAGAAAACGTTACATAGTGTAGCGATTGATATGACCTTGTTTCTTGAGGCGATCATTGAAGATGCAAAGCGTTTAAAACAGTTCTCTGCACATGATCTTCAATTGGGTTCAATCAGCCATAAATGGATGCTGGCGGATCCTGATGAGTTACGAAGTGCGGTATCAAACCTCGTTTTTAATGCCATAAAATATACGCCTTCTGGCTGTAAGATTGAGGTGAGTTGGAACGTTGATCATAATGAAGGCTGTATTATTGTGCGCGATCATGGTGATGGCATTGCTGAACACCACCTTGATCGTTTAACCGAACGTTTTTATCGTGTAGATAGTGGCCGATCATCAGCGACAGGTGGTACAGGGTTGGGGCTTGCTATTGTTAAACATATCTTGCAAAGACATGATGCGGTGCTCAATATTTCCAGTGAATTAGGCGAGGGTAGCCAATTTTCATGTTGCTTCCCCATCACAAAAATTATCAATCCACCCGAGGTGTAATCCTGTTTATTTGAAGCTGTCACAAAATTGTCATAATTATTTCATATCCTTGTCACACTTAATCGGGATACTTGTCAGCAGTAACGTGATTACTACTTATTTTTATTCGGGAGTTGGACAACCATGTTCAAGAAAAAATTAGCAATTTTGGGTGCTGCGGTATCATTAGCTTTTTCTGCGACTACTTTTGCAGCTGACGTTGATTCTGCCTTAGCTGATTATGAAAAAGTGAGCGGTATTTCAGGTAGCTTATCAAGTGTGGGCTCTGACACTTTAGCGAACTTAATGACACTTTGGGCTGAAGAGTTTAAGCGTGAATATCCGAATGTGAGCATTCAAATTCAAGCAGCTGGATCTTCTACTGCACCACCCGCATTGACTGAAGGAACCTCAAATTTTGGTCCAATGAGTCGTAAAATGAAAGATAAAGAAGACGCCGCATTTGAAGCCAAATATGGCTATAAAGCAACACCGATTCGTGTGGCGATTGATGCGCTAGCTGTCTATGTTCACAAAGATAACCCAATCGAAGGCTTAAGCATTCCTCAAGTAGATGCTATTTTCTCTGCAACACGTAAATGTGGCAACCCTGAAGACATCACTAATTGGAGTCAGGTCGGTGTTGATTTAGGTAGCATCCAGCTTTACGGCCGTAACTCCGTATCAGGTACTTACGGTTATTTTAAGAAAAAAGCCTTGTGTAAAGGTGATTACAAAGACAGCGTAAATGAGCAGCCAGGTTCAGCATCAGTCGTTCAGGGCGTAACTAAGTCATTGAATGGTATTGGTTATTCAGGTATCGGTTACAAGACGTCAGGAGTTAAAGCGGTTGCTTTGACTAAAAAACCGGGTGAACCGTTTATCGAAGCAACAAAAGCCAATGCCGCAAATGGTACTTATCCATTATCCCGCTACCTTTACGTATACGTTAATAAAGCGCCGAATAAACCATTGGCACCTATTGACCGTGAATTTATCAAAATGATTTTAGCTAAAGTAGGTCAAAAAGTAGTTGTTAAAGATGGCTATGTTCCCCTACCTGCTTCAGTTGTTGAAAAAGAACTTGAAAAATTGAACTAAGTTTTTTTAAGAAGTAATATGGAAATGCCTCGCACAGTATTTGTGTGAGGCATTTTTGTGAATAAAATAATGAAAAAACACATCGAAAATTGTTGGTTTTTTTATCGTGTTACGACAAGCATTTTTGACGATCAATCAAGCATGTAAATGGGTTTACTTGCCCTAACCTTATATATGGTGTCTGAATTTTATGGTTGAACATTCATTGCAGGAGAGCGTGCTACCCGCACCAGATTCGCTGGTCGCTGTACGCCGTCGAGCGTGGCGTGAATTTAAAGATCGGCTTGCTCAATACGGCGTAGCAATAGGTGGGGTCTCCGTTATATTCGCGATTGTGCTCATTTTCTTTTATTTATTGTATGTTGTTATGCCGTTATTCCATGGCGCTGACATGGAAGCCAGGGCAGAATACAGTACATCGATAAACAACAGCACCTATTTAACTTTAAACGAATATAACGACGTTGCTTTAACGCTCGATATGCAGGGCAAACTTGAGTTTTTTGATGCTAATAACGGCAAAGCTATTCTCGATGTCACATTGCCATTGCCTCAGCAAGCTAAAATCACTAGTTTCAGTAAAGGCTCACCTACAACAGGTATATTTGCTTATGGTTTTGATGATGGTAATGCTTTGGTTTTTCAGCAAGATTATAAAATCAGCTATCCGGAAGGAAATACGCGAAAAATCACGCCCTCAATTACTTATCCATTAGGAGAGAAGTTAAAAACCGTTGATCCGAAAGGCAAGGCACTCGGCTTATTAACCGTGCAAAGTAATGCTGAGCAAACAACCTTAATCGGCTTGACACCTGATAACCGCCTTGTTTTAAATAGCCTGATAAGAGAAGAAGACTTTATGGATGAAGATGCCTTCACCATAGAGCAAAAAACAGCAGAAATTAAACTAGATGATAAAGACCGTATAACCCATTTGCAGATGGATATTGATCAGCGCGAATTATATTTGGTCGATAGTAATGGTTTTATTAGTTACTTTGATATTACTGATATAGCTTCGCCGAGACTCGTTCAAAAGGTTAGGGGCGTACCTTCAGGTGTTCAAATAACGACATTAGAATTTTTGACGGGTGGTATTTCAGTTTTAGTCGGTCGCAGTGATGGCCAGGTTGATCAGTGGTTCCCGGTGCGTGATGACAATAATAATTACACGTTACACAATGTTCGTAGTTTTAATGATCAAACATCACCTATTATTGCGATCGCAGCTGAATATGCCCGTAAAGGTTTTCTCGCATTGGATAAAAGCGGCCAACTGGCTATTTATCATACGACGGCACATCGAACTTTATTAGTTGCGCCTTTGGTTGAGGGTGACAATCCGGTCATGGCTATTTCACCTCGTGCTAATGGCTTAATTAGTATGACTTCTGATGGCCAGACCCAGTTAACCATGATAGATAATGAGCATCCAGAAATTTCGTGGCATTCATTGTGGGAAAAGGTCTGGTATGAAAGTCGCGATAAACCGGAGTACATTTGGCAATCTTCATCAGCGAGTAATGATTTTGAGCCTAAGTTTAGCTTAAGTCCTTTGACTTTCGGTACGATTAAAGCAGCATTTTATGCGATGGTGGTTGCGGTACCATTAGCTATAATGGGTGCTATTTTTACGGCCTATTTTATGTCGCCCGCGATGCGGACTGTTGTTAAGCCTACCATTGAAATTATGGAGGCTTTACCGACCGTAATTTTGGGTTTCCTTGCCGGGTTATGGTTAGCCCCGATTGTTGAAGGTAACCTTCCGGGTATTTTTTCCATTTTAATCATGCTGCCATTGATGACGGTACTCACCGCATGGTTGTGGACTAAATTACCAAAAAGTCTTAGTGAACGTATTCCTGATGGCTGGGAGGCGGCTATTTTAGTGCCAGTGGTAATTTTAGTGGGCGTACTATCGATGATGGCAAGCCCAGCACTCGAATTATGGTTGTTTGGTGGCAACATGCCGCAATGGCTCAATGACATCGGTTTGGACTTTGATCAACGTAACTCATTAGTCGTTGGTTTGGTGATGGGCTTTGCCGTTATACCGACCATATTTTCAATTACTGAAGATGCTATTTTCTCTGTTCCTAAGCATTTGACGGTCGGCTCTTTAGCCTTGGGTGCAACACCTTGGCAGACACTAACACGTGTTGTGTTACTAACGGCAAGTCCCGGTATCTTTTCTGCCGTTATGATTGGTTTAGGTCGTGCGGTAGGTGAAACCATGATTGTATTAATGGCGACCGGTAATACCCCGATTATGGACTTTAATATCTTTGAAGGTTTCCGCGCTTTGTCAGCGAATATTGCGGTTGAAATGCCTGAAGCAGAAGTGGCAAGTTCACATTATCGTGTGTTGTTTCTTGCCGCCTTAGTACTGTTTATGGCGACATTTGTTTTCAATACGGTTGCTGAGGTTGTACGTCAGCGTTTACGCATTAAATACAGCAGTCTTTAAGGCTGGGTGGAAAAAACATGTCAAAAAAATCATTTTCTTCTTGGTATCAAAGCGGTAGCCCATGGGTATGGCTTAATGCGGGTGCAGTCAGTATCAGTTTAGTCATGGTGGTTGGCTTATTACTGCTGATTGCGGTGCGTGGTTTGGGGCATTTTTGGCCGGCGGATATTATGTCTATTAGTTATAACGACCCAGATAAAAAATCGATTACGTTGATTGCTGAAGCAGTTGAAACAGAAGAGGTGTCGGCGGCACGGTTAAAAAAAGTAGGTGTTGATTTACCTGAGGGGCAAGCAACCGGTGAGCGGTATTTGTTGAAAGTCGGTAATCGTGATTATTTTGGCCTTGATTTCCTGTGGATCAACGGTTTGTGGATAAGTGAAACGACTTATCCTCAAGATCTGGTCGCCATTGAGCGTAGAGAATGGGGGAATTTTTATGGTTACCTTACTCAGGTCAAACAGCAGGGTGAGGTGGTTGCCACGGGTGATGAATCATGGAGTGCACTGCAAAAACGTCTAGAGCGAAGCAATAACCTTGTCGCCGAGATAAAAGAGATTGAGAAAAATGAGATTGGTAAAATCAATCATGGTCTAGAGGCATTACGACTTCAAAAACGTCAGTTGGAATTAGACGGTATGACCGAAGGTGCTTTGGAATATAGCAACATTGAGCAAGAGCGTAGGCAATGGAATGTGCTTTATCAAGGCTTACAAAAGCAACTGGCCGATTTGTATGCCGCAGTCAATCGTGATCAGATTATGGTCACTATGTCGGATGGTCGTGAAGTTGAGATTTCTTTAGCAAAAATCGTTGATATTTATCGCCCAAATGCTATGAGCGTCACCGATAAATTAGGCTTTTATTTTGAAGCAGTATGGAAGTTTGTTTCTGGTGAGCCCCGAGAAGCCAATACTGAAGGCGGCATCTTTCCGGCCATTTTTGGTACGGTGATGATGGTGATGATCATGGCGGTATTAGTTACACCATTTGGTGTTATTGCCGCTGTTTATTTGAAAGAATATGCCACCCAAGGCCCAATGATTCGTTTGATACGTATCGCAGTCAATAATCTTGCAGGTGTGCCTTCGATTGTTTATGGCGTGTTTGGATTAGGCTTCTTTGTTTATTTCTTAGGGGGGAATATTGATGAGATATTCTTCCAAGCAAAATTACCTTCACCGACGTTTGGTGCTCCGGGCATGTTATGGGCATCATTAACCTTGGCTATATTGACTGTCCCCGTAGTTATTGTGGCGACGGAAGAAGGCTTGTCACGTATTCCTCGTGCGATTCGTGAAGGTAGCTTGGCATTAGGTGCAACTAAAGCCGAAACCTTATGGCGTACGGTGTTGCCGATGACGGCACCGGCAATGATGACCGGTTTAATTTTGGCGGTGGCACGAGCGGCTGGTGAGGTTGCCCCATTAATGATGGTTGGTGTCGTGAAGTTAGCGCCTGCTTTAGCTGTTGATAATATTGCCCCGTACCTACATTTAGATCGTCAGTTTATGCATTTGGGCTTCCATATTTACGATGTGGGTTTCCAAAGTCCTAATGTTGAAGCGGCGAGACCCCTTGTCTATGCAACAGCATTCTTGTTAGTCATGATCATTATTATATTGAATATGTCTGCGATTTCGATTCGAAACCGTTTACGTGAAACCTCTAAAGCAAGTGAGAATTAAGATGGAAGCATTGACACCAGAACAAGCACCAGCAACACGTACCATTGATATCGAATCAATGCAGCGTGGACCTAAACTTAATATGGCGAATGAAACGACTTGCCTAGAAGTGAAAGATTTCAATCTTTATTATGGTAGCAAGCAAGCTTTGCATGGCATTAATATGAAGATTGCCAAAAATAGAGTCACCGCATTTATCGGCCCGAGTGGTTGTGGTAAATCAACATTATTGCGCTGTTTTAACCGTATGAATGATTTAATTGACACGGTTCGTATCGAAGGTGAAATGCAATTAGATGGCCATGATATCAATGCACAATCGGTGAATGTTGCTGATTTACGTCGTCAGGTCGGTATGGTGTTTCAAAAGCCCAATCCATTCCCTAAATCTATTTATGAAAACGTCGCATACGGTTTACGTATTCAAGGGGTTAATGACCGTGCCACCTTAGATAAAGTGGTTGAGTCATCGCTAAAAAGCGCTGCATTATGGGATGAGGTGAAAGATCGTTTACATGAATCGGCAATGGGTATGTCGGGTGGTCAGCAACAACGTTTGGTGATTGCGCGTGCGATTGCGATTGAGCCAGAAGTCCTATTGCTCGATGAACCAGCATCAGCGCTCGATCCTTTGTCAACACTGAAAATTGAAGAATTGATTTACGAATTGAAGGATAAATATACCATTGTGATCGTGACCCATAATATGCAGCAAGCAGCACGGGTGTCTGATTACACGGCATTCATGTACATGGGCGAATTAATTGAGTTTGGGGCAACGGATGAGTTGTTTACTAATCCAAGCAAGAAACAAACAGAAGATTATATTACCGGCCGTTACGGTTAATAAGCAGAGGCGCTGTCACGATGAGTCTCACTGGTACAAATTAGGAGTAAGTAATGGTTACAAGTTCACAGCATATTTCTCAGCAGTTTGAAAAAGAATTACAAGATGTACGTTCGCGTGTATTAGCGATGGGTGGCTTATTAGAACAACAAGTTAGCAATGCCTTAGAGGCCTTAATGACCGGAAATCTTGAGCTGGCTCGCGAAGCGATTGATGCCGATATTCAAATTAATTCTCTGGAAATGAGCATTGATGAAGAGTGCATTGAAATTATTGCTCTTCGTCAGCCAACAGCAGGCGATTTAAGATTGGTCACGGCTATCCTCAAAACGATTACTGATCTTGAGCGTATTGGTGATGAAGCAACCAGTATTGCAAGAATGGCACAAAACTTATCGCAAAAAGATCGCCCTAAAAAGAACTATCGAGAGTTACACGTTCTTGGCAATCAGGTGCGCGGTATGTTGCGCGATGCATTAGATGCTTTTGCTCGTTTTGATGTTGATCAAGCGCTACGAGTTGCTGGTGAAGATGAAAATGTAGACTCAGAATATGAAAGTATTATTCGTCAACTTATTACTTACATGATGGAAGATCCGCGTGCGGTGACGAGGGTGATCGACATGATGTGGTCTGCACGGTCATTAGAACGGATAGCCGATCATGCGCATAATGTATGTAAACATATCATTTACTTAGTTGAGGGTAAGGATGTTAGACATCTAAGCCTTGAGAAAATGGAAAAAGTGCTTAACCGCAGCAGTTAATGTCCGTTTGCTTATCTGATGTTTATGTGAGAGTAGTCATTATGATCGCCTCATGGCCTGTTATTGTTAAGTAGAAATGGCTTGAGCTCATAAGGAATAGAATGTGTCATTCCACTGACAAAGCTGGTCAGGTGGAATGAAGTCATGCAAAATGGCTAAAAATTCAGAATATAAGTGACTAGCATGGAACAGCAGACTGAAAATGATATTTTAGCGGCCATTGATCTTGGGTCAAATAGCTTCCATATGATTATTGCTCGATTACGTGATGGCCACTTTCAAGTCGTTGATAAATTGCGTGAAATGGTGCAGTTAAGAGCGGGCCTAGATAAGCATAATTATTTATCGGAAGAGTCTCAACAACGTGCCATTGCTTGTTTGGAGCGATTTGGAGAGCGAATCAAAGACTTGCCAACAACTAGTGTGCGTGTTGTGGGTACTAATACACTTCGCATTGCTGAAAATAGTCGACTATTTTTGGGTAAAGCTCGGTTGGCTTTGGGTCAGCCCATTGAAATCATCCCCGGAGAAGAAGAAGCTAGGTTGATTTATCTTGGTGTCTCGCATGCCTTAGCCTTTGATAATACACGCCGATTGGTGATGGATATTGGTGGTGGAAGCACCGAGTTTATTATCGGTGAAGGCTTCAATGGGTTGAGGCGCGAGAGTTTGGAAATGGGCTGTGTTAGTTTCTCTCAACGGTTTTTTCCTGATGGCGTGATTAGCAGAACACGCATTCAAATCGCCTTAATTGCCGCGGGTTCACGATTGCGAGAGATACAACTCCCTTATCGAAAAATGGGTTGGATGGAAGCGGTAGGTGCTTCAGGTACCATTCGTTGTGTCGCAAATATCGTTAAAGAAAATGGCTGGGCTGATGATGGTGTGATAACACCTGAATCAATTGATAGATTAATCGACGTTATTATTGAAGCTGGGCATGTTGATGCTTTACAAATTGAAGGCCTAAGTAGTGAGCGTGCCAACGTTTTAGTGGGTGGTGTATGCGTTTTAAAAGCAGCCTTCGATCGCCTTAAAATTGAACGCATGATCGTATCTGATGGTGCGTTGCGTGAAGGGCTTTTATACGATTTATTAGGCCGAATTCAACATGATGATGAACGTGACCGAACGGTTGTTTCACTGGCTAGGCGATACCAAGTGGATGAAGAGCACGCCGAACGCGTCAGTGCGATGGCGACACAGCTGTTTCAACAAGTGGCCCAACAATGGCAGATTGATCAAGATGTCTACTTGCAACATTTGCAGTGGGCGGCAAAACTCCATGAAGTCGGTTTATCTATTTCACATGAGCAATTTCATAAGCATTCTGCGTACTTAATTGGCTATTCAGACTTACCGGGCTTTTCACGAGAAGATCAACATGCACTTGCTGTGATGGTGCGGGGGCAGCGTCGCTCTTTTCCTCGCAAAGAGCTTAAAAAATTACCTGATGAATTACAACTTCCAATTAGCCGCTTGACAATATTATTACGTTTAGCAATGGTGTTTAATCGTGGTCGATCAGAGTTGACCGATACCTTTGTAGGACTAAAGATCATAGATAAAGGTTTACGTCTAAGTTTGCCTTCAGGCTGGCTTAGCGAGCACCCTTTGACTGAGGCTGATCTGTTGCGTGAAGTCGAATATCTTAAAAGCATTGGACTGAAACTCAAAATACGCGAATCATTACCGAACTAACATTTTTTGGCTCTGTCTTAAGCTAACAGGAGGCACTTATGACGCGAATTAAAATTATGCTGTTGGCTTGTTTAATAAATAGCAGCTTAGTTCAGGCCAATGAGTCTGTTCTACTCAATAGCAATACCGGTGATCATCTCATGATTAACCGTTTAAATGATGGTGAGCTATGGGGAAGCTTCATGATTACCGATCAGCTTGTTGATAGCTTTGCCGATTATGAATTAATTGTGTTGCAAGTAGATCAATATAAGCCGATCAAACTTGATCATCAAAAACAATGTGGTGGCGGGATAGGTGAAAATCAAAAAGTAGGATTTTCATTCGAAACTCAAACAGACAGTGGTCAGTGGCAATTTAGTGAAGTAACCACAGACCGCCCTGATATTTTAAAGTTGACGGGTTGGGATAAGCAGTCTTTTCACCATATGCGATCAGATAGAAGACCTGAAGTGGTCGATTTTCCGATACAAGGTGAATTGGCAATTGATTCGCTGTGGCATCAGTTTAATTATGGAGAAAAGGTCATTTTTCGCTACACCACGGAATCAGGCGAGACGCGCCAAGCGGAATTTAATTTACTCGATATTCGTGACAAGTTTTGAATAATGCCCTCAATGCGTAAACACGCATTGAGGGCTTAGTTTTTTAGAACTTTAAGGTCATACCTGCATAAATAGATCGACCCATACCAGGAACGGTGGTTCCCCAAGGCACCCCCGTACCAGACATTGTCATACCTTGACCGACATAAGCGCCAGAAAGGGGTGCTGAATAGAAGCGATCAAATAGGTTTTCTACACCGACATCAAATCGTGCCTGTTTCCATTCATAACTTGTTCTTAAATGAATCAATCCATAACCTGAAGTAGCTATTTCATTGCGTTCGGCATTCACTTTGTTTTTAGCTGAAACGACTTCCCATTCAACAGTGTTGTGCCAGTTTTTGAGGTTTTGCTCGAGTGCAAACTTAGCATTAATGGGCATAATATTGTAAAGATTGTCACCGGTATCACGGTTCTCACCACGTACATAGTTGATATTTGCTTTAGTTGTAAACTGACCATAATCAGCTGATTGTGCGATTTTTTTGTAGCCAGAAATATCAATCCCATAAAGTCGAGCCGAGACATTTTGGAAGCGTAAATACACAAAACTATTTGCTGCGGCAAGATTAGCGCTTGTACATCCCGACATCGCAGCACCGGCAGAACAGCGCCCAGCATCAATATAGTCATCAACGTAGCTAATATAAGGTGTGATCGCTGTGCCCCATTCCTGCTGGGCTGCATCATGCCAATCGGCCGTTGCACTTACCGTGTGTGCAACCTCAGGATTCAGTGCAAGATTACCGACATAACCATTACCATCTCCTGCTAAGTTGACCATACGCATCGCCATACCAGCAGTTGACCAACTATAACGTTCATAGAGATTAGGCGAACGTGTTTTTTGTGCATAACCAAATTCGTAGGTTTCTATCTTGGAGGGAGTGAATTTAGCGAGTATCGTTACATCAAAATTATCATCTGATTTTTTATGGTCGCCAGCATTAAAGGCATTTGCATCATTACTGTAAATTGCCGAAGAGTTGTAGCCTTGTACATCACCTGTATCCATTCTGACATTTTCATAACGCAGCCCTGCGAGTGTCATCCAACGTGAATTCCAGGTGGCTTCCCATTCTGCAAACATACCATAACGGTCGCGTTGACCATTATTGATATTCCAGAAGGTGTTGGGTGACATCATCATGCCTGTCCCTGACGCTTCCCAAAAATCATCGAGCTTATAGCGTTGCAAATCGGTACCGATACGCAGCAAATCCCGTTCAGATAGAATTATTTCAGTTTTGAGTGACAGACCTGTGTTGTGACCTTCTGTTTCCATCGGCATGCCCGGCGCCGTGCCATATAAATATTGTTTATCATCACCAAACTGCATTTTATGTTTAGTTTTTTCATTATAGAGCGAGGTTTCAAGTGAACCCCAATCAAATTGGCCTTTATACATGAGGTTGATTTGATTACTCTTATTTTCGACCATGTCCATCCGTTGGTTAGGCCAGCCTTGGTAGGGAATATTCTGATAGCCAAATTTAAGCTGTAGTAAGTGATTCTCGTGATGTAAAGCAAAGCCTACTGATTGATTGCTTGATTCATAACGGCTTGAGCCAACCTCATCACCATCAAGAAAGCCACGATCACTGGCCGCTAAACCTGCTGGTTTAAAGTTCTCGCCTGCTGAATAATTATTGGCTTTGGTTGTGGAACCGTTGTAATTGATACTGAGGTGTTCTGTGGCTAATGTTGCTGAAACATTGGCGCCACGAGCATCACCATTGGAGCGATAGTAAGTGCCTAATTCCCCTTTAGTAATTATTTCGCCTGGGGATTGAGCAAACTCAGGTAAGTTAGACTCCACAAGGATGGTGCCACCGATGCTATCGCCGCCCATACTGACAGGAGAAATGCCAGCGTATAATTTAATGCTATCGATATTGGTTGGGCTAATATAAGACAAAGGAGGATTCATATGATTTGCACAGGCAGAGATAAGATCCATACCATCGACTTTAACTCGAAGGCGATCATCAGCTAAACCATGAATTGCCGGCAGACTAGACACGCCACCGGCACCATAGAGTGATACTCCTGGCATGCCTTTAAGTAACTGGGCCGAATCTGTTACGGATGACTGGAGTGCATCAATATCTTGCTTATTAAGTTGACCACTTTGATTTAATAACGCATCTAGCTTTTGACTAGAAACCGTTACTTTATCCAGTGCTAAGCTATCATGAGGATGATCTGCATAGGCTGCTTGGTTCATTGCGCCAAGCATTAAAAAAGGGATGAGTAATAATTTAAAGTAGGACATGCTGTAAATTCCATAATAATGACCTGAAAATTTTACGGGTTACTGAAGCGTTATATTTGTGTTTTATCAATAAGATGTGTGTCAAATGACGCAATATTAATTGTTTATTGCGTGTTAGTCTGCCCCTAGTTTTATTAATTTGATAAAGGTTGTAAACGATGGAAGCCATTACCAGTTCGTATGTTGCTGCGTTTTTATTAGGCTTGTTTAGCACGGTGCATTGTATCGCGATGTGTGGCTCTGTGATTGGTGCATTAACCTTAAGTTTGCCCGCAGAAATACGTGAGAATCAGTCTAAAATGTTCCCCTTTGTGCTTAACTATAATCTAGGCCGATTACTTAGCTATGGTTCCGCGGGTGCGATTGTCGGGATAGTTAGTTCGCCACTAGTAGCATTTAATGGCCATGAAATATTACGTTATGTATCGTTAGTGGTGATGGTAGCTATGGGTTTGTATTTAGCAGGTTGGTTTCCTAAATTTGCTCGAATGGAGAGAATGGGTGGCCCTATCTGGCGTTGGTTACAGCCACTTGGTCAAAAATTATTACCGGTAAAAACACGGACTCAGGCATTATTTCTAGGTATTATTTGGGGTTGGCTGCCCTGTGGCCTTGTGTATGCCGCGTTAGCTGTCGCAGCCACAGTAGGCGATCCAATAAAAGCATCTATAGTAATGTTGGCTTTTGGTGCTGGCACATTGCCTGCTGTGATGGGAGCAGGTTTATTTACCGGCTTGTTAGCGGCGATGGCAAGAGCAAAGCATTTAAGACAAATCGCCGGACTGTCAATTATCGCGATGGCCTTGGCAACTACATTTTGGCCAATGAATATGGAGCATGGTGTTCAACATGGCGAGCATATCGATCACAGTGCTCAATTAGAAGTAAGGTAGAAGTGTTATGAAGCAGATCTTAGGTCAATCTCCACAAATTACACATTTATTACGCACGCTTCCCATGATTGCTGTCAGTGATGCGAGCGTTTTGATCTATGGTGAAACAGGCACCGGTAAGGAGTTGTTAGCACACGCCTTACACACTGAAAGTCGCCGCCGTGATAGGCCGCTCGTGATTATCAATTGTGCCGCTTTACCCGTTGAGGGAATAGAAGTTGATTTATTTGGCCGAGCCAATGCTTTAGGTGAGATAGAACATCGTGGTCGTTTGTTAGCGGCTGAAGGCAGTACCGTTTTTTTTGACGAAGTCGATGCTTTACCTTTATCCGTTCAGGCAAAAGTATTACGTTTTTTGGAGGCGGGTGAGTGTCAGTTGCAGGGCAGTCATAAGTTGCATGTAGCGGATGTACGTATTGTGGCGGCGACGAGTGCGGATTTGCCACAACAAGTCGCTGCAGGTCGTTTTAGGTCAGATTTATTTTATCGCTTACAAGTAGTGCCTATTCATATGCCGTCATTAAAAGAATGCCGCGAGGATATTAAGCTATTATTGCGCCATTACAGTCGAGAGTTTGCTGGCGATAATGCCATTGTGCGTTATTCAAAAACGATTGAACATTGTTTGTTGACGTATGCATGGCCGGGCAATGTACGTGAATTGAAAAATTTCTGTCAGCGAATGGCGTTACTTTATCCTGGGAAAGCGTTAATCGAGGAAGATTTACCTCCAGAAATGTTGCCAGAAGTAGCGGCAAGTCATCATTCGTTTATTTTGCCGCCAACAGGCATCGATTTGGCACAGGTTGAGTTAGATTTGATTGAGCAGGCCTTGGAATTGGCTGCAGGTAACCGTTCTCGTGCAGCAAGATTATTAGGGATTAGTCGCGATACGCTGCTGTATCGAATGCAAAAATATTCCTTGTAAGCCATAATAACGTTATTCATTTTATTGCTAAGGCGCGTCATGAAACAGTATCTCGATTTATGCCAACGAATTATCGATGACGGTAGTTGGATTGAAAATAAACGCACAGGTAAACGGTGTCTAACCGTTATCAATGCTGATCTCAGTTATGATGTTGCCAATAACCAATTTCCCTTGATTACAACCCGTAAAAGTTATTGGAAAGCAGCCATTGCCGAAATCATTGGTTACATTCGTGGTTATGATAACGCGGCTGATTTTCGAGCATTAGGCACAAAAACATGGGATGCCAATGCCAATGATAATGAGCAATGGCTACATAGTCCTTTTCGCAAAGGCCCGGATGATATGGGGCGCGTTTATGGTGTTCAAGGTCGATCGTGGGCCAAGCCTGATGGCAGTCATCTAGATCAACTTCGTAAGCTGGTAGATAACTTGTCACGAGGTATTGATGACCGCGGCGAAATTTTGTCTTTTTATAATCCCGGTGAGTTTGAAATGGGCTGTTTAAGGCCATGTATGCATACCCATACTTTTTCATTACTGGGTGACACGCTTCATTTAACCTCTTATCAGCGTTCTTGTGATGTACCTCTGGGACTTAATTTTAATCAAGTGCAAGTGTTTACTTTGCTTAAAATCATGGCGCAAATTACCGGCAATAAAGCGGGGATGGCTTACCATAAAATTGTCAATGCTCACATTTATGAAGATCAGCTAGAATTGATGCGTGATGTCCAGCTTAAGCGTGAACCTTTACCTTCACCACAACTGACGATAAACCCAGAGATTAAAACATTAGAAGATCTTGAAACATGGGTCACGATGGATGACTTTGAGGTCACAGGATATGAATTCCATGATGCGATTAAATATCCATTTTCGGTATAAGATTAGAGCATTAATTAATACTTGCGGGTTTAGTACCAGTAACAACATCGTTTCAAGGAGAATAATATGAGCACTGCAACAGCAAACTTAACTGCTTATCCCGTTTGGGATCGTACCGTACGGATTTTCCACTGGTTAAATGTGCTGTGTGTATTAGCTCTTATTGCCATCGGCACTGTCATTTTAAATGCCAAAGGTTTAGGGGTGACGAACGACGGTAAAATTATACTTAAAACGATTCATGTCTATGTCGGTTATGTGTTTGCCGTGAATCTTGTATGGCGCATTATTTGGGGCTTCATCGGTGGTCGTTTTGCTCGTTGGAAAATGGCACTGCCTTTCGGTTCAAATTATAAAGCACAGTTCAAAGCCTATATTGAAGGGGCTAAAAACAACAAACCAGTCGGCTTTCTAGGACATAATCCGATTGCCCGTTTGATGATTGCCTTGTTGTTCCTATTAATGTCATTACAAGCTATCACCGGTCTTGTTTTAGCGGGTACTGATGTCTATATGCCACCGTTTGGTAGCACGATTAAAGCGTGGGTCGCGACTGATTCAGCCACCATGGAATTAGTGAAACCGTATTCTAAAGATGGGGTTAATGAGGAAGCGTATAAAGAAATGCGTGACGCTAGAAAACCGTTTGCGGTGACGCATTACTACATATTTTTCATTATATTAGGCGCGATTGTTTTTCATCTACTTGGTGTGTTGGTGTCGGAAATACGTGAGCGAAATGGTTTGGTTTCGGCGATGATCACGGGTAAAAAGGTGTTTGCTGAAAAGCCGTTTGATGCTGAGTGATATTTGGGTAATCGTTGGTTTTTTTGCATCAAAATGAACATTAAGAATAAGTAAGTTATGTCGTAGGAAAATGTTTGTTAGGTTTATTTAAAAGATAATTTACTTGCCAAGATCCATTGGTCAGAGCGCAAGAGACTGAAATACATGCAAAAATGATCCGTATGGCAAAATATAAGACCATATGTATTTAGTTTAACCTTAACAGTGTTTTATTATTTCTTATAGTTTACCCAACTCAGCAAAAGAAACCACCTCGCCATCCCCAATCACAATATGATCCAACACCCGAATATCAACGGTGCTTAACGCAGATTTTAATCGTTCAGTAATCGCGTAATCTGCCTTACTCGGCTCAGCAATTCCGGAGGGGTGGTTATGAGCAAAGATGACTGCCGCTGCATTATGCGCCAATGCTTGCTTAACGACTTCACGAGGGTAGACATTTGCTGAATCAATTGTCCCGCGAAATAATTCATCAAAGGCAATCATTCGATGCTTATTATCAAGAAATAAGCAGGCAAAGACCTCATAAGGATAGGCGCGCAGACGTTGTTGAAGATAATGCTTTGTTGTGGCTGCATCAGTGAGGGCATCGCCGCGAGAGAGGGTTGATTCCATGTGACGGCGGCTCATTTCTAACACGGCTTGTAACTGGCTAAATTTAGCGGGTCCTAAACCATGATGGTGACAAAACTGTGTTTGATCGGCTTCTAATAAAGCACGCAAACTCCCAAAGCTAGCTAATAATTGTCGTGCTAATTCAACGGCAGAAAGCCCTGAAACGCCTGTTCTTAAAAAGATGGCTAATAGTTCTGCATCAGACAATATCGATGCACCCTGTTGCAATAGTTTTTCTCTAGGCCGTTCATCGGCAGGCCAGTCCTTGATTGCCATTCAATTTATCCTTAAATATGAATTACAAAAATAATATACTGTTTTTAATAAAAACAATTACTTATTTTTGAATTAAAGTAGTAAAAATAGTATTCTTTACGATCTTTAAATTTATGATTAGATTGAATGACCGGTAAACTTTTTATTAGAACTTTTGGCTGTCAGATGAATGAATATGATTCATCAAAAATGGCAGATGTCCTTGCAGAATCACACCAGTTAGAATTAACTGATATAGCCGAAGAAGCAGATGTGTTATTACTTAACACCTGTTCTATTCGTGAAAAAGCACAAGAAAAAGTGTTCCATCAGCTTGGCCGCTGGAAAAAATGGAAGGATAATAAACCTGGTTTGGTCATTGGTGTCGGTGGTTGTGTGGCAAGCCAGGAAGGTGACGCGATTCGTCGCCGAGCACCTTATGTTGATCTTATCTTTGGCCCACAGACCTTGCATCGCTTGCCTGAAATGCTGACGGATGTAAGACAAAGTCATAAGCCACGCATTGATATTTCATTCCCTGAAATTGAAAAGTTCGATAATTTACCACAAGCAAAAGCGGGTGGTCCTACTGCGTTCGTTTCCATCATGGAAGGCTGTAGTAAATACTGTACTTTTTGTGTTGTACCCTACACGCGTGGTGAGGAAGTCAGCCGTCCTGTCGATAAAGTGTTGACTGAGATTCGTGGCTTAGCAGCACAAGGTGTGCGTGAAATTAATCTTCTTGGTCAAAATGTAAACGCCTATCGTGGCGAGATTGAGGGTGAAGATCCAGCTGATTTAGCGTTGTTAATTCATTATGTCGCGGCGATTGAAGGTATAGACCGTATTCGTTTCACGACGTCGCATCCGGTTGAATTTTCAGATAGTTTAATTGATGCGTTTGCTGAAGTGCCTGAGTTGGTTAATCATTTACATTTGCCTGTGCAGTCTGGTGCTGATCGTATTTTGGCCATGATGAAACGGGGTCATACTGCTTTAGAATATAAAGCTAAAATTCGTCGCTTACGTGAAGTTCGACCTACTATCAGTATGTCTAGCGACTTTATTATTGGCTTTCCTGATGAGTCTGATGCTGATTTTCAGGCGACGATGGACTTGATCAATGACATTGGTTTTGACCATTCATTTAGCTTTATTTATAGCCAGCGACCCGGTACGCCGGCAGCTGCTTTTCTCGATTCAGTGTCTGATGAAGTGAAAAAAGATCGCTTAAAAATCGTACAAGCACGTTTATTGGAGCTAGAAGCCGGTCACAGCGAAGCGATGTTAGGTACAACGCAGCGTATTTTGGTTGACCAAATAGCCGAACGTGTTGCTGGCGAAATAAAAGGGCGTACCGAGAATAATCGAACGGTTGTTTTTGCGGGTGATAAGTCATTGATAGGCAAGTTTGTCGATGTCATTATTACGGAAGCGTATAGCAATTCTTTGCGTGGTGAACTGCTTGCTGATGGCGTTATCAGCTAACCCCTTTAGGAAATCCTATTAGTGACAACCTCAACTCCTTCATTGGATAGTATTAGTTTTGAATTAAGTCCTTCTGACAACCCTCGTTTAGCGAATCTTTGTGGTCATCTTGATGAACATTTGCGAATGATGGAGCGTGGCTTCGGTGTTGAAATCAATAATCGCGGCGGTCAATTTCAAGTCATTGGTAAAGCTGAAATCTTACCGAGTGTGCAAGAAGTAATACATGAACTTTATGCTGAAACAGCCCAGACGATCTTGGTGCCAGAACAAGTGCATCTTGCCATTCGTGAAACGGGTGGTGCAGAAACAATTGTACCTGTAGAGCAAGATGAAATTGTGATTAAAACCAAGCGAGGTTTAGTCAAAGCTCGCGGTGAAAATCAACAAGATTATTTACGAAAAGCGATGACCTATGACATTAATTTTGGTGTCGGGCCAGCAGGTACGGGTAAAACATATTTAGCCGTAGCCTGTGCGGTTGAAGCGCTAGAGCGTGATTTTGTTCGTCGAATTTTATTAGTCCGCCCCGCGGTTGAGGCGGGTGAAAAACTAGGCTTTTTGCCGGGTGATTTAAGTCAGAAAGTCGATCCGTATTTACGACCTTTATACGATGCCTTATATGAAATGTTAGGTTTTGAGCGGGTTGCGAAGCTGATTGAGCGTAATGTTATTGAAGTCGCGCCACTTGCTTATATGCGTGGTCGTACCTTGAATGAATCCTTTGTTATTTTGGATGAGGCGCAAAATACGACTGCCGAGCAGATGAAGATGTTTTTGACACGCTTAGGTTATAACTCTACGGCGATGATCACGGGTGATATCACGCAGATTGATCTACCAAACCCACAAAAATCAGGTTTGCGTCATGCGATAGAAGTATTAAAAGATATTGAAGGCATTGGCTTTACCTTTTTCCAA
The DNA here is from genome assembly GCA_965219435.1 of Methylophagaceae bacterium. Taxonomy (GTDB): domain Bacteria; phylum Pseudomonadota; class Gammaproteobacteria; order Nitrosococcales; family Methylophagaceae. The sequence goes on along the minus strand of OZ244743.1, from coordinate 834,681 downwards.
GCGAAAGATGTGGTGCGTCATGCTTTAGTACAGAAAGTGATTATTGCTTATGAAAAAGCGGAGCGAGCACAGCTTTGACGGTCACCGTTGATTTGCAAATTGCATATCAAGGTGATGTGCCCGATCGTGCCCTTTTTCAAAAATGGGCAGAAACAGCATTGCAGGAAGATGTAAAACAAGACTGTGAACTTAGCATCCGGTTGGTGGAATCTGAAGAAAGTGCGGCGTTGAATAAAACGTATCGTGGTAAGACTGGCCCGACCAATGTCCTATCCTTTCCGTTTGATTCACCCATACCGATGGAGCCTCAATTATTGGGCGATTTGATTATTTGTGTGCCGGTAGTTGAAAAAGAAGCGCAGGAACAAACTAAACAACTTGAACACCACTGGGCACATTTAGTGGTACATGGTTGTTTGCACTTATTAGGCTATGATCACATTGAAGATGATCAAGCTGAAGAAATGGAAACTTTTGAGATTGAAATTTTGCAAACATTAGCAATAGATAATCCTTATCTAGAGCAAGGAGAAACAGCATGAGTGAAGGACGAACGAGTGAGTCTTTTACTAAGTCACAGTCGTGGTTAAAACGACTCAGTAAGCTTTTTTGGGAGCCGGAAGATCAGGAGCAATTGATCGACTTACTGCGTGGTGCCTCACAGCGCCATATTCTTGATGCCGAAGCACTGGCCATCGTTGAAGGCGCGTTAAATGTTTCACAAATGAAAGCACGCGATATTATGATTCCACGTTCACAGGTGGTAATGGTGTCTCGCGATGCTTCGGCAGAGGATATGCTCAAGCTGATTGCTGACACAGCCCATTCGCGCTTTCCAGTTATTGATGATGACAGGGATGATGTGATCGGTATTTTGTTAGCAAAAGATTTGCTGGCAGCTGTTGTCACCGCGGGTAAGTTTGACTTTGATTTGCGTGAACTGTTGAGGCCTGCCGTCTTTATTCCTGAAAGTAAGCGTTTAAACGTGTTGTTAAGGGAATTTCGTGCTCGTCGTAATCATATGGCCATCGTCGTTGATGAATATGGTGGTGTAGCGGGTATTGTTACCATTGAAAATGTGCTTGAGCAAATTGTCGGTGAAATTGAAGATGAGCATGACGTGGATGACGATGCACCGATTGTTAAGCGTAGCGATAATAGTTATGTGATTAAAGCGCTGACTGAAGTGGAAGACTTTAATGAACATTTTACTGCGGAATTGAGTGATGATGATTTTGACACCATCGGTGGTTATGTCGTCAATCAATTTGGTCATTTACCTACGCGAGATGAACAAATTATTATCGGTGGTTTCGAATTTAGAGTGTTAAGGGCTGATAATCGCCGTGTTCACTTGCTTGAGATGAAGATATTGCCTGAAGCAGAACAGGATGTTGCTCCCGAATAATGGGCGCTGTCATGAAGCTGGGAGACTTAACATGGTGTGGTAATAGCCTTGCGTTAATAGCAGGTGCATTATTGCCATTATCCTTTTCTCCTTTTCATTATTACCCTGTTGCACTGATTAGCTTGACGCTGTTGTTTGTTTGTTGGCAAGCTGTTTCGCCTAAGCAGGCCGCGCTTCGAGGTTTTTTATTTGGTGTTGGTTTCTTTGGTGTTGGTGTGTCTTGGATCTATGTTGCCATTCATGACTTTGGCAGTGCCAGCATGCCTTTGGCTGCCCTGCTGACAGCTGTCTTTGTTGCTTTTTTAGCGTCATATCTTGCACTTATTGGCTGGGGTGTGAAACAAATCACTGGGGATAGATTGTCTACCCTTGATTTTGTTTTGTTGTTGCCCCTCTCTTGGTTGGTATTTGAGTATTTTAAAGGCTGGTTTTTAACAGGCTTTCCTTGGTTGGAGGTGGGCGCCGGTCAAATTGATGGACCATTGAGCGGATATACGCCCCTTGTTGGTGTACTTGGCGTGTCCTTATTGACGGCATTGTCTGCTGGTATAATTGCCGCTGCATGGCAGACGAAACGTGTCGCCTTGTTACCCATCGTATTGGTAATTTGGGCAGGCGGCTATCTCCTAAAGCCTGTGTTATGGACGCAGCCCATCGATAAAGAAATTAAAGTCAGTATTATTCAAGGTAATATTCCGCAACAAATTAAGTGGGATCCTGAACAGTTATATAAAACCTTAGCTTTATATCAGGCTCGAACGGAAGAGCATTGGGACAGTGACTTAGTTGTTTGGCCTGAGAATGCGGTGACGGTGTTTTATCACCAAGTGAAAGAATTTTATCTTGATCCTTTAGCTAAACTAGCACGAGCGAATGATACTGATATCTTGTTGGGCCTACCAGTACGTAATCAGGATGGCGATGAGTATTACAACAGTATGATGTCTTTGGGGTCACAAGAAGGTTTTTATTATAAAAGTCACTTAGTGCCGTTTGGTGATTATGTACCTTTTGAATGGTTGCGAGGGGTGATTACGTTTTTTGATTTACCAATGTCTTCCTTTAGCCCCGGCCCAGTGTCGACCAATTTACTTCATGCTGCCGGTCAAGTGATCGGGACATCGATTTGTTATGAAGATACCTTTTCAACCGAAGTATTACGGACATTACCTGAGGCCCGTCTGTTGGTTAATGCTACAAATAATGCTTGGTATGGTGATTCATTTGCTCCTCATCAACATTTACAGATTTCACAAAACCGTGCATTAGAAGTTGGACGGCCGATAATTCGTGCAACGACCAATGGTGTATCAGCACTAATTGGTTTTAAAGGTGATTTACAAGCACGGACATTGCAATTCGAAGAGGCTGTGCTAGCGGGTAATGTTCAGCCACGTCAGGGTACAACCCCTTATGTTGCTTGGGGGCAAATATCTTTATGGTTATTCTCACTGTTCATGCTAGGTGCATGGCTGTATTATCGACGAGTAGAGTAAATAGGTAGATGGATTAATGCAGTTTTTAACCATACAGCGCATATTGGGCATTTTATTAAGTCTGTTTAGTATCACAATGCTTCCAGCAGCGGCAGTCTCGGTTTATTACCAAGATGGATCACTTAACGCATTCATGGATGCCTTTGTTTTATTATTGGTGACAGGGGGGATTTTTTGGTTCCCAGCAAGGAAGCATCGAAAAGAACTTAAAATCCGCGATGGGTTTATCGTTGTTGTGATGTTCTGGATTACTTTGGGGTTGTCAGGCGCTTTACCTTTCTTTTTGACTGAAGTCCCCAAAATGTCGTTCACTGATGCCGTTTTTGAGTCGATGTCAGGGTTGACGACTACAGGTGCTACAGTGTTGACCGGCTTGGATACCTTGCCGGAGGCGGTATTATTCTATCGGCAGTTTTTACAGTGGTTAGGCGGTATGGGTATTGTCGTTTTAGCCGTCGCTATTTTGCCTTTATTAGGTGTCGGTGGCATGCAGCTTTATCGAGCGGAAACCCCTGGCCCCATGAAAGACTCAAAGTTGACGCCTCGGATAACAGAAACAGCTAAAGCCCTCTGGTATATCTATTTAAGTTTAACCGTTGGTTGTGCCGTGGCGTTTAATTTGGCTGGAATGACTTGGTTTGATGCGATTGGCCATAGCTTTTCGACTGTCGCTATCGGCGGTTTTTCAACTCATGATGCCAGTATGGGCTACTTCAATAGTGCCACTATCGAAATGATTACTGTGGTATTTATGTTGTTAGCGGGTATGAATTTTTCACTTCATTTCTTAGCGTGGCGTCATCGTTCGGTTAAGCATTACTGGGCTGATTCTGAGTTACGTACATATCTTTCCATTTTAGTTATTATTTCAATCGTAGCTTCCGCCTATTTATATTTTAATCATACTTTTAAAAATCCATGGACCGCACTACACCATGGTATTTTTCAAACGGTGTCGATTGGTACTACAGCAGGGTTTACAACGGCAGACTATTCTCTATGGCCAGGCTTCTTGCCTATTTTATTATTAATGACAAGTTATGTTGGCGGCTGTGCGGGTTCAACGGGTGGTGGCATGAAGGTTGTGCGAGTCATGTTGTTGTTTAAGCAAGGTTATCGTGAAGTGTTACGTTTAATTCATCCTAATGCGATATATGCGATTAAAGTGAATAATAAAGCTTTACCGGCAAAAATTGTTGGGGCTGTTTGGGGCTTTTTTGCTTTGTATGTGTTTTGTTTTAGCATTATGCATTTATTTTTAATGGCCACGGGTTTGGATATTGTGACTTCATTCTCTGCCGTGACCGCATGTTTGAATAACTTGGGTCCCGGTTTAGGGGAAGTGGGCGCCAATTATAGCTCTATTAATTCGCCTTCAAAGTGGGTGCTGTGTATTGCTATGTTATTGGGTAGGCTGGAGATTTTCACTTTGCTTGTTGTGCTGACACCTGCATTTTGGCGGCGTTAGTAATGAATGATGTTAGTGCTAAATGGGATGCTATTTATAGCGGTAAAGGATCCTTGCCAGCCGCGTCATTAGTATTATCAGAAAACCAACATTTATTGCCGCAGCAGGGCCTCGCTTTAGACTTAGCCTGTGGTCAGGGTGGCAATGCATTATTGTTGGCTAAAGCAGGGCTAGATGTCTCAGCATGGGATGTGTCTCCAGTAGGGGTTCAACAGCTATCTGATTTCGCTGAGTTAAACCAACTAAGGATTAATGCTCAGGTCCGAGATGTCGTTAAATTTCCCCCCACTCAAAATAGTCTAGATGTTTTAGTCGTGAGTTTTTTTCTTGATCGCGATTTATGTTCACATTTACTCAGTGCTTTAAAGCCTGGTGGACTGCTGTTTTATCAGACTTATTGTCAGCAAAAAGTGAGTAAGCAGGGACCCAATAATATTGATTTCTTATTGGCAGATAATGAGTTATTGACCCTCTTCTCTTCGATGAAGACTCGTGTTTACCGAGAAGAGGCATTGCTGGGCGATCCTCAGCGAGGTTGGCGTAATCAGGCTTTATTAGTCGCTGAAAAGTGATTGGAGTTGAGAGTTAGTTGTCGAGTGTGATTTTGTGATGTGTTGTCCAAGCGTGGCGAATCATGCTGATATTTATTAACTATTGCGAATAAGTGTTTAGATATATCTTTTAAATAAAACTTGCTGGTATGCACTTTGATCGGTAGAATTATGCGGTTCTAAAGCTTTGATTTTATCATTGCTAATTATTTATTTTAGATAACACACAAAACGAGAAACAGATATGAAAGCTGATATCCATCCAGAATATAATGAAATCGATGTTACATGTAGCTGTGGTAACTCGTTTAAAACTCGCTCAACACGCAGCACTGCGTTGACTTTAGATGTGTGTTCAGAATGCCACCCATTCTATACAGGCAAGCAAAAAATGCTTGATACTGCTGGTCGAGTTGATAAATTCCGCCAAAAATACGGAAAATAATTTGTCGGGTCTATTCGGCCTAACTAATTAATACTTGATATAAGATGTTTGTACATACACGTACACTTCGTCAGATAGCACAAAGCCTCTGTTTTTTAACAGGGGCTTTGTTGTTTCTGGCATTAGTTGGTTGTGCTCAGAATCCTGTAAGTGGCAATCAAGACTTTGTATTATTGGGAGTAGAGAGTGAGATCGCTATCGGCCGTACTAACCATCCTAAAATTATTGAGGAATATGGGCGATATAATGATGAGTTATTGCAGGGCTATGTGCAGTCAGTCGGCGAGAAATTAGCTGCTGTCAGTCACCGTCCTGAATTACTATATCGTTTTACTGTTTTGGATTCGCCAGTGATTAATGCTTTTGCATTACCTGGAGGCTATATCTACATCACACGCGGTTTGATGGCGTACTTGAGCTCAGAAGCTGAATTGGCAGCAGTGCTTGGCCATGAGATTGGACATGTAACAGCACGCCATGGTGTGCGCCAACAAAGTGCCTCACAAGCTGCAAACTTGGGCTACACCATAGGATCTATCTTATTCCCTGAATTACGTGCTGCGCCTTCCCAAAGTTTATTTAATATCCTAGGCGGTGCGCTACTTAGTGGTTATGGGCGCGAGCATGAATTAGAGTCTGACGGTTTAGGCGCTGAGTATTTGGCGAGAGCAGGTTATGAGCCCAAAGCGATGATTGAAGTTATTCGGGTATTGAAAGACCAGGAGATATTCTCTGCGGCTGAAGCTGTCAAGCAAGGGCGTGAAGCAGCAGGTTATCATGGCTTGTTTGCCAGTCACCCAGATAATGACACCCGTTTACATGAAGTTGTAGCAAGTGCTGATAAGTATATAAGTACTGAAAAAAGAAAAATAGCGCGATCCGAGTATCTGACACAGATTGATGGCCTTACGTTTGGTGATAGTGAGCAGCAAGGTATCCGCTCTGGACGTCACTTTTATCATTTAGCGATGAACTTTAGTGTTGAATTTCCAATTGATTGGCAGATAAACAATAACCCTGACAGTTTAATTGCATTATCACCGAATGGTGATGCTTTTGTTGAAATGAGGGCAACAGATCTCAATTTAAAAATATCTCCTCGCGAATTTATCGCGCAACGCTTGAAAATTGCTAAATTAAAATCTGGTCAATCAATAAACGTTAATGGTTTAGATGGTTATATGGGGCTCTTTGACAGCCAGGATAAGCTGATACGTGTTGCCGTTGTTTATTTGAGAGATAAGGCCTTTGTCTTTTTTGGCGGTGTGAAAAATAATAAGTTATTCAGTCAGTTTGACATCAATATTATTAATACTGCAAAAAGTTTACACGCGTTAAGGGCTGAAGAAATACCCTTAGCAAAAGAATTGAAATTGAATATAGTTTTAGTTGGACAGGGTGATAATTATGCGACTTGGGCAGAAGACTCTCGTATTAGTAATAGCCCGCTAGAGCAATTGAGATTACTTAATGGTGATTATCCCAAGGGTGAGTTAAAGCCCAAAGAATTAGCAAAGCGGGTCGATTAGTTCATTTCCTATAATACTTTAATCAATTAAGGTGAGCCCTTAAAATAAGTCGACCGATTTCGGTGAAGGACTTGAAGTATCACTTATTATTGGTGTATTTGGCGTGACTGTTTCATTAGGGACATGCTCTATACGAAAAGTCTCATCAATCGCATCAGCAGAGTTAGGCTGAGCTAACAAGCCTGTATTAGGATCAATTTTCACGGTAATCATATCTACAGGTTTCTTGAGGGCTTCTTCAGGTGTATCGTGCAGTGCGACTCTCATGAAGTCTATCCACATGGGTAATGCTGCTTTTCCACCAGTCTCATAGCGACCAAGGCTTTTGGGAGAGTCAAATCCTACCCAGCTGATGGCAACCAACTCAGGCTGAAAGCCGTTGAACCAAGCGTCAACTTGATTATTAGTGGTACCTGTTTTACCCGCTAGATCATTACGCCCTAAACTCATTGCCTTTCGACCGGTCCCATAGCGGACAACATCTCGCAACATACTGTTCATTATATAATTGTTTTGAGGTGTCATAATTCGCTTAGCAGGCTGGGTTCCAAAGTTGCTGGTAGTAGTATCATCGTATGTATTTTCATTATCGATCAGACACGTTTCACAGACCGTCGCCGGTTGAGATTGCATCAATATGTTGCCATTAATATCTTCAATTCTCTTAATTAAGTATGGTTCGATCAGATAACCACCATTAGCCAAAGCTGAATAGGCTCTAGCTTGATCCCATGGTGCGGCGCTTCCACTGCCTAAAGCAAGTGATAAATTATGGGGCATTTGTGCAGTATCAAAGCCGAAACGCCCAGCATATGCAATCGCATAATCTGGCGTTATATCTCTAAGTAGGCGAATCGACACTAAGTTACGAGAATGGGTGAGTGCTACTCTCAGTCGCGTTGGGCCGTAAAATTTCTGACTATAATTTTCAGGGCGCCATTCATCTTCTAGACCTGCATCATCGAGGACTACTGGCGCATCATTCACCATGCTAGCAGCGGTATATCCTTTTTCGAGGGCAGCAGAATAGATAAAGGGTTTAAAGCCAGATCCAGGCTGGCGACGAGATTGAGTGACTCGATTAAATTTATTTTGGAAATATTCAAACCCTCCATTTAATGCAGTTACCGCACCATCATGTGGTGAGACAGCAATTAATGCACCTTCAACTTCAGGTAGCTGGGCTAGTTGCCACTGGCCATCATTGTCCTGAGTTAAATGAATGATGTCGCCAACAGATAACACATCACTTACTTTTCTAGGTGCTTTACCGCGACTATTAGTGCTTAATTGTTTGCCTGCCCAGCTCATTGAAGCGAGCTTCAGTTCGGACATTCCCGTCGATTTAATATAGACACTGGCGATTGTGTTATCAACTGCGCTGACAATGGCTGGGGAGAGAGGGCCTATTGTGTCAAAAGATGCAAGCGATTGTTCATATGTTTCCTGGCTAGAGTTATCTTCTGTTGCGATGTGGTTGATTGCACCTCGATATCCATGACGTTTATCATAAGCCAGCAGCGCTGATTGCAGTGACTCATTTGCTGCTTGCTGATGTTGTGCTTTAATTGTTGTATAAACACTCAAACCAATATTATAAGCCTCGTCACCATATTGTTCGATTAATTGAGTTCGAATCATTTCAGCAACATAGGGTGCATAGACCTCAATATCACGACTGTGGAAGCTCGCAGTAATAGGTGCCTCAATTGCTGACAGATAGTCTTGCTGATTAATGTATCCGACTTCCCACATTCGTCTAAGTACATAGTCCCGTCTTAATAGGGCGCGATCAGGATTGGCAATTGGATTAAATGCTGAAGGTGCTTTAGGCAAACCCGCAATCATGGCAAATTGGGGTAAGTTCAATTGTTCTAGTGGTTTACCATAATAAACATTAGCGGCAGCCCCTACACCATACGAACGATTTCCCAAATAAATTTTATTAAGATAAAGGGTTAGTATCTGGTCCTTGGTCAGAGTGCGTTCAATTTGTAGAGAAAGGATGATTTCATTCAGTTTTCTGAGATAGGTTTTTTCACGACTTAAGAAAAAGTTGCGGGCAACTTGCATGGTAATCGTGCTGCCACCTTGTGCTTTAATGCCTGTGGTAGCCAAAGAATATACTGCGCGGAGAAGGCCTTTATAATCTACGCCATGATGCTCATAAAATCGCGCATCTTCAGCCGCCAAAACAGCCTGAACGAGTTGATCTGGAATGTCTGAACGGGCTATTGGGATTCGGCGTTTTTCACCAAACTCTGCTATTAAGCTTCCTTCAGCACTAAATATTCTCAACGGAACTTGTAGTTGCGTATCATTTAAACGCTCTATATTCGGCAAGTTGGGTGCAAGGAAGAGATAAAGAGCCGACATTGCAATTACCATTAATCCAGCACATACGATAATTAAAATGAGTAGACGGCGTATAAGAAGCATAATTTATTCTGTTAACAGACCTAAATGTGATGATGACACGTAGTATATATAAAGGTAGGTATTGCACAACTTTTAAAGATAACTAATTTAAGATTGATGCTTATAAATTAAGAGTTATGTTCGACACAGCAAAATGTTTAACGATATGATTCCTATTAATTTAGTACGATAGGATATTGCTATCAGGAGCTAACTTAAAAGTTGTATTTTGATAGGGCATCAACTATAGTTTTGAGAAATCACATTAAGTGGATGAAATAAGTTGTTTTTTGATGGCCGATAATGGAGTAGTAAATGTTTGGACGAAATAAAGAGCCACTCTTAGGGATAGATATTAGTTCGTCAGTAGTTAAAGTATTGGAACTGAGCCACCAATCTGGCAAATATACTGTCGAGTCTTATGCCGTTGAACCTTTACCTCTTAATTCCGTTATCGAAAGTAGAATTGAAAATAAAGATGAAGTTGCTGCAGCCATTAAAAGAGCAGTTAAACGTTCAGGCACAAAAGCAAAAAAAGCAGCCGTTGCTGTTTCTGCGAACTCAGCAATTACTAAAATAATTGCTTACCCGGACTCGCTTTCAGACAAAGAATTAGAAGAACAAATTATGATGGAAGCGGAATCACTGATCCCTTATCCATTAGAAGAGGTTCGATTAGACTTTGAGGTGATAGGTCGGTCTGCTTCAGATATCGATGCTGTTGACGTGTTATTAGCTGCCTCTAGGCGGGAAAATGTTGACACTCGTACAGAGGTACTTGAAAAAGCGGGTTTGATACCCAAAATTGTCGATGTTGAAGCGTATACAATGGAAAACGCTTTTTCCCTTGTTTCTCAGCAATTGGTCAATAATGGTCAGGGACTCACTGTTGCTGTTGTTGATATCGGAGCAAACATGACCACTTTGCATGTTTTGGTAGATGGCCGCATTGTATTTACTCGAGAACAAACCTTTGGTGGCAGCATTTTAACAGAAGAGATTCAACGACATTACGGTTTATCACATCAGGAAGCTGGACGGGCAAAAAAAGAAAATAACTTACCTGATGATTATACGTTGAAAGTACTAGAACCATTTAAGCAGTCAATGACTAGAACGGTAACCCGCGCATTACAGTTTTTCTTTTCAGCATCAGCACAATATCAATCTATTGATCATATTGTTTTATCTGGTGGTTGCGCATCTATCCAAGGGATTGATGCAATGATTGCTGAAGAAACGGGCACATTAACATCAATAGCAAACCCATTCTCCGATATGATTATTGGCGGCCGAATATCCATTCAGTCATTAAGTAATGATAGCCCTTCAATGCTAATTGCTTGTGGCCTTGCGATGAGGAATTTTGACTGATGCCTCGTATTAATTTACTACCATGGCGTGAAGTGCGTCGACAAGAACGCCAGCAACAATTTTTCATGGCATTGATTGTGAGTTTTATAGCCGCTGTGGCCATTCTTTATAGTTTTATGACATATGAGGATGGCTTGATTGAGGAGCAAAGCAAAAGAAACAGTTTTTTGCAAAAAGAAATTGTATTGATGGACAGTAAAATTACCGAAATCAGCACGCTCGAAACTCAGCGAGCACGATTATTAGCAAGGATGAATGTGATTCAAGAGCTACAAGTGAGTCGCCCCAAGATTGTAAAAGTCCTCGATGCGTTAGTTAGAACCTTACCCGAAGGTATTTATTTAGAAAAACTTACTCGGCAAGGTGATTCGTTGGTGTTAGAGGGTGTTGCACAATCAAATGCTCGAGTATCGGTGTTTATGAGACAATTAGACAGCAATCCTGAGTTCACAGAATCTTCGCTTAAAGTGATAGAGCGGACTTCTACTAATGATGATGCGATTAGAAAGTTTAGTTTGAGCATTGGTGAGTCTAAGACGACAAATGAAGGTGGGGAAAGCTAATGGAATTGTCAGCTTTAAATGAGTTAGATTTTAATGAAAGTGGCGAATGGCCTTTCTCTATAAAAGTTGCGGCTATCTTGTTGCTATTTATTGTTGTTTGGGCAGGGGGTTACAATTTTATAATCAAAGATAAACGAGCAGTATTAACTTCGCTCGAGCAAGCTGAAAACAGCTTAAAATCAGAATTTGAGAGCAAGCAGGAAAAAGCTTCTAATTTAGAAGCATACAAAGCTCAACTGGCTGAGATGAAAATTACATTTTCTTCTATGTTGAAACAGTTGCCAGGGAAAAATGAAGTGGCTGATCTATTAATTGATATCTCACGGACAGGCCTGGTGAATGGCTTAGAATTTGAGCTGTTTAAGCCAGAAAGCGAATTACCAATAGACTTTTATGCACAATTACCAATTACGATGAAAGTGAGCGGTACCTTCCATCAATTCGCTGCTTTTATCAGTGATGTTGCCTCTTTTCCGAGAATTGTTACTTTGCATAATTTATCTATGTTACCGCTTTCAAAAGGAGGAGGTAAAATGACAATGGATATTGTTGCTAAAACATACCGCTATTTGGATGAGGATGGTCAATAATGTTGTCGGCTAGAGATGAGCAAAGTAAACCGTTACATAACCTGATTGCATTAGCAAAAAAAGTGGTACCATTTTTGGTTGCGCTGACTCTCTCCGCCTGTGAACAAGACAAGCAAGATCTTAATGCTTTTGTTGATGAGATTAAATCTAGACAGCATTCTGAAATATCAACAATTCCAGTCATGAAGCCATATGAACAATTTGTTTATAAGGCAACTGAATTACGAGATCCGTTTGTTCCGACGGTTATTGACCTACCTCCTGTTGATGATCAAGCAGTCAAAGAAATGATTAATAATGGCATTCATCCTGACTCGCAGAGACTAAAAGAAGCACTGGAGTTCTATTCTTTATCTGAGCTCGTTTTAGTTGGAACATTAGAGCAGGAGTCAGATGGAATATGGGGTTTAATTCGAGCTCCTGATGGTGTTATTCACCGAGTTCAGGTGGGGAATTACATTGGACAAAATCACGGCAAAGTATCGGCTATTACTGATGTTGATTTAACATTGAAAGAAATTATACCGGACGCAAAAGCAGGTTATATCGAGCGTGATGCTTCTTTTTCGGTCATGAATTAAAGGTAATAAACTATGATTAGTAATAGCATGATAGCAGTGTATAAGCGACAGTCTATAACAGGGAAAAACCAAGTGAAAAATGATAAAAGGATAACTCATTATTTAAAACTATCGTTGAACTTTTGTATCGTAACCATCATATCTACTATTGGTGCGGTAGCAACAGCTGCTGATCTTCAGTCTGTCGATTATTCTTCATTGCCTGGGGATAAAACGCAGTTAGTGCTTACCTTTTCTGAACCTGTTGAAAAACCAAATACATTTGCGATTGATGACCCTTCCCGAGTCGTTTTAGACTTTGCGGGAGTTAAAAATTTATTAAATAAAAAGATACAAAAAATTAATATCGGCGCAACTCAAAGTATTTCGACTGTTGAAGCGGGAGAACGTACCAGGGTAGTGATTAATTTAAAGCAAATGGTACCTTATACGATCAAGCAAGATGACCGTATTATTACGATCACGGTTGATGGCGGTAGGCAGGCTATAGCAGCCATTGATAATAGTAAGTATCAGGTCGAAGGCATTGATTTTCGTCGTGGCGAACAAGGCGAAGCAAAATTAATGATCGAGCTTAATGATCAAGGTGCGACGGTTAATATACGACAAGAACGGGATACTGTGATTGTAGATTTGCTTGGCGCCACTTTGCCTGAAAAATTACAACGCCGTTTAGATGTGAGTGATTTCGGAACACCGGTAAATATTATCGATAGTACTCAAGTAAATGATGGTACCCATCTTCTTCTGTCGACTATGGGTAAGTTTGAACATATTTCATATCAAACAGATAATTTACTTGTTATTGAAGTAAAACCGGTCTCAGATGCCGTGCAAGCAGCTGAAAGTAAAAATGAGTTCGGCTATCAGGGCGATAAATTATCATTAAACTTTCAAAGTATTGAAGTACGTGCCGTGCTCCAGTTATTAGCGGATTTCACTGAGATGAACTTGGTGACAAGCGATACCGTCCAAGGAAATTTGACGTTAAGGCTTAAAAATGTGCCTTGGGATCAAGCATTAGATATCATTCTAAAAACCAAGGGCTTGGCTATGCGCCAAAACGGTAATGTGATGTTAATTGCACCGGCCTCAGAAATTACAGCACGCGAAAAACAAGAGCTAGCCGCGCAAAAGCAAATAATCGAGCTTGAATCATTATACTCAGAGATTGTTGAAGTTAACTTTGCTAAAGCAAGTGATCTAGCAACACTGCTAGCAAGTAATACTGAGGAAGGATCTGGGGCTGGCGCGACAGGTTTTTTATCATCAAGGGGGAGTGCCACAGTCGATATGCGAACAAATTCACTGTTGCTTCGAGATACCGCTGATCAATTAGTTCAGATTAAGAAGTTAATAGGACAGTTAGATATTCCGGTTCGTCAGGTACTGATTGAGTCTCGAATAGTGATTGCAAACAATGATTTCACCAAAGAATTAGGCGTTAGATTTGGAGCCTCGACAGGAAATAATACTGGCAGTAGCGTATTAAATAGTGGTGCTGTATCAGGTTCTCTCAATGGAACAACACAAATTATTAACGGGGCAACTCTTCAGCAAAGTGACCGATTAAATGTTAATTTGCCTGTGACTAACCCTGCTGGCTCGATTGCTTTGGCATTAGCCAAACTTCCATTTGGTGCGTTGTTAGAGCTTGAGCTGTCTGCGATGCAAGCGGAAGGCAAAGGCGAAGTTGTTTCTAGCCCGAGAGTTATCACATCAAACCAATCCACTGCTCTTATTGAACAAGGTACAGAGATCCCATTCCAAGAAGCTAGTTCGAGTGGTGCCACAGCGACCTCTTTTAAAAAGGCTGTGTTGAGTTTAGAGGTGACCCCACAAATAACGCCTGATGATAAAATCATCATGGATTTGAAAGTGAACAAAGATCAAGCGGTATACGACCCTCGTTTTCCTGTACCGAGCATTGATACCAAGACCGTTGAAACACAAGTATTAGTCGAAAATGGTGAGACCGTTGTATTAGGTGGTGTTTACGAGCAAACGAAAAGTGATGGTGTGTCGCGAGTACCATTTTTTGGTGACTTACCCTATGTTGGTTTTTTGTTTAAATCGACTCAGTCAGTAAATAATAAGCAGGAGTTATTAATTTTTGTAACGCCAAAAATTATTAAAGATAGCCTCGACTTCTAATTTAGATTAAATTAATTTTTAAAAGGCCAAATCAAATGATTTGGCTTTTTGCCGTAGATAAATAAGAGTGAATTGCATGTGGTAAGAGGTAATATATTTCTAATAGGGCCAATGGGCGCTGGTAAATCAACTGTTGGTAGGCAATTAGCCAAAGCATTAGGCCGAGAATTCTTTGATAGCGATAAAGAAATTGAAAAGCGAACCGGCGTGTCTATTTCATGGATATTTGAAATGGAAGGTGAGGCGGGTTTTCGCATCCGAGAACAAAAAATTATCGAAGAGTTGACGGGCTTGAATGATATTGTCTTGGCGACAGGTGGTGGAGCGATATTAGCTGAAGAAAATCGTCGAGCTTTACGCTCTCGTGGTAATGTCGTTTATTTGTCTGCAACAGCTGACCAATTATTTAGGCGTACAGCTAAAGACAAGAAAAGACCATTATTGCAAACAGCCGATCCTAAAAAACAAATAGAAGACTTACTCGCAGTACGCGATCCTTTATATAGCAGTGTCGCTGATGTTGAATTGCGAACCGGCGAACAATCTATTCAACATGCGGTTACACAGGTTATTCAGCAGCTAGAAGAACTAGTTAAATAAGGTCTACCATGAAAACTCTCAATGTCTCCTTAGGTGATCGTAGTTATCCGATTTATATCGGTGGCGATTTATTGTCACAATCAACATTGCTAACAGAACATATCAAAGGCAAAGATGTCTTGGTCGTCACAAATACCACTGTGGCGCCTTTGTACCTTCAATCTGTCCTTGATGCATTAACAGGCTATAACTGTGAGTCCGTTATTTTGCCTGATGGAGAACAGTATAAAAATTTAGAAGTATTGAATCAGGTTTTTACTAAACTTCTAGAAGAAAAATTCTCACGTCAGGTCACATTAATTGCTTTGGGAGGTGGTGTCATCGGCGATATGACTGGTTTTGCTGCGGCATGCTACCAAAGAGGCGTGCCGTTTATTCAAATCCCAACAACGTTATTATCGCAAGTTGATTCTTCCGTAGGGGGAAAAACGGCAGTGAATCATGCGCTGGGTAAAAATATGATTGGTGCTTTTTATCAGCCACAATGCGTTATTGCTGATACCTTGACATTAACAACATTGGATGACAGGCAATTATCATCAGGTTTATCTGAAGTTATTAAATATGGCCTGATTAACGACCCTAAATTTTTTGATTGGCTAGAAAAAAACATGCCTGCTTTAATGGCGCGTGATCAAGCTATGTTAGCTGAAGCCATTGAACGTTCTTGTAAAGATAAAGCCGATGTTGTCGCTAGTGATGAGCGTGAACAGGGTGTCCGTGCATTACTCAACTTGGGTCACACATTTGGTCATGCGATTGAAACGGGTATGGGCTATGGTAATTGGTTGCACGGTGAAGCAATTGCTGTCGGCATGTTGATGGCTGCTGATTTGTCACAGCGAATGGGCTGGATGGAGCAAGCGGCTGTTGATAGAATCAAGGCGTTATTTGTTGCGGCAGGTCTTCCTGTTCTAGCACCCGAAGGTATGACGGCAGAACAGTTTATGACATTAATGTCAGTGGACAAAAAAGTGCAAGATGGTCAAATTAGACTGATTTTACTAAATGGGATTGGTCAAGCAGTAATAAGTGATGATTATTCAGCTATGCAATTAGCTGAAACCTTGAGGTCTTTTGAGCGTTAGTTAATGAGTGAGTATGCTTCCCCTACAGCAGAAGCTAGTTATATTGCACGTTTAGCACTGCAGTCCGCGCCTTTTAGTGGGCCAGCTGAACCCTCAGTTTTCTTTAAAAGTGAGCACGTTTCACAACGTTTTAATCTTTTATTACACCTTATTAGGGCGAGTGATAAGGTGGGTTTGTTGTCTGCAGAGCGGGGACTTGGCAAAAGCGTTATCCTCACACAATTAGAGCGGCAGCAGGGCGATGACCTCCGAATTTGTCGTATTAATGGTCATGCTTCATTAACTTCAATCGAGATGATTAATCAGTGCCTCTCTGCTTTTGGTGTTGATGACAGCGAGGTTCAATTTAGTAATCAACACCTTATTTTACTCAAAGAAAGATTATCTGGCCTGCAGCAATTAAATATTAAACCGCTATTATTGATTGATGATATTGACTTGCTTTCTGAGGAGTCTTTAGCTGTATTGATGAATTGTCTATCTTGGCAAAGTGAGCAAGCTTTTTTACTCGGTGCTGTTTTTACTACAAAGCAAGCGTTACCGGTGTTATCAAATATTCATGGACGCATACAGAATATTGATTTACCTGCTTTATCTGAACAAGAGATTGCGCCATATCTATACTATCGCTTAAACGAAGCTGGTTATAACGGTGACGCTATCTTTAGCCCAAAAGAGTTAAAGCTGTGCTATCGTCAATCTAAAGGTAAACCTGCTTTAATCAATCAATGGGCTCATCAGTATTTACTGGGAATGAAACCTTCGTTTAGTAATCCTATAAAAATTGGCGCTGGGCGACTTATGCCAATGTTACGCTGGTTAGGATTGGGGTTTTTGGTCATCACGTTAATAGTGTTATTGTTATTTCAAGATACTATTAACACCTTGTTTTCGGCAACAGAGCATGATGAAACGATGATTGAAAAACCATTCTTGGACCAAGAAGAACCCCTGACAACGGTTATTCTCGATGAAGACAAGGTGACGTCATCAGCACAAGCACAACGAGAGGAGCTTAAATTATTAGTGTCTGAGTTAGCTCTGGCTTCAGCTGAACCCGAGCGAGCAGCAAACGCCATTGTGCAAGATAAAGTGATAGTGCTCACCCAAATGATCGAGGGCCAATCAACATTAGAGCCTGAACAAATACCTACGACTGAATTATTGCCTTTGATTCATCAGCAAGATTGGATTTTGCAACAAAGCACAACAGATTATACTTTTCAGTTGATGGGCTCGTGGGACAAACAAGAGGTCAGGGCATTTATTGATAAGTACGCATTGACCGGTGATGTTGCTGAGTTTGAGAGCATGAGAAATGGTCGTGTTTGGTATGCGTTAATTTACGGTGTTTATGGTAGTAAGCAAGCTGCGCTTGATGCAAGCAGTGGTTGGCCAGCACCAATCAACACACTGCCATCATGGCTACGCCGCTTCGACAGTGTGCAGCAACAGATTAAAAAAACGGCTCAAACCCAGTAAGAATCGCATTCGCTTCACTAGTGTGACTGGCAAAAACGACACGGTATACTTTTTGGTCATTTATTTTAGCGGTTGATACCTGTCCACGCTTTATTAAATGAGTTAAATCTATTTCAGCCGATGGTCTAAAACAGATAATGCCTGTGCCACCGTTAAGTAGCCTCCAGTCGGTACGCTCAATCAGTGCAAGATAAAATTGCTCAGCTTGCTTTAAACGTTGGTCAATCCGATCCGACAATGTTTGTTGGCCACTGAATAGTAGGCTACACCAAAGAGGCAAGAATAATTCACCACCATAAGAACCACCAATGGTCTGCTTGGGTGTGCTTGATAGGTAATTCACGTCACTATCAGCATGGTTAGTTAAGGGCTTTTGATACAGCAATACGCTGCAAGGTTTAGGTTGACCTAATGCTTTATGTGGATCAAAACAAATGGAGTTGGCGTGTGAAATGCCCTTAAGATGATGCTGATGTGTAGGTGATAGCATTAATCCGCCACCCCATGCCGCATCAATATGCAGCCAGCTATTAAACTCTTTGGCAATGTCGCTGCAACTAGAAATCGGGTCAATGGCACCACAAGATGAAGTACCTGCAGTAGCCACAATGGCAACAGGCTGAGCGAGTTGGCAGGCATTGCGTAACGCCTCGACCTCTAATCTTCCTGATTTATCCGTTGGTATACTTTGAAAATTCAAACCAAGAATACGACAGGCTTTACTGATGGAATAATGTGCGGCTTCTGAACCATAAACAATATTGGATGAATGTTGAGCATGCTCTCTTGCCTGCCATAAGGCATCAAGATTGCCATAACTACTACCGTGAGTGAAATGGGCAAAAGGGAGCCCTAGCAATGCACAAAACCAGTCCAATAACTGCCGTTCAATGCCTACTAATTGCGGGTATAGCTCGGGAGACAGTAAATTGCCATTATGCAAGCCTGCAATAAGTTGCCCTAATAACGCAGGCTTATCGATTGTGGGGGTCATATGACTCGCCCATGTTACTTGATGGTGTAATCGACTTTCTGTTATTAATTGCTCGATAAGACTGACTGATTCATCATTCTCAGACAATGTGGATAATTGATTTTGTAATGAATTGATAATGTCAGCAAGTGAAGTCATGACAGCTGCAAATGGCTTTCAGGATGATCACTGACAATTGTTTTGGCAAAGTCAGTATATGATTGATAATGAATAATCTGAGCTTGGATGGGAAATTGATCAAATAAGATAGTGAAATGACAATCAATGATCTTATCGGCAGTGAGTTGCACAATTGATGTGGACTTGACCTCACTCTGTTTGATCAAAAACAAGCGTTCGGCACCAAGTTTTGAAGCGAGCCACAGTGCAATGCTATCTGAGCTTAAGTCCCAACTAGGGATTAAATCAGGTTCTGAAAGCAAAGAATCATCAGGTAACCAGACTGATAATTTCTGGGATGGCTGCTGAGGGTGAAATGGCAGGCATTTCGCCTCAAGTGAGCTTAGCATTAAGCCAAACTGTTTCATTGCGACTAACGCCATATGATGAGCTGTATTATCATCAAAATGATGATGTGCTTGGGCATCACGCACTTGATCTGCAAACGGGCCGCCCCCCGGGACAATTACAATAGACTCCGTGACGGATAGTTCTGCCAGAGTGTGCAGCCAACGTTTTAATTCGGGTGTGTTGTATAAACTGCCGCCGAGTTTAACGACGATCACTTTAATTGTTCAAGTAGTCGGAGAATAGCCGCTGCTTTGTCGAGTATTTCCTGATATTCAGCATCCACGGTGGAATCAGCGACAATACCACCACCTGCCCAAAAACGTAGCAGATTGTGGCTGTACATTAATGTGCGAATGGCAATATTACTATCCATTTTGCCATCAAACCCGATATAGGCAATGCTACCGCAATAGATCCCTCTACGATGAGGTTCAAGCTCTTCGATGATTTCCATCGCCCGTAATTTCGGTGCACCGGTGATAGAACCTCCAGGAAAGCAGGCACGCAATACTGAAACGGCGTTGTGGTTATCAGCTAATGTGCCAGTAATAGTGCTAACTAGATGGTGGACAGTTGCGAAGGACTCTAAGGCAAAAGGCTTCGATACTTTAATCGAACCCGGCATGCAGACCTTGCCTAAGTCATTACGCAATAAGTCAACAATCATTAGGTTTTCAGCGCGATCTTTAAGGCTAAGTTGTAACTCATCAGCAAGTGATTTGTCACGTATAGGATCGTTTAAATCACGTGGTCGGGTGCCTTTTATCGGTTTAGTTTCGACCTGTTGGTGTCTGACTTTAAGAAGGCGTTCGGGGGATGAACTAAGTACCGTAACGTAGGGTGTCGCAAAGAAACTAGAAAAAGGTGCGGGACTCTGTTTTCGAAGTAACTGGTAGGCAAACCAAGGATCACCTTCAGCATCAATTTCAAAGCGTTTAGCAAGGTTGACCTGATAACAATCACCTTCATGAATATAGTGCTGAATTTTATTAAAGGCCTGCTCATAAGCGTCATAATCTAAATTGCTACGTAATTCACTGGTGACACGAAAAGGGTCTGCTTGTTTAGTCGTGTTATCTGCTGTTAACTGGCTGACAAGAGCGGCCCATTGGTTTTTAGTTTCGTGATTTAGCCCGTAACTTGCCAACCAACAGCGTTGTAATTGATGATCGGTGACAATTGCCCAATCGTAGATACCCACCACCATATCGGGGATATGCTCAGCATCTAAAGTGTACTCAGGAAGGTTTTCGATACGGCGCCCTAAATCATAAGCAAAATAACCTAATGCACCGCCGCAAAAGGGTAAATCAGTATGGTGATGCGATTTTAATTCATGCAAGCAATTTTGCAAGAGGCTAAAAGGATCATCATTTGATAGAACAGAGTCTTTATCTTGGTGTTTGATAAGGGTGTTGTCGCCCCTAGTGAGAAGGGTTATAAAAGGGGCTGCCGTTTGAATGTCATAACGGCTATCACTATTTTCCATTGCATTATTGCTGTCTAAAAAGACAGGCCATGGCATAGTGCGGATTGCTTCAAAATAAGGCGTGCTATCTGCTAGGTAAGCAAGTTCAGTACAAAGAGGTGGCAGGTTTATTTCATTCATTACAGGTATTTTACGGTAACTTGTGTTGCGCTAAAAGGGCAACTGCAACAGCAGGCGCGTGATCGGCGCTTGCAGCATGAGGCGATGACAGAATGTCATTGAAGTCTTGATAAGTGCGATTAAGGCGCAGCGCGCAGGCTTTTGCAATAAACCGACCAACTCCCGCCCCAATAATAGGCGCATCTGCTGCTAATTCTGAGTGTGCTGATAACACGTGTAGCATAGCATTACTAATCAAATGACACTGTTGTTCTGCAAACCATTGAGCCAATTGTATCCATTGTGCGGAATTGGCTTGATCAGAATCGGTTCCAAGTAGCCTAGCAATACGACTTGCGCAAAAATCAGCATCCCATGGTTGTCCATCGGCGCTGTTATCTTGAATTGATTGGGGAGCCAATAAACCTAATAGGCACCAACAATCCGCAGAAGTGGCAAACACTTCTGCGGCAAGACTCACTAATTTTCCATTAAAAGGTGCCGTTTGACTAAGTGCTATCAACGGTGTTCTGATTGCACCGGTATACAGCAATTCTCGACTCGTTTGTCGCTCAAAGTCATCCACACCATCGGGGATAGCCAAACCATTATGAAACGGAATGATATCGCAGGTGGTACTGCCAATATCAACAAATAGACCTTCGGATAAGGTTTGAGCAACGAGGCTTGCACTTGCCTGCCAGTTCCGTGATGCAACTTGTTGCCATTGCTTGGTAGCTTGATTAGGTGATAACCAGCCAGCATCAGCAGCATAGACCCTGATTTTGTCATGTTCTATATATTGAGCAACACACGCCAAAATTCCCGCGACACCCGCTTGTCGATTTGGAAAAATATCGACCAATTCTCCTGTCATCGTAATTGCTGCGATATCATATTGATTATTAAGCTGTTTAAAAACGGTTTCAATGGCTGAGGCTAGATGTTCGATACCTTGCCATAACGGGCAGGCTACTTGAATTACATCGAGTACATTGCCATTATGATCACAACGTGCCACTTTGACATGAGCACCGCCAATATCCCAACCACTAATATAGGAGGATGTGCTGGTTGTCATATTAATACCTCTATTGGGTTTCGTTGGATGTTAAGGGGTAATGACGATAAACCGTGTTCCATCATCGTCAGTAATAATTGAATAGGGTTTAGGTTTAATGACTTATGCAAACCGACATAGGCGGTAGTGAGACGCGGATTAATCTCAACAATGTAAGCGTCAATATCTGTGACGATTAGGTCGATTCCTACAAATCCCCACAAGCCAGGAATAGCCAGATGAATACTTTGGGCGATGGCGACTGCGTTACTCAGATTAAACTGCACTTCAGTAATACCATTTACGCTACAACCCTGAAAGCTAAACTGGCCATTCTCACGTTTTATATATTGTTGGTTCACAGCAAGCACATGGCTATCGTGGTGATCCATTAATACCGTGAGACTGAGCGTTTGGCCTTTGATATATGGTTGAATAATCATTTTGTCGTGAATAATAGATGTGGATGTCAGCCATGCCTCAAGCTCGGTAGGTTCGGCAAAAAATAAGGTATCAATACAACCGGCACCATCACGAGGTTTAACGATAAAGCCTGATGGTGAATTAAAAGGACTGAGCGGCCAGTCATTGGCAGGAAGGGTGTGCGGTGTAAGCACATTATTGGCGATTAATTGCTGGTGACAAACGAATTTATCGGTGCAAATTTGAGTGGCTGTCGGTTGGCAACCTAATAAGTGCTTGTGCTGGTTTAACACGGCTTGTTGAAGATTCTGTAAGCATCCATCGGTTTCTGGGGCAATAATTAACACGGCATCCGCATCATTGATTGAACAAACATAATGCTGCTGAAATGAATGATTATTATCGATGATAATGCAATGATGATGGGGATTGTTGATAATATCAATCAATGGTTCAAGACGAGCATCACGTAGAATAATCAAGTCAATATCGCTTAACAAAGCCATATCATGCACAATAGCTGAGAGCATTTCATTGCCCTCATGGGCAAGACTAGGTGGCAAAGATTCATTGATCAATGCACCGCTAGTAATATGCTCGTAAACGAATACTTTCATTAATTATAATCTGAGGAGTAAGGTGGAAATTATACCTGTCATCGATGTGCTGGGGGGGAACGTTGTACATGCTCGTGGTGGCGTGCGATCCGACTATCCCTTATTACAGTCCGTTTTAACCTCACATTGTGAACCATTACAGGTCATTAGAGACTTACTCGCATGGCAGCCATTTGAGGCTATTTATATTGCCGATCTGGATGCGATTTTGAATCAACAGCCTAATATTGAGCTGTATGAAGCATTATCGGACGTTTTTCCAAAGATTAGCTTGTACTTGGATGCGGGCATTAGTTCAAAAGTACACTGGGATTATTTTTTGCGTTACCGCAATATTAAGCCCGTTATCGGTAGCGAGACTTTATCTGATATAACTTGGTTAGCAGACCCAGAGGTACGGCAAAAAAGCATTCTGTCATTAGATTTTCAGCATGGTAAGTTTTTGGGTGAGCAGATGTTATTACAGCAACCAGCCTTATGGCCTGATACTATTATTGCGATGAATATAGATTATGTGGGCGGGCAGTCTGGTCCTGATTTTGAACTACTATTAAGCTTGCAACACAAAATGGATAAGCATCGTATTATTGCTGCTGGTGGTGTAAGAACTGAGCAAGATTTGATCGCTTTAGAGCGACAAGGAATCGCGCGAGTATTAATTGCCAGCGCTATACATGATGGTAGATTGGCTAAGCATCATATTGAAAATAATAGCTTTAAAAACACTTAAAACAAAAATGCCGTTCACTCTTTCGAATGAACGGCATTTTGATTGAACGATTTTCTAAAACTTAGCTTGCAGCAAATGGGTGCGAGCTAGCTTTATATTGTGCTACAACATCAGCTGCTTTTGGTTCACGAGCAACAGCACGCTTGATTGATTCTTTAGTTGCGCGGTAGTTCCAATCTTGAATTTTTTGATCGTTATCTGCAGTTGGAGAAATGAAAACACCAACACAGATGAAGCAATCATCAGCTTCAGCCATTGGAATTGTGCCATCTTCAACACATTCAGCAACAGCCATTGCAACGCCACGTTGTGCTGGGCCGAACATTTGAACGGCTTGCTTCATGTTTTTGATAGTTACTTTGTTAAACATAACTGTCGCTGGTTTAACCATAAGGTTAGGCGCTACTACAGCTAATAAGCCATTAACACCTGCTTTTTGGTCTGTCATAGTGCGGCAAAAAGCATCTTCTGCAGCAGAACCACGAGGACCCATAAGTAAGTCAATGTGTGCTACGTTGTCTAGGTCACCATCTTCAATTACTAAAGATTCACCTACTAATACGCGATCGATAACTGGCATGTTATTTATTCCTGTTCCAAAAAAATTGTCAAAAAAGCCCATTTTTACACTCCCCTTATTACTAAGGTGAGCTCATACGTATTAAAGGAACGTATTCCCTGCTCAGCCCTTGCTACTAAATAGTACATCAAGGTACTGAAATGCTGTTTGAAGAAAGCGATTGCTGGAACGCATAAATTAATAGCGTTGCCGCGGTCAAATCTGCGGTCGTTCCTGGGTTTATTGCTTTCTTCTTTAATTCGTTATCCCAAGTAATTATTTCTGCATTGAAAGAGCTTAACGGTTTGTTTTCGTTTACTTTTGCGATTAACTTCTCTGCTACGTCACTTACTTCTAGGGCGTGTTCCCAAGATTGTTTTCGGCGAATCAAGGTGTCCGGGACACATGCTAAGAGCTTAAGATACGCGAAAGCGGTGGCCCATTCAACTCTTTCCCCACATTTTATCGAAGATGTCAATATTGGCAGTCCAATATTTAAGATTTCGCTGTAATTGTTGGTGTACTGCTTAGCGATGGCATCACGTTCTTCGGCTATTTTCATTGCTTGTAATAGGGTGACGCTGGGAATCGCGTGAACATCTTGTTGTTCACTGTTGCCAAGTCCGCCAGCATCAGCTAATAAAATCGCTTCGTAACAGGCTTTAGCATCATTAACGGTTAGATTTAATAAGACTTTTTTTAGAGCATCGGGAAGCTGTTTAAAGTCCGAGCATTGGTGAATTGCGCTACATAATGGCGCAAATAGCAATACGATGCCGAGGTTGGTATTGCAGTCAACTACAGAACGTGTAGCTCGGATGCTTTGCAAAATAAGTTCGCCTACCGAAAGTGACTTTTGCGCGAGAACGGGGGCTATGGCGTGGGCACTTTTGACGAAATCATGCACCTGCATGTTATGGCCATCACTATAACAGTTAACATTCCCTGGCTTGGGTGCAGCCACTTCATTTTCACAGGCCCAAATAATACAGTCTTCGATGGTTTTGCTAGACAGCATGATCAGTCGCACCTGTTATTGCTAAGGTTGGGTTTATTCTTTGATAGATTGCTTTTGCAAGATAGCTTGCAACATCAATCTTGGTTGCTTGAAATAAACCTTTCCACGCCGGAACACTATTGACTTCTAGCACGGTATAACTACCATCAACCTTTCTTATAATATCGACGCCAGCATAATCGGCTTGGACAGCCTCAGTTGCTGCGATTGCTAACTGTTCCATTTCTGGCGTAATGGTTGCCGCTAAACAACTAGCGCCTTGAGCAAAATTAGTGATCCAATGATCTGAACGTCTCGACATCGCAGCACAGACTTGACGATCTATGACCATTAAGCGCCAATCTTGCCATTGGTTTGGTGTAAAGGGTTCAATATATTCTTGCAAATAAAAAGCATCGCCAACGGCTTGAATGTTATCAAATGCTTCTAAATTCGTTACTTTTTCGATGCCTTTGCCTTGGCAGCCGAATAAGGGTTTGATAACTAGAGTGTTTTGTTTGGCAAACTGTTGGCTTGCTATTTGTCGAGCGAGCACACGGTTTTCACAGGCCCATGTTTTAGGTGTACTTAAGCCCTTAAGGTGGAGTCGTAATGAAGTGCGCGCTTTGTCTACCGTATATTCAATGGCAGAAGCAGGATTAAAAACAGGCACATCAAGTTCAGCTAAGGTATGTAATACGTCCATTCTTAATGTGATTTGCTCTAAACTTCCTGGAGCAATACCTCGCACCATCGCTGCTGCCGGTAAGTCATTCTCAAATCCTGGAATAATGAGTCCCGTTGGGTGATCAAGATCGATGATGCAATCAGCAAGATCAGTGAGTACAGTTGATATGTCCCATTTTTTTAAGGCATAGACTAACTGGTTACTGTGCCAGCCGTGGGTGTCGTTAAATATGACGATTTTGGGTGATGACATGTGCTGACTTTTTAATAAAACGGAGTGGCGTGAAGAAGCCACTCCATTTTAAATTGGGCTATAGGCCGAACGAGGTTGTTAATAATTCTGAATTTAACTCACCAGCTGTGAAACTCTTGCCTGTTTTTACATTGGTGACTATCACTTTTGCAGGGCTGAATAACATAGGATCTATCTTGAAAAAGTCATATTCATAGGCTTTAAAGATTTCACCAAATGGGCGACCATAATCTGAAGAGGTGTTGCTAGGCATTTTTTCAGCTAGGTCACGCGCTTCATCGTCGGTCGCATCCACAAATAAATGCACCATGCCACCATAAAGAATCGCATCATTTGTACGGCCCATGCCGGTGATAAAGTCTCCACCCGGAGGTGCAACAGGGGTTACGCCAAAACCATCAATGATTTTATCCATAGGGAAATGCAGTGTATGTGCCTTATGCATCGACACTTCAAGTACGCGAATGGCAATTTGCATCACGCCAGCAAGACTAGATGTGGGCGTTAAGATAAACGTGAGGTCTTCCGGCTTGATGTCACAATCTTTCGCGACTTTTTCAGCGACTTCAATGGGAGGAAATGAATCGACTTCTAAGACGATACAGGTTGAGCTAGCTTGATCTTTGTAACCAAATTCCTTTAATACCTCTTCTTTACCTGCCAAGGCGCGACCGGGACCTGAACCTAGCGCGAAGAATTTGCCTTCTTCACTTTTGTGCGACAAGCTCCAGCCTGCATATTGACTGCCTAAACAGCTTAAAACAGGCGTTTTAGCATGGACATTCACTGACCATGGCCAATTAGCGAAACCACTATTGGTACCTAATGTGGCGGTACCTAATCCACCCATGCAGATTTCACCAATTAGGCGACCGGCTTCTAAGCCACCCACACAATTAATGCCGGCATCGATAATGCGAGTGCCATTGCTTAATGTGCTGATTTCAAGTTGTAATGCTTGTGCATCAGCAACTAAATGCTCAACTAAAGGTTGGCAGGCAGCGTTAACGCTGGTCCAATTGGCTGAAATATTACCACTCATGGTGATTGTCCTAAATTTTAGATAATGATCATGAATTATACGTGATGAATGTCGAGCTGTAATAGGTGATCAATGCTTTAGTTGGTTTTAGCGTCGCTCATGACTTGTTCAATGAGTATCATTCGTTGTTGACGAATCGCCTCACCAATTGCTGGGCCTCGCTTACCTGCTTCAACAAAAGCATGCGCCGTTACATTTTGACTGACATGAAGGCAATTTCTAAAAATATTAATGGTCGGTAGAGGTAGGTCTTCATAGCCTGGACGTCCGCGAAAGTCAGCTTCGCCCGCAAGCAAGTATTGTTCAAACCGCTCGGGTCTGCGAAAGGCATCAAGGGCTTCAATCACCTCTAGAATTGTTGCTGGATCTAATTCGAATAATAAATGAACATGGGTGTGATATTCGGCGACTTTCAGTGCGAGGCTAGTGATGTCTTTCGGGACTCGCATTCGTTGACACAAGGCGTGGGTGAGTTTAACGCTGCGTGCTTCGTGTCCATTATGCTGAGGTAATATATTAGCTGGCGTTGTTCCCTTGCCAAGATCGTGACACAAGGCGGCAAAACGTACTGCAATATCATCTGTCAGTTTTGCGGATTGATCAATAACCATCATAACGTGCACACCAGTATCTATTTCAGGATGCCATTTAGGCACTTGTGGTACGCCAAATAGACGATCAACTTCGGGAAATAAGATTTTTAATGCGCCTGTTTCTCGTAATGCCATAAAAAACAGCGAGGGCTTGGCTGTTGCGAGCGCTTTTTCAACTTCCTGCCAGACGCGTTCAGGGACTAAATAATCCAGCTCTTTTGCTTTGATCATTTCTTTGATTAATAGCAGTGTTTCATCAGCAATCTTGAAGTCAAAGCGAGCGGCGAAACGAGCAATACGTAACACACGAACGGGATCCTCAACAAAAGCCGGCGAGACATGACGTAAGATTTTGTCTTTTAGATCTTGTTGACCGTTATAGGGGTCGATCAGTGTGCCATCTTCAGTTTGTGCGATTGCATTAATCGTCAGGTCTCGTCTTGCGAGATCTTCTTCTAAAGTGACGCTGGGTTCGGCATGGACGATAAAACCTTTATAACCAGGTGCTGTTTTTCGTTCAGTTCTCGCAAGTGCGTATTCTTCATGTGTTTTAGGATGAAGAAATACCGGAAAGTCTTTACCTACTGGTTCAAAGCCATTGCTCAGCATTTCTTTAGGATTGCTTCCGACTACCACCCAGTCACGATCTGACATGGGCAAGCCGAGTAATTTATCGCGAACACTGCCGCCAACGAGATATGTTTTCATGACGACTAGTTTAAGGGGTTTTAGGTTTTACTGCAGGCATACGATCAGATAAAGGAGTAATGCTAGTTTTACGCTGATAATCAAAAATAGCGGCATAACTTAAAACACTCATAGCGTAACTTCGTGTTTCATTGTAAGGAATATTTTCAATCCAGATGTCAGCAGGTAATGATTGCTCAGGCAGCCACCTTGAAATGCGATGTGGTCCTGCATTATAGGATGCGGTGGCAAGAACAGGGTTCTGTTGATTTTTATCATACATGCGACGTAAATAAGCACTGCCAAGTTGAATATTTCGTTCCGGATTTAATAACTCGTACTGTGATTTTAATGGCTGATTAATCAGTTTTGCGATGAGTGTTGCCGTTTTAGGCATTAGCTGCATTAGGCCTGATGCGCCTACATGTGAACGTGCATGTGGGTTAAAAGCACTTTCTTGTCGGGCAATACCAAACAGCCAAGATGGATCAATGCCATTTTTTTTACTTGCTTTTAAGATAGCCATGTCATGTACGATGGGAAAGCGCAAATCCAAGGCATCCCAATATTTTGCTTTGCCTAACAGTGCTATTGTTTGATGGTGCCATTGCCATTGGTGAGTTAAGGTGGCCAGTAATTGTAATTCCCTTTGAGTCATTGTCTGTTGAAGCTTATAGGCTTCACGGCGTGCTTCTAACTGCATATCAAGGCTATAAAATTCTCGTAAGCGAGCAACGGCTGGACGCTGCGAAAAGGCATCCATTTCTACTTTTGTTGACACAATAGGTCGGTGATTCATTTGGTATTGTAGCCCCAGCTGGTCGGCGGCTAGAAAGGCATAATAATCACGGTATATGGTGATATTTTGAAATGTTTGAATGGCCGCCTTGTTGTCACCTAATTGAGCTTGACTTCTACCTAACCAATATTGCCAGCGGGTGGACGCTTGTTCATGCGTATTTAAACTGAAAATAGCCTTTTGCACTGCGGCCCAATCTTGTTGCCATAGTGCAGCTCGCACACGCCATTCCTCATCAGGCGCCTCGCCAAAATATTCTAAGCTACGTTGTTCACGATTTAAGGCAGCGCGCTTAGCAATTGTACTTTGAATACTGATTTTATCTTGTTCGCTAAATTGATACATGGGCTGAATTTTTTGCCAGTATTGATACGCGTGGTCGGTTGATTTACGTGATAAACGCTCAATTGCGTGTTTAATAATTGCGCGGTTTATCTCAATGTCTTTATTTAGTGGTTTCGTTGCGAGCTGTTTTAATAATGTGAGTGGCAGCTTATGGCTGTGCTCCCACAAGGTTATCGATTGATGTGCGAGGTGGCTTGCTCGCAATGGTTTCGCCAAATATTTAGCGAGACTAAATTGATTTTCATTTAAGGCCAATTGGATTCGTTGCCAGCGTAATTTATCGCTTAACAAGCCCTGATCTTGCCAATATTTAAATGCGGTATCACAGTTTTTATGTTGAGAGCGCCCGACCAGCCAAAGGCTAGGGATGTCAGCTAGCGCTTGTTCAGCTTTGCCGGTTTTGATAAGTGCTTGCATCCGTGAGCATTGTTGCGATGTTGACGTTGACACCGGTAAATATTGTAAGAAAAGCGACCATTGCTGATTTTTGGCAAGGTAATCGAGCCAACTACTTTGTAACCTATCTGCATAAAAAGTGTCTGGATTGCTCTGTATAAATTGACTAATGATGCGGCTGTCAGTCATGTTAAAGCGATGCCTTAAATATAGATAATCTAAATACGGTTGTAATGGATAACTATCGAGCTGATTTCTAAGGTGATTAAATTGGGCTAGCTGATGGGTTTGTAAAGCTTTTTGTGCTTGTTGAAAAACAGTACGTTGTTTGATTAAGTCAGTATTGTTATTAGCTAGGCTTAGAGCTGAAAAGCTCCACATAAGACATAGCAGGAACGCTGTTTTCACCCTCGACATAAGTGGCTAACGCGCGATAATCGCTAGAGAAAATTTTATTAACAACGCAGTATTCATCGGTGCTCCATAGTTCCTGTTTAATCCGTCAATAGGTAAGCGGCTAAAGTATAGCCGTTAATTCCTGATTCAGTGAGATTAATCAGCTGAGGTACACCATAACATGCTAAGCCATAGATACCGATATTGGCGGAAGTATTGCCATGACGATTCTGCATCATTAATTTTATTGGTAAGGTGTGTGCGAATAGCACCTAGTAAGTCTTCACTGGTAAAGGGGTTAGTCAGGTATTGTTCAGCGCCAACGACACGACTTTTTGCGCGATTAAAGAGACCTTGCTTGCTTGAAAGCATGATGACAGGCGTGCTTTTAAATTAGACGTTATTTTTGATTAATGAGCAGGTTTGGTAGCCATCATGGCTTGGCATCATAATGTTTATGAATAAGAAATCTGGATGCTGTGAACTAATAATGGGTAAAGCTTAAAATCCATTTTCAGCGGTAACTACATCACAACCGGTTTTATTTAGTAAGGTTTCTGCTGTTCGACGAATTGTTTTGCTATCGTCGATAAGCATCACTTTTAATCCAGAAAATTCACTGTGAACATCATTCATTTTTAAACAGCCCTGTTAATTAAATGTATGACAAAATAGTCAAAAACTGAAGATAACTCATTTTTTTATGAACAGGCTAGTCGCATTTTAATAAAACTTAATCCTTGCACGCTAGCTTGTCCGCATAAGAAAATGAATGCTAGATTGTCTCAAAAATTAACGATTGCTTGCCAATTAGAAGACACGGTATTCAATGAGCAAGCAATCGTTGTTTATTCAATAGTAAGGATTATTATGATTTCAGGTGTTCCACATTTAACCACAGCACTGAAAGGCCCTTTATTAAAGCTTGAGGCTCATTTATTAGCGCATCAAGTCGAGGTAGAAACGTGGTTGCGAGAGCAATGGTTATTAACGCCAGCGCCATTTTATGCTTCTGTAGACTTGCGTAATGCCGGGTTTAAGTTAGCACCTGTTGATACCAATTTATTTTCTGCAGGGTTCAATAACCTTAATCCTGCTTTTATGCCGTTATGTATCCAAGCAGTGCAATCTGCTGTGGAGCGTGCTTGTCCGCGGGCTAGAAAAGTATTAATTATTGCTGAAAACCATACGCGTAATTTATTTTATTTAGAAAGCCTTGAAACCTTACGTCTTATCTTTGAAAAGGCAGGACTCGAAGCCAGAATAGGTAGTCTGCGAGATGACTTGCTTGAGGTGACATCAATTGATCTACCTTCAGGAAATCGTTGCGTTATCGAGCCATTATTACGCGTTAAAAACCGTATTACTCTGGGTGATTTTTCTCCCTGTCTCGTCGTGTTAAATAATGATCTTTCTGCCGGATGTCCTCCTATTTTAGAAGGGCTAGAGCAGGTTCTCACTCCGCCATTATCTGCGGGTTGGTCTAGTCGGAAAAAATCCGATCATTTCTCACATTATCATGATGTATCTTCAGAATTTGCCGAACAAATCGGCATTGATCCCTGGCTGATTTCACCTATGTCACTACAGTGTGGTGAAGTTAACTTTATGGAACGGATTGGTAGTGAGTGTTTAGCCAAAAATGTTGAGAATATGTTGTCAGCTATTCAACATAAATATGATGAATATGGCATCGATAGAGATCCTTTTGTCGTAGTGAAATCTGATTCTGGTACCTACGGTATGGGGATTATGATGGTTAAAAGTGCCGATGAAATAGTCAACTTGAACCGTAAACAACGCACTAAAATGTCATCAGCAAAAGAAGGCAGATTAGTTGAAGAGGTGCTGATTCAAGAAGGCGTTTATACCTTTGAAACATTAGGTGATGAGAAAGCGGTTGCTGAGCCGGTCATTTACATGATTGATCACTTTGTTGTTGGAGGATTCTATCGCGTCCACACTGGACGAGGTGTGAATGAAAATTTGAATGCGCCTGGCATGCACTTTGAGCCTTTAGCTTTTGCTCAGCCATGTAATGCACCAGATAAACTTGAACAGCCAGATGCAGGAACTAACCGGTTTTATGCCTATGGGGTGATTGCTCGTTTGGCGTTACTCGCGGCAGCGAGAGAATTAGCTTAACGATAGAGCGTTGCTCACTTTAAAATAACTTCAAGTGATCCCAATGCCATAAGTGTGATGTCTTTTTGTCAGTCTAAGCACTTTATCAAGCCTATCAGTTACTTATTAAGAGTTGAATAAAGTATACAAGTATGTTTTATTGAATGCGGGGCGTTTACATTTAGACGTCTCACTAACGGACGCTTTAGCATAGTGATAAAAACAATAAGCATGCTTTAAATAGGACTATGTTGAAAATAATAACTTGATAACAACTTAAAGAGAGAGAAATTTATGTTTGGATTAGCATTAAGTATTGGTGGTTTAGGTGGTGTAGCAACGTGGTTAGCACTTAGTCCGCTAGCAGGGATGGTTACAATTTGGGCAATATTTATCGCTTGGGGAACCTATTTTCATAATGGTGCAGATGCCGCAGCATTAAAGAATACGATTGTATGTGGTATTCGTGGCTCTGTGCTTGCGGGCGTTGCATTTGCCTTGATTACAAAGGTTGGCTTGGGTGAAGGGACGCCATTAGCTATTAATGCAGCCGTTTGGGTGGGTTTGGCTGTGTTTGTTTTAGTAATGGGGGCAACAATGCCTGCTTTTTCAGATATTCCATCGGGCGTTTATGGTTTTGCGGCAACAGCAGCTTATGCAATCCATGCCGGTGACGATTTATCAGCAGCAGGTAATACCTTAGCAATGGATTTTTCAAACCCAGTGCTTGTTATTTCATTGTCAATTATTGTTGGTGCTGTATTTGGTATGGTATCAGGTAAAGTATCTGCAATGATTTCTGGCAGTTAATACTATCTAACTAACACTTAAAAAAAGGCTGTATTCATTAATTGATACAGCCTTTTTTATGCCTTAATTTATTACGATTAACCCGTGAGTTTAGTTTTTAATAATTCATTTACTTGTGCTGGGTTGGCCTGACCTTTTGATGCCTTCATCACTTGACCCACAAAGAAGCCAAATAACTGTTCTTTACCATCACGATATTGTTCAAGTTGACCTTGATTATTAGCCATTACTTCGTCAATGATGGCCTCGATAGCCCCAGAATCGGTCACTTGTTTTAGACCCTTCGCATCAATAATACTATCAGCATCTGTGCCTTCCCCATTCCACAGGCTATCGAATATTTGTTTAGCGATTTTACCTGAGATCGTATTGTCACTAATACGAATTAATAAAGCGCCCAACTGGCGTGCATTGATGGGTGAATCAGAGAGTTCTAACCCTGCTTTATTGAGCGCACCTAATAATTGTGTAATGATCCAGTTTGCACACAATTTTGGGTCGTGATTATTTGATGCCATTAACACCGCCTCGAAATAATTGGCTAATTGGCGGCTGCTTGTAAGTACTGATGCATCGTAACTAGATAGACTCATTTCTTGCATGAAGCGGTCACGTTTAGCATTAGGTAGCTCTGGTAGGGTTGATCTAATCTGTTCAATGAGTTCTGGATCTAATACGATGGGTAATAAATCGGGATCAGGGAAATAACGGTAATCGTTCGCTTCTTCCTTACTTCTCATTGAGCGTGTTTCATTTTTATCAGCATCATATAAACGCGTTTCTTGTACAACAGTTCCGCCATCCTCGATGAGCTCAATTTGACGTTCTATTTCAATATTAATCGCACGTTCAACATTACGGAATGAATTAATATTTTTTAGCTCGGCACGAGTGCCTAATTCTTTTTGACCTTTGGGGCGCACTGAAACATTGGAGTCGCAACGGAAAGAACCTTCTTGCATATTACCGTCACAGATCTCAATGTATTGCACCAAAGAGTGAATTTTTTTCATATAAGCAACGGCTTCTTTCGCGCTACTCATATCAGGTTCTGAAACGATTTCTAACAGCGGTGTTCCGGCTCGGTTAAGGTCGACACTTGTTTGACCTGGGTAGTTCTCGTGTGATGACTTACCTGCGTCTTCTTCTAAATGAGCCCGAGTAATGCCGATAATTTTCTCAGAACCATCTTCTAATTCAATTGAGAGCTGACCCTTGCCAACGATTGGTAAGTCAAGCTGACTAATTTGATAGCCTTTTGGTAAATCAGGATAGAAGTAGTTTTTACGAGCAAATACGGAACGGTCAGTGAGCTGGGCATCAACTGCCAGGCCAAATTTGATGGCCATGTTTACGGCTTCTTGATTAAGTACCGGCAATACACCAGGAAAACCTAGATCAACAGCGCATGCTTGGGTATTGGGCTCTGCACCATAGGCGGTTGGAGCGCCGGAAAATATCTTAGTTTTGGTGGCGAGTTGGGCGTGAATTTCTAACCCAATAACAACTTCCCATTCCATGATTGACGGCCTGATTATGAATATAAAAAAAGAATTGTACCAACTATTAGATCGCTTTACCTAGATTGTAAATGTCTGAAAGACCTTGTTGGATGCTCTTTTATATCCGTAAACTGATCGTTTTCCAGCCATGCTGTTTCGCGAATGCCAATAATTTGGGATCAGGATCAACGGCGACAGGGTGATCCACTATATTTAACAGCGGTAGATCATTGTGCGAGTCACTATAAAAATAGCTGCCGGCGAGCGTTTGATTGTGAGCATTGAGCCAGGTCTGTAGACGTTCTACTTTGCCTTGCTGATAGGAGGGTATACCTGAAACATGACCGGTGTAACGTTCATTAATTATCTCTGCTTCTGTCGCGATTAAATGGGAAATACCGAGCTTTTCAGCAATAGGAGCAGTAATGAAGTTATTGGTTGCGGTGATAATCATTAAAGTGTCACCACGCTGACGATGCTGCGCAATTAATTGTTGTGCGGCAGGTAAAATGATCGGATCAATTTTTTCGGCTAAATATTGGTTGCGCCAGCGTTGTAAATCAGCAGAACTGTTGTCAGCAAGCGGTTTTAGTTGAAAATTTAAAAACTCAATTATATCCATGGTGCCAGCAAGATATTGATCATAAAAATGTTGATTAGCCTGTTGGTAGCGCTTGCCATTGACTAATTTATTTTCAACTAAAAACTCACCCCATAAATAATCACTATCACCACCAAGTAACGTATTATCTAGGTCAAAGATTGCTAATGCCATTACGATTCAAATCACTAATTAAAAAATAGTGACTATTGTAAGCCAAAATGGAGTGAATACCGTGATAACCTATGAGGTATTGAAAAATTATGACGTTATGGAAGTGCTGGCTTCTTTTGACGAGAGATGAAGGATTGTGATTGATAAAGATGGCTTTAGGCCTAATGTAGGGATAATTCTCTGCAATGATAATAATGAAGTGTTGTGGGCGCAACGTGCGCAACATGACTCATGGCAGTTTCCGCAGGGTGGAATTAAAACCGATGAAACACCCGAAGAAGCGGTTTACCGTGAGCTAATGGAAGAAGTCGGCTTAGCACCTGAGCATGTTGAGTTACTTGGTATGACCAGTGGCTGGTTACGTTATAGATTGCCAAAACGATATTTACGTTATGGCAATAAACCACTTTGCATTGGTCAAAAACAGCGTTGGTTTTTATTGCGGCTGACGGGCAGTGAATCCCACGTTAATCTGACGCGACATGATAAGCCGGAATTTGATGACTGGCGATGGGAAAATTACTGGCAGCCAGCAAAAGAGATTGTTTTTTTCAAACGCCGTGTTTATGAAAAAGCGTTACATGAATTAGCGCCGTTATTATTTCCGGAATATAAAAAGCGCGTTGATAATCAGCGAAAACGCTAAGCCAGTACTTTCTTGAATACTTTGGCATTACGCTGATAGTTATACAATGTCTGCTTTTGTATGGGTAAATCGCTGATTTCAGCAGGGCTAAAACCATGCTCAATAAACCAGTGAGCTGTTTGTGTTGTCAGTACGCAAAGTGCTTTCAGGCCTAGTGAAGCCGCTTGATCTTCGAGAGCAGATAACAGTTGGTCACCTCTTCCTAGACTTTGATAAACTTTGGACACAGCAAGGCAGGCTAGTTCCGCAACATCGCTATGCGGATAAGGGTATAAGGCTGCACAGGCAACGACCGAACCATCACGCTCCATGACAGTGAAATGACCTATTTCTACTTCTAACAAATCCCGCGATCGTTTCACCAAGGTACCATTTTGTTCTAATGGTTGGATAAGATCGAGAATGCCACCGACATCATCAATCGTTGCCTGACGAATCGTTTCAAAGGATTTTGTCGTGATGAGTGTGCCGGCGCCATCGCGACTAAATAGCTCTTGTAGCAGCGCACCATCAAGTGTGCGTTCCAAAAGGTGCACACGTTTCACGCCTGACTTACAGGCTTTAATGGCGGCACTGAATGGGTGGTGGCTTGTTGATGTCTTTGACTCTTCCTCTGCTTGTTCAACGGTTAACTCTCGCGGTAGGCCATGATTGCTTTCACCGATGAAAATAAGTTTGTCAGCCGTGAGTGCCGTCGCTACCGCAGTGGCAATATCTTCTGCCGCTACGTTAAATATTTCCCCTGTTGGTGAATAACCGAGCGGTGGTAATAAAACTATATTGCCTAGGGCTAATTGATCGTTAATACCTTTAATATCAACGCGACGCACTTCACCAGTATGGCCAAAATCAATACCGTCTCTAATGCCAACGGGGCGGGCAGTGATTAAATTACCGCTAGCACAACGGATGCGAGCGTGCGCCATTGGGGTATGTGGCAAGCCAAAAGATAATTTAGCTTCGATATTAATGCGCAATTTACCCATTACTGCCTTAGCTATTTTTAGGCTTGCATCATCAGTGATACGTAGCCCTTGATGATAATGAACTTCAATCTTATGACTTTGGCACTGTTGCTCAATTTGTGGCCTAGCGCCATAAACGAGTACTAATTTGATGCCTAGACTACTTAACAACGCTAAATCGTGAACGAGATTATCAAAGCCAGGAGTCTCTATTGTTTCACCATCGAAGGCAATTACAAAAGTCGCACCGCGATGCGCATGAATATAAGGTGCCGCATTGCGAAACCAACTGGTTGTCGTTGCAGAATTACTTGATATTGGTGTGTTGTGAGTCGTTTTCATATCGCTCTTTTTATCCTAGTCTCTGCAAGGTTGCAAAGTTGCGTGTAAAATCTCTTGAAATAAATTGCTGACAAACTCAATGCCAGCTATCTAGAACATAATCTTTATTTGGAGAATCACCATGCCTGAATATAAATCAAGAACTTCTACCGCTGGCCGTAATATGGCCGGCGCGCGGGCCTTGTGGCGAGCTACCGGCATGAAGGATGAAGATTTTAGTAAGCCGATTATTGCTGTTTCCAACTCGTTTACGCAGTTTGTACCGGGTCATGTTCATTTAAAAGACATGGGGCAGTTAGTTGCGCGTGAAATTGAGCGGGCGGGTGGGGTTGCGAAAGAATTTAATACTATTGCGGTGGATGATGGTATCGCAATGGGGCATGGCGGTATGTTGTATAGTCTGCCATCGCGAGACATTATCGCTGACTCAGTTGAATACATGGTCAATGCCCATTGTGCTGATGCGATTGTCTGTATTTCTAACTGTGACAAAATTACGCCGGGCATGTTGATGGCCGCCCTGCGTTTGAATGTACCGGTGATTTTTGTGTCTGGTGGCCCGATGGAAGCGGGTAAAACTAAATTGGCAGGAAAAGATGTCAAGTTAGATTTAGTCGATGCCATGGTGTTAGCCGCAGATGAACATGTCAGTGATGAAGATGTCGCACAGGTAGAGCGTAGCGCTTGTCCAACATGTGGCTCTTGCTCAGGTATGTTTACTGCAAACTCAATGAACTGCTTAACCGAGGCCTTAGGTTTATCATTACCAGGTAACGGTTCATTATTAGCGACGCATGCTGATCGCGAAGAACTATTTTTAGAGGCTGGTCGTACTATTGTTGAATTAGCCAAACGCTATTATGAGCAAGATGATGAGTCTGCTTTACCACGTTCGATTGCGACAAAAGCGGCATTTGAAAATGCGGTTGCATTGGATGTGGCGATGGGTGGCTCAACGAATACGGTATTGCATTTGTTAGCAGCGGCACATGAAGCGGAAGTTGATTTTACAATGGCCGATATCGATCGTATGTCACGCCAAATTCCGAATTTATGTAAAGTAGCACCGGCCACCCCGGAGTATCATATGGAAGATGTGCATCGTGCTGGTGGTGTGATGAGCATTTTGGCTGAATTAGCCGCTGGCGGTTTATTACATACAGACTTACCGACGGTTCATAGTGCGACATTGGGCGATGCTTTAGCACAGTGGGATGTGAAGCGCAGTGATAGCGAAGTCGCTAAACAACGTTATTTAGCAGGACCAGCAGGTATTCCAACTCAAACAGCCTTTAGTCAAAGCACACGTTGGCCGAGTTTGGATTTGGATCGCGAAGCTGGGTGTATCCGTGATATTGAGCATGCGTATAGCCAAGATGGTGGTTTAGCAGTGCTATTCGGCAATATTGCTGAGGAAGGCTGTATCGTTAAAACCGCGGGTGTTGATGAATCTAATCTTACGTTTTCTGGCCCAGCACGTATTTTTGAATCACAAGAAGCCTCAGTAACTGCTATTTTGACTGAGCAGGTCGTCGAGGGTGATGTCGTTATTATTCGTTACGAAGGGCCAAAGGGAGGCCCTGGTATGCAAGAAATGTTGTATCCAACGAGCTACTTAAAGTCTAAAGGTTTAGGTAAAGCCTGTGCTTTGTTAACCGATGGTCGTTTCTCAGGTGGTACATCGGGTTTATCAATTGGCCATGCGTCACCTGAAGCAGCTGAGGGCGGTAATATCGGTTTAGTTGAAGAGGGCGACACTATCGTAATTGATATCCCTAACCGGATCATTAGAGTCGATGTGTCTGATGCGGTATTAGCTGAACGACGTCTGGTGATGGAAGCAAAAGGTGATCTTGCTTGGCAACCGATTAAGCGCGAACGTAAAGTCAGTTTGGCTTTACAAGCTTATGCTGCATTAACGACTTCTGCATCCAAAGGAGCCGTCCGAGATTTAGAGCAGCTAAAGCGTCGATAAAGCTAATTTAAACAGATTATAAAAGGCCTGATATTCGCAGAATATTAGGCCTTTTTGCGATTGATATTGAGACTATTCATGTAATGAATGTTGTCGTTATCTTATGACATCGAATCAATCCTCTATTTATGTTAGTTAGCCTAAATAATGATTGATGAAGTGATTATCTGGATCATAAATGTGTCGTTGTTTTTCTATATTAAAAGCTCGCCGGCCTCGTGGATCAGCGCCAACGCCGGCTAGATATTGCCAGTTACCCCAATTGTTAGAAGAATCATAATCAATTAAAAGCTGTTCGAACCATGCGGCACCATAACGCCAATCCAGTTGTAATTGATTGACAAAATAACTGGCGACAATTTGCCTGCCACGATTAGACATCCAGCCAGTCTGTTTTAACTGTCGCATAAAGGCATTTACAAAATTGTTATCTGTTTTGCCACTCGTCCATTTATTAAACAAGTCTTGATCAAATTTTAATTCAGGATCGCTATTTTGAATGCCTCGTTTGAGATATAAATTAGCTTGGTATTTTTGTTGGTGCCATTGATAAAAATCGCGCCAAAGCAATTCAAAATATAGCCAGTATGTTGATTGGTTGGGGCCAAACTGATTTTCATAATCTACTACTGTCTTCATTACTTGACGTGCTGAAAGACAACCCTGTGACAGGTAGGCTGATAATTTAGTAGAAAAATCCCAACCATCTAGGCCATTTCTTGTTTCTTTATATCTACTCAGATGTTGGCTTTTGTGTGTGTAATATTCGAGCTGTTGCTGTGCTGCTTGTTCGCCACCACGATGAACCATTTCTTTAAATGAATGTGTGAATGGCGGAATATCAGGGAGCTGATCAGAGTCAACATCACCGGGTGCCGAAGGGATATTACTGGGTGCTAAGACCACTTTTTTAATTATTGTCTTTACAGAAATTGTTTGTTCTATTTTTTTGCGAAACTGAGTAAAACTATCAGGCAGATCTTTTATTTCGAAGGGTAATTCATCTTGGTGAAATAAAGTAAAAGATTCATTACATTGCCAATTAATTGGATTATCAATATGCGCTTTTATGGTTTCAATAGTTTGAGTTTCATAAAAACCGGGATGCGGTGTTATGCCAATATGGTCGATTTGATACTCATTTATTAGTTTTAAAATAATTTTTTCAGCATCACCCACTTTTATTATTAAGCGTTGTTGATACGATGCTAACTGAGCGTGTAAATTATCCAAGCTTTCTTGAATAAATCGCCAGCGCGCATTCCCTAATCTCGTCGTGCCAAATTCTGTTTGTTTTAAAAGTGAAGGGTCAAGAATATAAACGAATATTAATTCATCGCATTGCTCACAACAAAGCGTTAACGAAGGGTTATCACTTAAGCGTAAATCATGTCTAAACCAAAATAGCCCGCGCTTAAATTTAGACATTGTAAAAGGCAACGAACAAGTAGGCGGGTGTCAGTTTTGGCATAACGAATGGCATCTAATTAAGGATCAAATGTCTGACCTGTGAAATCAAATAACTGACCAGAGTCATCAGTGCTTAATGCCTTCATTACTTTAATCAGTTGTCTTGCCGTGTAATCAGGTGATTGTAATTGTCCTGGCTTGATGCCTTTTTGGAATGGGGCTGATAATAATGTATCCGTGGTGCCTGGTTGCAAGCCAACAATGGTGATTGGCCGTCGATTATTCCTACATTCAATGGCTATATTTTTAATCAACATGTGCAAAGCCGCTTTGCTTGCACGATATGAATGCCATCCACCTATTTTATTATCACTAACACTGCCAACTCTTGCAGATAAAACACCTATTTTCATGGACTTTTTCTTGTCAATACGATTAAGCAGTTGGCTGATAAAAAGAGCAGGACCGATAGTATTGATGGTGTATGAATGCAATAAATGCTCGCGCTTTAAACTACGATGTGTTTTTTCAGGCTTGTTGTGTTGATCGTGTAACCAACCGGAGGCGACAAATATCCAATCGATGGTATTTGCTTCAGGAATTAAAGAGATTGCAGATTCGATGCTCTCATCTTCACTCAAGTCTAGAGGGATATCGACGGTGTCAGCATTTAATTTTGCTAATGACTTTACATCACGGGCCAGTCTTATCAGTTTAGTTTTTGGGTATTGGGCGAGTATATTTTCACAATAGGCTTTTCCAATTCCTCCATTTGCTGCAACCACCAAAACGCAATTTGGGGATTCATCCGATGGCTTTCGCATATTAATGATAGATGGGAAGTTTTTTCTTATTAACGATGTAGGTTTATCGGTTTTTGAATAACTCAGACTACCAAGTTTATTGGTTGAATGATAAGTATCTAGACTACTGACTGCGACAGTGCCCGCTTGTTCTAAGGACACAAACCCATCATCAGCCACTAACTCATCCGGCATATCAATACTGATTATTTCACCAATCACAAGTTGAGTACCATTGATGTCTAAGATATGTTTTTCACGGAATTTCATACCCAGCTTTATAACGCTTTCTGCCACAAATGGCGCTTTGAAATCAGTTGTCCATTTTTCGGTTAATCCTACTTCATTAAATTCTGAAACATCATCAGGATAACGCGCAGAGGTTTGATGTGCTTGTTGATGTATATCGGCATTGACGTGATTAAGCGTATAAACGCCAGTTTGTAAAATGTTTTCTAAAGAACCTCGCGGAACAGTATGTGGCCGCATAACCATAGCCAATAAAGGTGGGTTTGCCCCTAGATGCACCACAGATGAAACAATTGCAAGATTAGTGTTGCCGTTATTATCGGCCGTTCCAACTAGGTTGGCACTTTTAAAACCTGACAACGAATTAATAAACAAAACGCGTTTATGATCATCAAGATTAGAAATATCATCTTTTGATAGCTGCATGGATGGCTTTAATGGTTAACAGTGGCGTGATGTTAGCGAAGTCGCTGGGTAGGACAGACATGGCGACCAACTTTAAAGTCACGCTGACTTAGGTGCTTGGTTTTACGGCCAGTAACGCGTTCACGCCACATGCGAAAACTGGATGCTTTCATGTGTTTACGCATCAACTTAATGACTTGTGGCTCAGAAATTTTATATGCCTCAGCGATAGCTTCAAATGGCGTTCTATCTTCCCAAGCCATTTCAATAATACGGCTAATATCTGCTTCTGGGAGCTCGATTGTATTCATTATTTTAGAGGGCTAATTAAAACTAAATCGTACCACAGAAAATTATATAAAACTTACGATATAATAAATTTATGTCGACTATCACTAAAGAATCTATTGCCATTGTTTGGTTCAAACGTGACCTGAGAATTCATGATCATGCACCTTTGTCGATGGCTGCCCGTCTGCTA
The DNA here is from genome assembly GCA_965219435.1 of Methylophagaceae bacterium. Taxonomy (GTDB): domain Bacteria; phylum Pseudomonadota; class Gammaproteobacteria; order Nitrosococcales; family Methylophagaceae. Next base: position 791,771 of record OZ244743.1, on the reverse strand, counting down.
GATCAAGGCGTGAAAGTGCTACCTTTATATGTTGTTGAACCTGATTATTGGGCATTGCCCGATAGTTCATCTCGTCACTGGCGATTTATTAGCCAGTCTTTAACTGAATTAAATCAGGCCTTATCAAACTTGGGTCAAGGCTTACATATTGAGTACGGAACGATCATTGATGTACTTAATCAACTCGCTGAGCATTTCGATATTGAAGGCCTGTTTTCACATCAAGAAAGTGGCAATTTATGGACCTATAAGCGTGATAAGCAGGTAAATGTTTGGTGCATTAAACATAAAATAAAATGGCATGAGTATGAAGCATTTGGTGTCTTCAGACGTTTTAATGATCGAGATCGTTGGTCATATTACTGGGAGTGTTATATGGGGCGCTTTAAAGCGATTGCGCCACGCTACCTAGCCAATATCGAATCGTTAAAAACAAAATTTAACTTACCCGATTTGAATCTTAAAGTCCTCGAAGAGGATGAGTCAGAATATTTACAACGGGGTGGTCGCAGTAGTGCTTTAGTCTGTTTCAATAGCTTTATCCAGCAACGTGGCCGCCGTTACTCTTTTGATATGTCGTCACCAGTGACTGCATTTAAAAGTTGTTCACGTCTTAGTCCGCATATTACCTTTGGCACGATCTCTCTTCGTGAAGTGGTACAAAAGCTACGTAAACAGGTCAAAGATCCCGATCTTGATAAAGGCTGGAAACGATCTTTACGTTCTTTTGATAGCCGCCTTCACTGGCATTGCCATTTTATGCAAAAACTAGAAACGGAAGTGCTCTTTGAAACGCACAATATGTTGCAGTTATTCAACGGCTTACGTGAAGATGATTTTAATGACGACTATTTCGAAGCATGGAAAACAGGTAATACAGGTTACCCATTTATCGATGCTTGTATGCGCTGTCTTCGTCACACCGGTTGGTTAAATTTTCGAATGCGCGCGATGTTAGTGTCATTTGCGTCATATCAGTTATGGTTGCATTGGCAGAAACCCGCATGGCATTTAGCACAGTGTTTCACCGACTACGAACCTGGAATTCATTACAGCCAAATTCAAATGCAATCGGGTACCACCGGCATTAATACCTTGCGTATTTACAATCCAGTTAAACAATCACAAGATCAAGATCCTGAGGGTGTTTTTATCAAACGTTGGTTGCCTGAACTATCAAAATATACTGATAATTTTGTGCATGAACCTTGGACGCTACCTGAAGACTTACAGCGTGAAAAAGGCTGTGTAATTGGCCAAGATTACGCCGCTCCGATAGTCGATCATATTATCGCTTTACGTGAAGCTAAGTCTCGTTTTACTGATTTTAAAAAACATCATCCTGATTTTGCAGAACACGCTAAAGCCTTGCATAAAAAGCATGGTAGTCGTCGAAACCGCAAGAAAAACCCAATAAATAAAAGCCAACAGAAAAAAACAAAACCTAAAATAGATACCAAGCAACTGGCTTTGTTTTGAAGGAATAACGACTATCAATGGCACATAAAAAGGTAAACCTTGACAGTAAAAATTGTGTCGTTTGTCAACGGCCATTTACTTGGCGTAAAAAATGGGAAAATAATTGGTCAGAAGTAAAATATTGCTCTGAACGTTGCCGTCGCAATAAGAGCATATTAGATGGTTTGGAAGAGGCCAGTGCCGAGGATTGATTTTAAATAATTAAACCAATGAAGCCTGAAACCAATGAGCAACCAATGGGGTCAGTATCAATAGAAATGAGAAAGTCCCCAAACCGATTTACTTAATTCCACATAATGCACTCTGACCTCAGACCACTCACACTGCAAACATGACGTTAATGTTACATTTATATTTCTAACTAATACAAAAAAGGCCCATTTTTAATGGGCCTTAGCTGTGTACTTTACATTATAGTCCCAGGTGCCCTCTAGAACGGAATATCATCATCCAAATAATCAGCGCCACCTTGAGGTGATCCGTAATCAGGGCCTGCCGAAGGCGATGCGGGCTGTGGTGATGAATTGTTCTGTTGAGGCGCATTTTGTTGATAATTACCACCAGAGCCCCCTGCGCTTGCACCTTTCGTATCAAGCATGGTCATTGAATCGCCGACAATTTCAGTTGAATAACGATCTTGGCCGCTTTGGTCTTGCCATTTACGCGTTTGAATTCGACCTTCAATATAGATTTGAGACCCTTTATGCAGGTACTGCTGAGCAATTTCACCTAGGCGGTTATTGAGGGTAACGCGGTGCCACTCTGTTCGCTCTTTTCGTTCGCCAGTTTGTTTGTCTTTCCAGCTTTCTGATGTGGCAAGGCGTAAGTTACAAATGGAGCCACCATTAGGAAATGCACGACTTTCTGGCTCTGCGCCGAGTCTTCCTACAAGAATTACTTTATTTACTGACATGGTGTATCTGCTCCTTAGGCTAAATTAATGTTTAAGTTAGTTCATTCTACGATGCTTGAGCAATAAATGCATCCAAAGCGTCGCTATCGATTTCATCAGGTGAAAATTTAACATAGGCGACGCGTTCTTCCACCACGATGATGGTGTCCACTACACCTGATATGTTATTTAATTGTTGGGCTATTTCATTATGATTAAGCGTTGAAGCCTTATGTAAATGAATGATACGGGTTGATAAATGTTTGGGTGGGGTCATTGGCAAAATAACGATCAGCCAGATGATGGTGAGTACTGCTCCAGCAACAAAGACGCCTGATACACCGAGTTTGCTGAATATTAAACCTCCTGCCGCACCACCGATAAACGCACCAATAAACTGGGCGCTAGAATACACACCCATTGCAGTACCTTTGTTGGCAAGAGGGCTGAGCTTTGACATGAGTGAGGGCAGACTAGCTTCTAAAATATTAAAGGCGGTAAAAAATAACCATAAACAAAATAACATGCCTGCGACTGAGTTAGATAACATGCTCCAGCCAAGCTCTGCCAGCACTAATGTGGCAATCGCACCCAAAAACACGGGTTTCATTTTGCGATATTTTTCAGCAATGATAATAAAAGGCACCATACTTATAAATGCCAAAATTAATATGGGTAAATACGCAAGCGCATGTTGATCTTTAGGCAAACCTGCACTTTCAAATAAGGCGATTGGCAGTGCAAAAAAACTGATGGTGAGCAAGCAATGCAAAGTCATAATGCTAAAGACCATTCGCATAATATCTTTGTTGCGAAATACGTTAAGGAACTGTTTTGGGGCAGGTTCAATGTCACGGTGGTTGATCAGGCGGGTTGGGGTTGGAACCCAGAGGTGCAATACTGCGATACCAAGTAGGGCCAACAGGGCGGTTGACCAAAATATGCCTGATAAGCCAATCCAGTGTTCGAGTGCGGCACCTGCAGCTAATGCAATAGAAAATGATAGGCCGATACTGATACCGATACTCGCCATAGCTTTGGTGCGATGCTCATCACGAGTCAGATCGGCCGTCAGTGCCATAATGGCGGCAGCAATAGCGCCACTACCTTGTAAGAGTCGCCCGGCAATCACCATATAAATAGAATCCGCCAACGCGGCGACCACACTACCAGCCGCAAACAGTAGTAAACCAATGGTGATGACACGTTTACGGCCAATTCGATCAGACAGCATGCCGAAGGGAATTTGTAATAAGGCTTGAGTCAGACCGTAAGCGCCAATCGCTAAACCAATCAATAACGGTGTGGCACCGTTATATTGACCTGCTGCTAGCGAGAATACGGGCAAGATCATAAACAACCCCAACATGCGCAAAGCAAAGATACTCGATAAGCCTGTGATGCTGCGCTTTTCTATTGAGGTCATTGCGGATGTCATGTTTTGTTTTTGCGTCATGGTGCTCGGTTGGCGTATATTTATCGGTTAGATCATTTTATACGGAAGCGGCATGAAAAGCATAAGTATTCGCGGAGCTCGCACTCATAATTTAAAAAACATTGACGTAGATTTACCTCGTGATTCACTCATAGTGATTACAGGTTTATCTGGCTCAGGCAAGTCATCATTGGCGTTTGACACCCTATATGCGGAAGGGCAGCGACGTTATGTCGAGTCTTTATCTGCGTATGCTAGACAATTCTTATCGATGATGGAAAAACCCGATGTCGATCATATTGAAGGTTTGTCTCCGGCGATTTCGATAGAACAAAAATCGACTTCACATAATCCACGGTCAACAGTCGGTACGATTACTGAAATTTATGATTATTTACGGTTATTGTTTGCGCGAGCGGGTGAGCCACGCTGTCCAAGCCATGATCAACCCTTAGCAGCACAAACGGTCAGCCAAATGGTTGATAACGTACTCGCTATGCCTGAAGGGCAAAGGATGATGTTATTAGCTCCCGTTGTTCAAGATCGCAAAGGGGAGCATAAAGATGTGTTGGATAATTTGCGTGCGCAAGGTTTTGTGCGTGCGCGTGTCAATGGCCAAGTGATTGAGCTTGATAATCCTCCCGAGCTTGAACTACGCAAAAAACACACTATCGAAGCGGTGGTTGATCGCTTCAAAGTACGTGAAGATCTGCAACAACGTTTGGCTGAATCCTTTGAAACCGCCTTGCAAATGAGTGATGGTATTGCTCGAGTTGTGGCGATGGATGATGACAGCAATACGACCTTATTCTCATCACGCTTTTCATGCCCGAGTTGTGGCTATTCAATTAGCGAGTTAGAGCCTCGCATGTTTTCTTTTAATAATCCTGCAGGCGCCTGTGGTACTTGTGATGGCTTAGGTATTAAACAGTTTGTTGATCCTGCTCGTGTTGTAGCGCATCCAGAGTTAAGTTTAAATGCTGGTGCCGTGCGAGGATGGGATCGTCGTAATGCCTATTATCATCAGCTATTAATTTCCCTGGCAGCTCATTATGATTTTGATTTAGAAACGCCATTTGAGCAGTTGTCTGATCAGGTTCGAAAGGCGGTGTTATATGGCAGTGGTCGAACTCAAATTGATTTTAGTTACATGAGTGACCGAGGAAAAAGTGTGGTGCGGAGTCATGCTTTTGAAGGTGTGATCCCGAACATGCAGCGTCGTTATCACGAGACAGAATCGAATAGTGTGCGGGATGAGTTGGCCAAATACCATACTGTGCGGGCTTGTCCTGAATGCGATGGCGCTCGTTTAAATGAATCCGCTCGTCATGTGTTTCTTGGAAAAACGTCATTGCCTGCGGTCAGTGATATGCCGATTGGCGAAGCAACACAGTTTTTTGAGACCTTAAGCTTACCGGGTAATCGTGGCGAAATCGCCAGCAAAATTATTATAGAAATCTCGCAACGTTTGAGCTTTCTGGTTAATGTTGGTTTGGATTATTTATCGCTATCTCGAAGTGCCGATACTTTATCAGGTGGTGAGGCCCAACGAATAAGATTGGCCAGTCAGATTGGTGCCGGATTAGTCGGCGTGATGTACATTCTTGATGAACCGTCGATTGGTTTGCATCAACGGGATAATGAGCGCTTATTGGGTACGTTGACGCGTCTTCGAGATCTAGGCAATACGGTGATTGTGGTTGAGCATGACGAAGATGCTATTCGTGCGGCAGATTATGTATTAGATATTGGCCCGGGTGCCGGCGTACATGGTGGTGAAATCGTTGCGCGTGGCACACCAAAAGATATTATGAAAAGTAAGCAGTCACTAACCGGTCAGTATTTATCTGGGAAACGTAAGATCGCTGTACCGAAAGAACGTGTTCCGTACCATACTGGTCGGGCGATTTCAGTACGTGGAGCCTGTGGGCATAATTTGAAAAATGTCGATATTGATATTCCGATTGGTCTAATGACTTGCGTGACGGGGGTGTCAGGTTCAGGTAAATCAACTTTAATTAATGACACCTTATTGAAGATGACATCCAAGACACTAAATGGCGCATCAGAAGAGCCCGCACCTCATAGTGATATTTTAGGATTAGAACAGCTTGATAAAGTGGTGGCAATTAATCAAAGTCCCATAGGGCGTACACCGCGATCTAACCCTGCTACTTACACCGGTATTTTTACCCCAGTTCGTGAGTTATTTGCAGGCACGCCTGAAGCACGTTCACGAGGCTACACACCAGGACGATTCAGCTTTAATGTTAAAGGTGGGCGCTGTGAAGCATGCCAAGGTGACGGTTTAATTAAAGTCGAAATGCACTTTTTACCCGATATTTACGTGCCCTGCGATGTCTGTCATGGCAAACGTTATAATCGTGAAACCTTAGATATTCGTTATAAAGGTAAAACCATTACCGATGTCTTGGATATGACGATTGAAGAAGCGAATGAATTTTTCACCAATATTCCTGTGGTAGCCAAAAAACTCGAAACTTTGATTGATGTGGGGCTTACTTATATTAAGTTGGGGCAAAATGCGACCACCTTATCAGGCGGTGAGGCTCAGCGAATAAAATTGGCAAAAGAGTTATCTAAACGTGATACGGGTAAGACCTTATATGTATTGGATGAACCAACAACCGGTTTACATTTTTTTGATATTGAACAGCTGATGAAAGTGTTGCAAAGATTACGTGAACGAGGCAATACCATCGTCGTTATCGAACATAATTTGGATGTCATTAAAACCGCGGATTGGATTATTGATATGGGGCCAGAAGGTGGCTCGGGTGGCGGTATGGTGGTGGCGTTTGGTACGCCAGAAGAGGTCGCTAAAAATGCCGCCTCCCATACTGGCCATTATTTAGCACCATTGTTGAATTGAGGTAATTGAGCAGTGGTCTTAGAACAAGAGTTAAAACTCCTTGTAAAGCCTGATACTCAGATCGATTTATCATCACTAGTTTTAGCCAATTATCAGGTTAAGGGCGAGCAAGTGACAACGCATTTAGTCAGTACCTACTTTGATACTGCTGACTTGTATTTGGCCTCACAAAAAGTCGGATTGCGGATGAGGCAAAGTGGTGGGGCTTGGATGCAAACAGTCAAAACATCGGGTCAGGTGAAAGAGGGGTTGCATCAACGTGAAGAGTGGGAGCATCAATTGGATGCTGCTCAATGGGACTTAGATAAATTAAAACAAACGCCCTTATCAGGAATGATAGAGAATCCTAATATCTGGTCTAAAATTGAGCCGATATTTACCACTGACTTTATGCGTGAAACGCTACAGCTTACATGTGGTGGTACACACATCGAGTTGGCTTATGATCGCGGGCAAGTTATTGCCGGTAAATTAACCTCAACTATTCATGAAATTGAGTTGGAGTTAAAGTCTGGAGATGTCGCTCATCTCCGTTTACTTGCCAATCAATTGCAACAACAATTGTCACTGAGTTTTAGTGATATTAGCAAAGCCATAATGGGCTATCAGTTAATGTCCCAGTAAAAAACTTGAATCATTGTCTTTGAGAGTCATAACATGCTGGTGTTAACGAGCGGATAAACCTTGATTTGTTTCAAATTTCCAAGTACGAATAATGGTCAACATATCATTATCTAGGAGTACATTGTCAGGAATGGCAGAGTAGGGCGCGCCAAGCCTTACAATTTTAACGGCGGCATCATCCAATACTTTATGTCCAGAGGAACGTGAGACCACAATGCCATCAGGGGGTACACTTCCATCGGGATTGATATCTACCGAGAGCATTAGGTGACCATTGATGCCTTGGCGTTTCGCAGCCTGCGGATAATTCATATTACCGATGCGTTCGACTTTTATTTCCCATGATTTCATATACGCTGCCGCTGCATACTCTTTGGTTGAAGCTGACACGCGTCGTTTTTTAGGTCTTTTGCTCAGTGATTGAGCCGCATTATCTAGTTGCTTTTGTAAATTCTCAATTTCATTTCTTGCCTGAAATATTAGGTCACTAGCAGATAATGCTGCTGTTACAGTTGCAGGCTCGGTTATATCGGCAATATTCACTTGTTCAACTTTACGTTTCGCCTTTTGTTGAGTAATGAGTTTAGCTTGTTCAGCCGACACCGCTGGTTTAACCGGTTTGGGTTTTACGGGTTCTGGTTTTTGTTCACTTATTTTTGGCACTACTGGCAGCGGTTTTACAACGATTAATGGTGCAGGAATAGGTGCTTCTAAAATCGGTGGAGGGGCTTTTTTAGAGGGTGATGCCGCTTGTTGTGTGACGGGCAAAGAGTTCTCAGGGCTGGGCTCTGGCGATTTATCGTCTGTTATGCCTCCCCCTTCATTACTGACTTGTGCCAAATAATCCGCTTGTTCAGGTGCGATTTTAGTTTGTTGTTTGACTAAGGTAATGTCGAGACTCGCCAAAGGGGTATTTGTAGGCGGTGACGTGACGGTAAAGCTCACGCCTAGAATAATCACCAAGTGCAGGATGATAGAAAAAATTAATGTGAAAATAAGCCGATCGACGGCGGTAATTTTACCCATTTATGGCGTCTGTTTTTCAATGTCACGAATAATGGGAGGGGTAGCATTATTGATCAGGCGGACACGTTTGACCATTTTAGGGCTAATTTCTATTTGACCATCTTGTCTTACCAACATCACGCGGTCAACGCCGAGTAATTGCGCCGTTTTTGGCCAGTCTTTTCCTGCCACGACCAATGCGGTTGCTGCCGCATCTGCTTCAGCGGCATTATTATGTAAAACGGTTACTGAAATTGCATCTCGAGCGGGTAGTCCGGTTCTTGGATCAAGAATATGAGGATAACGAACACCTTCATAATCAAAGAAACGTTCGTAATCCCCTGAGGTGAAGACACTTTCATCGCCTTTCAAGGCGATAGATGCCATCATGCCGTCTTTTCGTGGGTGACGAATACCAATTATCCAAGGTCGCTGGCCATGTGAACCAATAGCACGTAAATCACCACCGATATTGACGATGGCGTTCGTAATCCCCAAGTTTTGTAAGATGGTCATGGCGGAGTCAACGGCATAACCTTTAGCGAAGCCACCGAAACCAAGTTTAGCCATGAGATTATCGCTGCTCACTTGATTATTATTAATGTGAATATCAGCCATAGTAGGAATATTAGTTAACCAGTTTTGTATTTCGGCCTCACTCGGGGGGGGGTGGGAAACAAACCAATCATCTTGATAAAACCCCCACAATTGAAAAAGTTTTCCGGCAGCGGGATTGAATAAGTTATTACTGGCTATAGAGAGTGATTTTGCTTGCTCAATTAATGCGGCAACATCTTCTGTAACAGTGATTGTTTTACCTTCGCTGATTGCTTGATTAATAGTCATCAGAACGCTGGGGTGCCAAGCATTCCAAGTCTCATTTACACTAGAAAAAGAAGTCTCTAGCAGTGATACTGTTTTGTCAGCGGTCGCCTCATCGACACCATACAAGCTGACATCAATTTCAGTGCCGAACGCATCAAATTTAGCTTGTAATGCTTTATCTGCATCATTGCCGCAGGCGGTTAATGATAATAGACATGCTAGAAGGAATAGCCGAAATAAGGTCATGATAATTGCTGCTCGATGCAGTCCATTAAATCGGCTGCAATATTAAGATTAAATTGGGTATCTAATTCGCGGATACAGGTCGGACTTGTGACATTGATTTCAGTGAGGTAGTTGCCAATCACATCTAGGCCAACAAATAATAAGCCTTTTTCACGTAAGGTTGGTCCGACTTGTTGGCAGATCCAGCGATCACGCTCGGTTAAAGGCCGTCCCTCAGCACGCCCACCAGCGGCAAGATTACCACGTGTTTCACCTTCAGCTGGAATACGTGCTAACGCATAAGGAACCGGTTCACCATTAATCATTAAGATCCGTTTGTCGCCATCGACGATGTCAGGAATAAACTTTTGAACCATAACGGATTTTTGGCCGTGTTCAGTGAGCGTTTCGATAATAACACTGAAATTAGGATCATCCTGCTTAACTCTAAAGATTGATGCGCCACCCATGCCATCAAGCGGTTTGAGAATAATATCTTGATGGTGCTGCTGGAAGTCACGAATCAGATGTTTTTTACGCGTCACTAAGGTGGGCGGGCAACATTGTGGAAACCATGCCGTGTAAAGTTTTTCATTTGCATCGCGCAGGCTTTGTGGATGATTAACCACTAACACGCCTGCCGCTTCGGCTTGTTCTAATAAATAAGTACTGTAAATATATTCCATGTCAAATGGTGGGTCTTTACGCATTAATATGGCATCAAGATCAGCTAGCGGCAAGGTCTGACACTCGCCTAACTCAAACCATTTTTCAGCATCTTCGACTACACGTAGCGGTTTCATCTCTGCGGAAACAATACCCTGGTGCAGAAATAAATCTTGTTGTTCCATGTAATACAAGGACCAGCCTTTCGCTTGTGCCGCTAATAACATGGCAAAACTGCTGTCTTTTTTAATTGTGATGGCTGAAATAGGGTCCATCACAATACCGATATGTCGACTCATGATCCGTCACTCATGCTGAGAATTGAAGGGCAATTTTACCTTAAATTTATATTGTCAGTTTGCTTGCCATTTTTTTGCCACAATTGATCGCCAGCTTGCCGGAGTTCATCCCCTTAAATTCCCAACTTACTTGTTGTAATAAACACTCAAAATTTAATGTTAAAGAGGGATGTGATGAATACAAAAAAACAGAATTATGATGGAAATTTGCTGACCAGTTTATTGAATTGTTCAGCCAGTGGTTCAGGAGTGAAAGTCTTGGTGAGCCTTGCATTGATATTATTAACATTGATCTCTGGTACAGCTCAAGCAGCGGTTGAGGATATGGCCTTGCCTAGAGTAGAAAAGTTATCTGATTTGCAATCTGGTCAGCTCGTCTTTCGTGCTGAAAATGGGCAGTATTTGAATAGTCCGAATGTTGATACCGATGTTGTTATTGAGGTAAGCGGCCTATTAGCACGAGTGACAGTAAGCCAATCATTCTTCAATCCAACAACACAATGGCAAGAAGGACTTTATGTTTTTCCGTTACCCGAGACGGCAGCAGTCGACCATTTACGTATGAGGGTAGGCGAGCGAGTTATTGAAGGTGAAATCAAACCTAAACAACAAGCCAGAAAGCTGTATGAACAGGCTAAATCATCAGGACAACGTGCCAGTCTTATTGAACAGCAACGGCCTAATATGTTTACTAGTTCGGTCGCCAATATTGCGCCAAACGATAAAATAACCGTTGTTATTGAATATCAGCAAACGATTAGTCAAAACCAAAGTGAGTTTAGTTTACGTTTTCCGATGGCGATAACGCCTCATTATATTCCTGGTAAAGCCATCACGAATATTGGCGAGGTACGACATTTTGATGGGCATGGTTGGGCGGTTAATACCGACCAAGTACCCGACGCCTCACACATTACGCCACCGATCAGTTTAACTGCAAAGACCAATCCCATTACGATCAAGGTTAATTTGGCGGCAGGTTTTCCTTTAGCTAAGATTGAAAGTCGTTATCACTCAGTTGAACAAGTGACGTTAGATGATGACAGTAGGCAAATAACTTTAATCAATAACACACAAGCAGATCGTGACTTTGAACTGGTTTGGCAAGCCAAAGCATCACAATCACCACAAGCCGCCTTATTTAAGCAACATCTTAATGGACAAGATTATGCCTTATTGATGTTAACCCCGCCTTCTCAAGGGGGTTTACAAGAGAAAATTGCAAGAGAGCTTATTTTTGTGATTGATACCTCGGGTTCAATGGACGGCACTTCCATTAAGCAGGCTCGTGAAGCCTTGCAATATGGGCTTGATCAACTGCGTCCTCAAGATAGTTTCAATATTATTAGATTTAGTGATGAGACTGAAAGCCTTTTTAAACAAGCGCAATTGGCGACGAAAAAGCATCTCGATATCGCGCATGAGTTTGTCAATTGGCTTCGTGCTGATGGTGGTACAGAAATGGCGCCAGCCTTGAAATTAGCATTGACTGGAAAAAGTGCTACGGAAGGCTTACGACAAATTGTCTTTTTAACCGATGGCAGCGTCGGTAATGAGGATGAATTATTTAGCTTAATCGAACACTATTTGGATGATAGTCGATTATTCACGGTGGGTATTGGCTCAGCACCCAATAGTCATTTTATGAATCGTGCAGCGAAATATGGTCGAGGTAGTCATAGTTATATTGGTGACGAGTCTGAAGTGAGCCAAAAAATGCGGGCTTTATTTAGTAAGTTAGCTCATCCTGTTTTGACTGATATTACTATCAGTGCCACCAATAATGAGTCTTTAGAACAATGGCCAAACCTTATCCCTGATTTATACCAAGGTGAACCGATCATGCTGGCATTAAAGGCCGATACATTACCTGAACAGATTAATATCAGTGGTTATTTTGGTAAAATACCTTGGCAAACGAGAATGTCCCTACAGGGCGGCAAAAATTCGCAAGCGGTATCGGTACTCTGGGCGAGACGAAAAATTGAGTCTTTGATGGAGCGTTACCGATTAGAAAATCAAGGTGATGCGATTAAACAAACTATTATTGATATTGCATTAGAACACCATTTAGTCAGTCAGTTCACCTCCTTAGTCGCTGTTGATAAAACACCGGTTCGAGCAAAAAGTGAACGATTAAATAGTAAGGCGATTGCTGGACAGCTACCGGTTGGTTCAACATTAGGCCAATTACCACAAACCGCGACCTCGGCTTCACTTCAACTTTTATTAGGTATGTTGCTGTTGCTGGCGGGTCTTTATTTATGGTTTACACAACGAGAACAGGTATAATGCTGAGCCTTAAAAATGCACTCCCAATCATGCTGTTAGGTTTGGCGTTATGGCAATTAGGGCAAGGCAGTTATATTTATGCCAAAGCACAATTTGCTCAATATTTAATTGCCTCAGCATGGCAAAAAGAAGGCAATACTGCCCAGATAAAACCCTGGCCGTGGGCTGATATGTGGCCGATGGCAAGGCTGCTGGTGCCACAACACAATATTGATCAGGTTGTGCTGGCGGGAGTCAGTGGTGAGTCACTGGCCTTTGGACCGGGTTATATGCTCAATTCTGCCGCGCCGACGACCTTAGGAAATACGGTAATTGCCGCTCATCGTGATACGCATTTTTCTTTTTTGAAGCATCTGAAAAAAGGCGAGTTGATCACTGTTTATAATCGGAAAGGTGAGCAACGTAGTTATATCGTGCAGGACATGACCATTGTAAATAAGGATGATGTGGCATGGATAAATGCTGAAAATTTTCCTTATCAACTGACCTTGGCAACCTGTTATCCCTTTGATGCACTTCAGGCAGGTGGGCCTTTACGTTATGTTGTTCGAGCGGTGTCGTTACCTCAAATTTCAGCATAATGAGTTATTAAATATCCAGTTTGCTACAACAAGCAAGCTGGATATTCGCTATAATCACAAGGTTTTTGATTTTAGATTGTGATGTGTAATAAATGACGACTTCAGTAGTAACGGTGGCGGAAACGCCAAAAACGTTTCAGGAATTAATCCTGCGATTACAACAATATTGGGCAGAGCAAGGCTGTGTCTTGCTGCAACCTTATGATATGGAAGTAGGCGCGGGTACATTTCACCCCGCAACATTCTTACGTGCGATAGGTCCTGAGCCTTGGAGTACGGCTTATGTTCAGCCCTCACGTCGTCCGACTGATGGGCGTTATGGTGAAAACCCGAATCGCTTACAGCATTATTATCAGTTTCAGGTCGCATTAAAACCTTCACCGATTAATATCCAAGAATTATACCTTGGCTCGCTAGAGATGTTGGGCTTAGATACGTCTATCCATGATGTACGTTTTGTGGAAGATAACTGGGAATCACCGACATTAGGTGCCTGGGGCTTAGGTTGGGAAATTTGGCTCAATGGTATGGAGGTGACGCAATTTACCTACTTCCAGCAAGTGGGCGGGCTTGAATGCAGTCCTGTTACGGGTGAAATTACCTACGGTTTAGAACGGATTGCTATGTATTTACAAGGCGTGAGCAGTGTTTATGACCTTGTTTGGTCTGATGGCCCGATGGGCAAGGTCACCTATGGTGATGTATTCCATCAAAATGAAGTCGAAATGTCAGAATACAATTTTGATCATGCTGATGTTGACAGTTTATTTACTAATTTCGATACCTATGAACGAGAAAGCGCTCGAATGATTGAAGCCGGATTACCTTTACCCGCTTATGAATTAGTATTAAAAGCATCGCATACCTTTAATTTATTAGATGCACGAAAAGCCATTTCAGTGACCGAGCGTCAACGCTTTATTTTGCGTGTGCGTACCTTAGCGCGTGCGGTCGCTCAAGCTTATTACGATCGTCGAGAATCTCTAGGCTTTCCAATGTGTGGGGCGGTAAAGAAGGAGACGCAATCATGAGTGATATGACAGAGCAACGTGATTTATTGATTGAGTTGGGTACGGAAGAGTTGCCACCAAAAGCATTGAAAAAACTGATTCATGCATTTGAAGCTGGGATCAAACAAGGTTTAGAAAAAACAGAATTAAATTTTAGTGCTATTCGTTCATATGCGGCGCCACGCCGTATGGCTGTGATAGTTGAAGGTTTAGCGGTTCGCCAACAAGATCGTTTAGTTGAGCGCCGTGGCCCAGCGATTAAAGCTGCATTTGATGACGATGGTAACCCAACAAAAGCACTACAAGGTTTTGCCCGCTCGTGTGGGGCAAGCGTTGATGATTTAGAAAAACTAGAAACCGATAAAGGCACTTGGTTAGTTTTTAAACAAGAACAAAAAGGGGCTGAAACAGTTAGTTTGATTGTTGATATCTTGCAACAATCACTTAACGATCTGCCTATTCCCAAGCGTATGCGCTGGGGAGCATTACCTGGCGAATTTGTTCGTCCGGTACACTGGTTAGTTTTATTATTCGGTGATGACGTAATTCCCGCTGAACTATTGGGCGTCACTTCTGGCCGTGATAGTCGCGGACATCGTTTCCATCATCCGGCCAACATTCGTATTGATTCGGCACAAACATATGCACCGCAATTAGAAACAGAAGGTCACGTTGTGGTTGATATGGCGGCACGTCGTGCAGCGATTCATGGTCAAGTTTTAGAATTAGCCACGCAATTGGGTGGTCAAGCGGTGCTTAATGAAGATTTATTAGATGAAGTAACAGGTTTGGTCGAATGGCCGGTTGCCTTATCGGGTTCATTTGATAAACGCTTTCTTGAGTTGCCCGCAGAAGCATTGATTTCTTCAATGGAAGAGCATCAAAAGTATTTTGCGGTACGCGATAAAACAGGTGCCTTACTACCTTACTTCATCACGATTTGTAATATTGAAAGTCGTGATTCAGCTCAGGTTGTTGCAGGTAATGAGCGAGTTATCTTGCCTCGTTTAAGCGATGCGGCCTTCT
Organism: Methylophagaceae bacterium; assembly: GCA_965219435.1. GTDB lineage: Bacteria > Pseudomonadota > Gammaproteobacteria > Nitrosococcales > Methylophagaceae. Next base: position 776,519 of record OZ244743.1, on the reverse strand, counting down.
TCTGGGATACCGATCGCAAACGACCTTTGGCCGATCGCCAAACACAATTGAAAACTATCGTATTCCAAAATAAATTGGGTACTGTTTTTGACAAGTCAGCGCGTGTCGCAAAATTAGCAGGCATTATTGCCAATGAAATTGGCGGTGACTCTGCCTTAGCGGAACGTGCCGCTTTGTTGGCAAAGTGTGACTTAGTGACTGAAATGGTCGGTGAGTTCCCTGATTTACAAGGTATTATGGGGCGCTATTATGCGCGTTTAGATGGCGAGCATGATGAAGTAGCTGAAGCATTAGACGAGCAATATCTACCGCGTTTTTCAGGCGATAAATTACCACAAACCAAAACCGGTCAAGCGGTGAGTTTGGCAGAAAAACTCGATACCTTAGTCGGTTTGTTTGGCATTGGACAGCCACCAACAGGGGTCAAAGATCCGTTTGCTTTACGCCGTGCTGCCTTAGGTGCCTTGCGCGTGGTGATTGAAAATAAACTTGATATTGATTTGCTGGGCTTGTTAGAACACGCGCAACAAGGTTTTGATGGTGCATTGACTGAACAAGATGTAACGGCACAAGTGATGCGCTATGTGTTTGAACGCCTGCGAGGTTATGCCAGTGATCAAGGATTTAAGGCGGATGTATTTGAATCGGTATTCGTTATTCAGCCATCGCGTCCATTAGATTTTATGGCTCGCTTACATGCGGTTGCTGATTTCCGTCAGTTAGAACAAGCAGAGGCATTGGCCGCGGGCAATAAACGAATTGGTAATATCTTACGAAAAAATGAGGCTGAGGGTGATATTGCCGCCATTAATTCTGCCTTATTAGTTGAACCTGCAGAACAGGCGTTGGCAGACAAATTACAGGCTGTTACTGCTGCTATAAAACCTTTATTAATTCAGGCTGATTATGCTGGTATATTAAATATATTGGCTGATATGCGCGATACAATTGATGGCTTTTTTGATCAAGTCATGGTGATGGCGGATGATGTTGCGGTGAGAAATAATCGCTTGAGCCTACTCAATCAAACGCGCGCATTATTCTTGGGTGTGGCTGATATTTCCTGTTTGCAGGAATAAAAAGGAGAAAACCACCATGTCGCTGATAATTCTGGATCGAGATGGCGTCATTAATCATGATTCGGATGACTTTATTAAGTCGCCCGCTGAATGGGTGCCCATTGAAGGTAGCTTGGAAGCAATTGCTCGTTTGAATTATGCGGGCTATCGTGTTGTCGTTATTACCAATCAATCGGGAATTGCGCGTGGGTTATTTGATGTTGAAACACTCAATCATATTCATAGCAAAATGCGACGAATGCTAGCGCAAGTAGGTGGCAGGATAGAGGCAATCCTGTTTTGTCCACATAGCCCTGAAGATCAATGCGCATGTCGAAAGCCACAAGAGGGCTCTTTCACTGAGTTGGCTGCACGTCTTCGAATTACATTGCAAAACGTGCCAGCAATCGGTGATTCTTTGCAAGATCTTCAAGCCGCACAATCAGTCGGTGCGACACCGATTTTAGTGCGTACTGGCAAGGGGATTAAAACGGAAAATAAGATCCCCGAAGGTGTCGCTGTTTATGATGATTTGGCGGCAGTCGTTGATGCCTTACTGGATCCTATTATCTAATGCTGTTGATACGCTCGCTCATCTTTGTTTTTTTCCATATTTTCACCGCCATTATCTTTTCTTTATTGGGTGTTTTGTTATGGCCTCTACCGTATCAATGGCGTTACAAAGTGGTCAGCCGCTGGGCGGTGCTCAATTTGTGGCTACTCGACAAGATTTGTGGTGTACGTTATGAAGTGGAAGGACGAGAAAATATTACTGATGATGCCAGCGTCATTTTATGTAAACATCAATCGTCATGGGAAACGCTAGCATTACAAGCAGTTTTTCCTCCTCAAGTATGGGTATTGAAGCGTGAATTATTATGGATACCTTTTTTTGGCTGGGGTCTTGCGTCATTAAAGCCAATTGCGATTGATCGCGCCTCAGGAAGACAGGCATTGAATCAGATAATCGAGCAAGGTAAAAAGCGCTTATCAGCTGGTTATTGGGTTGTTGTTTTTCCAGAAGGAACGCGAATTCCTTCTGGAAAAATGGGCCGGTTTGGTGTCGGTGGAGCAAAACTTGCTGTGGAAGCTGGCGTGTCAGTGACACCAGTAGCTCATGATGCAGGTAAAGTATGGCCACGTCATGGCTTCATTAAATATCCCGGTGTGATCAAATTAGTTGTCGGCCCAGCGATCACTAGTCAAAATAAAACAGCGGCGGAACTTAACCAAATTGTTCATCAATGGATGACAGAGCAAATGAGCATATTAGAGGTTGATCAATCCAAAATACCATAGAATAAGGGTGTAAGACGTGGATAGAGTGGAAGGGATTTTACGGTTGATGTTAGTGGATGATTCACTAACGGATGCAGATAATATTACGAATGTGTTGAGAAGCGCAGGACATATTGTCAGAGGCTCGCGTCAGGATAATTTAACCGATCTAGAAAAGGCATTGACCGAATCATCATGGGATTTAGTGCTTTGTCGAGATACCATGGAGGCTATTACGCCTCGAGATGTGCTGAATCTAATTGTTCGCTTAGGAAGAGATATACCGTGTATTGTGCTTAGCTCGCATGCAGTGAATATGTCGGATTATTATAGTCTTGAACCTCAAGATATCATGCGCTTTGATGACTGCCAGCGATTGAAGTTTGCCGTGGCAAGGGAGTTGAAAAATTTGTTTGTACGTCGTTTAAGTCGGCGAAATCAATACGCATTACGTGAGAGTGAAAAGCGGGCTAGATTATTACTAGATAGTTCGAGTGATGCCGTGGCTTATATGCACGAAGGGATGCATGTTTATGTCAACCACGCTTATTTGATGTTGTTTGGTTATAACGAACCTGAAGATGTTGATGGTATGCCAATGTTGGATATGGTGTCATTGGATGACCATGGCCAATTTAAACTTTTTGTAAGACAGTTTTCTGAGCAACGTGATGCTAGTTCGGAGCGAATATCAGTAGAATGTATCAAGGCAAATGGTGACTGTTTTCCTGCGAATATTGAATTCAATCATGCTGTTGTTGAAGGTGAGCAATGTATTCAAGTGGTTATTCACGATGAAAACCTGCAAACCGCACAAGTGTCAGAAGATAAATTAATATTATTACGAGATCATGATGTTTTAACCGGCTTATTTAGTCGTATCCGTTTTATCGATGAATTGGGCCAAGCTTTGACTCGAACAAGTGATGGTCAAGGCGTTTCGGCCTTATTGTATTTGGAATGTGATAATTTTCCAGTTATTAAGGAAGCGGTGGGTCTTGCCGCTAGCGAAGAGGTATTAAAAGAGGCTTCTGCATTATTAAAGCGTATCTTAAACCCTGATGAAATAGTAGCTAGATACTCTGATCAAGTTTTTACCATCATTATTCCTAGTAGCGATACCGGTTATGTTGATGAGCGTGCAGAGGTGTATAAAAAAGCAATTGATGATTATATCGCTCATGTTAATGGCAAAATGATAACGTTGCGATGCAGTATCGGTATTAGTCGTATAACTGAAAATTTTCCCATTTCTGTTATTTTAGATCATGCTAATAAAGCGTGTTTGCAGGTACAAAAGAAAAACGACGGTGGTATTGCACATTATCAACCACTAGACAGAAATACTGATGATGCAACTAATGATGAAGTGCTTTTTTGGCAAGAAAGTATGCGTGATTCGCTAACAAATAATGGTTTTGTATTGAATTATCAGTCCATTGTTAGTTTGCACGGTAAACAGCAAGAGCTTTACGACATCCTTATTAGAATGAAAGGCGCAGATGGGCAACTTATATTAGCTGAAAAGTTTATTGATTATGCCGATGATACTTTGATGTTAGCCATTGATGAGTGGGTTATCTCTCATGCATTAACTAGTCTGATTGAACATCGTAAAATGCATCCTACAACCCGATTTTTTATTAAATTATCCAATGCAATGTTGGCGAAAGTTGAATTTGTTGACTGGCTATTCGCTTTATTAGCGCAGCATCACTTAAACGGTTCGGCGCTCATATTTGAAATCAGTGAGACAGCAGCTCTTGAAAATTTAGAGCATACTCAAAGTGTCATTATTAAATTGAAAGCCATTGGTTGTGAGTTTGGTTTAGAGCACTTTGGATCAGGTTTGGATTTTTCATATAGCCTAAGTGTCTTAGATGTTGATTACCTTAAAATCAACGGATCATTTGTCGAAAATATGGCTAAAGACCCAGAGAACCAAGCCGCGGTAAAAGCGATTATTGATATGAGTAAACAAGCCGGAAAACAATGTATTGCTGAGTTTGTATCAGATGCAAATAGCTTGGCTTTATTATGGGGCTTAGGGGTCGATTACGCTATGGGCTATTACATTCATCGACCATCAGAAAGTGCAGATTATAATTTTGAAGATGATGACTTTTAAGTCCATTGTCTAAAAAGAAGAAGCCATGATTATTCATCGAGAATGTTGTAATGCTGCTATACGATCCTCAATTTTAGGATGTGTCATAAATAATGCACTAAAACTACTTCGTCCTCCGGATATTCCTAGAGCATTAAGTTGATCGGGTAAAGCTTCCGTTGAGGTATTATTCAAACGTTTTAAGGCAGCAATCATTTTATTAGCCCCTACCAAATTCGCTGCACCTGCATCAGCTCGAAATTCTCGTTGTCTGCTAAACCACATAACAATAATACTCGCTAGAATGCCTAGTATTAGCTCTGCGACAATCGAGGTTATCCAAAAAGCAGGGCCATGACCACGTTCCGTTTTAAAAATAGTGCGATCGACAAGATGACCAATTACCCGCGATAAAACAATAACGAAAGTATTAATAACACCTTGAATTAACGCCATCGTAACCATGTCACCATTTGAGATATGACTAATTTCATGGGCCAATACAGCCTCAACTTCATCCTTAGTCATCGCTTTCAGTAATCCTGTACTCACTGCAACTAAAGCGTTATTTTTATTCATTCCTGTTGCAAAAGCATTGGGTGGGGCTGAATCATAAATAGCTACTTCAGGCATGCCTATGCCAGCTTGTTGTGCTTGACGTTGAATCGTTAAAACTAACCATTGCTCAGTTTCATTTTGGGGTGAAGTAATAACGCGAGCTCCGGTCATCCGCTTTGCAGTCCATTTCGATATGACGAGTGAAATAATCGAACCACTAAAACCGATAACTGCTGCATAAACGAGCAAGGCATTCATATTAAGATCAATACCCTGTGTATCCAGTAGACCTTCAAAGCCAAATAGGCGCATGGTGATACTGAGTACTACAATAATAGCTAGGTTGGTCGCTAAAAAAAGTGCGATACGTTTCATGCTTGGGTTCTTCCTAAAATTAACTAAATTAAGATATGGCGGTTATTAAGATACTTTTCAAGTAGTAGAGGTCAGTTGTTCCAAAATTTTTTGCTCGATTAATCTATGCAAAGTTATTGCGGAGTAATGCTGATTAATGTCGACTTTAGATGTGCAAATTGGTTGATTTTTTTTGATGGTAATTCCTTTGTTAGGAATATCATTGCATTCTGATGGCCAGATCATTTTTGCCGGAACACAATAATCTTTGGTAGCGTAATGATAAAAAATGGATACTTTTTGGGGTTTGAGCGTCTGGTTGGGGCTGGGAAGCTGGCCTAAAGAAGCCTGAATGTGTTGTTGGAATAAAGTGGCACTGTTTTCGATGAGTTCTGCCGATGCACTTGGGCGGGGATTGATTTCAAGAATGAGTAACTGATTTTGTTTTGTAATGATGAAATCTAAACTGTTCAAACCGACGAGCGATGTGGAGGCTGTCAGTTTATTGATTACTTCATGTAAGTAATCCTGATGAGTCGTCGACAGACGCCATTGTGACTGAATTCTGCCGAGAAGAAATGGATGCTGAGTATTCGATGCAGAATATTGTTGGTTGATGCTTAATAGCTGAGCATTACAGCCATCCGCTAAAAATAAGCAGCTACCACTATCGCCAGTAATAAAGTGCTGATAATAAGCGTTGGTATCATGCTGATTTATATTAGTTTTAATGTACTCAATATGGCCGCCTCCTGTGCCGGAAGCTGTTTTTTTCAACCAATTTAAACCGTCATTTGGAGTTTCAAATAGTGTACTGGGGTAATCAAGGCCAAGCCGAGTTAATAGATTGAAAAATAACGCCGGTGTTTTGATGGTCAGCAGCGTGTCGAGTGTGTTGCCGATGAGTTGTATATTGTCAGGTAAAGGGAATAACATCGGATAGCAGTACTCGATGCCACTGCCACAAATTAAGCTGCAATGTTCTCCTCGAGTCAATTTTGATAACACCATTAAAATAGTTTGGCGTGTTAATTGTTGAAAAGAGGGAAGAGCTTGCCAGCGATCTACAACAGATAAACAATCGCTATCGCCAAAGCAGTCAGCCACCCAAGTGGTATATCCAGCTTGGGTGGCTGACTGCGCTAAAAATCGTCCGCTTTGTGCAAAGATCAGTACAGGAGTACGCTGAATTTGCATCAAACTATTTTAATTAAACGAGCTGACGTGCACCATCAAAGGCATTGCGAAAATCAAGGTAAACAGGCTTTTCAGCTTCCAGTGTTTCTTTTAATAATGCGTGTTGTAGTTTGTATTTCACATTTCCTACTGCGAGAGCACCGATGCCTACAGCGCCTTTAGAGTTAATGGCATGAATCAGTGGCTCACCAGAATCCATGATGCCAAGGCCTTCAATACCCAATGGTGAAACAGCGTTCACATCACCCGCTACTTTGAGCTGTTTAGCATCTTCTAATACCGAAGAGTTTAATACCTGAATACCGGCTTTTGCAGTACAAAAAACTAGATCCGCATTGGATAATAAACGCGCTTTATCAGCGTCAGATGCCGCTGCGGTTGCTCGCAAAGTTACCCCATAACGTGTTTTAGCTTCTTCAGCGAATTCCAGAGCCGTATCAATCGAAAAGTGATCAACAATGGTTGTATCGGCGCCTTGCTGAGCGACGATCACTGCGGTTGCTAAGCCCACTGGGCCAGTACCACCGAAGACAACTGCTCGCATGCCAGATAACGGTAAATCAAAGTTTTTCTTCAGGTCGCGTTCAACACAAGCCACTAAGGCTGCGGCAGTGGTGAATGCGCCACTTGGATCAGCAAAGACAGATACTTCGAAGGGAGGCACCATTGCTTTTTTTGCCGTATCCAACATGTCCATTGCTAGACCAATATCACGACCTCCAATAAACATTCCAGTTTTTTTGACGCCAGCGGGACCGCGAGAGAAAATGGCGTCTTGTGTTAAACCTGCTACTTCATCTAATTTAACATTGCTGTAAGGAATGACTACTTCGTAGCCAGCATCTACGGCCATATTGATATCAAATGGACTGTTATGAATCATAGGATCTAGCATATGAACAATCGAACGTTTTGACATGTTTATTCCTTAAATATAGTTTTTATTAGTGTTGATAGACATAGTAATCGTTATTAGCTTGTTTTTTCAATGATTGCACCTAGCTTATCTGCTTGAGCAATGCTAAAAGTGAGTTGATTGTTAGCTGGTAAGGCCGTTTGAACGTATGTTGTTAACTGCTTAATCAGTGCTGTGGCGGCGATATCACTGTTAACAAATACCACGCCAGTTGGCCCCCAGGAACTCTGGGCTATACCAGTGTGGCCAAGATTAAGCGCCTGTTCTAGTACACGGGCTACATTATTGCTGGTATAGCGGCCACCTTGAGCAGGAGCAAAATGGTCGCCGATCAATCGTTGAACTTTAGTGATTGCATCACCAAACTGATCGAGATCTTTTTCGGCTAAAGCGGGTAATAGTTGCATCAGACATAAGTGACAAATGGCGAGTGAATTTTGTAGTGGAAATTTAGTGAGGGTCTTGAATGCTTCTTTTTCTTGCTGGCCATGCACTCCTTTGTGTTCGGGATCCATAATCAGCACCATTCGCCATTCACTAGGAAATTGATGATGCGCTAATAGTGGTGGGGGAGTGCTGTTGTTTGGCTTGTTACCGCCATCGACAATAAAACCACCTAGTTCAAAAGTCGCAATACCAATACCTGAACGTTTTCCTCGACCTAATTGTTGGGCTATATCAGCTGTTGTTGCATTGATTTCATGGAGGAGGCACAGTGCTGTGCCAATGGCCAAAGCTAATTGAGTACCAGAGCCAAACCCTGCATGATCTGGAATCAAACTTTCTATTATGATTGTTACATGCTGCTCGGAAGCGGCAATATCCTTACCAAGAGTTTGATAAAACATAGTCCGCAAGGTTTCAGCTTTCTGAATGATTTGTGAACTAGCGCAATCACTTATCACGCTGGCGCGATCGGTTTTCTGCGCTTTGATAATTGTCTGATAATTATTAACAGCAAGACCGATGCTGCCAAATTTCCTGCCAACTTCACCATTAAGATCAAGGAAACCTAAATGCAGTCGAGCTGGGGCACTCACCCTAACGATGTTGTTAGGGTGAGTGAAGTCGAATTGGGTTGATGCCACTATTCGCTTTCGATCTTACAAGCAATATCGTAAATAGTTGTTTCGTCTAAAAATTGGTCGTTTGATTCAAATAAAGAGGCCACGGCACCACGATGGACTTTCATTTTGAAATTACCGATAGCAATAGCACCATAGAACTTAATACCCTTTTTTTCTGTGCCATTATCCATGACCTCTATTCCTTCAACACCAAGAGGCGGGACAGCATTAACATCAGCCACTACTTCTAAGGTAGGGTTTGCTAGCCATGCTGATTTTGGTAATACGCATACACCAGCAGGCCCACTAGAAATGGCAACATGAGCACCTTTTAATAAGTCTTCCACTGCTTCATCACTTCGACTTTCACCTGGTGTAACCTTAACACCATAAGCTTCCTTCATTTGATCGGTGATAATTTTTGCTCGGGTTAAACTCCGCGAGGTTATGACTACTTCACTTGCTCCTTCTTTTAAAAAATAAAGTGCTGAGCGTTGACCCACTGGACCAGATCCTAAAATAACGACTCTTTTTCCAGTAATGTCATAGTTGGTCATCACTTTACGAGCGATTGCCGCAGCGGTAGTATTCGAACCATTAGGATCAATCATGACAGACACTTTAACAGGGCCAAAAAAGGCTTTTTTAACCGCCTTACCTACAAGTTCACTTGCTGGCACATTGGAGCCACCGATAAAAATGGCACTATTTTTTAAGTTTTTGCCACCGCGAGTGAAGATCATCCCATGTACATGTGGAGTGACATTGTCACGGGTTACACCGCCATATGCCATGATATTGTCAACACCAGCATCATAGGCAACAGCTTGATCAAATGCGCTGACAGCAGAATCGGTATCAAGATGAAGTAATAGTTTTTTCATTGGTCTCGCTCCTGCCCAGTGATATGGGGCTACATCATAAAATGATGGAGTTTACCTGAATTAATTTAACTTATCATGCCGTTGATAATAAAATCATGTATAACACCAACTGTTTGAAAAGGGCATACAGGAGAAAACTCGGGTATCATTAAAAGTCTTAGTATCTGTTACTTGGAACTATCACTTTGCTTGGCGAGTCTGTGTTAAGTACAAAAAATAATTTTAGGAGTTACTTAATGAATAAAACTGGTACAACACTTTTAATAACTGGATTACTTGCTCTTTCAGCAGTGAGTTCGGCTAATGATTTTACAACGGTGACCCGTGTTCAATATGTTCAAGAATGTATTGCATCAAATCAGGGTAAAATGAATATATACGAAGCAACCAACAAATGTTCATGTGTTATCGATAAATTAGCAGAATCATTTACACAGACACAATTTGAAGATGCTGATGCAGGATTTCAATTCCAGAATTTGCCAGGTGACCGAGGCGCAATGTTCAAAGATGACACCGATGTTGTTGATGGTATTAGCGCATTTAAGAAAGCCCATGCCGAAGCATATAAGAGCTGTCGTATAAGACGATAATTAACAGATTACATATATAAAAAAGGCCGCATTAAATGCGGCCTTTTTTTATGTAATTTAAATACTTGTTAAATATCTTTTTGTTGGCTAAACATCTGATCTTTACTGTCTTTGGCCACTGCCTTTAATGTGCCTTTTTCTGTTGGGGTAAAAGTGAAGCGGATACTAGGATCTTCACTAACAGAAATGCCGGTATCAACCAAGATTAATGACTTGTCATTATAAGTGATATCAATGTTTTTCACGTAATGTGCATCGATGTAAAGTCGAGATGCTTGATCAAACTGTAAACCATTGTAATTAGGGTGACTGACAATAACTTGTGCTTGCACTGGCTCACCAATGGTTGGCTTACGCATTCGAATTTGCATTTTACCTAAGCGAGCTAGAGCAGCTGCGGCATCCTTCCCTGCAGGAGCACTACAACCACCCGATGCTTTTACAAAGCGCGATACCATATGTAATGAACCATCATTCATTTCTGCGATTGCTCTAACGAAAGTATATTGATCAACCCGCATGCGTGTAGAAATATCAATTAAGCCCAATTCTGGTGATAAGTGAAAATTAGCTGAATAGGGTTCAGGATTATTATCCACCACAAGGTGAATATTTTTGATGTACTTATCGGCAGATTGAGGTATCAGCGACTTTACTGTTATCGGCACAATAGCTGCATCCTCAGCCCTTTTAGGGGCTTCAATCACTAATAAATCATTAGCATCTTCTCGAATAGCCTTATCCCCAAAGTAAGCCACTTTTAATGTAGGCCATAAAGGTTCTTTAGGGGTTGCTGCATTGGCCGTTAAGCCAAAGCTGATCAGAGTGAAGCTGATCAGAATATGATTAAAAATACGACTAGACATGGTCTCTCTCCTTGTTTTGATTATTCCCACTCGAGTTCTACGAATGATGCTGTGATGTTACGACGATGGTAATGCTCGAAAAGTTCCCAGTTGTCGGCTTCTCTGGCTCCTACAGATTGTGTAGCTTCATCAATGGTACCCAGATTATTGATGACTTCACGAATTTGATTTCTTAAAACTGTAAAGTATCTGATTTGATCTAACAAGCCTTGTTGCCATTGCGACTCAGTTGCTGGACCATGACCTGGAATCACAACGTTAAGATCCATCGACTGTAGTTTCTGCATGGTTATAAGCCAGCCATTAATGCTGCCATCAAGTACTGGAATACGTTTAATAAACAATAAATCGCCAGTCCACAAGGTTTTACTGGCATTATCTAGTACTGTTAAATCATTATCAGTATGAGAAGTCGCATAAGCGGTCAGTGTTAAAAGACGATTTCCTAGGTCAAGAGTAACAGGCTTATCTATCGATACAGTGAGCGTGGGACTTATAAATTCTGTACCAGTATAAGCCTGGCCTAATATCTCTTTGAATGTTTTAGCGAAATAATCTTGCCGAGCAGCGATAGCCGCGGGCAATTTTTCATGACCAACGAATTGTGGTGAATCGTCTTTAAAAGCAGCATTGCCAAGAAGGTGATCGGGATGAACGTGACTATTGATAACGTAACATATTGGCAAGTCTGTTTGTTCTTTGATTGCATGACGTAAATAGGTTCCCTCAAGATAACTACCTCCGCTATCAATCACAGCAACACATCGTTCTCCAATGATGAAACCTACATTAGCAATAGCGCCAATATTTTGTTCCGTAGCATCTTGGTGAATGCCTTGATGATAAAAAATGCCGGTGCTGATTTCGGAGACTAAATAATGTTCATTAGCATGAGTAGAAGTCAAAAAGATCAATGAAAATAAACTTGCAACCATAGAAAATGTATTCATAAGACGAACTACCTATATATAAAGTACTTGCTGGTACAATAGCTGATATTTAAAATCATAACCTAGTTTGAGAGATTACAACATGACCATTCGCACTCGCTTTGCTCCTAGTCCCACCGGTTACCTACATGTTGGTGGTGCACGTACCGCATTGTTTTCATGGTTGTATGCCCGTAAACACGGCGGACAATTTATTTTAAGGGTTGAAGATACTGATATAGAAAGATCAACTGAAGCGTCGGTGAACGCTATATTAGAAGGGATGACCTGGCTTGGACTCGAATATGATGAAGGTCCGTTTTACCAAACACATCGCTTTGAACGTTATAAAGAGGCGATTGCACAATTATTTTCGCAAGGCGATGCGTATTATTGTTATTGCTCAAAAGACGAATTAGATGAGATGCGGGAACAGCAACGAGCGAATAAACAAAAGCCGCGTTACGATGGTCGTTGTCGCCATATCAAAATACCACGAGAAGGCGTACAGCCAGTTATTCGTTTCAAAAACCCATTGGAAGGTAGCGTTGTTGTTAAAGATGTTGTTCGTGGCAACGTCGAGTTTCAAAATAGTGAACTAGATGATTTGGTTATTGCACGCCCTGATGGCACGCCGACTTATAACCTAACTGTTGTTGTTGATGATTTAGATATGATGATGACGCATGTTATTCGTGGTGATGATCATTTAAACAATTCACCGCGACAAATTAATATATTTAAAGCATTAAGTGCAGAACCGCCCATTTTTGCACACCTTCCTATGATTTTAGGTGATGACGGGGCTCGACTATCAAAACGTCACGGTGCTGTAAGTGTCATGAGCTTTCGTGACCAAGGTTTTTTGCCTGAAGCCTTATTGAATTATTTGGTACGTTTGGGCTGGTCTCACGGTGATCAAGAGATATTTACTATTGATGAGATGGTGCAACTGTTTGATATTAAGGATGTGAACAAGTCGGCATCGAGTTTTAACACCGATAAATTATTGTGGCTGAACCAGCAATACATTAAGGCCAGTACACCTGAACACATAGCTCATCATTTAAGTTGGCATATGGGGGCTAGAGATATCGATCCAACACAAGGCCCTGAACTGACAAAAGTCGTTGAGCTGCAACAGGAGCGTGCAAAAACATTAGTCGAAATGGCTGTCAACAGCGTGTTTTTCTATCAAGAAATACGCGTGTTTGATGAGAAGGCCGCTCGTAAAAACCTAACGGTGAGTAGTTTGACCTTGCTGGAGGATATGCACAGCCGTTTAGCTGGCTTAGCCCAATGGCTAGCTGAACCGATACATGCAGAAATAAGGGAATGTTCAGCTGTGCATGAGGTGGGAATGGGCAAAGTGGCACAGCCTATTCGTGTGGCTATTACTGGAAATACAGTATCACCACCGCTTGATTTGACGCTCGAGTTGCTTGGTCGTGAGCGCACATTAGCAGCGATCGCTTTAGCTAAGTCATGGATCAAAGATAATTGTAAAGATCAAGTATGAAAATAATAAGTCTTTATTTTTAATAACTTAGCGGGTCGGGAAGTTTTTCCCGAAAATAATATAGAAAAAGTCTTAAAAAAACTGAGAAAGATGCTTGACTATCCGTTTCGAGACGATTAATGTTCGCCCTACACATCGAATCCAAAACCGGATTCAGTCGTGTCGTAACATAACTATAAAGCAATTAGAGGAAACTTTTAATGAAGCTGAAACAATTATCAATCGCAATGATGGCTGTAGCCGTCACAGGTGTAGCTGTAGCGGATGAAATCCGTACAATGCAAGAAAACGAAAATAACTGGGTGTCTGCTGCCGGTAACTATAACAACCAACGTTATAGCAAGCTAGCTCAAATCAACAAAGATAACGTTGCTGATTTGAAAATGGCTTGGACATTCTCAACAGGTGTTTTACGTGGTCATGAAGGTAACGCTTTAGTTATCGACGGTACTATGTATGTTCACACTGCATTTCCTAACATCGTATTCGCTTTAGATTTAAACAACGACGGCGCAATCAAATGGAAATATGAACCAAAACAAAACTACGATGAAACTGTACCTGTCATGTGTTGTGACACAGTTAACCGTGGTCTAGCTTACGGTGACGGTAAAATCTTCTTGAACCAAGCAGATACTACTTTAGTCGCTTTAGATATGAACAGTGGTAAAGCTGTTTGGTCTCACAAACGTGATGATCCAAAACGTGGTGCAACAAACACTGGTGCAGCACACGTCTTTAAAGATAAAATCTTAGTTGGTATTTCTGGTGGTGAATTTGGTGTTCGTGGTTACGTCAAAGCTTATAACCTAGATGGTAAAGAGCTTTATACTGCATATAGCACAGGTCCTGACGATGAAATGTTGTTCGACCCAGCTAAAACAACTTCTATGCTAAAACCAGTTGGTAAAGATTCGTCTTTAAAATCTTGGAAAGGCGACCAATGGAAAATCGGTGGTGGTACGACATGGGGTTGGTATTCTTACGATCCTGATCTAGATATGTTCTACTACGGTAACGGTAACCCATCTACATGGAACCCTGCGCAACGTCCTGGTGATAACAAATGGTCAATGTCTTTATTTGGTCGTGACTTAGACACTGGTATGGCGAAATGGGTATACCAAATGACTCCATTCGATGAGTGGGATTATGATGGTATCAATGAAGTTCCTTTAGCGGATCAAAAAATCAACGGTAAAATGCGTAAAACGTTAGTGCATTTTGATCGTAACGGTTTTGGTTACACAATGGACCGCGTAAGTGGTGAATTGTTAGTTGCTCAAAAATACGATCCAGCCGTAAACTGGTCTAACGGCGTAAGCTTAAAAACTGGTCTACATGATCGTGTTGCTAAGTACTCAACAGCACGTAACGGTGCTGATGTAAACACAACAGGTATCTGTCCTGCTGCGTTAGGTTCTAAAGATCAACAACCAGCTGCATACTCTCCACGTACAGGTTTGTTCTATGTTCCAACAAACCACGTATGTATGGATTATGAACCATTTGAAGTTGAATACACTTCAGGTCAGCCTTATGTTGGTGCGACTTTGAACATGTACCCAGCTCCAGGTGGTACACACTTAGGTAACTTCATCGCTTGGGATGCACGTGTAGGTAAGATCGTATGGTCTAACCCAGAGCGTTTCTCAGCATGGTCTGGTGCGTTAGCAACTGCTTCTGATGTCGTGTTCTACGGTACATTGGAAGGTTACATCAAAGCTGTTGATGCTCAATCAGGTCGTGAGCTTTGGAGATTCAAAACTGCGTCAGGTATCATCGGCAACGTAAACACTTACAAGAATGATGGCAAACAATTCATCTCAATCTTGTCTGGTGTTGGTGGTTGGGCTGGTATCGGTATGGCTATCCCTAGCTTAGAAAACGACTCAGATGGTCTTGGTGCGGTAGGTGCTTACAAAGCGCTATCTAGCTGGACTAACTTAGGTGGTGTTTTAAGCGTATTTAGCCTATAAGACCTTTATTTATTAATCTTTTTTAATAGATAAAACCTTAATAAAGAAACCCGGCACTTGTGTCGGGTTTTTTTTTGACTATATAAAACCGACGCACCATTGTTATTAATTAAAAGTACCCGAGAGGGATTTTTAATTAATCGTTGTGGTCGTAATTAGAGTTGTTCGTGACTACTTGCCAAATAAACTGATTAAGGAACAAATGATGATGATAAATCGTGTATTTTCATGCCTATTGCTAGGTTTGATAGGGTCGTTTTCTAACGCATACGCTGCAGACTTTAAACCACTACCAGGACAAACTGCAGTCCGTGTGTGTGCTGATGCGTTTAACTTACCCTATTCAAATAAAGAGCTGGAAGGCTTTGATAATAAAATCGCAGTGATTATTGGTGAGGAGTTAGGCCTTCCTGTCGAATATTATTGGTTTCCGCAACGCATTGGTTTCAGTCGTAACACCATTAAAAAAACAGATCCTGAAACAGGTAAGTTTTTATGTGATGTCGCGATGAGTATTCCTGCAGAACGAGGGCTTTATGCACCTACATCACCATATTTTAGTTCTATTGACGCAATGGTTTACCGTACAGGAGAGGGCTATGAATTAGCTGAAATTTCTGATATTGCGAAATTAAAAGCTCAAGGTAAAAAACTTAAAATTGGTTTATTTGATCGTGCGATAGCTACAGAGGCATTAATCAAAGATGGTGTCGAAGATCAAGTTGAATACTTTCAGATGATGACGGGTGATGCACGCATTAATAGCGGTCGTATTATCTCTGATGAATTAGCTACTGGCCGAATTGATGTGGCATTTGCGTGGGGGCCAGTTGCAGGCTTTTATGCTAGTCAATCAGATGTCCCTATGACCGTCGTGCCATTGAATGAGATTGGTACTGATTATATCTTTAGTTTCGGTATGGGTGTGCGTCCACAAGATAAGGCATGGCAGGCTCTACTGAATCAAATTTTAGAAAAACGTAAGGATGATATTGCTCAAATTATTTCTGAATACAATATGCCATCGTTAACTAATGTCAAAGTAGCAATGAAGAAAAAACAGACTCCTTATACTATTGAAAATGGCAAGGTTGATAACCAAACATTTGTTGGCTGGCGTTTATTCAACTCGACTTGTTTTGTCTGTCATGGTCAGGATGCAACTGGCACAGATATCGCGCCTAACCTACTAACTAGCCTCGAAGGAATGAGTCAATTCAAGTTTAGAAAGAAAGTCTTACATCGTTACTTTGCTAAAGTGAATCTGGACGATCCTGATCGACGTTTAGCATTCTTAAGTCAGGTTGCAGGTGAGCAAGGTGTAAACAGCTTTAAGATGCCAACTTGGTCTGATGATCCAAATATTCGTCCTCATATCAATGATCTATATGCCTATTTGAAAGCCCGTTCAGATGGTGTCTTAGGTGAAGGCAGACCTGAGAAAATAGAGGAATAACTGATCTTGTTTATCGTAGCTACTCAACGGTAGCTGCGATAATTGATTTAAGATTGCTATTTATTTTGATTGCAAACTGATTTTGTTGTTCATTACTAGTATATTCATCCATTAATCTACTGCTGACAACAATACCTTTATTGGTTTCTTCACGAACAGCAATGGTGCATGGCATTTCGTTTATTAGATTGGCATTAATTTCAATCATTTCTTTTGCGTAAGTAATATTACAAAAGTTAGTAATCGTTGATAAAGGAAAATCTTTTTCGCCGCGATCACGGACTGCCTGACCAATATCACTGCGATGAATAATTCGATAATTATGCTCTGAAATGGCAAGATCAAGATTTAACAATGTTTCTTCAAAACTGTACTCACTGTACTGTTGATACACTTTTGTATTGTCATTGTATGAGCAGCTTATCACTGTGGTCAGTATCAATGCACATAAAATAGCGTGCTTTAGGAATCGTTGGGTAGTCATTATTAAGCTTTACTGTAAAATAAGAATAATGCTAAGAATAACATTAAAATAAAGAGGAATGTGATGGTACAAAAAATATGGTTTACATTGATTTCAGCCAGTTTTTTATTAGGTTTTGCAGTAAATGCATCTGCCGCTGCTGGCTTTTCTGAGGTCAATAACGAGCTTTTTGATAAAGCACATTTAAAAAATATTAATCAACCGACAATACTGCATTACAAATACAGTAGAGAGAGTTTTGTTGATGGCCCTCGTGAAGATACGATTGATGTTGTTATTAGCAATATTCGAAACACAGGTCGAAAAGACACGCATTTTGAATTTTTTACCGGTAAGCATAAACGTCCATACCAGGATCGTGAAAACCAACAAGGTAATAGTGTTTTTGTGTTCTTTCTTGAATTTGACGTACACGAACTCGACCGTCTAACGGGAGGTGATTGGCGTTATTTCCAGCGTAAAATACGTTGGGCTTTAGCTAAAGGTTCAGATAAAAAAGAAGTGGAGATCGATTATAACGGCGAAAAAGTGAAGGGTACCCAACATATTATCCAGCCTTTTATTAATGATCCTAAAAATTCTCGTTACCCGCTATACGCGAGCAAATATTACATCTTCACACTGTCTGAAGCGATACCTGGAGAGATTTATCAGGTGAGAACGATTGTACCTGATGGTAAAACATGGCAAGAAGGTGATCCAGTACTTACCGAAGAAACTGTTACATTCAGTGGTTTTGATAATTTATAAAAGCAGTTGTCACGAATAATCCAAAAACGGGCGTTATTGCCCGTTTTTGTTATTAGGCATATATTATGTTGAAACGATTTAATTCTCTCCAAGCCACTCTACTATTACATGAGTTAAGTTTTATTTTACTTGTTTTGATAACAGCAACGGTAGGTGTTGTGTGGTCAGTTTCATGGCAAACTAGTTCAGAACAATCACTGCGTATAGGATCAATGAATACGACAATGCAGAATATTCGCGGTGAGGTGTATAGACAGTTAAAAGAAGTGTTTGATGCTACTTTTCTACATGATAATGATGCTTCCAAAGAATATTCAGCTTACACACAAACAATTCATGGTTACCTATCAGATCTAACCCTATTAGCAGTGGATGAGCAAGAGACGCAGGCCATTCAATTAGTTGATAATGCTTACGCTGTGTTTTATGCTCAAACTGAGCGATTAATTGTTGATGGTCACGCGGTGATTGATCGACAAAAATTACTTGATAAAGAACTTGAAAAATATACATTTTCACAATTAGAACACGCCTTTTCAAATCTCGATGCAGTGTTAAAAAATAAGCAAAAAGCATTATCGTTATCAAGAAAGCAATGGACGCAACGATTAAGTTGGTTGGCGCCTATTCCTGTATTTTTAGCTATCGGTCTGTTGTTAATAGCGCGAAAATTTGTACGCAAAAATATAGTTGAACCTGTCACCGAACTTGTCGAAGGTGCAAAATTAATTAGTAAAGGTGATTTGCATCATGCTGTGCCGCTTACTGGTGTATCCAACTTAATTCGTTTATCTGAAGCAATCAATAGTATGGCTTCTGAACTCGCTCTAAGCCGTGATCAATTGATTGAAACTAAAAAGCAGGCTGCATTAGGTGAGTTAGTACCCTTAGTCGCCCATAATATTCGAAACCCATTAGCAGGCATACGTGCTGCATCTCAAGTCGCTCTTGATGAGGATATTTCACCAACGACTCATGACACATTGACAGATATCATGGTGGCTGTTGATCGACTAGAACGCTGGGTTACCTCGCTATTAAGATATTTGTATCCTATCAAGCCTCATTTGAGTGAGACTACCCTGATTGCTGTAATTGACAATGCACTTTTGTTAATAGAATTACAATTATTAGATAAAAATATTAAGCTACAACGTTTGGGTTGGGACTCTAAAAGGGTACCGTTTTCACTTGATATTCATTTGTTTGAGCAGGCTATTTTTAATTTAGTCCAGAATGCACTAGAGGCATCGCCTTTTGGTGGCACTATTGAACTTATTTATCATCAAGATGCAAAGCATGTATCTCTGTCGATCAAAGATCAGGGGCAAGGTATGATATTCGATCCTATTGCTGAACAAGTTGCTGATGGAGATGTAAAGAGTCTTAGCTGTGGTCTTGGGATCCCATTTTCATTGAAAGTAATTAAACAGCATGGTGGTAGTTTGGTTTACGAGAACCTTGTTGCTGGTGGCACCTTAGTCACGATCATGCTTGCTGTTGAACAGCCTATCAAGCGGAACGATTGAATATAATGTGGAAAATGATTTTATGAAAAATGTGTTGCTGGTAGAAGACGAAACATTATTTGCCAAATCAGTATTGAGACGCTTAGAGAAAGAAGGCTATACAGGCACAATTGTATCAACGATTGCAGAGGCTCACCGTTCGCTAAAGTTAGCTTTACCTGACCTTTTATTACTAGATATTCGGCTACCTGATGGAAGCGGACTAGACTTACTTACGGATTTTTCTACTGGTGAAAATAGTAGTTTAAAGTCATTGCCTGTAATTGTTATGACTGCTTACGGTGAGTTAGATGATGCTGTTTCGGCGATGAAATTAGGCGCGACAGATTACTTAAAAAAACCGGTTGATCTTGATGATTTAACACTAACTATATCCAAAGTACTTGAAAATCAACAGCTCAAGCAAAAGTTAACTTATTCTCATGTACGTGATCGTCAAGCATTAGATAGTATTGAAATGGTGGGAATTAGCCCATCAGCTCAGAAAGTCCGTGACCACTTAGCTCGCATTGCACAGTTGGTGGCAAAAAGTACTGATAGTCACCCCGTTATGTTGATTAGAGGGGAAACGGGGACCGGAAAAGATGTGGCGGCACGTTTGTATCATCAATTGGGTGACTGGCATAAGCAACCATTTGTTCACGTTGACTGTGCTTCACTGCCCAGCGAATTGATTGAAGCTGAACTTTTTGGCTATGAACGAGGTGCATTTACCAATGCTCATCAGGCTAAAGTCGGTCTTATCGAAGTAGCTGAGTCGGGAACTTTATTTTTAGATGAGGTGGGTGAACTACCCTTAGCTTTACAAGCAAAATTATTAAATGTCATTGAGCGGCGAGTTGTAAGACGATTAGGTGCGACCAAGGAGTATCCAGTAAATGCACATTTTGTGGCGGCAACAAATCGTAATTTGGCAGAGATGGTGACGGATGGTCTGTTTCGCTCAGACCTGTATTTTCGGCTAAATGTGTTAGAGCTTACTCTTCCTCCTTTACGTGAACGCGATCAGGATATACCTCTTTTAGCAACGCATTTTATCGAAAAGGTGGCTCGCCGCTACGGATTAAAAACACCGGAGTTACTTGATGAGGCTTTACAAGCATTACTGGTTTACCCTTGGCCTGGCAATATAAGAGAGTTACAGCACGTTTTGGAACGAGCTGTTATGTTGTGTCGCCAATCTAAAATAGATGTAGAAGGTCTAATTTTAAATATGGCAAATGCACTGCCTGTAGACTCGACGAACTGTTTGGAGTTAAGTGGATTAGAGCGTATGACCTTGGATGAGGTCGAAAAGTACTTGATTGAACGGGCCCTGGAAAGAACAGCAAGCAATGTTTCACGTGCTGCGAGAGAGCTGGGACTGACACGAATGGCAATGCGATATCGAATGGATAAATATAAACTTTAAGCAAGTTTATCTTATTTTACAATTTTAAGACCCGGTCGCTCAGCTTTTACTGACTTAAGTGGACGAATAGGTGGTGGCGTATCCTCTTCTGAGGGAAAGAACATACCTTCATTATTTTCTTTGCTATAAATTGATTGTACGGCGACTATAGGAACAAATAATTCCATTGGTTTACCCGCAAAACGAGCAGAAAAGCTAATCCAGTCATTATCAGCATGGAAGTTTTGTACTGCACCCTCTGAAATATTCAATACGATTTTATTATCATTTATATATTCTCGTGGTACCTGCACACCCTCATATGAGGTGTTGACTAATAAATGAGGTGTCATTTGGTTATCAATTAACCACTGATATATTGCTCTTATAAGGTAAGGTTTCTGTGATGTCATGTTGTTATCTCATTTCACGCTCAACATCGCTCAAACTTGCTTGAAAGCCATCGCGAGCAAAAATTCTTTCTGCATAGTTCTCCACTGCTTTTGCCTTGGCTGATAACTTAATACCAAGCATTGGTAATCGCCATAGCAATGGCGCTAAACTACAGTCTAATAAAGAAAACTCCTCACTCATAAAATAAGCAGACTCTTCAAATAGCGGCGCTAGTACGGTCAAGTCCTCTTGAATTATTTTACGAGCCTTATTTGTTTTACTTTTCTCCGTACCTACTAATGCTGGCCACAAAGAATACCAATCCTTATCAATGCGATGCAACATCAGCCTAGCTTGAGCTCGAGCAATAGGATCTACAGGCATTAAAGGCGGGTGCAGGAAACGCTCATCAAAGTAATTGATGATTATATTTGCATCAAACAATACGAGATCACGATCAATCAATGTTGGGCTTGTTCCATAAGGGTTTACCGCTGCAACGTCTTCAGGCCAGTGTCCATCGATAATATCTTGAGTGTCAGCAGTAATATTTTTTTCATGCATGACAATACGTGTGCGGTGACTAAACGGACATGAAGGGTCTGAATACACAGTCATCATCGCGCGGCGATTGCTATTAATCATTTTGCTATTGCTCCTAAAGATACTGAATGACAACAGTATCTATGGCTTATAGTGCTGAAAAAAAGAAAGGGAGTGTTCTCCCTTTCTATAAATACTGCAATCTAGATTGAGCTAGAATTAATGAATATCTTTCCAAAATGCTTTTTTCATTGGGTATGCCACAAGGAAAAAGAGGAATAGATAGAGTAATACCCATTTACCTAATTCTAAGCGTTGAATTTTCGATGGCTCACCAATATAAGCTAAGAAGTTGACCAAGTCTGCTACCATAACGTCGTAATCATAACTTGATAATGAGCCATCCTTAAGCTGTGTTAATTGGCCTGTTTCTTCATCATGATTTAAGTAGCCTTGTTGGCGCCATAAAACGTGAGGCATACTGGTGCCTTTGAATACTAGATTATTTGTGCCGACCGCTTTTGAGTCATCAAGATAGAATGTACGTAAATAAGTATTTAACCATGCAGTACCTCTAGAGCGAGAGATAACCGAAAGATCTGGCGGTGCAACACCAAACCATTTTGTTGCATCTTCAGGGCGCATTGCGACAGTCATTGTGTCACCAATTTTTTCTGAGGCAAACATTAAATTTTCTTTGACTTGTTCATCTGTTAAATCAAGATCTTTAGCCATCCGGTTATAGCGCATAAAAGCAGCTTGATGACAGCTTAGACAGTAGTTTACAAATGTTTTAGCGCCACGTTGTAATGATGCTTTATCTGATAAATCGACTTCAACATCATCAAGATGAATTCCATCAGCACTTGCCATAACTTGACCTGAAATAACCGTCAAATAGCCGATGAATAGTGCAAATATTAAAGTTCTCATTTGAATGTCACCCTTTCTGGTACTGGTTTATCTTTATCAAGGCTAGTGTAGATAGGCATTAAAATAAAGAACGCAAAGTATATTACTGAGAAAATTTGGGCTAATGTTGTATACAAAGGTGTAACGGGTTGCGTTCCTAAGAAACCGAGCCCTAAAAAGCTAATCACAAAAAATACAATCGCAGTACGGAAGTAGATTCCTCGATAGCGGATTGATCTTACTGGGCTGCGATCTAACCAAGGCAATAAGAATAAAAATACGATGGATAACCCCATTGCCACTACACCAGGGAAGGCTGAGCCAGCAATACTTGGTACGGCTCTCAAAATGGCATAGAAAGGCGTGAAATACCAAACTGGTGCAATATGAAGAGGTGTTTTCAGTGGGTTTGCAGGTACAAAGTTAGCATGTTCTAGGAACCAACCATCCATTTCAGGTGCATAAAATAAAACCAAAGAGAAAATGAACAAAAATACGGTGACACCCACAATATCTTTAACAGTGTAATAAGGATGAAAAGGAATACCATCTAATGGAATGCCATTCTTGTCTTTATTTTTCTTGATATCAATCCCATCTGGATTGTTTGATCCCACTTCATGTAAGGCAATAATATGAGCGACTACCAGTCCAAGAATGACTAAAGGAACCGCTATTACATGGAAGGCAAAGAAGCGATTTAATGTGGCATCAGCAACAACAAAATCACCACGGATCCATAACGCTAACTGTTCACCTATGAATGGGATAGCACCAAATAAGGAAATAATAACCTGTGCGCCCCAAAATGACATTTGACCCCAAGGTAATAGGTAGCCCATGAATGCCTCAGCCATAAGAGCCATGTAGAGGAACATGCCAAATAGCCAAACGAGTTCTCTTGGTTGTTTATATGAACCGTATATAAGTCCACGAAACATGTGTAAATAAATCACGATAAAGAAAGCAGATGCACCTGTTGAGTGAAGGTAGCGTATTAGCCAGCCCCATTCAACATCACGCATAATATATTCGACAGAGGCGAAGGCTAAAGCTGCATCAGGTTTATAATTCATTGTCAGGAAAATTCCCGTGACAATTTGCAGTACTAAAACGAGTAATGCTAATGAACCAAAGAAATACCAAAAATTAAAGTTTTTTGGTGCGTAATATTTAGAAAGGTGTTCTTCCCACAGTTTAGTTGCAGGGAAGCGGGCATCTACCCAGCCCATTAAGCTAGAAAACATTATGCTACTCCTTGTGGATCTTCACCGATGACAACGCGGTTGTCACCCAAGAAATGATAGGGAGGTACGACCAAGTTTTTTGGGGCAGGCATGTTTTTAAATACACGCCCAGAAAGGTCGTAACGTGAACCGTGGCAAGGGCAGAAAAAACCACCTTTCCATTCTGGACCTAAATCAGCGGGGGCTAATTCAGGGCGGTAACTTGGTGAGCAACCTAGATGAGTACAAATACCGACGAGGACAATGATGTTATCGCGAATCGAGCGATTTTCATTCTTACAATATGCGGGTTGCTGTGTGTTTGCATCGCTGTCAGGATCCACCAACTCAGCATTAAGTTCTGGTAATGTTGCGAGTGATTCAATAGAGCGATTTAATACCCAAACTGGCTTGCCTCGCCATTCAACAGTTATCATCTGACCGATTTCTAGTTTACTGATATCGACTTCAACAGGTGCTCCAGCAGCACGAGCTTTAGCACTCGGCAACATAGAGGCAACAAAAGGCACGGCAATGGCAGCAACACCCGCACCACCGACGACGACACTGGCAGCAGTGGTCAGGAACCGTCGTTTACTGTTATCAACAGTCTTAGACATTAGAAGGTATCTCCCAGCAGGTAATAAAATTATTTTAGACCATAATTATCAGGCCAATTTAAAACATCGTGATTTTATCATATACGCTGAGTTTTGGATCAAAAAAGCCCGCGATTTACGCGGGCTTTTTTGTTTAAGCAATAATCGCTTAAATTACTTCAATGCTTTTTTAGCTTTTTTAACTAGACGTTTTAAAGCACCTTTTGGTTTTGTTGCTTCAATGTCATCTAGGTTTGTTGGTGTGCCAACGATGATTACTCCACCCATGCCAGCACCCCAATGAGGATCGCATTTGTAGAGGTAGATGCCAGGGACTGTCAATGGTGGTGTTTGGAAGTTTTCACCCATTTGAGAAGCCCAGCCTACTGAACCTTCAGGGATGTAGTGATGCTCACCACCATTATCTGTGAATGTAGTGTTTGTGATGTGACCATTCATATTTTCCCAAGAAACAGTGTCACCAGGAGCGATTTTTAATACCATAGGTTTGAATGCTGTTACAGCTGCAGTGATAACGTGATTTTCAGCCATAACAACTGAAGAAAGTAAGACTGATGCGCCTAACAGCGTATTGATAAGTGTTTTGCCGTATTTCATTATTTTTCCTTCGTATATTTTAAGTTATTTGCCCTGTTACACGATTAGCTTCTCACACGAAAGCTGAACCGAAGCTGAACAGAGTTTTATGTATCATAATTGCATATAGAATCGCAGGCATCGCCCCTTTTCAGCCAGAAATACTAACCTGATTTAGGAGTAAAAGTCCAAAGGCTAGGCTATTTTATGTGTCAAATCACTCAGATATGGCATTAGTGATTACTTCTTTCGCGCCTTCCAGAGAAAATGATGTGTTTCCTTTCGTGCCATCAAGCAGCGTGTATTCGAAGTTAATATTTTTGCCATTAATCAGGGCGTCGATAGTTCCAAGATGGGGGCGATGTTTACCTTGCCAGATTGGGCATATTACGCGTTCGGGTAATCGTTCTGCGACTATATGGTTGACAGTGAAATCTCTATCGGTGGATATTGTTTCGCTATCATTGACGACAATTGCTGCGATGCCTTCATCAGCCGGTACGATAGTCGCTGTGAAACCACGAATCATTTTTACGGGTTTTTTATTGTCAATTTGAAAAATGGGGAGTTCATTTTGTGACAATTGATCAAAATTATTGTCTGATAAGCTGAAGTCTAGCCAAATGACACCTTCTGTAGTTTTGAATATTGCTAACTCAAAGCCCTGTTCATTCCTAATCATCGCTGATTTCATTTCAGTCTGATTATTGTCTTTCGAAAAGGTTTCAATTTGCCATTGTGCAAAAGCTGAGCTTGAAAATAGGGTGATAATAAAAAAATTTAATAAGTTATTCATTGTTAACTTCCATTTGTTGAAGTGACCACATTGCCGCATAACGCCCTTGGGCTTTAAGCAACTCCTTATGATTGCCTTGTTCAATAATGTTACCGTGATCCAATACTAAAATGGTATCCGCATCAACGATGGTGGATAGTCGATGTGCAATGGCTAGAGTTGTTTTATCGGCACAAATCGCTTGTAATTCTTGATTGATTATTTGTTCTGAATGACTATCCAGCGAGGATGTTGCCTCATCAAAAATAAGTATTTTCGGGTTTTTAAGTAATGTGCGCGCAATGGCAATACGTTGCTTTTCCCCTCCAGATAACTTTAGACCACGCTCACCGACAAGGGTTTCATAGCCATCAGGTAAGCTCTCGATAAAGTGATGTATATGAGCTTGTTTAGCTGCATCGATAACAGCTTGTTTATCTACCTTCGGATTGCCATATAAAATGTTGTGATAAATAGTGTCGTTAAATAACACGGTATCTTGTGGCACGACACCAATTGCTTGGCGGAGACTATGTTGGTCGACATGTCGAATGTCATGCCCGTCAATAGTGATATTGCCACTCTGAGGATCATAAAAGCGGAACAATAATCTAATCAGTGTCGACTTTCCTGAACCACTAGTACCGACGATAGCCAGTTTTTTGCCGGCTTCGAGTGTAAAGTTGATGTCATGCAGAATAGGGCGACTTGCATCATAATAAAAATTAACATGATTGAATTGAATCGTTCCACCTTGCACAGCCAATGTTGAGGCGTCGATGCTATCGACTGTTTCTTGTTGTTCATCAAGCAGAGCAAACATCCTTTCCATGTCCGCTAAAGAATGGCGAATTTCACGATAGACAAAACCAAGAAACCCTAAAGGTAAATAGAGTTGCAACAAAAAAGCATTGATCAAAACGAGATCACCTAAAGTTAGTTCGCCTGCAACAACACCTTGGCCTGCAAGTAGCATAAGTATCGTTAGACCCGTGGCAACAATCGCGCCTTGACCGATATTCAATAGCGATAGTGATGTTTGATTTTTAATAGCAGAGACTTCCCAGCGGGTCAGTTTTTCATCATAACGCTGTAATTCATAGTGTTCATTGTTGAAATATTTAACGGTCTCATAATTGAGTAGACTATCAATTGCCTGATTATTTGCTTTAGAGTCAAGCTCGTTCATTGCACGACGAAATCGCATCCGCCACTCAGTAATCGCTAATGTATAAATAATAAATAGTAGAATCGTTGTGGTGACGATAATGGCAAATATACTGTCATACTTTGTAAGCAGAATGATTGTGACTAGAGCTATTTCAACGAGTGTTGGCAAAATGTTGAATATCATAAAATTCATTAAAAAGCTTATACCACGTGTACCGCGTTCAATATCCCGTGAAATTCCTCCAGTTTGGCGTTGTAAGTGAAAGCGCAGTGATAATTTATGTAAATGTTCAAAAACATGACCGGCAATACGCCTAACTGACCGATAAATAACTTTAGCGAATAGAGCATCACGTAATTCGCTAAATAAACTACTAGCTAAGCGCAAACTGCCGTAAGCGATTAGCATTGCCACCGGTAAATAGATGATCGCTTGTTGCTGAGGATCAAGTGCATCGATTGCACCTTTGAGCGCGAGGGGAATACCAACATTAGCCAACTTAGCAAAGGTTAAAAGTGCCAAGGCAATAGCCACGCGGCCTTTAAATTCAAATATATAAGGCAGTAGGCTACGGATGGCTTTCCAGTCTTGATTTTTTTTCATAAAAAGGAGTGTAGCGGATTATTTATTAATTGATAGTGGCTAAAGGTATTTGTCATTAATTGAAGCATAAAAGCCGTTATGTTTGTTTTTGGGTATAATTAGGCGGTTTATAGGTTGATAGACAAAGTTTATTATAATGTTGTGTACTAGTATTGAGGGTAGAAGTTAATGCCATTGTATGAATATCATTGTGATGCGTGTGAGCACGAATTTGAAGCATTACAAAAAATGAGTGATGAGCCACTAGTTCATTGTCCGGCTTGTGATGAAGGTACATTACGTAAGTTAGTTTCAGCCGCAGGCTTTCGTTTGAAAGGAAATGGCTGGTATGAAACAGACTTCAAAAGCGGTACTAAACGAAATTTAGCAGAGAGTGGAGCGGATTCCTCGACGACAAAGCCTAAAACACCGGCATGAAGCCCCAATTCTCAAAGAGACATTGTCTAAAATGAAAAAATATATTATTGCTGGACTGCTAGTTTGGATGCCATTGGGGATCACTTTTCTAGTTGTACGTGCGATAGTAGGCTTTTTAGACCGCACCCTATTACTGTTACCCTATGCCTATCAGCCTGATAATTTAATTGGCATACATATTCCAGGCTTCGGCGTGGTACTCGCCGTGGTAATGGTGTTAGCAACGGGTATGATCGTTGCCAATTTATTAGGGCGTCGCATTGTCGCTGCTTGGGAATCATTACTGGCAAGAATTCCTGTTGTGCGAAATTTATATGCTGGAATTAAGCAAATTTTAGAAGCGGTATTGGCGACAGATGGCAAGTCATTTCGTAAAGTATTGTTAATTGAATACCCTCGTAAAGGCGTATGGAGTCTAGCCTTTATGACTTCAGATGATTTGGGCGAGGTTCAAGAAAAAACAGCGGCTGATGTTGTCAGCGTATTCATACCGACAACACCCAATCCAACGTCAGGTTTTGTATTAATGGTGCCAAAAGCAGAAGTCATTGAATTGAAGATGACGGTTGAAGAAGGTTTGAAGATGATTATCTCTATGGGTGTTGTCGTGCCAAACGTTAATAAAAATAAACTTATCAATGACGCTAAGTCTAAGATTGATAAGCTGTAAAAAACGAGTGCCACACATTGCTTGTGGTGTGACCCTAAATAATTTGAACTATTGGAATTGAACTATGCGTAGCCATTATTGCGGCGATGTGAACGAAACATTGGAAGGTCAAACAGTAACGATTGCGGGATGGATGCACCGTCGTCGTGATCATGGTGGCGTTATCTTTATTGACCTACGTGATCGTGAAGGTTTGGTTCAGGTCGTCTGTAACCCTGAAGATGCAGCAAGCTTTGCTATTGCAGAAAGTGTTCGTAGTGAATATGTTTTGCAAATTGAAGGTGAAGTAAGGTTGCGCCCTGAAGGCAGCGATAATGCCGGGATGAGTAGCGGTAAAATTGAAATCGTTGCTAAACGTGTGGATGTGTTGAATAGTGCTGAAACACCTCCATTTCCATTAACGGAGCAGGCTGAAGTTAGTGAAGATGTTCGTTTACGTCATCGTTATATTGATTTACGTCGCCCTGAAATGTTGCAAAAATTACGTTTTCGTTCAAAAATCACCAGCTTATTGCGTCGATTCTTAGATGATAATGGCTTCTTGGATATTGAAACACCGATTTTGACGAAAGCAACACCAGAAGGTGCACGTGATTATTTAGTGCCAAGTCGCACGCATCCAGGCGACTTCTTCGCTTTGCCTCAATCACCACAGCTGTTTAAACAATTGCTGATGGTGGCAGGAATGGATCGTTATTATCAAATTGTCCGTTGTTTCCGCGATGAAGATTTACGTGCTGATCGCCAACCTGAATTTACCCAAGTCGATATCGAAACGTCATTTGTTGAAGAAGAAGATTTAATGACGATGATGGAAGAAATGATTCGTAGCTTGTTTGCCAATGTTTTAGAGCAAGCTTTACCGAACCCTTTCCCTCGCATGACCTATGCTGAAGCTATGGCGCGTTATGGTAGTGATAAACCTGACTTGCGAATCGACTTGGAACTTGTCGAAATTAGTGACTTAATGAAAGGTGTTGATTTCAAGGTGTTCTCTGGCCCAGCGAATGATGAAAAAGGTCGAGTGGCTGCTTTACGGGTGCCTGCTGGTGCTGAGTTGAGTCGTAAAGCAATTGACGATTACACTAAGTATGTTGGGATCTATGGCGCGAAAGGCCTTGCTTATATTAAAGTTAATGATCTTGATGCTGGTCGTGAAGGATTGCAATCACCTATATTGAAATTCTTACCAGATGATGTCGTTGCGTCAATTATGCAGCGAACAGAAGCACAAACAGGTGATTTAGTCTTCTTTGGTGCCGATAGTGCGACAGTTGTTAATGAAGCTTTGGGTGCGTTGCGAGTTAAAGTAGGCCATGATTTAGGCCTAGTGAAACATGGCTGGCAGCCATTGTGGGTGGTGGCATTCCCGATGTTTGAGTGGGATGAGAAGGCTAATCGTTGGACTGCTTTGCATCATCCATTTACAGCGCCTCGTGAATCTGATCTGGGTTTATTAGAAACTGATCCAGGTAAATGTTTATCACGTGCCTACGATATGGTGTTGAATGGTACCGAGTTAGGCGGTGGTTCAATGCGTATTCATAAAGCGGATGTGCAAAGTAAAGTATTTGAATTATTAGGTATTTCAAAAGAAGAGGCGGATGATAAATTTGGCTTCCTACTTGAAGCATTGAAATTTGGTTGTCCGCCACATGGTGGTTTGGCATTTGGTTTAGATCGTCTTGCGATGTTAATGACGGGATCGTCATCTATTCGTGATGTGATGGCATTCCCTAAAACACAATCTGCGAGCTGTTTACTAACTAGTGCGCCAAGTGCGGTGAGTGATGGTCAATTAAAAGAGTTAAATATACGTTTGCGAAAGCAAGCTTCGTTGGCTGAAACAACAGAGAAATCTTAAGCGTAATATAATTAAGAGGGCCGTTCAGATGAATGACATAACTTCAGAAGAATCATGCAGTCAAAAGCGATATGAAATTCATTCAGCTGATCTGCCCTTAAGTTGTCCAACGCCGAATATGACGCTTTGGGATGCGCATCCTAAAGTCTATTTAGATATAGAGAGTAAAGGTGAGGTATCGTGTCCTTACTGCGGTGCACTTTATGTATTAGTCGAATGAAAAAACTGATACACGTAGCAGTAGCCACAATTGTAAATACTGAAAACCAAGTACTACTAGCACTTCGACAACCGCACCAACATCAGGGTGATTTGTGGGAATTTCCTGGTGGAAAGGTTGAAGCAGGTGAAACGGTTTTTGGTGCATTAAAGCGTGAAATACTGGAGGAGCTAGGTATTTTGGTTGTTTCAGCGAAACCATTACTGACTGTTTCTCATGATTATGACGATAGATCAGTTTTGTTGGATGTATGGCATGTCGAAAATTTTGATGGCACACCTAATGGCCAAGAAGGCCAGACATTAAGCTGGAGTGCGATATCTGACTTAGCTGATTATCCATTTCCAGCAGCTAATGCTCCGATTGTATTAGCGTTACAAGCTTTACGATAATTCATTACATTTACACTATTAAAGGTAATATTAAATGAGTCTTGCCGAGACAATTCCAAAAAAATTGCAATCAAGAATTGATCATATTATTGATAATGTTACGCCGAACCCCTGGCTGACGGATACTCAAAAACAAGACTATGTCTCCAAAATTAAATCGTTGCTTAAATTAAAAAATGCAGTCTTAATTGCCCATTATTATGTAGATGATGAACTGCAGGCACTGGCAGAAGAAACAGGTGGTTATGTCTCTGACTCATTAGATATGGCTAATTTTGGCGCTCAGCATCAAGCGAGTACCTTAGTCGTTTGTGGCGTACGCTTCATGGGTGAAACGGCAAAAATTTTAAGTCCAGAAAAAACAGTCATCATGCCAACATTGGAAGCAGAATGCTCTTTAGATTTAGGCTGCCCAATCGATGAGTTTAGTCAGTTTTGTGATCAATATCCTGAACATGAAGTGGTCGTTTACGCCAATACCAGTGTTGAAGTTAAAGCCCGTGCAGACTGGATTGTGACATCAAGTAATGCGATACAGATTATTCAGCACTTGATGGCACAAGGTAAGAAAATAATTTGGGGGCCGGATCGTCATTTAGGCCAATATATTAATAATAAGACCGGTGCTGATATGATTCTATGGCAAGGTCATTGTGTTGTTCATGATGAGTTTAAGCTTTATGAACTGGAAGCTTTGATCAAAAAACACCCTGGTGCTGAGGTATTAGTTCATCCTGAATCACCTGAATCTATTATTGCGAAAGCGGATTTCGTTGGTTCAACAAAACAAATTATTGCGGCAGGAAAAGCATCAAAAGCAGACACATTGATTATTGCTACTGACTATGGGTTATTTTATAAAATGAGCCAAACGGTACCTAATAAACGGCTTATTCCTGCACCTACAGGCGGTAAAAGTGCGACATGTAAAAGTTGTGCTCATTGCCCGTGGATGGCAATGAATACTTTAGTTAATTTATACGAAACGCTGCGAGACACCAAAAACGAAGTTGAAGTAGATGAGGAAACTCGTAAAAAAGCCTTGATTCCATTGAATAAAATGTTAGATTTTTCATATCAGCAGGGTATTTTGACTGCTGGAGATGCATGATGATAGCTCTTCAGGCCTAGTGGTTAAGCCTGATTAATTAATGATAATCAGAAGGATTATATTCATCGATATCAATCTGGTTGATTTGAGATGAATTATCTGGAATACGATGGTTTTCGGATGCCCAATCGCCTAAGTCGATTAATTTGCACCGTTCACTGCAAAAGGGTTTCCACAGCTGATCGGCTTGCCAAGGGACTGATTGGCGACATTGTGGACATTGAACAATAATCTTAGTCATCCGCTAGCCTGGTTACATTGCACAAATACTAAGTGAAAACTCTATGTCTTCAGTGATTTGTTTGGCCCGTTGATTTATATCAAAATGCATGAGGCGAACGGTAAAACGGTGTTTACCACCACTAATTTCAGGGTAATAGCTTGTGTCATTTGGCACGCTTACCCGAATAAGCTGATTGGGTTGGCTGCTATCCAAACTTTGTTGGAAAAACCCTGCGGACGCACTAGCAGAGTTAAAGCCAGTACTCTCACGAATGAGTTTAAGTGACATTTCAATAGCGGCACGCATGCTAGAAAATTGATTAAGCCAATTGATTAACTGATGTTTGCGGACTTCGTAAGACGTATGTCGTAACCAGAAATGGTAGGCAGGTAAATCAAAGTCACAACTTCCACCTGGAATACTGGCGCGTTGACGAATACTGTAAAGAAAGTCATTTTCACGCAAGCCTTGACCAATCGCGGCTTTATTAATATGTAATGAATCTAAAATTTGGTCTAATTCTTCGAGTAGATTATTGAGTGCTTGCTTATCTACTCCCGGCGTATTTTCTAAAGCGGATAATGTGTTCACCATGCGTTCTAGTTCTTTCATTATTTCTTGTTTAAGATCACTGCGCTCAAAAACAGACAAAATATTGAGTAAGCCATCAATCGCATTGCGATTACTTAATTCGTCATTTTGTTTCAAAGCGTGATCAATACGCGTGAATAAAAATTCAAGCCGAAGAAAAGTTCTTATGCGCTCATTGAGCGGTTGTTCGTAAATAATTTTTTCTGACACTGGCGATTCAAATATTAAGATAAGGATCGTAAAAATACTTATTGTCCATGACTATCCTTTTGCTGGCAACTCGAGTGGAGGTTATTTGATTTAGAAAGATATTTTTTATGTAAGTTATCAACGATATTTTTTAGTTGTTCTAGATTATTATCATTGCTTATAACGTCATCGGCACAAGCTAAACGCTGTTGGCGAGTCGCTTGCTGGCTAATGATCAACTGGGCTTCATCCTCTGTAATTTGGTCGCGGTCGCATAATCGACGGATCTGTAAAGCCAAATTAATATCAATGATTAAAATATGATTAACGCAATGGTTCATTTTACTTTCAATGAGTAAGGGAATATCCAATATGCAATATGGCGCATTTTGGGCATTACTTTGCTCAATTAACTGTTCACGAATAAGAGGGTGGAGTATTGATTCTAATTTCAGCTTTGCCTTATTATCAGTGAAAATAAGTTGTCGTAAATAATCACGGTTAAGTTGGCCATTTGATAGACAAGAATGCTGGCCAAATGCTTTGGTAATTTCGATATAAGCGTGTTGTTTAGGTTCAACTAATTTCTTTGCGATGACGTCGGCATCAATGATTGGGATCCCATGTTCAGCAAATAATCGACAGACTGTCGATTTTCCACTTGCAATACCTCCAGTAAGGCCCACTTTGAACATGAGTTTAGTTTATGGTCCAACTAAGATAGCTATGGGTCATGGTTTCCCCGAAAATTAATGCTAGCCAACCAGCTGCCGCTAGGTAGGGGCCAAAAGGGATGGGAATATTACGTTGATGTTGACGAAATAGGATCAGTGAGATACCGACAATTGCACCAACAAAAGAGGATAGCAGTATGATTGAGGGTAATAAAATCCAGCCAAACCAAGCGCCTAAGGCAGCTAATAATTTAAAATCACCGTAGCCCATGCCTTCTTTACCTGTGACCAGCTTAAAGCCATGAAATACTAACCATAGTGATAGATAGCCAGCAATCGCACCCATTACGCTTGCTGTTAAGTCGGTATAAGTCGTAAACAGGTTAAAGATGATACCCAGCCATAATAAAGGCAAGGTGATACTGTCAGGTAAAAGTTGATGGTCAAGATCAATAAATGTCAGAGCGATGAGCGACCAGGTTAATAATAGCCCGCCTAAGCAAGCCCATTCAAAGCCAAAATGCCAAGCGACAATGCCAGAAAGGAAGCCAGTTAAAGCTTCAATCAATGGGTAACGCTTTGAAATGGGTGCCTTACATTGCTTACATTGACCACCTAAAAATAGATAGCTGATAACGGGAATATTTTCGAGAGCAGTAATGGTGTGTTCACAATGAGGGCAACGCGATCGCGGAACACTGAGTGTGAGAGGTGATGCTTCTTCGGATGATTGATTATTAAGCTCATCGCATTGTGCTTTCCAGTCACGTTGCATCATTAGTGGTAGTCGATAAATGACGACGTTAAGAAAACTGCCCACTAAAAGTCCAAGTATGCTGACCAGTGATATGAACCAAAGTGGTGATGATTGTAATAGCACTATTAATGTCATGATTACACTACCGCACCCAGTTTAAAGATAGGTAAGTACATCGCAATAACCAAGGTACCAATCAAACCGCCTAAAATAGCCATAATCATCGGTTCCATGAGTGCCGTCATATTATCAACGGCATCATCGACTTCTTGCTCAAAGAAATCGGCTACTTTAGCTAACATGGCATCAAGCGATCCAGATTCTTCACCAATTGCGACCATTTGCACCACCATATTTGGAAATACCTCACTTTCTTTCATTGCTGTATTTAATTGGGTACCTGTTGATACATCATCTCGCATCACTATGGTAGCCTCACTGAATACGATATTACCGGTTGCGCCAGCGACTGAAACCATGGCTTCAACCATTGGCACACCTGCTTTGAACATGGTGGAAAAAGTACGCGCAAAACGAGCGATAGCGCCTTTTTTTTGAATCATGCCGATGACGGGGATTTTTAGTAGCAAACGATCAAAGAAGTGTTGCACCTTGCGTGAACGTCGTCTGCTTTCTTTAATGATAAAGATAGCAGCGATAATCGATCCAAAAATCATCCACCAATATTCTTGGAACATTTCAGAGACACTAATAACGATTTTTGTAAGGGCAGGTAAATCGGCCCCAAAGCCGGTAAATAATGCTTCGAATTGGGGAATGACGAAGATCATTAAAATAGCTGTCACGATAAATGCAACAACAATGATGGCGATAGGATAGACCAAAGCTTTTTTGATTTTAGCCTTTAATGCTTCGGTTTTTTCTTTATAGGCCGCGATTTCATGTAGTAGCGTTTCTAAGGTACCTGATTGCTCACCAGCATTGACTAAACTGACAAAAAGATCATCAAAATATAAAGGAAATTTTGCCAGTGATTCAGCTAAACTAGTCCCTGACTCTACGTCTGATTTAATCGATAAAATCATCTTCTGCATACTAGAATTTTCATGACCCTCACCAATAATCTGCATCGCCTGCATCAGTGGAACACCAGCAGACATCATGGTGGCTAACATGCGGCTAAATACCGCAATATCGGAAGGCTTGATTGCAGGCTTTCTTGGTGCAAAAAGATCTTTAGGTTTCTTTTTGACTTTTATTGGGATGATCCCTTGGCGCCTTAAAATAGCTTTGACTTCACTAACACTGGTTGCCGACTGCTCACCTTTAATGCGCCGACCATCTTTATTCGAACCCTGCCAGATATAAACGGGATCAATATTTTTTTGGGCTTTTTTAGTTGCTTGAGCCATCTATTACTCCTTGATCACACGGTTTAGTTCTTCGAGACTCGTCATGCCAGCGGCTACTTTTTTAAGACCGGATTTTCTTAAATCATCAATGCCTTCTTTTTCTGCTTGATCGGCCAACATCATCGCATTGCCACCTTCCATGATGATGCGACCCATATCTTCAGAAATAGGCATGACTTGATAAATACCAACACGGCCTTTATAACCTAATGTGCAACTATCACAACCCATTGCTTTGAAAATGGTTACTCCTTTATCTATTTGTGCTTGAGTAAACCCTTCTTCTAATAGTGCATCGGCTGGAATTTTTTCTGCCTGCTTACATTTATTACATAAGCGACGACCTAAACGTTGAGCGATAATTAGCGACACAGCGGAAGCAATATTAAAGGCGGGTACACCCATGTTCGCGAGACGAGTTAATGTTTGAGGTGCATCGTTGGTGTGTAGGGTTGAAAATACCATATGGCCGGTTTGTGCGGCTTTAATTGATATTTCAGCTGTTTCTAAATCACGAATTTCACCGACCATAATAATATCTGGATCTTGGCGAAGAAATGCTTTTAATGCCGAAGAAAAAGTGAGGCCTACAGCTGGGTTAACATTCACTTGATTAATGCCCGCCAAACTTATTTCAGCAGGATCTTCAGCTGTTGATATATTCCTATCATCGGTATTAAGGATATTGAGAGCGGTATAAAGTGAAACGGTTTTACCACTACCTGTTGGACCTGTGACCAGAATCATTCCGTATGGTTGATGCATGGTATCCATAAAGATTTTTTTCTGATCGGGTTCATAACCCAACACATCAATGCCTAGCTGCGCACTGGTCGGGTCTAGAATACGTAATACAATTTTTTCACCGAATAGCGTTGGGCAAGTATTAACCCGAAAATCGATTGTTTTTGTAGGGGATAGTTTTAGTCGCATCCGACCATCTTGTGGCACTCGTCGTTCGGCAATATTTAATCGAGAGAGAACTTTAATACGTGCCGCTATTCGACCTCCAAGTGTTATTGGTGCTGATTGTGCTTCTTGCAAAATGCCATCGATTCGAATGCGAACCCGATATTTCTTCTCATAAGGTTCAAAGTGAATATCAGACGCACCTGATTTAATCGCATGGGTCAAAATACCATTAATAAAGCGTACGATAGGGGTTTCATCAGCTTCTGAGGTCGATTGAGATTGACCGTCATTAATGTCATCAGGACCTAGATCAATATCATCTAAGTCTGAACCAAAGTCCTCAAATTTTTCATCTGTTTTGTCTAGAGCGCGTTCAATAGCCGCAGTCAGTTTTTTTTCTTCCACTAAAACTGCAAAGGTATTCATCCCCGTGCTGAATTGATATTCGTCTAAAGCTTGTAAATTAGTCGGATCTGACATGGCGACATGCAGGCGATTACCCCGCTGGTATATCGGTAAGGCATGATGTTTACGAATAAGGTCTTCTTTAATCAGTGACGTCGCAGCCACTTCCATATTCATTGCATCAATATCGAACAGTGGGACGCCAAATTCTTGTGAAGCAACTAAGGCTATAGCATGGCTATCAAGAATTTTATTGCGCACCAAATAATTTACAAAAGGTTGGTTAGCTTGTTTTGCGTTTTTTTGAGCAGATAAAGCGTCATCTTCACTCAATAAGCCATCAGTAATGAGACGTCTTGCTAAGCCGCTGAGTCTGATCGATTCTGTATTTTCCATGATATGTTGATGACCTAAAACCTAAAGGTTATGTGAATAGTGTGCTTATCTTATGTAAGTTATTCGATAATTTCTAGTTTGCAAGTCGAGACGAGGTAGTTACTTCCCGTATATACTGCTCACAATTGTTTGAAATGGGAAAGAATAATGCACAAAATGATCAGCTGGAAACGACTAATATTGATAGTAGGCCTTTTGACCGTGTTGGTTGCATGTGGCCAGAAGGGCGACTTGTATTTGCCGGAAGGTAATACCCTGATGAGCTCGGAGATGTAAGTAACAATGGATGATTTTGATTACAAATCAGGTGAACTATTTGCTGAAAACGTAGCCGTAGCCAAGATTGTGGAGCAGTTTGGCACACCAACGTATATTTATTCTCGTGCAACATTAGAGCGACATTGGAAAGCATTTGATCATGCATTTTCAGGTCAAGCACATTGCGTTTGTTATGCGGTAAAAGCTAATTCTAATTTAGCGGTACTCAATGTATTGGCGCGATTAGGATCTGGTTTTGATATTGTTTCAGCAGGTGAATTAGCGCGTGTGCTTGCGGCTGGTGGCCAGGCTGAACGTGTTGTTTTTTCCGGTGTGGGTAAAACAATTGCGGAGATTGCTTATGCATTACAGCAAGGTATTCGTTGTTTTAATGTCGAATCGATACCTGAGTTGAACCGAATTAATGATGTGGCGAGCGAATTAGATTGTCGAGCAGCGATTTCAATTCGGGTTAACCCTGATGTTGATGCACAAACCCATCCTTATATATCGACAGGTTTAAAAGAAAATAAATTCGGTATAGCGATTGAGCAGGCTGAAGCGGTCTATCTACAAGCGCAAGCCTTATCTCACTTGAATGTCGTTGGCATTGATTGTCATATTGGATCGCAACTGACTTCTGTTGCACCGTTTGTTGATGCGCTGAAGCGAGTATTGACTTTAATCGATAGACTGGCTGAACTCGGTATTAAACTGAAACATTTGGATATCGGTGGCGGTCTTGGTATTACCTACCATAACGAAACGCCGCCTAGCCCTGCAGAATATGCTGCTGCATTACGCTCATTATTAATTAATCGTGATTTAGAAATTTTGTTAGAACCTGGCCGTGCGATCGCGGGAAATGCCGGTATGTTAGTGACTAAAGTTGAGTATATTAAACCAACAGAAGATAAACAATTTGCCATTGTTGACGCGGCGATGAATGATTTATTAAGGCCAGCGTTATATCAATCGTGGATGGCTATTCAAGCAGTAAAGCCAGATCACTCTATCACGCCACAAAATTTTGATATTGTGGGCCCTATCTGTGAAACAGGTGATTTTCTTGGTAAAGATCGCATATTGGCTATTAAGCCCAATGATTTATTAGCGATTCGTTCGGCAGGCGCCTACGGTTTTACAATGAGCTCGAATTACAACTCGCGTCCTCGTGCGGCCGAAGTGATGGTCGATGGGGATACTGTACATATTGTTCGTGAGCGCGAAACCATCGAATCATTATATGCTGGGGAGCAGCTGCTACCGGCTTAAGTATGATGTTGAAATTTACTAAAATGCATGGCATCGGCAATGACTTTGTTGTTATTGATGCGATCAATCAGCAGGTTACACTCACAATGAGTCAGATTCAATTTCTGGCCAATAGACGATTTGGAGTGGGCTGTGATCAGCTGTTACTCGTTGAGAAATCGTCAACGCCTGATGTCGATTTTAGATACCGTATATTTAATGCCGATGGTAGCGAAGTAGCCCAGTGTGGTAATGGTGCACGTTGTTTCGCTCGATTTGTTCATGAAAAAGGCTTGACTAATAAGACGACGATTGCAGTAGAAACCGCTTCTGGTGTGATATATCCCAGCTTGAGAAATGATGGCGAAGTAAGCGTTGATATGGGTTTACCCCGATTTTCACCATCAGATATCCCTTTTGTATCAAATAATCAATCAATCACGTATCGCTTACCTTTAGCTGGACGACAAGATATTGAGCTTGGGGTTATTTCAATGGGCAATCCGCATGCGGTGTTACTGGTTGAAGATATCAATACTGCTGAGGTCAGTATGCTGGGGTCTATGATTGAACAACATCATCAGTTTCCCGAGCGAGTGAATGTTGGTTTTATGGAGGTGGTTAATCCTAGCCAAATTAATTTACGCGTATTTGAGCGGGGAGCCGGTGAGACACTTGCTTGTGGAACCGGTGCGTGTGCGGCAGTGGTAAGTGGTATTCAGCGAGGATTATTGACCCGAGAAGTGAAGGTCAAGTTACCGGGTGGTGAATTACTAATTGAATGGTCAAACGACAATGCATCTGTCTGGATGACAGGGCCAACAACATATGTATTTGATGGGGAAATAGCATGGGCGACGATACAGTCGAATTAACCGCAGAGCTTGTGGCAGAATATCTTATGAAACATCCTGAGTTTTTCACTGCTCAGCCCTCGGTGCTAGATTCACTAGCGCTATCCACATCTCCTGAAGGTACGATTTCCTTTGCGCAGCGACAGCTTGAACAAGCTAGACAAAAAAATGAAACCTTACAGACACAATTAAACGCCTTAATATTCAATGCTCGCAAAAACACTGAGTTACAATCACGTGTACATCAACTGTGTTTGAGACTGATGGATGCGGAAGGGTTAGAGCAATTGTTACCATTACTTATGGCTGAACTGAAGCAAGAGTTTGAAGCAGATGAGGTGGCATTACGTTTATTTTATAGCGGCGATGATGACATTGCCTTGCCAGTGTTAAATGACAATATCGTGCAACACCATGCTGATGATGATCGTTTCAAAATTTTTGATGGTTTATTATCAAAACAACAACCGGTGTGTGGTCGATTAACACTGGCTCAAAAAACACTATTATTTGGTGAGCAAGCCGAACAGGTAAAGTCAGTGGCTTGTTTACCATTAGGCCATCAACCTTGTGCTGGTTTGTTGGCGATAGCAAGTTATGATGAAAATCGTTTTCATGCTGATATGGCAACAGATTATCTGCGCCTGTTAGGTGATATTACGATGCGATTATTGCGCCCATATCATCACGTTTCCCGCCGTGATTGAACAGCAATACGCTATTGGTGGCTTCTTGCAGTATTTAGGGCAAGAAAAAAGAATGTCATTGCATACAGTGACCAATTATCAGCGTGATCTCAAACAGTTCCTTGCTTTTTGTGAGCAAGGTCAATTGATATCGTGGAATGAGATTAAAAGTAATCATATTCGCCAAATGATTAGCCAACTTCACCGGCAAGGTTTAGCAAGTCGTTCTATACAGCGGTTTCTGTCGGCTATTCGTAGTTTTTTCCGCTATTTAATTCGTGAAGGCATGGTTGATAATAATCCTGCACAAGCTGTGCAAGCC
Organism: Methylophagaceae bacterium; assembly: GCA_965219435.1. Classification (GTDB taxonomy): domain Bacteria; phylum Pseudomonadota; class Gammaproteobacteria; order Nitrosococcales; family Methylophagaceae. Next base: position 735,218 of record OZ244743.1, on the reverse strand, counting down.
CCTAAAGGAGAGAAACGTCTACCCTCAACACTAGATGTTGATCAAATGAGCGGTCTATTAGATGGCACGTTGCAAAATACGATGATTGGCTGTCGTGATCGAGCCATCATGGAATTGTTTTATTCTTGTGGTTTACGTTTGGCTGAATTAGCTAGCCTTGATTTGCGTGATGTCGACTTTGGTGCTCAGCTTGTTCATGTTTTGGGTAAAGGGAATAAACAGCGGATTGTACCTGTTGGCACACAAGCGATGAGGGCACTTCAAAGTTGGTTAACGATGCGTGATGAGCTGGGCTATTTCGAACAGGCGGCTTTATTTATTACCAAACAAGGTAGCCGGTTGGGTATGCGTTCTATTCAAAAGCGTCTAAATTATTGGGGTAAAAGGCAGGGCATCTCCGATAAAGTGCATCCACACCGTTTACGTCATGCCTTTGCGTCTCACATGCTCGAAGCCAGTGGCGATTTGAGGGCTATTCAAGAATTATTGGGCCATGCAGATATTTCGACCACCCAAATATATACCCATGTCGATTTTCAGCATTTAGCCAATGTTTACGATAATGCTCATCCAAGAGCCAAGAAGAAATAAGTGAGTGATAGCCTATTTAGTCACTATAAGATTAAATAATCCCAATCAATATTACTTGATATTAGGTCGTTAATGATGAAAGTGTTACTAGCAGATGATTCAAGCTCTAGTCGAATGTTAATCCGCGCTTATGCCGAGGAAGCGGGTCATCAGGTTATTACAGTTGATGATGGTCAACAAGTAGTGGATGCTTTTCGCCAACAACGGCCCGACTTAGTGTTATTGGATATCAATATGCCAATAAAAAATGGTATTGATGCTGCTAAAGAGATCAGAAAACAGACGGATAGTGAGCAAGATTGGGTGCCTATTATCTTTCTTTCTGCTATGTCTGAACCTGAATCTATTGCGCTTGGTATTGATGCCGGTGGCGATGATTATTTGACTAAACCCATTGCTCCGATTGTCCTTAACGCAAAGTTAAGAGCGATGGAGCGTATTGCGGAAATGCGTCTGCAACTTCAGAAAGCAAATCGTGACTTAAAAATGATGGCGGTAAAAGATGGATTGACAGGACTGTTCAATCGTCGGCATTTTGATGAAACAATGTCGAGAGAGTTGAAACGTGCATCGCGATCAAGCACACCATTATCATTAATACTATGCGATATCGACCATTTTAAATCTTATAATGACAATTATGGTCATCAAGGCGGCGATGATTGCTTAATCGCCGTTGCTAATGCCATGATGACAATATCAATAAGACCGGGAGATTTAGCCGCTCGTTATGGTGGTGATGAATTTTGCTTTATTTTACCTGACACTGATCTCTGTGGCGCGAAAATCATCGCTGAAAGTATGCGGCAGACAATTAATTCATTAGCAATTAGCCATCCCGATGCATCAGTGTTGGAAAAGGTAACACTAAGCTTTGGTGTTGCTACAATTCAACCTCAAAAAGATCAGAATATAGAAGCACTCATGCGAGTACTTATCGAAACAGCTGACCAGGGTTTATATTGGGCTAAAAAACATGGTCGAAATCAAGTGGCTGTTGCTGAATAATTTGTTGAGCTTTATTTTGCCAACGACATAACTGGTCGGGTAATTGCGTTGGCTTGTTACTAGCCTAATGACATGCAGATAAGCCTATTTTACTGCGCAAGACTTATCAGCATTGTTATGAATATTTATGGTCTAAAACAGAAGTGACCAACCGAGTTCTAGTTGGTACTGCTTCATTTCTAATTCAACCGTTTGGGTGGTGCTGATTGGTCCTGAAATACTGTTTGCAGGGGCATACATGGCGGCAAAATTGATTTCTTGAGCCCCATTATCAAATGTCTTAGTAAACCCTGCTGTGATATGTTGCTCCATCACGCCAGGCGCTAGAATATTAAAATAGACTTCTGAGTCAGGAACAGGCTGGTTGCCGTGGCTATAGCCGGCACGCCATATCCAATCATTCGCCGCTTCATATTGCACACCCAGTTTAACGGTGGTCATGTCTTTCCAGCCAAAGCCAATGCCATTCTTGCCGCCGAGGCACGAGTTTGTATCGCCTCCCATACATAAGCCCATGGCTGGCATCATTGGGTTTCCTACGGCATCAATTGAGCTATACCATGTTTTTTGTACATCTAAAGCGACCGTTAGGTTTGCTGTTGTTTTCCATGCTAAGCCAATCGTCGCGGATGCAGGGATATCCATATCACCTTGTTCTGCAAACAGGCCTTGGTATTTATCTAGTTTTGACATGTACACACGTGAGCGCGCACCACCACCTAATGTTATGTGATCATTAACCGGTAATATAAAACCTACGTTGATCCCTGCGCCGAAAGAATTATCGTGGCCGTTATTGGTCAAGTTTTGAGCTGAATTGGATAGTCCAGCAAAACTGGTCAAGCCTTTAGCTTCAAAATATTGATAGGCTAATACCGCCGACACCCCAAGCGCAGCACCATTATTAAACTTGTAAGCAAATGTGGGCGATAAAAATAATTGTGCTAAATCGACACCCGCATTACCTGCGCCAAAAGTGCCAGCACCACCTGCTGTATCGTTTGCCGAATAACGGGTGTTCATACCGCCATTGCCATGGAGTGTTAAACCCAGAGCGGAATGGTCATTTAATTGCCATGTTGCGCCTGCTTCAGGCAGCACAAAATAGTCATGATCACTCTCGACTTTTCCCGTGGCTAAAGCCGACTGTGGTGGTGCTGATGGACTACCTGTAACATCATAATTACGGCGAGGGCTAAACAGTGCCGCATTAATTTCAAGGCGATTGCCGACAAATACGATACCAGCAGGATTGATGGCTGCAATCAGTGCTTCTTGAGGTAGTGCAACCCCTGCGCCTGCCATGCCACGAGATTTAATGCCATAGCCATGAGCTAAGTAGCCATTAGTAGCAAAAGCCGGCGAAAGGAATACAGTAAGCAAACAGCCCAATAATAATTGTCGAAAAAACGGCATGATATGTATGACCAGAATTAAATAAGAAGGCTGATTATACGTGATTAGCCTTTATATGTAATGTATACGAGTCATTGATTCTTATATAAATATCAGGCTTTTCTTTTAATGTTTAGGCGACGAGCCAAGTTGATTTTAATGCGCTTGTTCCCAATTATCACCAGTGCCGATGCCGACTTCTAATGGCACATCTAATTGAGCTGCCTGGCTCATAAAGTGTTCAATCTTAGCTTTGGCCACCTCCACTTGATCAACAGGCACTTCAAACACTAACTCATCATGGACTTGCATAATCATGCGAATAGCCGATTTTTCCGTTATCAACCATTGATCAATATCAATCATGGCGCGTTTGATGATATCGGCTGCCGTGCCTTGCATCGGTGCATTAATTGCCGTGCGTTCGGCATATTGTCGGCGCATACCATTACTGGAATTAATTTCAGGTAAAAATAAGCGGCGCCCAAATAATGTTTCGACATAACCATCTAATTTAGCCTGTTCGCGCGTTGTTTCCATATAGGTTTTTACACCTGGATAGCGTTCAAAATAGGTCGTCATATAATCAGCGGCTTGATGACGTTCAATGCCTAATTGTTTTGATAAACCATGGGCTGACATACCGTAAATTAAACCAAAGTTGATGGCTTTAGCACTGCGACGTTGGTCAGTCGTTACTTCATTTAAAGCTACATCAAAAATCTCAGCGGCAGTATGACGATGAATATCTTCGCCTGCCGCAAAGGCCTTGAGTAAGCCCTTATCTTGGGATAAATGCGCCATGATACGTAATTCAATTTGAGAATAATCAGCCGCAAGCAGAATATAACCATTTGGCGCTACAAAGGCTTCACGAATACGGCGACCTTCTTCACTTCGAATGGGGATGTTTTGTAAGTTAGGGTCGGATGATGATAAGCGACCGGTCGCAGTAACGGCTTGATGATAAGAGGTGTGCACTCGCCCTGTGGTTTTATTAACTTGTTCGGGTAATCGATCTGTATAAGTCGATTTTAGCTTACTTAAACTGCGGTATTGCATCAGCACTTGTGGTAATTCATAACCATCATCCGCCAATTCTTGAAGTACGGCTTCTGCTGTTGAAGGTTGACCTTTTGGTGTTTTTTTCAAAATAGGGATATCAAGTTTGTCATATAAAATGACACCCAACTGTTTAGGGGAGCCCAGATTGAATTGTTCACCTGCTAATTGCCATGCTTGTTGTTCAAGTTTATCGAGTTTATGACCTAATTCATCGCTTTGTTGCTGCAACATCCAAATATCAATATTGACGCCATTACGTTCTAAGGTATTAAGCACCGGCAATAAAGGCATTTCCAGTGTGGCATAAACCTCAGCTAATGAAGGGATCGCCTCAATTTGAGGCCATAAGCTCTGGTGTAATTGTAGTGTGATATCAGCATCTTCTGCGGCATATGGTGCAGCTTGTTCAAGATCGATCTGGTTGAATGTGAGTTGTTTTTTGCCTTTGCCTGCGACATCTTCAAAATGGATAGTTTGGCGACCTAAATATTTTTCAGCCAGTGAATCCATATCATGGCGGGTCGCAGTGCTATCTAATACATATGATTGCAACATCGTGTCATGTTGAATGCCCTGAAGATCGATATTGTGATTGAGCAATATATGACGATCATATTTTAGGTTTTGACCGACTTTATGGTGGGTCGGATCTTCTAACAAGGGTTTGAATAGGCCTAAAACATGATCAATATTGAGTTGTTCGGGTGCCCCAAGATAGTCATGAGTCAGCGGCAAATAGGCTGCTTCACCAGCTTTTACGGCAAAAGATAAACCGACAATACGGGCATCAAGATAATTTAAACTGGTGGTTTCGGTATCAAAGGCGAACAGATCAGCACTTTTTAATTGAGTCAGCCAATGCTGTAGCCGTTCTTCTGTCAAAATAGTTTCGTAATGACTTTCCGTGGGGGCTGTCGGAAGTGTTACGAGCGTATCTTCTTTAGTAACAGAAGTATTATTTGCTGATGGTGCAGTACCTGCGCGGACTAATTCTGTTGTCCATGTTTTAAACTCAAGGTGTTTAAATAATGACAGCAGTGCCTCATTATCTTGTGGCTGAATATTGAGCGTGGTCGGTGAGTAGTCCAGCGGTACATCAAGTTTGATGGTTGCCAATTGATATGATAGTGGTAAGTCAGGCGCCGCTTCACGTAACTTTTCACCAAGCTTTCCTTTCACTTCGTCAGCGTGAGCAATGACACCCTCTAATGAATCATATTGTTGCAATAATTTAGTCGCTGTTTTAGGGCCCACACTGGGTACGCCAGGAATGTTATCCACTTTATCGCCCATCAGAGCCAGATAATCAATGATCCGGTTTGGGGCGATACCATATTTATCTCGAATGGCTTGAATATCGGTTGTGGCATTATTCATCGTGTTAATCAAAGTGATATGTTCATTAACCAGCTGTGCCATATCTTTATCGCCGGTTGAGATGACCGTGTTAATCCCTTGCTCAGTTGCTTGCTGGGCTAAGGTACCGATGACATCATCCGCTTCTACACCATCGACCATTAGTAATGGCAGTCCCATTGCTCTGACAATGGCATGTATTGGCTCGATTTGCTCGCGCAAATCATCAGGCATTGGAGGGCGATGCGCTTTATATTCTGGATACATATCATTGCGAAATGTTTTGCCTTTAGCATCAAACACCACCGCAATGTGTTGAGGATTGTAATCACGCAATAGTTTACGCAACATATTAACTACACCATAGGCAGCTCCGGTAGCTTGTCCACTAGCATTAGTAAGGGGCGGCATGGCGTGGTAGGCACGATAAAGGTAAGACGAACCATCAACAAGAATAAAAGGAGGCGTTTTTTCCATAGTTATTTACTTCATATTTTAGGTGTGGGTGATAGATTGCTTTAATCATTTCATTGGAAATGCTATCTTTATCCGAAATTATACGGAGCACAAATCATGTTTAACAAATCCGCTATTATGCCTATTGTATGCGTTGTTAGCCTATTCATGTCAGTGAATGTTTGGTCAGTTGAGCCACAAGCCCCTCAACCGCCCGTTCTTCCAGAACCTTTGGCTGATGGTCAAAGCATTGAACCTGAAATCAACATCATTCAAAAAGAAGATCGTATGATTGAAGAATATCGGGTCAATGGTGAGTTATATATGATTAAAGTGACACCGACAGTGGGTAAGCCTTATTATTTTATTGATACTGATGGTGATGGCTCATTAGATGTTAAAGAATTTGACTTGGAAACTGACCTAGTGCCAAATTGGATCTTGTTTAAATGGTAACTTTTTTTACCTACTGAGTCTTATGAATGTCTGTTTATACTGAAGTGTCACGCGATGAATTAGTCGCGTTTTTAAAGGATTATACTGTTGGTGAGCTTGTGTCTTATGAAGGCATCAGCGATGGTATAGAAAATACAAATTATTTTGTGACAACTGAACAAGCTGAGTTTGTATTAACCTTGTTTGAGCAACATGATTTTGGTGAATTAGCCTACTTTTTAGATGTGATGACCTTTTTTTTCCAACAAGGCATCCCTTCCGCACATCCCGCAGCCGATACGCAAGGCAACTATCTCAAAACACTTTGTGGAAAACCTGCCGCCTTGGTCATGCGGCTATCAGGTCGAGGTGTTAATGCCGTTGCCAGTATCGCGCAATGCCAAGCGATTGGTGATGTCTTAGGCAAAATGCACACGGTAGGTCAGCAGTTTGAGTTTCATCGTGCAACCGAACGAGGCCCTAATTGGCGACAGTTGATCGCTGAAACCTTGTTGCCCCATATTGATGAGGATAATGCAGCCTTATTACGCGATGAGCTGAGCTTCCAACAACACTATGCTGACTTAGACCTGCCAACAGGCGTGACTCATTCTGACTTATTTCGTGATAACGCCTTATTTGATGGCGACGAACTTAAAGGTATTATCGATTTTTATTATGCCTGTGATGAATACCTACTTTATGATCTCGGGGTCGCGGTTAATGACTGGTGCGTGGGTGATGATGGCTTAATTGACGATCAGCGTTATCAGGCATTAATAAATGCTTATGGGCAACAGCGAACACTCACTGAAGCAGAATTAGATAATTTTAATTTAGTATTACGTGCTGCGGCTTTACGTTTTTGGTTGTCACGGCTACAGGATAAGTTATTCCCTCGAGAAGGTGAGTTAACTCAGATTAAAGATCCGGATTATTTTTTAACCATTTTGCTTGACCACAGAAATCAAAATATAACGCAGTAAGTTATCTAAATAAAAGACTTTTAGATCTGACATAAATTTTTTCTAAAGTGCCACGTAGTGCAATAATGGGATGTTTTTTCCTGAGCAAACGACGTGAACTTATTATTTTGTTTTTGTGGGGTTTAATAAGCATGCTGTTATGCCGTAGCTCTATTTCACGTGATAAAACTGCAAAGATATTATATTCCTCTAATACGCGTCGGCGCGCTTCGAGAATATAAGGTAAACGTTTTTCATACTCATTATTGTCAATAGCGTTGCGAATAATTTCAAACGCACCTTCTAGATCGTTTATATCAATAGAAATGAAACTTTGCCTAGGAAAATAATCGCCGGCATTGGGGCAACCAAAATAAAAAGGTAAGGTTAGACCGAGGAAAGAATCCGATAATTTTTCAGTCCAGTGATGTTCTCCCACATAATTTTCTACCGCAATATGGTAACGGTAGTCATCCAGCGCCTCAGCCTTGTCATCCATCAAGCGAACGCCGTGGCCAAAAATTTCTAGCTCTGGTAATTTTGCCTTTAAGGCTTGGGTGAACTGATATCGCTGATTGTGTAATGTGTGGCGCTGTTGTTTACTTGAACAGACCGTAGAAATAATTTTGTTTTTATTTTCAGGTGATGCAGAAGCTAACGTGTTGTAAGAACGAAAGTTATCTTTGCCCCAGCCGATGAACCAATGTAATGCGGCTTGTGAAAAAATACGATTTTTATGGGGAAGAGACCATTCAGGCTGACTGGTTAAGACACAGTTAAATTGATTGGTAAAATCACTACCATAAGACTTTATCGAGGGAGGTTCTGTTGTGACCAGCAAAGTGTGATCTTCTGGGCATGCCAGTGTTTCCTCCATCAATGATTCAGGAAAGTCGTTGTATACGACAAGCCAGTCATAATTTGTGTCTTCACTATTAAAAATAAACTCACAATTCCCCCATGTAGGATCGTTATCGGGAAACTGTCGAAGCCATAGTTCTGGGCTGAGCGTTTTTAGTTTTACTTTTATTTTTCGAGTTTTTTCTGTCATAGATCACGGCTAATTTAAGGTATTTAGAATATCGAATTGCATCCTAACTGGTGCATTCATCTCCAGTAATCAGCGATCCATTTTGTTGGGCGAACTGTTTTATAAAGACGCTTCCAAAAAGGAATCTTTCGAGTATTAGACCAAATACCATCTAGGGCTTCATGGGGTTTTGGGGAGCCGTGGAAAACAAGAATTTTTGCACCTTCAGGTATTTTGGCAATAAAAAAGTGCCTTAAAAAACCTTTTGGAGAGCAGTGAAATCTAAAACTTCGAGTCCAACTGTCTGGCCAAAAATTAAGTTTGCCATATCGTTCGATAATTTTTGCTGATAAATATTCTTGGCTTGCAGTGTAATATTGTTTTACAACTTCTTTTGGGTGTTGTTCAAAGTAAGTTTTTACAAACCCAAGTTCACCAACAACCCATGAATAGCATGACGCTTGCCCGACATGGTTGCCTTTAGTGTTCCAGTCATTAATAATTAAAAACTCTTTATCCTTAGGGTACTCAAATAAACAATCTATGTTGTCAACGATAACGACATCTAAATCAAAAAAGAAAACACGTTGACCATTAAGTCCTCCGAGATTGTCGTCACAAAGCCCAGCCTCTTTTTTATAGGAATACTTATTGTCTTCAGGTGCTACATTGAGTGTTGTCATTGGCTTTGCAATGATACCGTCACAGAAGCCTTCAGCGTTATCAGTAAAACAAAAGAAACGGATATCGTATTGAGTATTTCTTTTGAGCATTCCATAGAGGCGATTTACGTAGTCTGGAGAGTATTCTGTTTTACCCCACTTAATGCAAATAACATTATAAATAGGCTTGTCATTATTCTGAGATATTGAGTTTGTCATTGGTTTTAACCTTTACGCTGTCAGGGTTCTTGATCATTAATGCCGATATCGTTAAGGCTGATAAAAACCAAATAACTTGAGCCCAATTAGACGAGAAAAATGAGAGATGAGAATTTATTGGAAACAAGATAGCCATCAATGAGACGAGATAACCTGAACCTAAAATAGTTTGTTGTTGGCGAGCGATTGGCCGCCATTTTATGAATAATATCCCTAAAGCCAATAGATAACCTATCAAACCAACACTACCTGTGTCAGCCATAAATTCTAAAATAATTTGATGTGCTTGGGTTGGTCCTGATTGTTTGTTTTTGGGGACGGTATGGTCGACAAAAATGTCATCGGTTAAAGCATAGTCTGGGTAGGCATAACGAAATCCTCTTGCACCTACACCATTGACAGGGTTGGCTTCAAACATCCTTAGAGCTGTGGCCCAAATAGGTAAACGTAGTGAGGAAGCATTATTAAGCGCCTCATAACCGCCATCAAAACCTACTGTTACAGTATTGAATCTTGCTTGAAATTGAGGGGTACTGATAACCGCCAATCCCACAATCATGCTCCCCATTATTCCAATAAGTATTTCTTTACGAGCAACGTATAAATGTTTGGGACGAAATAGTAGGACTAAGAACAATGAGGCTATAAACAACGATACCCATGAAGAACGATCACCACTTATTAAAATTGCAGAAATAATTATTAAAGTGAAAATAAAGGTGATGCTGAGACTAAATCTCTCTTTGATAGCGGCAATCGCTATACCCAAAAAAGGAATAATCATTAAACCTAATTTTGCATCTTCACCGAATACACCACTAATTCGAAATTGAGAGTGTGGAGCTAAGCCAAATATATCTTGCCCGTAGATTAACTGTAACCAACCATCAAAGGCCCAAAACAGTAATACAAGGCTAATTCCTGTCCCTAACCAAAGGTGGGTTTTATGATCAGTTAAACGGTTAATAATAAATAAGCCGGCAAAATAAAAGCGAAGCATCCCCACAACATTTGAAGCAGAGTGATGAATGTTAACTGCATCGGTTAATGATAATAACGCCGGGATCCAAAAGCACATAAAGAAAGTGGTGAATAGTTTTAGACGATCAGATTGGCGGATCTGATTATGATTTTTAATCAGATCATAAATACCGATAATCGCCATAATTAATACGAATAATTCAACTGTTCGCCCAAAAGGTAAGGCGATCACTGCAAGCAAGGGTAGCCAAGGTGCTCGCCCTGCACTTTGTAGGAAATTAAAACTCATGGTCGTTTTATCCTTGATTCTTTATAGTTAACTGATCCGCTAAAATTTCAACGATTTTAACTGCTGATTGGCCATTACCATATGGGTTAATGGCTTCAGCCATTAAATTGAAGTATTCTGAATCAGTCAATAATCGCTCGCTTTCACTTACAATTTTCGATGTATCGGTACCAACGAGTTTTACGCCTGCTTTTAATGCTTCAATACGTTCAGTTTTATCTCTCATCACCAATACTGGTTTACCTAATGAAGGTGCTTCTTCTTGAACACCACCTGAATCTGTCAGAATAAATAGGCTGTTATCCATTAGAGCAATAAAATCGGTATAGTCTTGTGGTGGAATAAGCAAAATATTAGCAATATCCCCTAATATTCTGCTAACAGGCTCTTGGACATGTGGATTGAGATGAACGGGATAAATGATGTCGAGTTCGGGGTGATTTTGTGCGATTTGCTTTAGTGCTTGGCAGATAGATTCAAAACCACCACCAAAACTTTCACGGCGATGTCCTGTAACTAATATATAAGGCCTAGAGTTAGTTTCAGGTAACAGCTTAGCCGAGTTGCTCAGTACATTATTTTTAACCCAAAGCAGGGCATCTATAACAGGGTTGCCTGTTACGAACACTGCCTTTTCATTTATGCCTTCAGACAATAATGTTTCACGGTTGAAGCTTGTCGGAGCAAAATGCCATTGCGCTAATTTGGTGGTTAATACACGGTTCATTTCTTCTGGAAATGGTGATCGAATATCCCCTGTACGCAGACCAGCTTCAATATGACCAACTGGTATATTGTGATAAAAAGCAGCTAATGCGGCACAAAAAGTAGTGGTGGTGTCACCTTGCACTAAAATCGCATCTGGTTGGTATTCTTCGATTATTGGAGAGAGCTTTTCCAGCACCCTTGCACTGAGTTGAGCCAAATTTTGGTTTGGACGCATAAGATCAAGATCGACATCAGGCTTTATATTAAATAATGTCAAAATTTGGTCGAGCATTTGTCGATGTTGAGCGGTAACACATATGATCGGTTGGAGATCTGGGTGAGCCTGTAAAGCATGAATCATCGGAGCCATTTTTATTGCTTCGGGCCGAGTGCCAAAAATGACCATTATTTTTTTCATAGAATGTTTATCCATTGAGCTTAAATATATTGCTGATATATTGCCGCTGTACTTGCAGCTATTTGCAACCATGAAAATTGCTGTTCTGCTTTTATTCGGGCTTTTGATCCCATTGTTTCTCGTAATACTGGATTATTGACTAATTCAACGAGCGCCTTTCCTAAGAACAGAGGATGACCAGCGGGCACTAAAGTACCTGTTTCACCATCACTAATTAATGTTGGAATACCGCCTACATTACTACCGATTAGGGGTAAGCCACAGGCCATCGATTCTAAACCAGTAATGCTGGTAGCCTCCATAAATGAAGGTAATACAGAGATATCAGCAGAACGATAAATATCGGGCATTTGTTGGTTGGAAACATCGCCCAAAAAGGTAGACTTCTCGAACAAACCATTTGCCTTGAGAATGTGTTCTACTTTTTCTCGTTCAGGTCCATTACCTGCGAATAGAAGATGGACATCTAATCCCTTTAACGCACTGACGGCTTCAGCATACACAGTGACGCCATTTTTATCGACTAACCGACGCGCAAGTAAAATAGTAACGGGTCTATCTGGGCGAGTTTCAGCAGGCGTAAAACGACTTATATCAACACCATTAGGAATGAAGTCAATCGGCTTGTTATAGCCAACGATGCGTGTCGCTTCACATAACTCTTCACTAGGCGCTAAAACATGACAAATATGAGATAGACGTTGTGCAAGCTGCTTATATACTTTAGGCCCTTTTTCAATGCGTCGCAGATAGCCAGATGTGTGATTAGTAAACAAGACGGGTATATCTAACCCCTTAGTTGCCTCTAATGGTCTCATACCATGTACATGAACAATTTCCATTGGATGTTGTTTTAAAAATCGTTTTAACCACTGTTTCATAAAAAAGCTATAAAGCGGTTTAGATTTTGGGATTCGTGGACGATGAACAGTCATGCCTTGCCAGTTCTCTATAGGTTCACGCTTATCGGCAATTGGAAGCGTTAAAATATGAACTTCATGGCCATTTGCTGCTAAGGCCTTACCTAATTCAACAACATGGGCTGCTACGCCACCAACATTCGGTGCAAAATCTACGCTGATAAGAGCTATTTTCATATGGGTTCCAAGCATTAATATGGAGTGTAGTTTAAGGTATAAGGTGTGACAAACCAAAAAACATCATTATAAATTCTTTAATTCATCATAAAGAAGAAGTGTTTTTGACAGCATGGAATGTTTAGAAAATAAGTCATTCGTGTTTATCTTTTTCTTATTTTTGAGCAGCAATGATATACGTTCATATAATTCAATTTTTTCATTGAGTGCGGTTTTCCCCTCAGGAAAAAGGCTATTTAAAATTTCGCCAACCCCGCCATGATCATAAGCAATTACCGGCACACCCAAACTTAATGCTTCCAATACTGTTCGACCGAAAGATTCGGGTTTGGTAGACAATGACAAAACGATATCAGAAATGGCATAAATTTCTCGAATATCAGAGCGGTTACCTGTGAAGGTGATCGTATCACCTAATCCTTCAGTGTTAATGCGTTTGCGAAGTTCTGCTGCATATTGTTGGCGCTTAGGATCTTCGCCACCGACAATTAAGCCATGAATAGGCTCGCCCGCTTGTTTGAGTTTGATGATGAGGTCAATAAAATCATTATGACCTTTTAAGCGTGTTAATCGACCGGGTAAGGTCAGTATTTTTTTGCCAGATAAGTGTGGGAAATCTTGTTGCCATTGTTTCAGCCATTTATCTGAAGGTTTATAGTTATAGGGAAACTCAACCGGATCGACACCTCGAAAGATTAATTTAACCTTCGACATATCGGTCGATGGATAATTATGTTGGATATAGTTTTTGACTGTTTCTGACACCGCAATAACACGCTCACCTTTACACATGATTTCACTGTAATTAGAAACAGAATACAAACCATGTACAGTCGTCACTAAATGAGGTCGATCTTGTTTTGGTAATCCACGCCATGCCAACCACATTATCCAGGCAGGCATACGCGAGCGAAGGTGTAAAATATCGGGCCGTTCCCGTTTTAACCATTTTCGTACTGCCCAAATATGGCGAAAACTAAAGAGTGATTTTTTACCTAGATCCCAAGTAATGTGTTGACTGCCTTGTTGCTTAAGCTGATCGACCATACGACCTCCAGCAGATATGACAAGAGATTCATGTCCTGCTTGTACCAGTGCTTGAGCGATCTCTAAGGTTCCCTTTTCAACACCGCCACCGTCTAAAGCAGGCAAAACTTGTACTACTTTCATGCAAAGTACCTTTGTTTAACTATGTCAGCACAGCGATCTGCTTCAGCTAGTGTTAGGGCTGGGCTGATATCCGAAGATAGATAAGCTGATAATTGCAATTGTTGGATACCACGGGTGAGGCGATTTTGACCTCGACTTGGAATGTCTAATAATGTGACATGGCAGCCTGCGGTGAGGGCTTCATAAATCATTGACATACTGTCTTGTGTTACCCAGCAGGCTTCTGTGCTTGCTAAGACCTTAGGGAGCCAGTTTGCATCGGTTTCAGAAGCCAGTACTAGCGTTACATTGGTCAGAGTTTGTAATGACTGAATAGTCGTTTCTGGGGTACGTCTAGATGTGGCAATCGTCCAGTTACGGTCATCGTGTTGGATCACCTTCTTTATTTGAGCGTGTAAATTTTCGGGCTGCCAATCAAAATGTTTTGAAGGGCCACCAATTAATATAAGCCCACTACCAACCTCTTTCGATGCTGGCTGAATTTTGTTAAGTGGGCCTAGAGTCTTAATGATATTTGGGCTTGCTGGTGGTGAGTCATGTTCAGGAATAATACAGAGATCAAACCAGCTTAATGGTAGTGAGGCTTTCATTAATAAGATCGAGGGAACACGCATTATCTTGCTTAAAATTAATAAAGTGAGGTGCGTGCGATGACCTGCACTGACAATCAGCTGTGGCGCTTGTTTTTTATGTTCTAAAGCAAAACGAATTGATTGCCAAACTGACATTCTGGGAATGTGTTGCCAAGTGATGCTTGGAATTTGCCGATGTAAAGCTTCAACCAAACCTAAAGATTGATTGATATGCCCTGGTTTGCCATCAGTAATTATCCAAAGAGGTAGCTGTTTATCCACGAGCGATTAAAGGCGGCCATCTACTTGGTCAGCGGGATAGAGATATTTCACATCGTAAACAATAGCATTGGATTTACCTAATTTACGAATAGCGTCAATTCCCATCGTTTTGAATTGATCGTGGGCAACGCCAATAATAATGGCATCGTAATAATTGGTTTGTGGACTCTCGACAAGATTTATATCCAGTTCTCGTGAAGCATCTTGTTTACTAACCCAGGGATCATGAACATCAACCTCAGCATGGTAACTGGTCAGTTCACCGATGATATCGGTGATGCGAGTATTACGAATGTCTGGACAATTTTCTTTAAAAGTTAAGCCCAACATTAAAATTTTAGCATCGACAACATGCTGTTTATTTTTTAGCATAAGCTCAATAACCTGCTGAGCAACATGGGTACCCATGCCGTCATTAAGGCGGCGACCCGCTAAAATCATGTCAGGATGATAGCCAATTTCTTGTGCTTTATGCGTCAGGTAATAAGGATCGACTCCGATGCAATGCCCACCAACAAGGCCCGGGCGGAAGGGTAAAAAATTCCATTTTGTCCCTGCGGCATTAAGCACCGCTTCAGTGCTGATATTCAGTTTATTGAAAATCAGCGCTAATTCATTAACAAGGGCAATATTGATATCACGTTGAGTATTTTCAATAACCTTGGCGGCTTCAGCCACTTTGATCGATTCTGCTTTATAGGTACCTGCAGTAATAATTTTTTGATATAAATGATCGACAAAGTCAGCTGTTTCAGGTGTTGAGCCTGAGGTTACTTTAAGTATTGTGGGCAGACGATGTGTTTTGTCGCCTGGATTAATACGTTCAGGACTATAACCAACAAAAAAATCTTCATTGAATGTTAACTGTGAAAATTGTTCGAGAATGGGCACACAGACTTCTTCAGTTGTTCCCGGGTAAACGGTTGATTCATAAATGACGGTATCGTGTTTTGATAGTAATTTACCAACGGTTTCACTGGACTTTCTAAGCGGCAATAAGTCTGGACGTTTATGAATGTCGATCGGTGTTGGCACAGTAATGATATAGACATTGCAATCAGCAAGATCATTTGGGTCTAATGTATAACTGAGGTATTGTGCATCAATCAGTTCGTTGTCAGTCGTTTCTAAGGTAGAGTCATGACCATTAATTAGTTCTGCAACACGGGCTTGGTTAATATCAAAGCCTATTGTTTTAAAGTGCTTACCAAACTCAACAGCAAGAGGCAGGCCTACGTAGCCTAGCCCGATAATACCAACCGTAATAGTTCGTTCTGTCATAAGTCTTCCTAATGCAAAGTGCTATGAGCAACATAGATAAATAGCGTGCCGGCGGCTATCAATGATATTTGTTGCACTGTTTCAGATATTTTTGTTTTGTGATGCAAGCCGGGAATTAAGTCGGCGACAGCAACATAAATAAAACTTGAGGCGGCGATAACGAGAATATAAGGCAGTAAATGCTCCATGTCTGACAGTGTGAAATAAGCAAGTAGTGCACCTACAACAGTGCCGAGACTCGACAGCATATTGTAGTAAAGTGCTTTTCTCCGTGTGAATCCGCTGTGCAGCAAAATAACAAAATCGCCGAGTTCTTGGGGAATTTCATGGGCAGCGATAGCCAGTGCCGTGACAATACCAAGATGAGTGTCGGTCATGAAAGCGGCGGTAATCAAAATACCATCGACAAAGTTATGAATCGTATCGCCTACTAAAATTAAAGTGCCAGCCGCTTTATTTTTATTGTCTTGGGAGTGGTCATGATCGGCATGAGAATGATCGTGATTATCTAGCTCAGGTAAATGTCCCTCACAATGATCACTATGGCAATGTCGCCATAACACCATTTTTTCTAGTAGGAAAAAAGTGAGTAGGCCTAATAGTAATGTCAGTCCAATATTATGCGCATCCACAGCATGTTCATGTTCCAGTGCGTGGGGAATGAGGCCCAAAAAAGAGGCACCTAATAAAGCGCCAATAGCGAAACTAACGAGGTGGGGAACGGCAACATTGCGTGCATCATTTGAGAGCAGTAAAAATGAGGAGGCGACGATGACGCTTAATAAACCGCCAATCAAACTGAAGCCAATGATCCAGAGCAATAATTCCATAACAATCCAGGGGGATAAATCTAATTCAACAGATCATACCTTATTTATGACTGATCCAGATCATCGATGCCATTCTCCCTGTGTTGCCATCGCGACGATAAGAAAAAAACTGTTGATGGTTACTGACGGTGCAAAATTCTCCGCCAAACACGGCATTAATGCCTAGAGCCGATAAACGTTGTTTTGCAAGTAAATAAATATCGGCTAAGTAATGGGTGTCATCTGTTTGTTGAAATGCTTGAACGGCTTTAGCGGAGTGACGAGTAAATGATTGGTAAACATCGGTACTGACTTCAAATTGATTAGGGCCAATTGCGGGGCCAAGCCATACTAATATATCTTGTGGTGTATCGTTAAATTTGGCAACGGTTTTTTCGATAATCCCTGCTAATAATCCTCGCCAACCGGCATGAATTGCGGCGACGGTATTGCCTTGCCGATTACACAATAGCAGGGGTAAACAGTCCGCGGTCATGATCGTACAAAGATGATTTTTCTGCTGACTGACTATGGCATCGGCATCCATATTGAGTTGCCAATTCTGACTCTTGATCACATGTGTGCCATGGACTTGGTTTAACCAGCGAGGTGATTCAGGTAATTGTGCGAGATCGACTAAATAATCACGATTTCTAATGACAGTACTAGGATCATCGCCAACATGGGTAGCAAGGTTAAGTTCCGCATAGGGCGGCAGGCTAAAGCCACCGTGGCGGGTTGTACTGAGGGCTTTAACCCTCTCTGGTGCCGGCCAATCCGGGATAATCAAGTTATCAGTCATCGTGGAATCTTTAAGTAAGTTGCCCACTCATTAAATAAATTGTTATCTGAGGCTGCGAGAGTGGAGATGGCTTTTAGGCTACTGCTATCAAGCGGCTTCCCTTCAAGTGTCATTGCTGACGCGCCGGCTTCTGACAAAATTAATTGCGCAGCGGCATAGTCCCATAACTGCTGTTTACCATGTAAATAGATATGCCCTCGTCCTGCTGCAATCCAGCATAATTCCAAGGCGATCGAACCTAAGCTACGTTGGGAACCGTAAGGGCGATGAACGACCAATTCCGTTGCTAACTCTGGTGTTAAACGTTTGAAATCAATCATTGCAATGGCATTTTTTAACTGCAATCCCGTATTTTGACTATTTAGTTGCTCATTATTTAAATAAGCGCCTTGGTCTTTTTGAGCCGAAAAGCATTCTTCGCGAATCGGATCGTAAATTAACCCTAAGGTGGCGACGCCGTTTTCAATCAATGCGAGTGAGACGCAAAAATAAGGTACGCCAGCGGCGAAGTTACTGGTGCCATCAATAGGATCAAGACACCACATCGGAACATCAGAAGCTAGTAACGACTGTTGTTGTTCCGCTGACATTTCCTCACCTAATAAAGCGATATTAGGATAGGTTTTTTTTAAACGAGAAGTGAGTCTCGTTTGCATAATTAAATCGGCTTCAGTTACTACGCTACCATCACTTTTATAGTGACGTCTTACCGAATTAAAACGGGAGATTAATTCCTCTTTACTGGCAGTAATAACGATATCTTTAAGCAGGTCTATGTCAATATTCATGGTGAGATTATAGCAATACCTTTTAGCTAACATTCAAACACTCAGCAACTCCATGTAAACTAAGTGCATACTTTTGACTAGTGATGATGAAAATTAATGCGAATTACACGATTTTATTGCTCTGAACTTAATGAAAATGACGAGCTATTCACTTTACCTGATGCTGCACATCGTCATGCGGTACAAGTGTTGCGCCTGCGGCAAGGCGATGCCTTACGTGTGTTTAATGGTCGAGGATTTGAGCGTGATGCCGTGTTAGAAACAGTGGCAAAGCGTGAATCATCGGTTCGATTATTATCTCAAGTGAGCGTCAACAATGAATCATCCTTAACGATTACCTTATTACAAGGTATTTCGCGTGGTGAACGGATGGATTATGCCCTGCAAAAAGCGGTTGAGTTGGGAGTGACACGGATTATTCCTGTGATGACAGAACGGTGTAATGTTCAACTTTCTGGTGGGCGAGATGAGAAGCGTTGGGCCCATTGGCAGGGGGTCGTGGTCAGTGCCTGTGAGCAAAGTGGTCGTAGTGTGTTACCAGAATTATCAACGGTGATGCCATTGGAGGATTCATTGCTAGAAAATAAACTAGGATGCCGATTGGTGTTAGACCCGTTAGCGGAAACCGGATTTAGAACATTAGAAAAGCAAGAAAACATCACCTTATTAGTCGGCCCTGAAGGTGGTTTAAGTGAGATAGAAATTCAACGAGCAGTCGACTTAGGGTATCAGCCAGTAAGGTTTGGTCCGCGTATTTTACGAACAGAAACAGCTAGTGTCGCTGCTTTGGCCGCCGTGCAAACCCTATGGGGAGATTTAGGGTGATTGATAATGGTTTAACAATTTTGTTATTGCTGGGGTTGCTGTGGTTTTGGTGGGATAGCCGTGGCGCAGCCGAGCTAGCGATTGCAGCGGCACAACGCAGTTGTGATCAATATGGCGTAACATTTTTAAATGATACGGTGGGGTGGAAAAAAATACGGTTAAAGCGTAATCGTCATGGGCGGATGCAGTTTCAGCGTTTCTATTTTTTTGAGTTTGCGAGTGATATGCAACAGCAATATACCGGTGAAGTTATTATGTTAGGTCGGCAAGTGAGTAAAGTGAATTTGGATGTTTATCGCATTAGCTGATGAGACATAAGGAATCAAAATGCAAGCAATAACGTTAGCAACCACTGACTGTAGTTTGGTACTGGCGACCTTCAATCAACCAGCTTTACTATTGAAACGAGCCTTTCTTGGTTTGGGTTCTAGTCTAGGGGTGTCAGTGAGGTCAATGTTTCTTTAAATGAATATTGCTCAAGCGTTGCAGTATGGCTATGTTGAACTTGCTGGTGGTGAAAGCCCTCAGATAGACGGTCGTGTGTTGTTATGCCACCTACTCAACTGTCAAACAGCCTATTTACATGCCTGGCCTGATAAATTATTAACTGATGAACAGCAGGCGCAATGGGCTGATCTTATTACACAGCGAAAACAGGGAAATCCGGTTGCCTATTTAACGGGACAACGCGGTTTTTGGACGCTGGATTTGAAGGTGACATCAGATACTTTGATTCCACGCCCTGATACCGAACGGTTAGTCTCTTTGGCCCTAGATAAGCTCAAACCTAATATGTGTGTGGCTGATTTAGGCACAGGTTCTGGTGCGATTGCTTTGTCTTTAGCTATTGAACAAGCAACAGCACACATAGTCGCTATGGATTTTTCGATGGCGGCACTTAAAGTCGCAAAACATAATGCCGTGACACACCAACTCAATAATGTATCTTTTTGGCAAGGTAGTTGGCTAGCCGCTGTGGCTGATAATTCATTGGATATGGTGATTAGTAATCCTCCTTATATTGAGGCGAATGATGTTCACTTATCGCAAGGCGATGTGCGCTTTGAACCTATGTCAGCATTAGCATCAGGCATTGATGGCCTAGATGATATTCGTCAGATAGTGGTCGACTCTCAGCGCTGCTTAAAGTCGGGAGGGTGGCTAATGATTGAGCATGGCTATAATCAGGCTGATAAAATACAACAATTATTCATTGAGGCTGGGTTTAGTGATGTGTCATCGCAACAAGACTTTGGTGGCAATGACCGCGTCACAATGGGAAAAGTCGCGGTATAATCTGACCTCAAAAAATTTCAGGTGTAACAAAACCGATGAATGATGATCAGCTGCTACGTTATAGTCGCCAAATTTTATTACCCCAGATAGATATTCTCGGTCAGCAAAAACTGCTCGATGGCCGCGTATTAATTATAGGTTTAGGCGGACTGGGTTCTCCGGTTGCAATGTATTTAGCTGCTGCGGGCGTGGGGCATTTGACGCTAGTGGATGATGATGTGGTCGAATTATCTAATCTACAACGACAAATCATTCATGGTGAGCAAGATATTGGCCGACTTAAAGTTGAATCGGCGGCGGAGAGTTTACGTGCTATTAATAGTGATATTCACATTGAAACTCATGCAATTAGATTGAGTGAGCAAGCCTTAAACTTGGCCGTTAAGGCGGCTGATGTAGTGGTGGATTGTAGTGATAATTTTGCGACCCGTTTTTTATTAAATAAGGTCACTCAACAACGCAATACGCCATTAGTCTCCGGTGCCGCGATTAGAATGGAAGCGCAAGTGACGGTGTATGATCCACGTAAAACGGGAAGTGCATGTTATCGTTGCATTTATGAAGATAACGGTGAGTTACAGCAAACCTGTTCAGAAAGCGGTGTGTTATCGCCATTATTGGGAATTATCGGCAGTATGCAGGCCGTGGAAACAGTGAAATTACTGGCTGATGTTGGCGAGTCTTTAGCGGGACGATTAATGATCTTCGATGCCTTTGCTATGACGTGGCGTGAACTTAAATTGCGACAAAACCCTCAGTGTCCAATATGTGAAAAAATTGACCAAAAATGATGATGAACATATCAGTGTATTAAGCTTTAAAAAAGCGATGGGTGATAAAAGATAAACTACTGTAGATTTATTATTCTCATTCAACATCAGCGAAGTAGCTTTCATCAAAAGCATAGAAAACGCTGATTATCTTAAAACCTTATATTTAATTATTTCATTAAATACGTGCGGGCATTAGCGCTGCCAAGGTTTTATCTTCGAGACAAAAAAATTGATGAGGTTGAGCTATCAATATGAGTGACCATTTAAATAATGCAGCCCTTGAGCATGCTGCGGAAGTTGCCTTACAGCAAGCAAAATTACAAGGTGCGAGTGCAGCAGAAGTCGGCGTAAGTCAGAGTAAAGGTTTGTCAGTTACCGTCCGACAAGGTGATGTAGAAACGCTGGAATACAATAATGATACTGGTTTAGGTATCACCGTTTATTTTGGTCAAAGCAAAGCGTCTGCCAGCACCTCAGATTTAAGACCTGAAGCGATTGCTGACGCGGTAAAAGCAGCGAGTGGTATTGCAAAACATACGCAAGCGGATGATTGCGCTGGTTTGGCGGATGCTGATTTGATGGCGACTGAATTTCCTGACTTATCGCTTTATCATCCTTGGGATATTGATGCTGAACGCGCCATCATGATCGCAACGGAATGTGAGCAAGCAGGTTTTGATATTGATCCACGTATTAATAATTCAGAAGGGGCAAGCGTATCAAGTCATGAAGGTGGGCGGGTGTATGCCAATAGTCATGGCTTTATTGGGAGTACGATTAGTAGTCGCCACAGCATATCTTGTACTTTAATTGCCGATGATGATCATGGCATGCAACGTGATTATTGGTACGATATTGCCCGTGATTCGGTAGACCTAGACGCAGCAAAAAACATTGGCGAACGCGCTGCAAAAAATACATTACGCCGCCTAAATGCACGTGCAATGACCACGGGGTCATACCCTGTTATTTTTGCTGCAGAAGTAGCGCCATCGTTATTTGGTCAATTTATTTCAGCAATTCGAGGCGGTGCTTTATATCGCAAATCAACGTTTTTACTTGATCAACTTGGTAAACAGGTTTTCCCTGAATTTATGCACATTCATGAGCAACCACGCTTATTAAAGGCATTAGGCAGTACTGCCTTTGACGGTGACGGTGTAGCGACCCAGACGCGCGATATTATTACTGAAGGTGTATTGCAAGGCTATGTTTTAGATAGTTATTCTTCTCGAAAACTGAAAATGGCAACCACGGCTAATTCGGGTGGCGTACATAATTTGACGATTGATAGTGGTGATTTAGCTTTTGCTGATTTACTCAAAGAAATGGGCACGGGTATTGTTGTCACTGAAACGATGGGAATGGGCGTTAATATTGTAACTGGCGATTATTCACAGGGTGCGGCAGGTTTCTGGGTAGAAAATGGCGAGATTCAATATGCTGTTGATGAATTCACCATTGCCAGTAATTTACGCGAGATGTTTATGGGTATTCAAGCGATCGGTAATGACATTAATATGCGCGGCAATACCCGCACGGGGTCAGTGTGGATTGATAATATGAAAATTGCAGGTTAAGTTATTAGTAACGCGTTTAACTAATGGCTGATTTCGCTAAGGTGACAGTCATCAAACAATGTTCTATTTCAACCAAATTCAGCAGATGTTTTAGCGACAATACTCAATGCGTGAATGTCGCTCGTCATCAAGTCTCCAACGGCTTCATATACCTCGCGATGTCGGTTAATCAGTGATAAACCGTTGAAGGCATCACTCACAATGGTGATCGTGTAGTGACTGCCGCCAGTATTGCCGGCATGACCTGCATGCAAGGCGCTATCATCCCGTATTTTTAAGTAACTTGGATTGAGACTATTAAGCCTTGCTTCTAGTTTGCTAGTGGTATCAGTCATGGTAATACTTTCTTAAAAGGTTTGACGGTGACATGGGCATAAACACCGGCTTCGATATAAGGATCGCTATCCGCCCATGCTTGTGCATCTGTTAAATCTATAAATTCTGCTACGACTAAACTGCCTGTAAAACCATTTGATCCAGGATCTTCACTATCAATGGCAGGATGAGGGCCAGCCAAGATCAAACGACCTTGTTGTTGTAATTCATTTAACCGTTCAAGGTGTGCTGGCCTTGCCGTTAGACGGCGACTTAAGCTGTCAGCAACATCTTCACTGATGATGGCATAGAGCATTATTTAATATCCTCATAGGATTCAGATTTAGCGGGCTCGATGGCATGTTTAGCCAGGTAGACAGATTGACCAATTATAAATAGGATGGTTAACCCTAATAAACCAAACAGTTTGAAGTTAACCCATGTCGCCTCATCAAAGTTAAACGCGACATAAAGATTGGCTAAACCTGAGCCGATAAAAAACAACACCCAAGCAATATTCAGTTTGAACCAAATTGGGCTGGGTAATTGAATATGTTCAGCCATCATGCGTTCTAGCAAAGACTTATCGGTGAAGACATGGGCGGCTATAAATGCAACAGCAAATAGCCAATTGACCGCAGTGGGCTTCCATTTGATGAAGTCAGGATTTTGTAACCACAGTGTGGCACCACCTAAAACGAGCACTAAGACTAAGGTGATTAAATGTGATTTTTCGACCTTTCTGGTGAGCATCCAAGTGATTGTAACTTGTAATATTGAAGCGATGATCATCACTGCTGTGGCGACATAGATGCCCTTGATGTCATATTCCTGACCACCCCAGTGGTAGAGACCACCACCAAATTTATAAGCGATAAAAAACAGGGCGATCGGTAAAAAATCAAAAAATAATTTCATGGTGTGTTTGCTTTAAAAGGTAACGCCTTTCATTTTAACGTAAAATGACAACAATGACTTGTTATGACTTACATTCTCACTCCCTTGCCTCAGATGGTGCCTTATCGCCAGAAGATCTTATTGCTCGTGCGATAGTGCAGGGCGTTGATGTTTTAGCCTTGACCGACCACGATGGCACTGAAGGTATTCTCGCCGCTCAGCAGGCGGCAAAAAATACTGATTTAACCCTGATAGCGGGTGTCGAAATATCCGTAACGTGGGGAGGAGGCACCGTTCATATTGTCGGATTAAATATTGATATCGAGAATGCCACCTTACAGCAAGGTTTGATGACGATGAGATCGTTTCGCGTTGACCGTGCTCAAAAAATGGCCGAAAGATTGGAAAAAGCAGGAATCACGGGTGCATTAGAAGGCGCTCTAAAATATGCCTCTGATGTCATGTTAGGACGATTACATTTTGCTCAATTTTTAGTTGAGCAGGGCCATGCTAACGATATTAGTGATGTGTTTAAACGCTTTTTGGTCAAAAACAAGCCGGGCTATGTGTCAGGTGACTGGGCAAGTTTAAGTGATGCTGTGACTTGGATCAACGCTGCTGGTGGCCAAGCCGTTATTGCACATCCGGCACGTTATAAAATGACGGCGACTAAACTACGTCGACTGATTAGTGAGTTTAAAGAAGCGGGCGGGGTTGGCTTTGAAGTGGTATCGGGGCGGCAACATCCAGAAGAAGTTAAAAACTTGGCACGATTGGCCGAACAGTTCGAATTATTGGCTTCTTGCGGTTCTGACTTCCATACGCCTGCTAATGAGTGGGTCGAGCTAGGAAAGTTGGCGGCGCTTCCAAAAAGTTGTATTCCTATTTGGTCTACCTGGTCAGTGATTCCATAATGTTGATTTAAGTCTATGGCTTGCTTGACAATTTTTATGAGTCTCACACGGAGCATTATTCACGGTTTCTCGCAAAAAGGTATATCCTTACAAGTCTAAAAATAGTTTTCTATTAAGTGCAAGCCGTTCAAAACGCGTTACTATTTTCAAAAAGGTTTTACATGAGTCAGTTTTTCCATATTCACCCTGATAACCCTCAAAAACGTTTAATTGTTCAAGCGTGTGACATTATTCGTAAAGGCGGCGTTGTGGTCTACCCAACCGATTCAGGTTACGCACTGGGTTGCCATATTGGTGATAAGGCAGCAATGGATAAAATTCGTCGTATTCGTCAATTAGATGATGATCATAATTTCACCTTAGTCTGTCGTGATTTATCAGAGGTTTCGACCTATGCCAAAGTCAACAATAGTGTATACCGTGCTATTAAAGCGAATACACCGGGTGCTTATACCTTTGTTTTGCCGGCGACTAAAGAAGTACCACGTCGTCTTCAACATCCTAAACGTAAAACCATTGGTTTACGTATTCCTAATAATCTGATTGCCTTGGCGTTGTTAGAAGAACTCAATGAACCTTTAATGAGCTCAACGATGATTTATCCGGGTGAAGACATGCCGATGACCGATCCAGAAGATATGATGGATCGATTAGGTAAACAGGTTGATTTGATCCTTGATGGTGGATTTGGCGGTGCAGAACCAACAACCGTTATTGAATTTATTGATGATATGCCAGAAGTGATTCGCGTAGGTTTGGGTGATCCCGCACCTTTTGAAGACTAGGCCGTCTATAAGATTAAAGAATTAAACTGAAAGCATAGTAAGAGAGGATTAGCATTGTTGAACTATCGCTTTATTCAAATAGGGAAAAGAATAGTGATGAGTTATCTCACTTTATTCTTAATCTCAGCCTGTTCAACCATACCGAACAATCCTCCGGCTACAATGATTGCTAACCCTCAAGTCATTAACATTAACCAGACAATGGGTGAATTTATCGTGAAATCGGCTAGCTCACAATTAGGTGTCAGATATCAATATGGCGGCGCTTCGCCCAATGAAGGCTTTGATTGCTCAGGATTGGTCATGTACAGCCATCATTTGAATGGCATTACTATTCCTAGAAAGGCCTCAGAACAATTCAAACAGGGCAAGCATATCAACAGAACAGAGTTAAATAGTGGTGATTTACTTTTTTTTAAAACGATAGGGCAAGCAGTTTCGCATGTTGGTATTTATATGGGGAATAATCGCTTTATTCATTCACCAAATAGTCGACAAAAGGTGCAAACAGATACCCTAGCGAATCCTTATTACATGAAGCGGTATGTGGGTGCTCGTCGGTATTGGTAAGACGATGTTATCGACTGCTAAATACGCTCAAATTTATGTGTCTTTTTGAGCCAATTTACCTCTAAAAACCAATCGTGTAATTGACATAAGCCGTTGCAGAAGCTGTGCTTTGGAATGGTAGTTGTTGATAGTAAATTTCACCGGCGATTCTTTGGTTTTTAGCAGGACTAAACTGCGCTCCCACTGTTGCCACCGACCGTGTGCGTCTAATACTACCATTAAAATTCTCACTGGTGAGCCCACTAATACCGCTGACAGTCAATTGGTCAACATCATGGCGAATATCATGTTCGACGCCTACGCTAGCCGTTAGGTTTAATTGTGTTGTTAGTGCATGGTTCAGTTTCGCACCGACAAGCGAAGTGAACGAACGGTCAGTAATACTGCCATAAGTCAAAGGTGAAACAATCGTCGCCTCTTCGGTATAAGCGTCTTGTTTAATCGTGGTATGACGTAAGGCCATATAAGGGCGCACTAAGGTTTTATCATTCACCATCAAAGCATAACTCAACTCAGCCACATAACTTTGGGTATTCAAGTTCGTCGTCCCTTTGCCTGCTTCTGATGTACCAATTACTGTTCGCGTAGTGCGGATGTTTTTATCTTGATACGCATTGGCTAATTTCACTTGATAACCTAAGCCATCGGCATGTTTGTTCCATACCCCAAAGATCCCCATTAATGGATTCTTATTGCTGATTTGCACCGATGACAGGCCGTTGTTATTGATATTTTGATCGAGAAAGCCACCGATTCTGATATGTGAAGTTGCTTTATAGCCCACTACCACGACAGCACTGCTTGTATTCGAGGATGGACCATCTGTTGATGTATAGCGGCCACCGGCAGAGACACAAAGTCCTTTTTGATCAAATAAATCACAATCATAAGTATTCATATTGGCAAAATTGGTAGCCTGTGTTTGGCCTGCAAACGCACCTTGCAGATCACCACTCAGGCTGTTTAAGGACGCTTGCGTATCGGTTGCTGTTGCCCCATTTAAGTAACTTAAAATCAATAAATCCCAAGCATTTGCAGCACCATTAGCCACCAAGCTATAGGTCGCTAATAAATTACCATCACTGTAACTTAACACTTGATCCTCATTACCAATATTGCTGGCTGCCAGTCCGGTTATGACATTAAGGTATCGGGTGCCGGCATTGCCAATATTTTGATTAGACAGTGTACTAATCCCAAAGTCAGTCGATAGACGGGGTAATGATGAAACGGCGAGCTGACCATAATCGGTGGCTGAACGAATAATAATATTGTAATTGTTTGGTAAATTACCTTTGTAGGATAATGCGCCATCCAAGCCGCCTTGGGCATTATTTAACGTACCGAAGTTAATACCAGAGGCAGCGTATAATGCATGGGTCGCACCTTTTATGGTGCCGGTATTAGTGAAGGTGTCAATCGAGCCAGAATTCAATGATACGCCATAAACGGGTGAATTGTTCCACTGCATCGTGCCTGAATCGTGCCTGAGTTGGTAAACTGAGTAATAGCACCACCATCAATAAAAATTGGATAATCAGTGCTCATATTAATGGTGCTGGTGTTATTGAAATGAGTGATCGCTCCGCCGGCTTTAACTCTAATTGAATAAGAATTAGTAAGGTTTAAGATGTTGTTATTTGTAAGTTCACTCAATGTGCTGCTATCAATTTCTAGGGCGTAAGCCCCATTTAAATTGACAGTACCATTGTTGATAATAAATGAATTGGTTGCTGAGTCGGTAAGGCTGTAAATACTCGCATTCAATGTGCCGTCGGAATTAATTGTTAAGCCTGAACCACCCAAATCACAACTCGATTGACTTGTTACATTTACCGTGCCTGATATTGGCGAGACGCAGTCGGCAGCCATTGCGTTAGAGGCACAGAAACTTATGATGAGACATGCGATCAATTTAAGTTGTTTAAGCATGATTTTTCCTAAAATAATGATGCTAATCATTGAGGTAGTGCAATAAATAATTTGGATAGTACCATAAGGGAATCAATGGGGTCAGACCAAATTGAAAATCGATTCACACTGACCCTATTGGTTGACCCTATTGGTTTAAACTTTAATTCACTTATTTTTTATAAGACTACTTGATTTGCTCGCTTGCTCTCCCCATCTAGTTATTAACAATAGATTACTAGGAGTATAGGGATTATGCAAATCGATAAGTTAACCAGTAAATTTCAAGAAGCAATGGCAGCGGCACAGAGTATGGCGGTCGGTAAGGATCACCAAATTATTGAGCCTGCACATTTAATGTTGGCCTTGTTGCAACAACAAGGAGGAACGGTAAGACCCTTATTGGCTCAAAGTGGTGTCAATATCACGACTTACCGATCAGATTTAGAAGATCAGTTAAATCGTATGGCTAAGGTCGAGGGCGGCAGTGGCGATATTCATATTTCACAAGATTTAAATCGCCTTTTAAACCAAACCGATAAATTGGCTCAAACACGTCAAGATCAATATGTTTCAAGTGAACTCTTTGTTTTGGCAGTAGTGGAAGACAAAAATAAAGCGGGTGATTTATTACGTCAACATGGTGGTAATAAGTCAGTGATTGAAGCGGCGATAGAAAAAATACGTGGAGGCGAAAAAGTGACGGATCAAAATGCTGAAGAGCAACGGCAAGCATTAGAAAAATATACCATTGATCTGACTGAGCGAGCTGAGAACGGCAAATTGGATCCAGTGATTGGTCGTGATGATGAAATTCGTCGGACAATTCAAGTATTGCAACGTCGTACTAAAAATAATCCGGTGTTAATCGGTGAGCCGGGTGTCGGTAAAACAGCGATTGTTGAAGGTTTAGCACAACGTATTATTAATGGTGAAGTGCCTGAAGGTATGCGACATAAACGTGTATTGTCACTCGATATGGGCGCATTGATTGCTGGTGCAAAGTTTCGTGGTGAATTTGAAGAACGCCTGAAAGCCGTATTGAATGATTTGTCGAAACAAGAAGGTCAAATCATTTTATTTATCGACGAAATTCATACGATGGTGGGAGCGGGCAAGGCTGAAGGTGCGATGGATGCCGGTAATATGTTGAAACCGGCGCTTGCTCGCGGTGAATTACATTGTATTGGCGCGACGACTTTAGATGAATATCGTCAATATGTTGAAAAAGATGCCGCCTTAGAACGCCGCTTCCAAAAAGTCCAAGTCGGTGAACCGTCGGTTGAAGATACCATTGCAATTTTGCGAGGTTTGAGTGAGCGTTATGAGTTACATCATAATGTAAATATTACTGATCCCGCGATTGTGGCCGCGGCGACCTTATCGCATCGCTATATTACTGACCGTATGTTGCCAGATAAAGCGATTGATTTAATTGATGAAGCGGCCAGTCGTATTCGCATGGAAATGGATTCTAAACCTGAATCGCTGGATCGCATGGAGCGTCGTTTAATTCAATTGAAAATTGAACGTGTTGCCCTTAAAAAAGAATCAGACGATGCGTCTAAAAAACGTTTAGAAACACTTGAGTCTGAGATGGATAAGCTTGAACGTGAATATGCTGATTTGGAAGAAATATGGAAATCAGAAAAAGCATCGTTACATGGTAGCCAGCATATAAAAGAAGACCTTGAAAAGGCACGAAAGGAACTGGAGGTTGCTACTCGTAGTAGTGATTATGCCAAAATGTCTGAACTTCAATATGGCAAGATTCCTGAGTTAGAAAAGCAATTGGCTTCAGTGGCTGATGCCGACACACAAGAGTTTCAATTATTACGCAATGAAGTAGGCGAAGAAGAAATTGCCGAAGTCGTTTCAAAATGGACGGGGATTCCAGTATCAAAAATGTTGGAAGGTGAACGCGATAAATTGTTGAAAATGGATGATGCCTTGCATGAACGGGTGATTGGCCAAGATGAGGCTGTGACAGCGGTTGCTAATGCGATTCGCCGCAGTCGTGCCGGATTATCTGATCCAAATCGCCCGAATGGTTCATTCTTATTCTTAGGCCCAACCGGTGTCGGTAAAACGGAACTGTGTAAATCGTTAGCCACGTTTTTGTTTGATACTGAAGATGCCATGGTACGGATCGATATGTCTGAATTTATGGAAAAACATTCAGTCGCACGCTTAGTGGGTGCACCGCCTGGTTATGTGGGTTATGAAGAAGGCGGTTATTTAACTGAAGCAGTGCGTCGTAAACCGTATTCGGTCATTTTGCTGGATGAAGTCGAGAAAGCACATCCGGATGTCTTTAATATCTTATTGCAGGTATTGGATGATGGTCGCTTGACCGATGGTCAGGGTCGTACGGTTGATTTTCGCAATACGGTTATTGTGATGACATCTAACTTGGGTTCACATGTGATTCAAGAAATGGCGAGTGAAGATGATTACGAGAAGATGAAAGCAGCGGTGATGGAGATTGTTGGTCAACATTTCCGTCCAGAATTCATTAATCGTGTTGATGATGTGGTGGTGTTTCATCCACTACAGCGTGATCAGATTCATGCGATTGCTGATATTCAATTAGCCCATTTGCGCCAACGTTTAGCAGATCGTGATATGGCATTAGAAGTGAGCGAGGCGGCATTAGACTTGATTGCCGAAGCGGGTTTTGATCCTGTTTATGGGGCGCGACCACTTAAACGTGTGATTCAGCAACAACTGGAAAACTACTTAGCGCATGATTTGTTATCAGGCCGTTTTAAAGGAGGCGATACTATCAAGGTCGATGTCTCTGATGATGAATTAACCTTTAGCAATTAAACCGTTTGTTTAGAAATTAAAAGCCCTGCCGAATGCGCGGGGCTTTTTTTATCTAATAGTAAAAATAGGTGGCCATTAGCCATAACAACTGTCAAATGGATAGTCAGCTAAGCAGATTTTGCTAGATGAGTAAATAAACGCGGGTATTTGATTACTCTTTGATGAAGAATCTCAATAGATTCTTTCTGATGCCACGGACTTAATAGCCGTATAATAATAAATATTTTTTATCCTGAGAAACTCCCCATGTCTGAATTTGCTAAATTCGTCGATGCGTTTACACCTGCTGAAGTCGCTGGCAAGGTTAAAACGATAGGTGTAGATAAAGCTAATATGCCTTTTTTACCGCTACTTGTTTTATCACTGATGGCTGGTGCCTTTATTTCTTTTGGTGCCATGTATTACACCGTGGCAATGACGCATCCAGCTGAGGCATATGGTGCTGCTAAGTTGTTGGGTGGGTTAGCATTTTCACTCGGTTTCATTCTGGTGGTGATTGCGGGTGGCGAGCTGTTCACGGGTAATAATTTAATTGTTATGGCATGGGCAAAACGACGTATTACATTGCTCCGATTATTAAAAAACTGGGGTTTGGTATACATAGGTAATGCACTTGGTGCATTCATTACTGTCTATTTGGTGTTTGCTTCGGGCTTTCTTGATAGCGGTCATTATGCAGTAGGTGCGACAGCCCTTAAAGTGGGGTTAGCCAAAGTAGACTTAACCACTTCAGAGGCCTTTGTGAGAGGTATATTCTGTAATGCTTTGGTTTGTCTAGCAAGTTGGATGGTTTATGCCTCACGTACAGTTGTAGATAAGGTGTTTGCGATTATTTTTCCAATTTCAGCTTTTGTAGCAATGGGTTTTGAGCACTGCATTGCTAATATGTTTATGATTCCAGTCGCGATGGTGGCTTCTCTTAATCCTGAAATAGTAGCCGTTAGTGGCGTGAGTGCAGAGGCGATGCAAAATCTTACCATGTCGGGATTTGTGGCTAATATTATTCCTGTCACTTTAGGCAATATTTTTGGTGGCAGTGTGATGGTCGGAATGTCGCTCTATATGGTTTATCTTTATGGGCGTGAAACAGATTGTTGATAGTTTGAGTTTGTTACTTATTTTCACTTTTTGATATTTTAATGAGTACCCAATCCAACCATCGATGGGGCAAGACTCGTTTGAGGCTTGCAAAAAGATACGTCGGAAAGGTCACGTAATAACGAATTTTTGGTCTTTTGCTGTCAATGGCGTGGATGAGTTTGGCGACGACGGCTTCAGCGGGTAAGGTGAATGGCGCTGCAGGCCCTTCCGTGGTTAAGCGTTGCTCCATAGTTTGGTATGTTGCTTTGTGCACGCTGTTTTCTTTATCAATATGTTGCTGATATTTAATAAAGGCATTCGCTCTGAATTGGCTCATAATTGGCCCTGGTTCAATTAAGCTAATATGAATATCGGAGCCATAAAGTTCTAGTCGTAAGGTGTCTGCTAGGCCTTCAATGGCATATTTACTAGCATTGTATGCTCCACGATAAGCCATCGAAACAATGCCTAGAACCGAACTGTTGTAAATGATGCGGCCATGACCTTGTTTTCTCATTTGGCTTAAGATTAAATTAGTCAATTGTTGTGTGCCAAAAACATTAGTTTCAAACTGCTGGCACAACACGTCACGGCTTAAATCCTCAACTGCACCCGGCTGTCCATAGGCTGCATTGTTAAATAAAACATCTATGTGGCCATCAAAAAAATCCACTGTAAATTGAGCCGCTTGCTCGACTGATTGACTATCAGTGAGCTCAAGTATGGTGGTTGTGATACCTAATTGTTGTAATAAAATGGCATCTTCTGGCCTCCTGACTGTCGCAATAACGTTATCACCACGTTGGTGTAATAATTTAGCGGCACAAAACCCAATACCGCTTGAGCAACCTGTGACTAGAATATTTTGTTTTTTGCCGCTAGCGGCTAATGATTTAGACATAAATTAAACACTATTTTATTGTTGGTGATGATTGCTTGTTGATCGCGGCCATCATTGAAATAAGTACGCGATCCATTAATGGTTCAGACGGTTCTATAATTTTTGCCTGTCCGTTTTGAAATAATCCGGCTAATTCAGCGAGAGCAAGGTCAGCCACTTTTAAACCATGATAACTTACAAATAAACAGTGTCCTGTTAAATTACTGCGCCATGAAAACTTCATTCGTTCGGTAACGCTTTCTTAAATGCATAAAAGTCGATGGTGGCAACAGGCTTACAATATTCATGTTTAGCAATATAACGGCTATCGGCTACTGGTTTGACACCATTTCACACTTTAAATATTGTATATATCAACTTGATAGATTAGTGTAACTGAGTTTGCAAATAGGAACTACGGTTAACAAGAAATGGATATAGCGGGTAATATTTCTCCCCAAGATTATGATAGGTTTCAGTGCTTTCTTGAGCAAGCTTGTGGCATTGTTTTGGGTGAAGGAAAGCAATATTTGATTAGTAGTCGCCTGACAAAATTATTGCGTGATGAAAATATTCTATCGGTATCGGCTTTATTACAAGCTATTGAATTAGGCTATCCTCGTCATTTACGCGATGCGGTGATTGATGCGATGACGACCAATGAAACTTCTTGGTTTCGCGATCAAAGTCCTTTCGTGATTCTAGCTGAAGAAGTGTTTCCAGAGCTCCACCGCATGGGCAAGCGACAGTGCCGAATTTGGTCTTCAGCATGTTCATCAGGCCAAGAACCTTATACGATTAGTATGACCTTGACTGAGCATCTAAGAAGTATGTCTACCAGCAACCTCGCTAATACTCAAATAGTCGCAACCGATATTTCGACCAGCATGATCGATACCGCTAAACAAGCAGAATATGATGAAAATATTCTGGGGAGAGGCTTAACTCCTGAGCGAAAAAGACAGTTTTTTGAGCCGGTAGGTGAGCGATGGCGAGTGGCGGGTGATGTCGTGAAGCGAGTGAGCTTTAGTGAGCAAAATTTATTGGCATCTTATTCCTCACTAGGTAAGTTTGATATTATTTTTTGTCGGAATGTTTTAATTTATTTTTCTGCAGACCGTAAAGTGGATATTTTGACTCGCATGGCTTTGGCGCTTAATCCCGGTGGATATTTATTCTTAGGTGCGTCAGAAACTATTAGTGGCTATTCCGATGCTTTTGATATGATTCGAAGCCAACACGGTGTGTTCTATCGTTTAAAAGTTAACAATGACCTTGCTTAATTGCTTTTTTTGAGGGTTGTCTGTGATGCTGGCGGTGGTGCTTCACATAAGCCAAACCAGTGGCCAATTTGACGAAATATATGTTTAATTAAACGCCATAAGCGCGGTAGAAGCCAAATCATTAGCATAATAAAGATAATAAGCCCGATGATGAATAATACGGGATGATTCAGTGCCGCCCATAAGCCTCCAATAACTAATAAATCTTCACCTATTGATGCCGTCCAATTACTAAAAGGTTCCGGTGAAGCATTAATTAATAAGCGTGATCCAGCCTTGGTCGTGTGGCTGCCAGCGGCCAATGTGCCACCTAACAGTGCTGCACTAAGCTCAATGGCAGGAGTGACATCGCCGACAGCACTTGCCGCTAACATTGCCCCAGCAGGAATACGAATAAAGGTATGGAGTGTGTCCCAGCTCGAATCTATGCCGGGAATTTTATCTGCAAAAAACTCGACACAGTACATTAAACCTGCTGCACCCATTACCATTGGATCTGAAAGAATCTGAAGACCTGGTGGTAGTTCGATATTACCGGTTATTCCCATATAGCCCAACATGACAATCGTGGCGTAAAGATTAATGCCACTAGCCCAAGCTGCGCCCATGCTTAGCGCGATGATATTAACTGCGTCCATATTATTTACTCTCCAGTTTGCTATAGTGACAAATTTATTGTTGTCGGAATCGAATGTAATGATAAGCCGAACTGAATTTTTATCCTATCTTGAGACGTTATTAGAGCCGAGTAGGTTCCAAGATTATTGTCCAAATGGCTTGCAAGTTGCTGGTGCTGATTATGTGAACAAGCTCGTCACAGGTGTTACGGCAAGTCAGGATTTACTTGATGCTGCGCTCGATTTAAATGCT
The DNA here is from genome assembly GCA_965219435.1 of Methylophagaceae bacterium. Lineage (GTDB taxonomy): Bacteria > Pseudomonadota > Gammaproteobacteria > Nitrosococcales > Methylophagaceae. The sequence goes on along the minus strand of OZ244743.1, from coordinate 700,031 downwards.
GATACCATCCTTGTTCATCATGGCTATTTTTGGCGGGGTGAAGATCCGCGGATCGTTGGCATTAAACAACGTCGGTTAAGACAATTATTGGTGAACAATGTGAACTTAATTGCTTATCATTTACCTCTCGATGCTCATCCCATTCTAGGAAATAATGCGCAGTTAGCTAAATTACTTGATTTAGAAACCGATGGTCGAATATCGGCAACAGGTGATCCTGCGATTGCGTTATGTGGTTGCTTAACAGAGCCAAAATCAGTCCCAGAGTTTACTGAACAATTAAGGCAAACATTGGGACGTGAGCCGATGGTTATACAAGGTCATAATCGTCCAATTACCACCATAGGTTGGTGCAGTGGTGCTGCACAAGGTTATATTGAGCAAGCGGCAGAGCTCGGTTTGGATGCTTTTTTAAGCGGCGAGATTTCAGAGCAGACAGTACATGTAGCTAGAGAATTAGGTATAAATTATTTCGCAGCAGGACACCATGCAACGGAACGTTATGGCGTGATGGCATTGGGTAAATACCTTGCCGAGCAGTTTGATATTGAACATCAATTTATTGATATTGATAATCCAGTATAAAATTACCACTATTCATCGACTAACTCCTATGGACTTGAGTACTAAATGACCGAAATCGTATCGAAAATAAAGACCTTTTTTCAGGTAACGCTGTGGCGAGAATTACCTGAAACATCAAACTTAATTATGCACGGGTTAGTCAATACACTCCGAGTGAGTTACATCATGGTGCGAGAATTAGCGACGGGTGAGTTGAATTTGCGTGCTATGAGTCTTGTATTCACCACGCTTTTATCATTAGTCCCTCTCATTGCCGTTGCCTTTTCAGTGCTGAAAGCGTTTGGTGTACACAATCAAATAGAGCCGGTGTTATTGGGGCTTCTTGAACCGTTAGGTCCTCGTGGTGAAGATATCACCGCCAATATCATAGGGTTTGTGCAAAACGTGAAAGTGGGTGTGCTGGGGTCATTAGGTGTAGCGATGTTGTTTTACACCATTATTGCCCTCGTGCAAAAAATCGAGAATGCCTTCAATTTTGTTTGGCGGGTTAAACGCGCCAGAACCCTAGCGCGTAGATTTACTGATTACTTGAGTGTGGTGATGATTGGGCCGTTACTTGTTTTTACCGGGTTGGGTGTGGCTGCGACGGTGTTGAATCATGATGTTGTTCAACAAATGCAAGCGGTCGAGCCTTTTGGCACCGTATTAGTGCTGATCAGTAAACTATTACCTTATGTGATGATTATTCTCGCCTTTACATTTTTGTATAAATTTATCCCTAATACTCAGGTGAAGTTGGCACCGGCACTTATAGGTGCAACTGTCGCCGGAATCCTTTGGGTTACTTTAGGCACCTTATTTGCCAGTTTTGTCGCTTCATCATCGAGTTATACTGCTATCTATTCTAGTTTTGCCATTTTGTTTTTCTTCATGATTTGGTTATATCTTGCCTGGTTTATTTTACTGACCGGTTCGCAAGTTGCTTTTTATTTACAGCACCCAAAATTGGTTCGATTAGGTGGTAAGCCCTACAGCCTTAGTCCCAGACTTCGAGAAAAAGAAGGTTTGTGGCTCATGACAGTGATTGCAAGGCGATTTTATTTACAGCAGCCTGCATTGAGTTTGCAAGAATTAGAAGAGCAAACAGCCCTCGTGACCAGCATACTTCAGGAGTTATTAATGACGCTTGAGCAAGGAGGCTTATTGGTGGAGCTTGCCGGTGATAATACCGCTTATGTGCCTGCACGCGACATTGCTTCTATAAAAGTAAGCATGGTCTTGACATGTCTGCGGACGGCCGAAGAGTCTGATTTGTTGGGGATTAAAAGTTTGGCTGATCCTTCAGTAGACAAGCTACTTCAACAATTAGCATTAGCTCAGGATAGTGTTTTATCTGAAGTGACTTTGCGTGACCTAATAATGAGTAAAAAATGACAAATCAACAGCCACTTTTGGGTAAAAAAATTGTTTTAGGTGTGACAGGCAGCATTGCTGCGTATAAGTCAGCAGATCTAGTTCGTCGTTTACGTGATGCAGGAGCAGAATTACGCATTGTGATGACCAAGGCTGCCTGTGAATTTATTACACCATTAACATTACAGACATTGAGTGGTCATCCTGTTGCCATTGACTTGTTAGATGCCGATCAAGAATCAGCAATGGGTCATATTAAATTAGCACGGTGGGCAGACTGGATTTTGATCGCACCAGCGAGTGCCGATACCATTGCTCGTTTAGCCCAAGGAAGAGCTGATGACTTACTGGCCGCTTTATGTTTAGCAAGTGAGTCCCCACTTGTCATTGCGCCAGCAATGAATAATAAGATGTGGCAAAACCCAGCAACACAAGAAAACCTAGCACAACTCGCTGTGCGGGGTATTCAGCTTTTAGGGCCGGCGAGTGGTGATCAGGCGTGTGGGGAACAGGGTGAAGGCCGCTTGTTGGAACCGTTAGATATTGTAGCTGGCTTGTCCAACTTGGTTGTGCCTGCTAGATTGCAAGGAAAACGCGTTATTATCACCGCTGGACCGACCTATGAACCTATCGATCCTGTACGTTTTATTGGTAATAGAAGTTCAGGGAAAATGGGTTTTGCACTAGCACAAGCAGCCATGGAAGCGGGTGCGGATGTTCTTTTGGTAGCGGGGCCAGTACATGTGATGACTCCCACGGGTGTCACACGTATTAATGTTGAAACTGCTCAACAAATGCATGATCAAGTGATTGATAATATTAATGATTGTGATATTTTTGTCGCGTGTGCTGCCGTGGCAGATTATCAGCTTGAATTGATAGCTGACCATAAAATAAAAAAAACAAATCATGACAAGCTGCACTTAGATTTTATACCCACTATCGATATTGTATCGACGGTCACTCATTTAGCGAATAAGCCTTTTGTGGTTGGCTTTGCAGCAGAGACTGAACAAGTCGCAGTGTATGCTGAAGCTAAGCTTAAGGCGAAAGGTTTAGATATGATCGCCGCTAATCAAGTTGGTGAAAATATCGGGTTTGCAGTAGATAACAATGCCCTAAACGTGTTTTGGTTAGAGGGAAGCCAAGCATTGCCTTTGATGCCAAAAACACAATTGGCGCGAGATTTAATGACACTTATTATTGAGAGATATGATGCAAAAGATTCAACTTAAAGTACTGGATAAACGATTAGGCGATACCATTGAATTACCAGACTATGCGACATTAGGTTCAGCAGGACTTGATTTAAGGGCATGTCTGGATGATGAGGTTATTTTAGCGCCGGGTGCGACTATTTTAATACCGACAGGATTGGCTATTCATATTGATGATCCTTCACTTGCTGCTGTCATATTACCGCGCTCTGGCTTGGGTCATAAACATGGTGTTGTATTAGGCAATTTAGTGGGCTTGATCGACAGTGATTATCAAGGGCAGTTGTTTGTATCATGCTGGAACCGCAGTCAAACAGCATTCACTATTACTGTAGGTGAGCGTATTGCTCAAATGGTATTTGTGCCGGTTGTTCAGGTCGCTTTTGAGCAGGTTGAGGAATTTACCAGTTCAGAGCGTGGGACAGGTGGCTTTGGTCACACGGGTCGGCACTAATAATTCCAAGCTGTATTCAGTGGAGAAAGTGGCAATGAAAGAAATGACTAAACGGGTATTACTGAGGAGCGGAAAGTCATTTGCTTTACTAACCTTAATTATAAGCTGTCTGTCTGTTGCCGCTATCCTGCTTTGGCACTATCAAACAACTGCACTAAGAGCACAGTTTCAGCAACAAAAGCAGGATCAGCATACCCTCGATACATTAAGTAACACTACCTCCGCAAATATTTTTATGCTGAAAAATCAGCTTGAGTCGGTTGCTCAAAGACCGATTCTTGCAACATTGTTAGCTGGTAGAGATGCGGTGCAAATAACTCAGCAACAACAGGCTTTGTTTAAAGTGTTTCCAAATGCCAAAAATATCTGCCTGATCGATGCTGGAATAGATGAGGTCGATAATCATGCCTGTTTGCCAATCACCTATGCGACGTTAGAGAGCTTAAGGCAAGCAAAAAGTGAGGGCAGTTCATCGCTCGGTTTAATGCAAGTTGGTTCTGATGCTGCCCATTTACTGTTAGCACGACGGATCTTGGATCAAGATAATCAGGTGGTGGGCGTATTGGTTGTTACATTGTCTCCTGACTGGGTGACAAGCCAATTATTTGTGAGTGATGGTTTAGATGGCTATGCGGAATTGCAACAAGGTCAGGCAAATTCAATCGTGTTGGCAACGCAAGGTGATGCCAGATTGAAGAAAGGCGTCGCTCATTTTCACCAAGATTTAGTAGGGACACATTGGCAAATAGCCTATTGGCCACAAAAAATATCCGATACTACTCCCCCCTATAGTCTGATAAGTTTGATTTTAGGTGTGATGATTTTAATGTGGTGGTTAGGCGAATTGACTCGAAACTATATTCATAAAATAGATATCGCGACATTGGAGCAGCAACTAGTCGATCTCAGTAATGGTGCGATGAAGATTAAGTATGCCATGATTGATGATGCTTTTGCTAATCTGTCGGGCTATATACAAACATTCGCTAAAACAATGACAGCGACCACAACTGCTGATGAAGCGTCGCGGCCCACAGAAACAACATCCGAACGGATCAGAAAAAAACTAGACGCGGATACGACAGATAATAGTGCTGAATTTGACATGTTTGATCAAGCTATTAATATTGATAAACGTATTTTTAAAGCCTATGACATCCGAGGAATGGTCGGCGATTCACTCAATGCTGAGATTGTCGGTTTTATTGGTCGTGCCATTGGTAGCCAAGCTCAAGAATTGGGGGTGAGTCATATTGTCGTTGGCCGAGATGGTCGACATTCTAGTCCAGAATTTTCTGAAGCGTTAATTGCAGGCATTCTCGGCAGTGGCTGTGATGTGTCAAACATCGGTATGGTACCAACACCAGTCCTTTATTTTGCGAGTCATCACCTTGATATAGCGTCATCAGTCATGGTGACGGGCAGTCATAACCCATCAGATTATAACGGTTTAAAAATAGTATTAGCCGGTGACTCTATTGCAGGTGATGATTTGCTGTCTCTGTATCATCGTATCGAACATGGCCAGCTTTTACAGGGTAAAGGTAGTCTTTACGATATTGATATTATCCATGACTATCTTCAAAGAATTACCGATGATATTCAACTACCACGCCAAATAAAAGTAGTGATTGATAGCGGTAACGGTGTCACGGGTCATATTGCTCCTAAGTTATTCAGGGCACTAGGCTGTGATGTTGTTGAGCTGTTCTGTGATATTGATGGTGATTTTCCTAACCATAACCCTGATCCTAGTCAGCCCGATAATATGCAGAAGCTAATTAAAGCTGTGGAAGAGCATGATGCAGAACTGGGTATTGCATTTGACGGTGATGGTGATCGATTAGGTGTGGTCGATACTCTGGGTAATATGATATTTCCTGATCGATTGATGATCATGTTTGCACAAGATCTGTTATTGCGCCTACCTGGCTCACTGATTATTTATGATGTGAAAAGTAGTCATTTATTAGGCGAAGCGATTTCGCGAGCAGGGGGCGAAGCTATTATGCTGCAATCGGGTCATTCTGTTATCAGAAATAAAATGCGCGAAATGGAGGCGCAGCTTGCGGGCGAATTAAGTGGACATATCTTTTTTAAAGAACGTTGGTATGGTTTTGATGATGGTATGTATGCTGCAGCACGTTTGTTAGAGCTACTTTGCCAAGATCCATTAACGCGTACTCCAACAGAAATTTTTGCTGCAATGCCCCAGAAATACACGACGCCAGAAATGCTATTGGCCATGGATGCCGAAGAAAGTAGACGTTTTATAGTGGAAATACAAAAAGAGGGTGATTTCTCTGGTGCACAGTTGACGACTATTGATGGTTTACGCGCAGACTATCCTTATGGATGGGGTTTGGTCCGTGCATCTAATACTATGCCCGGCCTAACTTTACGATTTGAAGGGGATACCGAACAAGATTTATATCAAATTCAACAAATATTTAAGCAGCAAATATTACAGATAAAACCGACGTTAACGGTTTCATTTCCAAAAAAAATATCTTCATTGCCTAAAGACAATTCAGCTTCTTTGGACATAGAGGATTCACTATCTTTATCTTTCGATGAACCTATATCATTGTCGATAGAAGAGCCCCTGTCTCCTCTAGAAGATGAGTCTCACCCTTCAGCTTTAGAAGAAAAATCAAGCCCAATATCAAAGGACACCCAATAAATTATGAGTCTTAATACACAGCGCGCATCTCATATTGCGCAGGTTTTAACCGAAGCGCTGCCTTATATTCAGCGATTTTCAGGTAAAACTCTTGTCATAAAATATGGTGGTAATGCCATGATTGATGAGGCATTAAAAAATAGTTTTGCCCGTGATGTGGTGTTATTAAAAGCCGTCGGCATTAATCCTGTTATCGTGCATGGTGGAGGGCCTCAAATTGGTGACTTACTTAAACGTATTGGTAAGCAAAGTGAATTTGTTGACGGAATGCGAGTAACTGACAGTGAAACCATGGATGTCGTTGAAATGGTACTGGGCGGCCAAGTTAATAAAAGTATTGTTAATTTGATTAATACGCACGGTGGTCGCGCTGTGGGTTTGACGGGTAAAGATGGCAATTTAATTTGTGCTGAAAAACTGCATATTGCTGTTAATAGCGATGATCCTGCGATAAAGGTATCTGAGTTAATCGATTTGGGTCATGTCGGTAAAGTGAAAAGTATTGATACCAGCGTGATCGATATGTTAATTAATAGTGATTTCATACCTGTTATTGCACCAATAGGCGTCGGTGATAATGGCCAGTCATTTAATATTAATGCTGATTTGGTTGCCGGTAAAATTGCTGAAGTATTACAAGCTGAAAAACTTATTTTATTAACCAATACAGCAGGATTGTTGGATGCTGAAGGTGAGTTATTAACCGGGCTTAATGCTAAACAAGTTAATCAACTCATTGAGGATGGGGTGATATATGGCGGCATGTTACCTAAAATTGGTTGTGCTTTAGATGCGGTAAAAGCCGGAGTAACCACCGCCCATATTATTGATGGCCGTGTGCAACATGCGGTGTTATTAGAAATGTTTACCGATGAAGGTGTCGGCACCTTAATTCGCGGAGGCTGGCAATGAGCGAGCAAGTAAAATCAAGTAGAGAAGATGTGAAAAATTCACGTAAACAGGTCATTCTTGAAGCTTTGGCGACTGAGTTAGAGCAAAACCCTGGCAGTCGTATTACTACCGCTCAGTTAGCAAAGGGATTGGGTGTCTCAGAAGCGGCACTTTATCGACATTTCCCTAGTAAAGCACGAATGTTTGAGGGGCTGATTGAATTTGCTGAGGACACTGTTTTTGGCTTGATCGGCCAAATCTTAAAAAATGAACACAATGCCGTTGTACGATGTGAAAAAATCATTACTCTTTTACTAGGCTTTAGTAGCAGAAACCCGGGTATCAGCAGCATTCTTGTTGGTACAGCATTAACCGGTGAAACTGAGCGACTACGCCAACGCGTTAATCAGTTTTTTGAGCGATTAGAAACGCAATTTCGGCAAATTCTACGTGAACGAGAATTAACGTTAACTGAAGCGGGTGGTCGTCCCGTAAACGAAACCGCGAATTTATTACTGACCGTGGTTGAGGGGCATTTACAGCAGTTTGTTCGCACGGGTTATCGCCAGTCACCGTTAGTAGGTTGGGATCAGCAATGGCAATTGCTTGTTTCTATATTAAGGGCTTATGCATGATAAATGCAGTCTTATTTCAATAGTAATCAGCTATCTATTAGTTAAGCAGCTTGTTTATTTGATGACGTTTAATTGGTCAAAAGTGTGCTTACGGATCGTGATCTTGGTTTGATTTGTTAATTACTGATCACTGCCAAAACTTACTTTTTGGTGGTCGCTGCTAGAATGATAACTAATAAAAAAGGCACCTTCGGGTGCCTTTTTTGTTTTTCAAAATGCCTTATTGACAATGCAGCTCTTAAAATCTTATAACTGTTATATTTTTGACATTTACAAAAAAATAACTCTTATCTAATTGATTTTTATATTAAATATATTTGTGGCGTGTTTTGTGCTTACCTTTGTTCAACATAAAAGATGAGTTGGAGAACACTATGTCTATAAATTTTGATGCAGCCCTAGGTATTCATGCTGATGCATTACGTGTCCGTTCACAGCGAGCGGAGTTACTAGCCTCTAATATGGCTAATGCCGATACACCAAATTATAAAGCGCGCGATATCGATTTTCAGTCTGCCATGAAAATGGCGGTAAAAGGTCAATCAACGGGTATAGAAACCACTCATTCTAATCATATTAATGTGTCGGGTGGCCAGTTTTCATCTCCTGCGATGCAGTATAGAGCCACAGTACAGGATTCTTTGGACGGTAATACTGTTGATGAGCAAATTGAACAGGCACAGTTTATGCAAAACTCTGTTCAGTATCAGGCGAGTTTGAATTTTCTAGGTGGAAAATTCCGTGGCCTGCTTAGTGCAATTAGAGGGGAGTAATCGCGAATGTCTTTATTTAATGTGTTTGATATAGCAGGTAGTGGGATGAGTGCACAGTCTTTGCGACTGAACACCACTGCCAGTAATTTGGCGAATGCAGACAGTGTAAGCAGTAGTATCGATCAAGTTTACCGGACACGTAGTCCCGTTTTTTCGGCGATATTAGATGATGCCCAGCAAGGCTACAAACAAGGGAGTGTCCAGGTAGGTGGTATTGTCGAGAGCCAAGCACCTGTTCGTGAAGAATATAACCCTAGTCACCCCCTAGCTAATCAAGATGGCTATGTGTTTCATTCGAATGTGGATCCGATTTCGGAAATGGCTAATATGATGTCTGCATCACGTTCGTATCAAAATAATGTCGAGATTGCCAATACGTCGAAGCAATTGTTGCTAAGAACATTGCAATTAGGCGAGTAATACTGAGGAGTAAATAATGGCAGTTAATAGTGTAGATAGTAGTAATCCATATGCCTTCCTCAATGCTAATACTTCCGATTCTTCGGCAGAGAAGGATTCAGGGGCATTGGCAATGGAAGACTTTATGTCATTGATGACGACGCAATTGCAGAATCAAGATCCGCTTAAACCGATGGAAAGTGGTGACTTTTTAGGACAAATTGCTGCATTTGGTACGGTCAGTGGAATTGGTGATTTACAGACGTCTTTTGATGGCTTTGCTAAGTCGATGCAGTCAGACCAAGCTTTGCAAGGTTCATCATTAGTTGGACGCTCAGTGTTAGTGCCATCATCGATTGGCATTTTGACCCCTGAAAATGGGTTGAAGGGTCAAATTAATGTCGCTGAACCTGTGAGCGATTTAAAAGTGAAAATTTATAATGAAAGTGGTGTGGCAGTCAGAACGATCGAAATGGGCGCGGCAGAGGGTTATACCAACTTTTCTTGGGATGGCTTTAGTGACGGCGGCCAAGCGCTTCCACCAGGCGTTTACCAATTTAAAGCAACAGGTACGGTGAGTGGTGATAACACGGCATTTGCAACGGCAACGGTTGCTAAAGTCGAAAGTGTATTAGTAGGTAGTGGCGGTCAGGGCTTAACCCTGAATTTGGGTGGTATTGGTTCAGTACCATTTAGCGAAGCACAAGAAATAACTTAAGGAGGGCATCGATATGTCTTTTAGTACAGCACTAAGTGGATTGAATGCGGCAACCGCCGATCTCAATGTAAAATCAAACAATATTGCCAATGTCAGCACAACAGGTTTCAAACAATCTCGTGCCGAATTTGGTGATGTATTTTCTTTATCAGCCTTTGGCTCTTCGAGTTCAACGGCAATTGGTAGCGGTGTTGTTTTGTCCAACGTCGCCCAGCAATTTAATCAGGGTAATCTAGAGTTTACTGATAATTCGCTTGATTTAGCGATCAGTGGTGAGGGTTTTTTTGCTCTAGCGCCATCATTAGACAGTGGTGAGATAACTTATACGCGAGCTGGCTCGTTTGGTATTGATAAAGAGGGTTATATGGTTAATAGTCAGGGGAGTTTTTTACGTACTTTCCCTGTGGATGAGGATGGCCTTATCTCAGCAACCAGTATAAGTGCTGCGAAGCCGCTACAGTTACCAGCATCTCAAGGTGCGCCAGAGTCGACTACTTTACTGAGTATTTCCAATAATCTGCCATCTAATGCCGCCGCAATATCGGCGACGTCAATTATTTCAGCTGCTGTAGCGGGTACTGATACGGTCACTTTTGCTGCACCGACTGTGGGTGATTCAGTGACAATTGAAGGGGTTGTATTTACGATATCTGATGGGACCGGTCCCTCGGTAGTCACTAGTTCAACTGCGGTGGATGTTCAAGTTGATATAACGGGTGGTGCTACAGCAGGCAGTGATGCCGCCACGGCATTTAATGCGGCATTTGTGTTAGCTAAAGCGGGAGCGGCCTCAACGGCTCTCTCCAGTTTAAGTGTTAATAGCACGGGGCCAACCACCACACTTTCTGATACCAATGCAGGTTTAGCGGCCAATGTTGACAGAATTGTCAGTGTGGCAACAACAGCAGGTACCGCACCAACGTTAGTTCAAAATGTGACGGGTTCAAATGCCGTAACAGCTGCCACCGCAGTGGATATTAACCCTTTTGATTCATCGACTTATAACAATTCTACATCAGCAACGGTCTATGACTCATTAGGTAATGAGCATATAGTGACTACCTATTATCAGAAGCTGGATTCAGCTATCACTGGTGTTGTTGATAACCAATGGAGTATGGCGGCTTATATTACCGGCAATGATATTAAAATAGTGGGTGCAACTGAATCAGTGACATCTGCCGGGGCAACACTTGTTGAAATTATTCCAGCGACAGACATTTACTTTAATTCTGATGGCAGTTTAGTTCCCGTAGATTTTAATCCTTCAACCAGTACCGTTATCGATCCCATTACCTTCACTTTTAGCGCGGCCAATGGGACCGAGTTAAAAAGCGGTGCTGCTGATCAGACGATTACATTGGACTTAACAGGATCGACACAAAACTCAGGTAGTTTTAGTGTAAGCGGGTTGACGATCAATGGTTTTCCTACGGGCCGTTTAACGGGTGTTGATGTCAGTGATGATGGTCTTATTCGTGCGACTTATAGTAATGGTCAAGCAGTACCGATTGGTAAGTTGGCGATGGCACGGTTTGCTAACCCACAAGCGTTAAATAAATTGGGTAATACGACATGGAAAGAAACCACTGATTCTGGTCCTGTTATAGCAGGCGAGGCGGGAACAGGAAGTTTTGGTTTAATTCAGTCGGGTGCATTAGAAACCTCGAATGTTGATTTGACAAAAGAATTGGTCGGCTTAATTACAGCACAACGTAATTTCCAGGCGAACTCAAAAGCAATCGAAACCAATAATACGATTACACAAACGATCATTAATATTCGTTAACTTAGGTTGATGGTTTTACACGCGTAATATGGGTTGAGTTTTAACTCATATACGCTGAGATAAATAGGAGTTCACTATGGATCGCATGCTTTATATTTCTATGAATGCCGCACAGCAAACGATGGTGTCGCAAGCTACGAATAGTAATAATCTTGCCAATGTAAACACAACAGGGTTTCGAGCTGATTTTGAACAGTTTCGCAGCCAACCGGTGTTTGGTGAGGGATTGCCAAGCCGCGTGTATTCCATGAGTGAACGTCCTCAAACAGACTATCAACAAGGCTCGGTTCAATCGACAGGTCGTGAAATGGACATGTCCATTCAAGGTGACGGTTTTTTGGCGGTACAAGGTAAGGATGGTCGTGAGGGTTATACGCGCGCAGGTGATTTGCACATTACAGAAACGGGTCAGTTAGTCACTGGAACCGGTTTAGCAGTCATGGGTGAAGGTGGCCCGATTGCTATTCCACCTGCAGAAAAACTTGAAATTGGCGCTGATGGGACGATTACTATTCGTCCTGTGGGAGCAGCAGCTAATGCGTTGGCGATATTAGATCGCATTAAATTAGTAAAGCCTGAATTGAGTAATGTCATTAAAGATTCAGACGGTTTAATGCGGATGAAAGATGGCAGTGATGCACCCTTAGATGCAACAGTAACCGTTGCCTCAGGGACATTAGAAAGCAGTAACGTTAATGCGGTAAGTGCTTTGGTAAACATGATCGAATTACAACGTCAATATGAAATGCAAGTCAAAATGATGAAGTCCGCCGATGACAATGGTGCGGCTTCGGCACGCTTGTTGCAATTTAACTAATCAGAGCGCAATAACGCGTCAAAAATAAGGTAGGAGGTTTCCCATGAATCAAGCATTATGGATTGCCAAAACAGGACTCGATGCCCAGCAAACGCGGATGTCGGTCATTTCAAATAACTTAGCGAACGTCAATACCACAGGGTTTAAGCAAGATCGTGCGGTATTTGAAGATTTGCTGTATCAAACTGTCCGTCAACCTGGTGCCCAAGCATCAACCAATACCCAATTACCTTCAGGTTTAATGATTGGTACAGGTGTGAGAACGGTTGCTACTGAAAAATTGCATACTCAAGGTAATATTCAGCAAACCGGTAATGCAATGGATATTGCGATTCAAGGCCGTGGTTTTTTTCAGGTTTTGATGCCTGATGGTTCATTATCATATACTCGTGATGGTACCTTCCAAATGGATTTTACGGGTCAAATTGTAATGTCTAATGGCTACCCATTGGAGCCTTCAGTCACCATCCCTCAAGATGCTTTGAGTGTCACAATTGGCAGTGACGGTGCAATCAGTGTGCTGCAACCAGGTCAAACGACACCAACGATTGTTGGGAATTTAGAATTAGCAGATTTCATCAACCCTACAGGCCTGCAAGCGATTGGTGAAAATTTATTTAAAGAATCTGGTGCCAGTGGTACTCCAATAACAGGTTTGCCAGGTCTTACTGGACTAGGCTCGGTTATCAGTGGCGCGCTTGAAACATCAAATGTGAATGTGGTGACAGAGCTGATTAATATGATTGAAACGCAACGAGCTTATGAAATGAATTCAAAAGCGATTTCGACAGCAGATCAAATGTTGCAATATGCTTCTCAAAATTTATAAACAATAACTAGGCCACCCTCATTATTAATAACAGTGATGGGTGGTGTCTATTCGTCTACTGTTGCTTTTGATAAATCAAACACGGCATGTCTAACTGCCATGGCTTGACTGTGGATGGGCATAGGCTCACCAAACGCGACAGTGACATTTCGACGTAACCCCTTTTGTTTAAGTAATGGCGTTTTAGTGCTTGCTCGTGAGAAGCGACTTCCCCATAAACCTCTCAGGTAAAAGGGTAAAATAATGCCGTCAACCTTTTCTACGCAACGCTCGAAGCCCTGTTTAAATTCGGCTAATTGGCCGTCTCGGCTAATCGAGCCTTCAGGAAATAAACAAACTACCTCGCCTTGTTTTAAATGTTGATTGACAGTGGCTAATGCATTTTTACTTCCGGCGCCCGAGATAGGAATCACCCTAAAAAAATCCAGGAACCATTTCAAATACCATTGTTGATAAAGATCTTTATCCATGACAAACAACACCGGCCTTGGACTCGCAATTTGAATCATGGCCCAATCTAGCCAGCTAATATGATTGCCTAAAAGCAATACGCTACCTTGAGATGGCATGTGCTCAAAACCTTCTATATTAATACGGTATTTACTGGCAAATACGCTACCGAGAACATAACGAATAAGCGATTGAGGAAGCCCCCAAACAGTGTAAATTGCACCCATTAGTGTAACGACAGTCATTAGATGGAGTAATGTTTGACTGGAGACATTTAGCAGCGAAAAAGCAATGGTGAGCATTAATACTGCCAGCATCACCACATTTTGAATCCAATTATTACCAGCAAGAATAGTACCTAATTGTCCTGCTCTAGCATGGAACTGGATCAGTGCATTGAGCGGGACAATAAATAAGCCGCCGAACAATCCAAAAGCCAACATATCTATGGCAAATAAGCTTATCGATGTGAACTGGGGTAAAAACAATAAAGTCATGACCATGCCGAGGGCGCCAATTGGAATAAGTCCTGAGTCGATATTTCGACCAGAAATTTTGCCTGCCAGTAATGAGCCACCAACAATGCCAATACCAGAACAGGCAAGTAGGCCTTGAATAACGATAGTGTTGTCTATCGATAAGACTTCTTTTGCAAAGGCAGGAAAGGTGGCTAGCACCGCTTGAGATACGCCCCAAAAAACCGACAGGCCAACAATGGCTAGCCAAATAATATGGTTAAGCCTTAGTAATTTAAAATTAGCCTGTAAGGTTTTACCCGTGCGGTACCTTTGCCAATCAAAGGGCTTGTCTTTGATTGGAGACGGGATATCGGGTAAGCGTAAGGCACAATAAAACTCAATTAAACTGCCTGCAACAAGTAACCAACCAAGCGGCGCAATCATACGGATGATGTCTTGTTCAGATGAGAATTTATGTCCTGTGAGTGCATTTTCAAAGAGAATGGAAAAGACAAACATGCCTAATAATATGGCGACTATAGTGACCGATTGCACAACGCCATTAGCCAAGGTTAACTGGTCGTTACCCGCAATTTCGCGGATATAACCATATTTAGCCGGTGAATAAAATGCACTTTGTGCTGCCAGCAAAAAGGTCATCGCAAAGGCTAATTTGAACCAAGCTAAATAATAAAAAGCGGTGATGACTAGGCTTATCCCGACTGCGAATAATGCTGCCCACCGCATGATTGTAGGTTTTTTAAATCGGTCGGCTAAAAAACCAGCGGGGGTAAACAACAAGACAAAGGGTAATAAAATAAGCCCATTAACGATCGCCGTTAACATCACTTGTGTCGAGCCATCATAGACTTTGAAGACTGTATTTTGAATTATAATTTTATGGCCTAAATCGACAAAAGCATTGAGAAATATCATAGCGATGAAGGCAAAAAAGCCAGTTTTTTTGAAAAGTGAATTCATCGTTATTATTCTCTGCTAGTTATCAGCGGCACAATTCATTTTCTCAGATAGCGTTTTGAGTTATCTGTTAGATAATGCAAACTAAAATAGGTGCTGTCATCTTGGTAGATTCCTTGCCAGATATTTGGCTTTAACCCATTGGAATAATGATTTAATTATTGCTTTGAAGTCTTACTGCTAACACATCACATAAAGCATGGTGCAAAATACTATTGGATGTTGAACCGAGTAATAATTTTATGCCATGACGACCATGGGAGCCGACAACAATCAAATCCACCTTATTCTCTTCTGCCAAACGCACGATATCATGGCTAGGGTTGCCAAATTCTACCCATTGATTATTACTAGGAATATTTAGTCTATTAGCCAGGTCAGCGATCTGCTTTTTCCCTGATTCAAGCATCGCGTCTCGCATATCAAGATCAAGACTGATCATGGGTTCGTATGCGAAATCTGCTATTGGAAAATCTTCGATAATATGACAAATACTAAGTTTTGCTTGGTTACGCTTCGCAACTTCTTGTGCACGGGTTATAACTTGATGACTGAGAACAGAAAAATCAGCAGCGATAAGAATATGTTTATAATTTTCCATGAGAAGTATTCCTGAACAACGTTTAGGGCAGGTAATTACCTACCCTTTTTTATCGATTAGTTGTTTATTTTTCACTTTCTAAAAAGCGTTCAGCATCTAATGCGGCCATACAACCAGCACCGGCCGAGGTAATCGCTTGACGGTAAATAGGATCAGACACATCACCGGCTGCATAGACCCCAGGAACACTGGTTTGAGTGCCTTTTTTCAGGGTAATATAACCGTGTTCCATATCGAGTTGGCCTGCAAAAATATCGGTATTGGGTTTATGGCCAATAGCAATAAATACACCTTGTACGGGTACGTCTTGCAGGCTGTTATCGGTATTATTTTTAACACGTAAACCGGTTACGCCTGCTTGATCACCTAATACTTCATCAAGTTGTGAGTTCCATAAGATCTCGACATTGCCTTCTTCCGCTTTTTTCAAAAGCTGAGCACTAAGAATTTTTTCAGAAGTGAATTTATCGCGGCGATGAATGACGGTTACTTTTGATGCAATATTAGATAAATATAACGCTTCTTCAACAGCGGTATTACCACCGCCGATTACAGCAACGGGTTGGTTTTTGTAGAAAAAACCATCACATGTTGCGCAGGCTGAAACACCGCGACCTTTGAATGCTTCTTCTGATTCCATACCCAAATATTGCGCAGAAGCACCAGTAGCAATAATTAATGCATCGGCAGTATATTCACCAGCATCACCGATAAGTCGGAATGGACGTTTGCTTAAGTCAGTTGTATGAATATGATCGAAAATAATATCAGTACCAAAACGTTCAGCATGGCGCTGCATACGTTGCATTAATTCTGGGCCTTCAACACCTTGATCATCACCGGGCCAGTTATCAACATCAGTGGTGGTAGTTAGCTGTCCGCCTTGTTCTATGCCGGTAATTAATACAGGTTCTAGAGCTGCGCGAGCCGCATAGACGGCAGCGGTGTAACCCGCAGGACCTGATCCGAGAATAAGTAAGCGGCAATGTTTACTGTCAGCCATGTTTTCGATCTCCAGTTAATTTGTTTATATTTACATTAGGGTACTAAGTGCTGTGCATTTGGTAAAGCCTATCAGTTGAAAAGCTGTGTTAAAATCAGCCGATAATTTATTGGCTTTATTGGAAATATTAAATTGGCTCAAGCAACGCGAGTAAACGATAAAGAAAAGCGACAGGTTATGTCTGGTGCTGCGGGTTTTCGCTTACGCGAAGCGGCCCTTATTTTGGCGCTGGCTCTGGCAGGCTATTTATTACTATCTTTGTGGACATATCAACCGACGGATCCTGCTTGGTCAACCACCGGTAGTAATGATGTCATTGCCAATGGCGGTGGCATTGTCGGCTCATGGTTAGCCGATGCTTTACTTTATGGTTTTGGTTTTCCCGCCTATCTATCACCTTTGATGATCGGGTTCAGTGGTTGGTTATTATTTAGTTGGGGAAAAACCGCCGACTCGGAAGACGCTGTCCATTTTTGGGTATTAAAAGTGGCAGGATTATTGATGGCCGTCTCTGCTGCAAGCGGCTTATCAGCACTCAGTTTAACCAGTTACAGCGATTTATTGCCTCTAGGAGCGGGTGGCGTTTTAGGGAATGTTGTTGGTAATGGCTTTTTGTCAATATTTGGCGCATCAGGAACCAGTTTATTATTGCTAGCTGTATTTTTAACCGGCGTCACTTTATTTACCGGACTGTCATGGCTGATGGTCATTGATCGTTTAGGTGCTATGGCATTATTAGTGATGACGCGCGCTGGACGTTGGCTTCGTGAATTCAAAGAACAATTAGCAGTAAAGCAAACCAAGCAAAAGCGTGAAGATAACTTTCGCCAGCAAAATGAAAAGATACAATTACAAGCTAAGGTACGTGTTGAGCCTGTCTTAGAAGTCGCTGCACCAAGTAAACGAGAAGAGAAAGAGCGCCAAGTTCCTTTGTTTGAAACACCAGAAGATGGCAATAGTATGCCGGCATTAGCTTTACTGGATATGGCGACAGCGAGCGTTGGTGGTTATAGCGAAGAGGTGTTACAAGCACTCTCACGCTTAGTCGAACTTAAATTAAAAGATTTTGGCGTTGAAGTGCAAGTAGTGGAAGTGCAACCAGGTCCGGTTGTGACTCGCTTTGAATTGCAACCTGCGGCCGGCATAAAAGTCAGTCGTATTTCTGGTTTAGCCAAAGATTTAGCGCGTTCTTTATCTGTCAGCAGTGTGCGTGTGGTGGAGGTGATACCCGGTAAACCGGTCGTCGGACTAGAAATTCCGAATGAACATCGTGACATCGTGCGTTTACGTGAAATTTTAGGTTCAGAAGGTTACGAAAATAATAAATCCGTATTAATGATGGCATTGGGTAAAGATATTGCCGGTCGTCCGGTTTCGGTTGATCTTGAAAAGATGCCGCATTTATTGGTGGCGGGTACAACTGGTTCAGGTAAATCTGTTGCCGTGAATGCGATGATATTAAGTTTGCTTTACAAGGCGACACCTGAACAAGTTCGTATGATCATGATTGATCCTAAAATGCTGGAATTATCTGTTTATGAAGATATCCCACATTTATTAACACCTGTTGTCACCGATATGAAAGAAGCGGCCAATGCACTGCGTTGGTGTGTGGCGGAAATGGAACGTCGTTATCCGCTGATGGCAGCGATGGGCGTGCGAAATATTACGGGGTTCAATAAAAAAGTTAAAGACGCTATTGATCGTGGCGAACCGATTATTGATCCAACTGTTGATTTGGTTGATGGCGAACCACCAGAAACCTTAACGCCACTGCCGTTTATTGTCGTCATTATTGATGAGCTTGCCGATATGATGATGGTGGTCGGTAAACAAGTTGAAGAATTGATTGCTCGTCTCGCACAAAAAGCTCGTGCATCCGGAATTCATTTGATTTTAGCGACACAACGACCATCAGTGGATGTTATTACAGGGTTGATTAAGGCTAATATTCCAACCCGTATGGCTTTCCAAGTTTCATCACGAATTGATTCACGTACTATTTTGGATCAAATGGGCGCTGAGCAGTTATTAGGACAGGGTGACATGCTGTTTTTACCTCCTGGAACGAGCATACCAGAACGGGTACATGGCGCTTTTGTGGATGATAATGAGGTGCATCAGGTCGTTAATTTCCTGAAAAAGAATGCGCAGCCCAACTATTTGGAAGAAATTACTCGTGGTGTTCCAGAAGATGATGATGAAGGTGGTAATCAAAGCGATCCGAGTGATGGTGAGCAAGATGCGTTGTATGACCAAGCCGTGCAAATTGTCACCGAAAGTCAACGTGCGTCTATTTCAGGTGTTCAAAGACGCCTAAAAATTGGTTATAACCGTGCCGCACGTATTGTTGAAGCCATGGAGGCCGCAGGGGTTGTCTCATCCATGCAAAGTAATGGTAGCCGTGAAGTGTTAGCACCGCCTTCTCGGGGTGACTATTGATTCTTCCTTGCCCTTTAGTCAGCAAATACATATAAATCGTTGTGGCTATTTTTGAATATTTGGCTCAACTTGACTGCATGTGCACAACGAACAATCCACATGATGGTCGATGATCAGCAACGGGTCACGCTGGCGCTACCAAAAAATAAAAATGGAGCTTGGGTATGAGTAGTAAAACATCTATGTATTATGTGAGTGTTATCATCAGCATGCTACTATCGTTGTCGGTATTTGCAGCCGATTCAGCAACGGATAAACTCAATCATTTTGTCAAAAATGTGGTGACGTTTAAAGCTGATTTTCAACAAACAGTGCTTGATCCTCAAGGCAATGTGATGGAACAGGCAGAAGGTCAGTTTGTTTTAGAACGCCCGGGCAAATTTCGCTGGGATTATCAGCAGCCTTACCCTCAACATATTGTGGCAGATGGTCAGCAGATTTGGTTTTATGATGTCGATCTCGAACAAGTGACGGTCAAATCGCAAAAAGAAGCACTAGCCGATACGCCTGCTACCTTGTTGTCGGGTGATACATTACCAGAAGATAACTATTTACTGACTGATATGCCTTCTGATGATGGCATGTTGTGGGTTGAGCTTATTCCAAGAGATGCCGAAACGAGCTTTCAAACCATCGCACTTGCGTTCGATAAGGATGGCTTACGCACCATGATAATGAAAGATAGTTTTGATCAACGCACTCGACTAGTTTTTAGACAAGTAGAAGAAAACCCTGCACTGGCCAAAGATGCTTTTGTTTTTACACCTCCCGTCGGTGTAGATGTTGTGGGTGAAACCGCAGAATATTAATGGCATGAGCTTGTTTGATAATATTGATGACCTAGCAGGTCGACCACTCGCAGATAGAATGCGACCAACAAGTTTGGATGGTTATATTGGTCAGCATCATCTGCTAGGTGAAGGTAAGCCATTACGCCAGGCGATTGCTTCGGGTCATCCTCACTCAATGATTTTCTGGGGACCACCTGGCACAGGTAAAACGACCTTAGGGAAATTAATTGCCGGTTATTGTGATATGGAATTTATCACCATTTCAGCGGTGCTAGCAGGTGTGAAAGAGGTACGTGCTGCGGTCACCAGAGCCCAGCAATTGCAGCAAGAACAAGGTCGTCGCACCCTGTTATTTGTCGATGAAGTCCATCGTTTTAACAAATCACAACAAGATGCTTTTTTACCTTATGTGGAAGATGGCACCTTTACCTTTATTGGTGCGACCACTGAAAACCCTTCATTTGAATTAAATAATGCCTTGCTATCGCGGGCCCGTGTCTATGTGCTTAAATCACTTGAGGCAAAAGACTTACGTGAGATTATCGATCGCGCGTTGAATGATGCCGAACTAGGCTTGGCAGATCGCGGTATTGAATTTCCGGAAACATTACGAAATACATTATCAGAAGCCGCTGATGGCGATGGGCGACGTGTACTGAATTTGTTAGAAATAGTGGTTGATTTAGCTGATAGCAAAGGTCAAACAAGCGTTGATAAAGATGATTTATCTGAGGTCTTAACGGGCACTTTACGTCGTTTTGATAAAGGTGGTGAAGCGTTTTATGACCAGATCTCCGCATTACATAAAGCGGTGAGAGGCTCAGCACCTGATGCGGCATTGTATTGGCTGTGCCGAATGCTGGATGGTGGCTGTGATCCGGTTTATCTAATGCGACGTATTGTGCGTATGGCGAGTGAGGATATTGGAAATGCTGATCCTCGTGGTTTACGCATTGCCTTAGATGCGTGGGAAAGCTTTGATAAATTAGGTCGACCAGAAGGCGAACTTGCGATTGCGCAAGCGGTGCTTTATCTAGCCAGCGCCCCTAAAAGTAACGCAGTTTACATGGCGTTTAATAACGCGATGCAGGATGTGCGAAGCCAAGGCTCATCTGAAGTGCCATTACATTTACGTAATGCCCCAACCAAGTTAATGAAAGAACTCGGTTATAAAAAAGACTACCGTTATGCGCATGATGAACCTGATGCTTATGCAGCAGGTGAAAATTATTTCCCTGAAAACATGTCACCAAGAACCTATTATCAGCCAGTTAATCGGGGCTTAGAAATTAAGATTGCTGAAAAATTAGAGCGGCTAAAGGTGCTGGATAAACAGGCAAATAAATAAAACAGCCTTTATTTACCAACCAATAAGATATCGACTATTGTGTTTTAAAACAGCTTTTACTGAATAAGCGATCAGCATACTTGTTACTACTGTTAAGGTGATTACCCCTAGCCATACTAGCGCTTCTGGAATATTTGAGAACAGTCTAAATGGATGGAAGTGATTGATGATATGCAATACCCATGTATGTAAAAAGTAGATAGCAAAGCTCGACGAAGCTAAGTGTTTTAATGCTGGTATTGATTTGTTTTCGTAGCGGTGAAGTAATGATAAGCAAAAGAAACATAGCGCTATTTTCTGAAAAATATTGATATCGATGCCGTCATAAGAAAATATGTCGGGTTTAGAAAGTGCGCCTCTCGAATCAAAATACAAAGATTGTAAAATGGCGAAAGCGAGTACCATCATCCCGAAAAAAAGCGTTTTACCTTTAATAAATGAATCAAATTTTTCGCGATTTAGAGAGCAATTAATACCCAATAAATACACAGGAACATAATAAATAACCGAATGGATTGGCGAAAGGCTTAAGGTTGGTCGATGGACAATTAATGCCGAAAATACCAATAAAATCAGCATCATAACGACTCTCGCTGTTAAGGGTAACTGAATGTAGGCCAGGAAGATTGGTGAGAGTAAAAAAATAATCATGATGAACGGAATATACCAGTAAGCGTACATAATTCGCCCCGTCCACAAGTAGCTAAAGTACAGCTGTAGATAGTCAGGCCATGACGAAACATCGGTTGACATTAATCGGTCGACAAAGGGGAATGATTTTGATGATATTGCAAAATAGCAAAAGCCTAAGGTCGACAGAATCAGATAAGGCACCAAAACATTCTTCACTTTTTTTGACATAAAGATTGTCATTTTAAAATCTTTATAAAAAATATGATGAAAGAAAAAACCTGAAATAAATACAAATAATGCCGTGCCACTATAAATGATGTTTGCGAACACTTTTTCGCTAAAGGTATCGACTGACCAAGCACCGAAAGAATGGCCTGCGACAATAAATAAGATCGCAATACCCCTAAAATAATCAAATGATACTAAACGCATCGAATTTAACCTGTAGAAAATTAAGATGATATTGGCAAAAAGTACAGCTTAAATGCAAATATATGTCCTATATTGAGCGTTTTGATATTAAGTAAGCAAGCGATAAATAATGAACGAAAGCGGTTTGACTGCAACTACGGTCACTGGATTTAGTTTTGCGTATAAATTGGTTTGTAACATTCAGATAATAAAGTGTTTTTCCATTATCTCGACAATCATTAAGACGGATAATGTATTCAATTTATATTCAGAAGAGGAATGAATCTCTCCTGCTTTATTACCTAATGCGATATCGACATAATCTGGTTTTTGATCATGCAGCAGGAAGACAATTTTTTTATTTACAGGAATACAATCTACCGTGACGGCATCGGCCTCAATACCCTGTTTACGCAAAGCTTCATCCATAATGCCCATAATAGTGTCGATAGTTGAATGACGTGCATAGAGCTGGTCATTTGCTTGTGCGACAGTTTCAGAGAGTTTTTTTAGTGTATTTTTCATGTTTAACTCGGTGTTAGTCAATGCTCACTATTATGCAATCTGTATGTTTTTAATCGCAGTTTGAACGACTTAAACGTGACCCCTTCAGACTCAAGTAATGGCCTTTGTTTTTGATAGTGTTCACTATCTTTAGCAAAGGAAAGTTCGCCTTTGGCATTCACAACGCGATGCCATGGTAATGTACTTTCTGCGGGCAAGTTTTTGAGTGTAGTACCTACATAGCGAGCATGATTGGGATAGCCAGCTAATTTAGCAATATCACCATAGGTCGCGACACTTCCTCTTGGAATGGCGGCGACGATTTGCCAGATTATCTCATTGATTGCAATGTTATCTGTCGACATTATGGCCTAAGTCCTTCAATCCACTTTTCGTGTTTGGCATGATTCCTCGTTTGAGCTGAAAACGGTCATGGTTAAGTGAACCGTTTAACGTAATCTATCAGACCAATTTCCATGATGCTCATGGTCACAGCTTTCTTCCGTGTCATATGAAATCTGGTTGGCCCTCTTTTTCAAATGTATATTTATCTCGGCAAGCTTTACCTGAATCAGTGATTCAAGACCTGTTCGACTCGATAACATAAAATTAGCAAGGTGTTCATTGTTATCGAACACGCATACAATCTTTAAGCTCTGAGGAAAATCTGAATAATTCACCAGATGAGTGAGCCATAAAAAGCCGTTGATTTTTTTCAACGCCGTTTCACATACATCAGTGAGTACAAGTCTAAGTTGATTATCTAGTTTCTTATCTGTTTTACGCATGTGTTCGTCGCATTAATGAAGGACACTAATTTTGGGCTATCCCAGAGTGACAAGCGAACGATATTGGGAGAGGTTGATGAATGTTCGTGTTGAGCGACACAGCGGCTTCTAAATAAGGTGTTTAAATACTGTTTAACTAAAGTTAAACAGCACTAAAAAGTTAATTATAAAAAGCTTCAACGGTGCCTTTTAATTTTATTAAAAGAGGCTGGCCTCGGCGATCTAACGCTTTATGAGAAGCGATTTTTACCCAACCTTCACTAATGCAATATTCCTCTACATCTGTCCGTTCCTTACCATTCAACAGTATGCCAATATTGTGTTCAAACACTTCCGCCACGTGATGTGGGCTACGCGGATTGCCTGAGAGACGATCTGGTAAAGTGGGTAACGACTTAGTATCGCTCATGTAATTAACCTGAATAAGATAAAAATACGACATCTTAGACAAAATAAAGTAACTGCTCAAGGATTTCTATATTCACCGTGTGCAGCTAGTTTTGTACCTCATAAAAAAACAATTGTAACGAGGTGTGGGCGAGGCACTAAAAATATCCCTTAAGCTATCGGTTGTTTCAATAGCACTATTTATTTTCAGTAGTCCATTACCATAGGAATTAAAAACATGTTCATCAATTGGGGCATCGAAATTAATTGTAAAATCGAGCGTACCTTTATCAAAAAGTTAAGAAATTAAACTGACTATAATCCCTATTACTCGATAATAAGCACTTAATATTACGCGGATAAATTTATGTACACATCATAACGGGTGTTTTTGCTTTCAATGCTGGTGGTGGGTTTTTGATTGCCAACAAACGGGGCTGATTTTGGGCGTTTAACGACCACTCTTTTTAATGCCATTTTTCGAGCAGCAGTAAGTAGTTGCTCACTATCAGTATCTGGCCCAGCCAGTTGATGGAGTAAACGCATGTCTTTTTTGACGAGGGCAGATTTCTCTCGGCTGGGATACATGGGATCCATGTAGATGACGTCTGGACAATGTGTCAGCTGCAAGCTCTTGAGATAGGCTGTTGCATCTTGATTAATTAATGACATGCGCGTTATTGTTTCGGCTATATCTTTATTGTTGCTAGCACGTTGGAGTGCGTCATCAAGTAAGGTTGCAATGAGTCGATTTCGCTCAATCAAGGTGACATTACAACCTAGGTTGGCTAAGACAAAGGCATCACGTCCAAAGCCTGCTGTGGCATCAATAACCGTAGGATTAGCGGCTTTTTTTAAGCCAATGGCTTTAGCTAGGGGCTGACCTCGACCACCACCAAATTGTCTGCGATGGGCATTTTTGCCTTCTTCAAAATCTATCAGAATGGGGTTGCCAAGTTCAGGAGCACGAATTTCAATATGCTGCTGCGTTAACACCAATTGAATTTGTTGTTTATTAAGCGGAGCAAATGGCAGGCTTAATTTATCGGCTAATGTTTGCGCCTCAGTGACTTGTTCATTTGAATCAGTGCTGACTGAGAAGGGTGATTCATGATCTACATTCATTGCTGTGTTTTAGTTATGAATTGGCCAAAAGCGCGGGTTCCCTTGCCGGTTTTAAGGGTTGAGGTGACTTTATTAGTGGCGCTGTTAATGATGGATACTGTGCCTTCGCCCCAGTTTGCAACGTAGATAAATTGACCATCTTCGGTGACATCGATACCTTCTGGTGAGTCGCCAACCTCTATGGTATCGATAATGCTGCTACTTCGGGTATCTATGACTGAAATTGTGCTGTCATCTTGGTTTGTCACATAAAGTGTTTGGTTATTGGGACTGAGCACGGCGCAGTAAGGCCATTCGCCAACAGCAATAGTGTCAACGACTTTGGCTTGTTGTGTATCAATAACGCTGATATTACTACTTCGAACATTAACGCTGTAAAGAAGCTTGCCATCAGTCGATAAAGCTAAACCAAACGGTGCGGTACCCACTTTGATTGTGTCCAAAATGACAAAATAATTTGTGTCGACAATCATCACTGTATTGTCATCACGGTTCGCTACATAAAGTCGGTGTTGATTATCGTCAACGATCAAACCAGCAGGTGATTTTCCGACAGGGATGGTGGCAATGATTTTAGAGGTCTCAGCATTAAATACACTAATGATATTTTGGTACCAGTCTGCAATATAAACCCGCGCGCCATTATGATTAGTCGCAATGCCAACAGGGCCTGTGCCAACAGAGATATGTTTTGTTATTTCTAAGTGATTGGTATCAATAACAGCAATCTCCATTCCTTCTGGATTGCTAATAAAGACTTGATGCCCAGTCTTACTGGTGGCAACACCGGCAGGACGTTTCCCGTCACCAATTTTTATCGTTTTAACGATGTGTTGTGTCGATATATTAATGACGCTGACGTTATCACTTAGTTGATTGGTGATAAAGGCGTAGGCAGGAGGTGGAGGAGTGTTCGAGCAGGCTGCAAGTAAGTATATATAAGCAAGAAAAAAGGCGACCTTATTTAAGGTCGCCTTTATCAATACTAAGCAAAACTGCTTTGGCATTTATTTTTCCATGACAGTTTTAAGATTTTCTAGACCTGATGTGTAAACAGCTTTGATAGTATCTACAGCGTCTTGATCTGCTTGGCCTTCAGGCACGGGTGGGTTGTCCATGAATGAGCGGTAGAATTTACCTTTCCACTTGACTTCACTGCCACCATCAACTGCTTTGACAGTAAACCATGATTTATAGGTCGCAACAGGAAGTGTGAAGTAAGGCGTGTCTTTGCTATTAAATGTGATGGTCTTAACCACACTCATATCTGTGATTTTGTAGACAAACGCCATTTTTTCATCATCTACTTTTAAAAGTTCTTCGGTAATGGTTGGGTTGCCTTCAGAAACCAATGTTAATACGCGCGTTTTTTCATCTTTTAACTCAGTACTCGCCACGGCTGGGTGCCATTTATGCATACCACCAAAGTCTTTAACCATTGCCCAAACTTTATCCGGTGACGCTTTAATGAAGATTTTTTCTTCGACCAATTGGCGGCTGGGGCCATGAGCAAGAGCTAGCATGGGTGCAGCAATCATTGCTGCAACAATAAAATGTAAAAATTTCTTCATTATTTTTCTCCGTGTTAATGCGGTAATTTTAATCGCGAACTTGCACTGGCTAAGAGCCGCAGTGTCTGTTGAAAGTTCCCTGCACCAGAATCTGGTGGGGACACTTTAGCGGAACAGGCTGATTTTTTCCACAAGCAGATTTGACTTACCCGTCTATATTCTCGAAAATTGGTCTCTTTCATTCTTTATATATTCGCTTGGAGACACTAGTGCCACTGATAAAGATCAGGGATTTGCACTTCTATCGTGGAGATAGAGCTATTTTTGACGGGGTGAATATTGATATTCATCGCGGAAAAATTACCGCAATTATGGGGCCAAGTGGAACCGGTAAGACAACCTTATTGCGCTTGATTGGGGGTCAGTTACGCCCCGATAGTGGAACAATCGAGGTCGATGGCCAAGATGTTCATAAGCTTTCACATTCAGGACTCTATGAACTACGTAAGCGCATGGGGATGTTGTTTCAAAGCGGTGCCTTACTGACGGATATTTCTGTTTACGATAATGTGGCTTTTCCTCTGCGAGAGCATACGGACTTGCCTGAAACGATGATTCGCGATTTAGTTTTAATGAAGCTACAAGCCGTGGGGTTGCGCAATGCGCGTGATTTAATGCCCGCTGAATTATCGGGTGGTATGGCCAGGCGTGTTGCCTTGGCGAGAGCGGTGACGCTTGATCCAATGATGGTGATGTATGACGAACCTTTTGCAGGGCAGGATCCTATTTCAATGGGCACCATTGTGAATTTGATTCATCGCTTAAACGAGGCAATGGGCTTAACCAGTATCGTCGTGTCACATGACGTGATCGAAACGACAGAAATAGCCGATGTGATTTATTTATTGTCTGAAGGTAAAGTCATTGAGTCGGGTTCCCCTGTTCAATTAAAGCGTTCTTCTTCTCAGTGGGTGCAGCAGTTTATCCAAGGTTTACCCGATGGGCCTGTTCCGTTTCATTACCCCGGTACCGATTTTGCTGATGATTTGTTAAGTTCTGAGGTGTCAGCATGATTGATTGGATTCGCAGCTTAGGTCGTTGGGGATTAGAAATTTTTGAACGTTTGGGGCGTGGTCACATATTTTTATGGGATATGTTGAAAGGTATTCCTGAAGTGATGCTTCGTTTTTCATTAGTGATTCAACAACTCCATTCCGTCGGTGTTTTGTCCGTAATGATTATTCTCGTGTCGGGCTTATTTGTGGGAATGGTGTTGGGTTTGCAAGGCTACAATACCTTAGTCGATTTTGGTGCTGAAGAGTCATTAGGTGTGTTGGTTGCCCTGTCTTTAGTGCGTGAACTTGGCCCTGTTGTCTGCGCCTTACTATTTGCTGGCCGTGCAGGTTCTGCGCTAACTGCTGAAATAGGTTTGATGAAAAGTACCGAACAATTATCAGGTATGGAAATGATGGCGGTTGATCCCATTCGTCGGATTATTGCACCACGTTTCATTGCCGGCATTATTTCAATGCCATTGCTTGCAGCTATATTCAGTGCGGTAGGCGTGTTTGGCGGTTTTTTAGTTGGTTATGGTCTGCTTGGTGTCGATGACGGTGCTTTTTGGTCTCAAATGCAGGTTAAAACAGATTGGTACGATGATGTGCTTAACGGCATTATTAAAAGTGTCGTTTTCGGTATTGTGGTGACATGGATTGCACTATTTGAAGGTTATGATGCAACCCCAACATCAGAAGGCGTCGGGCGAGCAACAACACGAACGGTAGTACATTCTGCCTTTGCTATTTTAGGATTGGATTTTGTGCTGACTGCACTAATGTTTGGAGAGATATAAGTGATGCAAAAAAAGAATACCGAGATTGCAGTCGGAATGTTTGTTGCCGCGGGTATTGCAGCAATATTTGTTTTAGCAATGAAAGTCAGTAATTTAGCTGATTTTAGTGATGATCCTGGCTACCAAGTGGTGGCTGAGTTTGGAAATATTGGTGGGTTGAAAGTAAGGTCCCCAGTGACGATGGCCGGCGTACGAGTTGGACGAGTGGCTAATATTAGCTTGGATGAAAATAGATATAATGCAAAAGTAACGCTAACTTTATATAGTCAATATGACGCATTGCCAATAGATACCTCAGCCAGTATTTTTACAGCGGGGTTGTTAGGTGAGCAATACATCGCTTTAGAAGCCGGCGCCGAAGAGGAATTTCTTAAAAATGGTGATGTCTTAGAGCTAACACAACCAGCGTTAGTGCTCGAGCAAGTCATTGGTCAATTTCTATTCAGTAAAGCAGAAGGTGAATAAGTAATGCGTGTACATAGTCATTTATTAACTAAATTTATTGTCGCCTTGTTAGCTGTATTTTCATTACTCAGTGTGTCGTCATTAAGTTTAGCGGATGGGCTGTCAGTGCCTGAAGCCTTAGTGAAGAATTCATCAGATAAAATGATGGCATCATTGAAAGAGAATCAGGATCAATTAGTAACCGATCCCGATCTTATCTATACCTTGGTAACAGATATTTTAATGCCCCATTTTGACTTTGAAAAAATGGCAAAGTTAGCATTAGGTAAAAATTGGCGTCAACTGTCTGCTGCACAACAAGTCAGATTTACGGGTGAGTTTCGTTCGCTGTTAATTAGAACTTATGCGACGGCGATGTTGGAATATACGGATGAGGAAATTCGCTTTTTACCATTCCGTGATGATGTTAAAACGAAAAGAGTCCAAATAGATATGGACATTATCCAGAAAGCTGGCCCATCGATTCCGATGTCTTTATCTTTATATCAAAATAAAAGTGATGATTGGAAAGTTTACGATGTGAAGATCGATGGCATTAGCTTAGTGACAAATTACCGTTCTACTTTTGCTACTGAAATTCGTAACGATGGTATCGATAAGTTAATTGAACGCCTTGCTCACAAGAATGAAAAAGTAAAAGTATGAG
This sequence comes from Methylophagaceae bacterium, assembly GCA_965219435.1. Taxonomy (GTDB): domain Bacteria; phylum Pseudomonadota; class Gammaproteobacteria; order Nitrosococcales; family Methylophagaceae. The sequence goes on along the minus strand of OZ244743.1, from coordinate 670,495 downwards.
CCAAGCATGTAAGATAAATCTTGATACAGAAAAAGGATGCATTGATGTTTCAGGCGAGTTAACGTTTACAACCGTTGGCGACTTATTAAGTTCTTCACGGGCTTTATTTGCGCCTGTCGCAATATTAGATATCGATTTGGCTGAAGTGACCCGAAGTGATAGTGCTGGTTTGGCACTATTAATTGATTGGATGCGAGCGGCAAAGCAAATGAATAAAAATATTATGTTTCATAATATTCCTGCTCAGATGTTAGCGATGGCGCATGCGAGTGGTTTGGATGAGTTACTACCTTTACAATAATTTTTTATAGTTGAAATAATAAATGCAAGCAATAGATATTCAGAAATTGATAGAAGCTGGTTTACCAGACGCAACAGTCGAAGTATTGGGTGATGATGGGCAGCACTTTGAAGCAAATGTCATTAGCCCATCTTTTGCTGGAAAGCCTTTGTTAGCCCAACATAAAATGGTCTACGCCACCCTAGGTGATAGCTTCGAAAGTGCTTTACATGCATTATCTTTAAAGACTTCAGCGCCTCGTTAGTTCGAGTTGCTACTAATTTGAGACGGCATGGATAAACTACTAATCAATGGCGGAGACGCTCTAAATGGCGAAATCCGTATCTCTGGGGCTAAAAATGCTGCCCTACCTATTTTAATGGGTGCTTTATTGGTCGATTCGCCGGTTAGGATTGGCAATGTACCTCATCTGCATGATATTACTACCACACTTGAGCTATTAGGCCGCATGGGTGTGACGATTACTGTTGATGAGCGTTCAGGTGTAGTGATTGATCCCACAACGTTAACTGAAACAGAAGCACCTTATGACTTGGTTAAAACCATGCGAGCGTCAATTTTAGTATTAGGTCCATTATTGGCTAAGTTTGGCAAAGCCGATGTATCACTTCCTGGTGGTTGCGCTATCGGATCAAGACCGGTTGATATTCATCTACGTGGGCTTGAACAAATGGGCGCAAAGATTAAAGTCGAAAATGGCTATATTCGTGCTACTTCGGATGGTAGATTAAAAGCAGCGCACATTTTCTTAGATCAAGTGACGGTCACTGGGACTGAAAACTTGCTGATGGCCGCAACATTGGCCGAGGGCGTGACAACCCTTGAAAATGCGGCTCGTGAACCTGAAGTCGTTGACTTGGCTAATTACCTCAATAATATGGGCGCAAAAATTAGCGGGATTGGAACGGCAACACTGGTTATTGAAGGTGTGGAAGCATTGACTGGCGCACCTTATAAAATTCTTCCTGATCGTATTGAGACCGGCACATACTTAGTTGCTGCTGCGATGACACGAGGAAAAGTAAAATTAAAAGACACGGATGCAAAAGCACTGGAAGCTGTGCTGTTGAAACTCGAAGAGGCAGGTGCTGATATTGAGGTCGGTGAAGATTGGATTTCACTTGATATGCATGGCAAGCGACCTAAGGCGGTGAGTATTCGTACTGCCCCCTATCCAGCATTTCCTACTGATATGCAAGCACAATTTACAGCATTAAATAGTATTGCAGAGGGTCAGGCGACTATTGTTGAAACCGTATTTGAAAACCGATTTATGCATGTGCAAGAGCTACAACGTATGGGGGCTAGCTTGCAGATAGAAGGTAATACCGTTTTATGCAAAGGCAAAGAAAGATTAACTGCTGCACCTGTTATGGCCACAGATTTACGTGCCTCAGCGGGTTTAGTTTTGGCGGCACTTGTTGCTGATGGTGCGACGATAGTAGAACATATTTATCATATTGATCGTGGTTATGAATGTATTGAAGAAAAATTACAGCAATTAGGGGCGAATATTCGCCGTATTCCAAGTTCCACAAGAGATTAAAATGCCGAACACATTGACTTTAGCCTTATCTAAAGGACGTATATTTAAAGATACTTTGCCCTTATTAAAGGCGGCAGGCATTGAGCCTATCGACGATCCTGAAACTAGCCGTAAGTTGATTTTAGATACTACTCAGCCCGATGTACGAATTATTATTGTACGTGCTTCAGATGTGCCGACGTATGTTGAATATGGTGGTGCAGACATTGGTGTTGCAGGAAAAGATGTATTACTCGAACATCCTGATGCTGAATTATATGAACCCGTTGATTTGAATATTGCTCGCTGTAAATTGATGACCGCAGGTAGAGTGGATGAGCCAACGAAAAATGGTCGATTAAAAGTGGCGACTAAATTTGTTGAAAGTACACGTCGATTCTATGCTGAGAAAGGCCAGCAGGTTGATATTATTAAGCTGTATGGCTCGATGGAGCTTGCGCCTTTAGTGGGGATGGCAGATCGTATTGTTGATGTGGTGGACACTGGAAATACCCTAAGAGCCAATGGCTTAGTACCTATGGAGTTGATAGCTGATATTAGCTCACGCTTGGTAGTAAATAAGGCTTCGATGAAAATGAAACATACACGAATTCAACAGTTTATTGATGATATTCGTAAGGCAGTAAGAGAACAAAAAAATGATTGATATTAAACAGCTGAATTTTGATGACAGTGACTTTTGGGGGCAACTCGAGGCAGTACTCGCTTGGGAAGCGGTGTCGGATGCTGCAATTGGCGATACGGTAAAAGCGATTTTATTTGATGTGAAAACCAAAGGGGATGAAGCTGTTTTAGAGTATAGCCGCCGTTTTGATCGACTCACTGTGCAATCGATGGCTGAATTAGAAATACCTTTATCTCAAGCGCATGCTGCTTTGGCATCTATCCCTGAAAATCAACGTAAGGCTCTAGAAGCTGCAGCTGATCGTGTGCGTAGTTATCATGAACATCAAAAACAAGATTCTTGGACTTATACTGAAGCTGACGGCACAGTGCTAGGTCAGCAAGTGACAGCTTTACAGCGTGCAGGATTATATGTCCCTGGTGGAAAAGCGGCTTATCCTTCATCAGTATTGATGAATGCTATTCCAGCAAAGGTGGCCGGTGTTGATGAACTTATTATGGTGGTACCTACCCCTGATGGTGATGTTAATGACCTCGTATTAGCTGCTGCAGTGATTGCTGGCGTTGACCGTATTTTTGCGATTGGTGGCGCGCAAGCGGTTGCTGCATTAGCCTACGGAACTCAAACGATTCCACAAGTAGATAAAATTGTTGGTCCAGGTAATATTTATGTCGCGACAGCAAAGGGCATGGTTTTTGGTACGGTAGGCATTGATATGATTGCTGGCCCATCTGAAATTTTAGTTATTTGTGATGGCAAAACGGATCCGGATTGGATTGCGATGGACCTATTTTCTCAAGCTGAACATGATGAAGATGCTCAATCTATCTTGATCTCACCGGATGCGGACTTTTTACAAAAAGTCAGAGAATCTATCGCGCGCTTACTGCCAACAATGGAGCGAGAAGCCATTATTAGGGCATCAATTGGCGGTCGTGGAGCTTTAATTCAAGTAAAAGATATGGATCAAGCTATTGAAGTGGCAAACTTTATTGCACCTGAGCATTTAGAATTGTCAGTCGAAGAGCCAATGGCTATGTCGAAAAAAATTCGCCATGCTGGAGCTATCTTTATGGGGCGTTATACTGCTGAGGCCTTGGGTGATTATTGTGCAGGGCCAAATCACGTATTGCCGACATCACGTACTGCTCGATTCAGTTCGCCGCTAGGCGTTTATGACTTTCAAAAGCGTTCGAGTTTGATTCATGTTTCAGAACAGGGCGCGCAAACGCTCGGTCAGATTGCATCAGTACTTGCCCGTGGTGAAAGCTTGACTGCGCATGCGCGATCAGCTGAATATCGTCTTAAGGATTAAAATGAGTCGTTTTTGGAGCCCTGTCGTTCACGGTTTGCAACCATATGTACCCGGTGAGCAACCTAAAATGGCTAATTTGATTAAGCTTAATACTAATGAGAACCCTTATGGACCCTCACCAAAAGTATTAGATGCGATTCGATTAGCCACCAGCGACACCTTACGTTTATACCCTGATCCGAATGCGACAGAGTTGAGACAATCTATTGCTGATTATCATCAGATAACGACGGAACAAGTGTTTGTTGGTAATGGCTCTGATGAAGTCTTAGCGCATATTTTTCATGCTTTTTTTCAGCATGAGTCGTCGGTATTATTTCCTGATATTACTTATAGTTTTTATCCCGTTTATTGCCAGCTGTATCAGATTAAATATCAAACCATTCCATTAAGTAATGAGTTTGAAATTAAAGTGGAAGACTATTTTAGTGACAATGGTGGCATTATTTTCCCCAATCCTAATGCACCCACTAGCCGTTTATTAGGCTTGGCAGATATTGAGCGATTACTTCAAAGGAATACAGAGTCTGTTGTTGTTATTGATGAGGCTTATATTGATTTTGGTGGAGAAACGGCGATTGTATTAGTCGATAAATATCCAAATTTATTAGTCACACAAACGCTGTCAAAATCACGTTCTTTAGCGGGATTACGAATTGGTTTTGCTGTTGGTCATCCAGATTTGATTGCTGGTTTAATGCGGGTTAAAGATAGCTTTAATTCCTATCCTTTAGATAGTCTTGCACTAACTGCTGGTATTGCGGCATTTGAAGATAAAACGTACTTTGCCCAGACTTGCCAAAATGTTATCAGTCATCGGGAGTGGGTGACCAATGAACTAAAAGCGCTGGGTTTTGTTGTTTTACCCTCTGCTGCAAACTTTGTATTTGTATCGCATCCTCAAAATGATGCGGCTGAATTATCCGCAGGATTACGTAAACAAGGAGTGATTGTACGTCACTTTAAAAAAGACAGAATTGACCAGTATTTGCGTATTACTATCGGCACACCTGAGGAAAATCAGCAATTATTAGCAGTGATGGATACATTGGTTTAATTTTGAGGTACTGTTGGCTTTGTTGAATGAGTAATGCCTTGTAATTCTTTAAGCCTCGTGAAGTCTTTTTCATACTGTTGTGCATTGATAGTTTTATCGTTTTGTAATCGCTCTATATGCAAGTGACTATCGACGATATTTTGTTGTGTTTCCTTAATGCTTTGGCTTAATGTCTCTGAGATAGTTTGACCACTCAGCTCTTGTGCGGCTGCAGACTGCTCTAACCGGTGCAATGTTTGTTGGAGATAGGTATTTTGTGCAAGGTTATCTTCAATTTGCTTACTAATATAAGCCTGATGTCGATCGCGAGCGTTGATAATATCTTGAATCGTCGGATAAATTTCTAATAAATTGTTATCAGCGGATTGTTGTTGGCTGAGTAAGCGTTGCTTAAGTGCTTGTTGTTTTTGTTTCGCCTGATTTTTTTTCTGCTCTTGTTGAGCAATGTTGCGTTGCTCAATCATTTCACTTTGCGTTGGTACCCGCTCTATTACGCGTAAGGATTTATCATCTAATATTTCATAACCTTGTTGTGCGACATAAGGTGGCAGTGTTTTACTCAAGGTCGAAACACCATTTTTATCAATGAAACGGTATATATTTCCAGCATAAGATTGTAGGCTAATCAGTGATAAAGCCAAGGCTAGGAAAGACAGAGTATAAAAATTTAAATTTTTCATTAGCTTTATTCTATAAGGAGTTTGAGCAAAGGTGAACCTTTTAGAGCAAGTGGTCTTATTTTTAGTGTCATTAGTTGCAAATACGTTCTCAGCTTTCAGTGGAGGGGGCGCAGGACTAATTCAATTTCCTTTACTTATTTTTTTAGGCTTGAGTTTTTCTATTGCCTTAGCAACCCATAAGGTGGCGAGTGTTGCCTTGGGCCTAGGTGCCATATTGCGTTATCTTTCAACCAGTCAGCTAGAACGACAATTTGTCCTAATAATGATCATTGCTGGTGTACCTGGCGTTGTCTTAGGGGGCAGTTTTATTTTGTTAGTGCCTGAAGAGTTTGCGCTCATCGCGTTGGGAATTCTAACAGGTGGCTTGGGCATATATTCAATCTTTAAACCCACGTTAGGTCAAATCGATGAACCGCAGCACCGTCATACTTTGGGTTATATCAAGGGAGGCGCTGTTTTATTTCTCTTGGGTATTTTGAATGGATCACTCACCTCTGGCACGGGACTCTTTGTCACTATTTGGTTGGTGATGTGGTTTGGCTTAGATTATCAACGTGCAGTGGCTTATACGCTTATTTTAGTGGGGATATTTTGGAATGCTACCGGTGCGATTACGTTAGGCATTCTCGGTGAAATTCGCTGGGATTGGTTACCTGCTCTTCTAGCAGGATCATTACTAGGCGGTTATTTGGGATCGCATCTTGCGATTAAACACGGTAATCGTTGGATAAAACGAGCATTTGAAGTGGTGACCTTGCTTATTTCTATGAAGCTTATAGGGTCGGCGATATAAATGATCGAATAACGGTCTAAACCTTAAAAATGAGGTTTAGGGAATATTTAATAGCCTTAAGACTCAACACCATATTGTTGACGATATGCTTCAACAGCCGGCAAGTAATTGGCTAATTCAGCATTATTTTGTAGATAAGTGAGTAAATCATTTAAGCCAATAATACTGACCACAGGGATTCTATGTTCTGCTTCTACCTCTTGAATGGCTGAGCGACTATCTTGGCCACGTTCTTGGCGATCTAATGCGATAATAACGCCTGCAGGAACAGCATGCGCTGTTTTAATGATCGCTACAGATTCGCGTACCGAAGTACCAGCAGAGATAACGTCATCAATAATTAATACCTTACCTGTAAGTTCTGCGCCTACCAATTGGCCACCCTCACCATGATCTTTCTTTTCTTTACGGTTAAAGACGTAGGGCACATCACGTTGATGATTATCTGCTAAGGCAATCACCGTTGTTGATGCTAATGGAATGCCTTTGTATGCTGGGCCAAATAACACATCGTATTCCAAGGCTGATTCGGTGATGGCTTGTGCATAAAAGCGACCTAGTCGAGCAAGGCTTGCACCCGTATTAAATAAACCGCTGTTGAAAAAATAGGGGCTGGTTCGTCCTGATTTTAGCGTAAAGGATCCAAAACGTAACACGCCTGTCTCAAGTGCAAATTCGATAAATTGTTTTTGGTAGGGTTTCATAATAATTTATTCAGTTGATAAAGTGCTGTTTGCCCAAACAGATTGGGTAACAGTTTTGTGCCTAAGGTGTCTTTATGTGCATGATTAACCACACTACGTTGTTGGATTTCAATCTGTTTAATAGAGCAGATTTTTTCAAAGTCTTGAATCGTACATAGATGAATATTAGGTGTATTAAACCAAGCATTTGGCAGTGTTTTAGAGATAGGCATATGGCCACCAAAGGTTAATTGCCAGCGGCACTGCCAATGACCAAAATTAGGAAAGCCAATAATAGCTTGTTTACCAACGCGAACAATTTCATCTAATAAAAAATCAGGATGATTAACGGCCTGTAAGGTTTGCGATAAAATGACAAAATCAAAGCTTTGGTCGGCAAATTGTGGCAAGCCTTGGTCGAGATCAGCCTGGATGACGTTCACGCCTGCTTTGATGCAATCGGCAAATTTAGTGTTATCAATTTCCAAACCGTAGCCTGTAATCCCACGCTTTTTTAGATGTTTAAGTAAAATACCATTGTCACAGCCTAAATCAAGCACACGGGCGCCATCAGGGATCCAATCACTAATGATTTGGAGATCAATACGTAAACTCATGATGGGCACTCATTAGCAATTTGTTGCATATAGGTTTGTACAATTTCCATATAACGAGGAATAGGCATTAAAAAAGCATCATGGCCTTGGTGTGCTTCTATTTCAGCATAAGTGACCTCTTTGCCTGTGCTGAGCAAGGCATTAACAATTTCTTGCGAGCGAGCGGGAGAAAATCGCCAATCACTGGTAAATGAAATAACTAAACTATGCGCTTGAATATTAGCCATTGTAGCCGCAAGATCGTCATTAAATGCTTTTGCCGGGTCAAAATAATCAAGGGCTTTGGTCATTAATAAGTATGTGTTGGCATCAAAACGTTCGACAAAACTACTACTTTGATATTGCAGATAACTTTCAATTTGAAACTCAACATCGTAGCCATAATTAATCGTGCCATTGCGTAATTCGCGACCAAATTTTTCGCCCATTGCCTCATCGGATAAATACGTTATGTGACCTAACATTCTGGCTAAACCTAAGCCTTGGCGGGGCAAAGTATTATGCTCGACATAATAACCATCATGAAAGTTAGGATCAGATTTGATGGCTGTTCTAGCGACTTCATTAAAAGCGATATTTTGAGCTGATAATTTTGGTGCGGCAGCAATGATAAGCACGTGTCTTAAACGTGCTGGCAAGCTAATAGCCCATTGCATTGATTGCATTGCACCTAAGCTCCCGCCTACCACGGCCGCCCATTGTTGAATATTTAAATGATCAGCAAGCACCGCCTGACTACGTACCCAGTCTGCGACAGTGATAATAGGAAAGTCAGGCCCATAGTGTTTGCCCGTTTCTGGGTTGATACTCGTCGGTCCTGTGGAGCCTTTGCAACCGCCTAAATTATTGAGACACACCACGAAAAAATGATTGGTATCAATGGCTTTGCCAGGACCAATAGCAGAATCCCACCAGCCAGGTTTTTTGTCTTCAGCATTATGATAGCCTGCCGCATGATGATCGCCAGATAAGGCGTGACAAATGAGGACGGCATTCGATGCGTTATTATTGAGTTCGCCATACGTTTCGTAAACTAGATCGTAACTTAATAAGGTACGACCACAATCTAGGGCTAGTGGCGAATCAATGTGTAACGTTTTTGGGGTCACCAATCCGACTGAGTCGGTTGGTATTGTTTCCGGCATACCGCTGTTATTCCTTCATAAATTAATGTTTATTATAAGTGATTAGCATTAAAAAGATCATGTTCAAAGCCCGGCCATAAGTAAGGGTAAAATGAGCATGCTTAGTATTTGTAAACCCAGTAAGACGATAAGCGGAGACACGTCCAAGCCGCCCATTGCTGGCAGCCATTGTCGAATAGGACGTAATAATGGGTTATTCATTCGACTAATTAATGGCGTAATCGGATTGTAGCTGTTGTGTGGTTGGATCCAGCTTAAAACAACTTGAATAATAATGCTGACAGAGAACAGCGTGATAAATAGTGAGAAAATATCGGCAATCGCTAAACGTAAAATAATCATTAAATTAAATATATTAGGTTGTAATAATGCGATCAGGAATAGTTTAAAAACCGATAAAGCAAACAGCAAAACCATTGTTGCGCTATCCCATCGCCCGAGAGGCGGAATAAATTGGCGTAAGAATTTCACGGGGACTTGGGTGGCGCGGATGATTAGTTGAACCAGAGGGTTATGGTATTCCCAATGTGCCCATTGCATGATGATTCTTAGTGCAACAATCCCCATATAAAGTCCAAATAAGACTTCTATGAGAAATAGCATGGGCTGACTAAAGTAACCACTAGGCATTATCTTCTCCAAGCTGGTTTGCTAACTCACGTGAACGTAAAGCCGCAGCCACGAGTGCATTTTCAAATAGACTACGAATACCGCCATCTTCAAGTTCATGTATGGCGCGTTCGGTTGTGCCACCAGGGGAGGTCACACGTTCGCGTAATGTTTTGGTTGATTCATCACTTTCCAATGCCATCTTTGCGGCACCAAATGCGGTTTGTAAGCAAAGTAGACGTGCAGACTCTGCATCGAGTCCCATTTCAGTTGCGGCAAACTCCATCGCTTCCATAACTAAGAAAAAATAGGCGGGGCCACTGCCCGATAACGCGGTGACCGCATCCATTTTTCCTTCATCTTCTACCCATAGAGTAAGACCAACGGCACGTAGGATGGATTCAGCTAACTCATGTTGTTGCCGACTCACAAAATCATTAGCAGATAAGGCGGTTGCCCCAGCCTGTACTAATGAGGGCGTATTGGGCATAGCACGAACAATAGCGGCTTCTTCTTGTTCTAGCCAGCGAGCAATATCATCAATACGTATTCCGGCCGCAATGGATATTAATAAAGTTCCCCTTTGCCAATGAGGCGCAAGTTGTTTAATGACTGATTGTAACTGCTGAGGTTTAACGGCTAAGATCAAAACATCGCAAGCTTTAGCAGCTTCAATATTACTGCTATAGGTTTTAATCGGATATTTGTCGATCAGTGCTTGTAAACAAAGAGGTTCAGGATCAGACACGTGAATATGGCTTGGATTAAAGCCATCAGAAATTAGCCCGCCAATTAGGCTTCGAGCCATATTGCCGCCACCTATAAATGTAATATTGCAGTCTTTCATATCAATTCCATATTCCAGTGATGTGATGTCATTAGTTTACTTGTTATCACTCAAATGGTGTGAGTCAGTTGTCTGTTTCATGTGTGTCTCGCACCAAAAAGAGCAGTACCCACTCGCACCATCGTGCTTCCTTCCTCTATTGCGACAGCCATATCGCCAGACATCCCCATTGATAATGTATCTACAGAAGGATAAAGCTCAGCAAGCTGTTGATACAAATTATGGGCCTGCTGAAATGAGTGGCGTTGTTGGTGTGGATTATCAGTATGAGTCGGAATAATCATCAAGCCGCGTAAGACTAAAGTATTGAGCCGCGCGATCTGTTCAGCTAGTACAAATAAATCTTTTGCTGCTATGCCTGATTTACTGGCTTCATTATCGATATTAACTTGAATACAGATATTCAACTTGCCGCGATTAGTTGGGCGTTGATTATTTAGACGTTGCGCTATTTTTAAGCGATCCACGGTTTGTACCCAATCAAAATTTTCTGCAATATCTTTGGTTTTATTTGATTGAATTGGGCCAATAAAATGCCATTCGAGCTTTAAATCTGCCAGCGAATTCATTTTAATGAGCGCTTCTTGCAGATAATTTTCACCAAAAAAACGTTGGCCCGCTTCAGCGGCTTGTCGAACGATCTCGGCTGACTGTGTTTTGCTAACCGCAAGTAATTGCACTGAGTGATGGACTATTTCTGCTTGATTTTCAGCAAGCTTAATGGTGTTAAGAATAGTGTTAAGGCGATTATTTATCTCTGTCATGTTGCAAGCCTGCTGTGAGCGCGATACCTTTACGTTATAGACTTCCTGCTGGAGGTTGTCCTATAACTTAAGATGATTAGGAAATTACATGGATATTACTGAATTACTGACCTTTAGTGCAAAAAATAACGCGTCAGATTTACATATTTCGGCAGGTGAACCACCGATGATTAGGGTGGATGGCGATATTCGTCGTATTAACGCACCTGCGATGGATAACACGGAAGTACGGACTATGATCTATGACATCATGAATGATAAGCAGCGCAAAGATTTTGAGGAATTTTTAGAAGCTGACTTTTCATTTGAGATACCTGGGTTAGCGCGTTTTCGTGTTAATGCTTTTAATCAAAATCGTGGTGCAGCAGCCGTATTTCGAACAATTCCCTCTAAAATCATGACGCTCGACGAATTAGGTGCGCCTGATATTTTTAAGGACATTAGCGATAACCCTCGCGGTATTGTTTTAGTCACGGGACCAACAGGATCGGGAAAATCAACGACATTAGCCGCGATGATTGATTATAGAAATGATAAGGCGAATGAACATATTTTGACCATCGAGGATCCAATAGAGTTTGTTCATAAGAGTAAAAAATGTCTGATTAATCAGCGAGAAGTTCACCGTGACACCTTAGGATTCAGCGAAGCATTGCGCTCTGCTTTGCGTGAAGATCCAGACATTATTTTAGTGGGTGAGTTGCGTGACTTAGAAACGATTGAGTTAGCACTAACAGCTGCTGAAACAGGCCACTTAGTATTCGGTACATTACATACATCATCAGCTGCAAAAACGATTGATAGGATTATTGATGTATTTCCTGCTGCAGAAAAAGCAATGGTACGTTCCATGTTGTCTGAATCTTTGCGAGCAGTTATTTCACAAGCTTTATTGAAAAAAGTAGGCGGTGGACGAATTGCTGCTCACGAAATCATGATTGGTACACCGGCGATTCGCAACTTGATTCGAGAGGATAAGGTGCCGCAAATGTATTCTGCCATTCAAACCGGCGGTTCGGTTGGCATGCAAACATTAGATCAATGTCTTCAAGATTTAGTGCGTCGCCAAAAAGTAACCAAGGCAAGTGCATTGCCTATGGCTGTGAACAAAGATCTGTTTCGTTAGGAGAAGAAAATGGATATCGTAACTATTCTCAAGGCAGCAGTTAAACACGATGCCTCAGATATATTTATAACTGCAGGACGCCCCGCTAGCTTGAAAGTAAATGGTCGATTGGCTACATTAACTCAAGATATTTTGACTGATGATGAGGCGAGTGAGCTCGTGCTTAACACGATGAGTGATGAGCAAAAGAGAGTCTTCGAACGTGATAAAGAATGTAATTATTCTATTAGCACGGCAGGAGCGGGGCGTTTTCGAGCGAGCGCACTTTATCAGCGTAATAAAATAGCGATGGTATTACGTCGAATCAAAGATGAAATTCCTACGATTGATCAATTAAATGTCCCTGACATCATCAAAGAACTTGCGATGACCCAGCGGGGATTGATTATTTTTGTTGGTGGTACTGGCTGTGGTAAGTCGACGACTTTAGCGGCGATGATAGGTTACCGAAACCAAAATAGTACCGGTCATATTTTAACCATTGAAGATCCTATTGAATTTGATCATAAACATGCGGGCTGTGTTATTACGCAACGCGAGGTTGGCATCGATACTGAGTCGTATGAAATTGGCTTGAAAAACTCCTTACGACAAGCACCTGATGTGATCATGATCGGTGAAATACGTTCCCAAGATACGATGGAATATGGCATCACCTTTTCTGAAACGGGGCATTTATGTCTGTCTACATTACATGCAAACAATGCAAACCAAGCGATGGATAGGATTATTAACTTCTTTCCAGAAGATAGACATAAGCAGTTATTGTTAGATTTGTCGTTGAATTTGAAAGCAGTTGTTGCCCAGCGTCTTATTCCTAAAAAAGATGGTACCGGACGGTGTGTCGCGGTAGAGATCTTAATAAATACGCCTTTAGTTGCGGACTTAATTGAAAAAGGAAAAGTGACTGCAATTAAAGAGTTAATGAAGCGCTCAGGTGATTTAGGGATGCAAACATTTGATCAGTCGATATACAAGCTCTATCTGGAAGACCAAATCACATATGAAGAAGCCGTAAAAAATGCAGATTCACAGAATGAAGTACGTCTGATGATTAAATTGGGTGGTGATGCTGGCGGCATTCAAGATGATTCGATGACCTTATTATCGAATGATGATAGCACTAATATATTTCGACAATAATCTTCATTATCATTATTAATCTGCTTGTTGTAAAATATAAAAGCTACTGATTATTATGGATTAATAATCATAGAATAATTTATCATGAGATGACTCATGAATCATTAGAACTGTAAGGAAATCATTAATGAAAATATCAACAAAATTAACAGCTGTTACTCTAGCTGCCGGTTTATTAGCGGGTTGTGCTGGTCCAAGTAAGCAGGCAGATAATAATTATCTTTTATGTGCTATTGCTGGTGGGCTAGTTGCTGGTGCAGTAACTACTGCGGCAGCAGATGGTGGTGGTGTTGGCGGAGCCCTTGTTGGTGGTGCTTTAGCATTATTGCTTTGCCCCAACAGTGATGAAGCCGCTCCGATTAAAGCTGCACCAGTATGTGCTTCTGTGCCACCTGCGGGTGCTTTGTTAGACGCGCAAGGTTGTGCGTTTGATAGTGATGCAGACGGTGTTGTTGATGGTGTTGATATGTGTGCGAACACTCCAGCAGGAGTTGATGTCGACCGTGTTGGTTGCCCATTAGATAGTGATAAAGATGGCGTGGCGGATTTTGAAGATATGTGCCCAGCAACACCATTAGGTACGATTGTTGACCCAACAGGTTGCCCGCTAGCAGGTGAAAAACTTTTATCTTTGACAGGTGTCAATTTTGCAACTAACAAAGCAATCTTAACGACTGAAGCGCAAGGTATTCTTGAAGAAGCTGTTGAGTTATTGAAAAATACTGATTCAGTTATCGAAGTGCGTGTCGAAGGAAACACTGATAGTCGTGGTACAGAGGCATATAACTTGGCATTGTCACAAAAGCGTGCCCAAGCGGTTGTAGATTACTTAACATCTCGCGGTGTTAAAGGCAGTAGTTTAATTGCTGTAGGATTGGGTGAAATGTCGCCTGTAGCGAATAACGATACTGAAGCAGGTCGTGCTGCTAACCGTCGTGTTGACTTTGTTGTTAACAAATAAAACAAAACGGATAACACATACTCTCTAAACTCGAAGTATGTGTTCAACAAAAAAGCCCCAATTTTTGATTGGGGCTTTTTTTATGTTTTATATAAAATTTAAATAGATATCATCAGTTAATTTTTCTGGCAGGGTTTAGGCCTAGTTAATGTATTTAGCAGGTTTTTTAAAGTCAATAACATTCGCTATACGAGGGGGCATTTGAAGATGAAAGCCTTTTGTTTCTAGGCTTTTAATCACCGTATTAACATCTTCACGCGCTAATTTTCGTTCCGGTGTCAGTGCTACCTCCATTACAAAAATAGGCTCTTTGCCCATTGAGTCATATAAGGCCTGAGGCACGTTGGAAAAATCATCTTTTTGAGCCAGATAGAGGTAGAGTTCATCTTTACGACTACTTTTATAGATATATGCGTTCATAGTTATTGTCTTGTGCGAGGTGGATGATGAGTTACTTGTATCCTAGTTTCTAAAGAATCATGGCCTAGGGGCTGCCTGCATCCTCACTATAAGTTAGTGGTGTTTGGCGATAAAGTATCTTGAATCAAATCAATCAATATTAATGATTGTAAAGTCATGGCTAATGTCAGCAGTTTTACCTAACATCAGTGATGCAGAACAGTATTTTTCTGTAGAAAGCTCAACGGCACGCTTAACTTGCGCTTCTTTTAAGTCCTTGCCTGTGACAGTGTAGTGGACATGAATTTTAGTAAAGACTTTAGGCACATCTTGACTGCGCTCGCTATCGATGTTGACAACACAGTCACGTATGTCTTGCCGCGCCTTTTTTAAGATTTGTACCATATCAAAAGAAGTACATCCTCCCAGACCTAACAACAGTAGCTCCATTGGACGCATACCGGTTCCATGCCCGCCCATTTCTTCAGGACCATCCATAACGATGCTATGTCCTGTTCCTGATTCTCCCAAGAACATTAGATCTTCCACCCATTTAACTCGTGCTTTCATTGGTTTTTACTCTGACGTTTATTAAATAATACTAATTTTGCCATATTAGCTTACTTGAAGGCAGTGTTAGTTTATCATTAGACTATATCAAGGACGTGAATACACTTAGGTCATAGGTGAAATTATGGATTATTTCAAGTACAAAGCGATTGAAGAGAGCCTCGCTGACTTTTTTCATTGCTGTCACAGTAAACACTACCCAGCTAAATCAATACTGATTCGTCCAGGTGATTTGGCCAACAGTTTGTTTTATTTGCGAGAAGGTTCAGTGTCGGTCACGATAGAAAACGACAATGGCGAAGAGCTTATTCTTGCCTATCTTAATCAGGGAGATTTTTTAGGGGAGGTAGGTTTGTTTTCTGATGTCGCGGATCGCACTGTTACCGTTCGTGCGAGAACCGAATGTAAAACAGAAGAAATTTCATACCAGCAGTTGAAATTATTATCCGGTAACCAGCTAAAAAACTGTTATCCTGCCTTGCTACAGCTTCTTGCTGAACAAATGGCTAGACGTTTATTATCTACCTCTAGAAAAATGAGTGAACTCGTCTTTTTAGATGTTGCTGGTAGAGTGCAAGCAGCGTTAAATGAGTTGGCTCTACAACCTGATGCAATGAAACATACGAATGGTATACAAATTAAAATTACTCGACAGGAAATAAGTCGGCTGGTTGGCTGCTCTCGTGAAATGGCTGGTCGAGTTTTAAAGCAGTTTCAATCGGACGGTATTCTATGGTCTCATGGCAAAACTTTAATTCTTTTTGATAAAACTAAATAAGCTTACAAGCCAGAGTTCAGTTTAAACAGTGTACTCAGTTGAAGTCCTGGATTTTCAGCTCGCATAAAGGCTTCGCCCACTAAGAACCCATTTACATGGTGCTCACGCATCAAGGCCACATCAGCCGCGGTATGAATACCACTTTCTGTGATGACGGTATGATTTTCAGGTATTCGTCCTAATAGATCGAGTGTTGTATCAAGTGATGTTTCGAAGGTGCTCAAATTACGGTTATTAATGCCGATTAGGGGTAAATTGAGGAGTAAGGCGCGTTCAAGTTCGGCAAGATCATGTACCTCTACCAACACGTCCATATCGAGTTGCATCGCCAAATCGCTTAGTTCTAGTAATTGGTTATCATTCAGTGCTGAAACAATTAATAAAATACAATCCGCGGCAATGGCTCGGGCTTCAAAGACTTGATAAGGATCGACAATAAAGTCTTTACGAATCACCGGTAAAGAACAAGCTGCACGGGCTTCTTGTAAATAAAATTCATGGCCTTGGAAAAAATCATGGTCAGTTAATACTGATAAGCAGGCAGCACCATGCTCTTCGTAGCTTTTAGCTATGTCTGCGGGCACAAAATTTTCACGTAATAAACCTTTGCTTGGTGATGCTTTTTTTATTTCAGCGATAACAGCCGCTTGCCCTGCATTTATTTTGGCTTCGATGGCGGCCACAAAACCACGGGGTGCATCGGCTTTTTCAGCTACTTCAATTAATTGAAGTTGCGTCACTTTAGCTTTGCGTTCAGCAATCTCTTGATATTTGCGTTCGATGATTTTTTTTAGGATGTCGGGGGTGTTTGTTGTCATATTTAGAGTCTTTAATTGCTATGAGTTACTACAGGCAATGAGTGCATCAAGTTTTTGCTGGGCAGCGCCATTGTCTATTTGAGTTTGTGCAAATTGAATGCCTTCGCTGAGTGATGTTGCAAGATCAGCTGCATAAATCGCAGCGCCCGCATTTAATACAACGATATCTCTTGCTGGCCCTGATCTACCTGCAAAAATCTCTTTGATAATGGTGAGGCTTTGCTGTGCATCCGATACGGCAAGTGCACTGATATCGTGACGCTGTAATCCAAAATCTTCAGGTGAAACGGTATAGCAGGTGACCGCGCCGTTTTTTAATTCTGCAACGAAGGAGTCAGAACCAATACTGATTTCATCAAGCCCATCTTCAGCATGAACGACTAACACGTGTTCACTACCAAGTGCTTTTAGTACATGCGCCATAGGCTCAACCCATTTACGGTCATATACACCTAGAACTTGACGCTTTGCTTGTGCGGGATTGGTCAGTGGGCCAAGTAGATTAAAAATGGTGCGTACGCCCATTTCTCGGCGTGGACCAATCGCAAATTTCATCGCCCCGTGATGTTTTTGGGCGAACATAAAGCCGACACCAATACTATCAATGCAGTGTTTCACTTCAGCAGGGGTAATGTCTAAGTTGATGCCTGCAGCTTCTAATACATCTGCACTACCTGAACTACTGCTTATAGAACGATTGCCGTGCTTGGCCACTTTAGCACCCGCAGCCGCCACAACAAATGCACTTGCGGTTGAGACATTGAAGGTACTTGCGCCATCACCACCTGTGCCGCAGGTATCCACCACATGATCACCACTTATTTCAACTGGTGTTGCGAGGCTTCGCATCACTTTGGCCGCGGCAGCAATCTCAGTGATGGTTTCTCCTTTCATTTGCAAACCCACCAAAAAACCACCAATTTGAGCGGGTGTTGCTTCACCTGTCATGATTTGCTGCATGACGGCAGTCATGTCTTCGCGTGATAAATCGTGATGCTCAATAACTGATTTGATGGCCGCTGATAAATTCATAATTTGCTCGTTTAACGATCGAGAAAGTTTTTCAATAAGGCATGGCCTTGTTCAGTCAAGATAGATTCAGGGTGAAACTGTACACCTTCGATAGGTAATTCCTTATGGCGAACGCCCATGATTTCATCCAATGAGCCATCGTTATTTTGAGTCCATGCGGTGATCTCGAAACAATCGGGTAATGAGTCTTTATTGATGACTAAAGAATGATAACGCGTTGCAATCACAGGGTTATTTAAGCCTTCAAATACGCCGATATTTTTATGATAAACCGGTGATGTCTTACCATGCATTATTTCGCGGGCATGAATAATTTCACCACCGAAAGCCTGGCCAATCGCTTGATGGCCAAGACAAACCCCTAAAATAGGTCGTTTACCTGCAAAATGCTTAATGACATCAAGTGATATACCTGCTTCATTTGGCGTGCAGGGGCCTGGTGACAGCACAATCTTTTCAGGGTTTAATGCCTCGATCTCTTGGATAGTAATTTTGTCATTGCGATGAACCTGAACATCAGCTCCAAGCTCACCAAAATATTGGACAAGGTTGTAGGTGAACGAATCATAATTGTCGATCATTAAAAGCATTAAATGAATACCGCGTAACTATAAAATTATATAAGGTACGAATTCTAGCAAATAATGCCTGCTTTCAGGAGATTTTAATCGTAATTTGTGCCAAAGGTGACTAGCGTCTGGCGCGGAAAAAATTGCGTAATAAGGTACTACTTTTCTCTGCGAGTATCCCATGTTCGCAAACAACATAGTGATTAAGTTGTGGGGTATTAAAGATATCAAAACAACTGCCTGCCGCACCGGTTTTAGGTTCTTTAGCTGCAAATACTACGCGCTTAATACGAGCATGAATAATGGCTCCGGCACACATGACACAAGGTTCTAGGGTGATGTAGAGCGTCGCATCAGGTAGACGATAATTATCGAGTTGTTGGCAGGCTGCACGCAAGGCTTGAATTTCAGCATGAGCAGTAGGATCATTACTGCTAATCGGTTGATTCCAACCTTCACTAACAACGTGATTATCTTGAATAATGACTGCGCCTACAGGGACTTCACCTTGTTGTTCTGCGCGTTCTGCAAGTGACAGCGCATACGCCATCCAATATTCATCAGTGTGCATGATCAGTAATGTGTCGTTTGAGAAGGTTAACAAGGCGTTTACTTGCCCCTTGGCTATTGGCCATTATTTTTAAAGCCGCTTCACCCATATTGCTGCGCTTCAGTGGATCTTGTAACAGCTGAATTACGGTGTCAGCTAATGTTTCCGTGTTATCGATCTGTATCGCAGCATCAGCATCGAGAAATTGTTGAGTAATCTCATTAAAATTGAAATAGTGAGGGCCAGTAATAATCGGGCGACCTAATGCTGCAGGTTCAAGAATATTATGACCGCCAACAGGCACTAGGCTACCGCCGACAAAGGCAACGTCACTCGCGGCATAAAATAAAGGCAATTCGCCCATAGTATCGACGACCATCACTTGAACATCTAATGGGCAAGGGCGGTGTTCACTTCGGCGTAAGGTTTTAAACCCAGATTTCTGAGAAAGTGCCGTCACCTTATCAAAGCGTTCAGGATGGCGTGGCACGATAATTAACAACAGTTCAGAGCATGCGGCACGTACTTGACGGGTAGCATTTAAGATTGCTATCTCCTCACCTTCATGAGTACTTGCCGCCACCCAAATCGGGCGGTGACTGCCCCATATTGATCTCATCGCCGTTGCTTGTTCGATCAAGCCGCTTGCTAAGCTAATCTCATATTTTAAGTTACCGATGGCGTGTATATTTTTTTTATCAGCGCCTAATTGCTTGAAACGCTGCCGGTCATTCTCACTTTGAGCGGCAATGAAATGTAAGCTTTTTAGAATAGTTTTAGTGAAACCAGCAAGTCGGGCATAGCCTTTTGCTGAACGCTCAGACATTCGGGCATTGGCTAAAACCAGAGGAATATTGAGTTGTTGGCACGTTAATAACATCAACGGCCAAAGTTCGGTTTCCATAATAATGCCAAACTGAGGGTGAGTTCGTTTAAGAAAACGTTGAACAGCAAATGAAACATCATAGGGTAAATAGCAATGTGTTACTGAATCGCCATATAAACGTTTGACGTGGGCACTACCGGTAGGTGTCATTGTTGTGATTAGCAGCTGATGATCCGGAAACTCAGAAAATAATTTTTGAACAAGAGGGCGTGTTGCCTCCACTTCACCTACAGAAACAGCATGAATCCATATTACAGGGACTTTGTCAGATAACACCGCACCCTGGCCAAAGCGTTCAGGCCAGCGTTGCCAATAGCTGGGAGAACGAATACCCCGCCAGATAAGCCTAATAAGTATCACTGGCAAGGCGATATAAAAGAGTAGGGTGTAAAGTAATTTCAAATGAGGCTCACCTAAACGGTTTGTGCAAGCGATAAAACAATGAGAATGATAGCATAGGCATAAAATTCTTAACCTTTAGCCACTATGAAAATATTTCAAAGACAATTTTTGCATCCGCGTTTCTGGCCAAGCTGGCTGGGTTTGTTATTTATGCGCTTATCTATTTATTTGCCAGTTAAGGCGCAATTGATAGTGGGTAAAGGACTCTCATTGATAATGAGCCCATTGATGATATCGAGAAAAAAAGTGGCTCAGCGCAATTTGGAATTATGTTTTCCTGAATTATCTAAGGAACAACGTTCACAATTACTAGAAGATAATTTTCGCACCATGGGAATGATGCTCATTGAAACCGCCCTTAGCTGGTGGGCAAGTGATGAGAGTTTAGCAAAACGTGTTCACTACCGAGGGCTAGAGCATCTTGAGACCGCCTTAGCTAAAGGCAAAGGTGTCATTCTTTTAACGGGGCATTTCACTAGCATGGAATTAGGTGGGCGACTTATTATGTTAAAAAAACCATGCCACGTGATGTTTCGTGAGTTAAAGAACCCATTATTTAATGCTGTGATGATGCAAGCCCGAATACATCATAGTGAAGGCATTGTATTACGTGATGATCCTAGACCTATGGTACGAGCGTTAAAGAAAAACAAGATCGTTTGGTATGCACCAGATCAAGACTTTGGGCCTAAAATGAGCGTATTTGCTAAGTTTTTTGGCGTGCCAGCAGCGACGGTTCCTGCCACCGCTCGACTGGTAAAAATGAGTGGTGCTACGGTGATTCCTTTTGTACCTAGACGCGAAAAAAATGGAAGCTATACCCTAACTTTATCTGCACCATTGACGGACTTCCCATCAGGAGAGGATGTGGCCGATGCTCAAGTTATTAATGATTTATTAGAAAAAGAAGTACGCCAAACACCCGAACAATATTTATGGATTCATCGGCGTTTCAAAACACAAGCAGAAAGTGAAAAGGCATCTCTGTATGAGTGACATAGATAAAATCTTTTTTTGATGTCAGCATCTGCCCGATAAAAGCAATCCAATTGACTAGTTTTTTGGCATAAATAAGAATTCATTAAATATAGTAAATGCTTTTTAACTGGTAGAGTTATATTTAGGAGCTATATAAAATGCAAATGTCAAAGATATATCAATTACATAAGCTTTTATCAAGCAGACGCTACCCTCTAGCACTCAATGACATTCTTGAAAAACTAGAATGCAGTGAAAAGACGTTTTATCGAATACAGCAACATATGAAAGACGTACTCAGTGCGCCTATCGAAAATCGTCGCGGACAAGGTTACTTTTATGACCTAACGAGCACTGAGCAATATGAACTCCCTGGTTTATGGTTTAGTGCCAAAGAAATTGTTGCCCTTGGTATCCTTGAACAATTAAACGAATCGTTTCAGCCAACTACAATTAAAAGTCTTCTTAGCCCAATAAAACAGAGGCTAAATCAGTTACTAGCCCAACAGAAAGTCACCGATACTTCTTGGCAGTCACGCATCAAAATAATTAACCAATGGCAGCGACCTTGTGAGCCAGAACAGTTTGAACGCATTGCCTATGCCTTGTTACATCGCCAACGAATTACCATTAATTATTGGCAATGGAATAATGATACCGAGCAACAAAGAACTATCAGCCCTCAACGATTGGTCTATTACCGAGATAACTGGTTTCTTGATGCTTGGTGCCATTTAAGGCAAGGGTTGAGAACATTCTCGGTCGATTCAATACGAGGCATTACGGATGATGCGGCACCTGCAACCGATATTGATGCTGCAATTATCAGTCAGCATGTTTCAAGTGGTTACGGTATCTTTTCAGGACAGGCCAACAACACGGCAAAACTCAAATTTTCAACAGTTATGTCGAAAAGAATCAGTCGAGAAAATTGGCATCCAGATCAACAATCATCATGGTCCGATCAAGGCGAATATCTGCTGAATATTCCATATAGCGACCATCGCGAATTACTGCGTGATATTTTGCGTTATGGTGCCGATGTTGAAGTTATATCTCCCATTGAATTGCGACAATGCATAAAAAAAGAACTGGAACTAACGCTCAAAAAATATTGGGAAACTCCCACTATTTGACAGTGAACTATGACAAAGTAGAATTGAGATAAAAAAAGACGGCCCTTAAATAGCTACTCAGGGAGATCCAATGAACAGAAGAAAACTTATTCAAGCGCTGGGCAAATTATTTTCTGCACTGGTTACCGTCAAAACAAAACTAGTTCAAACATTATTACAACGAACCCCCATCACATATTTTCAGTATCTAACACTCCACGCACAAATAGAACCGTTTAATGATAGTAGTGAGGCTTGGAGACGAATGAAAATTGCAGTAAGTGTCACGCAATAATGGAACAACTTACTGACTTAAAAGCGATATTGCACTCTAAGCGTGCCAATATGTATTATTTAGAATATTGCCGCGTTATGCAAAAAGATGGCCGCGTGCTTTATCTCACCGAAGCCAAAAAAGAAAATTAATATTTTAATATTCCCATCGCTAACACCACGGTTTTACTGCTAGGTAATGGCACCTCCATCACCCAAGCCGCCATGCGAATGGTGTCACAAGCAGGCGTGTTAGTCGGGTTTACAGGTGGCGGCGGAACGCCATTATTAATGGCAAACAATGTCGAACATGCCATTGAATGGATCACCCCGCAAAGTGAATATCGTCCGACTGAATACTTACATGGCTGGCTAAGCTTCTGGTTTGATGATGAAAAAAGATTAAATGCCGCCAAACAGATCCAAACCGCACGCATCCATTATCTCAGTACCGTGTGGGCAAAAGACCGAGAACTCAAATCAAACGGATTTGATATTACTGATAGCGCGATGCAATCAGCCTTGAACACCTTCACCCAACGCACCCAAAACGCCACATCACAAACAGAGCTCCTTTTAACCGAAGCCCAATTGACCAAACAACTGTATAAATTTGCCGCCAACAATACCCAGCTTAATGACTTCACCCGCCAACACCAATCCACCGATAAAGCGAACGACTTTTTAAATCACGGCAACTATTTAGCCTATGGTCTAGCCGCCTCAACCTTATGGGTGCTTGGCATACCACATGGTTTTGCCGTTATGCATGGCAAAACCCGCCGAGGCGCACTGGTATTTGATATTGCAGACCTAGTCAAAGATGCACTCGTTTTACCGTGGGCCTTTATTTGTGCCAAAGAAAATGCCAGTGAACAAGAATTTAGACAGCAAATATTACAAGCCTTTACCGACCACAAAACACTCGACTTTATGTTCAACTACGTCAAAGACGTTGCCCTGCAAGGGAAAGAAGAAACGGACATTGCCAATAGTAAATTTCCTTTAGGATATGACTCACTATGATGGTCACCTTTGTCTCGCAATGTGAAAAAAATGCACTTAACAAAACACGACGCGTACTTGATGCCTTTGCCAACCGAATTGGCGACAATACATGGCAAACCATCATCACCGAAGAAGGCTTATTAGCCGTTAAAAAATTGCTCAGAAAAACTGCCAGCAAAAGCACAGCGGTGAGTTGTCATTGGATAAGATCACGATCTCGAAGTCAGTTTTTGTGGGTTGTGGGTGCAAAATCAAAATTTAACCTTCAGGGCATAGTTCCTGTGAATACAACAGAAAAAGAGGTTTTTATGGATCTTAAACAAGCAAAACCAGTTAAAGGAGTAATTTATGCGAATACGCATTTACAGCTATTAGAACACCATTTATTCGCCGTTGGTGTTGTTGCACAAAGGCTTTATTTACATTTTTATCCAGACAAAAAAAATCAAGCCAATGCCGCATTTGTGGCAGGTTGTTTTCATGATATTGGCAAATTAGATCCTGCTTTTCAAAGTTGGGTGGTAAATCCTAAAAATAATCATTATCAGGCGGAGGATGGTCAGCACATTGATGACACTAAATTTAGCTTTGAAAAACACCCTAGGCATAATGAAATATCGACACTTATTTATCAAGTATTAGATGACAAGGTATTAAAAGGCATTAATCCAGATAATAAGAAAGCTATAAAACATGCAATTTATTGGCATCATGCAAAACCGTTTCGTCCAAAGGTCAAGGATGAATTTGATACTTATGGGAAAATTTTTAATAAATTAAAAGCCAAAGGTGAACGAGAAAAAGTTATATCGTTAATTTCTGATCAATCAATCGCAATGTTAAATAAGGTTGTTGAATTAGATAAAAGTTATCGTGATGAATCTGATAGTTTTTTAAGTAAGTCATACATAACAGAGTTTGATGATGAAGTTATAACTAATTATGAACATTTACCGTTACCAGATTATAAAGAATACGGTATTTTTGAAAGCATCGCTGAGTATCAGGATAAGGTCGATGTTAATGCAAATAATAATGAGATACGCGCTTGCCTAATTACTGCTGATCGCTGGGTGTCATCTTTATCGGCTAGAGACTTAGCTCACTATATTAAAAACAAAAAATTAGATGAATTTATATATGAGCAATTAGAAAACTATGTGACGATTGAAAGTGATCTGTCATCACAGATTCAAGCGTGCCTAAGCTTATTTCCTAATAGTGAACGTAGCCAACAACAGTCTATCGTTGCCCAAAAGTTAGCCGAAGATAGCGACCATGTGAAAGTGTTAGCAGGTGCCGCAGGCTGTGGCAAAACAAAAATCGCACTAGAGTGGGCTGGGTTACGAAGGGCACAGCAAATTATATGGGTCTGTCCACGCGTGCAAATATGCCAAGGAATGTTCGCAGAATTAAAAGCCTCAGATAATCCTTATTTACAAAATGCCACCGTTGAAATATTTACAGGTGAATTTAAGTTTACTGATAGCTTTGACAATCCGACACCAGAAGAACAGCAATTGACAGCAGATATCGTTATCACCACGATTGATCAGCTTCTTAGCAGTGTCATAAGCCATACTAAAGCCGATCGCCTACTTAATTATTTAAGTGCTCATATTGTGTTTGATGAATACCACGAATACATCACCATGCCCGCATTTAATCTACTGTTTGCTGAGTTAGTCGCTTCTAGGAGGCAATTAAATAAGGGGTGTAACACCTTATTGGTATCAGCCACCCCACATTATTATTTTCTGAAAAACATGCTTGACTTGGATGTGGATTATGACGTGGAGAAGATGCTTACCTTTAATAAAAGGCACTATCAATTTGATTTTGCTGTGTACGATGAAAACCAAGAAGATAAAGAAAACCCACTCTATAAAAAGCACGATCAGACTACGTTTGTTATTAGCAATACAGCGATCACGGCCCAAAAAAGCTTTATTACTAATTTAACAGAAGAGAATGCCATTTTGATGCACTCAAAATATAAAAAGAGCGATAAAAAGGAATTATTTAATCGTGTATATGAATCGTTTAAACGAGAGGGTAATCAACTTTTTGATATTTTACGAAGTGGCCCGATTGTTCAAGCATCATTGAATATAAGTTGTGATTACATGGTGTCGGAGATCACAACGGCTGAAAACTGTTTGCAACGAATGGGACGATTAGATCGCTTTGGTGTTAATGACACTATTAACCGTTACACCATAGCTGTTCCTGAAACGATGCAAGCTAGAAAAGGAATCGGATCTGTTGCAAGGTTTCTTTCATCTTCAAATACACTTGAATCAACCAAAGCATGGTACGAGTATCTAATAGATAAAACCGATAATGGCGATAAAGTCATGACGATTGCTGACGTGTATTCATTATATGAAGCGTTTTACAAAGTAGATTCAATAGCAAATAACTATATTGAACAAGATATGTTGGCGGCAATTAAGAAAAGTGCCGGAGTGATTACTGCCAAAGTCAGTGAGCCACAAACAATGATTACACGTAAAAAAGAGCGTGCTCAACGAGCAAAAATAAGTAGCAACTCGCTCCGAGGTGATAACCGCTTTGTACAAATGGCACTATGTAATCTTGATGACAAAAATCATCCCCAATTTTTAGAAGGCTATGCCTATACCATTCCTGTCACTGAAGATATTGAAGTCGATAACTTCACGGCATCATGTGAACTTATTCAAGGTTATGGCGATAGTGCAAATAATTTACTGACTTATATGGTGAAAAAACACCACAACATCATGGGCGGAACTAAGCCATATAAAGATTTTATCTTACTCAATGATGCGAAAGATCCAGAATTACCAGTGTATTTGAGTTATACCCCGAATGATTTACTTCCCGTTGGAGGTGAAACTGCAAGGCATAACTCAGCTATCTACTATGGTATCTGTCAAAAACAAGCCATAGGCTCAATATCAATTAAAAACTTAACTCAACAAAAGGACTAAACATGAATAAAGTAACGGGTATTAAAAGTGTAGATTTTAAAATTACAGCACTGGGTCATGGCGTGGTGAATTGGAATGGTCCGACATCACTTACTGGTGACTCAGGTACAACAGTTGATAATCACACTTTGCCAAAATTACGAGGTTATACAAACTTATCAGGCAAAGTTAAGGAAGAAACTGGATATAAATATAGGAAAGAAGCGACAGATATTGATTTCAAAAAAACACCTTTATACATTAGTCAAAATTGTATTAGGCACCACTTATTTAGAGATCAAGCCTTTGATGTGCATTATGCCAATAAAAGTAAAACCGAAGATTTAACCAAAATGCTTGCTTCTGCAACTGGCTTAGTACGAGGTTATGTGGTGCCATCGAGTCAAAATAAACGAACGAGTCCATTATTATTGGAAGACTTTGTTGATCAATTAGGTAACGGAAATTTTGAGCAATTTGGTCAAGCTGGTGAGCGCGATAGTTCATCGTTCTTTTCTAAAACGACATTTGGCGATACCGAATATATTGCCTACGGCTCGATCAGCATTGAACAATTGCAATTTATTTCACTAGATAAAAAGTTTGATCGAGAAGCGATGGGTATTAAAGTGGGCCAAGGTGAAGAAGTCGCTAAAGCGGTTCAAGACTTTATTCAAACACTTAATCCATCGCTAAAACCAGAAGCGACTTTTCATGAGAATTATGTTCGCAATGGCACTATTTTTGAAGAAGGTGAGGTGGGCATTTTATTAAACCAAGATGCTATCCAAGCACTTGTTGATTACACCATTGAATTGATTAGTGAACTTTCAATTCGTCAGGCCAAAGCTTATATGTATGTAAATGAAGTGATTGTTGACTATAACGATAGTTATAAAATGATGCGTATTAAGCGTGACGAGGGCAGTATTGCTTCTGAGCCGAAAAGTGAGTATGCGACCTATTTTTATCAAAAATAAGGGCGGTATAAACAATGAAAATTGAAATTAAATATGAATCTAGCTGGCGAAATTCTTTTCTTGAAGGCTCAAATAATGAGCCTTTACCGAAGGAGGGAAGAAAATTCATTGGTTCAATGAAGAGTTTAAATGAAAGGGAAGGTGGAAATTATATTACGAGGGCGGTTAGTCATAACACGATAATGGGTATATTAAATAGATTAATCGGCGATCAACGAAAACTTTATCAAGCAAGACAGCAGGAACACTATTATTTTGAAAATATAGAACCATTAGTTACCTTTGCTGATAAGCCAAGTTATATCAATCAGGAAATGACTTATATTAGAAATATCTCAGGTAATGAAGACCGAGACTCCTATACAGGTATGATAAAAGTTGATGACCCTATTTTTTGTTCAGATTATTCAGAACAGCTGTGGGGAATATTAAAGCTAGATATAGATGAATTATGCGACTTTATTCTTGATGAGAAATTAGTCATAAAAACAATTGCTCATAATCCCTTGGTTATTATTGGTCAACTTGAAGATATATTTAAACTTAAACCCGTTCCTAATGAAAATAGAGTTGGTGAAGCCTTTAATTATTTGAAAAATTTAACGGTGTTAATCGAAACGAGGAAGTTTTATTGATTAGCCTTTATTGTTCGGCTTTATACCTTCAGCTTGAACGATTGGATAATACAGAATCGGCTAGAACAAAAGCGGGTGGACTAAGTGGTATATCTAATAACGGCTTTACCAAAAAAGACTTTATGAGCAAATATACCTCGGGTGCTAAAAAGAAAATTTGGGGTAATCCATATGTTCGCAAGGAGAAAGTAAAGGGAGTAGGTGAAATTACGTCATTGATGGAAAAAGCAGGAGGCGTTCTCAATATTGACATAGCAATTGATCGCGATCATGCAAAAGATCTTGCTTCTAAAATAGAAAGTGCTGGTGTATCGAGCTTTTACTTAGGTAAAAAGGGCTTAGCTTATGTATCTGATATTAGGATTTAAGGAGCAGTTATCGTGAATTTTTATTTAGACATCACTCTTTTACCCGATGAAGAAGTAGGCCTCGGCTTTCTCTGGCAAAAGGTCTATCAACAAGTCCATCTCATGTTGGTTGAACATAAAATCGGGGAGCAAGATTCTGCGATTGCCGTGTCATTTCCTCATTATGATGACAGAGCCTTTCCACTGGGCAATAAATTACGCTTATTAGGCCAATCAGAGAAAGCCTTAAATGATTTAAATGTCGGGCAATGGTTATCTCGTTTAGATGATTACGTACATATCAAAGGCATTAAACCAGTGCCAGATGAGGTTGATCAGTTTGTTTACTTTAAGCGTAAGCAATTTAAATCACCGGATAAATTGCGTGCAGGAATAGATGATCAAGCTAAAAAACTAGCTGCTAAAAATAGCTTTGATGTCGATGAGGTCAAACGGCGATTATTAGAATCCATTGCAAAGTTTGAAACAGAATCAAGGTTACCATTTATTAATGTGACGAGTTTATCGACAGATAAAAATAGCCCTATTGAAGAAAAAGGCAGTTTTAAGCTTTTTATCGAAAAAGAAGCGGCTAAGAGCATTATAAATAAAGGTGGATTATTTACCTGCTATGGCTTAAGTCGTCGTTCGGAAGAACGGCAAGTTGCCATACCTTGGTTTTAATGATTTTCGCTAAAAACACCAAAAAATAGTTCTTTAAAAAAATAATAAAACAATCAATAAGTTACAACGGTAGTTAAAATAAAGGTCAAAAGCGACTTTTAAGCTTAACTATTTGTTGTAACTTATTTTTATTTTGATATCCTACTGTTCACTGCCGAACAGGCAGCTTAGAAATTGAACATATACATTCTTATACACAGGTTCAAGTTCACTGCCGAACAGGCAGCTTAGAAATTTATAGTTCAATAGCTTACAGACTTATCCACGTTCACTGCCGAACAGGCAGCTTAGAAATTATATTTGGGACGATGCTGCAGGTGATTTTGGTTCACTGCCGAACAGGCAGCTTAGAAAAAGGGTATCACCCGTCTCAACATCAATAACTAGTTCACTGCCGAACAGGCAGCTTAGAAATCAAAAGAAGTGGCTGAGTTGTTTGGTGATAAGTTCACTGCCGAACAGGCAGCTTAGAAAATCAATGTTATAACAAAGACAAGCAGAATTTGGTTCACTGCCGAACAGGCAGCTTAGAAATTTTGCTGTTGGCGCGTATGTTTTAGATGATTGTTCACTGCCGAACAGGCAGCTTAGAAAATAAACCAGTTTGCTAAATCACACATAATACCGTTCACTGCCGAACAGGCAGCTTAGAAAAAATATAAGGTAAAGCAATGGTAGCAGCAGTAGTTCACTGCCGAACAGGCAGCTTAGAAACGTTGCATTTGCCGATGCAGTGGATTTGCAAAGTTCACTGCCGAACAGGCAGCTTAGAAAGCTTTCAAACACTGTGTTAGCTGTAAGCCAAGGTTCACTGCCGAACAGGCAGCTTAGAAAAATGTGACTTGGTATGATCTTGCCGCTTCATTGTTCACTGCCGAACAGGCAGCTTAGAAATCAAGAGTTGGAATTCGCGCCAATACCATTTCGTTCACTGCCGAACAGGCAGCTTAGAAATGCCACGCGAAATTTAGCGCGGGCAGAAGAAAGTTCACTGCCGAACAGGCAGCTTAGAAAGATTAATGATAAAAATGGCCGCTCTAGCCCGCGTTCACTGCCGAACAGGCAGCTTAGAAAATTCCGCAAGTATATTCATCGGAATAACTCCAGTTCACTGCCGAACAGGCAGCTTAGAAATTTCTTGGGGCGTACTCGTGAATTAGTTATTGGTTCACTGCCGAACAGGCAGCTTAGAAAATTAGTTCTTCTTGTAAGTGATTCAACCAGCCGTTCACTGCCGAACAGGCAGCTTAGAAAGATTGCCAAGTAAAACCTGACGTACCTATTGAGTTCACTGCCGAACAGGCAGCTTAGAAATTCTACTATACAGGGTTCATAGTCTTCACAAGGTTCACTGCCGAACAGGCAGCTTAGAAATTTATATAATATCGAAGCAAAACGCTCTCGACGTTCACTGCCGAACAGGCAGCTTAGAAAACAAGCACTGCAGGGTTGATGCATTTTAACGAGTTCACTGCCGAACAGGCAGCTTAGAAAAGATGACAGGTAGCAGATATCCTGCAGTATCAGTTCACTGCCGAACAGGCAGCTTAGAAATTGGATATTCATTCGAATAGTCTCAACCCAGTGTTCACTGCCGAACAGGCAGCTTAGAAAATGAAACCTTAGTGCGCTCCCCGCCAATATCTGTTCACTGCCGAACAGGCAGCTTAGAAAATACTTTTCTTTTGTTTATATTAAACTTGTTCGTTCACTGCCGAACAGGCAGCTTAGAAATCTCCAACGATTTAACAACAGGAGTTTGAGGAGTTCACTGCCGAACAGGCAGCTTAGAAAAAAGTACTCAGAGATACCATCAGCATCGGTGAGTTCACTGCCGAACAGGCAGCTTAGAAAGCTTGAAAAGCGAGAAAGAATACAACACCGCTGTTCACTGCCGAACAGGCAGCTTAGAAACTTAGCGTTTTTTAATGCTTCACTACTTAAATGTTCACTGCCGAACAGGCAGCTTAGAAATAGATGGAAAATTACATCGCAAAGATGGACCAGTTCACTGCCGAACAGGCAGCTTAGAAATGATACACCAGCACGTTCAAGTCTTGAGTCTTGTTCACTGCCGAACAGGCAGCTTAGAAAGACTTTCAATAACTTAGAAAATCGGTCTTTTTGTTCACTGCCGAACAGGCAGCTTAGAAATTGTTTTTTTCGTATACGAAAAAGATTAAAAAGTTCACTGCCGAACAGGCAGCTTAGAAAACAGGCGGCAGTTTTTGCAGTTGGAAGTGGGGGTTCACTGCCGAACAGGCAGCTTAGAAAAATAAAACCGCCGCCGATAGGCCTACCGTGTGGTTCACTGCCGAACAGGCAGCTTAGAAAAGCAATGTTATCAGGGCGTATTGTTGTTACAAGTTCACTGCCGAACAGGCAGCTTAGAAATATTAGATATGCAGATATCTTCACAACCAGAAGTTCACTGCCGAACAGGCAGCTTAGAAAATGATAAGAAGAAGAGAAAGAAGACGGGTCACGTTCACTGCCGAACAGGCAGCTTAGAAATGAATCTGTCTGCAAAACTACAGTATTAATTGGTTCACTGCCGAACAGGCAGCTTAGAAATCAAGGTAATCAGTAACGGTCTCTATTATCTCGTTCACTGCCGAACAGGCAGCTTAGAAAATCAGAGAGCCGCAGTGCGAATAGTGATAAAGGTTCACTGCCGAACAGGCAGCTTAGAAAGATAACAATACCAACAACCGCAAGACCAGCAAGTTCACTGCCGAACAGGCAGCTTAGAAATTTTAGGTATGCGTTTAACATGGTTTTAAATCGTTCACTGCCGAACAGGCAGCTTAGAAATTTTCATAGGCACGAAAATACTTGCCAGATTCGTTCACTGCCGAACAGGCAGCTTAGAAATGCTTCTGAACGTAAGTAATACAATGACTTAAGTTCACTGCCGAACAGGCAGCTTAGAAATATAGCTTGTAACTGCTTTCTCTCCTCACTTAGTTCACTGCCGAACAGGCAGCTTAGAAAATGTAATAGCGTCAAATATGGCTCAGCGCTTGGTTCACTGCCGAACAGGCAGCTTAGAAAATTATTATTTTCATAAAACTTCATCTTAATTCGTTCACTGCCGAACAGGCAGCTTAGAAAGCGACAACATTTATAAACTCAACCGGTCGACCGTTCACTGCCGAACAGGCAGCTTAGAAAATATTTTCTACCCACTCGAACCATTGTTCCCCGTTCACTGCCGAACAGGCAGCTTAGAAAAAGCAACACCGCCCCATATTAGCCAAGGCATTGTTCACTGCCGAACAGGCAGCTTAGAAAATCTAGAATAACTAATATGCCTTTTTCGTAGTGTTCACTGCCGAACAGGCAGCTTAGAAAAGTAGATGCTGAATATGCAATAGGTAATAATTGTTCACTGCCGAACAGGCAGCTTAGAAATCGAAGTCACTCAACGTGACATTGCAAGATAAGTTCACTGCCGAACAGGCAGCTTAGAAAAGTAATAGCGGCTTGTGAAGCAAAAGAAATAGGTTCACTGCCGAACAGGCAGCTTAGAAATCTTTAGTTTTTAAAGTGTCAAGCAATCTGTTGTTCACTGCCGAACAGGCAGCTTAGAAAATCATACTTGACCCACAATGTATGTTCGCTGAGTTCACTGCCGAACAGGCAGCTTAGAAAATTTTTATCGTCACTTATGCAGCATATTGTATGTTCACTGCCGAACAGGCAGCTTAGAAAAAAGCATAGAATAATCATCAGGAGTGGAACAAGTTCACTGCCGAACAGGCAGCTTAGAAAACCTAAACACTTCAAGAAGGTGTTCACTGTTTGTTCACTGCCGAACAGGCAGCTTAGAAAAGTTATTAAGGAAAAAGCCACCATGTACGGAAGTTCACTGCCGAACAGGCAGCTTAGAAAATACCTTCATCGGTGAACAGCATATCACCTGAGTTCACTGCCGAACAGGCAGCTTAGAAAGAAGGAAGAAAGGGCAAGCGGTGAGAAAACAGGTTCACTGCCGAACAGGCAGCTTAGAAAACTACTAACTATAACTTAGATACTAATATTCAGTTCACTGCCGAACAGGCAGCTTAGAAATTGTTTTTTTCGTATACGAAAAAGATTAAAAAGTTCACTGCCGAACAGGCAGCTTAGAAAACAGGCGGCAGTTTTTGCAGTTGGAAGTGGGGGTTCACTGCCGAACAGGCAGCTTAGAAATTAGCTTTTCTACTCTTTTTACTTCATCAATAGTTCACTGCCGAACAGGCAGCTTAGAAATCATAATGCTTATTTAAGACGAACTATTCATTGTTCACTGCCGAACAGGCAGCTTAGAAATAATACGCTGACTGGTGTTTCTGGTGGCTCTGGTTCACTGCCGAACAGGCAGCTTAGAAAAATAAGCTCTAAGTCTGATGGTCTAGGCTTGTGTTCACTGCCGAACAGGCAGCTTAGAAAACTACTAACTATAACTTAGATACTAATATTCAGTTCACTGCCGAACAGGCAGCTTAGAAATGTTATTCAAGATGACGATGACGATCTAGCTTGTTCACTGCCGAACAGGCAGCTTAGAAATGAGCCAACAACTTTTGCTGGCGGCATTCAAGGTTCACTGCCGAACAGGCAGCTTAGAAATTAGATACTGCCGAACAGGTCCAAAGGGCATAGACTGCCGAACAGGCAGCTTAGAAATGTATTGTGGTTCACTGCCGAACAGGTAGCTTAGAAATGACGGCAAAGGGCATGAAGATGGTGCCGCTAGTTCACTGCCGAACAGGCAGCTTAGAAATCTTGTCACTTCATATGTATAGAGGGTTGAGGGTTCACTGCCGAACAGGCAGCTTAGAAATCTTTAGTTTTTAAAGTGTCAAGCAATCTGTTGTTCACTGCCGAACAGGCAGCTTAGAAAATTTGAAATCAGTAAGTTAGAAGCGATAGTCAGTTCACTGCCGAACAGGCAGCTTAGAAAGCAACATCAGCGCCATAATACGGCTGATAACCGTTCACTGCCGAACAGGCAGCTTAGAAAGTTAGACGTGCAAGCAACTATTCCTGCATTAGGTTCACTGCCAAACAGGCAGCTTAGAAAGCACTAGAAGAACGCTACGCTCTGTAGCTTTAGTTCACTGCCAAACAGGCAGCTTAGAAACGACCAAGCCCCGCCATGACTTCTACTATCTGTTTCACTGCCAAACAGGCAGCTTAGAAAATCAGGAATAGCCAAATCCTGTACCTGAATTTGTTCACTGCCAAACAGGCAGCTTAACAAAGAATGTTGAAGATTGGATGCTACATCAAAACCAAACATTAGACATTTATCTCTAGAGTAATGTAAGTTGGTATGTCTTTAGGCTAAAGGCTTTATCTAAAATGACTAAAAATCAGATCATCATTAGATGTATCTGATGTATTATCTAAGATAGATGAAAGGGATTATTGTCTTGAACTAACCTTTTGAATTTGTTAGTGGGGAGCACAAAATAATGTCAGAACTTTATAGAATCTCTTATATCAGTAAAAATATTATTGATGAGTCTAGTTTAGGGCTTGAGCAACAAATAAAAAATATCTTAGTAACAGCAAGGCGAAACAATCGCCAATCTGGGGTAACAGGGGCCTTGTTATATTCAGGTGGTTTTTTCTGTCAAGTCATAGAGGGTACCAAGGAAGATT
The DNA here is from genome assembly GCA_965219435.1 of Methylophagaceae bacterium. GTDB lineage: Bacteria > Pseudomonadota > Gammaproteobacteria > Nitrosococcales > Methylophagaceae. Next base: position 635,653 of record OZ244743.1, on the reverse strand, counting down.
TGGATAAAGTGTTTGCTAACATCTTGGCCGATACTCGCCATACAGATATCATTGTTTTATCTAATGACTTGGTTTCTAAAAGATTATTTTCAGCTTGGGATATGGCTTTCGCTGGCTTCGAAGATAAAGTGCGGTTTAACATCGCTGATATGAAAAACTCTAAAAATGATATTGAGCTTGAAAAAAATGGAAAGGCTTTGATCAGTATATTAGAGAGTACGGTCGTGCATAATGAAATATTGACTGGTTTAAAAACCAGTCTATCAAGCTTAGCTTGAAGTAAAATCAATAAACACCGATAAATCAATCACACGAGAATCTAATGAAACCACAAGTGACGATCCAAGAAGTTAAACACGCTGACAAAACCATTTTTACTCTGATTGTCGATGACAATGGCCACACTGAACAGCTTGAACAAGAGTTTATCAGTTATGGTGAATGCCTGACTTTTATTGGTGAAAAAGACTGGCAGGTTAAGCGAGATGAACCCGAGTCTTTACATATACCTATTCAATTTATGAAGCCATAAATTAGCGGTTTTTCTTGCTTTTACCGGTCAACACTAATCGATAACGAGCGAAAAGTGAGTAAAAAACGTTTAAGATCGGAATTGCAAATGGCACTTTTTTGATAATTACAGCAAGTCGTCGGTAATAAGGTAAAAGCTCCCACACTAATAAAAACCCTTGAACCCCAGAGTGGGTCGTGTTGTTTTTTTGATTGATTACATGCATTTTATCCATTGCTTGCTCATAACTTAATCCCGCTTGTTCAAGTTTGAATTTGTCAGTAGAAATATCAACCCAATCGATATTATTATGTTTATCGAGTTTTTTCATCGCACGGATTTCTATGTTGCAGATAGGGCAGTCTCCATCATGGAAACAGGTCAGTTTGTAATCTGTGCTGTTGATTTGCTTGCTCATCGATAGCTCAATTTTGTGATAGAAAAATAGATAAAAGGGATAAACTAAGCAGACCACTAACGCCAAAACTTAACCGCATTCTCATGGTTTGGTACCAGGTAGTTGGGTAAACATTTAATTGATGTTCGTATGTGTGGATGATTAAAACGCTGACGATTAAAAGGCCAATTGATGTGGCAATGCTGAAATAATCAATCAGTGCTAACCAAGCAACAATGGAGGGAATAATACTCAATAATAAACGTGACTGTTTATTACTTGAAATCTTATCTACTTTGTCATTCACCACCGCGCCCCAATGGATGGCGCCGATAAAAGTTAAAATCACTGCGCCATAGATCATGTTTGCTTTTATGGCCCATGAGTGAACATTTGGCACAAAGCTTAGTAGTGTGAATAATAAAAAGGGAATAATGCCAAGATACCCTAATGATTGAGTGAGCTTTTTGAGCGCATCCCCTGAATCAACCTTTGGTATTAAAGAGGCGAAAGCATCACTACTAAGCGAGGTGTCAGCACCTCCGATAAAGTGTGAATGGATAAACACTTGTGGTAATAAATCGTAATGAGTCAGTAATTTTAGTTGATGAAACAGCGCGCGTTCATCAGGTGATGCCATGCTTAATTCAATCTCAGTAAAAGGAATATTATTGGTATTAAGCTCGCGTCTGACTCTATCCATCTCGGTCACAGGGCTCCTAAAAATGACGACAGGAGCCGAATTGATCCACTTATCTAGTTGTTGGTGACTGTTCATCGCTTGACCTTTTACTATCGTAATAACTTATATGATCTAATGAGTGGCACTATTTAATAGTGGATTAGAAACACCTAAAACTACTTTGATTGATGTCACGGGCATTTTTTATTTCCAGCCGACATGCCACAGATTACTATCTTTTAATGTCTGCCAATCAATGTCTTGTTCGCGACCACTAATTATCGCTTCGATAATACAGCTAACGATTTTATTTTCTTCAAACTCAACGTTGGTAACGATGAAGTGCTTTTCGCGGTGAAGGGGGACAACGGCTGTCCACTTAGATCGTTTTAATTTTTTAGGGTTAATATTATTCACATTTAATCTCTTGATATTACTAGGTGAGTTTTATCTCATGCAAGAGTCTTTGTGCGAGTTTATGAGCACTCGTGAACGCAGACTCAATGCGTCCATGAATAAGCGCGTCACCACAAACGGCAAGCTGAGTGTTTGTGTCTAACAAGTATTCCTCATCCACCTGTTTAGGTGTATTGGCATGCACCCACTTTTTTATGTCACTATGAGCGATATCATCGATTGATAATGGGGTGATGGAGAGCAAGCATTCGAGCATATGACGTTTCACGTCTTCTAGGGCATCATCAAGGTGCTCATCAGACCAATTATTAGTGGCTTGTACGATAATTGCAGGGGAGCCTGTTCTATTAGGTTTACTACTGTTTTTTGATATCCAGCTAATATCATTGTTTCGAATTAGCGCGGCACTAAACCCTAAATCAATATCGTGTTTCAATACTACCCGAAGTGCAAAACACGATTGCATTTTTAACTGACTTAATGGCTGGTGGAACTGATGTTCGGCAGGCAAAAGATCCAGAGCCTGCTTGGGGGGCATGGTCAATATCACTCGTTCAAACTCACCTAATTCTTGGTCATAGCTTACTAGCTTCCAACCATGAGTACTTTTGTTTAGTTTAGATACATTAGTGTGATATTGAACAGCGAGTGGTTCTGCCATCCATTCACTGATTGCTGCCATGTTGGGCGTACCCACATAATGAGGAAAGCTGTTATCCCAATCACGCTCTGAGCAGCGTGTTGTTCCATCAAATTCTACAAAATGTCCATGCCAGCAAGCTATTACACCCTGTGATTGCATTTCACTCACTAAATGTTGGAATTCAGGTGTTTTAACGGTGAAGAATTGAGCGCCATAATCGAAATCAGCACCGTTGATCAATTTACTGGTGACACGTCCACCCGATCGGTTCGACTTTTCAAATACAGTAACATCAAATGCATCGCTAAGGTGGCGAGCCACCGTTAGCCCGCTTATTCCGGCACCGATCACTGCGATCCGAATTTTGGAGGTCATATAATTAATATGCTGTTTATTAATTTATAGTATGGACTCGATAGCTGAAGTTAATTCAGGCGAGTTAGGCTTAACGCTACTTGAAAAATGGTTAATAACTTTGCCATCTGCACTGAGTAAGTATTTATTGAAATTCCAACTTGGCTCTACGGATTGTTTGTTGATGTTTTCAAATATTGGATTAGCACGATAGCCTTTCACAAAACTAGGGGCAATCATTGTGAACGAGACCCCAAAGTTATGACGACAAATTCTAGCAGCCTCTTCTTCGGACTTGGCTTCTTGATTAAAGTCATTGCTGGCAAAGCCAACAACATAAAGCCCTTTGTCTTTATATTTTTGATGTAAGGACTCTAACCCCTCAAATTGACGGGTATATCCACAATGACTAGCGGTGTTGATGATAAGAAGAGGTTTGCCTGCAGCCATATCACACAGATTGACGGTTTCTTTGGAGTGTAATTTAGGTAAGTCATAATCGAGAAAATCAGGACAACTATCAGACGCATTAACCTGTAATGAAGCAAGTAGCAAAAAAGCCGGTAACAATTTGACCATGACGATCTTCCTTATAAAAAACTGAAATATGTGACCTGCGGGATTATCATTAAGTTCAGACTAAGCGTGGATAATTAAAGTGTGTGTATTGGGACCAATGGAAGACCAATGGGGTCAGTTTCGATAGAAAAAATAAATTGAGAAGCTAGTGCGGTTCCATTAGAAATCAATTTACTCTGACCCCTTGATTTCCTGACCCCTTGATTTCCTCTGACCCCTTGATTTCCTGCTTGATTCTTAAAATGGTGCGCCTGACAGGAATCGAACCTGTGACCCCCAGTTTCGGAAACTGGTACTCTATCCAACTGAGCTACAGGCGCATTTTAGTGATTTTTTGTGAATACTGTTTCGAGCAAGTCGGCAATTATACGGACTTTAATTTGTGACTGCTAGGAGATAACCTACACGTGAGGGCGAAATAAAAATAGAGCCATGATGATTAACCTAAACCATCATGGCTCTTTTTGTGTTTATTTGTGTTTATTTGTGCTTTGGTGCGACTTTGCTTAATTTCCAGATTTCATTATTGTATTCTTCCATTGTTCGGTCGGTAGAGAATTTACCACTGTGCGCACAATTGAGAATACTCATTTCTGTCCAGCGAGAACTATCTTGATACGCGAGACTTGCTTGATGTTGTGCATCAACATAGCTACGGAAATCAGCAACGGTCATCCAGGGATCATTATGGTCGGTAAAGGCATTGATAATATTGCCAAAACGATTAGGTTCGCACTGGTTAAAGTGTCCACCTTCTAATAAATCAACAACACGTTTGAGATCGGGATCTTGTGCGATGATTGAACGTGGGTTGTAACCCATGCGAGCGCTAACGACTTCATCTTCTGTTAAACCGAATAAGAAAAAGTTTTCATCACCGACTTCTTCACGAATTTCGATGTTGGCACCATCAAGCGTACCGATGGTGATGGCACCATTCATCATGAATTTCATGTTACCTGTTCCGGATGCTTCTTTACCTGCTGTTGATACTTGTTCTGACAGATCAGCGGCTGGGCAGATGATTTCCATCGCAGAAACTTGGTAGTTGGGTAAAAATACGACTTTCAGCCAATCGCCAATTTCTGGATCGTGATTAATGACATTAGCCACATTATTGATCAGCTTGATGATGTCTTTTGCCATCGCGTAACCTGGCGCTGCTTTACCACCAAATAATACGCATCGTTTAGTCATGCCGAGTGTATCGCCACGCTTGATTCGATCATAAAGGTGAATAACGTGTAAGACATTTAATAGTTGACGTTTGTATTCGTGAATACGTTTGACTTGAATATCAAACATCGCTTCTGTATTGAATGTCACGCCACAGCTTTTTTGCACTAAATCAGCTAGACGCTTTTTATTAGCTAGTTTGGCTTGGCGCCATTCTTCTTGAAACTTCGGTTTAGTCGCATACGGTGCTAATTTTTTGAGATCAGTTAATTGGGTAATCCATTTATCACCGATATTGTCATTCAGCAGTTGACGTAATTCAGGGTTACACCAGGCCATCCATCGACGTTGAGTCACACCATTCGTTTTATTATTGAATTTTTCTGGCCATAGTTGGTAGAAATCGTTAAACAAACCTTTTTGTAATAATTCTGAATGCAGTGCAGCGACACCATTGACTGAGAAGCTACCAACAATGGCTAAGTGTGCCATACGTATGCTTTGCTCGTGACCTTCTTCAATGATTGACATGCGAGCTATGCGTTCTTTATCGCCGGGCCAGTGATTCGCTACTTCGCTTAAAAAGCGAGCGTTGATTTCATAAATGATTTCTAAGACGCGTGGTAATAAGCGACCAAACATATTGACTGACCAACGTTCTAATGCTTCTGGCAATAGAGTGTGATTAGTGTATGCCATTGTTTTGCTTGTTATTTCCCATGCCTTATCCCAGTTTAAACCATGCTCATCGATCAATAAACGCATTAATTCTGCGACAGCCACAGTTGGATGGGTGTCATTGAGTTGGAAGCAGTTTTTTTCAGCAAAGTTATCAAAGTTTTCACTATGCGTCGTGACCCAGTAATCAAGAATGTCCTGCAAACTAGCAGAAGCCAAGAAATACTGCTGACGTAGGCGCAGTTCTTTACCGTTTTCGCTTGAATCATTTGGATACAGCACCATGCTGATATTTTCAGCAGCATTTTTACAGGCAACCGCTTCCGTGTACGAGCCTGAATTAAAGTCTTCTAAATTAAATTCATCCGTTGCGGCTGATTTCCATAAACGTAATTTATTGACCGTACCATTCTGGTAGCCAGGAATGGGTAAGTCATAAGCGACGGCGAGGACATCATTAGATTCAACCCAATGAACTTGCATTTGACCTTGGCTATCTTTATGGAATTCAGTATGACCACCAAATTTAATGCGTTGGGTAAACTCGGGACGTTCCAATTCCCATGGGTTGCCGTCTCGTAACCAATGATCGGGCATTTCAACTTGATTACCTTCTTCGATACTTTGTTGAAACATGCCGTATTCATAGCGAATACCGTAACCGGTAACAGGTAATTGTAATGTTGCACAGCTATCGATAAAGCAGGCCGCAAGACGACCTAAACCACCATTACCTAGGCCTGCATCGTGTTCTAGTTCGGTCAATTCTTCAAAATTTAAGCCTAGATCGTGCATTGCTTTGGTAGAAACGTCATCTAACCCTAAGTTGAGTGCGGCATTCCCCATGGCGCGTCCCATTAAAAACTCCATGGAAAGGTAATAGGCTTGTTTGCACTTACTTTCTGCATAGGTGTGTTTAGTGTGTTTCATTCGTTCAAAAAGACGATCACGCAAGGTGATTGCTAAAGATGAATATAGATAATGGCCTGATGCACAGCCTTTGTCTTGGGCGAGATGATTACCGTAATAGTTTTTGAAGTCATAAATAATCGATTTTTTATCCATTCCCAAGGAAGGAGTGTCAAATAAGTCGGGATTTGGACTAACTATAGAAGTATAGCGTGGGCTCATAAAAGGGATCCTTAAACATTGAGTGTATTAGTATTTGTCAGGGTAAATAGCGATAAAGCCATCACGATTTGGCATCGAGACCTGAGGCAGATTCTCTTCGTTGAGTTCTTGGTCTGCTTCAATTATATCATCTTGATTTAATATATATGCACACAAGGCATAGACTTCATTGGCAGAAAGCGAAAACGGTGCATCCATTGGCATGGCTCGACGAATATAATCAAATAATGTCGTCGCATAGGGCCAGTAACTATTGACTGTTTTTTCAGGATATTCACTGTTTAGTGAGCCAACTTCACCCATTAAGGGATCGGCACTTGCACCAATACCTGCAGGGCCATGACAAGCAGCACATTTAACAGCAAACAATTCAGCCCCCTGTTTGGCTGTGCCGTGACCTTTTGGTAAGTGCTTGCCTTCAGGCGTAATCGTTAAATTCCAATGAGGTTCTGAGCTAAGTTGGTATGCTGACTGGCCTAATGGTTGGTACTCAGTATCTGCATGGCTGCTGAGGCAATAGCTCATTAAAAACAAACTGACTAACCATTTAAATGCCATAGACATGGTTTATATCTCCTTCTTCCGTGATTTCCCAGCTGACAATAGCATTATAATGAAAAAAGCCATGGCGACCACGGTTAGCCACTAGGGCGTCACGTGTTGGTTGGACGTAACCTGTTTCATCAGTCGCTCTGCTTTGTAATACTGAATAGTCACCTTGCCAATGCCAAGCCAAACTAAAGCGTGTAAAAGCGCGGTCGAGAATGGGGCCATGTAATTCTGCATCAGTCCATGTCTCACCACCATCAGCAGAAATTTCGACACGGGTAATCTTTCCTCGACCAGACCATGCAAGACCACTAATTTGATAAATGCCCGGATTATCGGGTAGCACCATGCCAAGAGATGGCGAAGTAATCAGTGATTTAGCCTCCATAATAAACGTAAATTGCCGTGCCGTGCCATCAGGCTGTAGCTCAGTATATTGCGATGTTTCATCTCGTGTCATTGCAGGGTCACTACTGAGTCGCAATTGTCGCAACCATTTGACGTTTAAAATACCTTCCCATCCGGGTAGCACTAACCGCATCGGGTAGCCATTTTCAGGGCGTAATCGTTCGCCATTTTGGTAAAGTGCAAGTATCGCGTCATCAAGTAGCTTCTCTAAGGGAATACTAATGTTGAGTGCCGCACCATCAGCTCCTTCTGCAATAGCCCATTTAGCTTCTGTTTTAACGCCTGCTTCTTTTAAAAGTAGTTTAAGTGGAACCCCTGTCCATTCTGCATTTGAGACTAAGCCGTGGGCATAACCTACTTTTGATTGAATTGGGTTTTTACGCCATCCGCTATTACTATTGCCACCACATTCGATAAAACAAGTAGGTGAAATCATTGGGTAGCGTAAGAGGCTTGCGACATCAAAACTGAGCGGTTTTTCAACAAGGCCATCAATAAGCAATACATGTTGTGCAGGATCAATGTTAGGTACACCATTGTGATGGCGTTCGTAGTGAAGTCCATTGGGTGTAAGGGTACCTTGCAAATCATGCAGTGGTGTCCATGAAACGCCATTACCTGGCGCAGCAGGATTCGCTGATATCCATCGAATTACCTGTTGTTCGTGGGGGGATGGTTGTCCATAGTTGGTGAAGTTTCCGCCGGGTTGTCGCATCGACTCTGGCAAGGTAAGTTCGGTGTTGTTTGCCCATACTGGCAGACTAAACGTGCCAACAAAAGCCCCACCTAAAGCGGCTTGTTGTAAAAATTGGCGGCGGCTTTGGAAGGGCTTATTCATGCTGTTTTCCTTATTATTCGTTATGGGACTCAATAAGTGATGATTTTTCGTTCAACAAAAACCAACTATCTAATTTGGCAATGGCTTCATCTCGGCCTGTTTTCTTGAGAGAAGAAAATAGCTGCACGGTTGCTTTAAGATCCTGTTTTTTGAGTTCAGCTACAACGGAATGTAAGCTTGCCATGGCTGCACCATGCTTTAATTTATCTGATTTAGTCAGCAAAATATGTACATCTAAATGCTTTTGATTCGACCAACGCACCATTTGAATATCAAATTGTTTGAGCGGATGGCGAATATCCATCATGATCATCAAACCTTGAAGTGACTGACGCGTTTCTAAGTATTTCCCCAAGTTTTGCTGCCAACGAATTTTCATTTGTTCAGGTACTTTAGCGTAGCCATATCCTGGTAAGTCAACCAAGGTATGCTCTTCATCTAGCGCAAAAAAATTGATCATTTGTGTGCGGCCAGGTGTTTTACTGATGCGAGCGAGTGCTTTATGATCCGTGATGGTATTAATCGCACTGGATTTACCCGCATTTGAACGTCCCGCAAAAGCGACTTCTAAGCCAATATCTGGCGGTAATTCAGATAACTGAGTAGCGCTTATCGTGTAGTGCGCTTGGCGATAAAACTGTGACATGGTGGTGAACTCTTAGGTGCAAAATTAGACTAATGAGGGTAGCATACCAAGAGTTTTGTTTAATGAAGTTGAATTTTAGGAATAATCATGAAGAAAATGTTATTGACGGCGGTATTGGGCATGACATTAGCAATGTCTGCTTCTGTAATAGCGGCTGGAAATGCGGCGGCGGGTAAAACCAAAGCAGCAGTCTGCGCAGCATGTCATGGTGCTGACGGTAATAGCCCATCTGATATGTTTCCAAAATTAGCTGGGCAAGGTGAAGGCTATCTTGTTAAACAACTTATAGAGTTTAAAAGTGGTGTTCGTAACAATGCGGTGATGGCATCAATGGTTGCGAATTTAACCGAGCAGGATATGGCTGATTTAGCGGCATACTTTTCCAGTAAAAAAATTACGCCGGGTGCCGTATCAGAAGAATTTTTAGCACCAGGTCAAAAGATTTATAGAGCGGGTAATAAAGAATCTGGTTTACCTGCATGCATGGCTTGTCACGGGCCTAATGGCGCGGGTGTTCCTGCTGCAAAATGGCCTGCTTTATCTGGCCAGCATAGTGCTTATGTTGAAGCTCAATTGAAAATGTTTGCTGATGGAAGTCGTAACAATGATCCAAACGGCATGATGCGAGATATTGCATCAAAAATGACTGCTGAAGAGATGAAAGCCGTTGCAGCTTATGTTGCTGGCTTACATTGAGTCGTTAAGCCTTAAAATTTCAATAAACTAGCCGCACAGTGAAAATTGTGCGGCTTTTCTATGTTAGCCAACCCTAACATGCACATACACTGGCTCCGATAACGATATGTCTGAAACTCATCCATCATCTTTAGTTCGAAAAACATTCAGTCAACGTCTGTTTGTATTTTTAGGGTCAATGGATCTAGCGATTACCTTACTATTAGCTTTAGCGGTAGCATCGATCATCGGTACGGTATTGCAACAAAATCAGCCTTACTCCGATTATCTAATTAAATTTGGTCCATTTTGGTTTGAGTTATTTGAATCAGCAGGATTGTATGATGTTTACAGCGCGCTTTGGTTTCTTTCTATTCTTGTTCTGTTGGTGGTATCTACCTCTGTTTGCGTGATTAGAAATGCACCTTCAATGCTGCGTGATATGTGGAATCTACGCACACATGTTCAGCGTAAATCATTACGTGCAATGCAACATAATACCGAGTGGTCAGTTTCATCATCGGTAGCGCAGACGGTAACGGCATTAGAAACGCAATTTTCTAAACTTGGGTTTAGAGTGAAACAAACTCCTAAAACCGATGAAGTATTAGTGTCAGCAATGCGTGGCGGAATGAACAGATTGGGATATTTATTCACCCACATAGCCATTGTAGTTATTTGCCTTGGTGGTTTAATGGATAGTAATTTGCCGTTAAAGTTTGCTGAATGGCAAGGGCAAATAAAAATAGAAACCCAAGATTTGCCTTTAAGTAAAATTCCATCTGAAAGTAAACTTGCCGTCGGCTCTCAAGCATTTCGTGGCAGTGTAAATATTCCCGAGGGGCAATCTTCAGAAGTTGCATTTGTAGCGATGCGTGATGGCTACTTAGTTCAAAATCTACCCTTTAAAATAGAAGTGAAAGATTTCCGTATTGAGCATTATGCAACGGGTCAGCCAAAATCGTTCGAATCAGATTTAGTTATTTATGATGATGATTTGGTGGCGCCATTAGCTAAGACGATTGCAGTTAATCATCCGTTAATATACAAAGGTTATGCGATTTACCAAGCCAGTTTTAGTGATGGGGGCTCAGGGTTATCTCTTGAAGCATGGCCGCTAGACAGCCAAGCAGGAAGTGAACCACTCAGTTTTGATACAAAAGTATTTGAGCGAAGAAAGATGAGTTGGGGAGCTAATACATCGCAATTAGAAATAACGGCTTTCCGTCCATTTAATATTAACCCCGATCCTACAGAAGGCGATCCCGCTAATGTACGTAACTTTGGACCGAGTATCGGCTTTAAGTTACGTTCCAATACTGGTGAGGCGCTAGAGTATCAAAATTATATGTTGCCTGTGACCCGTAATGGACGTGACTTTTATTTGAGCGGTGTACGCGCGAGTCCAGCCGAAGAGTTTGGTTACTTATATTTACCGATTGATCAACAGGGTGAGCTGTCAGGGTTTAGTGCTTTTTTACAACGTCTGCATGATAAAAGTATTGTTGAGCTGATTGCTCGTGAGATGACGTTCACGACACTTGATGAAGTGCAAAATAGTGATGAAAAATTAGTAAAAAGTCTGCAAGGCACACTGATTAAACTAGTCGATATGTTTGTCGCGGGTGGCTTTGCTAACGTGACCACCTTCATTGAAACAACCTTACCCGAAGCTGAACGCGCTACTTTGGGGCCTGCTTATTTAAGTATGTTGCGAGAAATACTCGCTCGTGTTTATGTGGCAGGATTAGACCTGTCTGAACAAAACATACCTACAGAGTCACAGTTAACATTTTTACAAGATGCTGTGGATGCGATTGGTAGTCTTCCGCGTTATGGTTCTCCTGTTTACTTTATGTTGACGGACTATGAACATGTCGAAGCAAGTGGATTACAAGTCGCACACGCTCCAGGAAAGCCAGTGGTTTATTTAGGTTGTGCAATGTTAATCATTGGGGTGTTTTTATTATTTTATTTGCCACAACGTCGGTTCTGGGCTTTAGTCAAAGCAAATGGTCATCAAACCGATATTTTATTAGCTGGAATGAGTAACCGAAACCCGCGTGAATTCGACGGCTTTTTCGAAGGAACTGCCAAAGAATTAGCCGATGCACAGGGGAACTCTAGCCCTCGCTAGTGTTCTCAATTATTGTCTTGATAAGCCGAAGAGTCCTCCATGAATAAAATAGCAGGCACCATGCTCACCGAAACCAGTAGTCCATTGACACAATGGCTGTGGCGCAGTGCAATGATCCTCGCCGGCATTAGTTTGCTAACGATGTATTATGCTGTGTTTGATTATTATGAAGTCGGCATTGTTGTGTTGACCGCCTTTTGTCTGGCGCTGATAGGGCAAAATTGGTTGGGTATGCGTTGGTATATCGGATCGGTCACATTGCTCAGCTTATTTGCAATAAACCGTTATGCCAATGACCTTACACTTGCCAATAGTGATTTCTTTTTAAATTATATCTTAGCCAGTCAATCTGCTTTTATGTGGATGAGTGCCTTGTTTGTGCTAGCGATGGTGACTTATTTTGCAGGTTTATTTCTCCGTTCTGAATTTATTCAAAAAGTAGGAAGCGCATTGACCTGGTCAGCAAGTGCTATGGGCTTGATCGGTCTAATGGTTCGTTGGAAAGAGTCTTATTTAATTGGTTCTGATGTTGGCCATATTCCTGTTAGTAATCTCTATGAAGTGTTTATCTTATTTGCGATTATCACTTCAATACTTTATTTGTTTTACGAGCGACGCTACCAAACACGTGCTTTAGGTGGTTTTGTTTTATTAGTGATTAGTTCAGCCGTTGCTTTTCAGCTTTGGTATACATTTGAACGTCATGCACATGAGATCCAACCTTTAGTGCCTGCCTTACAGAGTTATTGGATGAAGATCCATGTGCCTGCTAATTTTGTCGGCTACGGCGCATTTGCAATGGCGGCGATGATAGGTGTGGCTTATTTATTAAAATCATGGCGTCAATCAGTCAAGCCACAGGGTTTATTGGCGACGACACTACCTGAAATGGCCGTTATGGATGATTTGATGTACAAATCCATTGCTTTAGGTTTTGCTTTTTTCACTTTAGCCACTATTTTAGGTGCATTGTGGGCAGCCGAAGCATGGGGTGGTTACTGGTCTTGGGATCCGAAAGAAACATGGGCTTTGATCGTTTGGTTAAATTATGCGGCATGGTTGCATATGCGCATGACTAAAGGTTGGCATGGTAGACCAATGGCTTGGTGGGCTGTAATCGGTTTATTTGTCACGATATTTGCCTTTTTGGGCGTAAACATGTTTTTGTCAGGGTTGCATTCCTATGGCACCTTGTAAGTTGATTTATAAATAAGGATGAAAATCAAATGAACAAAATGATTAAAGCGATACTAATATTTGGTGCGAGTTTATTACCTCTAATAAGCATAGCGATGCCGCTTGCTTATGTAGAGGGTGTACATTACAAGCCTACAGAAAAACGAATTGCAACAAGTGATCAAGCAGCTGTAGAAGTGATCGAGTTGTTTTCTTACAGTTGTCCACATTGTTTTACTCTTGACCCACAAGTTGAGCAATGGGAAAAAACATTGCCAGAAAATGTTGTATTTAATCGTGTGCCTGCTATTTTTCGAGATAGCTGGTTGCAACTGGCGAGAGTCTTTTATGCTGCTGAAGCGACAGGCGATTTAGCCACATTACATCCCCTTCTTTTTACTGCTATTCATGTTGATAAACGTCGTCTTCAAACCGAAGAGCAATTACTAGATTTTGTTGCAGAACAGGGCATAGACCGTGAGGTTTTTGCTAAAACAATGAATTCTTTTTCAGTTAAAGGTAAAGTGAAAAAAGCGTTGTTATTAAGCCAGAGCTCAGGGATTACAGGTGTCCCATCAATGATTGTTAATGGTAAATATATTGTTGATGCACCTATGGCTGGTGGCATGACCGAACTACTTAAAGTCGTTGATTTCTTAATTCAACAAGAGTCGAATTAGAAGCCAAAATTAAACGAGGGTTGGGTTAATCCTCAACCCTTTTTTTAACTTTAATCCGCAATACAGCGGTTTCGCCCCCTTTTTTTAGCCTGATACAGTGCACTATCAGCGCGTTTAAAAACCTTCTCCGTAGTGTCATTTGGCCTAAATGTAGCCAAGCCAGCTGAAGCGGTGATCGGAACAGGTTTGTTCTCATAATGAAATTTTGAATGCGCTATCTTTTCGCGAATTTTATTAGCCAAAATCAGCGCATCTTCTAAACGAGTTTCAGGAAAAATTCCAACAAACTCTTCACCACCAAAACGAGCAATAAAATCAGCATCTCTTGTTGCTTGAATGAAAATTCGGGCTATAGTTTTTAATACTTTATCGCCGGCTGCGTGGCCATATTGATCATTAACCTGTTTAAATAAATCGATATTCCATATGACCAAGCTGAGTGGCTTTTGATAACGTTGCCAGCGTACATATTCTTTTTCCAAGTCTTCATTGAGTGCCTGTCTATTCCAAATACCGGTTAATGAGTCTTTAAGGGCTAAATCACGGGATATTGCCACTGATTCACGTAAGGTTGTCGTTTCTTGTTCCAACTCTTGTAAACGACTGTTGAGCTCTGTAATTTGAAGTTGAGACTGCTCAAAGCGTGTCTTGTCAGAATGACGGTATTTTTCAAAATGTTGGTTGAGAAAATCCAAACGTTCACTAACCGTTGATTTCAGTAAATCGAGATTATCTGCACTTTCTACTTCATCACGTATACCAATCACTTGCTCTTCAACTGCTTGACCTAGTTGTTTGCGCTGCTCAAAAGCGGAGATGTCTTCTTTGTTAGCCTGGGTAATGTGCTGATCTAACTGCTTTAAGCGCGTCGTTAGCGATTTTAAAAAAGCTTCATAGTCTTGCTTTTCAGAGACCACTTGAGAGCCGAGTTCGCTGACAATGCTGGCTATTTCATTAATGATTATTGGTAATTTTTCATCATCAATGCCATTTTCTATTTGATGACGTATTTTAGTGGCTTTGTTACTCAGATTATTAGGTAATGAAAGCCGTTCTAATAACGCCATCAGCACCTGATGATTTGGCATTGTGTTGGCGTCAAAATGATCATGATGACTGTCTAACATCTGTGGTTTTGAAGTTGTTTTACGTTTGCTGAACAGTTTAGATATAAAGCCCCTTGAGTCCTTGGTATCAGTTGTCTTTATAATCTGTTCAATAAATGACGTCACACGAATCATCAAGGCCGGTAAATCGCTATTCACCGAAGAGTTAAGCTGCTTTGCGAGCGTTCTAGCTTCTGCCCTAAATGGCTTCCCAAGCTTTAATGAAGTGAGTAGATCTGCAATGATCTCGCCTGTTGTTTGCTTATCATCGGTGGTCGAAGATTCCATGTGAGTGATGGCTTCTTCTACCTGATTAAGAATGAGTTGTATTTCTGGTTGCTCTTTATTATCACGTAATACATTTCGTAATAACGTTAACTGTTTATCTAATGTGGGGTCTAAACCCTTCGCGATAAGGGCTAAGCGTCCTAAACTGAGCTTAAGTAAGTCATCATAACTTTGCTGCTTTTCGAGTGTTGCGAGCGAGGTGTAGTACTTTTGCTTCCATTCTTCTAATTGTATCAATTCAGCTTCATCCATCATGAGCTTAATCCTCGGCTGTTTATAGTGCGGCAGGTGTTGCTTGTTTATTCTCTTTTATGTTTTCAGTGGGCGAAACGGTTTCAAGACCTACTTTATCTTGTAATAAAATATCGTAATAGCGGCGAATGTTTTCGATATAGCGAACAGGCTCACCACCTCGAGCGTAACCATAACGGGTTTGCTCATACCACTTTTTCTTAGCAAGAAGCGGTAAATGCTCTTTTACATCAGGCCATAAATCTGGGTTCTTACCGTTACCCTCAGTGAGTACGCGTGCATCTTCTAAATGACCTAGACCGACATTGTATGCCGCTATGGCAATCCATATTTTATCTGGCTCACTTATTCGCTCGGGCAGGCGGGATAGTATCGATGCTAAATATCCTGCACCTGCATAAATGCTTTGTGCCGGATCTTCTCGATTATCAATCTTCATCTGTTTAGCTGTCGATTGTGTCAGCATCATCAGTCCTTTAACGCCTGTACTTGATACCGCCTGTGGGTCCCAATGTGATTCTTGATAGGACATTGCCGCCAATAAGCGCCAATCAAAGCCAAATTTATTGGCCGCTTCTTTAAAGAGTGTTTCATACTTAGGAAGGTCAGTTTGTATGCGGCGATAAAGAGAACGCGTGTCTATATAGTCAAATCGTCTAATATGGCCATAGTACTTTTCTATTAATCGATCGAGGTCGCCTGACTCTTCCATTTTATCGAAAAAGATAAGCATTTGTTTGGACAGTGAACCATCTTCACTTAATGACATTGCCCAAGCTAATGATTCAGGTTCTGAAAGATCAAAGGCTACACGTAATTCAGGAAATACAGTTTGATTAGCGGCTAAGTCGTTTGAATCAGCAATGGTGTAATCAATCATTTGAAGTTGTACTAACTCTAATAAGCCACTACTATCAAGTTCTTCGTTTTCAGTCCATGTCAGATCGGGAATATCTTCTTTGTATGATTTAAGTTGCTCAACATGACTGCTATTAGCCACTACTTCTAGTTGGCCATTAAATAAGTGAGTAATATTTTTTGGTTTTTTATTACCGTTACGATAAACAAGTTGTTGGGTTACTTCTTGATAAACGGGCCCAAAGTGGAACCGATCTTTGCGTTTGGGTGTAATTGATAATCCTGCTGCTGCCATATCAGCTTTGCCATTTTCGATAAGTCTTAGTATGTCACCAAGATTATCCGGCACAATGATCTTTAATTTAACATTGAGATGCTCGGCGAAACGCTGAGCTAACTCGTATTCAAAACCGGCTAACTGATTATCTTTTACATAATAGGTTGTCGGTCCATAGCGAGTAAGAACACGTAACTCCCCGCGCTCACGAATTTCTTCAAGGTGAGGTTGTGCTTCATCGCAAGCGATAAGTAGACTTAATGAGATGAGCAGCAAACTGATTAATTTCAAACGTAACTCCATAAACAACATCGAATATAATTATCGCTTCATATGGATAACATTGCACGTTAATAAGTTCATATTTACAGCGATAATCTTTCTTATCTTCAAGCTGAGGTTTCGGCCGTTAAACTTGATGTGGCATATTTGGGGGCTTACAGACGGCCCCGTGAAAGCATGAAAATTTAGAATACTCGTTTTATCATTACTAATACTGTGTAGAGCTGTTAAAAATAAGCGGTGAGGCTCACTAGGTGGAGTAGAGGATTACATGCTGTCGAATAGGGTTTGAGACGGGTATTCAGGAATAAGTTTCTCATCATCGATTGGGCTTTAAAGACTAAGATTAAACTCTTGTCCAAGGTTGATGGCTTGGGATTTAGATGGGGGAATAGTTTACTTAATAGAGTGCGTGATATGGCGTGAGCCGAATTGAGCTTCACACATGTTTGAAGGTAGTATCTGTCGTGACGGTTTAACTCGTTGGTGGGGGCTTCGTCTAATTGAATGGTACCGAGGGCGAGAATCGAACTCGCACTTCCGAAGAAACCGGATTTTGAATCCGGCGCGTCTACCAGTTCCGCCACCCCGGCAAAATTCAAGCAAAGAATTATAACGATACTTAGCCATTTTAGAAAGTGTTATTTTAAGCGTTGACTGAAAGACAAGCTAAAATAGACAAATCTAATTCTAGTGCTAAGTTGTTTGGATATAAAAAAACCGATATCAAAAAAATGATATCGGTTTTTTGTTCTACGATGTTATCGTGATTACTGATTTAGCGAGTAAATAACCACTCAGCCAAAGACGTAACCATAAAGTAGAAATATTAACGTTTTGAGAATTGTGGGCGTTTACGCGCCTTGTGTAAACCAATTTTCTTACGTTCAACAGCACGCGCATCACGAGTGATAAAGCCTGCTTTACGTAGTTCTGATTTCAATTCGCTGTTGTATTCAACAAGTGCACGACTGATGCCGTGACGAATTGCGCCAGCTTGACCATTGTTACCACCACCACGAACGGTAATGTTAAGGTCAAAATTGCTTAGCATGTCAACAAGTTCAAGTGGTTGACGTACGACCATGCGCGATGTTTCGCGGCCGAAATATTCTTCCAATGAACGCGTATTAATAGTTAGTTTGCCGCTGCCTGTTTTAAGGAAAACACGCGCTGTTGCGCTTTTGCGACGACCTGTAGCGTAGTATGAATCTGCCATAATAATGTCCGATTAAATTTCCAGCACTTTAGGCTGTTGTGCAGTATGAGGATGTTCTTCACCAGCGTAAACTTTCAGTTTGCTGAACATGGTGCGTCCCAATGGATTCTTTGGCAACATGCCTTTAACAGCTGACTTAATAACACGATCTGGTGCTTTATCAAGCTGTTTCTCAAGAGAGATAGATTTAATACCACCGATGTAACCTGTGTGGTGATAGTACATCTTATCTTTCAGTTTGTTACCAGTTACGCGTAATTTTTCAGCATTAATAACGACGATATAATCACCTGTATCAACATGAGGCGTGTAAATAGTTTTGTGCTTACCACGCAAGCGACGCGCGATTTCTGTAGCCATGCGGCCTAGTGTTTTGCCATTGGCATCAATGACAAACCAGTCACGACGAACTTCAGCTGGTTTTGCACTTAACGTGGTGGTTTTTAAAGTGGTTTTCATTCCGCAGTTTGCTCCTGAAAAATTTTACGCAGGCGGGGTACAAATAAAGAGGAGGCATGTTACGCAATCAAGTTAAGACTGTCAACTGTCATCACGACATAAATGTTGATCTTAGTTCTGTTCCTGAGAACGTTTTCTGCACAATAAACATCTTATCTCTGTATGTGTAAATAAATAGCTAAGTTAAGTTTATGTTGCGATTGAATTTAATGGCCTAATTGCCTATCAGTTTGCGCTAAGTATTGAGGCACCATTCGCAATAATCTAGGTCAATATGCTTCTGACTTTAATATCGGCCGAAGATTATAACAGTTAATGGCTCTAAATAATTATTGGCATTCTCTTTGTGACATTGTTTAGTCGGATGACTGAGCCATATAGGAGGATGGGAGCGTGACAATCGCAACCAGCTGATAAAAGTCAGAACTCAGTTTAATAATATGCCACTTTTTTATACTGACTTTTAACGATAGTTGTCTGGGAAAAACTGATTACGACAGACATTGTTAATGGCTACTAACACTATATAAAACCAAGTAATAGCGAAGCTGCGTAAGCGGTTAAATTGATTTTATTTGTCAGTGAAGACGTTAAATCGCCTGCATTTAATGAGCATATTATATGGTGGGAACATGCTAATATTCCTAGGTTTTAATTCATTTAACAATAATTTTTCCGAGAAATCATGTCAAGCCGAATTCGCGAAATACCATACAATTATACTTCTTTTTCTGACCGTGAAATTGTCATTCGATTTCTAGGTTCAGAGGCTTGGGATATTCTGCAAAACCTACGAGGCCAGCGTAAAACAGGCCGTAGTGCAAAGATGATATTCGAAATCTTAGGCGATATGTGGGTCATTTCGCGTAATCCATTTATTCAAGATGATTTGGTTGAAAATAGTAAGCGTTGGGATTCTTTGTCTCATGCGTTGCATCACCGCTTAGATCAAGTACGTGATCGTGCTCAAGAAAACAACAATACATTAGCCTTAGAGCTGGAAGCAAAAACCCGACATGCAGTTGCAGAATTTGAACGTAATTTACTCAATATTGATAAACGTCGCCGAGCTGTCATTCGCCGCTTATCTAAAGCGACCAAGAAACACAATATTAAGTTTGACGGTTTATCACGGGTTTCTCATGTCACTGATGCAACCGATTGGCGTGTTGAATATCCATTAGCGGTTGCTACCCCTGATAGTGAAGAAGAAATGGCGGCAGTGGTCGCCGCGTCGATTGAGTTAGGTTTGACGGTTATTCCTCGAGGAGGAGGTACGGGTTATACCGGTGGCGCCATTCCGCTTTCTGCTGACAGTATTGTCGTTAATACAGAAAAGTTAGAGGGATTGGGTAAGGTTATCTACCGTACTTTGCCTGATCGTGAAGGTGAAGTAGCTACCGTGCGTGCTGAAGCTGGTGTGGTGACTCGTCGTGTGTCCAATCTTGCCGGTGATAATGGCTTAGTGTTTGCAGTTGATCCAACATCACAAGATGCTTCAACCATCGGCGGTAACGTTGCCATGAATGCCGGCGGTAAAAAAGCGGTGATGTGGGGGACGGCTTTAGATAACCTTGTTTCATGGCGCATGGTGACTCCGGATGCAAGATGGATGGAGGTCGAGCGCCTTGATCATAACCTAGGCAAGATTCATGATATTGAAACAGCGAGGTTCCGCATTACGCATTATGAGCCGAATGGTAAAACTCCGATTGGTGAGCCTGAATATTTAGCTATTCCTGCCGATCAATTGCGTAAAAGCGGCTTGGGTAAAGATGTAACTAATAAGTTTTTAGGTGGGTTGCCGGGCATCCAAAAAGAAGGTTGCGATGGTTTAATTACTTCAGCGGTGTTTGTTTTACATCGGATGTCTGATTTTACGCGCACTATTTGTCTTGAATTTTTCGGCAATGATTTAAGCAAAGCCGTACCTGCTATCGTGGAAACGAAAGATAGTTTGGATAATAATCCAAAGGTGTTGTTAGCAGGAATGGAGCATCTTGATGAACGTTATGTGCGTGCCGTCGGTTACACGACAAAAGCGCCTCGTTCTGTATTGCCCAAAATGGTATTAATGATTGATGTGGCTGGTGATGATGAAGATGCTGTAGCCGCGGCATGTTCTGAAATTGTTCACTTAGCGAATGCACGTGATGGGGAAGGCTTTATCGCCGTAAGTCCTGAAGCGCGTAAGCGTTTCTGGGCTGATAGATCTCGGACGGCAGCGATTGCTAAGCACACTAATGCTTTTAAGATTAATGAGGATGTGGTGATTCCACTAGATCGCTTGTCTGAATACAATGATGGTATTGAACGTATCAATATTGTGCAATCTACGCGTAATAAATTAAACATGGCTGAGGCTGCCAGTACTTATCTATCAAGCCAACCGAAAGAGTTAAAAAAGCATAAAAAAGATCTACAAGAAAGTGCTGAAAATGATGCAATTATTCAAAGTAAGATTGATGCTGCTTGCACGCAGTTAAATCAGGTACGCAGTCAGTGGGAAGAAATATTATCTAATCTGGATGCTCGCGCAGCAGATAAAACGCACCTATTGTCAGAACAAGCACGCACTAAGCTCGCTGAAAATGATACTTTGTTTAATGTTTTGCAGCGACGCGATGTGCGCATTTCGTATCGTGAACAAATTGAAAAACCGCTGAAAGAACTGTTCCAAGGCGAAGCATTAGCAGCCTTACGCGCCAAGTTAGATGCCATTCACACAGATCATCGTTCAAGTCGATTGTTTGTCGCGACGCATATGCATGCTGGTGATGGCAATGTGCATACTAATATTCCTGTGAATTCCAATGATTATCAGATGATGCATGAAGCCGAGCTCATTGTTGATGATGTCATGAAGTTAGCCGATCTATTGGGCGGGGTTATTTCAGGCGAGCATGGTATTGGTTTAACCAAAATGCAATATCTTGATCAACCTACGATTGATGCGTTTGCTAATTACAAGCAGCTTGTTGATCCTAATGGGCACTTTAATGCCGGAAAATTATTAGCCGGTTCAGGCCTAGCCAATGCTTACACCCCTTCAATGAGATTATTGCAACAAGAAGCCTTGATTCTTGAAGCCAGTGAATTGAATGAAGTGAACAATGATATTAAAGATTGTTTACGCTGTGGTAAGTGTAAACCTGAATGTACAACGCATGTTCCTCGTGCGAATTTGTTGTACTCACCTCGCGATAAGATATTAGCAACAGGCTTGATTATGGAAGCCTTTTTATACGAAGAACAAACGCGTCGTGGAATCTCTGTACGTCATTTTGAAGAAATGAATGATGTGGCGGATCATTGTACCGTTTGTCATCGTTGTGTGACGCCATGCCCTGTTAATATTGATTTTGGTGATGTCACCATTAAATTACGTGCCATTCTTAAAAACCAAGGAAAACGTCATTTTAATGTGGGTACATGGTCAGCCATGGCGTATTTAAATGCCAAAGATCCCCTTACTATCAAAATCTTACATAAAACCATGATCCAATGGGGCGCTAAAAGCCAACGTTTCGCACATAGTTTAGGTAAAAAACTGGGCTTATTGGGTAGTAAGAAAAAATCACCGATGCCAACAACAGGCAAAACGCCTCTTCGTGAGCAAGTTGTTCACTTTATGAAAAAGCCGATGCCTGCTGGTTTACCATCAAAAACTACGCGCGCGATGTTAGGTGTGGAAGATAATAAGATGATTCCGGTCATACGTGATGTGACCAAAGTGAATGATGAGTCTGATGCGGTATTTTACTTCCCTGGTTGTGGTTCAGAACGCTTGTTCAGTCAAGTAGGGTTGGCAACGCTCGCTATGTTATATGAAGTCGGCGCTGAAACCGTGTTGCCACCAGGCTATTTATGCTGTGGTTATCCGCAAGCATCAAATGGTGATACGACAAAAGCTACGGCTATTACTACTGAGAATCAAGTATTATTCCATCGCTTAGCTAATACACTGAATTATATGGATATTAAAACGGTTATTGTGTCCTGCGGAACGTGTATGGATCAATTACTGAAATATCAATTTGAAAAGATTTTCCCTGGCTGTCGCTTATTAGATATTCACGAATATTTAATGGAAAAGGGCGTAAAAATGGAAGGCGTCGATGGGGTGCAGTATCTCTATCATGAACCCTGTCACACGCCGATGAAAACCTATGAATCAACCAATGTTGCCGCTTCATTATTGGGACAAGATGTCACCTTAAATGATCGTTGTTGTGGTGAAGCTGGCTCGTTTGCGACTGCGAGACCTGATATTGCAACACAAGTACGTTTCCGTAAAGAAGAAGAAATAACCAAAGGTATTCAGAGGTTATCTGGTGAAGATAAGGCTGTCGCCGGCAATGTGAAAATGTTGACCTCTTGTCCTGCATGCGTTCAAGGTTTATCGCGTTATGCTGAAGATACAGGGATTGAAACAGATTACATTGTGGTTGAAGTCGCTAATCATGTGTTAGGTGAAAATTGGCAGCCTAAATTTATTGAAGCCGTTAAAAATGGTGGGATTGAACGCGTCCTGCTCTAAAATATAAGTGTTTTACGAGGATATATAGGGCACAGCGTAGGTTATAAAACGCTGTGCCCTGAATATTACAGACGTTTATTTTATTTGGATCTTAATGCTTCACCATCAAACTTAATACCCTTCCAGCCTGAAATGATAAAGTTGCGGATATTCTGATGGTCATCACCTTTAGGGTGTTGCAGAACATCATCGCGATAATAAGTACCAAAGCAGGCTAATACTTGCTCAGCAGATAAGTCATTTAATAAGCCGAATGCAAAAATTTTGCATGAGCCATTATTTTGATTGGCTTCATTAAAAGTGCTGCCATTAGTGAAAGCAGCGGGCGTAAAATCATAATTAGCATCAATAACTGCCATGGTGTCACTAAATTCGATTTGCTCAGGTGATTGGGTTAGTTGGGCTAAAAAAGCAGTCTGTTCCATATTATTTTCCTGTGAAAATGAATTAAAAAAGTAGTTATATTCTATCTATGTGCGCCGATTTTCTGCTTGCTGAACGCGGAGTATTTATTAGTTTGTTATCGCTTTAAGCCCTGAGTTGAAATAGTTTCAACAGTCTTTATTTCGAATTGTTATCAGACTCTTTTAAGCGCCAGACAAAACTGAGGAGGAGGATGCAAAAACAGACCAGCATCAACTGTAAACCAACTCTTCCTGCCAACACGATTATTGATGTACCAAAAGTGGCAATAATTAGCAGCATCACTCTGTGTTTGATTTTACGACGAATGGTTTTGGATTTTTCCCACTGCGCAAGCGGAGGGCCAAACCATTTATTTTCTAATAGCATTCGATGAAATCGGGGAGAGCTTTCAGCGAAACAGGCTAAGGCTAAAATTAAAAATGGGGTAGTTGGCAACAGGGGTAACACTGCGCCAATCACCGCCAATATAATAAAAAACCAACCAAGAACGATCAGTAAAATATGTCGAAATTTAGTAGGCACCTTTATGCACGTGACATAAATTTACCGCTGACCGTATTGATTTTAATGACTTCGCCGGGCTCAATATATTCAGGGACTTGTACTTCTAATCCGGTGGCTAATTGAGCGGGTTTAGTGCGTGCAGAAGCGGAGGCGCCTTTAAGGCCGGGTGCAGTATCAACAATTTTCATTGCGACTGCGGCTGGTAATTCAATGGCAATTAACTGGCCATCTAATAAGATAGCAACAATGCCTTCTAAACCTTCTATTAAGTAAGGGGTTTCATCTTCAATATCGCTGGTATTAATAGTGAATTGCTCATAGTCATCTAAATTCATAAACGTGTAACTATCACCATCTTGATATGAAAATTGTACGAGTTTACGTTCACAATCGACTTCTTTTAAAAAGTCATCACCTTTTAAGCTTTCATCGCGTTTTTGTTTGGTTTTAAGGTGGTTAAAGCGCACTTTATATAAAGTAGAGGCGCCACGCGAAGAGGGATTTCTCACCTCAATTTCCTTGACTGAATATGGCTCATCATTAATATCGACGACCATTCCACGTTTTAAATCACTGGCTTTAGGCATGGGGCACTCTGGTTATTAGGATAAATTAGTGGCCATTATACGTGAGCTTTATTGTTGAACTGTACAGAGATTTTATTTTTATATAATTGATTGAAATTAAAGCAATAACGTATCGATGTCGGTATTGAGTTAAAATTATCAGATAATTAAATAAATGAGTGCAGGAAAATGGTTCAGCTAGGAAAATTAAACACACTAACGGTCTTGAAATTCGTCGATTTTGGTATTTATCTTGATGGTGAAGCGTATGGCGAAATATTACTACCTAGTCGTTATGTGCCTCAAGGCTGTCGTGTAGGTGATGCACTTGAGGTTTTTCTCCACCTGGACTCTGATGACTTATTGATTGCTACCACTGAAATACCCAAAGCCATGGTCGGCGAATGTGCTTTTCTTAAAGTTGTCGCGGTGAATCAAGTCGGTGCTTTTCTTGATTGGGGCTTACCCAAAGATTTATTAGTCCCTTTTGGAGAGCAACAAAAACCAATGGAAGTGGGCAAGTTCTATGTCGTGTATTTGTATATTGATGATGCTTCAGAACGCATTGCTGCCAGTACCTATATCGACAAGTTTTTGCCTGACGCATCACTTTATTTCAAAGAGCAACAGCAAGTGGACTTGTTGATTTATGGCCGAACAGATCTGGGTTACAAAGCCGTTGTTAATGGTGTTGTTACCGGGCTTATTTTTAACAGTGATGTCTATACGCCGCTGCAGCAAGGGCAAACATTAAAAGGTTATATTAAAAATATTCGTCCTGATAAAAAGTTAGATTTATATTTGCAAATAGCCAATCGTGAAGCATTAGATACCTTGTCAGAACAAATTCTAGCCTTTCTTAAAAAACAAGGTGGGCGTTCAACGATGACAGAAAAGAGTGCGCCGGAGCTCATTGCCAAAGAGTTTGGCGCAAGTAAGTCCAGTTATAAAAAAGCATTGGGTAAGTTATATAAAAAACGCCTGATCGTGATTGAAAAAACACATATTGAGTTGGTGAAATAAGTGGCAGATATTAATTGGTACCCTGGTCATATGCATAAGGCGAGTAAAGAAATGCGTCAGATCGTACCGCAAGTCGATCTTATTATTGAAGTGATTGATGCCCGCATCCCTTTTAGTAGTCAAAACCCAATGTTGGCGGAAATTCGCGGAGATAAGCCGTGTATTAAGGTGCTGAGTAAAAGTGATCTCGCCGATCCGGTTTTAACAAAACAATGGCAAGATTATTTTGAGCAAGAAAATAATGTTAAGACGATTGCCTTAACGACAGAGCAACCTGAGAAAATGCGTGACTTACTCGACTTATGCCACAAGATGATACCCAAGCAAGAGAGTGCAAGTGGGGCTAATAGACTGCAAGCGATGATTATGGGGATCCCTAATGTCGGTAAGTCGACCTTAATTAATACTTTAGCAGGCAGAATGATTGCCAAAACAGGTAATGAACCTGCGGTGACCAAGATGCAACAGCGGATCAAACTCGATCAAGGCATTGTCTTATTAGACACGCCGGGCGTGCTGTGGCCAAAGTTAGAAAATAGGCATGGTGGTTATCGTTTAGCGATTACAGGGGCTATTAAAGAAACCGCTGTCAGCAATGATGATATTGCGATGTATGCCGTCGATTACTTTCGTGTTCATTACCTTGAGTTACTAAAAGAACGTTATCAGTTAGATGCGTTACCCATCGATGAAATGGCCTTATTAGAGATGATTGGTGTTAAACGGGGGTGTTTACGATCAGGTGGTATGCCCGATCTTGATCGTGCTGCAAAAATTGTATTAACAGAATTTCGTGATGCCACCATTGGCCATATTACCTTGGAAACCCCCGCAATGATCGAGCAAGAGTTGGTGGAAATGCTCGCTATTCGAGAAGAAAAAGCCGCTAAAAAAGCCGCGCGTAAGCAAAAAAAACATAGTTCACGTACATAGTTATCTCTTCAGTTAGGCGTCGTTCATGATTATCAATCTTTCGCTCGAAGATTTAACGAGAATCTTTGATTTTAATGCTCTTTCTCGAGGAATAGAGTATGCCAAAACAGGCATGGTGCTTGCTTCACTCGTTGATGAAAAACACAATAAAATCAAAGCGACAGTGCAGGGTAGTGGGCTAAATAAATATCATTGTATCGTCACCTATAAAGAAGAAGCCCGTTATATTAGTGGTACATGTGGTTGCCCTGTTACCTATAATTGTAAACACGTGGTCGCTGTGATTATTGAGCACATGAACAAGCCGCAGGTGACGGCTGCAGACGACTCTGCTACTGCACAAAGTAATATTCCTTTAAATAATTGGTTACGACGCCTAAGTGAGTCAACAAGTGAGTCATCACATAAGCAAGACTATAAAGATGAATTACATTTTGTTTTTGATATCGCAATCAATGCGCGTTATGGCCGACACCTCAATGTCACCGCCTTTAAGACACAACGACTAAAAAGTGGTTCGTGGAGTAAAGGGGTAAAGCTCACCAGCGGTTCTAGCTCTCAAGCAGCTTATATTACTCAGTCTGATATCGAATTATTACGGTTGATTGAAGCCGTGACCGATTATCAGCAGACTGTAGAGTATCGACTAGTGGGTGCTTCATCATCATTTGTTCTGGAAAAAATAATCGCGACGAAGCGCAGTCATTGGCTAGACTTAAATCATCCATCATTGCAACTGGGTGAATCGCGAACAGCAGAGTTAGATTGGCTATTAAACGATGATCTCGTTGAAGTGAAAGCAGTGGAACAGCCTGAACTGATATTAATTCCGCTTGACCCCTTAATGTATTTTGACTCGAAAAATAATGTTGTTGGCTACTTGAATACTGAGTTATCAAAAGAAGCTTCTCGTGCCTTAGCCACTGCGCCAGCGATTCCTGCCGATCAATGTAAGCAGGTCAAAAAGGCGCTCAAACAGATTTTCCCTAAGAGTAATATTGCCGTGCCGATAGTAGAAATACGTAAAGTAAAAGCCAAGATCAACCCCGTCCCATGCTTGCGAATTTATTCTGTCAAAGAAGATATTTCACTTTCATTTATGGTTTCTGCTGACTACGAAGATTATGCGGATCTGCATTTTGAGTATGATGGGGTAAGTGTGTCACCACACTCAAAAGACAAAGTGTTGAAACGCCAAGTGGATGGTCATATTGAGCAAATCACTCGTGACTTAAAATTAGAACAGACTTGGATTGATTCACTATACAAAATGGGGTTAGAGCTTGAAGACATTATGGAGCAACCTAAAGATGTGATGCGTTTGTATCATGTCGATTATGAACATGGTTGGTTAGATTTTTCTGACAAAGATGTACCCCAATTACGTGATGCAGGTTGGAGAGTAACGATTGATGCTTCATTTCGCTTTGATGTCGTGAATGTGGATGCATGGTATGCAGATATACAAGATAGCCAAGGTGGTGATTGGTTCAA
Organism: Methylophagaceae bacterium; assembly: GCA_965219435.1. Classification (GTDB taxonomy): domain Bacteria; phylum Pseudomonadota; class Gammaproteobacteria; order Nitrosococcales; family Methylophagaceae. The sequence continues at coordinate 607,749 of OZ244743.1, read as the reverse complement.
CCTTGAGTTGGGCGTGAAAATTGAAGAGGAAATGATTAGTTTATTGCCGGTGTTGGTTGATTTTATTCAACAACAAACACGTGCTAAAACACTAGAAACCTTTTTACAACAGCCAGATGATGAGCCGTTTTTTATGACCTTAGATGATGGTCGTGTTATTCGGGTAGCGCTAGGAAAAGTCCGTCATATTATCGAAACATTGGTCGAGCTTTATGATCCTAATGCCTTAGATAGTGAAGGTAAGTTAACGCTATCTCACTATCAGGCGAATCAACTTAATGCCTTGGCTGAAACCAACATGCAATGGGCGGGTTCGGATGCACCACGTTTATTTGCAGAGAAGTTAGCTGGATTTAAAGAAATCAGTCATGTCACGGTGCCGGAAACATTAAAAGCATCGTTACGCCGATACCAACAGCAGGGCTTAGATTGGTTACAGTTTCTACGAGAATATAAGTTATCGGGTGTGCTCGCGGATGAAATGGGCTTGGGTAAAACCGTACAAACTATTGCTCACATTTTAAAAGAAAAAGAAGCAGGAAGGATGACCGAACCCTGCTTAGTCGTCGCTACAACCTCATTGATGGTCAATTGGGCGAATGAAGTTAAACAGTTTGCACCATCGCTCAAAGTACTAGTCTCACAAGGTGATGCTCGAAAACAGTATTTTGATACCTTAGCGGATTATGATTTAGTGCTGACGACGTATCCACTATTACCAAGAGATAAAGAAGTCTTATGTGCTCAACATTGGCATTTAGTTATTCTTGATGAAGCCCAGCATATTAAAAACCCGCGTTCAAAAGTGGCGGTGACTGCGCGTGAACTGACTTCTAATCATCGCCTATGTTTGACGGGTACTCCGATGGAAAATCATCTTGGTGAGTTGTGGTCACAATTTCACTTTTTGATGCCAGGCTTATTGGGTGATGAAAAGCAGTTTCGCAACTTATTCCGTAAACCGATTGAATTATTAGCGGATCAAGCACGCCAGCAGCAGCTCAACAAACGTATTGCCCCATTTATGTTACGCCGTGAAAAATCATTGGTGGCCAAAGAGTTACCTGAAAAAACGGAAATTATCAGCTCTGTAGAATTATCAGGCCAGCAACGCCAATTGTACGAAACCATTCGGGTGACGATGAATAATAAAGTGCGTGAGGAAATTGATAAAAAAGGCATTGCGCGTAGTCAGATCATTATTTTGGATGCCTTACTTAAGTTACGCCAAGTCTGTTGCGATCCACGTCTATTAAAATTTGATGCCGCTAAAAAAGTAAAAAACTCGGCCAAACTTGAGCAGTTAATGGAAATCTTGCCTGAAATGATCATTGAGGGACGACGAATTTTATTATTTTCTCAGTTCACCAGCATGCTACGTTTGATTGAAGAAGAATTAGCTAAACGTCAGATTGATTATGTCAAACTCACCGGTCAAACCAAAGATCGCACGACACCGATTAATCGTTTCCAAAATAATGAAGTGCCATTATTTTTAATCAGTTTAAAAGCGGGGGGAACAGGTTTAAACCTGACTGCGGCAGATACGGTTATTCATTATGATCCGTGGTGGAACCCTGCTGTTGAAGCACAAGCAACCGATCGTGCTCACCGTATCGGTCAGAAAAATAAGGTGTTTGTTTATAAAATGATTGTAGCTGGCACAGTAGAAGAAAAAATAAATGCACTGCAACAGAAAAAGAAGGCGTTGGCGGACGCATTATTTGGTCATGCTAAGCAAGCCGACAAACTCACTGAGCAAGATATTCAGGCTTTATTTGAACCTTTAGCCTAAGCTTTATGACGCTGGTGGTTGTGAGGCCAAATTGACTCTGCCGTAATATCTGCAATGGTGGGTGTGCCTGCCAAGACCATTGCCACTTCAAGTTCTTCTCGTAATATACGTAACATATGGCCTACGCCTACAGCACCTGCCACGGCCAAGGCATATAATTGAGGGCGACCGATGAGGACGGCATTGGCACCTAATGCGATGGCTTTAAATACATCGGTACCACGCTCAATACCGCCATCAAATAATAAGGGAAAGTCATCACCGACTGCGTGACGGATTTTGGGTAGCATTTCAATAGAAGAGGGTAAACAATCTAAAGTTCTGCCACCGTGATTTGATACTACAATACCTGCAACCCCTAGCGATTTTGCATAAAGCGCATCGGCTGGATTGAGTATACCTTTCAATACGACGGGCAATGGCGTGTGTTGCATTAGCCAGGTAATATCATCCCAATTAGGTGCTTCACTCATCATGCCTTGAAACACAATACTCTGATCAGGTGTAAAACTGGCTTGAGGCAAGGGTGGTCTGTGTTTTAAATTAACGGCAGATACCCCATCAGGCAGCGTAAAACCGGCACGTTGGGCACGATTTCGTATGCCATGCAATGGCGCATCAATGGTGATAACTAACTTGGTATAGCCTGCTTGCTCCGCTCTTTTTACTAATGATAAGGTAAAGTCGCGGCTTTGCTGAAAGTAGAGTTGGAACCATTTAGGACTATCCAGTTCGGCGGCAATAGTTTCTAATTCAACCGATGATAACGTGCTCACCATCATGCCTGTTTCTAAAATAGAAGCGGCTTGTGCGGTGGCAATTTCACCTTCAGGATGAACAAGTTTATGGAATGCTATGGGTGCTAACATCATAGGATGTCGCCATGATTCTCCCATCACCTTGGTGTGGGTTGAGCCTTGAGTACAATCTGTTAATGATTTTGGCAGAATGCATAGATCATCTAATTGTGTACGATTACGTTTTAAGGTGAGTTCATCTGCACCACCGCCCACAATATACTCATAGACATCATGTGCCATATGTTTTGATGCGTAGCGTGCGTAATCACTAATGCTAACGAGATCGCTAGGCAGAGAGGAAAGCGTTACTTGTACCATAATAAATGCCTGTATTGTCTAGGTTTCGGCCCATTGCCGAATCAGATTATGATAAATACCCGATAACCGCATCACGTCCTGATCATCATTACCATGAAGCGTGGTGAGCGATTGCACGCTTTGATCTAAGTCAAATAATATCTTTCGTTGCTCATTATTTCTGACCATACTTTGGATCCAAAATACTGCGCTAATACGGTCACCTTGGGTCACTGGCGTAACCCGGTGCAGCGTTGTTGATGGATATAAAATCATATCGCCAGCTGCTAATTTAACGGGTTGCGTGCCAAAGTGATCTTCGATAACTAAGTCGCCGCCCTGGTAACTATTAGGATCGGTTAAAAATAAGGTGGCTGATAAGTCTGTTCGTATACGGGCTGAGCTTCCAGGCGGTATACGAATAGCATTGTCAACATGTAAGCCATAGGTTTCACCCACGCTATAGCGATTAAACATGGGGGGAAATATTTTGAGTGGTAATGCGGCTGAAATAAAGGCGGGGTTTTGAGCCAGCGCGGCTAATACTTGATCTTCTAAGCCTCTCACTATTTGAGAGTCAGGTGATAATTGCTGATTGTTTTTGACGCTATTTGATTGCTGCCCCGCTGTGGTACTGCCATCAACCCAAGTTTGTTTGGCAATCACATGATTCAGTTGTTGCAATTGCACAGGGGATAATACGTCTTTAATGACTATCATGTTACTACTCCATAAAGAAAAACAAGGGATGAATACTCATCCCTTGTTTTTATAATGACCGTTACGTTTTAAAATTTATAGGTCAGGTTCACATTAGCTGAACGTGCATCACCAATATAAACAATGCTACCACCACGATAAGCGGCTGTGTAATAGTCTTTATCCGTAATATTCTGGATATTTGCGCGGATCCCTAATTGTTCTGTCACTTGATACGATGCAAACAGATCAAATACGGCATAACTTGGCGTGTGAACAATGGTATCACTTGCTACACCCTGATCCGGCTGGCCACCTAACATGCTACTTGAGTACGTTAAGTTACCACCAAAATTGAATTTTGGCGTGAATTGGTATTTCAATTGAGCACTGACACTGCGTTTTGCAAAGTTCGCTTTTGGATTACCAATGTAATTGGGGTATGAGATTGAACCACCACGACCAGATGCTGCTTTTGTACCATCAAAATAGGAATCTAATGTCTCTGAATTCATCAATGCTGCTCCTATTTGACCGCTCAATTTTGGTGTGAGATTGCCTGACAAACCAAGTTCAATACCTCTTACTCGGTTTTTACCAGTATTGAGTGAACCACCCGATTGATAAGAGTCAACGCCACCTTCAATAACATTATCTTTGGTTGTTTGGAATAAAGCGGCGGTTAATAATAAATTATTATCTAACACATTCCATTTGGTACCAATTTCAATGTTTTCTGAGTTTTCAGGTTCAGCATTGTAGTTGCCGTTTGAATCAGTACATAAACCACCATATCCACAGTTAGTACCTGCATCGACTTCACCCCCATTGATATTGGATGACGTGCTCCAGCTGGCATAAATATTACCGTTTTCCCAAGGTGAAAATACGACGCCAAAATGACCATTCCATAAGCCATCACTATAGTCATACTTATCACTCGTTGTGGTTAATGCATAATCAAAGTGATCATAACGCACGCCAGTAAATACTTCCCAGTCATCTGATAGTGTAATGGTATCCATCAAATAGGCAGAGGTCGTTTTAATGATATTTTTATTGCCGCTGGTTTTTGATATCGTACCTGACCAACTACTATTATCGGGATCGTAAGGATTGACCGTCGGCATTGATGAGTCTGTATTAATATCATAGCCACCTGTATTGGCCGTTTCTTTAGCGTACTCAATACCTGATACAAAGTTATGCTCTTTACCCCACAGTGTCTGGTTAAATAACACGTTGGTCTGGTTACCTACATATTTGTTTGCCTGCCAACCTGAAAAGTTACGTATACCACCTGTACGGCTGGCGCTATAAGTAGAAACAATAAAACTATTATTGGCTTTACCTATACGTGTTTTATTTTCCAGTGTGACCTTATCTGACAATTTCCAATCTACTTTGGTCGTAAAAATATTGGCTTTTGTTTGTTGGAAGTCTAAGCCGCTTTGCCCCACATATTGAATCTTATTATCGATGAGGCCTGTTGCTCTATCAAGTTTTACACCGGGATCTGTTTTATCATCACTTTCAAAGTAATAATAATCCGCTGAGACAGTTAAATCATCCGTTGCTTGATAAACACCTGACAGTAACATGCCTTGGCGTTGTTCGCCCGCTGGCGCACGATCAGGAATATCTGCATCGGTATAAAGAGCATTCAATCGAACAGCAAATTGATCGTTGATAACCTTATTAGTATCGAGTGAATAACGATTATAGGAATCGGTGCCAAGACCGGCTTCTAAGCTTGTAAAATCGTCATCTAATGATGCTTTTTTGGTCACGACATTCACCGCACCACCGGTTGAACCACGACCCGCAAAAGTTGAACTCGGCCCTTTACTGATTTCAACTTGTTCAATTGCAAACGTTTCACGAGTGATTAAACCGGGTTCACGTAAACCATCGGTAAACACATCACTTCTCGCTTCGTAACCACGGATAATATAGCGATCACCAAATGAGTTACCGCCCTCACCGGTACCAAGCGTAATACCTGGTTGAGCACTTAAAATATCTTTCAATTCCGTTTTACCAGAATCTTCAATGAGTTCTTTGGTCATTACCGTCATGGTTTGTGGTGTATCAGCGATATCACGGGTATGTTTTGAATCAGATAAACGTTTTGCTTTATAGGGTGCAGTCGGTTCCGCATAAGGATTGGCATCCGAAGCAATGGCTGATTCTTCAATGACTAATGTTTCAATCGTTGAAATTTCATCGGCATGTACTTGGCTCATCATTGCAGTGGAGATGGCAAAAGCCAAAGTTGACACCATTGAAATAGAATTGAGACTCGTGTTCTGATTCAAACTTCTGAGTGGCGTATTATCTTGTTGTATTACGAGTGATTGGCTGTGTTTTGCAGTCACTTTGTGCTCCTTTAGGTTGTCAAAAAAATGTTTAAAATATCGTGCTAGCTTTAGTTATTAAGTTTGAAATCGATGGGTATGTTTATTGATAATTGTTCTTGTTTCATCTCCTCCGGAAATGCCGGCAAAGGGGAGGCTTTTTTCAACATACTTAAGACAGCCTTATCTAATTTCGAATAGCCAGAACTTTGGCTGATGTAAGACTCAATAACGGTTCCGTTTCGTTTCACCACAATAAAAAGCACTACCGTACCTTCTTCATGTAGTTTTCTAGCTCTACTGGGATAGCGTTTATAGCGAGCAAGCTTCGCCGATAACTCAGCAAAATAAGAACGTTCAGCCCCTTTCTGTCCACCCGTTGTAATCGTATTTTTAGACCCTGTTGTTATTTTTTTATCGCGAACGGTGCTGGTTGATGAGTTGGGCTTTTCCGTACTTTTTTTTGCGTCAGATATCATCTCTTTTTTAGTAGGCTTAACTACTTTTGGTACTTCCTTAGCGATATCTTTTTTGATTTTATTTTGTTCTACTTTCGGTTTTTTGACCTGTGTTTTTATCTGAACATCATTTTTTTGCACAACAGGTTTAGGATCGAGCTTTAGAGGTTCAGGCAGAGGCTCTGCTTCTATTGGCTCAGGCTCAACTTGTTCTGGTGGCTTAATATCTGGTTCTACTTCAGGTTCGGGCTCTTTTTCTGTCACCACCTCTTGTATAACAGGTTCAGACATTGCGATGCCAAGATCGCCCAACATGCCAACATCCACCTCAATGCCTGACTTCCCCTTGTCTTTCGCTGAATCTGTGGCGCTTGCTGATGAAAAAGTAACAAAGGCGGCGGCATGCAATGTAAATGCAATGAGTAAGGCAAATAGCCAGTGACGTTTAGTAATCATAAAGCCACTTGTGCCGATGGCTGTGTCATCAGTGATATATGACTAATGCCCGATGCTCTGACTGTTTTGACATAGTCTTGCATACGATCAACGCTCAGATTGCCATCAGCTTTTAATACCACCGCAGCATGTGGTTTTTGTTGATCGCTAAGTGTGTCTAGGTAGTTCAATACGTGCTTGCTAAGTGCTTCTTTTGGCACAGATTGTCCATCAATAAACAGTTGACCATCTTCCGATATCACGAGCTTTAATCGCTCCGGTGTCAGCGTTGTGTCACTGATAGATGTCGGTGACTCCACTTTCACGCCATCCGAAGGCTGAATTTGTCCTGCCACCATGAAAAAAATTAACATGAGAAACACGATATTAATCAAGGGGATTAAATTATCATCGTTATTATTGCTGCGTTTTGCATGAGTGTTGTTTAAAATCATTGTGCTAAGCCTGCGAGAGAAACACGCGTTGCGCCTGCTTGTTTTAATTGATCTAATAGCGTGACCATGACTTGGATTTTGATTCCTTCAACAACAGTAATAACAAACGTCGCTTGTTTATTTTCTGCTACCAATTGTTGTATGGCATTGGCATCATTCATCACTAGACGACGGCCCTTAAAGCTGAACTCGCCTTGATTTGATTCTATTTGTACAATACGAAGCTCAGGTGTTTGGCTCTCACTTGACGTGACTGACTGCACGTTAATTTGATGCCAGCGCGTAAAATTACTCGACAGCATAAAAAACAATAGCAGGATAAAAACCACGTCAATGAGCGGCGTTAAGCTAATCATATTTCTACGTCTTGGCTGAGTATTCTCAAGCAGCATTGTTGAGCGCTTTAGCGTTAATAGCTGATTTTTCTGCAGGGAGATGACTCGTAAATAATTGCGTGACTACATCATTCATAAAGCTAGCTGTGCGTTCTATTTTTCGCTCAAGCCATGTGTGTGCCGCGACAACTGGTATGGCGACAGTCAGGCCAACAGCAGTGGTTAATAACGCTTGCCAAATACCACCAGACAATACTGATGGATCAACCTGATTTCCCGCAGCAGCCATTTGTTGAAAGGCCATAATCATGCCGATAACCGTACCTAAAAGGCCTAATAGAGGACTTAATGTTGCAATGACTTCGAGTGGGCGCAGGTAACTACGTAATTGTTCTAGTTTGAGTGTGGCAATTCGGTTTAACTCTTCTTTCAACAAAGCCTTATCTGTCATTTTATTCGTCAAACCACTCATGGCGACTAAGACCACTTTTTCAACACTGTATTTAGAGTTTAGTAGCACTTTGGCAGATGACGTATCGCCTTTATGCCATAAGGTTAGACTTTTGTTTATCGAAATACGACGCTCGGGTTTGAGCTTTGTAAATTGCCAAATTTTGATGATCATAATGCTGACAGCTATTAATGACATAAGGAGTAAGATCCAGACAACAGGGCCACCGACAGTTAAAAATTCAACAATTCGATCTTGGATTAATGTGCTTGATAATGGATCGTGTTCAAGCGGAATAGAATTGACATAATCAGCAGGCAACATCGTTGTTAACGATTCAGTATCTGCTTTGGGATCAGCGCCAATGTTGTTGCTAGACATGTCATTGGTGACGATGGAATTATCAAGCGTATTGTTTGAATCAGGATTCATTTCGAGATCTCATAAAGTAATAACTATGATAATGATAACGATTCGCATTTATAATGACAAGGGTTGATTGATTATTTTTTAAATACATATTCCAGCTTAGGGGCGGGGCGAGGGGGGCAGAGTGAAACAGAATGTTTGCCTACTTATTTCTAATTTTTTTATAGATATAATTCTTGTATCTGTACTTTAAGTAGATCTTTATTACAGGCTTCGTGCTATGTTTTATCGAGTCCATAGATATACGTTTGCTGAGAAAACAACTGATGATGACTTTTTAAGCGAAAACTTCTCTGGAAACATGCTAAAAACAAAGTAGTTTGTATTAAAGGATAATTACGACCGGCTGTTAACGAAATATTGAAGCGTGAATACGCTGGATTAAGAATTCGTTACGGGTCGTGAGGACTGAGTAAAGTGTGAGTTTAGCTTATCGTGAAAGCTGTGGAGGCGAAATCCAACAGCGCGCATTGACTCGACAATTTACTAAGACTAACTTGAGTGAACAATAGTTTGATCGGCATGTTGATGCTATTTTAGCTCTAATCTTGTCATTAAGGGCTATGACATCAGCGCTAAAAATGGCATTATTTAATCGAATTTATAAATAAACAGAGGGATGATATGAACCGCCGGATGCGAAGCCTACACCGCAGTATAGGGGCTGCTATTTCTCTCTTTGTGCTGCTATTGTCCATAACAGGGTTATTGCTAAACCATTCCATCGACTTGAAGCTAGATAAACATTACCTCACTTGGCCATGGCTATTGAATCATTATGGTGTGAGCAGTGTGCAAGCTGATGCTGTTTATTTGTTAGACCACTCCGTCATTACTCAATTTGGTACCGAAGTATTTGTCAATGCCAAACCAGTTACGCATACTCAAAGGCCGTTGTTAGGTGGTATCACGTTAGATGATGTGGTGATTCTAGCGACAGATGATGCTCTGATTTTACTGACTGCTGATGGCGAGTTTATTGAACGTATGGCGGGGGCTGCAGGTGTTCCGCCAATGATTCAAAATATCGGCCTGTTTCACGGCGACCCTGTTATTCAAACACGTGAAGGCATGTGGCGTAGTGATTTTATGCTCGAACAATGGGAACCGATTTCATTACAAGGTATTGGCTGGAGTATTCCTAGCCCCATGCCTGAGTCAATAAGAAATGAATTAACTGAGTATTTTCATGGCGAAGGCGTGACCGTCGAGCATGTTTTACTCGATATGCATAATGGGCGTATTTTAGGCCAGCTGGGTGTTTGGTTACTTGATCTCGTCGGCGTGTTATTGATCGTTTTATCATTGACGGGTATTTGGATATGGTTACGACGTAAATATTAATGATGATTGAATAAATGGATAACATGCAAAATATTTATGATATGAGAAATGCTAACTTTCCTTACTATCCCAAAGATTTTATCCAAACTAAAGAAGGTTTAGTTTTTGCTGTTGTGAGCTATCAATCTCACGAAGGAAAAGTAGGCTGCTTTTTGCGATATGTCAGAGATGGCGGCGGAGCTTGGAATAAAATTGATACTGAGCAAGCCAATCAGTTGTTAAATGAATCTTATCCTCAGTATTTATACCAATCGGCACAATTTGATGCCGCCTTTCATGCTGTTGCAGTTAAAGATATTGTTGAACATCACCGACCTGAAGAACGATTACAGCATGTTTTACAACGCGAACCCTGCGATAAAATAGAGCAGAAATTACATCAGTTAATCCCTGTTTTGGTGCGTTTTGGTGCAAATGCAGGTGCTTTAGGGCTAACAGGCTCGATGTTAATTAATCAGCAACGCCCAACATCCGATATCGACCTGGTGGTTTTTGGTCGAGAAGAATTTCAAAAAACACGTCAAGCATTGAGGCGCGCTCTAGAGTCAGGGGATATTAGTGACTTAGATTTAACGTTGATGACAGATAATTTTGAGCGTCGTGCAGGAGCATTAAGCTTTGATGATTTTTCTTGGCATGAAACTCGCAAGCACAACAAGGCAGCCATTGATGGCACTAAATTTGATCTTGGCATGGTATGTCTACGTGATGAGATATTCCACGATAATGGTCAGTATCAAAAGCAAGGAATGCGAACGTTGACCACAGAGGTCATTGATGATCTGCGAGGTTTCGATTTTCCTGCTGTATATGTAGTTAATGATGAGTTAACACCTGAGGTGTTATCGTTTACGCATACTTATGTCGGACAGGCGAAAAAAGGTGAATTAATTGAAGTTTCAGGGGCTGTAGAACGTAATATTACTACGGGTAAATGTCGGCTTATTGTAGGTTCAACACGTGAAGCTGATGGTGAATATATTAAGGTGATAAATAAATGAGTGAAGTTGAAACGCCAACACAAGCCGATATTGGTTTAGTGGGATTAGCAGTAATGGGTCAAAACCTAGTGCTGAATATGAATGATCATGGCTTTACTGTTGCGGTGTATAACCGTACAAGCAGTAAAGTCGATGAGTTTCTTGCTGGGCCAGCAAAGGGCACCAAAATTATAGGTTGCCACGATTTAAAATCATTTGTTGAATCATTAAAAGCCCCTCGCCGTATTATGTTAATGGTTAAGGCGGGTCCGGTAGTGGATAGCTTTATCGAACAATTAGTGCCTTATCTTGAAAAAGGTGACGTGATTATCGATGGTGGTAATTCACTTTATAACGATAGTGATCGCCGCACGCATGCCTTGCACCAAAAAGGTATTCTATTTATTGGTAGCGGGGTTTCTGGTGGTGAAGAAGGGGCACGTTTTGGACCCTCAATTATGCCAGGTGGAAACCAAGCTGCTTGGCCTTCTGTGAAACCTATTTTTCAGGCGATTGCGGCACAAGTTGATGGTGAACCTTGCTGTGACTGGGTCGGTAATGATGGTGCTGGGCACTATGTGAAAATGGTACATAACGGGATCGAGTATGGCGACATGCAACTCATCTGCGAAGCGTATCAATTGATGCGAGAAGGTTTAGGCATGTCTGGTGATGAAATTCAGTCGGTGTTTGCGGAATGGAATGATGGCGTACTCGATTCGTATTTGATTGAAATTACCCGTGATATTTTAGCGGTTAAAGAAGATGACGGCTCTTTATTGATAGATCACATTCTTGATACGGCAGGACAAAAAGGAACCGGTAAGTGGACAGGGATGAATGCCTTAGATTTAGGCATACCCTTAACCTTAATTGGCGAGGCGGTATTTGCACGTTGTTTATCTGCCCGTAAGCATGAGCGAGTGATTGCTTCAAAAGTGTTGCCTAAGATGGCGAGTGAATTTGAAGGCGATAAGGCTGAAATGGTGAACGCGATTCGTGATGCATTATATGCATCGAAAATCATCTCGTATGCTCAAGGTTATATGTTGATGCGTGAAGCTGCTGAAACCTATGGCTGGGAGCTGAATTATGGCGGTATAGCCCTTATGTGGCGTGGTGGTTGTATTATTCGTAGCCAGTTCTTGGCGAATATACGTGATGCATTTACAAATAAACCAGATTTACAAAACTTATTATTGGATCAGTTCTTTATTGATGCCATTACAGCAGCATTGCCTGGTTGGCGTAAAGCGGTCGGTGCTGCCATTTCATTAGGCGTGCCTGCCCCCACATTTAGTAGCGCTTTATCCTTTTATGATGGTTACCGTAGCGAACGTTTGCCGGCTAATCTATTACAGGCGCAACGTGATTACTTTGGTGCACACACTTATGAGCGTTTAGATAAACCGCGTGGTGAATTTTTCCATACTAATTGGACGGGGCGTGGCGGTGATATTTCAGCCACTAATTATGATGTTTAATTAATCAGTAGTACGCACTAAAAAAAGGGGGAAGTTTATACACACTTCCCCCTTTTTTATTGCCCTAAAATAATTATTCGTGGGCTATTGGTTTGTCAGTAAACAGATAATCTTTCAACTCTTTATCAAACCGTGGATCTTTACGACGAATCCACTCTAATACCATCGCCGCATGTTCTTTTTCTTCATCACGGTTATGAGCCAAAATAGCTTTTAACTCATTGTCTTTACAAGCATCAACGCGCTGGTTATACCAGTCTACCGCTTCTAGTTCTTCCATTAATGAAGTGATTGCTCTGTGCATATCTCGGGTTGCATCAGATAATTCGTCAATCGGTTCATGGTAGCCTTCATTTGCCATGTGATTCTCCTTATAATTTAAAAACAACAATCACTTAAATAAAGTGAGTGATAATTTAATAATGCTGCAATTTTGATATAGGATCAAGCATGTATCCTTGCTATCGGCATGATTGTATTTTTGAGATAGCACTTAACTTTCCGTACGTGGTTTCGAACGACGTTTATTGCGTGCATTGAGGTTGTCTAAAAAGGAGACCATTTCTGCATCACCCCAAGATTGAGCCTCTGCTTCAGAGTCAAAACCGCCTTGTCTTTTTGACACAACGGTTTTCTGCGAAGAAACCCGACGCATAATTTTTGCAGACCAAGAACTACGATCTTGCTTTATTTGAATGCTGTATTTTTTACTATTGGCCATCGTGTGATGTGTCCTATATGTTTAATTTAAATGTTTTGCTAATCTGATTACGCTAGTTTTTCAATTAGAGTAATGGCTATTTCGACGCCAATTAAAATAATAATGATCCATTCTAATGTCGATGAGTGGTGGTGCTTTTGTTCATCAGCTAGCATTTCAAGTAATACGTGGATGGTTTCTAGCTTTTTCGACAAAATATTGGTGCGTTGAGTTAACTCTAAATAATTAGCCATTTGAGTATAGAGGGTCTGATATTCAGGGTACTCCCAAAAAAACTCAGGGATATCAAGTAGATCAAACCGTAAAATAATATCGCTATTGGTCAGAAATAATTGACCACGAATTTTTGCTAATGCAGTTTTAGAGAGCTTTATTGTTCCGGTTTTAGCCAATGACTTAGGTAAATGTTTAGTTTTCTCGATAGTCTCTTGGGCATGTTTTTCAAATGAAGACAGTTTGATTGATTGCGCCATTGCGTGGGAAACAGCCACTAAGTTTTTGTTTTCAGCATCTGAGGCCATTTCAATACAATCGAATTGAATTCGGTGTTGCTCGGCATTCACTTTATAACTGAAATTATCTTCTTGGATAACCTCATGAATATCGGTGGCAAATTCCAGCAGTTGTGCCTGAAGTTTTCGGCGATCATCAAGTGCTACATTCCAGTGAACGACCACCCCATACGGAAAAACCATTGAGTAGGCATTGTTGTGATCAATCAGAAGCACGTCTTTCAATAAACTGGCTCGTCTATTAGCGAGTAAGTTTTCCGTGAGACGCTTAAAATCAAATGCATTCGCTAAGCAAAGTGTAATGCAGTGCATCGGTGTTTCGTTCATGGTATTGCCCGCCATCACTATTAAATAAAATTAAGCGTAATTATAGGCTGTTTATTTAATCTTCAACATCATCTACATCTGTTTGCCCAGACATTCTACGACGAAGGTGTGACCAAGACATACCGACAGCTAATACCGCCGCCAAAATAAATAAAACAATATAGGTTATGGCGGAAATGCTATTGATGCCAATTAAGCCTAAATCTACTAACCACCATACAACAATCGCGAAAAAAGCTAAGGCCAAACTTAACCCTAGGCCACCCAGTGCAAGCAGTGTCGCCCGAAGATAGACCGTCCAGCCAATAACTAATAACACTGCCGACATAGCAAAAGGAGGGGAAATAGCTAAAGCATCACCGAATAAAGCGGCTTTAGTCCAATGAAAGAAGCTATAACCACCAGGATTATAGGTGGCATAGACCAGTACTAGAGCAAATATTAATCTAAGAAGAAAACGCTGTAATGTAAAACGATTGTTAGCCATAAAATCCTCTTTTGTATTGGCTGTGGTTTGGTCACCACATAATGAATATAATCGATATTGTATAAAAAATGGGTGTTCACTGTGTAACTAAAAATAAGCTAGTTAAGGCTTTTTACTTGTTCAAGTCGAGCAATAAAAACGCTCACACCTGCTCAAGTTACTTCACTTTGCCAATACTTTCATAATCTTTATGGGCTTTGTTGCTATTTCAAAGATGAATAGTTAACATCTAATATTTTTTATTATGGATTGAGCCATGGCACGTGAAGTGATCGATGATCGATTTATTGGCGCACTTCATCTGCGTGCTGTCACCCATGAAGGCTTAATGCATCAAGCCGTCAAAACACATAGTGCGATTCAGGCTGGTACCTTGAATGAATTGATGTCGGGCGATTATGAGGGAGATACTACGATAGGGGATCTACTTCGGCTTGGCACGGATGGTATCGGCACTATTCAGAATTTAGATGGCGAGTTAATTATTACTGAAGGACAAGCTTTCACCGCGAGAGCTGATGGCTCGATCGTTGCCTTGTCTCATGATCAAAAAACACCTTTTGCCGTGGTCACCTTATTTGAAGTGGATATTGAAGCTAATGTTGAGGAGTGTACTTACGACCAGTTACTCTCACAGATTAATGCATTATCCCCTGAGGGAGCTTCGATTATGGCTGTCAGAATTCATGGCCGGTTTCGAGATTTGCATCTTCGCAGTGTGCATAAGCAGACGCCGCCTTTTAAGCCCTTACGTGAAGTGGTTGAAGATCAGACTGAATGGTTTATGGAGGAAGATGAAGGCACCATTGTCGGCTTTCGATTTCCCGATCCTCTCGCCGGAATAGAAGTACCTGGTTGGCATCTACACTTTCTGAGTAAAGACAGAAAGCATGGTGGGCATGTGATGTCTTTGGGTGTTATTAGTGCACGCGTCGAACTTGATCAATGCGACGAATTACATGTTGAACTGCCTAACGGTCAGGTTTTGGGTGAGATAGGCAAGGCAGATCGGCAGAGCATTCGGAATATTGAAGGGGGAAGCTAAGCAAAAATCAATCTGCATTGCGGGTGGCTGTTTCTCGTATTTTATGTCCAAAGAGCCACAATGGCCATCACAATAAATCCTAAACTGGCTAATGCCAACTTAAGCCATCGTTGAAAAGCCTCATGAAATGCTTCACGACAAATATCCATTAGAGCAATATAGAGAAAGGTACCAGCAGCCAATCCATCAAAAATCATTTCTGCTATTTGAACATGACGATCTTGCATTACTGTGGTCATTAAACCGCCTAATGCGACACCAATTGGCGTAGCAAATGCAAAAATCAGTAAATGGTTTCTGCGAACATCAGCGCTCACACCCGAAGCAACTAAAGAGGTTCCCAAAGAAAAGCCAGCAGCACTTTTGTGAGCGAGTATCGCGAAAAAAATAGCTAATGACGCTGTCATACTTTTTTCAAGCCCTAAAGATAAACCGGCTATTAATGAATGTATCGACAACACAATCAACAATAATGTCGAACTTTGCGTGACAACAGCCTGACTTCGCGCACGCCCAAGTTGATCTATGCCAAGAATAAATAAAATGGCCAAGCCTGCGATGAGGGGTGGAATGGGATAATCTGCTGATGGCATCAACTCAGCAAAGTTCTCATTCGAATCCGCCAGCATGTGTAATAAACCCGCACCCAGAAATACGCCACCGGCAAAGGCATTGCCAAGTGTTAGTCTTGAAATAGACGTTCGCGAACTGCCCAAACGTGCGGCAGCGCTACCGCCGCCAATGCCTACTGCGAATATAATGATGATAAATAGGGTGTTAATTTCTAAAAGTTCCATATTCAAGTACCTGTTAGTTAATGGATGACTTCACGCCATTATTATTTAACTCTAGTGTCAGACTAATTTAATGTAGCGTATTGGCTTGGCAGATATCAATCCGTTTTAAGGTAATAAGCTAGAGTACTAAAATGAACTTAGCGTCTTTCAAACTTGTTTTGCCTGTTTGTCAAATTGACTCAAAGCCACTTCCCAACTTGGAATCGTTTTAGATTCATACCCAATTACTTTGCCAGTAGCGATCTGTGAAAAGGTTTTCATTGCTTTTAGATGAACTGGCGACGCTCGATAATTCTCCATATGCTGATGAGTTTCCCAAACAGTCAGAGTATGATGATAACCTTCTCGAGATTTCGCCTCACAAAACACTATCCCTTTTGCTGTTTTGGCACTCTTAAACGCTGGTATCGCTAAAGTCCAAAACTTGAACCAGCTAACAATCCCTTTTGTTCTTAAGCCCGTTATAGAAACATACATTATTGGCCTCTTTATATTAATTGTTACGTCATGCTTTTTACTGCAAACTGTTTGCTTTTGATTGGTTTGCCGTGCTCTGTTTAACTGTAAGAAAAATCAACAATTGATTCTGTCACGCGAAGCAAAGGTGCCAGTTATTAATACAAATAAATCAATCGCTTGCTAGGGATTGGCTGACTATTCCCACTCAATAGTCGCTGGTGGTTTGCCCGAAATATCGTAAGTTACCCTTGAAATTCCATCTACTTCATTAATGATGCGGTTGGAAACGAGACCTAAGAAGTCGTATGGAAGATGTGCCCAGCGTGCGGTCATAAAGTCGATAGTCTCAACGGCCCGTAGCGAGACAACATAATCATAACGACGACCATCGCCCATGACACCGACAGATTTAACGGGTAGAAAAACGACAAAAGCTTGGCTCGTTTTATCGTATAAATCATGTTTGTATAGTTCATCGATAAAGATTTTGTCGGCTTTACGTAGCAGTTCAGCATATTCTCTTTTGACTTCGCCTAAAATACGCACACCTAAACCGGGGCCAGGGAAAGGATGACGATAAACCATGTCTTTAGGAAGACCGAGTTCAACACCCAATTTACGGACTTCATCTTTGAATAACTCACGTAAAGGTTCAAGTAATTTTAAGGTCATATGTTTGGGCAAGCCACCGACATTATGGTGTGATTTAATGACATGTGCTTTACCGGTTTTGGCGGCGGCAGATTCGATTACATCAGGATATATGGTGCCTTGAGCTAACCATTTCACATTATCAATTTTGTTCGATTCTTCTTCGAATACTTCTACAAATACGCGGCCAATAATTTTTCGTTTTGCTTCTGGCTCATTTTCGCCAGCGAGTTGGTCAAGAAAGCGTTTTTCAGCATCCACACGAATCACTTTAATGCCCATGTTTTTGGCAAACATCGCCATCACTTGATCGCCTTCATCTTGGCGAAGCAGGCCGTTATCAACAAACACACAAGTGAGCTGTTCACCAATGGCTTTATGCAAAAGGGCGGCAACAACAGACGAATCAACACCGCCTGAGAGTCCTAGTAATACATGATCGGTACCAACTTGTTCACGGATGGTTTTAATGCTGTCTTCAATAATATGAGCCGATGTCCATAGGGTGTCACAGCCACAAATTTCAGTTAAGAATCGTTCAACCATACGTTGGCCTTGCAGTGTATGCGTGACTTCTGGATGAAATTGAACGCCATAAAACTTGCGTGTTTCATCTGCCATACCAGCAAAAGGCGCGCTGTCGGTGCTAGCGATAACATTAAAGCCTTCAGGCAAGGCGGTGACCTTATCGCCATGGCTCATCCAAACGTCGAGTAGCCCATAACCTTGTTCGGTAACATGGTCTTCAATGTCACGAAATAAAGCAGAGTGGCCGCGTGCTCGCACTTGTGCATAACCAAATTCTCGGTGCTCGGATGATTCGACTTGACCACCTAGCTGCATTGCCATGGTTTGCATGCCGTAGCAGATGCCAAGAACGGGAATATTTAGTTCAAATACAAAAGAGGGTGCAACGGGCGCTTCGTCACCAATGGTTGAGTCTGGGCCGCCAGAAAGGATAATACCTTTTGGATTAAATTCCCTAACTTCAGCTTCGGTAATTTCAGGGTTTCTTAATTCACAATACACGCCTGCTTCGCGGATGCGGCGAGCAATGAGTTGGGTATATTGTGATCCAAAATCAAGAATAAGAATTCGGTGGTCATGGATGTTGTGGCTCATAAGACTCTCTAAAAATACGGTTTATTAAGGACAAAAACCAGAGTCGCGGTATCACAACTCTGGTTCTTAAAGTGGTATAGATAGGCTTAACTTACTCGGTAGTTAGGCGCTTCTTTAGTAATAGTGACATCATGGACATGACTTTCATTCATGCCTGCAGAAGTCACACGAACAAACTCAGGTTTGGTGCGCATTTCTTCAATGTTGGCTGAGCCTGTGTAACCCATGCTAGAGCGTACGCCACCTAGAAGTTGATTGATGACTGCGGATAAAGAGCCTTTATACGGAACACGTCCTTCAATACCTTCCGGCACTAATTTGTCCGCTTCAGTTGATTCTTGGAAGTAACGATCACTCGACCCTTGCTTTTGTTGCATAGCGCCTAACGATCCCATGCCACGGTATGACTTATATGAACGACCTTGGAATAATTCTACTTCGCCAGGGGCTTCTTCAGTACCAGCAAACATACCACCCAACATAATGGTGTGTGCACCTGCAACAAGTGCTTTTGCGACATCACCTGAGTAGCGAATACCGCCGTCAGCGATTAAGGGTACACCGGTACCTTCAAGTGCTTTAGCCACATTACTGATGGCTGTAATTTGAGGGGCGCCAACACCAGCGACAATTCGCGTTGTACAGATTGAACCTGGGCCAATACCGACTTTAACGGCATCTGCGCCGGCTTCAACTAAGGCCAAAGCTGCTGATCCTGTAGCAATATTGCCGCCGATGACTTGTACTTGTGGGTAATTATCTTTAACCCAACGCACTTGGTCTAAAACACCTTGTGAGTGACCGTGAGCGGTATCAACCACAATAACATCACAGCCAGCTTCTACGAGTGCTTTAACACGTGCCTGACTTTCAGTACCGATACCTGTCGCTGCACCAACACGTAAACGTTGTTGGTCATCTTTAGATGCAAGTGGATTATCAGTTGATTTTTGAATATCTTTTACGGTGATCATGCCTTGAAGGTGAAAGTTATCATCAACTACAAGTATTTTTTCAATACGATGTGCGTGGAGTAAGTTTAGTACTTCGTTGCGTTCAGTATTTTCTTTTACTGTGACCAATTTTTCTTTTGGTGTCATCACGGAAGAAACGGGATTATCAAAGTGTGTTTCAAACCGTAAGTCTCGGCTAGTCACAATACCGACTAGATTGTCGCCATCTACTACTGGCACACCAGAGATATTGTTGGCACGGGTTAATTCAACGACTTCGCCAATGGTTGCCGTCGAGCTGATAGTGATTGGATCTCGCACTACGCCACTTTCAAATTTTTTGACTTTACGCACTTCGTTAGCTTGTTCTTCAATGGTCATATTTTTATGTAATATGCCTAAGCCACCTTCTTTAGCCATGGCAATAGCTAAGCGACTTTCAGTCACCGTATCCATGGCAGCGGATAATAATGGGATGTTGATATTAATGTTGCGAGTTAATTTAGTTGTCAGATTAACATCGCGTGGCATCACGTTTGAGTAGGCTGGTAGTAATAAAACGTCATCAAACGTAAGCGCTTCTTGAGCAATTCTCATGGGGCAGGTTCCTGAAATTACTGTAATATAATCGCGTAATTATATCAGGATCTTTAGGATTTATGGCATCACTTGTTTCATCTAATCATACGGCTTCATTAGCAACGCGCCCAGTCAAAGAAATTTATGTAGTTTCGCGGCTCGTGCGTGAGGCACGTGTTGCCTTGGAGGGCTCATTTCAATTGATTTGGGTTGAAGGTGAGATATCAAATTTAGCGATGCCGGGTTCGGGCCATATTTACTTCACGTTAAAAGATGAAGCCGCGCAGGTGCGCTGTGCAATGTTTAAAACACGAAACCGTAATTTACGGTTTACCCCCAAAAACGGTATGCAGATTTTGTTGCGGGTTAGAGTGACCCTTTATGAGGGGCGTGGTGAATTTCAACTTGTCGTTGAACATATGGAAGAAGCAGGAAACGGTGCCCTGCAACATGCGTTTGAAGCCTTAAAACACCGATTAGGTGAAGAGGGATTATTTGATCAGGCACATAAAAAAACATTACCGTCATTGCCCACAAGTATTGGTATTATTTCATCGCAAAACGGTGCGGCAGTCCATGATATTTTGACTGTATTAAAACGTCGATTTCCTGCTGCTAATGTCATTTTGTATCCTGTTGCAGTTCAGGGTGCTGATTCTGCGAAGCAGATTGCATCTGCAGTTAGTTTGGCTAATATGCGACAAGAATGTGATGTGCTTATTGTTAGTCGTGGTGGTGGTTCTTTGGAAGACCTATGGAGTTTTAACGATGAGCATGTAGCACGTGCAATATTTGCCAGTGAACTGCCGGTTATAAGTGCTGTCGGCCATGAGGTTGACTTCACTATTGCAGATTTTGTGGCAGATGTAAGAGCACCTACACCATCGGTTGCCGCCGAACTTGCTGTCCCCGATGCTATTCAGTGGCTGGCTAAAATTAACAGTCATTGTCGTCGATTACACCTATTAATGTCTCATCGATTACAAAATGAACGTCGTCATTTTCATTACCTAGCACAGCGCTTGCCTAAGCCACAGGTGACTATCGATCAGCAAATGCTAAAAATAGATCGCTTGCAACAACAATTAAAACGTCATTGCATACAGATTCTTAATGAGAAGCGACAACGATTGGATTACTGGTCGGTCAGGCTGAAACACCCACAACAAAAAATTGACATACAGCATTATAAAATAGCGACATTAGCAGGACGATTACAGCAAGCTATTCAGCAAAAGCAGGTGCGGTTGCAAGCCCATTACAAAGCACTAAATCAACGATTACAATTCAAAAGTCCACAGCCAACTATTGTTCATCAGCAAGCGACGGTCAGGCAGTTTCAACAACAATTACATGGTGCAATGACAAAACGTATTACTCACTACAAAGCAAACTTGGGTCAACAAGTGCGCACACTTGCCGCTGTCAGTCCCTTGAGTACTTTAGATCGCGGTTATAGTATCACCACGTTTGAAGGCTCAGGCGGCGTAGTGCATCGTGCCGATCAAGTTAAAGCGCATCAGCATGTCAATGTTCGATTACAACAGGGCCAGTTGTTGTGTGAAATAAAAGAGGTGAAAAATGATTAGACTTATCTGCTTATTATTCATGTTATTGATAAACATTCCTGCTTCAGCAGCAAGAGTATTGCCGCAACAATCTGCAGTGCCAGGTGGGGTGGTAATCATACCTATTGATGCTGCGCTTGATTCTAAACCGAGCGTTGAATACAACAAGCAACAAGTGATGGTGCTAAAGCAACAACAGAAATGGCTTGCTGTTGTTGGCATTCCTTTAACGGCGAAAATTGGTCGACAAACATTAATAATAAAGTCGGCTGGTAAAACAACTCAAACAAGCTTCGAAATTGCAGATAAAGCTTACCCAACCCAGCATATTGAAATTAAAGATGATGGCAAAGTGAATCCCAATAATTACGATATGAAGCGAATTAATGCTGAAAAGGCTGCGATTAATGCTGCATTAGAATATTGGACAGAAGGTGATGTTGCATTGAATTTTGCATGGCCAATTGAAGGACGTATCAGTGGCTTATTTGGTCGTCGTCGAGTGTTTAACGGCCAGCCGCGTAATCCGCATAGCGGAATGGATATTGCCGCTCCTACTGGGACAGAGATTCATGCACCTGCGAATGGGGTTATTCGTAATACGGGTGATTATTTTTTTAATGGTAATACGGTGTTTATTGATCATGGTCAGGGATTAGTCACCATGTTTTGTCATATGGATAGTATTGGCGTGACAGCAGGGCAAAGGATCAAGCAAGGCGATGTAATTGGCACGGTGGGGATGACTGGCCGAGTCACCGGCCCACATCTACATCTTGGCGTGAGTTTGAATGATGCTAGGGTTGAGCCTCGACTATTTTTTCCTCAAAGGCGCCCAGTTTTAGGTGATGAACAGGAATAATATTTATTCGGTGATGAGTGTTAATAGTATGAGTGACATTAAAATAGCATCGAATCAGCGTGTCAAATTTGTCTGTTTAGTGTTTAAAATTTGATAGAGACATATTTTGCTAAGGTCATCTCGGTTGTTATAGACGATCAATCCTGCGGGGGAAATTAGTTAAAGTTTGAAATCCCGACCCAGGTAAACACTCAGAACATGTTTGTCTTTTAGGATCGCTTCGGGGGTGCCTTTAGCAATGACTTCACCTTCATTAAAAATATAAGCATGCTGGCAAACGTTAAGGGTTTCACGAACATTGTGATCAGTAATGAGAATGCCAATACCACGTTGAGCGAGTTTTTTAATGATTCCCTGAATATCAATCACCGAGATAGGATCAACGCCAGCAAAGGGCTCATCTAATAAAATAAACTTTGGTTCCATCGCGAGTGTTCGTGCAATTTCTACCCGCCGGCGTTCACCACCAGATAAAGCCATTCCCATAGATTTGCGTATGTGCCCGATTTGAAAGTCATCTAATAGACGTTCTAATAGTGCGAGTTTGGCGATGCTATCGAGGTCTTGTCGAGTCTCAATAATGGCATATAAATTATCTTCGACAGATAACTTTCGAAACACCGAGGCTTCTTGAGGTAAATAGCCTATGCCGAGTTGGGCACGCTTGTGAATGGGATCACGAGTCAGTTCTTGTCGGTCGAGAAAAATAGTGCCACTATCGACAGGAATTAACCCAACAATCATATAAAAGCTGGTGGTTTTGCCTGCACCATTGGGGCCTAATAAGCCGACTATCTCACCGCTTTTTACTTCGAGAGAAATATTTTTAACAACTTGACGTGCACCAAAGCGTTTCGACAATTGTTGGGTGGATAAAATACTCATTTTGACCCTAATTTTATGGCGTTGTTTGAATATAACGACGGTTGACCCAGCCTATAACTACTTGGCCATCAATTTCTCCGCGGACTTGTAACCACTCTTTTTGTTCGGTCAAGATGACAACTTCACTATTCATGCTGAATGTGCCAAGTTTATTATATTGAACCCCGGGTCCGCTACGTATGTTAAGTCGTGTTGTGGTGGTCGCAATTGGGTGTTCATCGCGCTCTTTCTCGTTAACAGTTGGCCGCTCAATCTGGGGTTGAGGCACGATTTTCGGTGCAGTGGTTTTTTTCTTACTACCTGGTGGCTGAATAATGATGTGAACCCGTTCAGCTTGACGAACCTCTCCCCTTACTTCAACCGGAGCAGAGTTTGCATTTACTAAGTTTTTATTAATGTCATATTCAATTTTACTGCCACTAAACTCATCACCTGCTTGCCATACATGGCCTTGACCAAGCAAATAAATTTTCTGTGCTTTAGCGTGATATTCCATTTGTAAGGCGCGAGCACGAACCGGTTCTTCATTTGGTTTTTGAATTTGTTTATAGGTGGCTAAATTGCCTTGAGCGACTGCTTTTGATAATTGTTTATTTTCATCATAGTAAAAAGTAATGATGTCACCTTCAATACGCAAAGTGCCTTGGGTCAAAACGGCGTTACCTTTGTATTGAGTAATCCCTTCAGCATCATCTAATTGAGCGTGATCGGCTTCAATTTCGATAGGCTGATTTCGATCGCTAGGCAGTGCCCATGATAATGCTGGTAAAAAAGCAATCAGCAGAATTAAATGTTTAGTTAGTCGGTGGCGCATCATAATATCCTTTCACTCGAGAGTGTAGGTTGATAGTTTTTTCTTGAAGACTGGAATGGAGCCCAACCGAGTCGGTTGTGCCGTGAGGTGATTTTATAGTGACGGCAAGATCAGTGTAAGCCGTATCGTGTACTGTATCCAAATTTAGTTTTTCAGTACGTAACTCAATTTCTTTAGTGTTTTTCTGGGTAATAATAACATTGCCTGAGAGCAGAATATCTTCACCTTTGCCTTGGGTATAGCCCTTATTTGATGAAATTAACCATGAGTCCTTACCTTCTTCAAGAATTTCGGCAGTAGGGTAAGTGATGTCCGTGCTATCGTCTTCAGGATAATGTGCCATTTCTTTGCCCGTGATAATCCTAGAAGGTTTGCCTTGGTCATCCATTACTGTCATCGTGAAATTGGACATAGCATAATCACTGGTTCGCGATATAACATTCTGTTCTGTCGTCTTTGTCGACGTATCTTCACTGAACAACAGCCAAAGCGTAACTATTGCCAAAAGAGGCAATAATAATTTGGCTAAAAAAGTAAGGTTATAAGTGACGTTCAATTTGATCCTGCAGGGTTCCCTGTCCTTCCATGATAAGTTCGCATACTTCGCGTGCCGCGCCTTTGCCACCTTTGGCTGGAGTGATCCAATGCGCATATTCTTTGACGATAGGATCGGCGTCTTGTACGGCAATGGCTAATCCAACACGGCTCATAATCGCCAAGTCTACCCAGTCATCGCCCACATAGGCACATTGTTCAGGTGTAACATTCAATTGTTCAATCAGTTCTTCGAATGCAGGCAGTTTAATTCGCTGACCTTGATAGACGTGGCTGATCCCTAAACTTGCCATACGATGTTCAACAACTTGTGATGTACGACCAGTAATAATACCTATTTCGACCCCTGTATATTGCAATAATTTCATACCGTGACCATCACGTGAATGGAATGCTTTATATTCTTCACCATCATCGCCAATAATGATGCTGCCATCAGTGAGAACACCATCCACATCAAAAATAACGAGTTTAATGTTTTTGGTACGGGCGAGAATATCTTGCATTTATGATCCTGTTTATTTAAAAAAATATAATTTGTGGGTCATTTAAACGACGCCAGCACGAAGCAGATCATGCATATTAATCGCGCCAACTAGCTGTTGATGATTATCGGTTATTAATAGGGCATTAATTTTATGATGTTGCATGAGCGTTAATATTTCGGCAGCTAACATGTCAGGGCTACCTTTTTTACAGTTCATCGTCATAAATTCTGCCAATTTAGTTGTGTGAACATCGACTCGCTGAGCAATAACACGACGTAAATCACCATCAGTGAAGATACCAATAATATGTCCTATATTATTGGTTACAGCAGTCATACCGAGGCCTTTATTTGTCATTTCAACTAAAGCGTCGCTGATTAATGCTGTATCAGGTACTTGTGGGATATCATCGCCAGTGTGCATGATATCGCTGACACGTAAAAGTAAGCGACGGCCAAGGTTTCCACCAGGATGTGATAAGGCGAAATCTTCAGCAGTAAAGCCTTTTGCTTCTAATAGTGAAATGGCTAACGCATCGCCCATCACCAGTGCAGCTGTTGTGCTTGAGGTAGGGGCTAAGCCATGAGGACAGGCTTCTTTAGTCACACTGACATCAATATGAACATCAGCACAGGTTGCCAATGTTGAATTAAGTTTACCTGTTAAAGCAATCAACGGTAAGCCTCGCCGTTTGATCAGTGGCAAAATGGTTAATATCTCATTGGTCTCGCCGGAGTTTGATAGGGCGATAACCACGTCATTGTCGGTAATCATGCCTAAGTCACCATGGCTCGCCTCGCCAGGATGAACAAAAAATGCAGGGCTACCTGTACTGGCTAACGTTGCAGCAATTTTGCCTCCGATATGACCTGATTTACCCATGCCAATAACTACAATTCGGCCTTTGCAATTTAGTAAATATTGGCAAGCTTTGACAAAAGCATCATCGATACGACTACGAAGAGCTGCAATAGCTTCAATTTCAGTATTGATGACAGCAAGTCCAAGTGTCTGTAATTTTTCGGCTTCGGTTTGCATTATTTCTGTCATCAGAGCTCCTATATAGCTTGGCTACTTTGCACGGTGAGTAATGCGTTGTAACCGATATAACTTATTAACATCAGACTTCCTGCAAAACGACCAATACGGCGATTTTTGCCAAAATAAGCAAATAGGAATAAGACAACCGTTAATGCAATCATAACCGGAAAGTCACGCAATAGAATCATAGGGTCAAGGTCTGATGGTGCAATTAATCCAGGCATGGCTAATACGGCCAACAAATTAAACATATTAGAGCCCAGGACATTCCCTACCGCAATATCATGTTCATTTTTAAGCGCAGAGATAACCGATGCCGCGAGTTCTGGCAGGCTGGTACCTATAGCAACAATAGTAAGACCAATAATGAGATCACTGACACCCAAAAGCTGAGCAATTCCGGTCGCGCCCCAGACTAATGCTTTTGAGCCAACTAACAATGCCGCGAGACCAATAATAAAACTCAATACCGCTTTTTTGGTAGACATCTTATGTTGGGTTAATTCACTTTCAAATTCGCGAGCCATCGGATCTTTGTTGCTGGTTTTTACTGCGATATAAGCCATGCTAAATAAAGCCAATATGAAACCAGAAAATAAGATGATTCCATCTAAATTACCCAGCTTTAAATCCCAGACTAGGTATAAGGCAATGGCCATCACTAAAGCAAGCATGGGAAATTCACGTTTCAAACTCATTGAATTAATCGTGAGAGGGGTAATGAGAGTGGTAACGCCTAACACTAAGCCTATATTGGCAATATTTGAACCAATGGCATTTCCGATTCCCATTGCTGGTGCGCCATCAAATGCGGCTAAGGCTGACACGAGCATTTCAGGGGCTGAGGTGCCAAAACCGACGATTGTTAAACCGACAATTAGAGGGGGAATGCCCAAGTTTGTTGCAATGCTTGCTGCACCGTCAATAAAACGATCTGCACCCCATATCAAAACAGCGAAGCCAGTAATAATAGCGATAATAAAAAGTGCAGTTGTCATAAATAGTTAAAAACCAGTCGCGTAATTAAAAAAGCCGAGCATTTGCTCGGCTTTCTATTATATGTTGCTAGCAACATCTTGTCGTCGTTAAGATAGTCTAGTCAGCAAAGACATCGAAATCATCTTGAGGCGGGTTACCATCATAAACAAGATTTTGACGGCGCTGCAAATAAGCATTTCTGACATAGCTGTATTCATCTAAAGCCGCTTCACTAATTACTTTTTTAATATTAAGCATATTAGCTCGGCTATCAACGATATAGGTCGCGTTAAGTGTATTACGTGTTCGAACATCATCAAGGTGATTGACGGGATAGGTATAGAAATCAGCGGCTAAGCCTACTGTATCGCGAACATCACGTGGACCAAAAATGGGTAAGACTAGATAAGGTCCAGGCTGAACACCCCATACCCCTAAAGTTTGACCAAAATCTTCGTTATTTTTTTTGTGGCCAGCTAAGGTAGCGACATCAAAGACACCACCAAACCCCACCGTTGTGTTTAGGGCAAAACGACCCGCATCATCGATTGCTTGGCCAAATTTAAGTTGGAGTAGATCATTTAAGATGACAGTGATTTCATTTAAATTACTGAAAAAATTGCTGACACCTTGGCTTATTCCGGTAGGTACGACGGCATCGTAGCCTTGGGCAACAGGCTTGATAATAGCGCTGTCAAGGGCATCATTAAACGAATACATGGCCCGGTTATAACCTTCGAATGGATCATTAACCCCATTTTGACTGGTTGTGGCGCAGCCGGTTAACAGCATGATGGCGGTTAAAACGCTGGCTTTAAAAAATAAAGTGAAGTTCGGCACGTTTTTATGTCCTGAATTTTTTTGAAAATAATTAAAAATATAGTCTCATGGACAGGATTTTGGGGCAAGAAAGAAGTGGTATTTTAGACTAAATTAACTATCATTTAGTGGTATAAAAACAACGATGGTCATTTGTTTATCTTATTTCACTTTCATTTTTATTGGGATGTGATGGTGTTTTCCCTTGATATTATCGAATCAAGGAACTTAGTTGTAAGGTAAGTAACTAAATAGGGTGACCAGTAAGCTTCATACTGCTGCTTGACGTATAATCATTTTACTATTAATCACTTTGTGAAAAAAATCATGACTAATCCTTTATTAGAAAATAATGCGTTACCCGCTTTTTCAGAGATCAAACCTGAATATGTTGAACCCGCTTTAAACCTAGTATTAGAGCAGGCGAAACAAACTGTCGAGGCATTATTGACCAACCAACAACAGCCAACATGGCAATCATTAGTCCTTCCGATGGAAGCATTGGATGCCTCTATAGATAAGGTTTGGTCACCCGTCAGTCACCTTAATTCGGTGATGAATTCAGATGGGTTACGGGTTGCTTACAATGCTTGCTTACCAAAACTCAGTCAATTTGGTACAGAGTTAGGACAAAACGAAGATTTATATAAAGCGTATAACGCCCTAGCCAATAGCCCTGAGTATGAGCGATTAGACGTTGCACAAAAAAAAGTGATTGATAACGGGCTACGTGATTTCCGTTTGTCAGGTGTTGAATTGTCGCAAGCTGAACGTGATAAATTCAAACAAATCTCTCAAAAGCTCACGGAGCTTACAGCTAAGTTTGAAGAAAACTTGATGGATGCCACGCATGCTTGGAAAAAGCATATTACTGATGAGGCATTATTATCAGGATTGCCAAACTCGACCAAAGCAATGGCGGCACAGTTTGCGCAACGTGATAAGCTTGATGGCTGGTTGTTTACTTTAGATTTTCCTTCATACATGCCTGTTATGTCTTATGCGGATGATCGCGATTTTCGTGAAGAAATGTATACGGCCTTTGCTACTAAAGCATCTGATCAGGGGCCACATGCTGGTCAGTGGGATAATACTCAAATCATGGCCGATATCCTTAAACTACGTCATGAATTAGCTCAATTAATTGGTTTTGAAAATCATGCCGAGCGATCATTAGCCACTAAAATGGCGCAGTCACCACAGCAAGTTTTAGATTTTTTGAGTGATCTGGCTACGCGTTCTAAATCAATTGCCGAACAAGAGTTCGCTGAGTTAAAAGCGTACGCTCACCAACAAAATCCTGACATTAACGAATTAGAGGCGTGGGATGTGACGTATTTCGCTGAAAAATTACGCCAGCAGCGCTACTCGATCTCACAAGAAGAACTTAAGCCTTATTTCCCTGAAAATAAAGTGGTGTCAGGCTTGTTTGCTGTTGTGAACCGCCTTTATGGCCTCGATATTAAAGAACGTAAAGATATTGATGTGTGGCATAACGATGTTCGATTTTTTGATATTTTTGATGGTAATGGCGAGTTACGTGGTCAATTTTATCTCGACTTGTATGCTCGCAATCATAAACGTGGTGGCGCATGGATGGATGAATGTCATGTTCGTCGTCAAACGGAAGAGGGTATTCAAACACCTGTGGCATTTTTGACCTGTAATTTTTCTGAGCCCGTTGGCGATAAACCTGCCTTATTCAGCCATGATGAGGTGACGACCTTATTCCATGAATTTGGTCATGGTTTGCACCATATGCTGACCAAAATTCATCATGCTGGGGTGTCAGGTATTAATGGTGTGGCATGGGATGCCGTAGAGTTACCCAGTCAGTTTATGGAAAATTGGGCGTGGGAACGTGAAGCCTTAGATTTAATCTCTGGCCATTTTGAAACGGGTGAGGTTTTGCCGCAAGATTTATTCGACAAAATGATTGCTGCACGTAACTTCCAGTCAGCAATGGTGATGTTACGTCAGCTAGAGTTTTCATTATTTGATTTCCGTCTTCATCTTGAATTTAATCCTGAACAAGAAAACCAAGTAGATATGATTTTAGCGGAAGTGCGCGAGCAAGTTGCGGTCGTTAAACCGCCAAAATTTAACCGCTTTGCTCATAGCTTTTCACATATTTTTGCGGGTGGTTATGCGGCGGGTTACTACAGCTACAAATGGGCTGAAGTGTTATCAGCTGATGCCTTTTCTAAATTTGAAGAAAACGGCATTTTTGATCGCGCTACCGGATTAGAATTTTTAGAGTCCATTTTGGAGCAGGGTGGATCACGTGAGCCAATGGAGTTGTTTATCCAGTTCCGAGGTCGTGAGCCTGAGATTGATGCTTTACTGCGACACAGCGGCATTGCCGCCTAGTAAAAAGTGTACTTACTTGACGTAAAAAGGGCGACCTAATAGTCGCCTTTTTTATCGATTGAATTATGCTTTATTTGCATAATGCACCTCATGTTGTCTCGCTGTAACCGTAATCATTTATATCTATCTATCGAGCTCTGGATAGCCCACTCTCATAATAAATTTAGGAAGTTAATGAATTGAATCCCCGTGCCCTAATGAAAGTATTGTGTTAATAGCGAGGGAAGTGTCACCGTATTCCAGAGGATAATAGGTAAAATGGATCAAATACACGAAGCGTTCTGCGCCAATTATATTAAAAAAAATAGGTGAATTCACCGATTGTAAAAGAGATTAATTAAACAGACAGCGAAGCTTAATTTTCTGATTAGTCATCACTAAATTGATCGCCATAAAAATCTAAAATTACATCTTATCAGTGATAAAGTATCGCTTTTAAATAAACACATTGTTTCCCTGAGTGAGAGTATGAAATACACCGATTTACGAGACTTTATTGCCAATTTAGAACAGCGAGGCGAGCTTAAACGGATTAGCGTGGAAGTCGATCCTGTTTTAGAAATGACTGAAATTTGTGATCGCGTGTTACGTGCTGGTGGCCCTGCCTTATTATTCGAAAATCCAAAAGGCAGTGATATGCCTGTATTGGCAAACCTTTTTGGTACCCCGCAACGTGTGGCATTAGGTATGGGCGAAGAGTCGGTCGATGCCTTGCGAGAAGTGGGACGATTATTAGCCTTTTTGAAAGAACCTGATCCACCGAAAGGCATGAAGGATGCGTGGGATAAACTGCCGATTTTCAAACAAGTGCTTAATATGGCACCAAAAGTAGTGACCTATGCGGCTTGTCAGCAACAGATCATTGAAGGTGATGCCGTCGACTTAAGTCGGTATCCTATTCAGCTTTGTTGGCCAGAAGATGCAGCACCGTTGATTACTTGGGGCTTAGTGGTTACAAAAGGCCCGCATAAATCACGGCAAAATATGGGGATTTATCGTCAACAAGTCATTGGCAAAAACCGAGTGATTATGCGTTGGTTGTCACACCGTGGTGGCGCTTTAGACTTTAAAGAATGGCAAGCAGAACATCCGGGCGAACCTTTTCCAATCAGCGTGGTGTTGGGGTGCGATCCTGCCACTATCTTGGCGGCTGTGACGCCTGTTCCTGATACCTTATCTGAATATGCATTTGCCGGTTTGTTGCGTGGCTCAAAAACTGAACTCGTCAAATGTATCAGCAATGACTTACAAGTGCCTGCAAGTGCTGAGATTGTTTTAGAGGGGTTTCTTTATCCTGATGATATGGCAGACGAGGGGCCATATGGCGATCACACGGGATATTATAATGAAGTAGATAGCTTTCCAGTATTCACTGTTGAACGAATAACACAACGTAAGAATCCGGTTTATCATAGTACTTATACTGGGCGACCACCTGATGAACCGGCAATTTTAGGTGTGGCGTTGAATGAAGTCTTTGTCCCTATTTTGCAAAAACAATTCCCCGAGATTGTAGATTTTTATTTACCGCCTGAAGGGTGTTCTTACCGAATGGCTGTGGTCAGCATGAAAAAACAATATCCCGGTCATGCCAAACGGGTGATGATGGGCATTTGGTCATTTTTACGGCAATTTATGTATACCAAATTTGTGATTGTGGTTGATGATGACGTGAATGTTCGTGACTGGAATGATGTTATTTGGGCGATTACAACCAGAATGGATCCGGCGCGTGATACGACTCTGATTGAAAATACACCGATTGATTATTTGGATTTTGCATCGCCAGTATCGGGCTTAGGTTCTAAAATGGGTATGGATGCTACCAATAAATTGCCTGGTGAAACTGATCGTGAATGGGGTAGACCTATAGAACGAGATCCCGCTATTGTTGAGCGTATTGACCAGATTTGGCGTTCACTCGGGCTTGATTAAATACATGTTTACTAAATGATAGCTATTTAAGGATAAAAAATAATGAGAATGTTACATACCATGTTGCGTGTTGGAAATTTAGAACGTTCCATAAAATTTTATACTGAGGTCTTGGGCATGACTGAATTACGTCGTGCCGAATACCCCGATGGCCAGTTCACATTAGTTTTTATGGGGTATGGCGATGAGATGACTCATACTGTTTTGGAACTCACTTATAACTGGGATACAGATCGCTATAATTTAGGTAATGCCTATGGTCATATTGCGATTGCTGTACCTGATGCCAAAGCCGCGTGTGACAAGATTAAACTTCTAGGTGGTAATGTGGTTCGCGAAGCAGGGCCAATGATGCATGGGACAGAGATCATTGCGTTTGTTGAAGATCCTGATGGTTATAAAGTCGAACTGATTGAACGCGATTAATCCGCAGGTAACCCGTTGCACAGCCCCTAGATATTAATGACTGATCAGATCATTATTCTTACAAAAATTTGATACATTCCCCTTATGTTTGAATCAACGCTCACTTATCAGCATCAGATGGCAAGTCGATGATGACTATAAGTCTTCCTTTTTAGTCCCTGTATTATTTAAAACAGGCACGCTTCATGCTTATCCATATCGTAGTTATATCAAGTGTCAAAAGAAGTGGCGTTAACGCCCAGACCAATAACTATAACTATTAAACTATAAAATGGAGAGGTTTATGAACGCTGTTGTTCAACATAAGGGATATAACAATAATGTGAATTTTTATTCACAACTTAAAACACATTATGATGCCAAATATAAAATTGGCTGGTTTTTAATGGATGCGGCCCCTAGGCCCTGCTTTACACCTACTTTACTGACTGAATTATCATTGTATCTTGCTAATATTAAACAAGAAATGCATGAAACAAATGGTGAGAAGTATAACTACTTAGTTGTGGGTTCTAATGTGGATGGCGTGTTTAATTTGGGTGGAGATTTAGAGTTATTTAAATCGTTAATTGAAAGCGGTGATCGAAGTGCTCTACTCGATTACGCTATTAATTGTATTGATATTTTATACGATAATATGTGTCATTTTGGATCTGACTTGACCACCGTTTCACTCATTCAAGGTGACGCTTTAGGGGGCGGTTTCGAATCAGCCCTATCTAGTAACCTCATTATCGCTGAACGAGGCACTAAAATGGGCTTGCCTGAAGTGCTATTTAATTTATTCCCTGGAATGGGTGCTTATTCGCTGTTATCTCGCAGGATTGGTGTTACAGCTGCTGAAAAAATGATCTTATCAGGCAAACTTTATACTGCTGAAGAGATGTTTGAACTTGGTGTAGTTGATATTCTGGCAGATAAAGGAGAAGGTGAACTGGCACTTTATCACTATATTAAAGCAGCCACTAAATCTCCTAATACTTATAAAGCGATGGCAAAAGTTAAAGATCTCTGTAATACCGTTAGTTATGAAGAGTTGGCTGGTATTGCTGAAATCTGGGCTGATGCAGCATTGAAGTTAAGCAGTAAAGATCTTCGGATGATGAGCCGATTGGTTAATAGACAATCAGCTAAGGTATCAAGTAAAAGTCTCTAAATTATGGCGGTGGTTGCTTCTTCAATTCGGGAGAAGCAATACTGGCCTTTAGTGCCGACACGGTGTGCTCAAATGCTTTTTCTATTTGGCTAGTCAGATCAAGCATCGGCTTAGTGCCTGTTTGATGGGCTTTGAATGCCTCACCTTGAAGGCATAATTCAATCAATCTTGTTGCCCCTAATTCTGTTGCAGAGCCTTTTAATGCGTGCAGGCTTTCACGATAACCTAGAAAATCATCAAGTGCTGCTTGTTTTATCAATGCTAAGTGCTTTTTTCCATCTGCCATAAAGCCATTGATGAGCAATTGTATAAATTGATCACCGCCACCCAACAATGCCAGCTCACTGATAACAGACTCATTAAACCATGACGTTATTTCCTGGGAGGCCTCTTGTTTATTTTTTTCGATTTTTAGTTCCTTATTATCATTATCAGTGCGGGTTAGTGTAGCCACTTGATCAAGTAATTCTCTAGAATTTATTGGCTTGGTTAAAAATGCATTGGCACCAGCATTCATTGATTTTTCTCTAGCTTCTGGCGTAGCGTCTGCTGTTAACATGATCACTGGAATAGTGTTTTTTGTATCTATATATTGCAGGGTTTGTAATACTTCAATACCAGATATTTCCGGCATATTCATATCTAAAATTAGCAGATCAATACTCGTTAAGCGATCAGCAAGAATATCGAGCACTTTTTCACCTGAATCCGCGATCAAGGTTTGATGTCCTGCGTGCTTCAATACACCTTCTAACACTTGTTGATTAACACGATTATCATCGGCAATAATGATTTTAAGTGATTTGGTATTACTGTGATTTTGATAATATTCGGCTAAAGTGACCACTTTTTCATCGTCTAGATGGATACTTTGAGCAGCATGTATTGCATTAAATAATAAGCGGGTTTCTTTGATATCATGGATGGCAGAAATGTAATACTCTCGAATATGTGGGTCATACACTGATGAACCTGTAGAGTTCACTAAGACCAAAGATAAATCGCTTAAGCTCGTTTCTGCTTTAATCATTTGTGCATATTGCACCGGATCAATGTCAAAAATACATGCCTGTTCGACAAGCATAATCTTATATTCATTATTATCTGCAACCGCTTGCATTAATAGCGACAAAGCACGAGCGGAGGATGACACGTGATCATAGCTGACATCCCATGAATTGAGAGCAGAACTGATTGCTGAGGTTGTTTCGTCATTAGTTAGCAGTAAGATGTGTTTATCAGACAATTTTAAATGCTCATTTGGAATTAATGTGAAAGGTAACTCAAACCAGAAAGTACTGCCTTCACCTAGGGTGGATGCAACCCCTATCGTGCCACCCATAAGTTCAACTAATTCTTTCGAGATGGTCGTGCCTAAGCCTGTTCCACTTATGGCACTATTAGGGCTAGGTTCAACTTGTGTAAAATCATCAAAAAGTGTGGCGAGCGCAGAGTCTGGAATACCAATTCCAGTATCTTGAATTTCAAAACGAATTCGTGTTTTGTTATAACTCTTATCGACAGGTGTGATGAACAGTCTAACAGAGCCTTCATTAGTGAACTTGATAGCATTACCAATGAGATTAATTAATATTTGCCTTAGGTGTTGAGGATCACCTTGAAGTGAAAAAGGCGTGGTTGCATCAATGTGACTCGACACTAGAATATCTTTTGCTCGCCCCATAGGACTTTGTGTTTGAATGATGACATTTATAAGCTGATGCAAATCAAACTCATGATTAGCGATAATGATTTTTCCGGCTTCAATCTTGGATATATCAAGCACGTTTTCAATCAAACTCAGCAAAGTATTGGCCGAATTATGCATTATATTGACGAATTCACGTTGCTGTCTGTTGAGGTTGGTTTCTCTTATCAAGTCTGCAATACCAATAACGCCATTTAACGGTGTTCTAAGTTCATGAGACATATTGGCTAAAAATCGACTCTTGGCTTCATTGGCAAACTTTGCCGAAGCAATGGCTAAATGTAATTTGTTGATCAAAAATGCACTGTAAAGAGGAATTAATAACAGCAAAAACAGTAAGCTTATCGCAATTGCTTGATGTTGGATGCTTTGCCAATAGCTTCCCCAAGCAATAGCGAACGAAAAACCAACGAAGCCAATGAGCAAAGATATATATAAGTAATTAGTGCCGTACCTGAAGCCGTTACCTAAGATAACCCATAAATATAATACGAATAAATAGACACTTTCTTCACCTGCTAAAAACATGACGACTGAAAGTGAGATCAGGTCAAGTGATAAACCCATTACACGGCGTATTGGTGAGGGTTTAGGATTAATAATCAGTGCTGCAGCAATCATCAATGCACAAGAATAATAGCCAAGGGTTATTAAACTGGGTAGTGAGCTAATGGCTTGCTTAAACGTTTCGTCAGCATGCCACGGCAGACAAAAATACATGATAAAACCTAAGCCCATAAGTAAACGAAGATTTATGGCTACTTCAGGTTCAGAATCTTTTAAGAGGGCTAAACGTTGCTTTAATTGATGGCACCATAAAAACCGTTTTTTAATAAATGGGCTTATCAATGTTTACACCAATGAATGTTTAGGTTCATCGGCATACTCAAGTTGAATATTTTTGATGTCATCAATTCGGCTAAGAAAGGCATCTACACAGTCAGGATCCATTTGGCTACCAGATTGTTGTTTAATATAGTCGAGTGCTTTTTCTGTCGTCCATGCTGCTTTATATGGCCTTGAGGTGACCAAGGCATCAAACACATCTGCGACAGCAACAACTCTAGCAATCAGTGGGATTTCCGTGCCTTTGAGACCATTTGGGTAACC
The DNA here is from genome assembly GCA_965219435.1 of Methylophagaceae bacterium. Classification (GTDB taxonomy): domain Bacteria; phylum Pseudomonadota; class Gammaproteobacteria; order Nitrosococcales; family Methylophagaceae. The sequence continues at coordinate 571,062 of OZ244743.1, read as the reverse complement.
TTTTCCATCATAACGTTCATGATGGTTCATTGCGATAATTGCCCCAATTTGCATATATTTTGATTTGCTATTTGAGAGTATCGAGTGACCAATAGTGCTATGGCGTTTCATTATTTCCCATTCATCAGGATCTAGTTTGCCCGGTTTGAGTAGTACGCTATCAGGGATCCCTATTTTACCAATATCATGCATGGGCGCGGCATATTCTAGATCTTCACATTCTTCTTCGGTAAAGCGACCTAAGGCCTCGGCTGTTATGCGAGAATACTTCGCCATACGTAGAACATGGTTGCCGGTGCCTTCATCACGATATTCGCCTGCTTTAGCAAGACGAATAATGGTTTCCCGTTCTCGTTCTACCACCTGTTGTGTTGCAATTTTAACTTGGCGAGTAAGCCAATTTGCACGATCTTGAATAATTAAATGTTGTTCATGTAATTGAAGTAAATTTCTGCAACTGGTTCGGCATTCAATCTGATCGATGGGTCTTGTTAGAAAAGCCGTTGCACCAGCTTCTAATGCTTCATAACGTATTTCTTTTTCACTGACGACGGTAATCATCATGATCGGTACGTTCTTGCAGCGTTCGAGTTTTCGAACCTGATGAATAAATTCAAGTCCATTCATGTCAGGCATTCTAAAGTCAGTGATGATTAAATCTACATCGTTGCTTTCAAGCCAAGTCAGCGCTTGGATTGGATTGCCAAAATCTGAAACACTTATATTATCTGCGACTTGCATAATAACTTTTTCAAGAATTGCTCTACCCGTTGACTGATCGTCAAGTATTAAAACATGTCTTTTGTTGTTGATAATATTGAGTTGACGAGCGTACTCATAAGAATCGATAGTGTTATTTTTGTTGTCGTCGGTTGTCAAAAAATGTACCTCATACTATGACGTCGTGCTTTAGCATCCTTGCAATAGTTCACTTTTCCATATTGAACCATGCTTGATTTCAAAGTAGTTAAATACACCTACTTTAAATTAATATTCCAACTTCATCTTATCATGACTATGTTCTGAATTACACAAGCCAATACTTTACTTTTTAAGCGTGCTTAAGTTGCTTAAATTATTATTTCTTGACATATAGTTAGCCAGCTAACTATAGTGAGTTATGTTGAAATTAAAAGACTTGCCCGACTCAAAGATTCTCACCAAGTTTGCAGCAAGATATCCTCAAGCCAATATTGATGGCGTTATTCATTTTCTGACTTTATTACGAGTAGGGTCTGACCTCTCAGATGTGTTAGATAACTTTTTAGGGCAATATGGCCTACTTCAAGGAAGATGGTGGGTGTTAATTTTGTTAATGCGTGAACAAGATCTCACATCAACCCCTTCATCGTTGGCAAAAAAAGCAGGCGTATCAAGAGCCACAATGACGGGGTTGATTGATGGCTTAGATAAGGAAGGCTTAGTCATCAGAGTGGCCAATGTCGCGGATAGGCGAAAATTTCACATCAGACTGACATCGACAGGACAAGCCAAACTTGATGAGGTTATGCCTGAGTATTATCGTCGTGTTGATCGTTTGATGAGTATTTTATCGCCAGATGAAGGCGAGCTATTAAGTACTATGCTGATCAAATTACAAAATAACCGCGATATATTTGAATAATTTAACTAAATAGTTAGGTGGCTAATCACCTGCTTTAAATAATAGACAGCCAAATAGCTGGTTTGTCATTAAACCCTGGGAGTAATAATCATGAGAAAACTTTTATCAACCTTCACTTTATGCAGCTTCATTATTGGTGGCAATCTAGGTAGTGCAGTTGCACATGAACATGATGCGAAAGAAATAGTCGCGTCAGTCAATACTACTTGGAATAATACATTCAATAGTGGCGATAGCACTGCATTAGCTAAACTTTATAGTAAAGATGCGACACTTTCACCAGGTAATGGAGAGGTGCTTGTTGGCCAACAACAAATAGGTGGTTTGTTTAAGAGCTTTATCGATAATGGGGTTCATAATCATTCGATAGAAATAATTAATGCCCATCGTGAGAATAATCAAATAGTTCAACTTGGCAGATGGCAAGCTGATGGCGTTAATGAGCAAAAAGAAGTCATCACTTTTGGTGGGGTATTGATAACCGTTATCAAGCAAAATTCAGGTGGTCAGTGGTTAACTCAATCACATGTTTGGAATATGGGTAATTAGTTATAAATTCAAACCATATAATGAAGACTAAGGAGGCTTACTAACAGTAAATATTTACTGTTAGTCCTTTTTTCAGTCTAGTCACCTTTATGCTTAGGAGACTTTTTCCATCAAACCTCATATGAATGATGGCTTGGTTAATGGCATCCGATGATTTATTTTGAGTGATGGGCATACAATTTATAGCTGGTATAATTAATTTAATTACTGCCTCCGTAGCTCAGCTGGATAGAGCATCCCCCTCCTAAGGGGAAGGTCACTGGTTCGAATCCAGTCGTGGGCACCAATATTATCAATAATTGTCTGAATTTTTATAAAATGAGTGCGAAATCATTGCAGTTAGGGAGGGTGATTTCAAAATCAATTCACTCAGACCATTTGATTTCTTTAATTTTGATTGATGATAACGCTGTATACTCTGCATTTTGCATTAAAGTTTTAGGGAAAAGATGAGTGATTGTTCAGAAGTGCGATGTAGTCATCCTCTGGTAGGAGTTAATAGATCTTTAGGCAAAAATTATTGTAAAGAATGTATAGACACTGGTCGCCCCTTCAAGATTGAGCCTGCTCAGAGCAAATCAAAAGATTTTCAGCTTAAAGCAAGATTTAATCATAAATCAAAGTATGTTATTGCAAAAGTCACTGTTTTATTGCTTGCTACACTCTCGTGCGCTCTATATGCGGTTGAGTTTTATTTTTAGACTAAGGCTATCATGACTGATGGACCAATGAGGCCAGTTTCGATAGAAAATAAGAATTGTGAGTTTAGCAAATAAAATCAATTAATTCTGACCCCTTGATTACAAATTTAAATAGCCAAATCACTAAAAAACCCTTAAAATTATTCATTCAATGGTGATTCGCATTGGTCTCCTCGCGACGATATGTTGGTTAGCCCGTCAGGCCCGGAAGGGAGCAGCGGAGCCTTCGGACTCGAGCGCCGAGATCTGGCTGGTGTGGATCATCGCCCAAACAACCTTTGCTGATACTTGATTAACCGGCTGAAAGTGCTGAGTTTAAGTGGTGCAATTAGAGACTAGGTATCAAATCATTTTATGAGTTATTTGGTTCTCGCCCGAAAGTGGCGGCCTAAAACGTTTTCTGAAGTAGTCGGGCAACAACATGTCCTTCGCGCACTCATCAATGGTCTTGATCAAGACCGTTTGCATCATGCTTTTCTCTTCGCTGGCACACGTGGTGTAGGCAAAACAACATTAGCTCGTATTTTGGCCAAATCACTTAATTGTGAGAAAGGTGTCAGTTCTACGCCATGTGGCGAATGCCAGAGTTGCCAAGAGGTGGACGCGGGTCGATTTGTTGATTTGATCGAAGTCGATGCGGCTTCGCGAACTAAAGTCGATGATACCCGTGAGTTATTAGACAATGTGCAATATGCGCCGAGCCGTGGTCGTTACAAAGTCTACTTGATTGATGAGGTTCATATGCTTTCAACGAGTAGTTTTAATGCCTTATTGAAAACCTTAGAAGAGCCGCCGCCTCACGTTAAATTCTTGTTTGCTACGACTGATCCACAAAAACTCCCTGTTACTATTTTGTCACGTTGTTTGCAGTTTAATTTACGCCGCTTAGAATTGGACCAAATTTCAGGACATCTCGCTCATATTTTGCAACAAGAAAACATTACATTTGAGACTGGAGCGTTAGCTGAATTAGCCCGTGCTGCTGATGGCAGTATGCGAGATGCGTTAAGTTTGTTGGACCAGTCCATTTCGTTTGGTGCGGGTGAGGTAACAGCTGAGCAAGTGCATCAAATGTTGGGTACGATCACTCAGCATCAGTTGTTTGATATTATTACTTCACTCATCAATCAAAATGGCAAAAATTTATTAGCACAGGCCCACGAGCTGGCGGCGCAGGGCAGAGATTTTGCCAGTGTATTGAATGCTTTATTAGCTTTATTACAACGTTTGGCAACCTTGCAGCTAGTGCCTGATCTCGAGAAATCTGATGACGAAGAGCTCGCACTATTGACATCGATTAGCGATCAAGTCAGCGCTGAAACGGTTCAGTTGTTGTATCAAATTGCATTACATGGCAAGCGTGATCTTCCTTTGGCTGCCGATCCTAAAAGTGGCTTTGAGATGACTTTACTCAGAATGTTGAGTTTTCAGCCAAAAAAGTCTGAAGCTACCGTTGGCGTGGCAGCGGTGAAAAGTCCTCCACCAAAGGTTAGCCCTAAGTTGAGTGTTGCCAAGGCCGTCGATTTGACGTTGCCTAAGGTATCACCTACCAGCTATCAGCAAGCTATTCCTGTTGTTTCCAATTCAGCGTCCCAGATTAGTGAAGCAGTGCGTTCAAATACACAAGCAGAAGAAAAACATCAAAACCTAGAGGGCGTTAATCAAGCACCTCATACAATGCTGAATGCGAATAACTGGCTAACGGTTATTGGTGGTTTGAAATTAGCCGCATTCGCTCGTCAATTAGCTGATAATAGTGCATTTATTGGTTTTGAAGACAATAAGGTTTCGCTTGCAATTGCCCCAGAGTTGGCGCATTTAAGTAGTGAGAAAACACAAGACCGGTTGGCTGCAGCGCTGAGTAAGTATTTAGGGCAAACGATTAAACTCACTTTCCAGCAGAAAATTCAACAAGGTTTGGATAAAACGACACCGACTTTGGCAGCAGAACGAGCTCATCAAACTGAACTAAATCAGCAGCAGGCGGTCGATGCAATTCATAATGATCCGATTGTTGAAGAACTTAAACTGGCCTTCAATGGTAAAGTGATTGAAAGTACTATTAAACCATTAGAATAGAAAAGAGGAATGATATGAAAGGTGGAATGGGTAACCTGATGAAACAGGCGCAGCAAATGCAAGCTAATATGGAAAAAGCACAGCAAGAGTTAGCCTTGATGGAGGTAACAGGCCAAGCTGGTGGCGGGATGGTTAAAGTAACAATGACAGGCAAGCATGATGTTAAACGAGTCAATATTGAAGATGCGTTATTTCAGGATGATAAAGAGATGTTAGAAGATCTTATTGCTGCTGCAGTGAATGATGCTGTTCGACAGGTTGAAAAAACTAGCCAAGAGCGTATGGCTGGTATGATGCCTGCCGGCATGAAATTACCATTCTAACCGGTCTGACTGATATCTCATGGCGAGTTTAGGACCGAGCATAGAACAATTGATTGAAGCACTACGATGTTTACCAGGTGTGGGACCAAAGTCTGCACAGCGTATGGCTTTTCATTTGCTTGAGCGAAATCGTGCTGGCGGCGAGCGTTTAACCAGTGCGCTTGGTCAAGCTTTACAAAAAGTACATCATTGTCAGCAATGTCGAATTTTAAGCGAGACGGATCTATGCAGCCGTTGTGGTGATCAACAACGCCGTCAAGATCAACTTTGTATTGTTGAAATGCCGAGTGATGTTTTAGCTATTGATCAGGCAACACATTACAAAGGCCAATATTTTGTATTATCTGGCCATTTATCACCATTAGATGGCATTGGCCCAGAAGCATTAGGCATACCTAAGTTACTCCAGTTATTTGAAAAGGGTACAATTCAAGAAGTTATTCTCGCGACTAATCCAACGGTTGAGGGAGAGGCGACAGCTCATTATATTAGCCAATTAGCTCATGTCAGAAATATTGATGTCACGCGTTTAGCACATGGTATTCCGCTTGGTGGTGAATTAGAATATGTTGATAGTGGTACACTCTCACATGCTTTTTCTGGTCGAGAGTCTATATGAATAGGAAGAAAAACTAGCGATGGAATTATTATGGTAGAGCAAGCTGCACCATTTAAATTACTAACAACCTTTTCTGGTATGGTTTATCGCCAACCATTATTTGTGACCGACAAATTAGAGGTTAATAGCTATCATATTCGCTTTCTTGATAAGCAAGGTGAGCAGCTTGACGATGATGCACCAGTCCCTGAATTTTTAAAGCAGTTACCCTATATCTTGCCTGAACTAGGTGGACGACAAGACACGCTATTATCTGTACCTGAATCATGGCGGCAAGCGCTATATCAAAATAATGAGTCACACCCGTCTCTAATATTGGATTTAAATGGTGGGTCTTACCCCACTGAGACTAAACATCTTTTTTCTTTTGCGAGAGATACAGACAATATACAAGGTGATGATCAGGTAAATACCTTATTGATTGACATGCAAAAGCTAAGCATAGATGACATCACCGGACATTTAAGCGTTTGGCGTCAGAACCATCAAGTATTATGTGCGACGAATGTCAATGGGCATGAGCAGTATCAATTTTGTAAAAGGCACGGCCTAGACTTGTTAGAAGGCCAATTTTATACATTGCCTGTGGCCGATAACAATCAAGGAATACCACTTTCAGCAAAAGTTTTGATGACTTTGTTAATAAAGTTACAAGACCCTGATGTTGATGCCGAAGACCTTGCCATGACAATCAATAAAGATTTAAGTTTGAGCTATAAGCTTTTAAGATTGATTAATTCTGCTTTTTTTGGTTTGCCACGAGAAGTAGGTAGTATTAAACAAGCGATTGTTATGTTGGGCCATAAAAAAATTAAAACATGGGCCAGTTTACTTAGCTTATCTGCTATCGATAATAAACCCAATGAGTTGCGAATTTTATCGATGACAAGAGCCAAAATGTGTGAATTGTTATCTAATTATTATAAAGGCACACCAGAAAACTATTTTGCAGCAGGTTTGTTTTCTACTCTAGATGCCTTGTTAGATAAGCCTTTAGCCGATATTCTTCCTCAATTACCTTTATCAGCAGAGCTTAATGATGCACTACTTCATCACTCAGGACCAATAGGCCAAGCACTCAGTGATGTGTTGAATTATGAGAAAGGTGACTGGCAAGCACTGAGTCATTCAAAACTACCGATCGAGGTAATTTCTAGTTCGTATTTCGGTGATCTGCTAAATGATGAGGATGGTGATTGGCAAGCACTGAATGTTTCGCCATTACCCATTGAGGTTATTGCTAGATCGTATTTGAATGCGATTAATTGGGCCAAAGAACTAAACTCTCAACTTACAGATTAATGGCTCTTACTTGGTTGTCGATGCTAGACAACGATAATTTCCCTCCAGTAAGTCAAGCCTTTGAGGACGGTTTGTTAGCTGCCGGAGGAGATTTATCCCCGACACGACTACTTAATGCGTATCGAAATGGTATTTTTCCATGGTTTAACAAAGGCGACCCTATTCTGTGGTGGAGCCCCGATCCTCGCTTAGTATTGTTTACAGATAATATTAAGCTATCCAAAAGTTTACAAAAGACGATACGCACAACTTCGATGAAGGTCACATTTGACCAAGCCTTTAATCAGGTTATTATCGCTTGTTCTCAGCCTAGAGAAGACAATGTCGATCCAGAGAATAGCACTTGGATCCACCCCGATATGATCATGGCTTATAATGAATTGCATCAGCAAGGACATGCTCACAGTGTTGAATGTTGGCTAGAGGGTGAGCTTGTGGGCGGCTTATATGGTGTTGCTATTGGTGATGCTTTTTTTGGTGAGTCAATGTTTAGTCAGGTAAAAGATAGTTCCAAACTCGCTTTGGTCGCATTATGCCAACAATTTCAGCGGTGGCACTTTCCCCTTATTGATTGCCAGGTCTATTCAAAACATCTCGCTAGTTTAGGAGCCGAAGAAATATCACGTAGTGATTTTATAGATCAAATTAACGCTTTATGTGCTCGAAGCTCAAGAACAGCGGACCATGGTTTATGGCAAATTGATCCAGATTTACCGAGAGTGTTATGAGTGAATCTTTAGCTTTTTATCAAGACAGCCCTCATCCTTGCTCCTATTTGGAAGATCAACTGGCATGCAATATTTACCCTGATCCTAAGCTGGCGATGACAAACAGATTATATGGTCACTTGATACAGCATGGTTTTAGGCGAAGTGGTGATTTGGCCTATCGGCCACATTGCCATAATTGCGATGCTTGTGTGCCCGTTCGTATAAATACAGCACAATTCAGTCTGAATCGAAGTCAGCGACGATGTTTGCAACGCAATCAGCACCTGAAAGTGAGTCATCATCCAGCATCATTCAATTTTGAGCACTATGCTCTTTACTGTCGCTATCTGGCTGCTAGACATATTGGTGGTGGAATGGATAATCCAACAGAAGACAGTTACCTTAATTTTTTAACGTCAAAATGGTCTGAAACATCGTTTGTTGAAATTAGGGATGATCAACGTCTTGTTGCTGTCGCAGTAACAGACTTTGTTCAGGATGGGGTGTCGGCGTTATACACATTCTTTGATCCTGAAATGCGAGATAATAGTCTGGGAACTTACGCTATTCTGCAACAAATCAATATTGCACAAAGGCGCGGTTTACCTTGCGTTTACTTGGGCTATTGGATTGATAACTGCCAAAAAATGAAATATAAACAAAATTTTTCAGGAGTGGAAGGTTACATTAATCAGAAATGGCAAGCTTTAAATGATGAAAAACTTTGAATAATAAGTAGTTTTCCTGCAAAATAGTCGTTTAATTTTTGAGTAAACATTAGAATTTTATGTCAAAAGAAGAACATATTGAATTTGAAGGCACTGTTATCGACACTATGCCGAATACTACTTTTCGAGTTGAGCTGGAAAATGGTCACGTGGTAACAGCCCATATTTCTGGCAAAATGCGTAAAAACTATATCCGAATCTTAACGGGTGACAAGGTAACCGTACAACTGACCCCCTATGATTTGACTAAAGGTCGCATCACTTATCGCGCGCGTTAGAATCGCTTTAGTAATAACTACTCTTTTAGTTTCTATAAGTTCTATGGTCGGTCAGATCGCGTTTTAATCTTTCTTAAACGCTTGATCGACTTATATTCCCACGTTATTTCCAAGCAAAAACTCTTTCCTTATCTTACAGATCAATCATCAAAGTGCTAGCAAACTAACACTTGTAATCTCATGCTGTTATAAGCATTTGAGTTTGGGTTAGTTTACGCAATATGCCATCCATACCATTTGTGGAGCTGTTATACATATTAGCGTTTGAATAGCGGTAATAGTGGACTTCTACAAAGCCACAGACTTTATTTGAGAACAGTTGCTGATACCCTAAATCTAATCCTGACCACTCACGTTTGCTTTGTTAGAGGGGCTTGAACAACAGTTTGCTTGGCTGTCATTTAAGTCCTGATTCGAGTAACCCCATGTAACATAGGCTAACGTTTATAAAGTAGCTGGGTGGTATAAATATATTGAGCGATTTGAGCACTTGTTAGTGTCGAAATAGCTGACTTAGAGATAATATTGCAAGTAATAAAAATGCCAGCAATGTCCAGCCTGGAATACTGACTCCCATCCATGTCCATAAGACTTCAGCACATTCTCCTGAGCCACGTAAAACCATATTAATAGTATCCCCAAGCGGAAAATGATCAAGCATAAAATTTAGGCCGGGCCCACAGCTTGGCACTTGATCTTCAGGCAAGTTCTGGAGCCAGATATGGCGAGCAGAAATACTTGCCCCGAGTAATGCTAATAGGCCTGATAATGCACCATAAATACGGATACCAATCTGCTTAGGATTGTGAATGACGGCTATCAGTAATACCAGTCCGACCAGCAGGGTAAATGCGCGTTGTAATATGCATAAAGGGCAAGGTTCAAGATTATCTACCATTTGAAAGTAAGCGGCAATGCCTGCCATTGATAAACAAAATAGAAAACCCATAAGGAAGAGACGTTGAGACGAGAGCATTTCATTCTCCAAGTTAAAATTGTGTGCTAAGTTACCTTAAACAACCACAGGTATAAAGAGGGAGTGTGTATGAAGGATCAAAATTTAGATCAAAAACTTATCGTCGCCTATGACAATATGATGGCTCGTATAGCGAAATTTCTTGATAATGCAGAACAACAAGCATTACCCATGCTACAAAAAAATATCGAAAAGGCTAAGCAGCAAGCTATTGAATTAAAAGAAATTACTCAAGAAGATGCTGAGCGAGTTGGCTATTATATTCGCCGAGATCTAGATGACGTGGCTGAATATCTTGAAAAAACGGGCGATGAATTATCGACTTGGCTTAGTTTTGATTTAGAGCTTGTAGAAGCTCGATTATTTGAGGTATTTGCAAAAGTAGCCGATAAAACACGCTTGGAACTTGCGCAGCTCAAAGCCCAAGCAATAAGAGCCCAAGAGTATCACACCGGAGAAATCACCAGTATTGGCACACTTGCTTGTCAAAGTTGCCACTCGTTGGTCCATTTTAAGAAGACGAGTAAAATTCCACCATGTCCAAAATGTCACCATTCGATTTTTGTTCGTACTCGTCGTCATTGAAGACCAAAATAGTCTGTAAAATTGATTATAAATTAATCGATTTGCTGGTGTTCATGCATTGCAAACCAGCTTCATAGTCCCTGTCTTATGTCATTTCTACTTATCGAACACCCCAATAAAAACAGTATTGAGACAGCAGGGGAATTGTGTCACGAAAAAAAGTTTACCTATGCAGGGCAACGCTATTGATATTGGTTTACCAGATCATGACTTGTTTGATCGGCATAAAACGGCCCTGAATTGGCGACTGGTGGCGTGGAGAATATTCGACATTGTGGTATTTAGTCGTCAGCTAGCATGCATCTAATAACTTCGATGCTAAGGATCTAAAACGTTCCATTTCTTGGGAATAATTGGCTTTCAAGAGCAGATGCTCTTGTTTTGCATCTTCATGAAGTTTTGATAATGTTTGATGCACTTCTTGTTGCTGTTCGTGTGTTATGAAGCTAGGGCACGTTGGAATACAGTGCTCATCAAGACCGCATTCATAATTATTAACCAACTGTTCATGATTCTCTATGATTGCAGCATGTTTGTTTAGAATGGAAGTGTGTTCTGGTAATGCTCGCTCTAATAAATACAGTAGGGCAAGTAAACGACGAGTTTCATGCTGCCATTGCTCGACTTCTTTAAGCCACGCTGAATGCTCTTTATGCCAATGCTGATTTTCTTCTCGTAAAATTGTTGTGCTGACCATCCTGACCTCTCACAATTTCCATAAATTTCACACAATTTAATCATACCCTTTTTATCTAAGTAATTCACGCCCATCAGTATTTTCCTAATTTTAAATAGTCATATAAGGGGACAAATTTACTAATCCAACGTAAAATATAGAGAATTTAAGTCAATTGTCAGGAATTAGTATGTCCAAAATCGTTGTATGTGCTTTATACAAATTTGTCACATTGGATAATTACCAAGCGATAAAATCGCCTTTATTGAATTTTATGTTGGATAAGCATATTCGTGGCACTTTGTTACTCGCGTATGAAGGAATTAATGGCACGGTTGCAGGTTCTGCTGATGCCATTAACGCCTTGCTATCTTTTTTACGCAACGATATTGGATTGGCAGAGCTTAGCTATAAAGAATCATTTGTTGATGACATGCCTTTTTTACGCACTCGTGTGAAGTTAAAGAAAGAAATAGTGACGATGGGTGTGGAAGGCATTGATCCTAAAAGAGTGGTGGGAACCTATGTGAAGCCCAAAGACTGGAATGCCTTAATTAGCGATCCTGATGTGGTTCTCGTAGATACTAGGAATGATTATGAGGTGCAGGTAGGGACATTTAAAGATGCGTTAAACCCCAATACTGAGAGCTTTCGTGAGTTTCCGCAGTATGTGAAAGATAATCTTGATCCTGAAAAAAACAAAAAAGTAGCGATGTTTTGTACAGGTGGAATTCGTTGTGAAAAATCCACTGCTTATTTAAAAGAGCAAGGTTTTGAAGAGGTTTATCATCTGGAAGGGGGGATCTTAAAGTATCTAGAAGATGTCCCTGAACAGGAATCGTTATGGGAAGGTGAATGCTTTGTGTTTGATGAACGTGTTACGGTCAATCACTCACTAGAAAAAGGTCATTATGATCAATGCAATGCCTGCCGAATGCCGATTACAGAACAAGAAAAATTAAGCGATAAATATGAGCACGGCATTAGTTGCCCACATTGTTTTGATAAATCAACACCAGAACAAAAAGCACGTTTTCAAGAGCGTGAAAAACAAATGATGCTAGCGGCAGAGCGTGGTGAAGCGCATATTGGCGCGGATGCCGCTTTAACGATTGCCGAACATCGTGCTACTAAGCAGCAACTACGTGAAAATCAGCGTCAAGTATCGCTAAAGCAACGGCATCGATAGTTGTAAGCACGATGAGGTGTTAGGGGAATGAATGCTTAACTATTTGCCTGCAGCCATCAATAAGTTATATTTTCCTAATAGTTGCTCTTCTGATTCTTCATGGTCAGGATCTTTGGGGATGCAATCAACCGGACAAACTTCGACACATTGTGGTGTATCAAAGTGACCGACACATTCAGTACAAAGGGCAGGATTAATCTCATAGATTTCCTCGCCTTGGCTGATCGCACTATTTGGACATTCTGGTTCGCAGACATCACAGTTAATACATTCGTCTGTTATAAATAACGACATTTAAAACTCCAGCTTAATTTGATATGGCGCGATTTTAGCGTTTATCGCGCATTTAGACCAATTTAGCTTTTAAGGCTGCCATTACACACGGTGCGACAAATTCAGATACATCACCGCCTAATGTTGCAATTTCACGTACCAAGCTTGATGAAATGTAAGTAAATTGTTCTGCGGGCGTTAAAAACAATGTTTCAACATCAGGCTCCATTTTTCGGTTCATCCCTGCTAGTTGGAATTCATGTTCAAAATCAGAGACTGCGCGTAAGCCACGGATAATCACTTTAGCTTGTTTTTGCTTAGCTACATCGATTAATAAACCTTCAAAGCCACAAACATCAACATTTTCTATGCCAGCCAACGTTTTTTTAGCTAACTCTACGCGTTCGTTTAAACTAAATGTAGGGTCTTTACCCGGGTTAATCGCCACAGCGACAATAACCTTGTTAAACAATTTACTGGCACGGTTCACTAAGTCAATATGACCATTAGTGATTGGATCAAAGGTGCCCGGATAAATAGCTGTCGTCATTACGCCTCATCTCCTAAGTTAGCTTTAAATAAGCAATAGCGAACGTTACCGGCTTTTTTGTCTTTTATCAATTGCCATTGCTCAGGGAGAGAAGGAAGTGGACCTTTACTTGGACATTCTAAATAAATATGAGCATGGTCTGCCAACGTTGCCTGTTCTACTAATAAGTTGGCGATCTCTGTCCATAAATTTAATTGATACGGTGGGTCAATAAAAAGAATATCGAATTGCTGTGTATTGCCGATTAAAAACTGCTGTGCTGATGTCGTCTCAATGTGACAGTGACTGTTTGATAGCAGTTCACAATGACGTTGCAATTGTTTGCTCGCCACTGGATTATTTTCTACCATGGTCACGCTCGCCGCTCCTCGAGAGGCCGCTTCAAAACTCAAAGCACCACTACCAGCAAATAAATCTAGGCATCGGGCGTTACCGATTTCAGCTTGTAACCAATTGAATAAGGTTTCACGGACTCTATCAGGAGTAGGTCTTAAACCATCAACATCAGCAAACGATAATTTTCGACCTCGCCATTTGCCGCCAATAATCCGGAGTTGTCCTGTGGGTTGATGTTTATTCAGATTGACCGCCTACTAAAATCGTGACCATTTTGTCGGCATGTATGCGTCGAGAAAAAGCTTCCTTAATTTGCTTGATACTGATTGCATTTACTTTAGCATTAAAGGTATCTAAATAATCTAATGGCAAACCATAGAAACCAATCATTGCCGTATAGTCAGCAATTTTACTATTGCTATCGACACGTAAGGCAAAGCCACCGGTAATATTTTGTTTGGCGGCTGTTAACTCGGCTTCTGTTGGCCCTTTATTGATAAAGTCAGTGAGTGTATTTTGCATCACTTCTAAAGCTTCTTTCGCTTGGTTATTTCGAGTTTGTAAGCCAAACTGATAAGGTCCCAATTGATGCATAGGTCTGAAATAGCTATAAACACTATACGATAAGCCACGCTTCTCACGTACTTCGTTGCTCAGAAGTGATACCAATCCACTACCTCCCAGAATATGGTTACCCACATACAATGCAAAATAATCAGGATCGTGACGATTTATTCCTGGTTGCCCCATCGTAATATGGGTTTGTGAGGAAGGGTGTTCAATGTTGACTGTTTTTGCGGTGGTAAGTGAGGCTACCTCTGGCAATGCAGGTGCTGCTTCTCCGTCAGGTAATCCAGCTAACAAGTTTTCAGCTAATTCTTTTGCCTGCTGACTATTTAATGCACCGACTAAAATGATGACGGCATTCTTGGCCACGTAATATTGTTGGTAAAATGCTTTGAGTGTTGCAATATTGAGCTTATTAACTGAGCTTTCATCACCTGCGGGCATGTTTGCATAAGGGTGTTTGCCATAGATATTAGTATAAAAAGCACGGGAAGCAATTGCTCCTGGCGATTGTTTTTCAGCTTGTAAACCGATGAGCATTTGTTTTTGCATACGCTCAAATGGCGCGGATGGGAAGTCAGGCTGAGTTAGTACTTTATGAAAGATGGTCAATGCGGGCTTAAGTGCAAAGTCAGCGGTTAGGCTTCGCAGGCTTAATACTGACATATCTCGTTCTGATGAATTACTAAACTGCGCACCAACATTCTCAAATTCAGCGGCAATTTGATTGGTATCTAAACCTGCTGCGCCTTCGTTTAACATGGCATTGGTTAGTAATGCGGTGCCTGATAAATCACCGTCACGAGCAGATCCCGCATCAAACACGACTTCAATGTCGACCATTGCTAACTCAGGTGCCGCAACAAAATAGACTCGCGCTCCGTTTGATGTTTGCCAATGTTCAATTTGTGGGCTTGCTTGTAATGAAGCAGCGGCTAAAAAAGTAATAACAAAACCAAGAAACTTAGTGACCATGACCTACTCCTGAAGACATTACTGATTTTTTACCTTCCAATGGCATGGGTATAAGCTCTGCCATCGTAAGACCTTGATCAATAAAATATTTATTGGCTACTGCTTGAACTTGTTCTGCCGTAACGGCTTGAATATTATCGACATAGTCATCACTCAGGCGCCAATCGAGGCCAATTGTTTCTAACATGCCAATTTGCATCGCTTGATAAAACACCGTATCGCGCTCATAAACTGCATTTGCCATGACTTGTGCCTTGACCCTATTCAACTCTAGTTCGCTAACAGGTTCTGTTTTTAATTGGACAAGTTCGCTAATGACTGCTTTTTGTAAATCAGAAATTGACTTGCCTCTCGCTGGCGTCCCAGCAATAGTGAAAGTATCGGCTAAACGTGAAAATAAACCATATCCGGCTCCAATTCCCGCGGCTACCTCTTGATCACGAATTAGATGACGAGAAAAACGGGCACTGTTTCCACCATCTAAAATTCCAACTAACATCTCTAATGCATAAGGTTCCCAGCTTGATTCTTTGTTTACTGTTGTTACGACAGGCACTTTCCAACCCATCATCATATAAGGAAGTTCGGCAGGCGCATTGATTTCAATCATGCGTTTACCATCTTGTTCAATTTCAACTTGTGGTTTTAATACTGCAATTTTTTCTGGTTTGAGTGGGCCAAAATAGCGCTTTGCTAGGCTCAGAACGGCCTCAGGTTCAACATCGCCGACAATGACGACTGTTGCATTGTTTGGTGCATACCATTTTTGATACCACTGCCGTAAATCGTCTACTTCGTAGTTATTGATATCAGACATCCAACCAATAATTGGGTGATGATAAGGACTATTTACAAAGGCTGAAGCATAAAAAGCTTCGCGCAATAATGACTGGGGGTTATCCTCGGTTCGCATACGACGTTCTTCAGCTACAACTTCACGCTCTTTTAGTAGCTCATCACTGTCGATGACCAGTTTGCGCATGCGTTCTGCTTCTAATCGGAAGCTTACTTCTAAACGGTCTTTCTCCATCGTTTGAAAATAAGCGGTGTAGTCGCGACCCGTAAATGCATTTTCACTGCCGCCATTGGCTGCTATTATTTGCGAAAATTCATTCGGACCTAAGTTTTCTGTACCTTTAAACATCATGTGTTCAAGTTGATGTGATATACCTGTAGTCCCATTTTGCTCATAACTTGAGCCGACTTTATACCAAACTTGCGACACGACGACAGGTGCGCGATGGTCTTCTTTGATGATTAGTTTCAAGCCATTATCAAGTTCGTACTCGCTGACATTCGCTGCGGCAAGAGCCGGTATGATTGCAAGTAGGCAACAGCTGAGTTTAATTTTTTTAAGCATCTGCATTTAGATTTCCCTAGCATGATAAAATTAACGTTTTGAAGTTTAGAAGACAAGCCAGATTATGTTTAGTTTCCTGAGAAAAAAACCTAAAGTCGTCGAAGAGGCAATCATTGAGCAGCAAGAGCAAGGTGATCAAGCTATCTATAATACTCTTGCAGACGCTGAAACTGAACCTACAGAAAATAAGGCCAGTTTATTTGGGCGTTTAAAACAACGGTTAAACCGTACCAGCAATAAACTAACAGAGGGTTTTGCTGCACTTGTTCTGGGTAAAAAAACGATTGATGATGGGCTGCTTGAAGAGCTTGAAACACAGCTACTCACTGCCGATCTTGGTGTTGATGCCACTCAAACGATTATTCAAGATTTAACGCAACGTGTAGCCCGTAAACAATTAGGTGATGCCGATGCCTTATTTACTGCGCTGCGAGATGATATGGTCGATATTTTGCAACCGAGTTGTCAGCCTTTGGTGATCCCTGAACAAGAGGGACCATTTGTTATATTAATGGTAGGGATTAATGGTGTTGGCAAGACTACAACGATTGGTAAATTGGCCAAACAATTTCAGCAGCAAGGAAAATCGGTTATGTTGGCAGCAGGAGATACGTTTCGTGCCGCAGCAGTAGAACAACTACAAGTTTGGGGTGACCGCAATCATATTGCTGTTATTTCTCAGCATAACGGTGCCGATTCTGCTTCCGTTATTTTTGATGCATTACAAGCGGCTAAAGCGCGCAAGGTTGATATTTTAATAGCGGATACTGCGGGCCGCTTACATACACAATCCAATTTGATGGAAGAGTTGAAAAAAGTAAAGCGTGTTATGGGTAAATTAGATGGGGCTGCACCACATGAGGTTATGTTAGTACTCGATGCGGGAACGGGGCAAAATGCATTATCACAAGCCGTGCAGTTTAATGAATCTGTTGGCGTGACAGGCCTCACCTTAACCAAACTCGATGGTACAGCCAAAGGCGGCATTATTTTTGCCATTGCTAAGAAAACTGGATTGCCTATTCGCTATATTGGTGTTGGTGAAACAATTGATGATCTTCGGCCATTTGTGTCAGAAGAGTTTGTTGATGCTCTATTGGGTCGCGAAGACGCATAATGATTAAATTTACTGATGTTTATAAGCGTTATACCAATCAATATGAGGCCTTGTCAGGGCTGAGTTTTGAGTTAGCAAAGGGGGAAATGGCTTTTTTAACGGGTCACTCTGGCGCAGGTAAAAGTACTTTACTTAAGCTTATTGCATTAATCGAACGTGCTTCTCACGGCCAAGTCTTAGTGAATGACCAAAATTTAACCCGGTTACCAAAACGGAAAATTCCTTATTACAGGCGTCAAATAGGTTTAGTTTTCCAAGACCATAATTTATTACATGATCGTACTGTGTTTGATAATGTCGCCCTACCTTTGGTTATTGCTGGCGAAAATCATCGAGAAATTGGTCGCCGAGTTCGTGCTGCTCTGGATAAAGTGGGCCTGCTCAATAAAGAACGCAATTTACCGATTGCGTTATCGGGTGGAGAGCAACAGCGTGTTGGTATTGCACGGGCGGTTGTGAATCGTCCGCCTATTTTGCTGGCGGATGAGCCTACCGGTAATCTGGATCCGGATTTATCACGGGATATCATGCATTTGTTTGAACAATTTAATCAGGTGGGGGTCACGGTGTTTATTGCTACCCATGATCTTGATCTGATTCAAACCTTGCCATATCGTCAAGTTATTCTGCAAAAAGGCCGTTTAGCCGAACATAGTGAGCGATGAAGACAGTGAATTTAAATATTAAAAATTATCTGTTGCGCCACCTGCAGGTGATGTTATTTAGTCTGGGACGTCTATGGCGTCAACCGTTAGCTAGCCTGATGACGGTGGTGGTGATAGGTATTGCATTGGCCCTGCCTGCTGGTTTGTATGTGATATTGAAAAATATTGAACAAGTCAGTAGCCAGTGGGATGATGCCGCACAAATTTCTTTATTCTTAAAACAAGATGTGAACGATGCTGAGGCTCAATTTCTGGTTAATAAACTAAAAGTTTGGCCTGAAATTACGGCTGTAAATTACCAATCAGCGAGTCAATCACTGGAAGAGTTTCGTCAACTATCAGGGTTGGGTAACTTATTAGATACACTGCCGACTAACCCACTACCTGCGGTGATTATTGTGCAACCTGATAGTCATGATTTACGCCCTGATGCTGTCGGTAGTTTATTGTCTCGATTAGAAAGCTTGCCTGATGTCGGTCAAGCGCAACTTGATATGGAATGGTTACAACGATTACGCAGTATTAACGATATGGGGCAACGTGGAATAAGCATTCTAGGGTTATTATTATCACTCAGTGTTTTGCTCATTATTGGTAATACTATTCGTTTGGCTATTCTTAACCAGCAAAGCGAAATACGTGTTATTAAATTGGTAGGTGGTACTAATGCTTTTATTCGTAGGCCTTTTTTGTACACTGGGTTTTGGTATGGATTATTAGGTGGGCTGGTCGCATGGTTAACATTACTGTTTACGATGAGTCTTATTAACGGGCCGATTAATGAACTTGCAAGTCAATACGAAAGTGAATTTACTTTGGCATGGTTATCGGGAACGATGATATTGACATTACCGCTCATCGGAATGTTGCTCGGTGTCATGGGGGCTTGGTTGGCTGTAGGCCGACATTTAAGCGCTATAGAGCCTCGCTAAAACTCAATTAAAAAAGGAACTATTTCCTAAATTTGCAGTCTTAGTTAGATGACTCATAAACTTAATGCTATGATTGCAACACTAATTTTTAGGGAGGCCACTCAATGACATCATCTGTAGCCCAATACAATTTAGCTTTAGCTTCCGTTGGCAACGTAGATTTATATACGAATCTCGTTCACAGCACGCCGATGTTGACGGCTGAAGAAGAATACGAACTCGCAACGCGCCTACAAACAAATGGTGACGTCGAAGCTGCACAACGCCTAATTTTGTCACATTTACGATTTGTTAATCGTATTGCAAAAGGCTATAGCGGATATGGCTTGCCAGTTGCTGACCTTGTGCAAGAAGGTAATATCGGCCTTATGAAAGCGGTAAAGCGTTTTGACCCTGACAAGGGTGTTCGTTTAGTTTCATTCGCTGTGCATTGGATTCGTGCGGAAATTCATGAATATGTAATTCGTAACTGGCGCATTGTAAAAATCGCAACAACTAAAGCACAACGTAAGCTGTTCTTTAATTTACGAAGTGCAAAAAAACGTCTTGGTTGGTTAAACCCAGAAGAAGTCGAAGCCGTTGCCGCAGATCTGGGTGTGACACCTGATAATGTTATGGATATGGAGCGCCGTTTAGCGCAGCCAGATACGTCATTTGATTTGCCTAATGATGCTGATGATGAAGACGCTAGCTTTTCACCTTCGGCTTATTTAGAAGGGCCAGAAAATGCCGACCCTTCGATACAGTTAGAACAAATGGATTTTGCTGATGATCAACATCAAAAACTCGTACAAGCTCTAGAAACATTAGATGAACGTAGCCGTGATATTGTCAGCCAACGTTGGTTAAATGATGATGGTAAATCGACGTTACATACTTTAGCTGATCAATATCAAGTTTCAGCTGAACGTATTCGCCAAATTGAAAATAATGCAATGAAGAAGTTAAAACATTTGATGGTTTAAACTCTTAGTAAAATAGTCTTAAAATTAAAAAAGCCCGCATTATTATGCGGGCTTTTTTTGTGACTCAATTTTAATTGAACTTAACGTTCTAGTAATGTCAGTTTGCCAGTTTTACCATCCCATTCTTCTGCGTCATCTAATGGATCTTTCTTTTCTGCTAGTACTGGCCATACACGAGAAAGTTCTTCATTGATCTGCACATATTCCATTTGATCATCTGGTAAATCATCTTCTGAGAAAATAGCTTGTGCTGGACATTCAGGTTCACACAGTGTGCAGTCAATACATTCATCAGGATCAATGACCAAAAAGTTGGGGCCTTCATGAAAGCAATCTACTGGGCATACATCTACACAATCAGTATATTTACATTTAATACAATTTTCTGTGACAACAAAGGTCATGATTATTCTCCAAAAACACAATCTGTACAGGCTGAACCTGTTTAATAGCAGAGTATTTTACATGATTTATGCCAAAGCTGGGCAAGGTTCATTTTTAAGGTATGATCTATCGAATGGAAATACTATTTAATTGAGCCTTAAGGAATATGCAATGCGTCGAATTATCTCTATTATTTTATTTATTACTGTCATTATTCTAGGGGCGGGGTTTACCGCAATTAACATGACATCAGTCGATATTCATTATTACCTTGGTGTTTTCAGTCTGCCACTTTCTGTTGTGATAATAGTATCCATCGTGCTGGGTACGGCATTAGGCGGGTTAGTCTTGTCTATGAGTATTATGAATCTAAAATATGAAAACCGCCGTTTACGCAAAAAATTGACGACTTCTGAGCAGGAAATAAACAGTTTGAGAATTTTGCCAATCACAGATTTGGGTCAGGTCTAGGACTGATGATTGAATGGTTATTTTTTTTGTTACCCATCGCTGCCCTATCAGGCTGGTTACTAGCGCGAAAACACTACAAACATAATCATTCATCAGCAGCTGTTAGCCCTGATTATTTCCAAGGTTTAAACTATTTACTCAATGAACAACCTGATAAAGCGATCGAGGTGTTTGTACGTTTATTAGAAGTGAACAGTGAAACGGTAGAAACGCACTTAGCACTCGCCAACTTATTTCGGAGGCGAGGTGAGATTGATCGTGCTATCCGAATTCATCAAAACCTAATTGCTAGACCAAGCCTTACGGCTTCACAACGTACACAGGCATTGGTTGAATTAGGCTTAGATTATATGAATGCGGGCGTGCTTGATCGCGCTGAACAACTTTTCCTTGATTTGCTTAATAAACCTTCGCCTCCGACTGAAGCCTTTCAACAATTACTGCGTATTTATCAACAAGAAAAAGCTTGGCAAAAAGCGATTGAAATGGCACAAAAAGTACAAAGCCAAAGTAAGGAAAATATGGGGCCATTGATTGCCCAATTTTATTGTGAACTGGCTGAAAAACAATCCAAATCAGCTAACTCTAATGCGATGGCATTACTCAGGTTAGCACATACTCACGATCAATCTTGTGTGCGTGCAACTCTACTTGAAGCGACACTTTTTATGAGAGAGGGACAGTTACGAAAAGCAATAAAGTCATTACTGCTTGTGGAGAAACAAGATCATCGTTATATTCAAGAAGCCTTGCCCCTATTATTAGATTGTTATCTGCAGACCAATAATTTAAAGCTATTTAAAAGTTGGCTACACACTTTACTAGTTGAATATCCTAACTTAACGAGTGCACGGTTAATGTTGACTCATGTCATTCAGTTACAAGAAGGGAGTCAAGCGGCACAAGATTACTTATACCCACAATTGCAAAAACACCCCTCTGTCGAAGGCTTACATCGGTTGATTTCATTGGGCAAACAGTCCAATCCAATGCTTGTACCATTAATTAAAGGTGTGACTGATATATTGGTCCGCCGAGGAAATAGATATACCTGCCAGTCTTGTGGTTTTGCAGGTAAAAGCATGCATTGGCATTGCCCTGGCTGTAAAAAATGGGGCAGTGTACAGCCGACAGAAATTCACCTTTCCTTTTTAGAAACGTTACTGGACTCTTCTTCATGAGCGATATAGTGATCTATCACAACCCTAGATGTAGTAAATCCCGACAGACTCTGGCATTACTTGAACAGCACGATTTTAAACCTGAGGTGATTGAGTATTTAAAAACACCGCCATCGATTGCATCCTTGAGTAATATTCTTAAGCAGCTTGGTATCAATGCTCGTCAGCTTTTACGACAAGGTGAAGCGCACTATAAAGAGTTAAATTTGGCAGATGAGTCACTCACTGAACAACAGTTGATTCAAACGATGTGTGATCACCCTAAGCTTATTGAACGCCCGATTGTTTGCCATAATGGTAAAGCTAAAATCGGTCGCCCTCCTGAAGCCGTACTTGAGATTTTACAATGATAGAGATATTAATTTTATATTATAGCCAGTCAGGTCATGTACGCGAAATGGCCGAACAGATTGCCCGTGGGGTTGAGAGTGTGGAAAATTGCACCGCTAAATTAAGAACGGTTCCTGCCATTTCGACAGTGTGTGAGTCAACGCAAGATGCTATACCCGAGCAAGGTCATCTTTACGCGAACCATGATGATTTAAGAAATTGTGCAGCATTAGTACTAGGTAGTCCAACACGTTTTGGAAATATGGCGGCGCCACTCAAATACTTTATCGACCAAACCAGTGATGTTTGGCTTTCAGGATCGCTCATTGGTAAACCAGCGGCAGTATTTACTGCCACAGGAAGCTTACACGGTGGACAGGAATCGACCTTATTATCAATGATGCTGCCCCTTATGCATCATGGCATGTTATTAATGGGCTTGCCCTATAGTGAAAGTACATTGATGACGACAACTGATGGCGGTACACCTTATGGCGCTAGTCATTTATCAGGGGCTAATAATGAACGGCCACTGAGTGAAAACGAAGCAAAATTATGCCGTGCATTAGGGCAGCGTATCGCAACTATTACCAAGACATTATCATGACACAATTTTATAAACAGTTATCCCTAGCGAGCTTTTTTGGCTTAATGATTACGTTAATTTGTTGGATAACTTTAGCTGAACATGGCGAGAACTATCCTATTTCAGCATGGTTGATTATTGCGTTAGTGCCACTATTGTTCCCTTTACGTGGGCTGTTACATGGTAAGCCCTATACGCATGCTTGGACAGGTTTTCTGATGCTGCTGTACTTTTCTCATGGGATTGGTGAAGTTTATAGTGCACAAGCCTTTGATCTTTATGCTAGTTTAGAGGTATTATTCAGTTGTGTGACATTTATTTCTTCAATTATTTTTATTCGATTAAATGCAAATGAATTGAAGAAAATCACAAAATAATTAAGCATAGCGCACTATGCAATGTGCTTTATTTTGGAGGTATCGATGAGTACTATTCCCGCACTTCAGTCAGGATTTTCTGGCATTCAATCAGGTATGCAGAGCCTTAATCAACATGCCGCTAAGATTGCCTCTACCAATACCAGTCAAGCTAATGGTAATTTTACGGATCCTTTGGTGAATATGATTAGTGACAAGCATCAGGTACAGGCTTCTATTAAAATTGTAGAAGCAAGTAATGAGATGATTGGAAGTCTTCTGGATATAACGGTTTAACGGTGCAGCCGTGGACGTTAAAAATAGTCACTCAACAACTTTATCTACAATTAAGCCGAGAGCTGTAGCACGCCCTGTTTCACCTGTTTTATTAGCTAAAACTCAAGAAGCGGCACTATCAGAGCAAGATATAGAACAATTACGTCAACTGAAAGCCCGCGATCAGGTTGTTCGATCCCATGAAGCCGCTCATCTTGCTGCTGGAAGTGGTATTGTCCGTGGTGGCGCTAACTTTAGTTTTCAGCGTGGGCCTGATGGTGTGCAATATGCTATCGGTGGTGAAGTTAGTATTGATACGTCAAAAGTGTCGGGCGATCCCCATGCGACGTTACATAAAGCACAAAAAATTCAAGCCGCAGCACTGGCCCCTATGCAACCTTCATCTCAAGATTTCAATGTTGCAGCGAGAGCAGCACAAATGGCGATTGAAGCGCGAGCTGAAATTTCCAAACAACTGAATCCAAACAGTCTAGTTGCTAACCAAAATGCAGCCACTGAAAATCAAAAAACTAAACGAGGAAATATCTTAGACATTACAGCTTAGTTAAGGGATGTGTGTTGGTATGTGCCTATTGGAAACACCGCTTGTTCTTTATCAGATGTCGTCCATGGTGAGTATTTGTGCATCGTTAATTTAAATAATTCAGTTGTTAGTAAATAATCTAACCACTGCCTTAATTTGGGATAGGGGGCTTGATCAAACCAAGCTTGTTCGACAGCGACGAATTGGCGGATAAAAGGAAAAATAGCGATATCAGTCAGTGTAACGGTATTGCCTGATAAAAATGCAGAGTCGGTTAATACTTGTTCAAGCATGAATAATGTTTGTTCCCCCTGTTGTCGGTAAAATTGTTGAGAATGTTCAGGGTAACGATCCGCATATTTATAGCGATCTAGCCAATGCTTGAATGGGCCATCATTATTTTCAATTAAAACGTCATTGATGTTATTCAACCAATGGTTGGGATCAGATTGTCGCAATGCCCACAGCATAATATCTAAACTTTCGTCGATAATCTTGTTGTCGGCAGTAATGAGTACAGGCACCGTGGCTTTGGGTGATAGTTCAAGTAATGATTGTGGTTTGTCACGTAACACGACTTCACGTAACTCAACGTGTAAGCCACTTTGGGCAATAGCCATTCTAGCCCGCATTGCATAAGGACAGCGTCGAAAGCTGTATAAAATAGCGTGAATCATGCTAATACTGAACTAAGACGCTATAGGTCAGTGTTTGAGTGCTTTCAGCCGGAATGGTGATTTGCCATTGTGCCGTGCCCGATGCCACTTTTTGGTGCAAGTGGCTTTCTTTGACTATATCCCATTCGCCTGGAACTGGCTCGCGAACGATAACAGTAACCGGTTCAGTTTTAGCATTGTTCAGTTTTATTTCATAACTACTTTGATAGGCAGCATGATGAGGTGCAAAAAATTTGGCTTTATTGAAATCTATTTGTTTCTTATCGGCGGTAATATCAAAGGCATCACCAAGCTTAAGGCGTATGTTTTCGTTCTTAGGAGTATGCTCGATGCTATCTTCACCAATAAACTGCGCACTACCTTTGCTGTCATTTTTATAAACTCGTACAGTACCTTTGGGAATAGGTAGGCCTAAATGTGCTTTTTCAGTGTTGTTAAAGGCTATAAATACTGCAATTTTTATTTTTTGACCAAGATCGCCGTAATTACTGCGGTAATAATAGTCTCGCCCTTGCAGCAAAAACTCTTTATTAACGGGTACTGAACTTGCTGAAAGTAAGGCCACTTGCTTCGTTTGTTTATCGGCAAGATTAGTTGTTCGAGTGAGGCTGTAGAGGTGATATTCAAACAAACTTTCTTCAGCAACAACAACACGATCATTCATCGACTTCATCATGGCTTCTTGTGGCAAAGCACCTCTAGCTAATTCAGGCTGAACTTGATTTACATCCCCTGCGACGAGTTGTAATTTGGCATTATTGTATGCGGTCCCACTTTGGTTGGTTAACGTGATCCAGCCAGTTAAATCGAGTTGAGTTTCGTCGCTAGTTAATTCCGCGACATAGTCTGCTTTCCAAGCTAGGCCTGATGTTAGATAACCTAACTCTACAGTTTGTTGTTTATCACTAGAATTAGTTAATTGCGTTAATAGTGTAGGTTGCTCACGTAAGTTATTAGGTACCTGATCAAAAATATAACTACCTTGAGGATTAGTGACGATTTTGTCACCAATTTTTAATGTGATGCCATTATTGGTACTGAGAATGGTTGCAGTTTCAATTGTCTTAACACCTGTCGCTGGATTGATGCTGGCAAGGCGAACCTCTTTACCAGTATATTTTTCCAACATGTTTTGAGGCGTTAGCAAATCAAAATCAAAATTTTGTTCTAATACGTGTATTTGATTGTTCGGGCTTAAACTCCGAAGCAGTGCTGTTTCGGGTCGCATTCTGGCGCTTACACCGCGAAATGCAAGGTTGTTAAAGCCTTTATCTAGCAGAATTTGACGTTGATCTTTGATCAGTGCCAAATTGTCATTATAAATCGTGATGGCAACAGAGGATTGGTCGTCTAATGTTGTTAATTTTTCGGTTGGATTCGCCCAAGTAGGCGTTGCAAAACAGATAGCAAGGGTAAGTAGTGATAGCGGTGATTTCATCCTGATTTCTCCAGTTATATTACATTTCAAGGTAACTGCACCATACATAATACACTGTGAACGCCGGTCACAAAGCTAAAGATGCCTAAAATATTGGCTTAATTATTAGTATTTGCTAATATTGTTTCTTTGCACCATCAAATCGATAGTGCACACATGTATTTGATTCTAAAATTAATAAGGACTTAAAGAATGAGTTATCACACTATTAGATCACTTTTCATTGTGTTGATTAGCAGTGTGCTCATGGTCTTATCTATCAACAATGGCGTTAACGCTGAAAACACCCTCGAAGTGACCCCTGTAGTTGAAAAAGTCTTTCCAAAACAAGTTATTTTTGATGCTGCTATTGAAGCTATTCACCATTCAACCGTCTCTTCACGCATTTCTGCAGAAGTGATTGAATTGAATTTTGATGTCAATGATGTGGTGCCGCAAGGTGCGACGATTATGACGTTTAGAGATGATGAGTTTCAAGCACGCATAGCACAATTACAAGCAAATCTATTAGCAGATAAGGCGCAAAGCCGCGAAGCCTATGCTCGCCAAAAAGAAGCCGCAGCTGAGGCTGAACGAGTACAAAATTTATACAAACGTAAACTGCTAGCGCAAGCAGCACTCGATAAAGCAAATGCTGATCTAAGCGCTGCTAATGCCCGTGTTCAGGCAGTTCAGGGGCAATTAAAGGCGCGAGAAGCACAATTAGATGAGGCCAAAGTGCAATTATCATATACACGGATTATTGCGCCTTATAGTGGTGTCGTCACCGAACGGTTGATTGAATTGGGCGAGATGGCAAATCCTGGTCAACATTTAATGACAGGGGTTTCTCTTGAACAGTTACGTGCCATCATCAAAGTGCCGCAGTATTTATTGACCGCCATTAAATCTGCGGACAAGCCAGTTTTGCTTTTGACCGATGGCCGCCAAATTAATGGTGAGAAAATCACGATTATTCCGCATGCGGATGTCAACAGTCATAGTTTTTTATTACGTGTTGATTTGCCCGTTGGTGTTGAACATATTTATCCGGGCATGTTTAGCAAATTGCAGTTTGTCGTAGGAAATGAGCTGGTAAGAGTTATTCCACAACAAGCAATCGTGCAACGTAGTGAGGTTTCAGGCGTATATGTGCAGAATAAGGACGCACAATTATTGTTTAGGCAGATTAGTTTAGGACGTCATATGGCGGATGGGCATCGTGAAGTATTGGCAGGCTTGTCAGTAGGTGAGCAAGTTGTTGTTGATCCTTTAAAAGCCGTAAGGTTATTGAAAAATAATAGCTTAAGATCAGCACAATGAATCCCGAGAAGCTAGGTATATCTGGGCGAATCGCCCAACAGTTTCAGGATACTGAAATCACGCCCTTATTAGCAATAATTGGGTTATTGCTTGGCATGTTTGCCATTTTACTAACGCCGCGAGAAGAAGAACCTCAAATTGATGTGACCTTCGCTAATATTTTTATTGCTTATCCTGGGGCTTCTGCCGGCGAAGTTGAGCGTTTAGTGTCGACACCAGCCGAACAGGTTATTTCTGAAATTTCAGGTCTTGAGCATGTCTATTCAGTTTCCAAGCCTGGATTATCAATATTAACCGCGCAGTTTGAAGTGGGGGAAGATTCAACCACCGCAATAGTGAGTTTATATAACAAAATTTATTCAAATAGTGATTGGTTACCGACACAACTAGGTGTGGCACAGCCGATTATTAAACCCAAGGGCATCGACGATGTACCGATTGTCACCTTAACCTTATGGACTGCAGATCAAAGTCGTGGCGCCCATGAATTACAAAAAGTAGCACATGCTGTTGAAGCTGAATTAAAACGTGTACGAGGAACACGTGATATTTATACGGTGGGTGGCCCAGATAATGTCGTACGAATTCAACTTGACCCACAACGTTTAGCGGGATTTGGCATTGATTTAGCCGAGTTAAAAAATGCATTACTTGCTGCAAATACTTCAGCAGAAGCAGGGGTGCTAGTTAAAGCAGATCAACAATCATCCGTACAAGCAGGCGTGTTTTTAAGCACCATTGAAGAAATTTCATCTTTAGTCATTGGCGTTAAAAATAATGCGCCTGTGTATTTAAGAGATGTGGCGACAGTCATATCAGGCGCTGATCAACCCTCACGTTATGCCTGGTTGGGAACGGGGCCGGCAACGATGGCGAAGGCTAATGTTGCACAAGGAGAATTCCCGGCAGTGACTTTAGCAATTGCAAAACAACCGGGTATGAATGCCGTTGATATTGCCAATGCAGTCATTGCACGATTTGAAGATCTTAAAGGTGTATTTGTACCGGAAGGTGTAGAAGTCACGGTCACGCGTAATTATGGACAAACAGCCGATGACAAAGCACAAACCTTAATCAAAAAACTAGTATTTGTCACCATCGCCGTTATTTTATTGGTTTTATTCGCTTTAGGTTGGCGTGAAGCCATTATTGTTGGTGTGGCTGTCGTGATTACCTTGATGTTGATGTTATTTGCATCATGGGCGTGGGGCTTTACCCTTAATCGGGTGTCATTGTTTGCCTTGATTTTCTCCATTGGAATTTTGGTGGATGATGCGATTGTCGTTGTAGAGAATATTCATCGCCATCAAAAACTTGGCGGCAAGTCATTACGAGACATCATTCCACTCGCGGTTGATGAGGTCGGTGGCCCCACTATTTTGGCAACCTTTGCTGTTATTGCAGCCTTATTACCGATGGCTTTTGTGACGGGCTTAATGGGCCCTTATATGAGCCCGATCCCAATCAATGCCAGCATCGGCATGTTGTTGTCATTATTAGTCGCTTATATTTTAACGCCGTGGATGGTGTTAAAAATGATGGCGAAGCAACGTCACGTTCATGCACCGAGTCCAGAGTCCAATGTCGAACCAAGCACATTAACGTATCGGTTTTTTCATTACATTATTGGTGTATTTGTGGTGAATAAAGCGGCTCGTTTTTGGCGATGGATGCTGTTATTGCTGATGATCGGATTGATTGCTGCCTCGGTAGGTTTAGGCGTAATGAAGTTGGTCGTGTTAAAAATGCTACCGTTTGATAACAAATCTGAATTTCAAATAGTTGTTGATATGCCCGAGGGCACAAGCTTAGAGCGTACCGCAGGTTTAGTGCATGAATTAGGTGCGTATTTAGCAACTGTCCCTGAAGTAACTGATTATCAAGCATATGTTGGGACTGCTTCACCAATTAACTTTAATGGTTTAGTGAGGCAATATTATTTGCGTGAAGGCTCGGAAGTTGCTGATATTCAAGTTAATTTAACCGACAAACATTTACGTGATAGGCAAAGTCATCAGATTGCTAGTTCCACCCGAGAACCGTTACAGCTCATTGGTGAGCGTTGGGGTGGTAACGTTAAAATTGTTGAAGTGCCGCCAGGTCCTCCTGTGCAGTCACCAATTGTGGCTGAGGTCTATGGCTTGGATTATACGAGTCAGTTGCTGATAGCCAAACAGCTTCGTTCAGTGTTTGAACAAACCGGTGATGTGGTTGATGTTGATGATACAGTCGAGGTTAGAGCTCCACGCAGGGTGTTAAACGTTGATCGTGAAAAAGCCGCTTTATTTGGCTTATCTCAGGCGCAAATAGTGACGGCTACACGGATGGCATTAGCAGGTGAAGATGTGGGCTATTTACATGACACCGCAGTGAAGTATGCTGTACCACTTCGCTTAGAGTTTCCGGTTGTCGAACAACGTGATTTAGCGGCATTGTTGAAATTGCGCCTGAGAAATCAACAAGGTGAAATGATTGCATTGGGTGATGTGATTGAAGTGATTCAAACTCAACGCGAGCAAACTATTTACCACAAAGATTTATTACCAGTCAGTTTTGTCACTGCTGATATGGCTGGCGATCTTGATAGTCCCTTATACGGTATGTTTGATATTGTTAGTCGCTTGAAAAACACTGACATTGAGCAGTTTTTTATTAATGCACCGATATTGCCGGTGAGTGACAGTATTAAGTGGGATGGAGAGTGGCAAGTTACCTATGAAACCTTCCGTGATATGGGGCTGGCGTATGCAGTAGGTATTATTTTGATCTATTTACTGGTTGTGGCTCAGTTCAGATCCTATTTAATACCGCTTATTATTATGGCACCGATACCCCTTACAATTATTGGCGTGATGCCTGGTCATGCTTTACTCGGTGCGCAGTTTACTGCGACATCGATGATAGGCATGATTGCTATGGCAGGGATTATTGTGCGAAATTCCATTTTATTAGTGGAATTCATCAAACAATCTGTCGAGTCAGGCATGCCGTTAGAGCAAGCGGTGATCCACGCCGCTGTTGTACGAGCGAAACCCATTATATTAACCGCGGTAGCCGCTATGTTAGGGGCATTATTTATTCTAGATGATCCCATCTTTAATGGTTTAGCAGTGGCCTTGCTTTTTGGTATTTTGGTATCAACGGTATTAACCTTATTAGTTATCCCTGTAATGTATTACGCGTTTACTAAAGGAGCATTTCGTAAGAGTTAATTGGAAAATGCAATAGCTGATGCTTAAAACCCACGGGGTCAAACCAGCAGAACCATTGGGGTCAGATCAAATTGAAAAAGCATCTAATCGATTCTATTGGTTTTGATTGCGTGGTGGGAGAAAATAAAAGACTAAAACATAAAATATGGTCTTTATTTCTGAGTCATACGTAACGTTTCTGCTTGATGGGTAAGGGTATGTTTGACTAAAAAGTCTCGGTCGTATTCATTCATGTCGGTGAACGCTAATCTTAGGTAGAACGGCTCTTTATTTGCTAAGTCGGAAGAGGGTTCGCAACAGACAACGCTGGCGATAGCATGAATTATGGTACCTGAAGGTTGTAATTCAATATGGAGCTCAAGCATCGTTTTGTGACTATACTCGACAGCAGATTTAAATGCGATGCCACCCCCACTAAGGTTTGCATCAATCATGCTCCGCTTATCAGAAGCATTTTTTTGTCGTTGAACCATGTGCGAAATAATGCTGACTTTCTCATCAAGTAGTCGTATCGCGCGCGCTATGTGTCGATCATTTTGATTGATCTGTTCTACTAAGTGTATGAGTGAGGCCTGTATGGTGCTAAGTTGCTGTTTTTCTTGATTCTCGCTGTCAGTTGCTGATGGGGTATGTATGGTCTGCGCAACTTGCTTAACCATAGAGGGGCTGAGTTCTCTGACATCGATAAATAAGCGATCATTGATTCGAAAAAAATGGCGACGGTCACTATTGAATTCTGGCATATTTTCCATTGTAATCATCCTGAATTATTACATGTTGGGTTATTTTGAGCGTTAAACGATGAAAAAATATTGTTAACTATAACAAGCATTTATCAATATTTAAACTGATTTTTAGTGATAAGAAATTGACTACTTATCTTGAGGCTAAGTGATTCGTTTCGAACCATCTTTAAGCATTATTCGATAGTTTAAGCCGGCAGAAGACGAACAACGGTTAGTGATTGCTTTTTCTATAAATTTTCAGATGCAAAATCAGCTAAACGTGAACGCTCACCACGTAATAAGGTGATATGGCCGCTATGCGCCCAGTCTTTGAATCTATCCACCACATAAGTTAAGCCTGAGGTTGTTTCACTCAAATAAGGTGTATCGATTTGAGCAATATTACCCAAGCAGACAATCTTTGTACCAGGACCTGCACGGGTTATCAGGGTCTTCATTTGTTTAGAGGTTAAATTCTGGGCCTCATCTATAATAAGAAAACGATTCAGAAATGTTCGGCCTCGCATAAAATTCAATGAACGAATTTTAATACGGCTTTGTAATAAATCATTGGTTGCTTGTTTACCCCACTCACCTGCACTCGCATCCGTTTTGTTGAGCACCTCTAAATTATCCATCAGTGCGCCCATCCAAGGGGTCATTTTTTCTTCTTCTGTTCCAGGTAAAAAGCCAATATCTTCACCGACGGGAATTGTTACTCGGGTCATTATTATTTCTGAATAACGTTTATTTTCAATGGTTTGAGTTAATGCTGAAGCAAGGGTTAATAGGGTTTTACCGGTTCCGGCTTGGCCTAATAAACTGACAAAATCTACTTCGGGATCCATGAGTAAATTAAGGGCGAAATTTTGTTCGCGGTTTCGTGCTGCTATACCCCAAACAGAATGACTTTCTTTACGATAATCACTTAGTAATTCGATATTAGCGGTTGATTTATTAATGCTACGAACAACGGATTCGATAGCATTGCCTTCACCTGGTGAATAGATAAGTTGATTAGGAAACCAATCCTGAACAATATCTCCTTCTATTTCATAATAGGTATGGCCGTCCTGAGTCCATGATTCTAAGCGGTTAAGATCATTCCAAAAATCAGCCGCTATTTCCGCTGAGCCGCGATAGAGCAAGTCGACATCATCTAATACTTTATCGTTGTAATAGTCTTCGGAATGAATCCCTAGAACGGTCGCCTTGATACGAAGGTTAATATCTTTCGACACCAATGTTACGATAGTATCAGGGTGTAATTTTTGCAAACCGATGACGATGCTTAAAATCGCATTGTCAGCTAATTGGCCCGGTAGTTCCCTGGGAAGATCTTGCTCCATTTGGGTTGTTTGAAAGAAGAGTCGACCACAGGCCTTCGGCATATCGTTATTGGCTACGCTAGGGAGGGGAATGCCGTTTGATATTGCTTTGTTATCACCGGCTTGCAACATTAATTCATCAAGGAAGCGACTGACTTGACGGACATTACGAGATACTTCAGATAAGCCTTTTTTACCTCGGTCGAGTTCCTCTAAGACAATCATGGGTAGGAAAATATCATGCTCATCAAAACGATATAGAGCGGTGGGATCATGCATTAAGACGTTGGTATCAATTACAAATAGACGTTTACCGGTGATAGCGCGTTTAATCATTTGATTATTCCTTAGCTATTAAATTTAGACTGTCTCTTTCTGAACCGGGGTCAATTATGATTTAACTTTTATCATGATGGAAGTGAAAAAAGATAACTTTTTTTGTGATGATTTAGCGGGTATTTGTTCTGATATAATGGCCGACTAATTTTAAGATACTCCCTCAACAGGACTCTCCGTTTTGACTACATCAATACACAAAATCCATCAGCTTTTACAACAACGAATACTTATTCTTGACGGTGCGATGGGCACAATGATCCAAAGCTACAAACTTGAAGAAGCGGATTATCGTGGTGAACGTTTTATTGATCACCCTTGTGATGTCAAAGGGAATAACGATCTTTTATCATTAACCCAACCCAAAATCATTAGTGATATTCACCGTGCTTATTTCGAAGCGGGTGCCGATATTGTTGAAACGAATACCTTTAATGGCACGTCGATTGCGATGGCTGATTACCAGATGGAAAGTTTGGTTTATGAATTAAATAAAGCATCAGCACAACTTGCTCGCCAAGTGGCCGATGAGTTTACTGCTCAAAATCCTGATAAACCACGCTTTGTTGCAGGTGTATTGGGTCCAACAAACCGTACGGCGAGTATTTCACCAGATGTCAATAATCCTGGCTTTCGTAATGTCAATTACGATGAATTAGTTGACTCTTATCTTGAAGCGATTGCAGGTCTTATTGATGGGGGTGCCGATTTATTATTAGTTGAAACCATCTTTGATACGCTGAATGCTAAAGCCGCATTATTTGCGATTGAAACGTATTTTGACCAACATAATGTGCATTTTCCAATCATGATTTCGGGCACGATTACCGATGCCAGTGGCCGAACATTATCAGGTCAAACGACCGAAGCATTTTGGAATTCATTATCCCATGTAAAGCCGATGAGTATTGGTTTGAACTGTGCATTAGGTGCTGAACAATTACGTCAATATGTCGAGGAGTTGTCTCGGATTGCAACCTGCCATGTCAGTGCGCACCCGAATGCCGGATTACCCAATGAGTTTGGAGAATATGATGAATCGCCTGAAGCGATGGCGCTACATATTAAAGAATGGGCGCAAAGTGGCTTTTTAAATATTATTGGTGGCTGTTGTGGGACGTCACCTGCTCATATCAAAGCGATTGCAGATGCGGTGGCCGATGTTCCGCCCAGAACGCCTGCTATAAATAATCATCATTGCCGATTAAGTGGACTTGAGCCATTCAATATTTCGCCTGAAAGCTTTTATGTGAATGTCGGTGAACGGACTAATGTAACGGGTTCAGCTCGTTTTGCTAGGTTGATTAAAGAAGGTGATTATGAAGCGGCTCTGGATGTCGCTCGTCAGCAGGTTGAAAGTGGTGCGCCGATCATTGATATCAACATGGATGAGGGCATGTTGGACTCAAAAGAGGCGATGGTGACGTTCTTAAACCTGATTGCTTCTGAGCCTGATATCAGCCGTGTGCCGATCATGATCGACTCGTCTAAATGGGAAGTGATTGAAGCGGGTCTGAAATGCATTCAAGGTAAAGGCATTGTCAACTCGATCAGTATGAAAGAGGGCGAAGAAAAATTCATTGAACAAGCTAAATTAGTACGTCGTTACGGTGCAGCAGTCATTGTGATGGCGTTTGATGAAGTAGGGCAAGCCGATACCCGGCAACGTAAACGTGAAATTTGTACGCGTTCGTATGAGATTTTGACAAAAATCGTTGGCTTTCCACCTGAAGACATTATTTTTGACCCCAATATTTTTGCGATCGCAACCGGTATTGAAGAACACAATAATTACGCGGTTGACTTTATTGAAGCGGTTCAAGATATCAAGCAATCACTACCACACGCCATGATTAGTGGTGGGGTATCGAATGTGTCGTTTTCATTCCGTGGTAATAACCCTATTCGTGAAGCGATTCATGCTGTGTTTTTATACCATGCAGTTAAAGCGGGTATGGACATGGGGATTGTCAATGCCGGTCAACTAGCCATTTACGATGACTTGCCGGAAGAGTTACGTGAACGCGTCGAAGACGTGGTACTCAATCGTCGTGATGATGCGACTGAACGCTTGTTAGATATTGCTGAAAAATATAAGGGTGATGGCAAAACGGTTGAGAAAGTAGAGGACCTCGAATGGCGCACATGGCCAGTAGAAAAACGTTTAGAACATGCTTTGGTCAAAGGTATTACCGACTACATTGATGAAGATACTGAGCTTGCTCGCCAAAATGCCGCAAAACCATTACATGTTATCGAAGGGCCATTAATGGATGGCATGAATGTGGTCGGCGACTTATTCGGCGAAGGTAAAATGTTTTTACCGCAAGTAGTCAAATCAGCACGCGTTATGAAAAAAGCCGTTGCGTATTTATTGCCTTTTATCGAAGATGAAAAAGAAGAAGGCGACGAAAGCACTAATAATGGCAAGATCTTAATGGCCACTGTAAAAGGTGACGTTCATGATATTGGCAAAAACATTGTTGGCGTAGTATTGCAGTGTAATAACTTCGAAATTATTGATATGGGCGTCATGGTGTCGTGTGCGGATATTCTTGAAACAGCCAGAAGAGAAAAAGTCGATATTATTGGTTTATCAGGTTTAATTACGCCGTCATTAGATGAAATGGTTCACGTTGCTAAAGAAATGGAACGTTTGGGTTTTGAGTTGCCGGTGATGATTGGTGGTGCGACCACATCTTTGATTCATACTGCCGTTAAAATTGATCAAAACTACCATGGTGCAAGTATTTATGTGAAAGATGCATCGCGTGCTGTGGGTGTGGCTCAAAATTTGGTTACGGCTGATACGCGTGATGACTTTATCGCTAAAATCAAAGCGGATTATGCTGATAAACGTGCGCGTCATAAAGGACGTAAAAACACCCGCCGTCAATTGACTATTGCTGATGCTCGTGCCAATAGAACCAAAATTGAGTGGCAGGCTTATCAACCAACAGTGCCTAAGAAGTTAGGTGTGCAAACCTTTGATGATTATCCATTGAATGATTTGGTTGAACGGATAGATTGGACACCTTTTTTCCAAGCTTGGGAGTTAGCAGGTCGATATCCACGAATTTTAGAAGATGAAATTGTTGGCGAGCATGCGACGAATTTATTCCGTGATGCGAAAGCGATGCTGACCAAAATTGTTGATGAAAAATGGTTGAAAGCACGTGCAGTATTTGGATTTTTCGCTGCTAATAGTGTCAATGATGACGACATCGAAGTTTATACCGATGATAGCCGTAGCGAAGTATTGATGACGCTGCGTAGTTTACGTCAACAAACAGAGCGCCCACCAGGCAGACCCAATGCTGCATTGGCTGATTTTGTTGCGCCAAAAGACAGTGGCGTAAACGATTATATTGGCTCGTTTGCTGTGACGGCAGGTATTGGTATTGATGAGCATGTTGCCCGTTTTGAAGATGATCATGATGATTACCAAAGCATTATGCTAAAAGCGCTGGCTGATCGCTTGGCAGAAGCATTTGCTGAGCGTTTACATGAATTGGTACGTAAAGACTTATGGGGGTATGTGCCAAATGAGACTTTGGATAATGAAGCTTTAATCGATGAGAAATATCAAGGTATTCGTCCAGCGCCAGGTTATCCTGCCTGTCCAGACCATACTGAAAAAGCATTGTTATGGCAGCTACTTGAGCCAGAAAAAAATGCTGGTATGACGATTACAGAGAGTTTTGCTATGTTGCCAACCGCAGCAGTGAGTGGTTTTTATTTTGCTCACCCTGAATCACGCTATTTTGGTTTAGGTAAAATCGATCAAGACCAAGTTGAAGATTATGCGGCACGTAAAGGTTGGACAATGGATGTGGCTGAACGTTGGTTAGGACCGGCTCTTTCATATGACGGTGATGATTAATGAATGCTGTTAACGATGAGATTGTTGAGTTACAAATGAAAATCTCGTTTCAAGATGGCTTGTTAGAAGAGCTAAACCAAGTGATTATCGATCAACAAAAGCAAATTTCACGCATAGAATTAGCACTCGAAACAATGAAAGTACAAGTTAATACGATGCAAGCGGGCAGTCAGGAATCAGGGCAGCAACATGAGTTGCCACCGCATTATTGATTTCAAATTAGCCCTTCATTGCCACCTGTTTGTCGTGGAGATGGATAAGGGGATTGAACTTGGTAAATGTGGCCAATGAATCAACGCCAATGTGTCATTTTAAAAGGGGACATCGACGGCTGTCTGGCTTCATCGGAAACCTTATTATCTAATTTTAACAACGATAAGCTTATTTTCTTATCAAATTGTACTGACAGCACCTATAAAACGATTTCCCAAAAACAAGCTCAACAGCAATTAGGCAAAGAGTTTGATGCGGTGATCTTTGATGCGCTAGATAACTTTAATGCCGATAGTTTTGGGGCGATTGTCGGCACAATAAAAGCAGGCGGTGCACTTATCGTGTTTTTGCCGAGTAATTTACCTGATACCTTATGGCTACAACGTTTCAATCGGCTTGCTACTGACTATGCCCGTCACTATCAGTCTTTTCATCTTATTCAGCAAGGTGAACCATTACCAACGCTTACTATGCCTAAGCGAACGCTAAATTCGCTTGAGCCTAACCCAACACCTGATCAACGATTGGCACTGACTGCTATTTTGAAGGTGGTTCATGGGCATCGTCGTCGTCCCTTAGTGCTGTCATCTGATCGTGGTCGAGGCAAGTCAGCTGTTTTAGGTATGGCTGCGGCTGATTTGATCCGGCAGGGAAAACAATCCATTATTGTTACTGCCCCGAGCTTAGCTACTGTTGATGCTGTATTTGAACATGCGGCTCGCTTATTACCCGATGCCATATTATCGAAAGGCCTCTTAAGGCTCAACGATGCCGAAATAAGCTTCATTGCACCTGATGCCTTGATTGAATCAGATAAAAAGGCTGATTTATTGTTGGTAGATGAAGCAGCAGCGATTCCCGTTCCAATGTTAGAGCAATTACTTCATCAATTTTCACGTATTGTATTTGCGACGACTTTGCATGGCTATGAAGGTACAGGATTTGGCTTTGCGATACGTTTTAAAAAAATATTAGGACAGCACACGCCCCATTGGCATGCTGTGGAAATGATGCAAGCGATTCGTTGGCTAGATAATGACAGACTAGAAGCCTTTAGTTTTGAAACCTTATTGCTTGATGCTCAGCCTGTTAAAGATACGTTGATTCAACATTGTCAGCCATCGAACTGTATCGTTGAAAAAATAGATCGCAGGCAACTTGCTGGAGATGAAACCAGCCTAAGGGAACTATTTGGTTTAATGGTGCTGGCACATTACCGAACGCGACCATCAGATCTACAACTTATGTTGGATCGTGAAGAGGTGTCTGTTTATGTGATGCGTTACCAAGGACACATCGTTGCCAGTGCTTGGTTGGTCAATGAAGGCCGTTTGGATGACGAGTTAGCAACAGCGGTTTTTAATGGCACACGACGTTTAAAAGGCCATTTATTACCGCAATCCTTATTAGCCCATATTGGCGTTGCTGGTGCGGGAGCATTAGATTATCAACGTATTATTCGTATTGCGGTTCACCCAGTCATACAGCAGCGTGGTATTGGTCATACTTTATTAAATACGCTCATTAAAAAACCAGAGTGTGACATCGTGGGAACAAGTTTTGCTGTGAGTGTTGATTTACTGGGTTTCTGGTCAAAGGCAACCTTTTTACCCGTACGTTTAGGCTTACAGCAAGATGAAGTGAGTGGTAGCCATTCAGTAATGATGGTGCAGGCGCTTAGTCCTGCTGGGGAAGCTGTTGTAGCTATAGCACGACAACGTTTTCAAGAACATTGGTTTAATTTAGTGGCCTACGAGTTTAAACGGGTTGATCCTTTGCTGATCATTGTCCTGTCTGCTCTCATACCTGCCAGAGGACCAGCGTTGTCTAGCAGAGATAAGCAAGAGATCGCTGCATTTTGTCAGCTACGTAGCTATGAGTCGTGTCGTATCGCGTTGACTTTGTGGCTAACTCATCACATAACCCAGCCTCACTTCTTAAAATTGTCGACAAGACAACAGCAACTTAGCGTGATGGTGATATTGCAACAGCGTGAGTGGGTGGATATTGCAAAACGACTCAACTTTTCAGGAAAAAATCAGCTGATCAATGCATTGCGTGATGTGGTGGCTTTGTTAAACTCACCCCATCAGGTTGAATAAATTGTTTGGGTTTGTTGCGTTTGAAAATCTTATTGTCATTAGCGATAGGCTATTTAAGTAAGACAGCAAGGCAACAATTAAGCATGTATTGGTTGATTATTAGCAATATTGAAATAGGTAGAAAATGATGAACAAGGGTAGTCTTTTTATTGTGGCAGCACCATCAGGTGCAGGTAAAACGAGTTTGGTGAATGCTTTGGTTGAACAGCAATCAAAGATTCGTTTGTCAGTATCGCATACTACTCGACCAGCTCGTGAAGGTGAAATTGATGGGCAAGATTATTTTTTTGTGGATCAAGATCGCTTTGCGCAAATGCGCGATGCAGGCGCTTTTTTGGAGTCGGCCACAGTATTTGATAATTCCTATGGGACATCTAGTGAAAACGTACTGGCACAATTGCAACAAGGCATTGATGTGATCTTAGAAATTGATTGGCAAGGTGCCGAGCAGGTGCGTCGGAATTTTCCTGACAGCACCAGCATTTTCATTTTGCCTCCCTCTAAAGCAACGCTAGAGCAACGTTTACGTGGCCGTGGACAAGATAATGATGAGGTGATTGCCCGAAGAATGCGTGATGCGAAAAATGAAATGTCTCACTATATTGAGTTTGATTATTTGATTGTTAACGATCAATTTGATGTGGCGTTGACAGATTTAGCCGCAATTATTGTAGCAAGGCGACATGCGATAGCGGTTCAAAAGCAGGTTAACCTTGAGTTGTTGACAGAACTTCTAGCTTAATGTGCTGATTTTTCGTAAAATTACCCGTTTAATTCTGGGGAACTACCATGGCGCGTACTACAGTAGAAGATTGTTTAGAAAACGTTGATAACCGTTTTCAGTTGGTATTGGTTGCATCGAAACGTGCGCGAGAAATTGAGCAAGGCGCTGACCCCTTAGTGCCTAGAGACAATGACAAACCTACTGTTATTGCTTTGCGTGAAATTGCTGCAGGCTTAATTGGTCCAAGCATTTTAGACAAAGTAAGTGCTCGCGAGCATTCAGTTGATAGTATTTCGAAAAAAGAAGCACTATTCGGCGAAGAGTAAATTGTGAGTGTAAAACCTACAGTCGCCTCTGAATTAGCGTTAGTTCATGATTCTGAGCCACTGTTAACGATAGATGATTTGTGTTTTGCGACAGCCAATTATTTAGAAACTAAGCAGGTCGAAGCGATTCGACGTGCTTATTTTTTTGCTGAAAATTCACATGTCGGACAAACTCGCCGTTCTGGCGAAGCGTATATTACGCATCCCCTAGCTGTGGCCCATGTTTTAGCCATGATGCACATGGATTATGAATGCATCATCGCTGGTCTATTACATGATGTGATCGAAGATACTGAGGTGAGCCGTGAAGCCTTAGCTGAAGAATTTAGTGAAGAAGTGGCTTTGCTGGTGGACGGGGTGAGTAAGTTGGCTAAAGCTGCCTTTGAAACTCAACAACACGCCCAAGCCGAAAGTTTAAGAAAAATGCTGTTGGCCATGTCACAAGATATTCGTGTCATCA
Source organism: Methylophagaceae bacterium (assembly GCA_965219435.1). Taxonomy (GTDB): domain Bacteria; phylum Pseudomonadota; class Gammaproteobacteria; order Nitrosococcales; family Methylophagaceae. The sequence continues at coordinate 530,129 of OZ244743.1, read as the reverse complement.
TCGTTAAGCTTGCCGACCGACTGCACAATATGCGGACTTTGGGGCATTTACGTCCTGAAAAGCGTCGAAGAATTGCCCGTGAAACGTTAGATATCTATGCACCGATTGCCCAGAGATTGGGGATGAATCTTATGCGCGGAGAGCTGGAAGAGCTCGGTTTTCATGTTTTGTATCCCATACGATATCGAGTGTTAGCTGATGTTGTTCGCAAATCGCGAGGTAATCGCAAAGAAATTGTCAGTCAAATTACAGCGTCGATTTTGAACCGAATGGAGCAAGAAAATCTGTCGGCTGATATTCAAGGCCGTGAAAAGAACTTATATAGTTTGTATCAAAAAATGGTCAGTAAGCAGTTATCTTTTTCCGATGTAACCGATGTTTATGCTTTTAGAATTATTGTCGATGATGTTGACTCCTGTTATCGAATGCTAGGTGTTGTCCATAATCTTTATAAGCCGGTGCAAGGTAAGTTTAAAGATTATATTGCTATTCCAAAGATTAATGGCTATCAATCATTGCATACCGTACTCTTTGGGCCTTATGGCGTGCCAATCGAGGTGCAAATACGCTCTCGGGAAATGGATCAAATGGCAGAAGCAGGTGTGGCTGCACATTGGTTGTACAAAACGGGTGACAGTGAGGGGAGTAACCTTGCCTATCGTCGAGCAAGACAGTGGCTTCAAGGCATTTTAGAAATTCAAAAAGGGTCGGGGGACTCCATCGAGTTTCTAGAAAACTTGCAGATTGATTTATTCCCTGAAGAAATTTATGTGTTTACTCCAAAGGGTAAAATTATGGCCTTACCACGGGGTGCGACGACGGTTGATTTTGCCTATGCAGTCCATTCTGACGTAGGTAATGCTTGCGTTGCTGCTCGCATTGGCCGACATTTGGTGCCATTGAGTACGCCATTGGAAACAGGACAATCAGTCGAAATTATTACCGCTTCAACGTCACACCCCAACCCTGGCTGGTTAAACTTTGTGTCCACCGCCAAAGCACGTAGTAATATTCGCCATTATTTGAAGCATATTCGAAATGATGATGCGGCGATATTGGGGCGACGTTTATTAAATAAATATCTACATGCTTTTTCAACGACATTAGCAGAGGTCGATGAGGAGCGAATTAGTGCCTTAGTCGAAGAGTTCGAAGTAGAGAATTTTGAAGAAATATTAGGGGATATCGGCTTAGGTAATCGTTCGGTGATGACGATTTCACAAAAATTAACGCACGACGTTTCATCAGCAGAACCGTCATCAATACCATTAATGATTGCCGGTACTGAGGGCATGGTCGTCAGCTTTGGACGTTGCTGTCATCCTATTCCTGGTGATCCTATTCACGGCTTTTTTAGTACGGGCCGAGGCATTATTGTCCATCAGGCGAATTGTAAAAATACCGTCAAATTGAGAGTTAAAAGCGATAAATGGCTCGATGTGGCATGGGCGACTGATATTAATCGAGAATTTCCTGTCGATGTTGCTGTGCGAGTAAAAAATCAGCGAGGCGTACTAGCGAGCATCGCTGCCTTGGTGTCAGAAATGGATTCAAATATTGATAATGTTGTCGTGGATGAGCGTGAAAGTGGTTATTCTGACATACGATTAACCATTCAGGTGACTGGTCGGCAACATTTAGCACGCATTATCCGACGTTTAAGGCATCTTGATATGGTTGAACGGATAGCTCGAATTAACTAAATTTTAAATTAACAGCCGTTAAACAAAACAGAGCGGTGACAGTGGAGAATAGAATGACTCGCGAAATTATTCATACAAAACATGCACCTGAAGCAATTGGGACTTATTCTCAAGCGATAAAAGTCGGTGATACCGTTTATTTATCAGGACAAATTCCCTTGGTACCTGAAACCATGCTGGTGATTGAAGGTGATTTTGCGACCCAAGTACGCCGTGTATTTGACAACTTAACTGCCGTCGCTGTCGCGGCAGGAGGAAGCTTACAAGATGTTGTTAAGCTAAATATTTTCTTAACCGATTTGAGTCATTTTGGCACGGTGAATGAAATAATGGCTGAATATTTTACTCAACCTTACCCAGCGCGTGCCGCGATTGGTGTGGCATCACTACCCAAAGATGTCCCTGTTGAAATGGATGCCATCATGCACTTGGGTGCATGATTTACGCTTAATTATTAAGACTTAGGAGGTGTACAGATTGTGGTAAAAACGGTTGCCCTATCACAATCTGTCACTCAATTAAAAGGCGTGGGTGGTAAAGTGGCTGAACGATTAGCCAAACTGGGTATCACGCAGATCCAAGATCTTCTTTTTCATTTACCGTTGAGATACCAAGATCGCACGCGATTATTGCCTATGGGATCACTGCTTTCACAGCAAGAGGGGTTAGTGGAAGGAACGGTGAGACTTAGCCAAATAAAAATGGGTCGCCGACGTTCTTTGTTATGTCATATTGATGATGGTACGGGCGCATTGATATTACGGTTTTTTCACTTTTCTAATAGTCAGTTATCTCAACTCGTTGAAGGAACTCGCATCCGGTGTTTCGGTGAAGTGCGAAGTGGTCCTTCATCATTAGAAATGGTGCATCCTGAGTATCAGCTCATTGAAGCAGATAAAGTCGTCCCTGTTGATGCTCAATTAACCCCTATTTATCCTACGACAGAGGGGCTGCATCAACTTAGTTTTAGAAAACTTATCAATCAAGCGATAACCTATTTAGATAGCGATAGTTTACCTGAATTGCTGTCTGATTCGGTTCGTCTTCATCCTGTAGCTCATTTCTCTTTGATAGAGGCATTAAAGTTTGTTCACCATCCACCGCCAGATGTAAATGTTCAGCAATTATCAGCGCGGCAACATCCTACACAACGTCGTTTAGCCTATGAAGAACTGTTAGCCCAACAAGTTAGCATGCGCCAAGTACGTGCGACAATGCAGCATCATGCCTCACCGGTATTGAAGGGAGATACTACTCAGCGGCAAGCCTTGCTAAAAGCGTTACCCTTTCCATTAACCGGCGCTCAACAACGTGTGGTTAATGAGATTTTGGCTGATATTAGTCAAGCTATTCCGATGCAACGTTTAGTTCAGGGTGACGTGGGATCAGGTAAAACAGTCGTGGCGGCAATGGCGGTGGTTGAGGCTGTTTCAGCAGGTTATCAAGCAGTTATGATGGCACCAACTGAACTGTTAGCTGAGCAACATTTACAGACATTTAAAACATGGCTTGAGCCGCTTGGCATTACTGTGGGCTGGTGTGCTGGTAAGCAAACAGCAGTACAGCGTCGGGAGGTATTAGCGGCGCTTAATACGGGTAAAATTCGTGTTGCGGTGGGCACGCATGCTTTATTTCAAGATGAGGTAGTGTTTAGTAATTTAGGTTTGGTGGTGATTGATGAACAGCATCGTTTTGGCGTTCATCAACGTTTAGCCCTAAGGGATAAAGGTCGAGGCGGTAATCGTTATCCGCATCAATTAGTGATGACCGCTACGCCGATTCCGCGAACTTTAGCGATGACTGCCTATGCAGATTTAAATGTATCGGTGATTGATGAATTACCACCGGGTCGAACGCCGGTTACAACAGTCGTGGTGCCGGACTCTCGTCGAGGCGATATTGTGGAACGTGTCCATATTGCTTGTCGGGATAAGCGACAGGTTTATTGGGTTTGCACCTTGATTGAGGAATCAGAACATTTACAATGTCAGGCTGCAGAAGATGCGGCAAAAGCGTTGCAACAAGCATTACCGGATTTGAAGGTTACCCTAGTACATGGTCGAATGAAATCAGCTGAAAAAGAATCAGTCATGCAGGCGTTTAAAGCCGGTGATAGCGATCTTCTTGTGGCGACAACGGTCATTGAGGTTGGGGTTGATGTGCCTAATGCGAGTTTAATGATCATTGAAAATGCAGAACGTTTAGGTTTGGCACAACTACATCAGTTACGAGGTCGAGTAGGACGAGGCACAGTGCAAAGTCATTGTGTCCTGATGTACCACTCTCCTTTATCTAAGAATGGCCAAGCACGCTTAAGTTGTTTGCGAGATACGAATGATGGTTTTGTCATTGCTCAACGTGATTTAGAATTACGCGGCCCAGGTGAGTTATTGGGCACAAGACAAACCGGTTTACCCCAATTTCGGGTGGCAAATTTAGAAACTGATCAGGACTTAATTGAAGTCATGAACGATGCGGCTGAACACTTTTTACACGCCACGCCGGAACATGTAGATGCACTTATTAACCGTTGGTTCGGACAAAAATTAGAGCTTGGGCACGTATGATGAAACATTGGACACGTTGGCATACGCCGCAGCGTCGATTAATGCCGACAAAATTAGCATCATGGCTAACAGATTCTGGATCGTTAACGCAGCGCTTAAAGGCCTATAATACATTCGATTTTTCTGTGCAGCTTATAAGTACCTATTGGATGAGACCATTACCCGATGAGTGTCTGTCTTTAGATATTCCGCTGACAGAAATGGCATATCAGCGAGAAGTAAAGTTGATGGATGGTGAACAAGCTAATGTTTATGCGCGCACGGTTATCCCTTTGGCTACTTTTGAAATGATGAAGCAACGATTTAATGGTTTAGGTAACAAACCCTTAGGCGAGTTGTTGTTCACGGATCCTTCCATAAAGCGGGGTAAGATTGAGGTCGCTTGTTTGAAGCCAGGGCAATGGTTGTATGAAATGGCAATGTTGGATGCACCTAGTCGACCAGATACTCTTTGGGGAAGACGCTCTCATTTTTATTTAAGCGGCAAAAAATTACTGGTAAATGAGATATTTTTGCCGACTTTAGTTAAGGATTGAGAAGTGGATGCATTGAAAAAAGTTTGTTGGCCCTATATCGAATTAATGCGTTTAGATAAACCAATCGGCATTTTATTATTATTATGGCCAACGTTATCTGCATTATGGATAGCAGCAGAAGGCTTGCCAGATATCACTGTATTTACAGTGTTTGTATTGGGGGTGATTATTATGCGAAGTGCGGGCTGTGTCATTAATGACTACGCTGATCGTCATGTTGATGGTCTTGTAACAAGAACGATCAATCGACCACTTATCAGGGGAGATATCTCATCAAAGCAGGCATTAATTACGTTTTCCTGCTTAGGTTTATTGGCATTTATGCTAGTGCTACAGCTAAATGTGTTTACTATTTGGCTTTCGTTAGTGGCACTATTTTTAGCCGCGCTTTATCCTTTTATGAAGCGTTATACTTATTTACCCCAGATTTTTCTAGGGATGGCATTTGGTTGGGCGATTCCAATGGCATTTGCGGCGCAAACTAACAGTGTGCCAACGATTGCATGGTTATTATTTTTAGCAAACATCTTATGGACTACGGCTTACGACACCTTTTATGCAATGGCTGATCGAGAGGATGATCTATTGGCAGGTGTGAAGTCTACAGCCATATTATTTGGTGATGATGACCTCATTATTATTGGTATTTTGCAGTTTTGTTTTTTGCTGGTTATGGTGCTGGTTGGTAACCAGTTAGAAATGAGTCTTAGCTATTATATAAGTTTATTACTTGCCGGCTTGTTATCTATTTATCAGCAGCTGACAGCTAAAACTAAAGATTCGGCACATTGTTTGCAGTCTTTTTTAAACAATAATTGGGTCGGTGCCGTAATATTTTGGGGTATTGTGCTTCATTATGCATTGAGTTGATGAATACACTTTAAACGAGGTTGAATGTGAGCGGAAACTTATATACACGGAGAATGGGAGAGGAGTATGACACCATCTTTCGTCAATGCGTGAGCTTAAATACCGAGTTGCATAAGCTAGTTCCGTTAGCTAAGCAAATGCACTTATTATCATCAAATGCGGTGAGTAGTGCTGCTCGTGCCGGTAGCGAAGGTGACGCATTTCGTGTTCTGACACAAGATATTCAATTACTGGGTGACGATGTCTCTGCTTGCATTGATGACACGCAAAAAGTGATTTCTGAAATAGTGATGTTATCTTCAAATTTAGCCCGACTTTTTTCTAATTACATGACTTTTGATGAACTGCACAAGCGTCTTGAAAATGTCAAAATGGTTACATCAGCAAAATTTTTTAATCGTGCACATCAGCAAGTAGTTGAAGACATTCGGGAACATAATCACAAATTGAGTCGTTCTTTAGGTGCCTTAGGGAATTTGTTATCACCGATTGCCATTTTAGTAAAAAAAGGTGAGTATCTCGCGGTGTGTTCATCTGTTGAAGCCGCAAGCGCCGGTGAGCATGGAGTCAGTTTTGAGGCGGTATCTTCAATGCTAAGAGAGTTAGTAGGACAGCTGGGCAAACAATCAGCACGACAACGTGCATTGTTACGCGATTTATCAGATGCGATGGAAAAACAACAAAACAATCAGAGGAATTTGCTTTATGCGCGTTGAACAACTCTACAAAAAAAATGCCCACAACTGGATGGTAATGGGTCGTGATGCTGAGCGTCGCGCAGAAGTTATTGATACCAATCATTATTTAGTGCAAAGCAATGGCCGTGGACTGTTACTTGACCCGGGTGGGGTTGAAAACTTCTCTATTGTTGCGGCTGAATTTTCAAAACATTTTGAATTAGCTAATGTTGAGGCGATTTTTGCATCACATCAAGATCCTGATGTTATTTCATCTCTACCACTATGGATTCAAGCCAACCCTAACTTGGTCGTTTATGTGCCACAAATTTGGGTCAGTTTCATTACTCATTTTGGTGTGAAATTAGAGAATATTCGCCCCATTCCTGATGAAGGTGGAATTATTACCCTAGGTGGTCATGATTTGGAAGTTGTACCTGCTCATTACTTACATTCGTCAGGTAATTTATCGGTTTATGATCCTCAGGCAAAAATCTTTTTCTCAGGTGATATTGGTGCAGCGCTATTGCCAGAAGACTACACCGATTTGTTTGTGACAGATTTTTCAGAGCACACGCGTTATATGGAATACTTCCATCGTCGTTGGATGCCATCTAATACTGCGAAAGCACGCTGGATTGCTGAAGTTCGTAAACGTGATGTTGAAATGTTATGTCCACAACATGGTGCTATTTTTAAAGGTGATGATGTCGGTCGATTTTTATCTTGGCTTGAGAACCTTGACGTCGGTTCTGGTTGGAGTAATGTGCGTTAAATCATCTTTGATGAGTGATATTTATGCGATGATAATCATCATATGAAATCAGTAATATCTATTTGTATTTTAATTGGCTTGCTTTTGCAGGCTAATTTTTTGGTTGCCGATATTTTTCGTCAACAAGATGCTGATGGTAATATAGTTTTTTCAGATAAAGCATCCGCTGATTCAACGCTTGTCAAACCAACTGTTGCTAGTTATCGATATAAACATTACGTTAGCAAAGTCTATGATGGCGATACTATTACGCTCAAAAATGGTGAGCGGGTGCGATTATTAGGCATTAATACACCTGAAATTGAAAGCCGTTATCGACATGCTGAAATGGGAGGGGAGCTTGCAAAAAAGTGGCTACAAGCTAAGCTTGGTTCTGGAGAAGTTTTTTTAGAATTTGACACCCAAAGGCGAGATAAATATAAACGACTTTTAGCTCATTTATTTTTAGAAAATGGCGACCATTTAAATAGCATGATTATTGAAGCAGGTTTAGCTACCTTGAGTATTATTCCGCCTAATTTAAGTTATTTAGATGTGATGAAAAAAGCCGAGTCAACAGCACAGAATGGTGGTTTAGGTATTTGGTCGATGCCAGATTACCAGCCGATATTGGTCGATAATTTGCCTCAAAAGTTATCAGGCTGGAAGCGTTTTATAGTGACACCTAAAAGTATGACGCAAAGTCGTAAATATGTCCGTTTGATAGTAAACGACAACCTCGATCTTCGAATTGCCAAAGAAAATCTAGCATTGTTTCCTGATCTGAAGACGTATTTAGGAAGGCGCATAGAAATACGTGGTTGGGCATCAAAAAATAAGGGGCATTACTCGATATTAGTGCGTCATCCTAGTGCAATTATTGCCCTCTAGGTTTTAGAGCCAATTTTTTTCGAAAGGCTTCTAATTTATCTGGATAATGGGTGGCTTCACCATAGTTAATAAACTGGTAATAGTATCTATGTGGCCTTATCACTTTACGCGCGTGTTTTATGGGGCAGAAATAGAGTTCTGTTCGCCCTAAAATTTCTCGAATATAGGCCACTAAGCCATTGGCATAAGCACAGTATAGGCAGTGAAACTTTTCAAAAATATTGAGATAAGCCAAATTATGCCGATCAAAAACAATGTAATCAGCACGACGCACTCTAGCGATCTTATAGATTGGAAAACAGCTTAGTTGATAAACACTCACCGTGATATCAATAAGAATAAATGGCATGATCATGCCATAGATAATTGGCGCGGTAATAACATTGATAGGGCGAATGCCAAATAACCATTTGATGACCCCAACTTTTAACTGCCGATGAGCTTCTTTAATACTTTTTTCAAATTCAACCCTTTTACCTTTTAATTTATAAACCATCTCATCTTGATGTTGCGTGATTTCTTGGCTTAATTCCGCTTCTAGGTGCTTAATTTGATCAATTAATTGTTTAATACGGTTGCTCATGATTTCTCCAAAAAACTATATAAGGGGCATAATCAATTTTTTACTTCAGACTTTGGTTGACATTAGTATTTCATAAAGAAAAATTCAAATAGCTGTTGGCTGCGGCACTCTCTAGCACTATGGATGTTTGATTGTGCGTGCCACTGTCCAAACTTCTATTTTTGTTACGCCCGCTTTGCGTAGTACTTTTGCTGCAGCATTAGCAGTGTGTCCAGTGGTGAGTACGTCATCAATTAATGCGATATGCGCTGGCAGATTAGAGGCGATGAGTTGGAAGGCATGTTGAATATTCTTTTTGCGCTCCTTAAAGGGGACGGATGCTTGTGACTTAGTGTCAATAGCTCGTATTAAATAATCATTACTGCTTGGAATGCCTAATAGTGTTGATAAGGACTTAGCTAATTCTGATGATTGATTATAGCCACGTTGGCGTAAGCGATTTGGATGTAAGGGAATGGGGATCAGTAAGTCTGGTAGGCATTGCGTATTTAATTTATTTCGCATTAATCGAGCAAATAATCGACCAAGATACAGTTTGTCATGATATTTAAAGTCAGCAATTAGGCGCTTAATCGGCTCACGATAAGGAAATAAACTGAAGCTTGCATCTTGTTCTGGCGGCTGGCGAAGGCAAGAGCCGCATAAGTAAGTATTATTCATTGGTAGAGCGCAACGCGGGCAAGCAGCTGTTAATGTCGGTAAATCCTGAATGCATGAGTCACATATTGCTTGCTGTTCGCTCATCGTGCCGCAAAGTCTGCACGGTATTGGCATCAGTTTGCTGTATAATCGTCCGAATTCATGAGGCAATGTAGATAAAAATTCCATTGTTATCAAGACTTAATCCTTTTAAATCTAATGAAGTAATATTATGCCTGAAAATAGCTTAAATACTGAACAATCATTACGTCATAACTGGCAAGCTGAAGAAGTCGAAGCGCTTTATGATTTACCTTTTGCCGATCTTATGTACCGTGCTCAAACGGTTCACCGTGAACACTTCGATCCTAATATGGTACAAGTGAGTACCTTATTAAGTATTAAAACGGGTGGCTGTGCTGAAGACTGTGGTTATTGCCCACAAAGTGCGCATCATGAGTCAGCAGTAAAAGCTGAACCTTTGATGCCCTTAGATAAAGTGTTAGAAAATGCTGCTGCAGCAAAAGCAACAGGCGCAAGCCGATTTTGTATGGGGGCTGCATGGCGTAATTTGAAAGATCGTGATCTTGAGCGGGTGGCTGATATGGTCAGTGGTGTCAAAGATATGGGCTTGGAAACATGCGTGACATTAGGCATGTTAGAGGAACATCAAGCACAACGTCTTAAGGATGCGGGTTTAGATTATTACAATCATAATTTAGATACGTCACCTGAGTTTTATGGTGACATTATCAGTACGCGGACTTATCAAGATCGTTTAGATACCTTAAATTATGTTCGAAATGCCAATATTCACGTGTGTAGTGGCGGTATCGTGGGCTTAGGCGAAAGCCGACAAGATCGTGCAGGCTTATTAATTAGCTTGGCTAATTTACCTAGCCACCCTGAAAGTGTGCCCATTAATTTATTAGTGAAAGTGGAAGGCACGCCATTAGCGAATCACGATGATATTGATCAGCTAGAATTTGTGCGTACGATTGCTGTTGCTCGTTTAATGATGCCTAAATCATATGTTCGTTTATCTGCTGGTCGTGAAAGCATGAGTGATGAGTTACAAGCGATGTGTTTCCTTGCCGGAGCAAATTCGATTTTTTATGGTGATAAATTACTGACTACTGACAATCCAGATACCGATCATGATCAACAATTATTTAATCGTTTGGGTATTACGACGTTAATAGGACAGCATAATGAACCTGCTCAGGATGCCTGCAGTCACTAGATGGCGAGTTTGCCTTGGTCAACCCAATTAGCTGAACGTTTAGCCGAAAGACACGCAGCCGGAAGATACCGTCAGCCACGCATTCGCCTTGGTCAGCAAGGTGTTAATGTGGTGGTTGACGGTAAAAAATTGCTGTCGTTTTGCAGTAATGATTATTTAGGATTAGCCAATCATCCCAGCTTAAAACAAGCCTTTATAAATGCCGTTGATCAAGAGGGGGTTGGTGCGGGTGCAGCACATTTATTGACGGGGCACAGTCGTTATCATCAACAATTAGAAGAAGCATTAGCAGACTTTACAGGTCAACAACGAGTGTTACTCTTTACCTCTGGCTATCAAGCTAATATGGGGGTAATTGATGGTTTGATGGAACGTGGTGATGTGGTGCTTCAAGATAAATTAAATCATGCATCACTGTTAGATGGTGGCCGATTATCTGAGGCTAAACAGTTGCGGTATCGGCATGCTGATATGGCCGGCTTAGACTTTCGATTACAGCAATCTAACTCAGCAAATAAGCGCATCATTGTCAGTGATGGTGTGTTTAGCATGGACGGTGATTTATCGCCTTTACCCCCATTAATATCTTTGGCAAAACAACATAATTCAGCTGTATTCATTGATGATGCACATGGTTTTGGGGTGTTAGGAAAGAAAGGGCGGGGAAGTATTGAGCATTGGCAAATCTCACAAAATGAAATGCCGATCGAGATGGGGACCTTTGGCAAAGCATTTGGCACCGCTGGCGCCTTTGTGGCAGCTGATAAGGTGGTGATTGAAACGCTTATCCAGCAATCGCGGACTTATGTTTACACTACGGCACAGCCACCTGCGATTGCTGCGGCTACCTTGGCGAGCCTAAAACTGGTGCAAGGTGAAAACTGGCGACGTGAAAAGTTAGCAGTGCTGATTAGTCAGTTTCGTCAGGGTGCAAAGGCACTAGGTTTGAACCTGATGTCATCATTGACACCGATTCAACCTGTTTTAATCGGCGATGATAAGCGTGCGATAAAAATAGGTAAATTCTTAGAAGAAAAAGGGCTGTTAGTGGGGGTGATTAGACCGCCTACCGTACCTGAAGGCTCGGCGCGTTTACGTATTACGTTGTCTGCGGATCATAGTGAGCAACAGGTAAAGCAGTTGTTAGATGCATTGGAAGAAATATGCACATTAAAGTAATCGGCAAAGGGCCAGACTTAGTGATGCTACACGGCTGGAGTATGCACAGTGGGGTTTGGCATGATATGGCTGAAGCTTTAGCTGAAAGATTTACTTTACACTTAGTCGATTTGCCAGGCCATGGACAGAGTGATTGGCAGGATAAGGCCTTAGAGCTTGATGTGTTGCTAGCCAATCTTGCTAATGAATTACCCCCATCGGCTTATTGTTTAGGTTGGTCTTTGGGAGGATTAATTAGTATTGCTTTTGCCGATAAGTTTCCTGAACGTGTTAAAAAATTAATATTAATTGCCGCAACGCCCTGTTTCGTTAAAAAAATGGATTGGGCCTGTGCAATGGAGCCGACTGTATTTGAGGCCTTTGCCAATAACTTAGACAATCATCAAGCTGATACGCTACAGCGATTTTTATTGCTACAAGCACGGGGTTCAACGCATAGTCGCGACACGATTCGACAATTAAGTGAGCAATTGGCTATTGAAAAAACACCCGTGACCGACGCTTTGAGTGCAGGCCTCAACTTACTGATAGGGACTGATATGCGAACACCATTAGCAAGGCTTAATTGTCCCGTAAAAATTATTTTAGGCGATCGTGATACCTTAATTCCTAGCACAATGCTTGAGGCTGTAAAACAGTTGCAAGGTAATGTGGAAACGACCTTGCTAGCAGGTGCAGGTCATGCGCCTTTTATTTCTCAGTCAAAAGCCTGCCAGCAGGCAATAGAACTTTTTATTAATGAATAATGAACTTCCTAAAAAACATCTTGTTGCTCGATCATTTGGCAATGCAGCAGCACAGTATGATGATGTCGCCATATTGCAACGTCAGACCGGTGATGAGTTATTAGACCGTCTGTCATTAGTAACATTAAAACCCAAACGAGTATTGGACTTAGGCGTAGGTACGGGCAGAAACTTAACATTATTAGCCAAGCATTATCCTGATGCACAGATGTTGGCCTTGGATATTGCCCCCGCCATGTTGCAACAAGCACGGCAGCGTTATCAGCAAGCATCAGGCTTCAAACGCTGGCTACCCTATGCTAATACTCCATTTTATTTGGTGGGAGATGCTGAAAAGTTACCACTTGCAGATAATAGTGTTGATTTGGTGTTCGCCAACTTAGCTTTACAGTGGTGTGACCCACGTGTGAGTTTTGCTGAAATTCAACGGGTATTGCAGCCTGATGGCTTACTCATGTTTACCACTTTAGGGCCTGATACCTTGTATGAATTACGACACGCATGGGCTGAAGTCGATGATTATCCTCACGTGAATATGTTTTATGACATGCATGATGTAGGAGAAGCGATGACGGCGGCAGGGCTTGCTGATCCGGTTTTAGACACAGATCGTTTTACCCTAACCTATGAATCTGCGATGGCCTTGATGAAAGACTTGAAAGTATTGGGTGCGCGTAATGTTAACTCAGGCCGACGACCTGGTTTAACAGGTAAAAATACAATTCAGCATGTCGCTGATGCCTATGAGCAGTTTAGACGAGATGACTTTTTACCTGCTACCTATGAAGTAGTTTATGGTCATGCTTGGTGTGGCCAACTGAAGCAGCAAAATGTACAAGGCGAAATACGTATACCCATCGACCAAATACAGCACAGGAAATCATGATGAATAGTCTATTTGTAACGGGCACCGATACTGATGTCGGAAAAACGCGGATCAGTGTCGCATTAATTGAGTTGTTACAAAAACAAGGTAAACGCGTTGCAGCAATGAAACCGGTTGCCAGTGGTTGTGATCTCACGAGTGATGGCTTGAGAAATGATGATGCATTGCAATTGAGCCAACAAGCCAATGTCGAGTTGCCTTATGAGCGTCTCAATCCTTACGCGTTTGCACCTGCTATTGCCCCACATATCGCTGCTGAACAAGTGGATATAGCGATAGATTTGGCTGTCATAAAGCACCATTTTGATCTCATACAGCAGCAAAGTGATGTCGTGGTAGTCGAAGGCGCTGGTGGTTGGTTGGTTCCATTGAATCAAACTGAAACGATAGCTGATTTAGCCATAGAGTTAAATTTGCCAGTGATTTTAGTTGTTGATATACGCTTGGGTTGCATTAACCATGCTTTGTTAACGATTAAAGCCATTGAGTCAACAGGCTTAACCTTACAGGGCTGGGTGGCCAATAATTTCGGAAAAAATGCACAATCAATTGACATTGTTGAAGCATTAACCCACCGTATTTTGGCACCTTGTTTAGGGTGTGTACCTGTTCTTGCTAGTACTGAATCTGCGGCAGATTATTTGGTTCTAAATTAAGCTGTGTTGGTCTTGAATTGTTTCAAGCTATTTCCAACATCGAATTGTCCCTATACCAGCCATAAAAAAGCCGGAATAAACAGTTATGTTATTCCGGCTTTTTTGCTATCAATATGATGTTGGTTTAAACGTTATTACGCCATTGATGACATGAATCATCAAAGATTTGACTCACCTCTTCTGGTCCCCAAGTGCCCGCTTCATATTTATGCACAAAGTCTTGTTCTTTAGACCATTTTTCAATGATAGGATCAACGGCTTTCCAGGCTAAATCGACTTCATCTGAGCGTAAGAATAATGAACGATCACCTAGGATGGCATTTAGAATCATTGCCTCATAAGCATCTAATTTATGTTTTTCATCTTCATTTTCAACCGTTTCTAAACCAACGGTATGTGCACTGATTTCTAAACCAGGTTTTTTTGCTTGTAATTCAATGCGTAAAGTATTGTCCGGCTGTAAGCCCATGGTGATCCAGTTGGCATGGCTTGCACCAATGTCAGTGCCTTTGAATAACTCTTGAGGCGGCTTCTTAAAACGAATAGCAATCATCGCTTTAGATTCTGGCATGCATTTACCTGTACGGAGGTAAAATGGCACATCACGCCAGCGCCAGTTATCAATATAAACTTTCATCGCGGCATAGGTTTCAGTCACACTATTATCGGGTGCATCATCTTCTTCAAGATAACCCTTAATGTTTTCACCTTTGACGACACCAGCAGAATATTGACCACGGAACGCATGACTATCAACCATATCTTCTGTAATAGGGCGCAGCGCTTTTAATACTTTAACTTTTTCATCACGTAACGATTCATCATTTAAATCCGCAGGCGGTTCCATTGCGATTAATGTCATTACTTGTAATAAATGGCTTTGGATCATGTCTCGCATCGCACCTGAACCGTCATAATAACCAGCGCGGCCACCAACACCTTGTTCTTCGGCATGAGTAATTTGTACGTGATCGATGTAGTTACGGTTCCATAAAGGCTCTAGTAATAAGTTGGCAAAACGGAATACGAAAATATTCTGAACAGTACTCTTACCAAGGTAATGATCGATACGATAGGTTTGTTTTTCAGTAAAGTTTTGACGTAAAACAGCCTCAAGCTTAGCGGCACTTTTTTGGTCGTAACCGAAAGGTTTCTCAACGACGAGGTGACGCCAGCCTTTATCTTCTTTATTTAGACCGACAGCAGCAAGTTGATCACCGACTACGCCAAATAATGAGGGGCTAATAGATAAATAGAATACGATATTGTCTGAGAAAGCCCGTGCAGGATCGACCAACATTTCTTTTAAGACTTTATACGACTCGGCATCATTAATATCATTTTGAAAATAACTGATTTTAGATAAAAAATTATCGAGTGCATCTGCTTGAACGCCATCACGTGCCTTTGAAGAAACATACTCACTGACCAACGTTTTCCATTCGTCTTGAGCCATCTCTTGGCGGCCCATACAGATTATTTTTGTATCAGCCGTTAACCGATTTTCAATATTTAAATGATAGAGTGCAGGTAATAATTTCTTTTTTGATAAATCGCCTGTGGCGCCAAAAATGATGATTGTGCAAGGTTTCATGTAATCTCCCGTTGCGGGCTGTGCTTATGCCCAAGACCGATATATAATCGAACAATTGTACAATTTTTAGGAGCATGGTGTGCGAAAAATTCTTTTTGCCAGTAGTGAAGTTCACCCTTTGATTAAGACTGGTGGCTTGGCTGATGTGTCTGGTAGTTTACCAATAGCGCTTCATGAGCAAGGGCATGATATCCGAATTATCATGCCAGCCTATCGTAAATGTCTTGAAGGATTAGGCAGTATTCACACTATTGCAACGCTTAAACTAGATGGTTTTCATTCACCCGTCGAAATTTTGCAGTCAACCTTGCCTGATACCAATGTGCCTTTATGGTTAGTTCACTCGCCACAACATTTTGATCGTGAAGGTGGTCCATACAGTTCACCAAATGGTGAAGATTGGGAAGATAATGCGGCTCGTTTCGCCTTATTCTCACGAGCTATTGCCGCCTTAGCGATGAACCAATCTAATTTAGATTGGCAGCCCGATATCCTACATTGTAATGATTGGCAAACTGGTTTAGCCCCTGCTTTACTTGCAGGTTTACCTCATCGTCCTGCCACGGTGTTTACGATTCACAATCTTGCTTATCAAGGTCTATATTCACGTGCCATATTTGAGGCATTGGACTTGCCTAAGACGTTTTGGCATAGCGATGGCCTAGAGTTTTACGGTTTATTGTCATTGATGAAAGGTGGGTTGATTTACGCTGACCACATCACGACAGTCAGTCCAACTTATGCAAAAGAAATCTGTAGTTATGAGTTTGGTTATGGCTTGGAAGGTTTACTCTCTTTACGTGCAGAGCAGGGGCGATTGTCGGGCATTCTTAATGGCATTGATGACAAGGAATGGAATCCACAAACAGATACCTGCCTAAAAAAGACTTATTCCGTTAAAACACTTCGTAATAAATCGATCAATAAAGCCAGTATTCAGCAGTACTTTGGTTTGCCTGAAAAAGAAGGGGTTTTGTTGTTGGGACTAATCAGTCGATTAGTCTCGCAAAAAGGGATTGATTTAACACTGGATGCAGCCGCTAAATTATTGGATTCAGGTGCCAATATTCAACTAGCGTGTTTAGGTTCTGGTTCGGCTGAGTATGAGCAAGATTTGCGCGTGTTACGTGCTCGTTTCCCTGATAAGGTCGGTGTGGATATTGGCTATAATGAAGCATTGGCACATCAAATTGAGGCGGGAGCTGATGTCTTTTTAATGCCATCGCGTTTTGAGCCTTGCGGTTTAAATCAACTTTATAGTTTACGTTATGGCACCTTGCCACTTGTGCGTAATACTGGCGGTTTAGCCGATACAGTAGTTGATGCGACTGAAGAAAATCGGAAGAATGAAACGGCTACTGGTTTCAAGTTCGATCCAAGTACAGCAGAGGCATTAGAAGCAACGATTAATCGTGCGTTAGATTTGTTTCAACGTCCGCGCATTTGGCGAAAAATGATGGTAACGGCGATGGCGCAAAACTTCAGTTGGGAACAGAGTGCTTATACCTATGCTGAACTCTATGAAAGTCTATAGCGCTTTAACATGTTCCTTAATGTTAAACTATATTGATTAAATATAACGGAGAGCCCCATGCAGGCTAAAGAATTAAAGTTACTAGTGGTTGATGCACTGGAAGATATTAAAGCAGAAGATATCCAAATATTGGATGTGACAGCCATGACTGATTTTACTGACTTTATGGTTATTGCGACGGGTAAATCAACGCGTCAAGTAAAAGCCCTAGCAAATGAAGTAAATGTACAAGCAAAAGCCGCAGGCGTTACCCCTTTTGGAACAGAGGGTGAAGATGTCGGAGAGTGGGCGCTGGTTGATTTGGGTGATGTGATTGTCCACATCATGACACCAGAAACGAGGGCAACATATACCTTAGAAAAATTATGGAGCGTACCTGTGAAAGAAGCAGTAGCAGAGCAGGTTACGGCAGAAGATAAATGAAGTTAAACCTGCTGGCAGTAGGAACGAAAATGCCGGCATGGGTCACAGAAGGTTATCAAGAGTACGCTAAACGCATGCCTCGAGAATGTAGTTTGCAACTCCATGAAATATCACCTGCAAAACGCGGTAAAAGCGGCAGCTCATCTCAATGGATGAGAGAGGAAGGAGAACGTATATTGGCGGCTATTCCTGATAGTCACCATGTTGTCGCCTTAGATGTTCAAGGTCAATCTTGGCATACCGAGCACTTAGCAGAACAACTCAAAAATTGGATGGCGGATGGCCGAGATGTGTCATTAATCATTGGTGGGCCAGATGGGTTAACGAATGAGTGTTTACACCGTGCGAATCAGCGTTGGTCGCTCTCACCTCTCACTTTGCCTCACCCATTAGTCCGTATTGTGATGTCTGAGCAGTTATACCGAGCTTGGACCGTACTACAAAACCACCCCTATCATCGCGCATGATATTTCCCCAAATTTATTTGGCATCAAATTCTCCTCGTCGGCGCGAACTGTTGACTCAAGTCAGTGTGGACTTCTTGGTGTTGCCGGTTGATGTCGATGAAAGTCGATTGCCGAATGAATTGCCTATTGATTATGTTCAGCGAGTGGCGATAGCCAAAGCGCAGGCCGGTTGGGATAGCTCATCTGATTTAGACAGGCGGCCTGTATTGGGGTCAGATACCTCTGTTGTATTAGACAATATTATTTTTGGGAAACCAACTAGCGACGATGATGCCCGTTCAATGTTGCAACAGATTTCGGGGCGAACACATCAGGTGATGACCGCTGTGGCACTGGTAACGGCCACTCAAATACAGTGTGAAGTCAATATCAGCACAGTCACGTTTGCCACTATGTCGAAATCTGACATGGATTGGTATATTGCCACACAAGAAGGTACCGATAAAGCTGGTAGTTATGCAGTACAAGGCTTAGCCGCATTATTTATTGAGAAAATACACGGCAGTTATTCCGCTATTATGGGATTACCGTTGCGTGAAACGGGATTGTTATTAAAACAAATAACGGGACAAACTGAATGAGCAGTGAAATCTTAATCAATGTAACGCCGAGTGAAACCCGTGTAGCTGTTGTGGATAACGGAGTATTGCAGGAATTATTTATTGAGCGAACAGAAAGTCGTGGATTAGTTGGCAACATCTATAAAGGAAAAGTATGCCGTGTTTTACCTGGAATGCAGGCTGCTTTTGTTGAAATAGGCTTATCACGTGCCGCCTTTTTACATGCTTCTGATATTTCGATTCCCAAAGGGCAGACCGGCGATTTGCAAGAAACTGAAGTGCCTCCCATAACATCCTTGTTACGTGAGGGCCAAGAAATATTGGTGCAAGTCATCAAAGATCCCATGGGAACTAAGGGGGCTCGATTAACCACGCAATTATCCGTCTCATCGCGTTATTTAGTCTATATGCCTGAAGCACAAGGTGTCGGGGTTTCACTTAAAATTGAAGGTGAAGAAGAACGCTCTCGTTTAAAGTCATGTTTAGCGTCACAACTTGAACACGCAACCGGCGGCTATATTTTACGAACAGCTGCCGAAGGCGTCACTGAGGCTGAGTTATTGGCAGACTTAGATTTTCTACATCGCCTTTGGGTCACCTTGGGTGAACGTAAATTACAAATAAAATGTGGCGAACCTTTACATGAAGATTTACCCCTAGCGTTACGGGCATTACGTGATTTGTTTTCGGCTGATATAGAGCGAATTCGGATTGATTCAGGTGAAACTTACCGTAAGGCACTTAAGTTTTCTGAAAGGTTTATGCCTGAATGTGCTTCTCGCCTCGAGCGATACAAAGGTGCTCGGCCATTATTTGATTTGTTTAGTGTAGAAGATGAAATAACAAAAGCATTAGAGCGAAAGGTGCCGCTTAAGTCTGGTGGTTATTTGATTTTTGACCAGACGGAAGCGATGACGACGGTAGATGTTAATACGGGTGGATTTGTTGGTCATAAAAATTTAGAAGAAACCATATTTAAAACTAATTTAGAAGCCGCACATGCTATTGCACGTCAGTTACGAGTTCGTAACCTCGGTGGCATTATTATTCTTGATTTTATTGATATGGAAGAGGAGCAGCATCGTGACCAAGTGCTGCGTGCTTTAGAAAAAGGCATGTCTTCTGATCGTGCTCGACACAATATTTGCGGGGTATCTGAATTAGGCTTGGTTGAAATGACACGTAAACGTACACGTGAAAGTTTAGGTCATATTTTGTGTGAGCCTTGCCCTTGCTGTGATGGTAAAGGTTATGCAAAAAGTGCTGAATCGATATGCTACGAAATTTTCCGTGAAATTATCCGTGAAGCCAAGCAATACGAAATGACTCAGTTTTTAGTGTTGGCATCACAGGACGTTATCGATAGGCTTAACGATGAAGATTCAACCAATGTGGCTGAGTTAGAGCAATTTATTGGCAAACCAATTTTATTTCAGTGTGAAGCGCAGTATGGGCGTGAGCAATTCAATGTAGTGTTAATGTAAAATTTTATGTCAGTTATTCTGCGTGGGTTAGGTATAGCGAGTAAACAGATAGCTTATCTGTTGCTTATTATCGCCACTTTAATGATGATTTTTGGCGGTGTGTTTTATTGGTTGGCAGAAGCTGTAGACAAACGGCAAGATGAAGTCGCTAGCTGGGTTGGCAACAAAATTGGCTATCCAATTGAAGTAAGTGCGGCTGGTTTGAGCTGGGTGGGCCTTATACCTAAATTACAAATTGACGCCGTTACGGTATATGGGCGAGACAAGCAGACTCCATTATTGAGTATCGAGTCACTTTATGTCGGTTTAGATTTGATTGCTAGCTTACAACGTGGTGAGCCGGTATTGGATGATTTATCGGTCAGCGGATTAACGACGACGATTGTTCGTGATGTCACTGGCCGGTTTCAATTACAAGGGCTTATTTCGTCTAATTCCTCGCTATCACCACCTATGAATTGGTTAGCTTGGACAAAATTACTTGAGCGTTTCCAGATACAAGCTGTCTCTATCAATTATATTGATGATAATAATAAAGCCTTGTCGGGTCACTATTTTATTACCGAAGCTGAGTTAAATTACCAATCAGAAAACTGGACCATGACAGGTAAACTTCAGTTACCCCCAACATTGGGCTCCAATTTGCAGTTTTCATTGCAAGGTCAGTTAGAGTCCGATGATTATCTTGAGACTAATTGGCAAGTGCAGGCGGAAATGAGTGAGTTGAATTTAGCTCCTTTTGCTGATCGGTTTTTTTGGCAAGATGTAGCTATTCAAAAGGGACGTCTCACGGCGAATGTAGAAGCGAACGGCATTGGTGATACTGTGCACGCCGTCCATGCGTCACTAAATTTAGCTGACATCAAATTAGTGCCTAAACAAGAAAATAGTATAGCTTTGCCAGTATTAGTAGAGCGCTTTGTAGGAACAATTGATTGGCAACAGCAAGGAGATTATTGGCAGTTATCGGGGAAAAACATTGATCTGAAAATGGATGGCGATGTATGGCAACCAACAGGTTTTAGCATCGAAAAGCAGCAAGCAAATACCTGGATAATGACCAGTGATTATTTGCGATTGAGTGATATCACCTCCTTGGCCTTATTAAGTGCCCATTCACCTGAGATTATCAGGAAGCAAAAACCCGCAGGTGATATCGATATGTTGAAATTGCTTTATTCTTCAGACAAAGGTGTCATGAGATTAGCGTTTAAACTAGGTGATGGGGCGGTGTTACCTTGGCAAAATTATCCAGGAGTAACAGGTCTCACAGCATCAGTTGATTGGCAACAAGACACGGCAAATCTTAAATTAGATAGTCATAATGTTACCTTTTATCCTGAATCATGGTTAGACGATGCGGTATTTTTCGATTCAGTGACAGGCGATTTGAATTTACATCGCCAAGATAATGATTGGACATTACAAAGCCAAGCTCTGCGCGTTTGGAACGATGACTTAACCTTGCAGTTGGACGGCAGTGTTAAGCATACAAATGATGACCAGATTATTAACGATTTGATCATTACCATGGAAGAGGTAATCGTTAATCGCTGGCAAGCTTATGTGCCGCAAAAAATATTAAGCCCGAGTTTTAAAAAGTGGTCAAAACAGGCTTTTTTAGCAGGCAAGATAGTCGATGGTGTTATAGAGCTAAAAGGAGATTTAGCTGAGTTTCCTTATCAGGATAGCCCTCAAAAAGGTCAGTTTAAAATGACACTGCAAGCTGAAAATGTGCAGTTACATTACGGAGCGGAGTGGCCAGACTTATTCGGTGTTACAGGAACGGTTACGGGGACAGGTAATAACCTTGTGATTAAAAGCCAGTCTGGCAACGTGGCAGGATTTAACTTTTCAGATGTGACAACAACAATTGATAAGCTTATTGAAAAAAAACCATTATTACGCGTCGAAGGTGAGTTAATCGGCACAACATCTGATGCTTTACTTTTTCTGAGAAATAGTCCATTAAAACAACGTTTTGGCACAGTTGCTAATACTGCAAAAGCGCAAGGTGCAAGCCAGATCAAATTAAGTTTAATGGTGCCCTTATCTGATGTCGGCGCGACGGAGGCATCTGGCTATGTGAGTTTTATTGATAGTCAGTTACAGCCCAATTTTCTCCCTGAGCTGAAAGTTTCAAAAATAAATGGCAAATTGAACTTCAGTAATAGTGGCGTAACGGCAGATAATATTAAGGCAAATGTATTAAATGAACCGATTACTCTCAATGTTAAACCAAAAGGGGATGTCACGGTTGTTTCTGCATTGGGCGTGGCATCTACAGCACAAATTGAAAAGAATTGGCCTAATAGTTTGCCTAAATTTATAGTTGGCAAAGCACCCTATGAACTGTCCGTTGCTATTTCAGAACAAGGCGTAGGTAATTTTAATATTGATGCTGCGATTCAGAGTGATTTGCGAGGAATTGAAATTAATGTGCCACAACCTTTTACAAAGTTAACTCAAGACGGTCATCATTTTCGTGTCGGGACTAAAAACGTGGAAGATACACAGGTTTTTTTTGCTGAGTATGGTCAGTTGTTTAATGCCATTATGGCGGAAGATGGCCAGCAATGGCGTGGAGAAGTTAATGTCGGTGGCGGTCAAGCTGAGCTGAAAAATCATGGCATAACAATACAAGGACGATTGGCCGAAGTATCAGTTGATAAATGGTATCAATGGTCAATGTCCAATATGAGTAAAGCAGACACGCCTAACTTAGTCACTGCTAGTATTAATAATGTGGTAGTGACGGTGGACAAATTAGCAGGCTTTAATCAATTGTTTACTGGGTTGACTCTTTCAGCTAAAAAAGATGATCAAGGTTGGCATGCTAACCTTGATAGTCAGCAGTCGAAAGGCGAAATTTACTGGCCTAATGATTTTAATAGTAGTGATGCATTAAAAGTTGATTTGGACAAGCTGAAAATATCTCTTCCAAAATTAGAGACTAAAAAACAGATTACAAAAGAGCAGGCAAAATTTTTATGGCCCAGTATGGAGCTTGCTATTGGCGCCTTGTATGTCAATGAAATGGCTTTAGGTCAATTAAATTTGAGTGCTCGCCGGACAGACAATGCGTGGTTATTAGATCAAGGTTCGTTGATATCGAATGACTTTAGTGCATCGATTCCTTTTGGTGAATGGCGACAAGCAGAAAGTGGTGATCGAACACATTTTCAAATTGAGGCGAATAGCGAAGACTTAGCTGGGTTATTAGCCCATTTTGGTTATCAACAAGCCGTAGAGGCTAGAAAGGTTCAATTGTTAGCAGATTTATCTTGGGCAGATAATCCACTGGCCGCCACGATAAAATTACTCGATGGCTCACTTAAAATAGCTGTTGGTAAAGGACAACTTAATGATGTGGAACCGGGTGCGGCTGGTCGAATTTTTGGCCTGATGAGTATTGCGGCTTTACCTAGGCGGTTGTCATTAGATTTTAGTGATTTATTTTCTAAAGGCTTTTACTTTGATTCGATCAATGGCACGTTCAACTTTACTAATGGCCAAGCAGTAACAGACGATTTTATTTTAAAGGGGTCTTCAGCCACAATAGAAATGTCCGGCCCTGTTGATTTAGTTCGGCAACATTATGATCAGCAAGTGAAAATAACGCCTAATGTATCTTCTACTTTACCGCTGGCAGGTGCGGTAGCAGGTGGTCCAGTAGGTCTGGGTGTTGGAGCGGCACTTCTGCTTGCAGACAAGTTAGCGGGGGCATTATTTGATAAGAATATTGTTAATTTAATTAGCTATAATTATCAACTAACAGGGCCATGGAACTCACCACAGTTAACGGTGACAAAGCCTTCACAGTAGTAGTATAGAGTTATCAACTTAGCTTAACACGCCATATATTCTGGCTAGATTTTTCTAAGCTTAAAACTCATAAAAAAAGCCGCTCAATATTTTAAGCGGCTTGGTGATATTTGCTAATAATCTTATTTGATAAATAGCATTTCTTGGTACTTAGGTAGCGGCCATAATTCGTCAGCTACCTCGGTTTCTAATGTGTCAGCATGCAATCTAACTTCATTCATCAAATTACGGATATCATTAGCACAATATTGCATGTGTTCTTCTGTTGATGCGAAGTCATGTTTTTCAATAGCGATACTTAGCTTAGCAATCGCAGCCATCATGGCATTTGATTCTAACGCGATTTTTTTAGCTACCGAGCTATCAAGTTCAATCCCCATTTCAGTCATACTTGAATGAGTGATTGATAATTCAGCAAGGTAGCTCATTGCGGCCGGATAAATCAATGTCTTACCCATATCGACTACGAGTTTGGCTTCCACTTCGATAGATAAAACATATTGTTCCGCATAGACTTCATATCGGCTTGCAAGTTCTACCGGTGATAGTACGCCGGTACTTTCAAACAAGGTTTTAATGTAATCTTCTTGTAAAGCTGGCAAGGCATCAGCTGTCGTTGGGATGTTTTTTAAGCCACGTTCAGATACTGCTTTTTCATGCCATTCAGATGAGTAACCATCGCCACCAAATATCGCATTGCCATGTTGCTCCATCAACTCTTTAAGCACTGTTACAACTGCATCTGCCTGTGAAGTGCCTTTTTTTAGTTGTGCTTCTAGTTTGTCAGCGATCCAGTTTAGTGAATCGGCTAACATAGTGTTCATTGCGACTAATGGACCAGATACTGATTGTGATGACCCTACAGCACGGAACTCAAAACGGTTACCTGTAAATGCGAAGGGCGATGTACGATTACGATCACCTGGATCACGTTCGAAATTAAGGATTTGTGATAGGCCAAGATCCATTGTTCCGCCAGATTTTGAGCTGGTAATTTTACCTTCTTTAATATCTTGGAATACTTTTTCTAGCTGATCACCAAGGTAAACAGAAAGGATTGCTGGCGGCGCTTCATTTGCACCTAAACGATGGTCGTTAGCCGCTGAAGCAATCACAGCCCTTAATAATGGTCCAAATTTATGAACACCACGAATAACGGCACCACAGAATAATAAGAAGTTTAAGTTATCATGAGGTGTTTGACCTGGGTCAAGTAAGTTACCCTGAGTAGCATTACCCACTGACCAGTTCACGTGTTTACCCGAACCGTTGACGCCTGCGAATGGTTTTTCATGAAGCAGACACAAGAAACCATGCTTCTTTGCTGTGGACTTCATCAATGTCATCATTAATTGTTGATGATCGGCTGCTATATTGGCAGCTTCGAAATAAGGTGCAATTTCAAACTGACCAGGTGCCACTTCATTATGATGTGTTTTAGCAGGAATACCTAAACGATATAATTGATCTTCAAAATCTTGCATGAAGACTTGAACGCGCGCAGGAATCGCACCAAAGTAATGATCATCAAATTGTTGACCTTTAGCAGGTGGCGCACCAAATAAAGTACGTCCAGCTAATAATAAGTCTGGGCGACTATTGGCAAAGTTTGTATCAACAAGGAAGTATTCTTGCTCGGCACCACAACTCGAATTTAATGGCGCGATATCAGTTTCACCCATGAGTGATAAGACTTTAGTCCCTGCCTTATTCATTGCATTGATAGAACGTAGCAATGGAATTTTTTTATCGAGCGCTTCACCCGTCCAGGACATGAACACGCTTGGAATCATTAAGGTTGAGCCATTGTCTGTATGCATAATATAGACAGGGCTTGTTGGATCCCATGCAGTATAACCACGAGCAGCATTGGTCATACGAATACTACCGTTAGGGAATGAAGAGCCATCAGGCTCGCCCTTAATTAATAAGCTACCAGAGAATTCAGTAATCGCTCGACCATCTGAATCACTAATAATAAAACCATCGTGTTTTTCAGCCGTGATGTTGGTCATCGGGTAGAAGATATGCGAGAAGAATTTGACGCCTTTAGATAATGCCCATTCTTTCATTGCCGCCGCCACCACTTCAGCTGTTGCACTGTCGAGTTGAGCGCCTGTTTTTACTGTGTTTCTAATGGCTTTAAAGGCATTTTTAGATAACGCTTCTTCCATTTTTGCTAGGTTAAATACATCTGTTGCCCAGATTTTATCTAAAGACTTAGGTGTCTTAACCGTCATTGGTTCACGGTTTGTTATTTGGTGAATTGCTTGAATACGGGATTCATTTCCACTCATTGTTCTTTTCCTCGACTATTAAAATAGGTGTAAATTAATTCGGAATTATCAGTGTTGAATATTGATGATAATGCCAGTAGTAGTTATCGATTTATTGTCGCTTAAAATTACACCTGAAAAATGATGATTGACTCATCCTAGTCCTGCTTTGTTTTGAGCGAGTTTAATCTGAACTAAATTCTTTAAAAACTAAGCAATAAATAGACCATCATTTTAGAATGCTTACTGTGGCTAATTTAGGATGGAATGATGGCTTGAAAGAAGGGCGGGGCGATTCATTTTGGTGCGTCACGCACCTTGTTGGTGCGTAATTGTCATTGCAGTATTAGATTTTGATCTGTTGGAGCTCTGTGTTGGCAGTGATTTTCAGCGAGTAGAATGAGGTCGATATTTATCAAATCTGGTATGATCTATGACCTTGAAATGTGAAGCAATTAACTAATGACCCATTCTATAATCGAACAAGTTACTGAACAATTACTCGTCCCTGCCGGACTTGTTGAGGCTAATCTTGAACAGACACTCTCATTAACGATGGGGCGTGGTGTGGATTATGCCGATCTTTATTTTCAACAGTCTCGCCAAGAAAATTGGTTATTAGAAGACGGTATTATTAAAGACGGTGGCTATCATATTGAACAAGGCGTTGGTGTTCGCGCCTGTAGTGGCGAAAAAACCGGTTTTGCTTATTCTGATGACCTGATTTTACCCGCTCTTCAAGATGCAGCAAAAGCAGCACGGGCTATATCTCGTCAAGGTGCAGATGGCAGTGTACAGGCCTGGAAACGAACGGTTGCTCCTAAGTTTTATGCAGACCAAGATCCTTTAGCGGTATTAACGGTTGAGCAAAAGCTCGCCTTATTACATCAAGCAGATACCGTAGCGCGAGCGGCAGATCTTCGAGTGACTCAAGTCAGTGTTAGCTTAGCAGGTGGTCTTGATACGGTTTTGGTGGCCGCAAGTGATGGCACATTTGCCGCTGATATCCGCCCCTTAATTCGGATGAATGTGTCGGTTATTGTTGAATCTAATGGTCGACGTGAACGTGGCAGTGCTGGTGGAGGCCGGCGTTTGGATTATCGTTATTTTCAAGATAATGATTTACCTACTACTTATGCAAAAGAAGCGGTTCGCCAAGCGCTAGTTAATTTAGAAGCGGTAGATGCGCCAGCGGGTAGCATGACGGTAGTGCTTGCTTCTGGTTGGCCTGGCGTCTTATTGCATGAGGCGGTTGGTCATGGTTTAGAAGGCGACTTTAACCGCCGCGGTAGTTCAGCTTTTTCTGGAAAAATGGGCGAGATGGTTGCATCTCCACTATGTACGGTTGTTGATGATGGCACCTTGCAAGATAGGCGTGGCTCATTATCAATAGATGATGAAGGTGTGCCGACAGAAAAAACGACCTTGATTGAAAAAGGCAAATTAACGGGCTATATGCAAGATAAACATAATGCAAGGTTGATGGGAACACGTAGCACAGGTAATGGCCGACGTGAATCTTATGCTCACTTGCCGATGCCGCGAATGACCAATACCTATATGTTGCCCGGTGAGCATGAGCCTGAGGAAGTGATCGCTTCAGTCAAAAAAGGAATTTATGCGGTCAATTTTGGTGGTGGTCAAGTTGATATTACATCGGGTAAGTTTGTATTTTCGACCAGCGAAGTCTATCTGATTGAAAATGGTAAAATTACTCAGCCTGTAAAAGGGGCAACGCTGATTGGTAATGGTCCAGAAGTGATGGGCCGCATTAGTATGGTTGCTAATGATTTAGCATTAGATAGTGGTGTTGGTAATTGTGGTAAAGAAGGTCAAAGTGTACCGGTGGGGGTGGGGCAGCCGACATTGAAAATAGATGGTTTGACGGTAGGTGGAACTGCGTGACAAAAAATTAAGACAATGGTGTTAATTTCAGGGGTAATATATTTACATTTAGTCGTTTGTGTCGTGCAGTGGCAGTCATGAGAATGAAAAGTACAAACGTTGATAGACTGTGATGACAAGTATGAACGTTTGAAAACGTTTCAGGTGTTCTGGCACGATATAGATTAGGATGAAATGCAGAGGCGGTCGAGGCGCATTTCTTTGTTATTTCTGAAAATGTTAAACTTAATTTATAAAATGGTTGTTGGCCGATGTGGTCTGAGCATTAGCAGGTATCAGCGGCTATTAATAAAATATCCGATGCATGCGGAGTCTAACGCCAATAATTAAAGCACAAAATAAAGTTAAAGAATTAGCGGTTGGTGATATATTTAGCGGCGATTTACATTGACTCAAGTGCCTCGAGTGATATTCGTGCCTTGGCCAAAATGAAAGAGACACACGATTAGGTCATCAGAACATGGTGATGAAATAACGATTACCATACAAACTGGTGGCTATAGTCCACCCAATGTATGAGCATATTTTGTAGTCACTACTTAACTATTAATGATAGCAATTAAAATTGGAGAAAATTTAATGTCAGTCGAAAACGTACTTCAAATGATCAAAGATGAGGAAGTTCTGTTTGTGGATTTCCGTTTTACAGATACACGCGGTAAAGAGCAGCATGTTACTTTTCCTGCACACTCTATTGATGAAGATACCTTTAGTGAAGGTAATATGTTTGACGGTTCATCAGTAGCTGGTTGGAAAGGTATTAATGAATCAGACATGATTTTGATGCCAGATCCATCAACGGCTGTTTTAGATCCATTCATGGATGATACAACTTTAATTATTAGCTGCGATATTATTGAGCCTGCAACAATGCAAGGTTATGAGCGCGATCCTCGTAGTGTTGCTCATCGCGCCGAAGCCCATATGCAAGCGACAGGTTTAGCTGACGCAGCTTACTTTGGTCCAGAGAATGAATTCTTTATCTTTGATGATGTGCGTTGGGCAAGTGATATTTCAGGTTCATTTTACAAAATAGATTCTGATGAATCATCTTGGAATACTGAAAAAGTCTATGCTGATGGCAACAAAGGCCATCGCCCAGGCATTAAAGGTGGTTACTTCCCTGTGCCGCCAGTCGATTCATTACAAGATATACGTAGTGCAATGTGTTTGACGCTAGAAGAAATGGGGCAAGTTACTGAAGTTCATCATCATGAAGTGGCGACTGCTGGACAATGTGAAATTGGTACTAAATTTAACACCTTGGTTAAAAAAGCAGATGAAGTACAACAACTTAAATATGTTGTTCATAATGTTGCTCATGCTTATGGCAAAACAGCGACATTTATGCCTAAGCCTATCGTAGGTGATAATGGTAGTGGTATGCATGTTCACATGTCTTTATTCAAAGGTGGTGAAAATTTATTTGCAGGTAATAAATATGGTGGTTTATCTGAAACTGCATTGTTCTACATTGGCGGTGTAATCAAGCATGCTCAAGCATTGAATGCGTTTACTAACTCAAGCACAAATAGTTACAAACGTTTAGTGCCTGGTTTTGAAGCACCTATTATGTTGGCGTACTCTGCACGTAACCGTAGTGCATCGATCCGTATTCCTTTTGTTAATAATCCGAAAGGTCGTCGTATTGAAGTTCGTTTTGGTGACTCTACGGCAAACCCATATTTAGCATTTGCTGCCTTATTAATGGCTGGTCTTGACGGAATTAAAAACAAGATTCATCCTGGCGATGCAATGGATAAAGATTTATACGATTTGCCTGCAGAAGAAGCAGCACAAATTCCACAAGTTTGTTATGGCTTAGATCAAGCATTAGATGCATTGAATAAAGATCGTGCATTTTTAACTGATGGTGGTGTTTTCACTGACGATATGATCGATGCGTTCATTGAACTGAAAATGGAAGAAGTAACCCGTCTTCGTATGGAAACTCATCCGGCAGAGTTTGATATGTACTACAGCGTTTAATTCAAATCTGAATTAAGTCGTCATCAAAACGCCTTTGCTTTGAAATAGTAAGCGAGGGCGTTTTTTTATGCCATATAGTTGCAGTTATTCTAGTGTAGGAATATGATTTGAAGATATGAAATACTATACTTTGTTATTGTTACTTATCGTTCTAACCATCCAAGCTGACGTTTATCGAACAGTTGACAGGCAAGGCAATATTATCTTTTCTGACACAGCCACAGAGAATGCTGAGAAGATAGAGCTAAAAGAATCTTTTACTTACACTCCGCCAGTTATCACAGATCTCATTGAAGGTGAGCTGCAATCGCCAATTCCTCTTGAAATCCCTATCCCCAGTTATACCATCGTTATTACTTCACCTACTCAGAATGAAACGGTGCGTGAAAATGCTGGTAATGTCATTATAACGAGTCTCATTTCTCCAGTACTGAGTGTTGAAAGAGCTGATAAATTAGTATTTTCATTAGACGGTAACCTAAAAAGCACTGCACAAGATGGCAACAGTTATACTTTTACGAATGTTGATCGAGGAAGTCATATAGCGGTGGTCTCTGTTGTCGATAAAAGTGGTAAAACAATAAAATCCAGTAAATCGATATTATTTCACCTCCAACGTGCGACATCACGTTAGGCACCTTATAAAACACATAGATGCACTATTATGGTGCAAAATGGTTGTGTGCACGATCATCTTTCAACTCGACCACTAATTTTTAAATATTAAATATGTAATAAAAACAATAAAGATCATGTAATTCATATGGTTAAGATTTAATTTGTGGTTGTTATAATAAATGGATCATTATTTGCTGTAATGACTTCACGATGAATACTTTAAATGAAGCGAGTTCATGACACCTATATTGTCTTGTCAGGATATTATTGAGAACCTTACTACAGCCATTGTGGTAATGGATCACTCTTTACGCGTGAATAAACTTAATTCAGCTGCTGAAATATTGTTTGGAATGAGTCAACGACAAGCTGAAGATATACCTATTCAGGCTCTGTTGCTAGGCGAGGGCGACTTACTCAAGAGTTTAGATCGTGTTCAAAAAACGGGGCAGGAATTAATTGAACGCGAAGTTAAATTATATATTCCTAGTGTTGGCGATATTGTGGTTGATTGTGCCATTAAATTAGTTGAAACAGAAAATGCTGAACACCCTTTTATATTACTAGAATTGGCACAGTTAGATTTTCAGCAACGAATCAGTCGTGATGAGAGTTTGCATACTCAACAACAGGTATTACGCGGTTTAGCTCACGAAATAAAAAACCCGCTTGGTGGACTAAGGGGGGCTGCGCAGCTATTAGAACGCCAGTTAGATTCAGCTGAATTGAAAGAATATACCGCTATTATTATTAGTGAAGCCGACCGTTTACAAAATCTGATGACCAAAATGTTGGGTTCACACCAGCAGACAGAGCAGGCATCAGTTAATATCCACGAAATTTTACAAAGAGTTCGGCAGCTTGTAGCCGCTGAGGTGGATCACCGGCTGATCTTTAAAGGTGATTATGATCCGAGTATTCCTGATTTATTTGTTGATTTTGATCAATTAGTCCAAATTTTTCTGAATATCGTCCGAAATGCTGTCCAGGCATTAAATGGCACAGGAAAAATAATTTTGAGAACAAGAGCCTTACGTAATATCAGTATTGATCAAAAGCGTTATCGCTTGGGGGTTTGTATCGATATTGAGGACGATGGTCCTGGCATTCCTAAATCTTTACAAGAAAGCATGTTTTTTCCATTAGTGACGGGACGGGCAGAAGGCACGGGTCTAGGCTTATATTTAGTTCAAAATTTAGTGCAACGTAACAACGGAATGATTTTATGTAACAGTCAACCTGGACATACGGTGTTTTCAGTTATTTTCCCACTGGAGCAATTGAGTGAGTAAAAAAGCAAATGTGTGGGTTGTCGATGACGACCGTTCAATACGTTGGGTGCTACAAAAAGCCTTAGAGTCAGTGGCTATTGATGTACGTGTTTTTGAAAATGCTACGGATGTACTTAATGAATTAAAGAATGACATGCCAGATGTGTTGCTTAGTGATATACGTATGCCCGGCATGGATGGTTTACAACTACTGGCTGATATTAAACAAAATATCCCAGACTTGCCGGTTATTATTATGACGGCTTATTCTGATTTAGATAGTGCAGTATCTGTCTATGAAGGTGGAGCATTTGAGTATTTGCCCAAACCCTTCGATGTTGATGAAGCGGTTGATTTAGTTCAACGAGCAATAGTTCACCGTCAAGAAAACCAACAAGCGTCTGATAGCCCAATTGTTTTAGCAATGGAAATTATCGGTGAAGCGCCAGCGATGCAAGAAGTCTTTAGGGCAATTGGTCGTTTGGCTCGCTCAAATATCAATGTGTTGATTAACGGTGAATCGGGTACGGGTAAAGAACTTGTTGCTAACGCCCTCCACAAGCATAGCCCTAGGAAAAACGCTCCCTTTATCGCACTAAATATGGCCGCCATTCCTAAAGAGCTAATGGAGTCAGAATTATTCGGTCATGAAAAAGGAGCTTTTACGGGGGCGCATGCATTGCGAAAAGGCCGATTTGAACAGGCTGATGGCGGTACATTATTTTTAGATGAAATTGGAGATATGCCCATTGACTTACAGACTCGGCTTTTAAGAGTGTTGTCTGACGGTGAGTTTTTTCGTGTTGGAGGCCATAGTGTTGTTAAAGCGGATGTGCGAATTGTCGCAGCGACTCACCAGAACCTAGAGCAACGGGTTGAACGAGGTGAATTTAGGGAAGACTTGTTTCATCGTTTGAATGTTATTCGCATACAAATTCCTGCTTTAAGAGAACGGCGAGAGGATGTGCCTGCACTTGCCAATTACTTTTTAAACAAAGCGGCTTCTGAGTTAGCTGTGTCAGTTAAAATGTTATCGAAAGAAGTTGAGACTTATCTCAGCCAGTTGGCATGGCCAGGCAATGTTCGCCAATTAGAAAATACTTGTCGATGGCTGACGGTTATGTCTCCAGCTAAAGTTGTGCAAATAGATGACTTACCGAGTGAGTTAATGAATGAGGTTTCGGTTGATCAACTTGGATCGGGAAATTGGCAATTACTTTTTAAACAATGGGCGGCCACGAAAGCGTTAACCGGCCAAGAAGGTGCATTATCTGATATTGTGCCACTCGTTGAGCATTTGTTGATGGAAGTGGCATTAGAAAAAACGGTGGGTAAACGCCAAGATGCAGCAAAACTGCTAGGTTGGGGAAGAAATACGCTGACTAGAAAGTTAAAAGATAGTTGAGAATACACTTGCAAGATAAAATGAATGGTCGTATAATTCATTGCTTAATCAGGTGCGGGGTGGAGCAGCATGGTAGCTCGTCGGGCTCATAACCCGAAGGTCGTTGGTTCAAATCCAGCCCCCGCTACCAGTAATATTACATGACCCCTATAATGGGGTTTTTGTTTTTTTGGAGATATGAAATTGGGCCTTTGGCCCTTTTTTTTTACGCGTATGGCAATTAGTGATCAAATTGAACAATTAGTTGAGGGGCCAATCGAATCGCTTGGCTATGAACTTGTGGGCGTTGAATATATAAAGAATGGGATAAACTCAGTTTTACGTCTTTATATTGACTCCGAACAAGGTATTGGCATCGAAGACTGCGAGCGTGTTAGTCATCAAGTGAACGGTATATTAGAGGTCGAAGACCCTATTAGTTCTGCTTATGCCCTTGAAGTGTCTTCTCCGGGTTTTGACCGACCTTTATTTAAAGAAAGAGACTTTGTTCGTTTCACTGGCAGTGAGGTTAAAATGTCAATGAAACTACCTATACAAGGCCGTAGGAATTTTAGAGGCATATTGCAAGGATTTAATGATGGCGATATTCTTATTGAAGTTGATGGCGAAATCTATGAGCTACCTTTAACAAAATTATCGAAAGCAAAATTAGTGGCTTAAAAGCTTATTAGTAGTGGTTAATGTAGAACGTTAGCATTGGGTTAAAAGAGTGGACACATCCACTGGGGGCATAATGAATAATAAAGAAATTTTACTGGTTGCAGATGCTGTTTCTAATGAGAAAGGAGTTTCAAAAGAAGTTATCTTTCAGGCAATAGAGGCTGCTTTAGCAATGGCAACACGTAAGGCAAGCGATAATGAGATTGATGCCCGTGTTGTGATTGACCGTGAAACAGGTGATTATGAAACTTTCCGCCAATGGAAAGTGGTTAATGATGATGATGATGAATTCGAATCTCCTGATCTCCAAATTAAATTAACCTATGCCTTGCTAAAAAAATCAGATGCTGAATTGGGTGATTACATCATGGAACCGATTGAATCGGTTGCATTTGGTAGAATTGCAGCTCAGACAGCCAAACAGGTTATTGTTCAGAAAGTACGTGAGGCAGAGCGAGCACAAGTTGTTGAACAATATCAAGAAAAATTAGGCGAAATGATTCTTGGTACTGTAAAGCGTGTTGAGCGTGGCAGCGTAATATTGGACTTAGGTGGCAATGCTGAAGCGTTTATTGCCCGTGAAGACATGATCCCACGTGAAAACTTTCGTACGGGTGATCGAGTTCGTGCTTATTTAAAAGAAATTAAAGCCGAAGGTAGAGGGCCGCAGTTAATCGCTAGTCGTGTGGCACCGGAGTTACTCGTCGAATTATTTAAACTTGAAGTGCCTGAAATTGGTGATGGCATGATCGAGGTGAAAGGCGCTGCACGTGATCCTGGTTTAAGAGCAAAAATTGCCGTTCTCGCAACTGAATCTCGTATTGATCCTATTGGTGCATGTGTCGGTATGCGTGGTTCACGTGTACAAGTTGTGACCAACGAATTAGGTGGTGAGCGTGTGGATATTATCCTTTGGGATGAAGATCCAGCACGATTTGCGATTAATGCGATGGCACCTGCTGAAGCATTATCTATTGTTGTTGATGAAGACGCTCATAGTATGGATATTGCTGTTGCAGACGATCAATTATCACAAGCGATAGGCCGTGGTGGTCAAAATGTCCGCTTAGCCAGCCAATTAACAGGTTGGGTATTAAATGTGATGTCAGCCGCTGATGCCGATCAGAAAGCAGAGTCAGAAACAAGTGAACAAGTTGAATTGTTTATGAAAGATTTAGATGTTGATGAAGATGTTGCCTTGATCTTAGCGCAGGAAGGCTTTTCTAGTTTAGAAGAAATAGCTTATGTGCCTGAGCAAGAAATGCTAGAAATTGAAGAATTTGATGCTGATATCGTAACTGAACTTCGTTCAAGAGCACGTGATGTTTTGCTGACAAGAGCGATTGCCAGCGAAGAAAAATTAGAGTCTGCCGAGCCAGCCCAAGATTTGCTTGATATGGAAGGTATGACAAAAGACTTGGCATTAACATTAGCGAGTAAAGGTGTTGTCACGCTGGATGATTTAGCTGACCAATCTGTTGATGAATTATCAGAAATAGAAGGTGTGGAAGCTGAGCAAGCCGCCGTATTAATCATGAAAGCAAGAGAATCATGGTTTGCCGATGAACAAACAGATGCGGGAGAATAACCATGAGTGATATGAAGGTTAAAGATCTAGCCGGTACCATAGGTATCAGCGAAGCACGATTAGTCGAACAGTTAAACGAGGCCGGTATTAAAGTATCCAATGCTGATGATTCGATTACCGAAGAACAAAAGCAATCATTATTAAGCTTCTTACAACAAAGACATGGTAAAGAGGGTGAAGCAGGTGCTGGTGAGTCGAGAAAGATAACGCTAAAACGCAAGTCGGTTAGTGAAATAAAAGTCGGTGGTGCAGCCAGAAATGGCGGAAAAAGCGTTAGTGTTGAAGTGCGTAAAAAACGCACTTATGTAAAATTATCGCCTGCGCAAGAAGCTGAAGCAGCTGCAGAGCTTATTCGTCAGAAAGAAGCAGAAGAAAAAGAGGCGCAGGAAGCTGTTTTAGCCGAACAACGTCAGAAAGATGAAGCTATACGAAAATTAGCTGAAGAGGAAGCGCTTAAAGTTAAGCAGGAAGCAGACTTGGCTGAGCGAGAGGCGGCAGCGATAAGTGCGGCTGTTGAAGCAGAAAAGCAAGCTGATGAGGAAGCACGTCTTGCTGCTGAGGAAGAAAAGAAGGCGTTAGCCGAAGAAGCAAAAGAAATAAAACAACAGGCTAAAGCACTGAAAAGTCCTAAAGCGGAAGCAAGTAAAGTTAAGTCTAAACCTACAGCATCAGGCTTAAGTGCATCGCAAATAGCACATAAAAAACTTGAAGAAGCGGATGCTAAACGTCGTGCTGCTAATTTAGCAAGAGTTGAAGCAGAACAGGCGCTCATTGCTAGAAAGCAAGCAAGAATAGAAGAAGTCGAGCTAGAAAAAGAGCAAGCAGCAGCCAAAGCCGCAGCTGAGCTAGTTGCGAAGGAACAAAAAGCCGCGCGTACTAAAGCTAAATTAGAAGAGAAAGCGAAAGAGACAAAAGCTGCCCCAGAATCGAAAGACGCCGCCGGACGTAAAGGTGGGCGTTATACAAAAGGTGTTGCTACGGAACGTAAAGAGTTACATGTTTCTGAAGGAAAGGGCCGACGTAAGAAGAAAAAAGGCGCACAAGCTGTTCAGCAAAAATCAACCTTACTTGAAGGTTCTGATGAGCATGGATTTTCTATGCCGACAGCGCCTACAATTCATGAAATTGATGTCCCAGAAACAATTAGTGTTTCTGATTTAGCATTACGTATGCATGTTAAAGCTGCTGAAGTTATCAAGGCATTGATGGTGTTGGGTACGATGGCTACTATTAACCAAGTTCTCGATCAAGATACGGCGGTTATTCTGATTGAAGAAATGGGCCATATTGCTAAACCCGTGCAAGAAAATGATATCGAATTAGCATTATTAGGTGCCGATGCTGTGATGGGCGAAGCCGAAGTTCGTGCCCCGGTAGTGACCGTTATGGGGCATGTTGATCATGGTAAAACATCACTATTAGATTATATTCGCCGAACTAAAGTCACCACCGGTGAAGCGGGGGGGATTACACAGCATATCGGTGCTTATAAAGTCGAGACAAGCCGTGGTCAGATTACGTTTTTAGATACTCCAGGCCATGCCGCATTTACCGAAATGCGTTTACGTGGTGCTCAGGTCACTGATGTTGTCGTTATCGTTGTCGCTGCTGATGATGGTGTTATGCCACAAACAATTGAAGCGGTGAAGCATGCTAAATCAGCTAATTCTTTATTGATTGTTGCTGTTAATAAAATTGATAAACCAGATGCTAATCCTGATCGCGTTAAGCAAGAATTATCTAATCATGATGTCTTGCCAGAAGATTGGGGTGGTGACGTTCCTTTTATTTCTGTATCCGCATTGACGGGGGAAGGTGTTGACGATTTATTGGATGCCATTTCGTTACAAGCTGAAATGTTAGAATTAAAAGCACCCGCAATGGGCCCTGCTTCAGGTGTGGTTATTGAAGCACGCTTAGACAAAGGTCGCGGTACGATTGCTACTATTTTGGTTCAAAAAGGTACCTTGAAAAAAGGCGATATCGTTATTGTCGGTCAAGAGTATGGACGTGTTCGTGCTATGTTTAATGAACATGGTGAAGCCATGTCGACGGCGGGTCCTTCAACGCCCGTTGAGGTACTGGGCTTATCGGGTACTCCGGCTTCTGGCGATGAATTACAAGTTGCTTCTGATGAACGTAAAGCGCGTGAAGTAGCGACATACCGTAAAACAAAAGCACGTGAATTGAAAATGGCTCAGCAGCAGTCTGCCAAATTGGACAATATGTTCAATGAGATGGAATCTGGCGACGTTAAAACACTCAACGTAGTGGTTAAAGCGGACGTTCATGGTAGTGCTGAAGCGGTGAGTCAAGGTTTACTTAAACTGTCTACAGATCTTGTTAAAGTTCGCATTGTTTCTTCTGGTGTTGGTGGTATTAATGAAACCGATGCACAATTAGCTGCTGCGTCTAATGCGATTTTGATCGGGTTTAATGTTCGTGCTGATAATGCTGCTCGCAAAGTCATTGCTGAGAAAGGCTTAGATGTTCAATACTTCAGCATCATTTATGATTTGCTTGATTTAGTAACGCAAGCGATGACAGGCATGCTTGAACCGGTTTATAAAGATGAAATTATTGGTTTGGCACGTGTAGATGATGTATTTAGTTCACCGAAGTTTGGTGATATTGCCGGTTGTTTGGTGACTGAAGGAACAATAAGACTATCAAGTCCAATTCGTGTGCTACGTGATAATGTCGTTATTTACGAAGGCGAGCTTGAATCGCTACGTCGATTTAAAGATGATGTGAAAGAAGTTCAGTCAGGTGTTGAATGTGGTATCGGTGTTAAAAACTATAAAGACGTTAAACCTGGCGATCAGATTGAAGTCTTTGAACGCACACTTGTAAAAGCTAAATTATAATGGCAAGAGAATTTAGTCGTACAAATCGGATTAGCGAAGTCATCATGCGAGAGCTGGCTCAAATGCTTCAACATGAAGTCTCTGATCCTCGTGTTGGCATGGTGACTGTTTCTCATGTTGATGTTACATCTGACTTAAAGTATGCAAAAGTTTATGTAACACGATTGGGGTCAGTAGAGTCTGAAGATGATATGGATGAATGTCTTAAAGGACTTGCCCGGGCGTCTGGATTTTTACGCCGAGGTATTGCTAATCGTATCGACTTACGGATTGTGCCTGAATTACGTTTTTACTATGACAAATCATTGAGCCATGGTTTTCATATGGATCAGTTGATTGCACAAGCAAATACGGATCTATCTGATAAAACCGATACTGACGATAAATAAGCTGTACGATGGGACGTCGTAATAAAAAAGGCCGTGATATAACGGGTATCATCATTATTGATAAGCCGACAGGACGAAGTTCTAATCATGTATTACAACAAGTTAAACGCTTATTTAATGCAAAGAAGGCGGGACATACAGGCAGTTTGGATCCGTTAGCGACAGGTGTGTTGCCCGTTTGTTTAGGTGAGGCTACTAAGGTGTCTTCTTATTTGCTCGATGCAGATAAGCAATACCATGTGACATGCCAGTTAGGTAAGGTTACTGATAGTGGTGATTCAGATGGCGCCGAAATATCAACCAGCATTATTCCTGAGTTTACTGAGCAAGATATTATTGCTTTATTGCCGAAATTTATAGGTGAATTAGATCAGGTTCCACCTATGTTTTCAGCATTAAAACATCAGGGGCAACCTCTTTATAAATTAGCTCGCCAAGGCATTGAGATTGAACGTAAATCACGTCGAATCACGATTTATGATATTAAGTTATTAGCGATCACAGAGGATAGTTTTACTTTAGATGTCCGTTGTAGCAAAGGTACCTATATTCGTACGTTAGTCGAAGAAATTAGTCATGCCCTTGGTTCCGGTGGTCATGTCGCAATGTTACGACGTGTTGCCGCTGCAGGTTACATCGAGCAACAAGCCATTACGATTGAACAATTAATCGCGAGCGCTGAAAGCGGGTTACCATCACTGGATGAATTTTTATTACCTTCAGAAGATGCGTTAGCTGATTGGCCTTCCATCGTTTTGTCAGAGTATATGGTTGATGCGATCCGGCATGGTCAAGCAGTGAAGGTCGAGCAAGCTTTTGAGCGCGAAAATGTCAGGTTATTTGACCCTCAGCAACAATTTATTGGTTTAGCTGAAATGACGCAAGCTGGTAGTGTACAACCTAAAAGGGTTTTTGTTCTGCCAGACACACAGTAAAATTATTGTTTATATTTAAAAAACTGGGTAAAATAGTGCCCTTTTAAAAGGTTGGATATCTTGGTTGTTTATTGCTGAGGTAATCCAGAATTTAGCTGGTAGCAAAATAGATGAATGCTACTCAAAAAAGTTGGAGTTTTTAATGTCATTAACACTAGAACAAACAAAAGAAATTATCACAAAATATCAGCGTTCAGAAACTGATACTGGTTCAGCTGAAGTACAAGTTGCTTTGTTGACTGCACGTATCTTAGATCTTGCTGACCATTTCAAAACTAACATTCATGACCACCACTCACGTCAAGGTCTTTTAAAAATGGTTAGTGGCCGTCGTAAAATGTTAGATTACTTGAAAAAGAAAGATATCGTTCGTTACCGTGAGCTAATTGCTAGTCTAGGCTTACGTCGCTAAGCATTGTTTTTAGCGATACAGAATATGAGTGAAAATATGCTTTCGTTAATAAACGACAGCAGGATTATCATTTAAAATATGCCCCTGAAACCTTTGGTCTCAGGGGCATATTTGTTTTAGGTTTTTAAAATTGTCAGATGCTACGGAATAAGCCGTTAGTATCAACCTTAGAAAAGAGAAAGGAACAGAATAGTGAATTCAGTAAAAAAGACAGTCCAATATGGCGATCATATTTTAAGTCTTGAAACCGGTAAGGTAGCTCGTCAAGCGGGTGGCGCGGTCATTGCCAGCTTAGGTGAAACGTCTGTATTAGTTACCGTTGTTGGTAAAAAGACTGTTCAGCCAGGCCAAGGTTTCTTTCCTTTAACGGTTAATTACCAAGAGCGTACTTATTCTGCCGGTAAAATTCCTGGTGGTTTCTTTAAACGTGAGGGTCGTCCTTCTGAGAAAGAAACATTAACATCACGTTTAATCGATCGTCCATTACGCCCTTTATTCCCTAAAGGTTTTTTGAATGAAGTACAGGTTATTGCAACGGTTGTAGCACTTGATCCTGCGATTGACCCTGACATTCCTGCCATGATTGGTGCTGCAGCTGCATTAGCTATTTCAGGCATTCCTTTCAATGGCCCAATAGCGGGTGCACGCGTTGGTTATATTGAAGGTGCTTATGTTTTAAACCCAAGCAAAGAGCAGCTAGAAACAAGCGCATTAGATTTAGTGGTTGCGGGTACAGAAAGTGCGGTATTGATGGTTGAGTCAGAAGCGTCTGAATTGCCTGAAGAAGTCATGTTAGGTTCAGTCATGTTTGGTCATGAACAATTGCAAACAGCGATTAACTTAATTAAAGAGTTACAAGCCGATGCGGGTAAAGAAGCATGGGATTGGTCTCTACCAGAAAAAGATGGCAGCATCTATGATGAAGTAAAAGCGAATGCTTATGCAGGTATTGAAGCTGCATATACTATTAGCGACAAATTAGAACGCCAGGATCAATTAAGCGTTATACGTGATGCAGCTGTTGAAGCGTTAGCGGGAGAAGAATCTGACTTTTCATCTGAAGATGTTAAATCTACATTTGCTAAATTAGAAAAAGAATTAGTACGTGGCAGAATCATTGCTGGTGAGCCGCGTATCGATGGTCGTGATACTAAAACAGTACGTAAAGTCACTGTTGAAACAACGGTATTACCACGGGTACATGGTTCTGCATTATTTACACGTGGTGAAACGCAAGCGATTGTTGTAGCAACATTAGGTGCTGAACGTGATGCACAAATGATTGATGCTGTTGAAGGTGAATACCGCGACCGTTTCATGTTGCATTATAACTTCCCTCCATTTTGTGTGGGTGAAACAGGTTTTGTTGGTTCTCCAAAACGTCGTGAAATAGGCCATGGTAAATTAGCAAAACGTGGTATCCAAGCGGTAATGCCTTCAGCTGAAGAATTTCCATATGTCGTTCGTGTGGTTTCTGAAATCACAGAATCAAATGGTTCAAGCTCAATGGCTTCTGTATGTGGTACAAGTTTAGCGTTGATGGATGCAGGTGTCCCTATTAAAGCACCTGTTGCTGGTATCGCAATGGGCCTTATCAAAGAAGATAATGGTTATGCTGTATTGACAGATATCTTAGGTGATGAAGATCACTTAGGTGATATGGACTTTAAAGTAGCAGGTACTGAAAAAGGTGTGACTGCGCTGCAAATGGATATCAAGATTGAAGGTATCAATGAAGAAATTATGCGTACCGCACTCGCTCAAGCGCGTGATGGTCGTCTGACAATTCTTGAAACAATGAATGCTGGGCTTTCTACACACCGTGAAGAAATGTCTGAATTTGCACCACGTATTATTACTATCAAGATCAATGCAGATAAGATACGTGATGTAATCGGTAAAGGTGGTGCAACAATTCGTGCCTTGACTGAAGAAACAGGTGCGGTTATCGATATTCAAGATGACGGTACGGTGATGATTTTCTCTTCTGATTTCAATGCTGGTCAAGATGCACTACATCGCATTGAGCAAATTACAGCGGAAGTTGAAGTCGGTCAAATTTACGAAGGTCGTGTTGCTAAATTAATGGACTTCGGTGCATTTGTCACTATTTTACCGGGTAAAGATGGCTTAGTTCATATTTCACAGATCTCTGACGAACGCGTTGAGAATGTGAGTGATAAATTAACGGAAGGTGACACTATTCAAGTGAAAGTACTTGAGGTGGATCGCCAAGGTCGTATTCGTTTAAGTATGAAAGCAGTTAATGAAGAATCAAGCGACGCATAAACTTGACTTAGCTTCACCAAAGTAAACAAAAAAGCCCCGATAATCGGGGCTTTTTTGTGTCAAAATGTCGAGCATGAAGTTGTATCATTATTTTTTTTGTTTGTTTTTTTATGGGTGTATCCCTCCCTCGCAAGCGGGTGAGATTCAGATCGCTGCTGCCTCGAATTTACGCTATGTTTTGCCAGCGTTGAGCGTGGAGTTTGAACAGCAAACTGGGCATCACATTAATGTGTCTTATGCGGCATCGGGTACGCTTACGACGCAAATTCAACATGGTGCGCCATTCGAATTATTTTTCTCGGCAGCGCCTTATTACATTCTTCGGCTAAGTCAGGAAGGGTTAACTGAAGGTAATGTTATCGATTTTGCTAGCGCTCAAATAGTATTATTTGCATCAACGCAATCTCCTTTAATTTTGGATGCTGATTTGGCAAACTTACACACCCTACTCGAACAGGGTAAATTACGAAAAATTGCTATCGCGAACCCAATGCATGCACCGTATGGTCAAGCCGCACAAACATTATTAGATAAAGCGGGGATTTGGCAAAAAATTCAATCACATTTACTGATAGCTGAAAATGCATCACAAGCGCTGCAGTTTGCATTATCAGGTCAAGTCGATGCAGGCTTTATTCCATATTCCTATATGCTTCAACCACACATTTCCTCAAAAGGGCGCTATATCGCTTTAAATGAAAGCTTACCTCAGCAAGCAGTATTGATACGAGGTGCATCTAATGTTGCAAAACAATTTTTGGAGTTTGTTCAAACGGAACGTGCGAAAACGATATTGAGAATACAAGGCTTTATAACGCAAGGAGAATTATCTTAAATGGATTGGCAGGCTTTCCAAGTATCAATTATGCTAGCAGTGCTGACCTGCATGAGCTTGTTGCCGATTGGTTTAGCTTTAGCTTATTTATTGGCGAGATCTCATTTTATAGGACGTGAACTTATTGAGGCGATCATTACACTGCCATTAGTGTTACCGCCGACAGTACTAGGGTATTTTTTATTAGTAGGCATGGATGATGACAGCCTTATGGGAAGTTTATTTGTCAGTTTGACAGGAGAGAGCTTGGCTTTTTCATTTATAGGGTTATGGTTTGCATCGATTATTTAT
The DNA here is from genome assembly GCA_965219435.1 of Methylophagaceae bacterium. GTDB lineage: Bacteria > Pseudomonadota > Gammaproteobacteria > Nitrosococcales > Methylophagaceae. The sequence goes on along the minus strand of OZ244743.1, from coordinate 486,582 downwards.
AGCCTACCTTTTGCCGTCCAACCGATGTTGCGCAGTTTAGAACAAATAGCTCCAGAATTACGTGAAATGTCGTGGTGCAGTGGCTTATCAAAATGGAAAACCTTTCTCAAAATAGAGTTACCACTGGCCTGGCCCGGCATCATCACAGCAATGGTATTAAGCTTTTCACATACTTTAGGTGAATTTGGCGTGGTGTTAATGATTGGTGGCAATATTGCTGGTGAAACAAGGACGCTATCCATCGCCATTTATGACAGCGTACTGGCCTTTGAGCATGAACAGGCCCAGATGATGTCATTGACCTTATTAGCTATCGCCTTGGTGACCATTACTCTGGTATACACTTTTAACCGACGTCAACGTCATTTGATGCGCTTATAATCATGTTAAACGTTTCACTTACTGATACTTGTCAACCCGCACTCAACGTTGAGTTCAGTTGTGCTTCTGGCGAACTCTTAGCGTTAGTTGGGCCATCAGGTGCGGGTAAATCAACGGTACTTCGTTGTATTGCTGGCTTACACAAAGCATCACAAGGGGTAATTCGAAGTCATCAACGAGATTGGTTTAACAGTGATCCTAAAATCAATCTGACGCCACAGCAACGCCGAGTAGGCTTTGTATTTCAAAACTATGCTTTATTTCCCCACTTAACCGTTTCGCAAAATATTCAGTTAGCGTGTTTAGATAGCAATAGTGATGGGTTAGTCGATAATTTATTGAGCAAAGTACGTCTTCATGGTCTAGGTCATCGCTACCCAAATCAATTATCTGGCGGTCAGCAACAACGCGTAGCCTTAGCCCGAGCCTTAGCCAGAAACCCCGAGGTATTATTATTAGATGAACCCTTTTCGGCCGTTGATAAGGTGACGCGTCGTAAACTGTATTTAGAGTTAAATAGCTTACGCCGCGAACTCGATATGCCGATCATACTCGTAACGCATGATTTAGATGAGGCTGCTATGTTGGCTGATAGTATGGTCGTGATTCATCATGGTCAGACCATGCAACAAGGCACGCCATCGCAATTGCTCCATCATCCTGACACGGTTGCTGTGGCTAAGTTAGTCGATGTTAGAAATTTATTTGAAGGTCAAATAATACGTCATGATGATAGTATTAAATTGCAATGGAACAGTCTGTTGTTAACACTTCCTGATAAGCAAAATATTAAGCAATGTATGACTAAATGGACAATTCCACCGAGCAAAGTCATATTGCATCAACGTGTTCGGCCTTCGCGTGGTGAACATGAAAACCCTGTAGAAGCCGTCATTACTGAATTACTGACATTACGTGGTATTACTACTGTGTTATTGGCAGTTAAAAAAGCCGATGACATCATTATTCAAATGGATCTTTCAGAACATGTTGCTGTTAGAAATGACTTGAAAACAGGTGATGAGATAACGGTATCTTTAATTTCAGAATCGATTCATTTAATGGCAATGTGATTGATTCATAGAACGTGAAATCTCTCAGAGTTTTCTTGTTTGATTGTGTAACGAAGTCAGATGAGGGAAAATAGTAACTTGCTCTACAAAACAGTTATTTATGCTTTTGTGCATAAACATAATTATTAAGTTAGGAATTCATGTCAAACGCACAGCTCCAATCTGAAGTATCCAAAAGGCGTACTTTTGCGATCATCTCTCACCCCGATGCCGGTAAGACTACCGTCACTGAAAAGCTATTGTATTTCAGTGGAATGATTCAAAGTGCGGGCAGTGTAAAGTCGCGTAAAACAGATAAACATGCGACCTCTGACTGGATGGAGATGGAAAAAGAACGTGGTATTTCGGTGACATCATCGGTAATGCAGTTTCCATGGAAAGATCGGATCGTTAATCTATTAGATACGCCCGGACATGCCGACTTCTCTGAAGATACCTATCGCACGTTAACGGCCGTTGACTCTGCATTGATGGTTATTGACAGTGCGAAAGGTGTAGAAGAACGTACGATTAAGTTGATGGAAGTATGTCGTTTACGTGATACTCCTATTCTTACCTTTATTAATAAATTAGATCGTGAAGGCCGCGAGCCGATTGAATTATTGGATGAGATTGAAACCATCTTAAATATAGCTTGTGCACCTATTACATGGCCGATTGGTATGGGGAAATCATTTAAAGGTATTTACCATTTAATCAATGATAGCGTGCATCTGTTCGAACCACATTCAAAAGATGCTGGAGAAGTTATTGAAGGATTAGATAATCCTCGTTTAGATCAGCTGTTCGGTGTTTTAGCTGAAGACTTACGCCTTGAAATTGAGTTGGTACGTGGTGCAAGTAATGAATTTGATTTGGAACTGTTTCTCGCTGGTGAGTTATCGCCTGTCTTTTTCGGTTCTGCTATGAATAACTTTGGCATCACGGAAATGTTGGATTCGTTTGTTGAATATGCGCCCGCTCCGCAATCACGTGAAACAAAAACACGTGTTGTAGAATCAAGCGAAGAACCATTCAGTGGATTTGTGTTTAAAATTCAAGCGAATATGGATCCTAAACATCGTGATCGGATTGCATTTATGCGTGTGTGTTCAGGCCAATATACCAAAGGCATGAAGTTGCGCCATGTGCGTGCCGGAAAAGATGTTGTGATTGCAAATGCTGTGACTTTTATGGCAGCAGAACGTGAGCAAGCGGAAGAGGCATGGCCAGGGGATATTCTTGGTTTACATAATCATGGCACCATTCAAATCGGTGATACGTTTACCCAAGGTGAAGAAATTCAATTTACAGGTATTCCTTATTTTGCCCCCGAGCTTTTTCGTCGCGTGCGTTTAAAAGATCCACTTAAAATGAAAGCCTTATCTAAGGGGTTACAGCAATTAAGTGAAGAAGGGGCCACCCAATTATTCAGACCGCTAGCAAATAATGATCTTATTTTAGGAGCTGTTGGTGTCTTGCAATTTGATGTTGTTGCTCATCGCCTTAAAGGTGAATATGGGGTTGATTGTGGCTATGAAGCAGTGCAGGTTTATACGGCGCGTTGGGTGTATTGTGATGATGCCAAAAAGCTGGAAGAATTTAAGACTAAAGTGGCACTTAATTTAGCATTAGATGGTTCGGGTGGGCTGACCTATATCGCGCCAACCCGAGTTAATTTAGATTTGACCATGGAACGTTGGCCTGAGATCGAGTTTAAATCGACGCGCGAACACATTTAGAACAATAGACTTGCCTTTGATAGGCTTTCTCAAGCAGAATAGAAATCTAGTATCCATTCAATTGAGGGAGATGAGCTATGAAAGTTAGAGCAATTACTAAGAATAAAGGCAAACCCGTTATTGGTTTAACGCCCGGTGACTCACTTGATCTGGCTGTCTCTTTAATGATGGATAATCGAATTGGCTCATTGGTAGTGACCGATAATAGCAAGCTAGTTGGTATATTGTCAGAACGGGATTTGCTTAAAGTGCTACACAAAAAGCAAGCTATGTGGTCGCCGATAACGGTGGCTGATGCGATGACACCTGATCCCTTTGTTTGTAAGCCTGATAATACTCTAGAAGAAGTCATGAATATTATGGTCGATAATAATATTCGTCATTTACCTGTGGTTTATGAAGAAAAGCTAGAAGGCATGTTATCGATTACAGACATCGTTGAAGAGTTACTTAAAAAAGCCAAGTTTGAGAATAAATTGCTTAAAAATTATATTCAAAACTGGCCTGATGCTGATCAAAGTGATCCGCAAGTCTAATTGAGTGATTTAAGCAAAATACTGGTAATTTGGGGTGCTTAGTTATCACTTAGTTTGAAGGCGATGGCGCGAATATGCTCCATCTCATCACGTAGTTTACCGGCCTCTTCAAACTCTAGGTTTTGAGCATGACGGTACATCGCTTGTTCCATTTGTTGGAGTCTTTTTGCCAGTTGCTTAGGTGTTAATGCACCATATTTAGCTTGTTCTTCTGCTACTTTCGCTATGTGTTGCCTATCGTTACGTTTTTCTTCCTGTTTATCATCAATACTATTACGAATCGCTTTTTTGATACCCGTTGGGGTAATGCCGTATTTTTTATTATGGGCAACTTGTTTTTCACGGCGGCGATCAGTTTCATCTATTGCTCGCTGCATAGAGCCCGTTATGCGATCGGCATACAATATGGCTTTCCCATGTAAATTACGTGCTGCACGACCAATCGTTTGTATGAGCGAGCGCTCTGAACGTAGAAAGCCTTCCTTATCGGCATCTAAAATCGCGACTAACGACACTTCGGGAATGTCTAAGCCTTCACGTAACAAGTTAATGCCGATAAGGACATCAAACTCTCCTAAGCGTAAATCACGTAATATTTCTACCCGTTCTACCGTATCAATATCAGAATGGAGATAACGTACTTTAATGCCATGTTCGCGCAAGTAGTCAGTTAAATCTTCTGACATCCGTTTGGTTAAGGTGGTAACTAATACGCGCTCATCTATTTTGATACGTTTATTAATTTCAGATAGCAAGTCATCAACTTGGGTGGCTACCGGGCGAATTTCAACTTCAGGATCAATTAAGCCGGTTGGGCGCACAACTTGTTCAACAATCGAGCTTGCATGTTCGGCTTCATAGGTCGAGGGGGTCGCTGAGACAAAAATGGTTTGAGGTGCTAGTTTTTCCCATTCTTCAAAGCGAAGTGGACGGTTATCAAGTGCTGAAGGTAAACGAAAGCCATAATTGACCAATGTTTCCTTGCGAGAGCGATCACCTTTATACATAGCTCCAATTTGTGGAATCATAATGTGACTCTCGTCTAGCACCAATAAAGCATCATCAGGGAGATAATCGAATAACGTTGGGGGCGCTTCATCGGTATTTCGACCGGATAAATAACGAGAATAATTTTCAATACCGTTACAGTAACCTAGCTCTAACATCATCTCGATATCGAAGCGGGTTCTTTGTTCTAAGCGTTGTGCTTCAACTAATTTATTCTCATTGTTAAATACCTGTAAGCGATCTTTCAGCTCTTCTTTAATCGCATCCACGGCTTTTAAAAGCTGGTCACGCGGTGTGACATAGTGGGTTTTAGGGTAAATCGTGATTCGACTGAGACGTTGTAATACCTCGCCGGTTAATGGATCAAAATAACTGATTTGTTCAATTTCATCATCAAACAGCTCTATTCTGACCGCATCGCGTTCCGATTCAGCAGGGAAAATATCGATGACTTCACCACGCACGCGATAAGTTGCACGATGTAATTCGATATCATTTCGCTTGTATTGTAATTCGGTAAGGCGTTTTAAAATATCACGTTGATTAATCGTTTCACCTTGAACTAGATGTAACACCATCTGCAAATAAGAGTCTTTATCGCCCAGTCCATAGATGCATGACACGCTAGATACAATAATGGCATCACGGCGCTCTAACATCGCTTTGGTGGCTGATAAGCGCATCTGTTCTATTTGCTCATTGACCGATGCATCTTTATCAATAAAAGTATCAGAAGAGGGTACATAAGCTTCTGGTTGGTAATAGTCATAATATGAAACAAAGTATTCAACCGCATTATTAGGGAAGAATTCTTTCATTTCACTATAGAGTTGTGCCGCTAATGTTTTATTGGGTGCCAAGATCATCATCGGACGTGCCACTGCTTGCGCAACATTTGCAATGGTGAAGGTCTTTCCTGACCCCGTCACGCCCAGCAAGGTTTGCCACATCTCACCGTTATTAAGCCCTTCGATCAACGATTTTATCGCCGTAGGTTGGTCACCTGCGGGTTCAAACTCACTTACCAGTTCAAATTGTTTAGCCATAGTTCTTCTGCATTATTCAGGTTTGGCGTATATTATCTCGTAATTTAATTAACTTTAGACCCCTAGTACGTAAAGTATTTATGTTAATGCAAGGTGAAAATAGTCGGGAAATCATTTCTAAGAGGTGTATCAACTATTTTAACTTAGTCATAATGTGAATGATGAATCGTTCAAAATTCTCAACTTGTTTATATATAAGGAATAATAGTGGATATTAAGCTCTCTCAGCGCGTGCAAAGCATTAAGCCATCTCCAACATTGGCGATTACTGCACGTGCAGCTACATTAAAGGCTGAAGGCAAAGATATTATTGGTCTGGGTGCTGGCGAACCAGATTTTGACACCCCTGAGCATATCAAACAAGCTGCGATTACTGCCATCAAAAATGGCAAGACAAAATATACCGCTGTTGATGGAACTGTTGAGTTAAAACAGGCCGTTATTGATAAATTTTTACGTGATAATGGTTTGAGCTATCAAGCAAATGAAATTTTAGTGTCAGTTGGCGGTAAGCAAAGTTTTTTTAATTTGAGCCAAGCGCTCTTAAATCATGGTGATGAAGTGATCATTCCGGCACCTTACTGGGTTTCTTATCCCGATATGGTGCTATTAGCGGATGGTGTGCCAGTTATTATTGAAGCAGGACAAGATCAGCACTTTAAAATTACGCCAGCACAGCTTGAGGCCGCGATAACACCTAAAACTCGCTTATTTGTTATTAATAGTCCATCTAATCCTTCAGGCATTGCTTACAGCAAAGCGGAACTTGTCGCATTAGGTGACGTTTTAAGAAAACACCCGGACATACTGATCGCTACCGATGATATGTATGAGCATATTTTATGGACGGAAGAAGGGTTTTATAATATCGTGATGGCATGCCCCGATCTTTATGACCGCACTATCGTATTGAATGGCGTATCAAAGGCCTATTCAATGACAGGGTGGCGTATTGGTTATGCGGCAGGTCCTGTCAAATTGATTGCGGCAATGAAAAAAATTCAATCACAAAGTACGTCAAATCCTTCATCAATCTCGCAAGCTGCTGCCGTTGAAGCGCTGAATGGCGATCAACAATGTGTCCAAGACATGTTAGCTGCGTTTAAAAAACGTCACGATATGGTTGTTGATAAATTAAATGCAATGCCAGGCATTGATTCGTTGAAGAGTGATGGCACGTTCTATGTTTTTCCAAATATAAGCAAGGTACTTGTTAGGATGCCAAAGTTTATTGATGATCTTGATTTTTCTGAAGCATTATTGGTAGAAACAGGCGTTGCCGTTGTTCCTGGAACTGCATTTGGTTTGAAAAATCATATTCGCTTATCTATTGCTACCAGTGAACAAAATCTTGAAAATGCATTAGAGCGCATTGCAAACTTCATCGCTTAGATTAAAGTTAAGATAGTGCTTGACCCAATAAAATAAAGCTCTATAATAGCCATCTTTCTGTTCCTCGATAGCTCAGTTGGTAGAGCATCGGACTGTTAATCCGCAGGTCCCTGGTTCGAGTCCAGGTCGAGGAGCCAACAGATTCAAAGCCTTAACATTTTTATGTTAGGGCTTTTTTATTGCTTGTACTGAATCAGTTTACATAGGTTGTTCATGCCTATGTAAAATCAACATTTTTTGCTATGCGTCTTTGCCGTTAGTATTACATTTAATACTAGCTTTCCGTATGATTTGAGCATTGTAAATTTTACAGAAAGGTTTAGTCGTTATTGTTTTAATTCGATAATTTTGCTTGCAGGCATAGAGTAAATTGTTAGCTTTTCAGGATTTGAGCTTAGCCAATCAAACCACACCATTCCTTCCCCTAGGGTGCCGCCATCATAACTAAAATAACTACAAACTGGATTACTGTTGGCAATGCTATCAGATATTTCCTTTTTGAATAGTTGCTTAAATGGCTGCGTGTTGAATGCTGACTCTGTGATTCCTTGAATTAGAGGAAAGTTAACAAGCGGGCGTAAAAGCTCTTTATCTTGTGCTTGGAATGCTTGTATGATTTGACCTGAAAAATCCCAAAATTGTCTGGCTGATTCTGAGTCACTGACGTCAAACTCATTGAGACATTCTTCATAAGATTCAGCTGCATGACTATTAGTATAGGTAACTAAAAGCATGCTTAGTGCGAATAGTTTTGCAACGATTAATGACTTCATGAAAAATACCTGTAATGTTGACTAGAAAGCAAAATGTGATTTTATCATGAGTTTCTGAGTATTTAACAGTAAGGCGAAGGTTGAGACTCTGTAATGAGTTGCTTTAGTGCCGACACATTTTTTGTCATGGCACCTCGCGTTTTAGCACTATAATATTGCCACTTTGAGATGTTACATTTCAGGTTTGTTATTAGTGTCAATAATCAATCAGAGGTTAGTTTCCACTATAAAGGGGGTCAAAATCACCCCACTTAGGTTCTGGTGGTGCTTCAGAACGCGTTTTGCGAACGGGTGCATAATCTCTTGAATAGACACTAGAGTAGGTACTCTCTTTAACTTCAGGTTCTGAGGGAGTGTCAACATCTACCGTATTTTCATCGTTTTTATTGTTAACTGAATCATCTGAAGCAGGTATTTGTTGTTCATTAATGTTAGCTGGATTGACTGCTTCAGTATTCGAGATCTCTTGTTCTTTTAAGTTCATTAGCCGTTCTTTCATTTGCAAGTTTTCTTCTTTTAGCGCCACGGCTTCTTCGCGCATTTTAAGCAATTGAAGTTCATGTGATTCCTCAGTGGTGTCGAGAGTTTCTAATCCGGTGGTTTCATCAAGAGTCAGCTCTTCTGATTGCATTTCTTCTTTAGCAGGTTCATCAGATGACAAAAAGAAGAAATATGCACTGCCAGCGATAATGAGTAACACGAACACCGCGATAGCAATTTTTATGAGCGTTGATCTTGATAGGCCTTTCGTTTTTTCTTCTGAAGAGTCTTCATCTATAGAATCATCTCTGTCGATATCAGCCATAATTTTGTCCGTTAGATAGAATTTTAAAGAAAACTTTCGCACAAATTAGATGCTGAGTAAAGCGCTCTTAGGTGTCGATTACGCTAATATTTATATCATTGGCTATTTGCTAAGCTGAACAGCTAAATGGGAAAAGTAGGCATGTGCTGCCTACTTATATTTTGTTAATTTAAAGCGTTTTAAATGTAGAGTGTTACGTCAGCATCACCAGCAAATTCTAAGAATGTCGCAGCACCGCCACGGCTAATCCCTTCAATAAAGTTTTCGTCTTTGAAGTCGAATAGGTCAACAGTCATTTGACAAGCAATAAGTTCGACGCCTGTTTCAACGCAAATTTCACGTAACTGTTCTAAACTGGCGACCCCTTTTTGTTTTAACTTGCGTTTCATCATCCATGTCGCAAACCATTCGATGCCAGGGATGACCTGTATTATGCTGGGAATAGTAACGGGCATTGGCATCGCAGGATTTCCGAGGGGCGATACTTTTAAATTAAGCTCTTTATTCAGTAGTTGCAGGCCGTAAAAAGTGAAAAATATTTTCACTTCAAATCCAAGTGCTACAGCCGTTGAAGCAAGTAAAAATGGAGGGTAGGCAGAGTCCAATGTTCCTTTACTGGCGATGATTGCTAGTTTTTTAGCCATTACATAGTGCCTTTTTCAATTATAAAATGTAATTTTCCATCGTGCTCATTGGTTTCAATAAGAGGATTGCCAGTCATTTTTGAAAAAGCAGGAATATCCTTATTGGCACCAGCATCTGTGACGATTAACAGTAATCGCTGGCCTGCGTTCATTTCTGATAACGCTTTGCGAGCTTTAAGTACTGGTAACGGACAGTTTAAACCCGACGTATCAAGCTCTACATCAAAGTGTGACATGTAATTCCCCAAAGTCTGTATCTATATAAACGTGTAATAATAAACTTAAATACAACGTTTGTCTTGCAGGAACCCTTGTGAAAGGTAAGATGTCTAGGAATTATGCTAAAAAAACTTAGATTAAAAATTATGGTGGGATGGATGATGGTTTTGCCATTGACCTCACTGCATGCATTGGATATAGCTCTACCCGAGATGGGAGACAGCGCTGGCGCATTGGTTTCACCGCAGCAAGAATACAATATTGGCCAATCATTTTTCTGGCGATTACAGCAGTCGGTAGATTTGATTGAGGATCCTGAAGTAAATACTTATTTACAGTCACTGGGCTATCGTCTAGTAGCGAATAGTGATTCACCTTCACTGCCATTTACATTTTTTATGGTGCCAGATCCATCGGTTAATGCATTTGCTGCACCGGGTGGCTTCATTGGCATGAACAGTGGATTGATAATGACTAGTCAGACTGAAGATGAAGTTGCTTCTGTTTTGGCCCATGAGATTGCTCACATTACGCAACGCCATTTATTGCGAAGTTTTGAACAATCTAAACATATGAGTGTGCCGATGACTGTGGCGATGATTGCTGCCGCATTACTTGGCGCAGCAGATCCACAAATTGGCACAGCAGCGGTAATGGCTGTGCAAGCAGGTGGTATACAAGCGCAAATAAATTTTACACGCACTAATGAGAGGGAGGCTGATAATTTAGGTATGCTGACTCTGGTTCGATCAGGCTTTGATGCTCAAGCGATGCCAACGTTTTTTGAACGCTTACAACAAAGTAGTCGGTTTTATACAAGCAGTGCAGTCCCCGAATTTTTAAGGACTCATCCTGTTACTTCATCTCGGATTGCTGATGCGCGTGGTCGTGCAGTGACTTATCCCTTGAAAAGGCAGCTGGGTGACAATTTACAGTTTTATCTGATTCGTGAAAAACTACGGGTAATGGCGGCAAAAGACTTGAAACAGTTAACAAGGCTGTATGTCGATGCATTGGACTCGGGGAACAATATTAACAATACCGCGACTCGATATGGTTATAGTCTCGCGCTAGCCGCACAAGGTGATTACACCCAAGCGCGTACCGTTTTGCAATCACTTATTGATCAAGATAAAGACCGATTGAGCTATCAATTAGCGCTGGCAGATCTTGAAATCGCTGTAGGGAGATTACCTGCGGCATTGATGATTTATGATAATAATCAAAAGTTATATCCGGATGATCAGGCATTGACATTAAATCAAGTAAGCGCATTATTAAAGGCTAATTTTCCTGAAAAGGCAGTGCCATTATTACAAACGCAACGAATGTTAGGTACATCGTCTAGACAGTTATATAAATTGCTATCACAAGCAAAAGCCGCAATGGGCGAAAAAAGTCAGTCTCATAGTTGGTTAGCTGAATACTATTATAGTTCAGGGCGACTAGAGCAGGCAGCAGACCAACTTCGTATAGCGGGGGACTTTTCAAAACGTGATGAGTATCAATTAGCTAAAATAAGTGCTCGATTACGTGAGGTTGAAATGACATTGGCACAGATGAAAATGGAAGAATTCTAATGGCAGAAAACAAACTCGAACAACGTAGAACGCTGTTAAAAGGTGTTATTTCAGCCTCAACGCTCGCCTTAGTTGCTGCGAGTGGTTTGTTATTGCCTCAGCGTTTATTAGCTCATTGGCCAATGGATGCATTTAATGCCAAGACGGTTGAAGATGCATTGATGGCATTGCTAGGACACGCAGAAGTTGTTGATGATTCAGTTGTCCAATTTAAAATTGGTAGCCCACCTAGCTATGCTGTGAATGGCGCATCGGTTCCGATTGAAGTTCGCAGTTCTTTAGAGGGGATAGAACGTATTGCAATACTGGTCGAAAAAAATCCTAATCCGTTAGCAATGAGTCTCGATTTTACTCCTGCGGTCAGATTACCCTTTAAAAGCATGATCAAAATTAGTGAGGACTCATTAGTTATTGCTGTTATTAATGCCGGTGGGAAATTATACAAAACATCGCGAATGGTTGAAGTAGATATCGGAGGATGTGCCTGATGGGGTTAGCTGCAAAAGATCGTATTCGAGCAAAGGTAAAAGATAATGAAACAACGGTACGTTTGTTATTAGCTCATCCGATGCATACTGGACGCGGAAAGAATGAGACTGAAGAATTGATCCCTGCTGAATTTATTCAGGATATTCGCTGCTGGCGAAATGAGGATGAAGTACTTATTATTAAATGTGGAACTGCAACGGCGAAAAATCCCTATTTTTCATTTCAGTTAGCAGGTGGTCAGCAAGGTGACAAAATCACCATTCGCTGGGTGGACAATCTAGGTGCTAAAGGCACTGCGGAAACGATGGTCAGATGAGCTTAAAAGTAAAGGTACACCTGTTTTTTGCTTTATTGTTGATATCGTCATTATTAGCAACGACGGGAGTATTAGTTCGTAATGCCCGTGAATCAGTAAAAGTTGAAATGGAAGATACGATGGCTGCGGCAGCACGGCTAATGACTGTTTCACTTTCCGGTGCGTCGCTTAATAGAGATGTTGGCGTCTATGAACATTTGCATGAATTAGTCAAAGCGTTGAGCGAAATTCGAAGCTTACACATTTTGTTATTTGATTCTAAAGGCTTGTTATTTGAAGGCGAGCCTCAAGCTAGTAGTGGTGCTGAGCCACCTGATTGGTTTGTGAGCACATTATTTCCCAAAGTAAAACCACTCACCAAGCGTTTTGGTAATGGTCATATGGTTATCTATGCCGCACCATTACAAGAAATAGGTGACCGTTGGTTAGATCTCCGCGGTCTTCTAGAATTAGGTTTTGGAATATTTGTTTTTGTAGGATTATTTTTATATTGGGGGGTAGGTTGGTTGCTTAAGCCTCTTGACCGATTGTTAGTTGCTTTATCTGGCTTTGAACGAGGGGACCTTCACTTACGTTTACCTCGTTTTTCTTTGGCTGAAATGGATAAAATAAGTCAAACTTTTAATAGTATGGGGCAAACACTTGAACGCAGCATTGAGGAAAATCGACGTTTAGCAACACTGGTTAAGCAGTCTGGTGAAGCTATTTTATCTTTAGATCATGCTGGAAATATCACTTTTTGTAATCCAGCTGCTGAGCGTTTACTAAGTAATCAAGCTCCTTTATTAGTGGGCGAAGCGTTAGCGAATTTGGGTTTTACTGAACATCGTAATCGAATTACAGCGATCCTAGAGAATTGTGAAACGGTAGAAAATTTAGAAACTGGTTTACCTGTAGCCAATGGTGAAATTGCCTCCATTTTGTTGTCTACTGTGCCTCTACTGGACTCGGATCACACGGTAAGGGGCGTTATTTGTACGTTAAGAGATATTACTGAACACAAACAAGCCGAAGCTGCTGAAAATCAACTACGTGAAACCCGGCTACTGACCCAACACATGGCAGAGGCTCAGGAAGCTGAACGTCGACATTTGGCTAGAGAGTTACACGATGAGTTAGGACAATGTTTAACCGCGATTAAAACCGATGCAGTGTTAATTCGTAACCGTACTGAAACCACAGAACCTAAGGTTCATCGAAGTGCCCAAGCTATTATCGATGTGGCGAGTCACATTTATGATGTTGTACACAACATGATAACGCGTCTTCGGCCAAGCCCATTGGATGACTTAGGGTTGATTCCAACCTTACAAGAATCTATTTCTGCTTGGAAAAAACGACAGCCAGACATAACATTTAAATTGAATGTGTCAGGAAAATTAGATAATTTGAATGAAGCGATGAATATGACGGTATTTAGGGTCGTCCAAGAAGCGATTACTAATGCTGTTCGCCATGCAGATGCTAGTGAAATGGTTGTCTCGGTTAGTAATAAGTTTGATGAACAAGTGAAACAAAATTTGTTAGTGATTGAGATCACTGATAATGGAAAAGGGATGGAGATTCAAGACTTTCATTCTGATGTCGACTTTGGTCTGTTAGGCATGCGTGAACGAGCGCATAGTTTAGGTGGCACATTTATGTTGGAAAGTAATTTAGGGGCAGGCTTAAGAATCCTGGTCACCATTCCATTAGGAGCAGATAAAATCGTATGAGTGATAATAAAATAACCGTATTGTTAGTCGATGATCACGAATTAGTACGTGCAGGTTTTCGACGCTTATTAGAAGATGGAGATAAGCTGGTTGTGGTTGCCGAAGCTGGAAGTGGTGAGAGGGCTGTACAAGATTACGCAAAATTTCAGCCAGATGTGGTGGTCATGGATATTTCGATGCCCGGAATTGGTGGTATAGGTGCGATTGAACGTATTATTGCACGTAACCCTGAAGCACGGATTTTAGTGTTAAGCGTTCATGAGGACAGTGTCTTCACTTCGCGAGCGTTACAAGCAGGTGCCAAAGGTTTCATACCCAAACGCAGTGCACCAGAAGAAATGATCAAAGCAGTAGAGCAGGTAGCCCAAGGTAAAATGTTTATTGATCCAGATATTGCACAACTCATAGCAATGCAGAAAGTCACTGGTTCAGAGAACATTATAGATGCTTTAAGTCAGCGTGAATTTGAAGTATTTCGTTTATTGGCTGAAGGGAAAACCGTTAATGAGATTGCTGACATTTTGAATTTGAGTCCGAAAACGGTCGGTACACATCACACAACGATTAAACAAAAATTAGGCGTTTCTAATTCGGCTGAATTAGCACGGTTAGCCATTAGAAGTGGCATATTAGAAGCCTGAACGATAGCTCAGGAAAATCCTGAGTGATGTCGAGTCTTTTCCTGTAACACCATTTTTTTCATCAGCGTATAGTTAAATCCATGGTCACCAGATAAGTTCGAGTGACACATTATTAATTAACTAACGAGGTGTTTATCATGTGGACTAAACCAGAATATTCAGACATGCGTTTCGGTTTTGAAGTAACAATGTATATTTGTAACCGTTAATTTATAGCAAAATACAAATAACTAAAAGCCCCGCTATTGAAAAATAGCGGGGCTTTTTACTGATTAAGTATTACTAAGGAAAATCCTGAGTGCCATCAAGTTTTTTCCTCTAACGATTATGATTGAGTGTGCGTATATTCTTAATCCTGTTAACAAGCAAGCCCAGTTAACAAATGTTCAAGAAAATAAACTATTAATGAGGAGAGATATTATGTGGACTAAACCAGAATATTCTGACATGCGTTTCGGTTTTGAAGTGACGATGTATATTTGTAATCGTTAATTTAAACACGAATACCGAAAAGGCCTCGATATCGAAAGATATCGAGGTTTTTTTTTGCTTGAAATTTTAATATTTCCTATTGAGGAAAATCCTTAGATGTCTAACGGGTATTCCTGACGTAACTTAATTTATGTCTGTGTAACATTGCACTTGCTTTCAGGAAATTGTTCCTGCTGGCATTTTTAATAAACTAAATTATAAGAGAGAATTATTATGTGGACTAAACCAGAATATTCAGACATGCGTTTCGGCTTTGAAGTAACAATGTACATCTGCAATCGTTAATACCGGTTTTTGATGTATGCTTGAGGCTCTTTAATGAGCCTCAAGCACTAAATTAAATAGCTCTCACTAGTAGATTTATTTAATTTAGTTGTCATTCAACGGAAAAATAGTATGCATATACATGTAATGGGTTCGGGTGCTGGCGGTGGTTTTCCTCAATGGAATTGCAACTGCGTAAATTGTAAAGGTGTTCGTGATGGTACTGTTAAAGCGAGTAAACGCACTCAATCTTCAATCGCGATTAGTGCAGACGGTACTGATTGGATCTTATTTAATGCTTCCCCCGATATTAAAAAGCAGATGGATGATTTTCCTGCATTGCAACCTGGACGTGCCGTCAGAGATACTGCAATTAGTGCCATTGTAATAACTGATGCTCAAATTGATCACGTAACAGGCATGTTAACGCTACGTGAGCACATTGCACCATGGGAAGTTTATACTACCGAAGCCGTTCGCCAAGATTTAACGACAGGTTTTCCTGTGTTTAATATTCTAGGCCATTTTCGTGGTATCAATCATCATGAAATTTCGACAGATCAAACCCCTTTCACTATTCCTAGTGCTGAAGGTTTAGAATTTACAGCAGTACCGTTATTAAGTGAGGCACCTCCTTACTCACCTCATCGAGGAAACACGGTGCCAGGTGATAATATCGGCATGCACATTAAAGATACGCGCACAGGCAAAAGCTTGTTTTATGCGCCTGGATTAGGTGTTGCGGAACCTCATGTATTGGAATACATGCGAAATTCTGATTGCATCTTAGTCGATGGAACGGTTTGGACTGATGACGAGATGGCTAATGAAGGTATTAGTGATAAACGAGCCAGTGAAATGGGGCATCTCGATCAATCAAGTGATGGCGGTATTCTGAGTATATTAAATGCGATGGAAAAACCGCGTAAAATTCTTATTCATATCAATAATACAAATCCAATTTTGAATGAAGAGTCGTCACAACGTCAAACCTTGAATAAATCAGGTATTGAACTTGCCTTTGATGGTATGGATATTGAGTTATAAGCCGCGTTAAACATTAGCAGAATAGAGGAATTACAATGTCAGACAACACACCATGGTCACGCGAAGAATTTGAACAGGTATTACGTGCAAAAGAAGAGTTTTATCATATTCGACATCCTTTGCATGTCAAAATGCATTCTGGCGAAATGAGTAAAGAACAAATTCAAGGTTGGGTAGCTAATCGATTCTATTATCAAACGGCTATTCCAAATAAAGATGCTGCGATTATGGCAAATTGCCCTGACCGTGAAGTACGCAAACATTGGGTTCAACGAATTTTAGATCATGATGGTTACGACGGTGATGTAGGGGGTATCGAAGCATGGTTACAATTAGGTGAGTCGGTCGGCCTAACTCGAGAAGAACTCTGGTCAGAAGAGCACGTATTGCCTGGGGTTCGTTTTGCTGTCGATGCCTATGTTAATTTCGCTCGGCATGCGCCATGGCAACAAGCCGCTAGTTCATCATTAACTGAAATGTTTGCCCCCAAAATTCACCAAGCCCGATTGGATAATTGGCCAGAATTATATCCGTGGATTGATGAAGATGGGTATCGCTATTTTCGTAAACGTTTAACCGAAGCTCGTCGTGATGTCCAGCATGGTTTAGATATTACCTTAGATTATTATAAAACTCGCGAAGAACAAGAGCATGCCGTTAGTCTTTTACAGTTTAAATTGGATGTACTTTGGACAATGTGCGATGCCATGTGGATGGCGTATATTGAAAAACGGCCACCCTACACTTTTGAGGTTTAACCAATGAGTGACTCGGTTTTTAAAGCCAGCAGTACGCCCGTATTAGCCCTTGGCTATCGTTTTCAATGGGAACCAGCACAAAATTGTAATGTGTTGTTATATCCAGAGGGCATGGTCAAATTGAATGGTGCTGCCGGCGAAATATTAAAGCGAATTAGTGAAAAAAAACAAACTGTAGCAGAACTTATTACTGAATTAAAAGTGGCCTTTGGTGGCACTGATTTAGATGATGATGTCTATCGATTTCTAGAGGAGGCCTTCAACAATGACTGGATCAGACCAGAATAAAGCACCAGGAAGTATTGGTAGTTCAATTGGGAGTGTTCGTGACCAAGTTGGTCAACCACTTTGGTTATTAGCTGAATTGACCTATGCATGCCCACTACAATGTCCATACTGCTCAAACCCAATGGATTTTGCGAACGTTAAGAAAGAATTGACCACCGAACAGTGGTTGGATGTTTTCCGTCAAGCTCGAGCAATGGGAGCAACTCAGTTAGGTTTGTCTGGTGGAGAACCTTTGACTCGTCCAGATCTTGTTGAGTTGGTGACAGAAGCCCGAAAAATGGGCTTTTACACGAATTTGATTACATCAGGTCTAGGTATGGATGCTTCTAAAGTTGCTGAATTAAAAGAAGCGGGTTTAGACCATATTCAAGTGAGCTTCCAAGCAAGTTCTGAAGACTTGAATAATCTAATCGCTGGTACTGATGCCTTCAAACATAAAATCGAAATGGCCAAAGCAGTAAAAGCTAATGGTTACCCGATGGTGTTGTGTTTTGTAACGCATCGTCAAAATATAGAACAAATGGACGAAATACTTGAACTGGCGATCAGTCTTGAAGCGGACTATGTTGAGTTGGCCACTACACAATATTACGGTTGGGCCATGCATAATCGCGATCAATTGCTACCTTTGAAAGAGCAATTAGTTGAGGCTGAGGCGGTTGCTCATCGCTATCAAGAAGAACAAAAAGGTAAGATGAAAATCTATTATGTTGTTCCTGATTATTATGAAGACCGACCAAAAGCCTGTATGAATGGCTGGGGGAACGTATTCTTAACAGTGACACCAGATGGTACGGCTTTACCTTGCCATGCTGCACGTGAATTACCTGGAATGACATTACCGAATGTCAAAGAAATGAGTGTTGCAGAAATCTGGAATGGCTCAGAAGATTTTAATAAATTCCGTGGTTTTGATTGGATGACCGAACCTTGTCGTTCATGCGATGAGAAAGAGAAAGACTTTGGCGGCTGTCGTTGTCAAGCCTTTATGCTGACAGGAGATGCAGCCAATACAGATCCAGTATGTTCTAAATCTCCTCAGCGACACATTGTTGATGAGGCTATCGCTAAAGGTCGTTTAGAGTCTGAAAAAACAGTTGAAGACGCTAAGCCTTTAGTTTTCAGAAACCCTAAAAATTCTAAAATTATCAGTGGACTCTAATTTAGCAATATGTACCCGTGGTTTGACTAAGCATTATGGTCAGACCACGGCAGTCGATAACTTGAATTTAGACATTCAATCTGGAAAGTTTTACGGTTTACTTGGCCCTAATGGTGCCGGTAAAAGTACCACGATTCATATGCTAACGACTATGACTGCTGCAACTAACGGTGAGGCGTGGATTGCCGGCCAGAAAATTGCGGCTGATCCGGTTGCGATTAGGCGGACTGTTGGTCTAGTATTTCAAGATTCAGCTCTTGATCGCACCATGTCTATTGATGAAAATCTACAATTTGCAGCAGCGATGTACAATTTGACTCCAAGAGAAGCGAATGAGCGCATTGATGAATTGTTGACCGTGTTTGGTTTGCAAGAAAAGCGTAAAAAGAAACTCATTGCCTTATCTGGTGGGCAGCGTCGAGCCGTTGATATAGCTCGTGGTGTTTTACATAAACCAAAAGTTTTATTTCTTGATGAACCTACTATCGGTTTGGATTTACCTAATCGCCGTTCCATTTGGCGTTTTGTCGAGCAGTTACGTCGTGAAGAAGGCATGACCGTCTTTCTTACCACCCACTATTTAGAAGAAGCAGCAGCGTGTGATCATGTTGATTTTATTCAGCAGGGTAAATTGCAACTTGGTGGTGCACCAGCCGATTTAACGCAGCAATTGGCGGCAAATATTTTGGAAATTCGGACGCCTAATCCAGATGCAATTTCTGCACAATTAGCGCCATTATTTGGTATCCCTATCTGTGAAGATGAAGATCTTAGTTTTAAGATTTCTGCGAATGATGTTGATTTTTATGAATTACAGAAAATATTGGGTGATACGATATCATCCATGCAATGGCGTAAACCTAATCTGAATGATGTTTATTTATGGACATTTTGTAGCCCACAACAAGGCGATGTAATATGAGTTGGCGTCCAGTAAAGGCGGTAGTTGGGCGTGAGATGAGTAAGTTGTTTCGCCAACGTGCTCGCTTAATTAGTTCGATGGTTAGACCAATGATCTGGTTACTCGTCATAGGCTCTGGTGTTGGCAGTATGTTACAGGGCAATCAGCAACAGGATTATTTAACTTTTCTAGTGCCTGGCATTTTAGCAATGACTTTGTTATTTGCTGCATTATTATCAGCACTGACCTTAGTTTATGATAAAGAGTTTGGTGTGATGAGAATGATGATGATTGCACCAATTCCACATTACTGGATCGTACTCTCTAAACTTATTGCCGCGACATTAACGGCCATGGTGCAAGCAACTTTGTTATTAATATTGCTATTAGTGCTTGGTTTAGTCAGTATTAAAATTGCTGTTAGTTTATTATTGCCAGCTGTTTTAACTGCAATCTGTTGCGCGGCGATTGGCGGGTTGATTGCTGTTTATTCAAAGAGCATCGATAATTTTGCCGTCATTATGAATTTCTTTATTTTTCCTGTGTTTTTTCTCAGTGGTGCTCTATATCCCGTCAATCAGCTACCTAATTATTTACATTATATGGTGCTAGTCAACCCGTTTAGTTACGGTGTTGATTTACTGAAACACGCTGTACCAAATGTTGCTACAGATTTTTCTGTGATGACAGATATTGTGGTATTACTCGGTTTTTCAGTCACTGCTATTGTTATTGCATGTTGGCAGTTTTCACGTGAATCGGTACACGAACCTTTATTTCACCGAGTTAACAAACGCAGTTAGTGACATACACCTAAGCCTTTTTTCTCTAAGTAACATTGATGATATTCTTCTGCGGGAAAGAACACTGAAGCGGCGTTGATTTCAGTGACGACAGCTTGAGGATAATATTGACTATCATCAAGGGCTTGTTTAGAAGCTAATGCTTGTTGTTGCTGTTCATTATCATGATAAAAAATTGCACTTCGATATTGTGTCCCGATATCTGGACCTTGGCGATTAAGAGTCGTTGGATTGTGCATTCGCCAAAATATATCTAGTAATGACATGTAACTTATTACCGTTGAGTCGAACGTTACTTCTATGGCTTCTGCATGACCTGTCGTGCCGGTGCAAACCGCTTTATAATCAGGATTATCTGTTGTGCCAGCGGTATAACCAACACGAGTAGAAATAACACCATTTATTTGTCTGAATTTGGCTTCTATTCCCCAGAAGCAGCCCGCTGCAAATGTCGCAATTGTCATTATTTAACCTTATTGTTATGGGAAAAAGCTTAAGCACTTGTATACTATTACAATTGTATTCTTAAGCCCTTATTTTTATCATAATAAATTATTTTGCTAATAACCGAAAATTGATAATAGAACCTGATTAGAGACTGACATGAGCGATGTAGAAGCGGTAATATCAAAACCAAGTAATTTCATACGAAATATCATCAATACTGATATTGAGGTGGGTAAAAATAGTGGGCAGGTGCACACTCGCTTTCCGCCCGAGCCTAATGGTTATTTGCATATCGGGCACGCTAAATCTATTTGCCTTAACTTTGGCTTGGCTAATGATTACAAAGGGTTATGTAATTTACGCTTTGATGATACAAATCCCCAAAAAGAAAATGAAGAATTTGTAGATGCCATTAAAGAAGATGTCCGTTGGTTAGGGTTTGATTGGGCTGAACGTCAATACTTTGCCTCAGACTATTTTGAACAGCTTTATGCCTATGCGGTGCAATTGATTGAACAAGGTGATGCCTATGTCTGTGATTTGTCAGCAGATGAAACGCGTGAATATCGTGGCACACTCACTGAAGTAGGTAAAAATAGTCCATATCGCGATCGAGGCATTGCAGAAAATTTAGATTTATTTGCTCGCATGCGAGCCGGAGAGTTTGCCGACGGCACAAAATTATTACGCGCTAAAATCGATATGGCTTCACCAAACATGAATATGCGTGATCCGGCCATTTATCGAATTCGGCATGGTGTCATTCATCATCAAACAGGCAGTGAATGGTGTATTTATCCGATGTACGACTACACGCATTGTCTATCTGATTCAATCGAAGGAATTACTCATTCCATTTGTACACTAGAGTTTGCTGATCATCGACCTTTGTATGACTGGTTTCTAGATACCTTAAAAGTCCCATGTCATCCACAACAGATAGAATTTTCTCGTCTAAATTTGCAATATGCGATTACCAGTAAGCGTAAATTAACGCAATTAGTAGAAGAGGGCTTAGTGGAAGGTTGGAATGATCCTCGGATGTCGACTATTTCTGGCATGCGTCGTCGTGGTTATCCTGCGGCAGCTATTCGTGATTTTTGTGAGCGAATTGGTGTTACCAAGGCAGATAATTCAGTTGAAATGGAAATTCTTGATAATTGTATTCGTGAAAACCTTAACGAAAATGCACCGCGAGTCATGGCGGTATTAAACCCGTTAAAAATAGTGATTACAAATTATCCTAAAGGAAAAATAGAGCAGCTAGTGGCACCAAATCATCCGCAAAATGAAGCTATGGGAACTCGTATTCTTCCCTTTACTCATGAGCTTTATATTGATAAAGAAGATTTTAAAGAAGAAGCAAATAATAAATTTAAACGTCTGGTGACGGGTAAAGAAGTCCGCCTAAGAAATGCTTATGTGATTCGCTGTGATGAAGTCATTAAGGATACCGATGGCGAGATTATTGAATTACGTTGCAGTTATGATCCTGCCACATTGGGTGCAAACCCTGAAGGGCGTAAAGTGAAAGGGGTTATTCACTGGGTTTCTGCTGAGCAAGGGATTAAAGCTGAAGTGAGGTTGTTTGATCGCTTATTTAGCCATCCACATCCTGATAGTGACAAATCAGTGGATGATTTTACCGTCCATCTTAATTCGAATTCATTGGTGACGCTGACAGAATGTGTTGTAGAAGCAAGCTTACAGGAATCAATGCCTGGTAATGTGTATCAATTTGAGCGGGAAGGTTATTTCTGTGCGGATAGCGAACTTTGCCGAGAGGGCGTTTTGGTGTTTAATCGCACGGTCACATTAAGAGACACTTGGGATAAGCTCTAGCGTAATGTAATGACAGGCTCCATATATGCGTTATAGCTAATCCACCCTTTAGTTGCACCTATATAAGAAAAATCTTATCCTAGAGCATAAATATTAAGGACGCATCATGACTGAAAACTTAAGTATCGCTCATTTTAATATGCTGGAGCAGCAAGTTCGACCTAGTGATGTATTAGATTTGCGGGTCTTAAAAGCATTAGAAGAAACCGAACGGGCCTTTTTCGTAGATGATGATTTATCTCGTCTTGCCTATGCAGATACTGAGTTACCTATAGGATATGGTCAAGTTATGTTATCGCCGGTTTTACAAGGACGTTTACTACAGGTTTTAAATGTTCAGCCTAGTGAAAAAGTATTAGAAATTGGCACTGGCACGGGGTATTTCACTGCTTTATTAGCACAACTTGCAAACCACGTAACAAGTGTTGAAATCATCCCTGAGTTATCAGCATTAGCGCAGAACAATTTGATTTTAGCAGGCATCGGTAATGTAGAATTGCAGAGTGGTGATGCGTCCCATGGTTGGCCGCTTATTGATCGCCTTGATGTCATCGTAGCAACAGCAGCTTTTGAGTCTGTCCCCGATAGCTATTTGCACCAGTTACAAATAGGTGGCCGAATGTTAGCTGTTGTTGGAGGCGGTCAGAATATGCAAGTACAGATAATTCGACGCACTTCAGAGAGACAATGGCAAACAGAGAGTGTATTTGAAACGGTTATTTCAGGGATGATTAATGCTGAAGTCAAACCAGAATTTGAATTTTAGAGAGATGAATAAATGAGACAGATGAGAGCGATAGAATTAAGAGATTATTTAGCAAATAATATTTCACCGGTTAAAATCGATGTTCGAGAAGAGGTTGAGTTGGGGTATGGGGTCATAGAAGACGCAATTCATATCCCTATGCAAAGTATACCTGGCCAACTCAACGCTTTAGAAAAACATAAAAATGATACGGTTGTACTTATTTGTCGCTCAGGTAAACGTAGTCAGCAAATTGGTCAATTTATGGAAGAAATGGGCTTTACTGATATCATTAATCTGGCTGGCGGAATGAATGCTTGGGCACAAGATGTTGATACTAGTATGACCGTATACTAAGGGACAGGTAATGAAACGCTTCAAGTTAAGTAGCTTATTGGTCGCCTCATTAATATCAACAGCCAGCATAGCTGAAGATTTAATTGAGGTTTATACGCTAGCATTAAAAAGTGATCCACAGTTACTGGCTGAAATGTCATCTCGTCAGGCCGTAAGTGAGTTAGACGCTCAGGCTAAAGCACAATTTTTACCGCAAGTTGCCCTAAGTGCTAATAAAGGTTATGTGTGGCAGGATATTTCAACCACCAATTTAACTAGTGGTAAACGTAGTTATGATAACCGTGGTTATACATTGAGCGTGACTCAACCTGTATATCGCAAACAAAACTTTATCCAGCAGGCTCAGGCAGATATCGCCATTGAGGGCGCAACAGCCAATTATCAAATTGCCGAACAAGCTTTAATTATTCGGGTATCTGAACGATATTTCGATGTGTTAGGGCGTCAAGATGATGTCACGTTTGCTATCGCTGAACGCGAAGCTATTGCTCGACAGTTGGATCAAACACAACAGCGTTTTGACGTCGGCATTTCTACCATCACTGATGTTGTCGAATCTCAAGCCGCTTATGATTTAGCTAATGCAGCGGTTATCAATGCTGAAAATGAGCTAGCTAACAGTGGTGAACGTTTAAGGGAGACTGCTGGGGATTACATCAGTGTATTATCTGCTTTAAAAATTGACTCGCCTTTAGTAAGTCCTGAACCGACAGATATTAATCAATGGAGTGAGGTTGCACTAGCACAAAACCCTAATATTTTGGCTTCTACTATTGCAGTGAGTTCTGCCGCCCAATCGATTGAGTTACAAAAAAGTGGTCATTATCCTACACTTGATCTTGTAGGCCAGAAAAATTATAACTATCAGAGTGATAGTAGTTTTGGTGGCAGCAGTGCAACGAATCAAGATACGCTGAGTTTGCAATTTAATTTGCCAATCGATGTTGCTGGTAGTGTGCGTTCTAAAACACGTGAAGCCGCTTATCGACTAGATCAATCAATGCAAAATGAAGAGCAACAACGCCGTGCTGTGATGCGACAAACGCGAGAAGCTTATAATGGGGTCATGTCGGGTATTAGTCGGGTTAAAGCCCTTAAGCAAGCCGTTGTATCCAATGAGCAAGCTTTAGAATCAACACAAGCTGGATATGATGTCGGTACGCGAACCACGGTCGATGTGCTTAATGTGCGTCGTGATTTATTCCGTGCCCGCCGTGATTATGCACAGTCTCGCTATGACTATATTGTCAATACTTTACGTTTGAAACAAGCTGCAGGAACGGTTGGCCTAGATGATTTAGTGCTGATTAATCAGTGGTTAGGCAGCTAAAAAGTGCTAGGAAATAGTACCTTTCTTGCAACAGAACAAGGTAGTGTCCTAGCCCTGATTGATCTTCAGCAACAGTTAAGTGCTGCCATGCCAAATAGTCTGGGTGAACAAGTCGTAGATCAAGTTTCAATCTTAGTAGCGGCTGCTAATGCTCTGTCAGTTCCTGTCGTTGTTACAGAGCAGTACCCAAAAGGCTTAGGTTCAACAGTATTTAGATTGAAGTCTCAACTTGGTGATGGTGTGCCAATAGTTGAAAAAACAGATTTTTCAGCAGCAGCTGTTGAAGGTTTTTTGAATGCTATTACCCAGACTCAACGAAAACAAATAATTTTGACGGGGATGGAAGCCCATATTTGCATTATCCAAACTGCATTTGATTTACAGCGGCAGGGCTATCAAGTTTTTGTTGTTGAAGATGGGATTTGTTCTCGCTCTAAATCAAATAAAGATAATGCATTAGAGCGAATGCGTCAGGCTGGAATTATTATTACTAATGTTGAATCTATTGTTTTTGAATGGCTTGGTGATGCTAAGCATCCTGATTTTAAAACATTGGCCCAGTTAATTATTTAACATTTGTTGATGAGATAGCTGACGTTTATTTGCCACGCCAACACGCGTTATTTTTATTACCGGCTTATCTTGTTCATATTCCGGAACCCCTTTCAGTTTTGATCTGGCGTAATCCAATGCCAAATGCTGTTTAACTAAGTCAGGCTTTAGTTGGAAGTCTTCTGTTAATATGCTGTAAACTAGCTCAAACAGGCGCTTTAATGCGATTTTCCACGAACTTCCCGCACGCAAATACAAATTATCTGAGAGTGTCATAAAATGATCAAACGGATGCTCAGTTAAGATTAATGGCAGTGTGTTTCTAAAGCGTCCTGAATTTCCCAGCATGTCCCAAAAACGAGCAAAGCGATTGACGCGTTGCATTTCGTTAAATGTGATATCGAGTGTTGTCAAAATGTTGTAGGGTGGTTCGGGATTAAAACGTAATTGATAGACTTCATTATGACGATTAAGTGGTGCACCACGAAGACGTTTAAGTATGCCCATTTGAATCTCGTGAGGTTTGAGTGCAAGCAGTTGGTCAAAACTTTGGCCAAAATTGTCTAAGGTGTCGCTCGGCAAACCAAAGATGAGATCGGTATGAAGATGAGCACCTGTATTTTCACGTAACCAGATTAGATTTTTTTTGGTTTTTTCATTATTTTGTTTACGACTAATGAGATCTTGAATTTCAGGATCGAAGGTTTGCACACCGATTTCAAATTGCAAACTATTAGCAGGGAAGCGCTGCAACATTTCTTTTAATTTGTCAGGCAAATTATCTGGGACAACTTCAAAGTGTAAGTACAAATCATCAGTCATACGTTCAAGAAAAAACTCTAAAATAGCAATACTAGTGCTAATTTTGAGATTAAATGTACGATCGATGAACTTGAAGTTTCGTACACCACGTTGCAGCAATTTATCCATTTCTGCAAAGAAGGTGTCAAGTGGGAATGCGGTAACGGTTTTATCTAAAGCAGATAGACAAAATTCACATTTAAAAGGGCAGCCGCGGGATGCTTCAACATAAATAAGTCGATTACGAATATCGTCATCATCGTAATACTCATAAGGTAAGATTAATTCATTTAGCGCAGTGGCTTTGCCTTCAATGAATTTTTTCTTTGGACGATCGCCATTGAGAAGTTGTTGGCAAAGCTCACGAACAGAGGCTTCGCCAGGCCCTGAAATAACATAATCAGCTAACTCAGTTACTTCAGGTACATCTGGATGATGACTGACTTCAGGTCCACCAAGAATCACGATTAGTTCTGGTGAAATTTGTTTTAACATTGCGACGACTTTGTGGATTTCACTCACATTCCAGATATAGACGCTTAAACCAATAATTTTCGGTTGATTTGCCAGTATCTGTTCGACAATATTGATCGGTAACTCTTGAATAGTAAATTCGAGAATTTTAGTCTGATCTTTTAGGTCACCTAAATTAGCATAAAGATAACGCAGGCCAAAAGCTGTATGCATATACCGAGCATTAAGCGTGCTGAGAATGATAGGGGAGGTTGATTGCATCGCGCTATTTTATATTAATTTACTTAATAACATCATGTGGATATCGACGTTGTATATTTAAACTGTCTGCGACATACTTTCTTTAACATTTGATTAGGAATGCATAATGACTGATATTTACGACTTTTCTATGAATAGCCTGCAAGGTAAAACGATTGATTTATCGGCATACAAAGGCAAGGTTATTTTGATTGTCAATACGGCGAGTGAATGTGGATTTACACCTCAATACGAAGGCTTGCAAGCATTGCACAGGCAATATCATGACAAGGGGCTGGTCATTATTGGTGTTCCCTGTAATCAATTTGGTCATCAGGAGCCGGGTGATGCGAGAGTTATTTCTGAATCTTGTCTTATTAACTATGGGGTTGAGTTTTTAATCACAGAGAAACTCAATGTGAATGGTGCTGAGAGTCATCCCGCTTTTAGTTATTTGCGTAAGGCTTTACCAGGTTTATTCAGCAATAGAATTAAGTGGAATTTTACTAAATTTCTTATTGGTCGAGAGGGTCAGCCAATTTCACGCTTTGCACCGATTACGCCACCTCAAAAGTTGGAAAAGTATATTAAACAAGCATTGGCTTCGAGATGATTCCAGTTTGGTCGGTAAATCATCATAGGATTGAAGTGATGAGTTGACCTAAAAACGGGTTAGGCCTTGAGTCAATTTTGATTAAAAACTAGATTTAATCTCATGGCCATACTCGTCCAGTCGATCTAAAGCTAAACGTTGTTCCACTGTTAGTTCACCTTTGCGACATGTCTCAATCGCTTCAAAAAACTTACGGAAAGTTAACACCTTACTATTGCCCTCATCAGTTAAGCGTTGCTCGCGATACTGTTGCCATTGTTCTTGTTCATTTGCGGTTAAACTCTCAGGCCAGTTCCTTGCACGATAACGAAACAACATTTCAGGTAAACGGGCATCTTCAAATGGAATGGGCATAACACGTAATGCATCGGCATCGGCAGTGCGAACTAATTCCATTTTACGTTTGTCGTTAGCACTGAAAAAGCCGCCACTATAAAGACCGGCATCAGGATCATCGTTGGCTTCATAATCGGGCTTGGTAAAGATGGCGTTAATTTTTGCCGTCAAATCACCCGCAGCATTGAGTTGTTCTAGATGTTTGTAATGCAGCGTTTTGTCTATTTGTAAGCGTTTCGCTGCATCGGCATTTAATGTGCTTTCTGGTACGACAACCGGACACTTATTAATATGCAGTGTTTTTAATGCCGGTCTGTTGATGCCTTCTGGTAGATCTTTAAACGGTGTAAATAAGCGTTCACGTAAAGTGTCTGCATCGAGCTCGATGAGGTCACTTGGATCATGGCGTAAGTCGTAGACGATGATGCCATTATTATTAGTGGGATCTTGAGCAATCGGAACGACTAAAGCGGTGCCACAAAACTCGCTAGGATACATACGTGAGACATGGATCACTGGGGTACGGTCACGAAGGTTTAATAATGGGGCGACTGCATTTTTTTGACGATGTTGATAAACAAAGTCGTAGAGTTTTGGCTGTGCGGTTTTAATCAGTTTGGCTAGGGCTATGGTGGCTCGCACGTCGACTAGGGCATCATGTGCGCCTTGGTGTTCGATGCTATTCGCCGCTGTCAGTGCTTCTAATCTAAAACTCGGTTTACCATCTTCACGGTCAGGCCAATTGATACCTTCTGGGCGTAAGGCGCGGGTAAGTCGTGCCATGTCGATAATATCCCAGCGTGAATTGCCATTTTGCCACTCACGAGCATAGGCATCATAAAAGTTACGATAGAGGGTGAAGCGAGTGAATTCATCATCAAAACGTAAGCTGTTATAACCCACACCACAGGTATTCGGTTCAGAGAATTCATCATGGATCAATTTAATAAACTCGGCTTCAGGCATGCCTTTTTCATTCACTTCTTGTGGCGTTATGCCGGTGATTAGGCAGGCTTGTGGATGAGGCAAACTATCGTTAGCTTGTTTGCAATAGATCATCAAAGATTCACCGATGATATTGAGATCTTCATCTGTGCGAATGCCGGCAAATTGTGAGGGGCGATCGTAACGAGGGTCAATGCCAAAGGTTTCGTAATCGTGCCAGTAAAGTGTGTTCATGATTGAGTTCCTAAGCCAGGGGCGATTTATTCTATTGGTCGTACGCGCATAAATACGGGGAAGCGGGGTATATCATTTTTGGTGAAGCCGTAATATTTAAAGGTAATGACATTACCAATATTTGGTGGAGATTCACGTTGTTGATCGGATAAGCCTGAGCCAATATAAAATGTTAGTCCTGATGGCAGTTGGCACTGCAATGCCCCAGTTTGACCTGTGTACTTACCTTTACCTGCTTTATAAGCAATGACGGTACATTCGGCATCTTGATAGGGTTTTATTTTCAAATCATTATTAGAACGACCTTGATAATAAGCAGTTTCAGCTTTACGTACAACTAGCCCTTCGCCACCTAATGCCGTCATTTTTTCTAAGTCAGCCTTTAGCTGGCGTGAAGAAATGACGGGTGTTTGTGGTATGACCTTTAACAAGGTACGCGGATGTTCGGCGAGATAATTTTCTAAAATAGCGAGCCTAGCTAGCAAGCCACCAAGTTGGTTGGGGACTTCAAAAATGTTGTAAGTTATGTCCTGCCAACGAGCATCAGGTGTTTGTTGGCGAACAATTGAGATAATATTTTCAAAGTCATTCCGCTTAGTCCAAAGCTCGCCGTCTATTTCAAATGGCGGTAAGGCTTCTAAAAACCATGTTGGTGCAGAAATGGGATTACCTTGGCGACTTTTAAGAATATGCCCATCCCAAATGGCGCGCATGCCATCCAGTTTTTCACTCATCAACCAGCCCGTTACATCGTGTGATTCATTGTAAGTTTTTAGCAATAAGATATCGGGTTCTTGTGCGTGACTTAAAAGGCTAAAACACAAAAATAGTGTTGTTAGCCGTTTAAGCATGGATTTAAAAATCATGGTGATTTATTAAAGTGTGGCGAATACTTTTTCAGCTGCATCTAAAGTGGCTTGAATTTCAGCATTGCCATGAGCGGCAGAAATAAATCCAGTTTCGAAAGCAGAAGGGGCTAAATACACACCGTGCTCCAACATACCGTGAAAGAATTTTTTGAAACGTTCTTGATCACAGTGAACGACTTGTTCATAGCTTGTTATTTGTTTTTCATCGGTGAAGAAAAAACCGAACATGCCGCCAGCCTGATTGGTTGTAAAACCAATACCTGCTTTATCAGCTAATTTTTGTAAACCTTCACACAGTTTTTTAGCTGCTGCGCCTAAGTTTTTATGGAAGTCAGGCGTTTGAATTAACTTCAATGTTGTTAAACCCGCCGCCATCGCAATCGGGTTGCCTGATAATGTACCTGCTTGGTAAACCGGACCTAAGGGGGCAATATGTTCCATCACTTCACGTTTACCGCCAAAA
The DNA here is from genome assembly GCA_965219435.1 of Methylophagaceae bacterium. Classification (GTDB taxonomy): domain Bacteria; phylum Pseudomonadota; class Gammaproteobacteria; order Nitrosococcales; family Methylophagaceae. Next base: position 456,280 of record OZ244743.1, on the reverse strand, counting down.
GCACCGACGGGTAAACCACCGCCGACCACTTTACCTAAAGTCGTCAAATCAGGTTTTACGTCATAATATTCTTGTGCGCCACCTAATGCCACGCGAAAGCCTGTCATCACTTCATCAAAAATGAGTACTGCGCCATATTGATCACAAATTTCACGTAAACCTTGTAAAAATAATTGTGTAGGTAAAATACAATTCATATTACCCGCAACGGGTTCAACAATAATGCAGGCGATTTGGTCGCCTAATTCAGCAAAACATTCTCGTACCGAATCAAGATCGTTATAGATTAGGGTTAATGTATGTTCAGCTAAAGATGCTGGCACACCAGCGGAAGAGGGTACGCCTAATGTCAACGCGCCAGAGCCGGCTTTAACTAATAAGGAATCAGCATGACCGTGATAACAGCCTTCAAATTTGACGATTTTGTCGCGATGAGTGAAACCACGGGCTAGCCGAATTGCGCTCATAGTCGCTTCAGTACCTGAACTGACCATACGAACATATTCCATCGACGGCACCAATTGACATAAGGTCTCAGCCATTTCGCTTTCGATAGCAGTGGGTGCGCCAAAGCCTAACCCATGTGATGCGGCTTCTTGAACGGCACTGATAACTTCGGGATGTGCGTGTCCTAAAATCATCGGGCCCCAAGAGCCGACATAATCGATATATCGATTACCTTCAGCATCGGTTAACCATGCGCCTTTTCCTTCGCGGAAAAAAACAGGATCTCCGCCGACTCCTTTAAACGCACGTACAGGTGAGTTGACGCCTCCCGGAATATGTCGCTGTGCTTGAGTAAACAGGTCGTGATTAGTTTGCATGTTTGATTTCCTAATGGGCAAGATCTAAAGATGTGCGATAATTCTAGCCCATCTTAGCCAGAATACCGACCGATTATGAGTTTAAAATTTCGTATAGTAGTTATCGTGACCATTATATTGTTGATTAATTTTGCTGCTGCAGGCTATTTTATGGTTCACAATGCACGGCAAGCGCTAGTTTCTGAAATGGAATCAAGTACCAATTTAGCTAAGGGTTTATTAATCAATGCTCTGCCAACCTTACGTTTTTCGAATGATTTAGGTGAGCGTTTGACTATGATTGTGGATAGTGTGCGAGACACACGTCACATTCGCGCTTGGTTTGAAGGTATGAATGGTGAACCATTGATTGGTCATGAAAAAAATTCACACTTTATTAACAAACCTGATGCACCGGATTGGTTTATTAAAACGATGGAGCCAGAAGCGGTGGCGTTTCGTCGTCTCATTACAAAAGGCAGTAAATCTTATGGTTACTTGGTCGTTGAAGCCGACCCTAGTGATGAAGTTAGTGAGGTATGGCGCGATGTACAAGTGTTACTTTGGCTTGGTAGTTTTTTTTTAATGCTCATTGTGGGCCTCATTTATGTGGCACTTCGTCAAGGTTTGAGGCCATTAGGCGTACTTGAAGATGCTTTGGGTCAATTGGAAAAAGGGGACTTTACTGCGCGAGTTGATACGTCGGTGGTTAAAGAACTGTCCTCTATTCAATATCGTTTTAATCATATGGCAACAGTATTAGAAAAAACAATGGCAGAAAACCACGCTTTAGCGGGAAGCATGCTGACGCTTCAAGAAGAAGAACGCCGAGATCTCTCTCGCGAGTTACATGATGAATTGGGGCCCTGTTTATTTGGAATTAGAGTTGATTTAGCTGATATTGAGCGTGTAGCAAATGAGCATCAATTAACTGAAATTGAGAGAAAAGTAGATTCAGTTAAGCTTATTACCAGTCATATACAGTCATTGGTTCGCAAAATGCTAAGTCGCTTACGCCCTTTGACTTTAGATGATTTAGGTTTAGTCGATGCGCTAAAAGATATGTTGCATAACTGGCGGGATAGACAGCCAGAAATTGATTGGGAGTGGGACTTTGTCGGTGAGTTTCAAAATTTACCTGATACCCTGCGGGTGACGATATATCGTGTTGTGCAAGAATGTACAACAAACTGTGTGCGACATGCTAATGCCAGCCATGTAAAAGTGGAAGCGCGTCGAGATAAAGAATCGGTTAAAGTAACGGTAACAGATGATGGTGTCGGTCTTCAGGCTGATTTAGTACGTGGTTTTGGTTTGATTGGTATGCGTGAGCGCGTCAATGCACTAGGTGGACGAATAGCATTTGATACAACTGAAGGCGTTGGCTTACAGGTTAGAGTCTTAATTCCATTAAAAGGAAATGACAAAACATGAATGTGATTACAATTTTAGTTGTCGATGACCACCCCATTGTAAGGGCAGGTTGTCGCCAACTGATTCAGCAAATTCCAAATGCGAAAGTAATTGAAGCAGAAACAGGCGAGGAAGGTTATCGGCTATTTCAAGAAAATTATCCTGATATGGTATTGCTGGATATCACATTGCCAGGTATTGGTGGTCTTGAGGTCTTACGAAAAATGCGTGCAAATCGTGAAAATGCCAAAGTTTTGATGTTTAGCATGCATGAAGACCCCGTGTTTGCTTCTCGTGCCATGCAAGCCGGCGCCAAAGGTTATATTACTAAAAATAATGCGGCTGATTACTTGGTTGAGGCGGTTGAGAAAGTGTTAGCAGGTAAAACTTATCTTAGCCCTGATACTGCTCAACAGTTAGCTATGTTGAATATTGGCGCAGGGACCAGTGCATTAAGTGATTTGTCGCGTCGGGAGTTAGAAATTTTACGTTTGCTCGGTGAAGGTAAAAGTATGACCGAAATATCAGATTTATTAGGAATTAGTTATAAAACTGTCGCAAATAATCTGACTCAGATAAAAAGTAAGCTTGATATCAATAAAACAGCCGAATTAATGCGGTTTGCTATTAGTCATGGTTTGTCATCTTGAATGACAAGAAATAAGCTATCAAGGGAGATAGGAATAAATTCCTGATTTATTGGGATAAGTCGCTCATTCTTAAACTACTTGCTGTGCGTATTATGTATAACAAGTTTTAGGAATTCAGCTTCTTAAGCAACTTATATTTCTCTCTCCTTCTTATGAAGGTTTAGGCCCGACTTAATGTCTGGCCTTTTTTTTGCCTAAAATACGCTATATTGACGTTTCACTGTTAGCCTTCTCTTGTTACTATTGCGGTCTAATTTTTTGGTAATGGTATGCTTTAATGTATACAAACTTACATACACAGGCGGAACGAAAGCTTATGCAAAAATACAAATCGCTAGGGCGGCAGTGGTTGATAGTGAGTCTATTCACCACTATACCTCTTGCATCGATTGCTGGCAGCCTTGAAAAGGCTATCGATTCTCAGGTTAAGACTGACATTGCGGCCCAAAAGTCACAGCAGCAGATTGATGGCTTAGCAGATGAAACTGTTCAGTTATTGACGGAATATCGCGAAACGCTTCGTCAAACAGAGAGCTTAAGCTCATATAACGATCAATTAGATAAATTGGTGTCTTCACAGCAAAAAGAGCTTGAATCTATCAATTTACAGCTTAAAAATATTGAATCTACGCAGCGTGATATCGTGCCATTGATGCTAAAGATGATCGATACGATGACCCAGTTTGTTGATTTAGACCTACCCTTTTTACCTAAGGAGCGCCAAGCTCGGATTATCCAGTTACAAACACTGATGGAACGGGCTGATGTCTCTATCGCTGAAAAATATCGCCGAATTCTTGAAGCTTATCAAGTAGAAACCGAATATGGCCGAACCATAGAGGCTTATCGCGATGAATTAACAGTTGATGGTTCGACTCGTACTGTAGATTTCCTACGCATTGGCCGTGTCAACTTGTATTACTTGACTTTGGATGGCTTAGAAGCGGGTATTTGGAATAATGGCTGGCAGTTCCTACCTAATGAATATCGGCAAACGATTAGTCAAGGGTTGAAAGTTGCTAAAAAACAGTTACCACCTGATTTATTGGTGCTGCCGGTAAACGCTACGGAGATCGCTCAATGATGTTTATTTTCCGACTATTACTACTCAGTATTGCTTTCTTGCCAGCGCTAAATGCAGCTGATAAACCTGCTGATTTAGATGCATTATTAGAGCAAGTTAAGCGTGAAGGGGTTTTAGAGCAACAGCAAAATAAATTACGCGAAGCAGATTTTGTATCATCGCGTGACAATCAAGCACGTTTATTAGCTGAGGCAAAAGCGCAATTAGTCTTTGAAGAGCAAAGAACAGTGTCACTGAATCAAACTTTTCAGGACAATGAAAATGATCTTGCTGAAAAAGAAAGTCTACTGCAAGAAAAATCAGGTTCTTTAGGGGAATTGTTTGGCACTGTCCGTCAGATAAGTAATGACAGTCGCAGTGTATTAGAAAATTCAATGATCTCCGCTCAAAAGCCAAATCGAGCTGAATTTTTAACGGCAATGTCTGAACGTAAACAGCAACCAACGATTGAAGAGTTACGCAATTTATGGCTTATGTTACAAGAAGAAATGACAGAATCAGGAAAAGTCAGTCGTTTCCCTGTTTCAATCATTACAGCCGAAGGAAAGATGGAACAGAAAAATGTAACGAGAGTTGGTGTTTTTTCTGCATTTAGTGATGGTAAGTTTTTACGTTATTTACCTGAAACAGGTAGTTTAGTGGAGTTGGGTCGGCAACCTGTTGAACGTTTACGAGATGTAGTTGCTGATTTTGAATCAACAACAGATGGATCATTAATGCCGGTTGTCGTCGACCCAACTCGTGGTGCGATCATGGCACTACTTGTCCAAGCACCTGATTTGAAAGAGCGCATTGAACAAGGTGGTTGGATAGGTTTTATTATTCTTGGCTTAGGCGCAATAGGACTACTATTAGCGATACAGCGCTTTATTTATTTAGGCGCAGTAGGCCGTGGTGTCACTAAGCAACAAAAACAATCAACAGCCAGCCTTCAAAATCCATTAGGCCGTATTTTAGCGGTTTACAATGATGGAATTAAAGACGTTGAAACCTTATCTTTAAAGTTGGATGAAGCCATTTTAAGGGAAATCCCTAAAATTGAACGGGGATTAATTACCTTAGCCATGCTAGCGGCAATAGCCCCTATGTTAGGCTTATTAGGTACTGTCTCAGGGATGATTGAAACATTCCAGTCGATTACTTTATTTGGTACTGGCGATCCTAAACTTATGTCGGGTGGTATCTCACAGGCATTAGTCACTACCGAGTTGGGGTTAGCTGTAGCGATACCTCTGTTACTAATTCATAGTGCAATATCTAGCAAGAGCAATCGTCTAGTTCATATTTTGGATGAAGAGAGTGCAGCCATAATAGCGCGTAACGCAGAGCGATTGAATGGACGCTCTGACAAATAACCTGTTTAACATTGAGCTACTACTGGAAAGTGGCGGCATAGTGTTATGGGCGATATTGATAGCGTCAGTCGTTATGTGGACGTTGATTATTGAGCGCTATTTTTTTGTGTACTTTATTCATCCACCACAAGTTAAACAATTACTGGCTGTTTGGCAGGGAAGATCTGATAGAAACAGTTGGTATGCTCAAAAAATTCGCCAAGGGATAATCGCTGAAAGTTCTGCATTGCTTAAACAGTATTTGATGGCTATCCGGACGCTTATCGCTGCTTTGCCAATGTTAGGTTTATTGGGAACAGTAGATGGCATGATTCAAACATTCGATGTGTTGACTGTATTTGGTACGGGTAATGCGAGAGGGATGGCTGGCGGAATTTCAGTTGCCTTGATAACAACGATGGGCGGATTGTTAGCCGCTTTGTCCGGCATGTATTTTTGTACCCAGCTTGAACAGCGTGTGCTACATGCAGAAAATACGCTTGCTGATGTATTGCGAAGAGATTAATAGCTAGGTATTCATTATGAGAAAGAGACATTCACGCCGCCAAAGTGGTGCCATAGCTGAAGTTAATATGACGCCATTGATTGATATGGTTTTTATCTTATTAATCTTTTTTATTGTTACGACCTCATTTGTCAAAGAAACAGGGGTTGATGTGAGTCGTCCCTCTGCAAAAACTGCAGTCAAAAAAGAGCTCGCTAACATATTGATTTCTATTACCCCAAATGGTGAAGTTTGGATGGATAAGCGCCAAATAGATCGTCGTGCTGTACGCGCTAATGTCGAGCGGATGCATGCTGAAAATCCAGAAGGATCAGTCATTATTTTGGCAGATAAAGAAGCCAAAACAGGTCTACTCATTGAGGTGATGGACCAAGCACGGTTGGCTGGTGTCGCCAATGTCTCCATTGCTGCTCAACAAGACTAAGGATTTATTTTAATGCGTTTAGTCATTGGCTTATTGCTTGCGATTTTGGTGAATTTTGGACTGTTCACCTTAATGCAAAAAATGACATCAGAACAGCATCTAGAGCGGCAACTAACGGAGAATATTCAGTTGTTAGATTTTGTTCGTCTTAAGCGAGAGGATAAGGCTGAAACAAAAAAACGAGAATTGCCTAAAAAGCCCCTACCACCGAAAAAACCGCCACCGCCACCGCAAGCGTTAGCTCCAGAAACGAATAAGCCTAAGCCGCCCACGCCAAAGCTAGATTTGCCAAGAATTGACGTGCCATTAAATATTGCTGGCGGTCCATATCTTGGTGAGTTTTCATCTGCTCCTAAAGCACCAATTGCTTCACCGGCTGTTTTTGCTGGGCTTGCAATGGATGATGAAGTTATTCCGCTAGTTCGTATACCGCCACGTTATCCTCGCTCGGCTTCTCGACGAGGAGTCGAAGGTGTTGTCACCGTCTCTTTTACAATTACGAAAGACGGGCAAGTTATTGATCCTGTTGTAATTAGTGCAAATCCTGAGAATATTTTTGATAGCGCGGCTTTAAAAGCTATTTTAAAATGGAAATTTAAACCTAAAGTAGTTGATGGTAAGCCGGTCGAACGTCAGGCGACGCAAGAAATTGAATTCAAATTGGCGAAATAAATGATGATTATGTCAGTTTTTAAACTTCCTATATTGCTCCTATTATTGTTGATAAATTCATCAGCAATGGCGAAAGAGGAAGACCAATATTTATTGACGGAGAAAACTTATAAGGCGTTAAACTCGGCCCAATTGCTAATGGAAGCAGATAAACTTTCTGAAGCCGAAATAAAATTGAAAGCGTTGTTAGATAAAGCTAAACCGAATACCTATGAAAGCGCGGTAGTGCAACAAACATTGGGCTATCTCTATTCATCTCAAGAAAACTATAAGCAGGCAAGTGTATTATTTCAGCAAGCCCTCGATGCTAATGCGCTGCCGGAAAAAGTAGGCCACGACCTACTCTACAATTTAGGCCAATTGTTGTTAGCTGATGAGCAATATGATCAAGGTATTGTGATGTTAGAAAAATGGCTAAAGGCAGAGTTATCACCACCTAACAGTGCCCATGTTTTACTTGCGAGTGCTTATTACCAAGTTAAAAATTATAAAAAAGCGATAGAGCATATTCGCATTGCCATTAAAAATGACAAATCGGCAAAAGAAGCGTGGTATCAAGTATTATTATCTGCACACTTAGAATTAAAGCAATATAAATCAGCGATTACGGTGTTGGAAATACTGATTACACGTTATCCATATCAAAAAAACTATTGGTCTCAGCTATCGGCATTATACCTTCATCAAAATAAAGAATTTACGTCACTGGCAGTGAAAATGTTAGCTCAGCGCTTGGAATTGGGCGATGGCAAAACACGGATTAGTTTGGCTGATATGTATCGTTATTTAAATATTCCGTATAAATCAGCTGAATTATTAAAACAAGGAATTGAAAGTGGGATTATTGCCTCAGATATAGATAACTTGAAGCGTTTAGCCGATAGTTGGTTGGCATCAAAAGAGGATGCTAAAGCAGCGGTTGTTTTGCAACAGTTGGCTGAATTAGATGCCAGCGGTGAATCAGATCTGAAATTGGGTCGCGTTCTTTTTGGACTCGAACAATGGCAAAATGCCTTGAAGCCATTGTCTATTAGTTTGAAAAAATTGAAAGGAAAACGAGTAGGCACTGCTTACTTGTTATTTGGCATGACGCAATTTCATTTGGATCAATTCCTAAAAGCAAAGGAAGCATTTACGAAAGCGATAGCTTTTGAAAATGAGCGTAATCAAGCAGGGCAATGGTTGCGTCACGTCGATACTCTCATGGTCAAAGAGGAAGCTGATGACGCCTGATCTTGCACAGTTGAAAAATGATTTAATACGGCATTATCGCTGGTTACGTCAGTATGGTTGTAATGATTCTCACAGTGGTAACGCTTCTTTTAGGTGGCATGATCAAGTTTGGCTGACTCCTACAGGGTGTTGTGCTGATACTTTACACGTCGATGACCTTGTCTTATGTCATATTGATGGCATCTTAGACAAAAGGGCATCACTTGATGCGCGGCTTCACCTTGAAGTATACCGTCAGAATTCTCTGGCGCAGTCTGTCTTTCATAGTCATGGTGCTCATGCAATAGCACTGACTTTGAATGGTGAAGACTTTGTGCCTGTTGATTTCGAAGGCCAGTATTATTTTCCAATTGTGCCCGTTGTTACGGTCCCATATGACCGTTATGTTGAATTATCTCCCAGTAAGGTCGCTGAGCAGTTGTCTGCTCATAAAGTAACGATCGTCAGAGGTCATGGGATATACGCTTGTGGCGAGACGATTAATTTGGCTTATAAGTGGAGTTGCTCGGTCGAATTATCTGCAAAGATTGCGGTATTGAGCCACACACTACAAACAAATAAAATCTGATTACTACGCTAATTTATCAGCCTTTTTATATACGTTCTCATAGTAGTAATTAGTCGCTTCAATAAAGCCATCAACACTACCACAGTCAAAACGACGGCCTTTAAATTTTACTGCTAAAACTTGGCGATCCATAGCGAGTGATTTCAGTGCATCAGTAATTTGCACTTCCCCATTAGCGCCTGGTTTAGTTTTTCGTAAATAAGTGAAAATTTCCGGTGTAAGAATGTAACGTCCTATAATCGCTAAGTTACTTGGTGCATCTTCAGGATTAGGTTTTTCAACCATGTCGTGTACTTGGTAAATGCCGGGTGCAATTTCTTCACCAGAGATAATACCGTAACTGCCGGTGTCCTCGGCCGGCACTTCTTCAATGGCAATAATACTGCATTGATAACGGTCATAAAGTGATGCAAGCTGACCTAAAGCACGCACTTGATCTTTATCTGACGGTGCCGCACATAAATCATCGGCGAGTACGACGGCAAAAGGTTCGTTACCAATCATGGGTTCACCAGTTAAAATAGCATGGCCTAGACCTAACATTTCACGTTGGCGCATGAAGACAAATTCACAGTTATCCATCACTTTACGAATATCGTCTAAGTACTTCTCTTTAGAGGTGCCTTTGATTTGATGCTCTAACTCGTAATTGTTATCAAAATGATCGGCAATAGCGCGTTTTCCCCGACCTACAATAAATCCGATCTGATTCATACCGGCTTCTAAAGCTTCTTCGACTCCATATTGAATTAATGGTTTGCTCACAATTGGCAACATTTCTTTTGGCATTGCCTTAGTGGCGGGTAAAAATCGAGTACCATAACCAGCGGCAGGAAATAAACATTTGCGAATTTTTGTTGAACGAGCCATGGGTGATAAGCCTTTCGAATTAAAATTTAATATATTTATGATTGATAAAAACTTAAACGGAGATTTAAGAGTCGTAGTACCACAAGCATTTTCTGCATTATATGGTTAGAGGGTTTCAATGACCAGCAAGCAGATGTATAGTAAACAAAAATTAATTACAGTACAGAGTTATCTTTCATCATTTTTAAGGTAATGATAAGGCGATGATTGTTGATACATTCAATCATTATTTTTATTGAGTAACTGAAATAAAGAACTAAGCTATGTTGGAGAACTATCTCCCCATTTTGTTGTTTGTAATTATAGGTATTGGTTTTGGTGTTATGCCATTACTTGCGGGCTTTATTTTGGGGCCCCGCCGTCCCGATGACCAGAAACGTTCCCCTTATGAATGTGGCTTTGAGCCATTTGAAGATGCACATATGAAATTTGATGTGCGTTACTATCTTGTTGCTATCCTATTTATTATTTTCGATTTAGAAATTGCTTTTTTATTTCCATGGGCCGTTGTCCTTGATGAAATTGGCGTTTTTGGTCTGCTCGCTATGTTTTTATTTTTAGGAATATTGGTGGTCGGCTTCATTTATGAGTGGAAGAAAGGAGCGTTGGAATGGGAATAGAAGGTATTCTTGAGCAAGGCGTAGTCACTACTTCTGCCGATAAACTGATTAATTGGGCTAGAACAGGCTCATTGTGGCCGATGACCTTTGGCCTGGCTTGTTGTGCTGTTGAAATGATGCAGGCAGGTGCTTCACGTTATGATCTAGATCGTTTTGGTGTGGTGTTTCGTCCTAGTCCCCGCCAATCTGATGTCATGATTGTCGCCGGCACCTTGGTTAACAAAATGGCACCGGCCTTGCGTAAAGTCTATGATCAAATGTCCGAGCCGCGATGGGTTATTTCTATGGGCTCCTGTGCTAATGGTGGTGGTTATTATCACTACTCCTATTCGGTCGTTCGCGGCTGTGATCGTATTGTGCCAGTGGATATTTATGTGCCCGGTTGTCCTCCAACAGCAGAGGCACTGTTATATGGCATTATTCAATTACAAAAGAAAATTCATCGTACAAATACTATCGCACGAACACAGGAAGTTTAGGCGCTATGATTGATGAGTTAAAAGTTTCATTAGAACAAGATATGTCAGCAGACTTGCTAGATTGCGAGTTGCTGAATGACGAGCTCACATTACACGTAGCGGCTGAAAGTATTTTGTCTATATGCAAACAGTTGCGTGACCGTTTTGGTTTTGAGCAGTTGATCGATGTCTGTGGTGTCGATTACTCACAATATGGCGGCACGGCTTGGGAAACTAAGGGGGCATCTGAGCACGGCTTTAGTCGAGCAGTTGATGGCGCCGGCAATATGGAGCCAGTGGCAGAAGGGTTTCGTTTTGCGGTGGTTTACCATTTGTTATCACTTCAACACAATCAACGTATACGACTCAAGGTAAGGCTAGATGCAGAGCACCCAATTGTGGATAGTGTGGCTTCAATTTGGAATGGTGCTGATTGGTTTGAACGAGAAGCTTTTGATTTATTTGGCATCTTGTTTAATGGCCACAATGACTTACGACGAATATTGACTGATTATGGTTTTATTGGTCACCCATTTCGTAAAGACTTTCCCTTGATTGGTAATGTGGAAATGCGTTATGACGCTGATAAAAAGCGAGTGGTTTACGAACCAGTTAGCATCGAAGAGCGTACTTTAGTCCCACGAGTTATACGTGATGACAATCGTTATAGTGAGAAGAAATAATGGCTGAAATTAAGAACTACACCTTAAATTTTGGCCCGCAACACCCAGCAGCACATGGTGTATTACGCCTAATTTTAGAGATGGATGGTGAAGTTATACAGCGTGCTGATCCTCATATTGGCTTGTTGCATCGTGGTACAGAAAAGTTAGCTGAAAGTAAGCCTTATAATCAAAGCATTGGTTATATGGACCGGCTCGATTATGTGTCGATGATGTGTAATGAACATGCTTATGTGATGGCGATTGAGAAGATGTTAGGTGTGCAAGTACCTGAACGTGCTCAGTATATTCGAGTGATGTTTGATGAAATTACGCGAGTGTTAAATCACCTGATGTGGCTAGGCGCGCATGGGCTTGATATCGGTGCAATGACGGTATTTCTATATTGTTTTCGTGAACGTGAAGACTTGATGGATTGTTATGAAGCCGTCTCCGGTGCACGCTTACATGCTACTTATTATCGTCCCGGTGGGGTATATCGTGACTTGCCTGATACGATGGCAAAATACGAAAAATCAAAATGGCATAGTGCAAAAGAAGTTAAACAAAAAAATACTAACCGTGAAGGTAGTTTACTGGATTTTATTGAAGATTTTACTGATCGTTTTCCAAAATGCGTCGATGAGTATGAAACCTTATTAACCGATAACCGTATCTGGAAGCAGCGTACAGTCGGTATTGGTGTTGTAACGCCTGAACGAGCGATGCAGTTAGGTTTTACAGGGCCGATGCTAAGGGGATCAGGTATTGCATGGGATTTACGAAAGAAACAACCCTACGAAGTCTATGATCGAATAGATTTTGATATTCCCGTAGGCGTTGAAGGGGATTGCTATGATCGATATCTGGTCAGAATCGAAGAAATGCGCCAATCAAACCGTATTATTAAGCAATGTGTTGATTGGTTACGTACTAATCCAGGCCCTGTTATTACCACTGATACAAAAGTCGCGCCGCCAAAACGTACTGATATGAAGCATGACATGGAATCAATGGTGCATCATTTTAAATTATTTACCGAAGGCTATTGTGTGCCAGAGGGTGAAATATATACGGCAGTAGAACATCCCAAAGGTGAGTTTGGTATTTATATGATTTCAGACGGTGCGAATAAACCTTATCGACTTAAAATTCGGGCACCTGGTTTTGCTCATTTATCAGCTATGAATGAGATGATAAAAGGTCATATGCTTGCCGATGTTGTAGCTGTTATTGGAACGATGGACATTGTGTTTGGTGAGGTTGACCGATGAACCTGACAGGTGCGAAAGAACAATTATTTAATGCAGATATTCGCGAACAATTTGATGCGTGGGTAGCAAAATACCCAGCGGGTAAGGCTCAATCAGCGGTTATTCCTTGTTTACATATTTTACAAGATGCCAATGATGGATGGTTGCCGAAGCCTGTTATGAAGGCGCTGGCTGAATATTTGGCAATACCTGAGATAAGTGTCTACGAAGTGGCAACATTCTATACGATGTACGATCTTGAGCCAGTCGGAAAGCATAAAATTAATGTTTGTACGAATATTTCTTGTCAGCTGAATGGCTCAGACGAAGTCGTCGCCCATTTAGAGAAATGTTTGAATGTAAAACTAGGCGAAACAACACAAGATGGCCAATATACTTTAAGGCAGGTAGAGTGTTTAGGGGCTTGTTGTGGCGCACCGATGATGCAAGTCGATCGTGATTATCATGAACATTTAACCAGCGACCGGATCGACCAAATACTAGCGGGGATTCACTCATGAAGCCTACGGCATCAAATGATTTGAACTTAGACCAAGTGTGCTTCCGTACCCGCCATCTTCCTGAGCCATGGACTTTAGAGTCTTATCGTAGTGTAGGCGGTTATCAGGTATTAGAAAAAATTCTTAAAGATAAAACACGTGCCGAAGATATTATTGAGCAAATTAAAGACTCGGCATTACGTGGGCGGGGTGGTGCGGGTTTTCCAACTGGTTTGAAGTGGAGCTTTATGCCTCGTCGCATGCCTGGCGCCAAATATATTGTCTGTAATTCAGATGAAGGTGAGCCGGGGACTTGTAAGGATCGAGATATATTGCGGCTTAATCCTCATCAGGTGGTTGAAGGGATGATCATCGCGGGTTACACCATTGGAGCTCAGGCAGGTTACAACTATATTCGGGGAGAGTTTGTCGAGCCAATAGAGCGTTTCGAGACAGCTATTCAAGAAGCCAAAGAAGCCGGTTATTTAGGTCAAAACATATTGGGTTCTAGTTTTAGTTTTGAACTTTATACTCAACCGGGCGCTGGCGCCTATATCTGTGGTGAAGAAACCGCTTTATTAGAATCACTGGAAGGTAAAAAAGGGCAACCTCGTTATAAGCCACCATTTCCTGCCGGTTATGGCTTATATGGTCGTCCGACTACTATCAACAATACTGAAACATTGGCTTCAGTGCCAGTTATCTTGCAGTATGGTGGCGAGTGGTTTCATGAATTAGGTACTCCTAATAACGGTGGCAGTAAAGTTTTCAGTGTGTCAGGTCATATTAATAAGCCCGGGAATTATGAGGTGCCGATGGGCACACCATTCTCCGAGTTATTAAAATTAGCTGGCGGCATGCGTAATGGTCATAAAATCAAAGCGGTCATCCCCGGTGGAAGTTCAACGCCAGTGGTGCCAGGTGAAGCAATGATGGATGTGGCCATGAGTTACGATGGTATTAGCCGTGCAGGCTCGATGTTGGGTGCAGGTTCAGTGATTATTATGGATGAAACGACTTGCATGGTGAAAGCATTGGAACGCATTGCTGAATTTTATTATGAAGAGTCATGTGGTCAATGTACGCCTTGTCGTGAGGGTACTGGGTGGCTTTATCGTGTAGTTAAGCGCATTGAGCATGGTGAAGGTACACAGGAAGATTTAGACCGTTTAGTTGATGTGGCCAAAAATATTAATGGCAATACTATTTGTGCATTAGGCGATGCGGCAGCGGCTCCCGTCATTAGTTTTATCAAACATTTTCGTGATGAATTTCAGCATCATATTGATCACAAATGTTGTCAGGTAGAGAGCAAATAGATGGTTAACATCGAAATCGACGGTATTCCACTAAAAGTGGATTCTGCAAAAATGATTATTCAGGCTGCAGATGAGGCAGGAATTGATATTCCTCGTTTTTGTTACCATAAAAAATTGTCGATAGCGGCTAATTGTCGCATGTGCTTAGTTGAAGTGGATAAGTCACGTAAAGCTTTACCTGCCTGTGCGACACCGGTTACTGAGGGAATGAAAGTCTTTACTCATTCTAAAACAGCGATTGCTGCTCAACGAAGTGTCATGGAGTTTTTACTGATCAATCACCCACTCGATTGTCCTATTTGTGATCAAGGTGGTGAGTGTGAATTGCAAGATATGTCGATGGGTTATGGCTCTGGTATTGGTCGATTTAGTGAAGGGAAAAGGGTTGTTAAAGATAAAAATATCGGCCCATTAATTAGTACAGAAATGACGCGATGTATTCACTGTACCCGTTGTGTTCGTTTCGGAGAAGAGATAGCTGGCATAAAAGAATTGGGGGCGACGGGTCGCGGCGAACATATGGAGATTGGCACTTATATTGAAAGTAGCCTTGCTTCAGAGTTGTCTGGCAACATTATTGACTTATGTCCCGTAGGTGCGTTGACTTCAAAACCTTTCAGATACCGTGCTAGAGCTTGGGAACTGGCGGCTCATCCATCTATTGCGCCCCATGATGCTGTTGGTTCTAACATTGAGTTCCATACTCGCCGTAATGAAGTCATGCGTGTGGTGCCAAGAGATAATGACAGTCTGAATGAAACCTGGCTATCGGATCGTGATCGGTTTAGCTATTTAGGTTTTAATCATGAGCAGCGTGCTACAGAACCCATGATTAAACGTGATGGCGAATGGCAAACGACAGATTGGCAAACTGCCCTTGCTATTGCAACTGATAATTTGAAAGCACTGATAACAAAGCATGGCGCTGATCAAATTGCAGGGTTAATCTCGCCGACCGCGACATTAGAGGAGTCTTACTTATTCCATAAATTGTTAAGTGGTCTAGGCTCAAATAATATTGATTACCGTTTACGGCAGCAAGATTTCACGGCGAATACCACACATTATGCTCATCAAAATTGGTCTCTGGCTGATATTGAGCAAAGTGATGATATTGTTTTAGTTGGTTGTAACGTCAGATCAGAGCAGCCTATTATCGCTCATCGCATAAGGCAAGCCGCCACAGTCGGCGGTGCTACTGTTACCGATATTAATTTCTTTAAATCTGATCTGCTAATGCCGGTCTCAAGTCATATGACAGTGAATATCGCAGGTATGCTGAGTAGTTTGTCAGGTATTGCAAAAGCATTGATCTCACTAGTGAGTGAGCAAGATAAAGGCTGGGTTGAGCTGTTGGCCAACGTTACGCCAAAAGCGGCTGAACAAACGATTGCCATGCGTTTATCGAATGCAATGCAAGCAACCTTGTTTGTCGGCGCTTTAGCCAATAACCATCCGCAAGCAGAAAAAATAAAAGCGCTGACGGCATTCATTGCACGTTTAACGAAAAGCCAGCTAATTGTATTACCAACGGCAAACTCAACAGCAGCTCAGGTTGTTAGCGACGTATCACCGCATGATGCTCAAGTCAGAGGGGCTGAATTAGTAGGGCTTAATAGCGAGCAAGTTTGGCAGCAAAAATTACGCGCTTATTTATTGTTGGGCGTTGAACCCGAGTTAGATTGTGCCAATCCCGCTGCCGCGCAAAAGGCCTTACATCAGGCAAGCCTAGTCGTTTCAATTACCAGCTATGTTACGGAGAGTATTTTAGCGTACTCGGATGTTATTTTACCGATGGCTAGTTTTGCAGAAACGTCGGGTACCTTCATCGGTGTTGACGGTCAGTGGCAGAGTTTTACAGGTGCAGTGTCAGCTAAAGCAGACAGTCGACCCGCTTGGAAAATATTACGGGTATTAGGCAATTTGGCAGAGATTAAGGGCTTTGACTATGTCTCATCACAAGATGTAAGAGATGAGGTCAGTGACCAATTTAATTTATTACCACCTTCAGCTAATTCATCTTATCTACCTGATGATTTGAAGATTTCAAATTCATTAATGGCCATTTCTGAAGTGCCAATGTACCAGTCTGATGCCGTAGTCAGACGGAGTGATGCCTTACAACAAACCCCCGAAAATCAACGTGTCACTTTGGCAAGAATGAATAGACTAGAAGCTGAAAAATACGGTGTTGATCAAGCTGAAATCATTACGGTAACACAGGGTGATAACCATCTTAATATGGCATTTGAAATCGATGATACGATAGCTGATAGCTGTATCTATATAGCAGCAGGTATCGCTGAAACATCGATGTTGGGTGCTTGTTTTGCTGACGTCCAAGTGAAGCCCTTTGAACAAGGAGCATCATAATGATTGATTGGATTGTTGATAATACTTTGTTGTTTACCGTCCTTAAAATTGTCGCCATTATTGTGCCTTTGATGTTAGGTGTGGCCTATTTAACATTGGCTGAACGTAAAGTAATCGGTTATATCCAAGTCCGAATTGGCCCCAATCGAGTGGGTCCATGGGGATTATTGCAGCCTATTGCTGACGGGCTTAAATTGGCATTAAAAGAAGTTATTTTCCCTGCTAAATCAAACTTATATTTATTTTTAATTGCCCCCGTATTGGCAATAGGACCTGCCTTAGCGGCTTGGGCGGTTATGCCATTTGATGCCACGATGACCTTAGCAAATATCGATGCCGGATTATTGTATATCTTAGCCATCACATCAATGGGCGTTTATGGCATTGTTATTGCGGGTTGGGCTTCTAATTCTCGGTATGCTTTTTTAGGCGCATTACGTTCTGCAGCCCAAGTGGTGTCCTATGAGATTGCTATGGGCTTTGCTTTGGTCGGTGTGCTTGTCGCCGCCGGGAGTTTAAATTTAGGTGAGATTGTTTTGGCACAGCAGGGTGGTTTTTTACATTGGTTTTGGTTGCCGTTATTTCCCCTTTTTATCGTCTATTTCATTTCGGGTGTGGCAGAAACTAACCGAGCACCATTTGATGTGTCTGAAGGTGAGTCAGAAATTGTAGCGGGTTTTCATGTCGAATATTCTGGAATGGCATTTGCCGTATTTTTTCTGGCCGAATATGCCGATATGATTTTGATTTCAATGCTCGCTGCAGTGATGTTTATGGGCGGCTGGTTATCGCCGTTTCAAGGAGTTCCTGGTCTCGAAGCACTGTTCTCATGGGTGCCAGGCATTGTATGGCTGCTAATGAAGACATGTGTCTTCTTGTTTTTGTATTTGTGGTTTAGAGCAACGTTTCCTCGCTATCGCTATGATCAGATCATGCGCTTGGGTTGGAAAATATTTATCCCTGTCACCTTGGTATGGTTAATTATCGTTGCTACCGCACAAGTTTATGATATTGGTCCATGGTTTACGGAGGCCGTTTTATGATGACTTCGATTCGCCATTTTTTTAAGAGTTTTTTGCTGTGGGAATTGTTATTAGGCTTGAAACTGACAGGAAAGTATCTGTTTGCCAAAAAAATAACCGTGCAATATCCGGAAGAAAACACACCTCAGTCCCCGCGGTTTAGAGGCCTACATGCTTTACGTCGTTATCCTAATGGTGAAGAGCGTTGTATTGGTTGCAAGCTATGTGAAGCAACCTGTCCTGCTTTAGCAATTACGATAGAAACAGAGCCGCGTGACGATGGTTCACGTCGAACAACGAAATATGAAATTGATTTATTTAAGTGTATTTATTGTGGCTTTTGTGAGGAATCATGCCCTGTCGACTCTATCGTAGAAACGCGAGTATTTGATTACCACTTTGAAAATCGCGGCGAAAATATTATGGACAAGCAGAAATTGCTGGCGATTGGCGATAAACATGAAAACCAAATAGCGGCTGATCGTGCTGCCGATGCGGAGTATCGATAATGGAGCAATTCATCTTTTACGGGTTTTCAGCTATTTTATTAGTGGCTGCGGCCATGGTAATTACGGTGCGAAATCCAGTGCGTGCAGCCTTATTTCTGATTTTGGCATTTTTTACCAGTGCAGGAATTTGGCTTTTATTAGAGGCTGAATTTTTAGCATTAACGCTGGTCTTGGTCTATGTTGGTGCCGTGATGGTGTTATTTTTGTTTGTCGTGATGATGTTAGATATTGATCTAGCGCCGCTACAGGAAGGTTTTACTAAATATTTACCGCTGGGTATTGTTGTAGCGGCATTAATTACAGTTGAGATGATAACGGTATTAGGTGCGACGCATTTTGGTCTTGATATTGTACCTGCACCGATGTTGCACCCAGAAGGCTATAGTAATACAAAAGAAATAGGACTTTTACTGTATACGGTTTATGTTTATCCATTTGAAATTGCTTCCGTTATTTTAACCGTCGCTATTGTGGCCGCCATCACCCTAACCTTACGTGAAAAGAAAAGTAAATCACAAGACATCTCACAGCAAGTCAAAGTGCGTCGTGAAGACCGCGTGAGATTGATTAAAATGGATGCCGTTACAAAGCCTAAAGCTGAAAAGGCTGAGGAGCTCAAATCATGATTGCACTATCAGATTTCTTGACTTTGGGGGCGCTATTATTCAGTTTGTCGGTCGCGGGTATATTTATCAACCGTAAAAATATCATCATTTTATTAATGTGTATTGAATTGATGTTATTGGCGGTTAATCTCAACTTTATTGCTTTTGCTCACTTTTCTGGCGATATCGCTGGCCAAGTATTTGTATTTTTCATACTGACGGTAGCTGCAGCAGAAGCGGCTATTGGCTTGGCTATACTAGTGGTGCTATTCCGAAATATGCATACTATTAATGTATCTGATTTAGATAAGCTGAAAGGATAGATAATGAATCAAACCTTACTTCTCAGCATCGTCCTAGCCCCACTTTTTGGTAGCATTATCGCAGGTCTTTTTGGTAAGCAAGTAGGCCGAGTCTGGTCTCATCGTGCAGCTGTTTATGGCGTGGCTATCGCTTTTGGGTTATCTGTATGGGTGCTTAAATTAGTCGCTATCGATGGTGAGACATACAATCAACAGGTCTATCAATGGCTACAAGCGGGTTCCTTAAGTCTGGAAGTCGGCTTTATGGTGGATGCACTGACCGCAATGATGATGGTCGTCGTGACGTTTGTATCATTAATGGTTCATATCTATACCATCGGCTATATGTATGACGATGAGGGTTATGCGCGTTTCTTTAGTTATATTTCGCTATTTACCTTCTCAATGTTAATGCTGGTGATGGCAAATAATTTCATGCAACTATTTTTTGGTTGGGAAGCGGTTGGTTTGGTGTCCTACTTATTGATAGGGTTTTGGTATAAAAAGCCGACAGCGATATTTGCTAATTTGAAAGCATTTTTAGTCAACCGTGTCGGTGACTTTGGGTTCTTACTAGGAATCGCAGGTTTATTAATGTTTGCCGGCAGTTTGGATTATGTACAAGTGTTTGCTCAAGCGCCGGCGATATCAGAAAAAAGCATCGCTATTTTTACAGGCCATGACTGGTCAGCAATGTCGCTTATTTGTATTTTGCTATTTATCGGTGCGATGGGTAAGTCGGCACAAGTACCTTTACATGTCTGGTTACCTGACTCGATGGAAGGTCCGACACCGATTTCTGCATTGATTCATGCGGCTACGATGGTTACAGCGGGTATCTTTATGGTGACGCGTATGTCGCCGTTGTTTGAATTTTCTGAAACGGCATTATCTTTTGTATTGATAATCGGTGCTATCACGGCATTGTTCATGGGCTTTTTAGGCTTGATTCAAAACGACATTAAACGGGTGATTGCTTATTCGACCTTGTCACAATTAGGATATATGACCGTGGCACTGGGTGCATCGGCTTATTCAGCAGGTGTATTTCATTTAATGACGCACGCTTTCTTTAAGGCTTTATTGTTTTTGGGTGCTGGCTCTGTGATTATGGCAATGCATCACGAACAAGATATTCGTAAAATGGGCGGGTTGAAAAAATATATGCCAATTACTTATTGGACGGCGTTAATTGGCTCATTGGCACTGATTGGTTTTCCAGGTTTATCCGGCTTCTTTTCTAAAGACTCGATTATTGAAGCGGTTCATGCTTCACATATTGCCGGTAGTAGCTTTGCCTATTTTGCGGTGGTCGTCGGTGTATTTGTAACCGCGTTGTATAGCTTCCGATTATTTTTCTTAGTATTCCATGGTAAAGAACGTTTTAAGGTTGATAGTCATCATCTTCCACATGAATCACCTGCAGTAGTGACGGTACCGCTTATCTTACTAGCCATTCCATCGGTGATATCTGGTTATTTAATTGGTGACATGGTCTTCGGCAGTTTCTTTGGCAATGCAATTGTGGTGCATGCTGATCATGATGTCTTAGCCCATCATGCCGAAAGTTATCATGGTGTATTAGGCTTTATTTTTCATGGTTTGACCGCTTTGCCTTTTTGGTTGGCCATGGCAGGCGTGGCAACCGCTTATTACCTGTATATGATGCGACCTGATATTCCTGCTAAATTGCAGAATAAATTTACCTGGCTATTCCGTATTCTTGATAATAAATATGGCTTTGATGGTTTTAATCAGGCCGTGTTTGCTGGTGGTGCAAGATCGCTAGGTCACGTGTTATGGCAGGTGGGTGACCGACGTTTAATCGATGGCTTGATAGTTAATGGTGCGGCTAAAACCGTTGGCTTTACTTCTAAGTTGGTGCGTCATGTTCAATCAGGTTATTTATATCACTACGCCTTTGCAATGATTATAGGTCTGTACTTATTGCTCACCTTTTTTGTGGCCTAAGAAATTAATATGATTACTCATTTTCCTTTATTAAGTCTGATTATATGGTTGCCGGTTATCGGTGGCATTGCTGTATTGATTAATGGCGATAATAACCCATGGGCTCGTCCACTTTCATTATTAGTATCAGCCGTCACATTGCTACTGTCTATAGGTTTGTATATAGGCTTTGATAGCTCAACAGCTGATATGCAATTTGTTGAACACGCGTCATGGATTGCCGCATTTAATATCAATTATCATTTAGGTATTGATGGGTTTTCGATGCCGCTCATTATTTTGACAGCGTTTTCCACCGTTATTGTTGTGATTGCAGGCTGGCAAGTTATTGAGCAGCGCGTTAGTCAATATATGGCTGCATTTCTCATTATGGCAGGGTTGATGATTGCAGTGTTTGCTGCATTAGACGCTATTTTATTTTATGTGTTTTTTGAAGCGATGTTGATCCCACTGTTTTTAGTTATCGGTATTTGGGGTGGTCCTAACCGTGTTTATGCCACGATTAAATTCTTTCTCTATACCTTATTTGGCTCAGTGTTCTTACTATTAGCATTATTGTATTTGCATCATGTAGCCGATAGTTTTTCAATTCTAGACTTCCATAACGTTGCCTTATCAATGGAAGAGCAATTCTGGTTATTTTTAGCCTTTTTAATTGCTTTTGCCGTTAAAGTACCGATGTGGCCAGTGCATACTTGGTTACCTGATGCACACGTCGAAGCACCAACCGGCGGCTCAGTAATCCTAGCGGCCATCACTTTAAAAATTGGTGGTTATGGCTTAATACGTTTTGCTTTGCCTATCACACCAGATGCGAGTTTGGCACTAGATTGGTTAGTGATTAGTTTATCGTTAACGGCCGTTGTCTACATAGGTTTCGTAGCCTTAGTACAAACGGATATGAAGAAGTTAATCGCCTACTCTAGTATTGCCCATATGGGTTTTGTAACCCTTGGTTTATTTATTGTATTTCGAATTTTTGCTAACTCAGCGACTGGAAGTGGGGCAGTATTAGCGGTTGAGGGAGCAATGGTGCAAATGATCTCGCATGGCTTTATTGCCGCTGCAATGTTTTTGTGTGTCGGTGTATTGTATGACCGAATGCATACCCGCGATATTAGTGCTTATGGTGGTGTCGCCAATACTATGCCTATCTTTACTGGTTTTGCCGTATTTTTCGCGATGGCCAATGCCGGTTTGCCTGGGACATCAGGGTTTGTTGGTGAGTTTATGGTTATTTTGGCCGCTTTCCAAGCCAATTTTTGGTTTGCATTCTTGGCTGCCACGACCTTAATTTTAGGTGCGGCTTATTCTTTATGGATGATAAAGCGTGTCATATTCGGTGAAGTAGCCAATGAGCATGTTGCTAAGTTAGAGGATATAAATCGTCGCGAGTTTTGGATGTTGGCATCGTTAGCAGTAATTGTTTTAGCCATTGGCCTATGGCCTGCACCGTTGACCGAGGTAATGCATGCCTCAGTCGAACACTTATTAACCCAAGTTTCACAGTCTAAGATCTAAAGGCGGCAACAGACATGATGTTTGAAGTGACAAATATGGCTTTTGCATTACCAGAAATGTTTATGCTGGCGATGGCGTGTGTGATCTTGTTAGTGGTCGCTTTTTTAGGTAATTCGGCAGCAAGTCCCGCCTATTTAATCAGTCAGTTGACCCTAGCAATAACGATGATCCTTATTTATCAATCTATGGGTAAGGTAACGGGCCTCACATTTGATGGTACTTATATAAAAGATGCCTTTAGTGATATTTTGAAACTGGCTATCTGTGGCCTTAATATCGTGGTATTAATTTATTCCAGCAGCTACCTGAAAGCACGTGGCCTATTTAAGGGTGAATATTATGTGCTCGCAATATTTTCTACCCTAGGCATGATGATTATGGTGTCAGCCTATCATTTCTTAACACTTTATTTAGGTTTAGAGCTGATGTCTTTATGCTTGTATGCCATGGTGGCGATGCATCGTGACTCATCAGTAGCCACTGAAGCTGCCATGAAGTACTTCATTCTTGGTGCCATCGCATCGGGAATGTTACTTTATGGCATGTCAATTATTTATGGTGCGACAGGCAGTTTAGCCCTAGCTACAATCGCTGATGTCATTCAGGCTGGCGGTTTAGATAACACGGTACTCAGTTTTGGCTTAGTATTTTTAGTTATTGGTATTGGCTTTAAATTAGGCGCTGTTCCATTTCACATGTGGTTGCCTGACGTTTATCATGGCGCACCTACAGCAGTAACCTTGTTCATTGCTACTGCACCGAAAATTGCTGCATTTGCTATGGCGATTCGATTGTTAGTGGATGGTTTGGGAGATGTTCATCAATATTGGCAAGGCATGCTTATCATGCTCTCCCTTTTATCTATGATAATTGGTAATGTCATCGCCATCGCTCAAACGAATTTGAAACGTATGCTCGCCTACTCAACGATTTCGCATATAGGTTTTATGCTGTTGGGGGTTTTATCTGGTAGTCAAGAAGGCTATGCAGCCGCAATGTTTTATGCTTTGGTTTATTCAGTCATGAGTTTGGGAGGCTTTGGCATGATTATATTGATGAGTCGCCATGGCTTTGAAGCCGATAATATTGATGACTTCAAAGGCTTAAGTAGCCGTAATCCATGGTATGCATTGATGGTATTGATTTTGATGTTTTCTATGGCGGGTATTCCACCATTAGTCGGCTTCTATGCCAAATTAACCGTGATTAAGTCAATAGTCGATGCCAACTTAATCTCGGTCGCAGTGACAGCTGTGTTGATGTCAGTAGTCGGCGCGTTTTATTATTTACGCATCATTAAAGTGATGTATTTTGATAAACCAATACAACTTGAAAAACTTCAAGCGTCGGCCGATATGCGCGTTATGTTTAGTTTAAATGCGCTAACAGTTTTTGCTTTGGGACTATTTCCTGGCTCACTCTTAGCACTCTGTATGGGTGTTTTTTTATGAATAACAGATAAATTTATGTCATCAACTACACTTATTTTACTATTTTTTATTATTGCTAACCTACCCTGGATTAGTGAACGCGCATTTCTAATTATCCCACTGAAAAACGTAAAGTCAGCTTGGTTAAGATTGTTAGAGTTAATTGTGTTTTACTTTGCATCGCTATTGATTGCCATTGCTGCTGAAATTGAATTCTCTGGTGAAGTCTTTCCTCAGCATTGGGAGTTTTTTGTCACAACCTTTTGTGCTTTTCTAGTTTTGGCGGTACCAGGTGTGATATATCGATATCAATGGTTAACAATGACACACAAGTCAGTTCCATTAAAGCGTAGTAATTAATAGAAATATACAAGCTGGCTTCTATGTTATCGCCCATATATCATTTAGTAACGTTACTTACTTGATACACAGATCATTTGATTTCCCTCTAATTTATTGAATAGTGACGCTTAATATTTTTTAAAGGTGCGGTAATTAAAGATTTAGTATAAAATGATGCGGTTTATTTTCGTGTTTTTAATAACACACTTTATTTTCAGAGACGGACACAATGGCTGCAGATTTATCCAAATATCGAAATATTGGTATCTTCGCGCATGTAGATGCGGGTAAGACCACCACCACAGAACGAATTTTGAAACTAACCGGTAAAATTCATAAAATCGGTGAAGTGCATGATGGCGAATCAACAATGGATTTCATGGAACAGGAATCTGAGCGTGGAATAACCATTCAATCAGCAGCAACAACGTGTGAGTGGGACGGACACCGTCTTAACGTCATTGATACCCCAGGTCACGTTGATTTCACAATTGAAGTATACCGTTCTCTAAAAGTATTAGATGGTGGCGTTGGCGTATTCTGTGGTTCAGGTGGTGTAGAACCACAATCTGAAACTAACTGGCGTTATGCTAATGACTCTGAAGTATCTCGTATCATCTTCGTCAATAAACTAGATCGTATGGGTGCTGACTTCTTCCGTGTTATTAAACAAGTGAAGGATGTTCTAGGTGCCGTACCACTAGTAATGGTGTTACCGATTGGTATCGAAGAAGACTTTAAAGGTTGTGTCGATTTATTAACACGTAAAGCATGGATATGGGATAACGAAGCCGACACGACGGCTTTCCGTATCGAAGAGCCACCTGCTGACATGGCAGATCAAATTGAAGAATACCGTGAAATGTTAATCGAAACAGCGGTTGAGCAAGATGATGATTTGATGGAAAAATATCTTGAAGGTGAAGAGCCATCAATCGAAGCTATTCAAAAATGTATCCGTAAAGGTACATTGAAAATGGACTTCTTCCCAACTTACTGTGGTTCTGCCTTTAAAGATAAAGGTGTCCAAATGGTCTTGGATGCGGTTGTTGCATACTTGCCTAACCCAACAGAAGTTGATCCACAGCCTGAAGTTGATTTAGAAGGTGAACCAACAGGTGAGTACGCAATTGTTGATACTGACAAACCATTTCGTGCCCTTGCTTTTAAAATTATGGATGACCGATTTGGTGCACTGACTTTTATCCGTATTTACTCGGGCACCTTAAATAAAGGTGATACCGTACTTAATACATTTACCGGTAAAACAGAGCGTGTAGGTCGAATGGTGGAAATGCATGCTGATGATCGTAATGAGCTAAATAGTGCACAAGCCGGAGATATCATTGCTATTGTAGGAATGAAAGATACACAAACTGGCCACACATTATGTGACCCCAAAAAACCAGCGACATTAGAACCAATGGTTTTCCCTGATCCTGTTATCTCAATTGCTATTGCACCTAAAGATAAAGCTGCCTCAGAAAAGTTGGGTATTGCATTAGGTAAAATGATTAAAGAAGATCCTTCATTCCGTGTTGAAACAGATCAAGACAGTGGTGAAACAATCATTAAAGGTATGGGTGAGCTTCATTTAGATATCAAAGTTGATATTTTACGTCGTACACATGGTGTTGATGTAACAGTGGGTGCGCCTCAAGTAGCCTACCGTGAAACCATCACACAACGTACTGAAGACAGTTACACACATAAGAAACAATCAGGTGGTTCTGGCCAATTCGGTAAAATTGATTACATCATCGAACCAGGTGAGACCGGTAGTGGTTATGTATTTGAATCAGTTGTAACGGGTGGTTCTGTACCGCGTGAATTCTGGCCAGCGGTTGAAGGTGGCTTCAAGAAAATGATGGATCGCGGTGTCCTTGCCGGTTACCCGTGTTTAGACTTTAAAGTCACATTGGTTGATGGTAGCTTCCATGCGGTCGATTCATCTGCAATGGCGTTTGAATTAGCAGCTATGGGTGCTTATCGTCAAACAATGAAAAAAGCGGGCCCACAAATCATGGAACCCATCATGAAAGTGGATGTGTTTACACCTGATGATCATGTTGGTGATGTGATCGGTGACCTTAATCGCCGTCGTGGCATGATTAAATCACAGGATGCAGGCGCTACAGGCGTACGTATTAAAGCGGATGTACCATTGAGTGAAATGTTTGGTTATATCGGAACACTCCGTACAATGACATCAGGGCGTGGTCAGTTCTCTATGGAGTTCTTACAATATAGTCCTTGTCCGCGTAATATTTCAGAGCAAGTGATCAGCGATGCTAAAGAGCGCGAAGAAGCTGCTAAGAAGTAATTAAGCAGAAAACGTTCAAATAAAAAAGGGGCTGATTATTAATCAGCCCCTTTTTTTATGTTTGTATCTTAGCTAACAAAAACTTTTAGCTATAGAGACTCATACGCTATAGCAAATAAATTAATATTAATAATTGAGTGCGTCCATCTTTTGCATTAGTGAGTCCCATATAACTTCCCAGCAGCAACCATGTGATTGGCTATCGACCCTAATTACCTTAGCATCGCTAGGTGTTGGTAAGGCTCCCACAAAGTCATACGCTAGGAAAGGTGGGATAACTATGTCATCTTCACCTACAAAATGAACTTGCTTCACCTTCGATAAGTGCTCAGGGTAATCAGCAGGGTTGAGCGAACCGAAGAGCGGAGTAATATGGTGAAAACTTGTCCATGCTTCATGGTCTAGATTACCAGCCACGGTTATCAATTTAATGACATCATCACGCTCAGCTGCTAATAATGCCGTTATTGCACCACCACCAGAGTATCCGACAAGTATCAGTTGCTTTGCTGAAAAAAGTTGTTTGAGTTTATCTACAGCTTCATTGCTAGCATCAATAACCTCTTTAGAAAATCGGTGACTGGTCCAGTATTTCATTTCACATCGAATATCTGTGAGATATTGGCATGGACGAGCTAAATAAACAGCATTATTGTTTGGGATTTTCAGTGCTAACTTAAACCCAATAGGATTAATTGGGGTAGGGTTTTCTGAAGGTTTCCTTACGGAGAGCCAGGCTAACCCATCACCTTCAATATATATTGTTAATGGCTCTTTAATTTGTTTTATATTAGGCACATAGCTTACAAAATCAAACAGAGATGTTTCGATAAACTCTTTATGCCAACCATTTTTTATTGCAAGTTGTTCAATTTGAGTTTGTCGTTCATTTACGCTGGGTAAGGTATAGCAAGCGTTAAGCATCAAGGATATCATTATTATTTTCAGTCTAAACATGAATGCTTATGGCCCCCATTTTATTTGGTAATGGAAAGTCTATTTAGGTTTATTTTAAGTGAGAAAATAAAGACACTTTAACGTCTGCATTACTGATATGCCAAATACAACCATCAATAAAGTAATGATGAATACTGATGGCGCTAGCGATAACAACTGCTAATGTAAATTGTTCATTTGCTGAAGGTATATATTCAGGAAAGTAAAAGATAACCATTCCACTCACCACTAGAACTAAATAGTATCTAACGCTCCACATGAATTGGGGGGCTTTGCTTATTTTGCTACTGATGATGTTGGCTTTGTTAAGTTCGACCCTCAACGGGAACGGGAGGTATTGAAGTGCATGTGATGCCTGTACAAGAAGGTACGCTTCTGGCATAAAATACAAAATGAGATACCACATATAAATTGATAACCAAGAGGCAAGAATTCGTTTGTCGGGTAGCTTACCTATTCTTTTTTTTACATTGTACCAAACTAAAAAAGATGCAAGGAATGCCAAGCAGGCTAAGGTATTTGTTAAGTGCATTAATTGCTCGATATGGGTACTTAATATTCCACCAAACCAATCTGCAGGTAAATCTTGTGCTCCCCAAATAACATGCCACATGAGCAATATGCGTAAACCAAGCCTTAAAACTATTTTTTCACTCTTTTTTAATGTTAGATTGCTGAGCTTTGCATAAGTCGCAATCATTCCCCAAGCTTGCCCAGTATAATGCCAAGCAAGATAGAATGCTGCACCAAGCCACATAAAATAGGCAAAATCTTGATTAACAGAAAGTTTGAATCCTTCAGAGCCAGATTTCCCTGTTATAACTGACACTAAAATAGCTAAAAGTAGGATGACAGGGACATAAATCGTGGCACTTTTATATTTTTTAATATTTCCATCAGGTCGATAAAGCAAACTATATGAACTCATAAAATGAGGCCAATTAATTAAGGTGTGAAGTAATAAGGCACTGCTTAATAGAGCATTAGTCGGGATTGCTTTTTCAATATTATTTAGTGTGATGTAGCAGAGTAGTATTGATATTAAGACTATCGAGATTCCTCCCGTCAACCAGAAATCAATTTGTGGGGAAACAATATAACCTATCGAAGATTTAGTGCTTTTAGTTAATCGTTTTTTGTATTTTAAAGACTTTTTTGTATTACTCATCGTTCTAATTTGCTCATTGCCCTAAGCGTCAATGCTTGAATGGTTAATCCTGGTGACTCACCACCACCTGAACTTGGAAAAACACTAGCATCGACGATGAACATATTGTTCCAACGGTGGCTTTTGCACCATGGATCAACAACGGACTCTTCTGGATTCACCCCCATGCGTGCTGTACCAAACACATGTGTTGAACTAAAAATATCATAAGAACTAAACTCTTCGAAAATATCTGTTGCTCCCGAATCAATCAATAATTTACGGCAGGTTTTCGCCATAAATTCAATTCTTTTTAGGGCCATATTATCAACATAACTATGTATACGGGCTATGGGCTGATTGTTCGAATCCTTAAGTTCAGGATCAAGATCAATATATGAAAAAGCGTTGGGAAGACTCTCTGAAATCCCAGTTAGAGAAATTACACGTCCAAAAGTGTGACGCATTGTTTGCTTGTGTTTTTTCCCCCATCCTTTTACAACGCGTTGAGCGTAATTAACTGGACCAAGTAGATTCGATTCACCTATTGACGGTGAAAATCGACAGCCTCCAATTACGTCAGGAATTGCATCTGGTGCATTGTAATCCCAGCAAATACTATCTACCGGTAAACCACGGTGACTACCTAGTTGCTCTGGATGAAGTGCATTACTTGTCCACAATAAAGTTTCCATGAAATTTTTACCGACTTGTCCTGACTCATTTGCCAGGCCATTAGGGGAACGCATATCACTCGAAGCTAACAATAGCCTAGGTGTTTCTATCGCACCTGCGGCAAGAATTAACTTTGGAGTTTCGATAAAATGTATACCCTCATTATCAATATAATGAACGCCTTTAATTTTATTGTTTTGAGTTGTTTCTATTTTTGTTACATAGCACCCTGTCCTAGTTTCACAGTTCGGGTTGGCTTCAGCTTCTCTAAGGTAGGTAACATCGATACTACCTTTATCTGATCTTGGGCAGCCCTTCAAGCAATTTCCACAATAATTACAGTTTAATCGTCCCGTTGTAGCTTTAGACAAAACAGCCAGACTATTTTGAACTAGATTGAGCCCATTCTTTTTAAAGGTTTGCTTTAAAAGTGTGCTGGTGTAACTAAAATTATGAGCAGATTGTGGGTAGGGTTTAGTACGCGGCCTATAAACATCATGGACTGGTCCTGCTACACCTACTATATTTTCGGCTTCTGTATAATAAGGCTCTAAATCATCGTAAGATAATGGCCAATCTGCTCCAACATCAAACCTACTTTTCATTTTCATTGACAGTGGATTAAAGCGATGTGCTTCACCAGTGAAATGCAGTGAACTTCCACCTACCCCTCTAACATGATGGTAGCCATATGAAGTTCTTTTTTGACTAGGGTTTAGGCGGCCAGTAATGTGGTTCCAAGATCGGAGATCAGAATATTTTTCCGATAGTGACTGCATATCTGCATAGCTATATTTTCCTAAACTTCCAGGTTTATATGGAAATCCTTGCTCCCAATCGTTAGTACTTGCCTTGTAATCTGTTTGTGGATTGTAACGAGGGCCTGCTTCCAGAATAAGTACCTTGAATCCTTTTCTGACTAAAGCCCAAGCAGCGGTGCCGCCACCTGCACCTGCACCTATTATAACGGCATCATAATCATGTTTAGTCATAGTGGCTGAGGTTGAATTTATTAATGTAATCAGGATAACCATGCGGTTGAGGAGGCTGATTAAACCCAAGGCCAATCCATGACTGCGGAACAGAATAATATAAGCGGAGCAGGTCACTGCAAACTCTGTCAAAAAATAATTTTGGTATAGAGCCCAACGCACTTTCTTCGGCTAGAGTCACAATAGCTTCTCTTTGTGCTTCATTCAAAACATCGAAAGGCATCTTATATTTAGAGTGGGCTTGCAGGTTAAGCCATTCGCAGCCTAGTTCAATTAATTTCGTGTAATTTTTTATTGTTTTAGAGTATTTGATAAGCATTATATCTAAGCTCAACTGAGATGCTGCTGGTGTTGAGTCTTCAGGAATAATAGTATCAACAAATCGAGATAAAACATTTTTAGAGATATTTTTATCTATAATGTTTGCATAAACGTTACACAAGGGTAATGAATAAATTGTTAGGGCAGTTTGTATGCCACGCCTTATAAACGCCCTTCTTTTCATTGCAATGCTCTATGTTTACGTTTAACTCATTCAATTATGCACGTATAAGAAAAAAATTTATTCTATGTGAAATATAAAAATATTAGAACTTCAAATTTCCGTAGAGCTGGCCATTATAGCTTCGGTAGCCAGAAGCCGCTTCACCACCTAACTCTATCCCAAAAGTTAGTTTGTCAGTCTTTTGCCAGTTAAGCCTAGCTATTAATCCATACACATTACGATTAACATTTTGACCAACACTTTCAAATTCACCTCCACCCCCAAGGAATGATGAGGTTGTCTTGACGCCGTCTTCATTAAATTCATGACGCCAGTTAGCCTGTAGCTGGGGCGAAATGATTGTTCCGTTTGTTAATTCCTTGTTGCTAGAGAGTTTGACTCCTGCAAGCGAGCGTAAACGATTAGCTTCATTGGATGCAACATTTAGACTTAATGCTCCAGCGCCTGATTCGGTATATGCTCTCTGTCTAGCATGAAAAGCCTCCATACCAAGGAAAGGCGTAATAGTGACAGCACTTGATAAGTTTACTGGGAGCCCAGCAGTTAAGCGTGTAGCGAACATATCACCACGAAAATTACCCAGAGCGACGCCTGTAAGATGCGTATTTCGCGAAGTATCATAGTTATGATACGCATACGTTAGCATGCCTTCTAAATAAAACTTGTTTAAAGAGCGAGTGAAGTAGCTAGTTAACTGATACGTATCAATATCGGCACCATCTCCGCTACGGTAATCGTTCATATTGACATTAGTTTTTGCATAAGCAAACGCAAGTCCCACAGTGAGATCGGCATGGGTGGTAAAATCAATGCCGCCCATTAAGCCATGGTAGTCACTATCAGAACCAGCAAAGCCACCTTTGGAGTTTTGATCGGCCTTACCCCCCAGCACTTTTAACCAAGAATGTTGCTCTATAATAGTGCTAGTGTGGTTCCCTGATGAAAGGCCCGTTCCATGATTATTACTTGGCGAACGGTCAAACTGTGTGGCGCCACCAGTTCTCAGGCCATCAAGTCGTACCTGTACTGTATCAAAACCAATGGATACGGTGTTTGCTGCAGATTGACTCAAGACTTGACTTTGTTCTGGTGAGATAAGTTTCATAGCAAGTGATTTACTTTCATCGGTCATTGCAGACATAACGGTGATGGCTGTCTGTAGTTCAGTTGAAATACTACCGCCATTTATCTGATCTAAATGGGTGCCTAATGCCGTTTGATTGGAGTTTGCAGCAGGTTCAAAGGTCCCCCCACCCGCCACGACAACTTGAGATTGATTTACTGGAGCGGCACCTGTGCCATCATACATATCACCAACGACATTGATTCTATAACCTTCGAACCTAAATGCACCTGCCGTTGCAGTGAGGACGAATGTCGATTGAATTCCACCGGGGGTAATGTTTGCGGCGATTAATGTAGGATCTACTAGCTGAATGCTATTTGTAGTCTGTGATGCGCCAGTGAAGACTGTAGCAAGCGTGTCATAGACAAAGTTTTGAGTCCACGAACCAATGGTTATCTTCATCGCATCACCGGCTGACCACTGAAGATTTGCATCTGTACTGCCTGATTGATCTAAATCAATTGAAACAGATCCAGAATTAGAGCCGCTTTCATACGTTAACTGAGTCAGTGTTATTTCTTGTCCTGCAGTAAGGTTAATAGGTGTATTCGAAGTTGCCTGTGTGAACAAATGTCCGGCAGTTGCATTTGAAGATAAAATCATCAAACCTAGTATAAAAGGAAAGATTTTGATAATTCTAGCGTATCTAAGATTCATATGGAGTCAACTTATTTATAGTATAATTTAGTAAATTTAATTCCATTTAAATCATTAATTTATTATATACAAACTTCAACATTTTGCAATTCACTGGTAAATTAATGATATCGAAAATAGTGAGATAGTTAAGTAATGATGAAAAGTATTTTTTTCCTAATTCTATTTGTGTTGAACTTGTTTACCCCTGTTGTTGCAGACTTCGAATCGGCTACTAAAGCAGCTGCTTTAGGCGACTACGAAACCGCCGAAAAGGAGTGGCAAGTTGAAGCATTTAAAGGTAATGTTGATGCAATGTTTAATTTGGGTGCGCTACTTTTATCTGATTCCTTAGGCAAACAGGATATAAAATCAGGTATTAGATGGTTGCAAAAAGCTGCTGATAATGGTCATGAAGAAGCATCTTATGCATTAGGAATGGTTTTTTATAATGGTGCTGGCGATATAACCAAGCGAGATTATGAACGTTCGTTTAAAGCCTTTGAGGTCGCCGCTAAAAATGGTAATTTAGCATCTCAATTTAACATGGCTATTATGCAACTTAATGGCCAAGGTACCAGCCAGAATTTTTCTTTGGCAGCGAAATCATTCGAAAAACTGGCCCTCCAGAATCATGTTTTAGCTCAAGTTAATTTGGCTCAACTCTATCTATCCGGAAGAGGTGTTGAGCAAAATACAAGCAAGGCCTTTCAATGGACACGCAAAGCTGCTGAACTAGAACACACACCATCACAATTTAATGTCGCTCGCATGTATTTTGATGGCGAAGGGATTGATTTAAACCATAAAATTGCAAGATATTGGTTTAATAAAGCAGCAGGTAAGGGCAGTGTAGAAGCTCAATTTATGTTGGGATTTATCAACTATATAGGCTTGGGAGAGGCTCAAAACCTGGTTGAAGCATATAAGTTTTTTGAAAAAGCTGCCAAAGGATGGAGTCGTAATGCTCAATTTTACTTAGGTAAAATGTATATGAATGCTGAGGGTGTAGAACAAAATCTGATTGAGGCATACAAGTGGTTCGACCTAGCCGCTTCCAGTGGCCATGAAGATGCCCATCTTTATCGCTCGGCTGTTGCAGGAACTATTTCATTCGAAAATATTGCAATTGCCAAAAGTAATGCGCAATCATGGTTTGATGAAAACCATGCGATACCACATAGTCACCCAAACAAGAAGTTTCATAATCATTAGTTTGTCACCCTGAGTGAGGCTTTTCAATTGTTAGTATAATGTCATGCCCGTGGTGCCATATCATAGATACGAAACTTTCTGTTGAAAGCATTATTTGCGGTTATATGAGTAAATATTATTTATTTAATCTCTGATCTTTAGCGAGTGCGGCTAAAATATTAAGCATGTCATCTGGCATATCAACTTGCCATGATACTTGCTCACCAGAACCTGGGTGAATAAAACCTAATGAGCCTGCGTGGAGGGCTTGGCGACGGAATCCTTGTAAGGCTTCACGAAATTCTTCTGTCGAGTTTTTAGGCAATCTTAAGCGACCGCCGTAAACAGGATCTCCAAATAATGGATAACGGATATGCGCCATATGAACACGAATTTGGTGGGTACGTCCCGTTTCTAGCTTACAACGAATATGAGTGTGAGCACGATAACGGTGGGCAACACGATAGTGAGTAATAGCTGTTTTACCTGATGATGTGACGGCCATACGTTTTCGTTCTATAGGATGACGCCCCATGGGTTCATCGACAGTACCGCCAGCAGTCATCACACCCATTGCTATGGCTTGGTATTCACGTTCAACAGTACGTTCTTGTAACTGATTAACCAGTGAGTTATGGGCCTGTAATGTTTTTGCAATCATTAATAAGCCTGTAGTGCCTTTATCGATACGATGTACGATTCCAGCACGAGGAATAATTTCTAACTCTGGTGCATGATTTAATAAGGCATTAACTAAGGTACCATTATGGTTGCCAGCACCGGGGTGAACTACCATCCCTGCTTCTTTATTGATAATTAAGATATCTTCATCTTCATGGATAATATCAAGCTTAATATCTTCGGCAATCCAAGTATCATCGACGGCTTCTATTTGAGCATTAATGACAATATGTTCGCCACCCACAATCGCATCACGTGGCCGTAATGGTTGTTTATCGACCGTCACAAAGCCCGCCTTAATCCATTTTGTAAGTTGACCTCGCGAGTAATCAGGAAAAAGTTGAGCAAGTGCTTGGTCTAATCTCATTCCTGCAGATTCGTCAGGAATAAAGTCTTCAAGTAAAAGGGGTTCAGACATGGGAAGTAATTTATATTATTATTAAAAAGTTATTATAGCCTAGGCCATAATTATTGGCTGAATTTAAGGAGTGGATAATGCGTTGTCATGTAATTGTTTTATGTTTATTAGGGTTTACGGCTGTACCTGTCTTCGCTGATGGTGCTAGAAATGTTGAGTTGCTGGCATCAACGTGCGCAGCTTGTCATGGTACTAATGGACACAGTGCCGGTGATCTACCGAGTTTAGCAGGTGTAGATAAACTCTATATTATTGAACAAATGCAGCAGTTTGTGAGTGGTGAGCGGACTTCAACGGTCATGATGCACCATGCCAGTGGCTATACCCAAGCAGAAATTGAGTTAATGGCAGGTTATTTTGCGAAACAGTAATCGATGTTTTATTGAGAGATGAGATGGTTTTTTATGTCCGTGTCTGACATATAGGGCAATAGAAGGTGGCTCTTTGTGCTTCTTTATAATGTTCAATTATATGACCACAATGTAGGCAAGGTTCGCCCTGCCGGCCATAAACGCTGAGCTCTTGAGCAAAATACCCTGGTTTACCATCACTTTTTCTAAAGTCTTTTAAGGTGGTTCCTCCGGCTTTTATTGCCTGCTTAAGTATCACTTTAATTGCAGAGACTAAGTGTTCGCAGTCGTTTATTGTTAGTTCATTGGCCATCTTTTTTGGATGAATCCCCGCCATAAATAAAGCTTCATTTGCATAAATATTGCCCACTCCAACGACGACCTTACCATCCATTATGAGTGTTTTCGTCGGGCAACCACGCGTTTTTGATTTATCTATCAAGTAGTTGGGACTAAATGCTTCTGTTAGCGGTTCTGGCCCAAGGTGACTAAATAAAGGATGTTGTTCAATCGGATCTTCAGTCCATAAAATTGCACCAAAACGACGTGGATCGGTATATCGAAGTAGATAACCATTATTAACCGTCATATCAAAATGATCATGTTTTTCAGCAGCTATATGGTCACTAACCTTTAATACCCGAAGCCGTCCAGACATCCCCAAGTGGATAATCAAAGTGCCTTTGTCACATGCTAGTAGCAGATATTTTGCCCGTCGATAAAGTCGATGAATAGTTTGTCCGGTGAGTATTTCAGGAAGACTAGGATCAATCGGCCAACGCAGAGAAAAGTAGCGTAGGGTGATATCTGTTATTTTTGCATCTTTAAGAAAGGGTTCCACTCCACGGAGTGTTGTTTCAACTTCGGGTAATTCAGGCATGATGTCGGCTACTGTTGTATGGGCTGATTGGGTAATAACTGCGCGACTATTGAGCGTGTAAACTGGTAGCTCAGTTGTTGCTGTTCATTAAAGATGAATAAGGCATTATCACTTAGCTTTAAAGTGTATTCTACCGCTTGTTTTTCATGGTTAAACCACAGGGATATTTTATGAACAGATGAATCAATTTCATTACTTTGTTCTAGAGGCCTGACTTGCAAGGCATATGCATGTTGCCAATTTTCAACTAGGGCGGTCAATGTGTCAGTGCTTATTATCGACAAATCACTTTGCCAGTGACCATTCTTATTTTCTATGATCACCGACTCAGATAAAACGGTGTTGTTGTTGAGTAATGGTAAAGCAAGTTTCGTAATAATATTTTTGTTTGCAATAAGTTTGTTTTCGATAAAACTGGTTGCATTGGCATTAAGCAGAGGAGTGACGCGATCTGTAATGAGATGAATCATATTATCTATTAAGACATATCGATGTTTGCTGAGAGGTTCGATAGCACCAAATGCCACTGTATAGTCATCTAATGTTAAAACAATGTTCGCTGGCTTTAGCTCAAACTTACTGAGCATAGCATCATCAGCTTCTATTTGAGCATAGCTAGGTGTTTCTAAAAAGCTTAATAATAATTCAATACGTTTCGTATTTGCAGGTGCTTTAATCGGTTTCATTATTTGCCAACCTGAGGTCACTTTTTCTAATTCAACATCGGTACTGTCCAGCCGAGAAATAGAGATATGGTTAATGTCATTTCTTACGATCGTGGTCAGTTGTGTCATCTCTATTTTAGGTTGATGAGTGGTATTATTAAGCCAATATAATCCTATGATTACAATAATAAGTACTAGGTTTATTAGGTAACTTTTTTTCATCGTTTACGCCGATACATCCTAAGTGAAAAACCGATAAATAGGAGTAATAATGGCATAAAAATTAAAAAACCAAGGCCAATGATTATCGACTGTGTTTGGCTTAAGTTTAGCTGGTTATCTAGCGTCGTTTTGACAGGAATACTTATAAGCTCATCATCTTCTGCCAACCAATTCATCATCGCCATGCCCAATTGAAGATTACTGCCGTTCCCTAGGTAAGTATTAGATAAAAAGTCGCCATCACCGATTATCGCAATACGCTGCTCTCGCTCATGGTCACTATTTTCCTCTGTGCGTGTCAGTAAATAAGCGATATTGAGTGGGCCGGCTGTGTCACTGCCAAGATCAAAATGATAAGGTTGTTTGTCTCCAGCTTCAGTCCAGACATTTTCCTGTGTTGTTAGTTGTGGTAAATATTGCCAATCAGTATTATCTGGACTACTTTCAAGGGCGACGGCTTTTGGAAATAGGGTGACGCCTGAAGTAGCCTGCCCGATTGCATTATTTGCATAATCAGTAATCAACAAAAACTGTGGATCATTAATACCCAATTGTTGGGCATTAGGATCAATGATGACACCGGGAATAAATTCAACCCCTAGTGTTTCAGCTAAGCCGGACATGAATTGATTACTATTGGGTTCGGCTAACCAGAGCAAATTACCACCATCAGCTATATAGCCTTTGATAATCTCAATTTCACCGTCTAGCCAAGCGCTTTCTGGGCTTGCAATGATAATGGCAGTGGTATTGTCCGGAATATGATTATTTTCAACTAAATTTAATGGTAAAAGTTTAAAGCCCTTTTGTTTGAGTTGCTCACCCCAAGTACTTAGATCGTAATTAGCGGTATTAAGAGGTGAGCGTTCGCCATGCCCTTCGATAAATACTAGCCATCGTTCTTGTTGGCGTGAGATGCTGATCAGGGCATTGGTCAGAGACTGTTCAGATAGGTCAATAACATGTTGCTGTTGATCGTCTCGTGAGACGACAATTTCCCCTTGTTGTTGGATTTTTAGTTGGCGAACCAAGTCGGGTGAAAAATCTGGATTGATATAGTGAATATTTAATTTGGCACTATGGCTTTGATAACGCGAAAGCAGTGATTCCAAAGCAGGACGATATTCACTACTTGGGCTGATGAAGGCCTGAATAGTAATCGTTTGATCGAGTTGAGCTAAGAACTGGGTGGTAGTGATTGAAAGGCTATGACGACTATTAGCCGTCCAATCGCTACGAATATTTGTTTTGAGTGAAAGCTGTGCGAGTAATGTAACGACGATAATCACCAACAGATAAAAGAGGATGTTCTGTAGTTTAAGTTGACGCTTTATTTTTTGAGTAATATTCATTTAGTTGACTCGCTCTGCATCAAGTCGGCGAATCGTTAAGGCTAAAAATGCCACAATAATAATAATGTAGTAAGCGAGATCACTGCTGTTTACTTCACCTTGTAATAAAGGTTCGAAGTGTCGTAAAAGTGATAACCAATTGAATAAGTTTACTGTCTCTGTCATTTGTATATTGCCAGCCCAATCAATAATCCATAATAAAAATAAGGTGGCAAAAGTACTCATCGCAGCAACCGTGGGTTGCGCTGTCAGTGACGATAAGAACAATCCTATAGCGGTAAAGCTAGCGACTAAAAGAGATAAACCAAGTAAAGCTGAAGCAATAACGCCGAAGTCTAAGTCAGCTCCTAAGCTAAGTGATACTGGCATTAAGCTAATCAATATGAGTTGGATAATGAAAAAGCCGAGTGTGCCTAAGTATTTGCCCATGACAATTTGTTGAATCGAGAGCGGAGCTGAAAATAATAATGGCAAACTGTCATTACGGCGCTCTTCTGCAATAAGTCGCATGGTAAGGAGGGGCGTTACCAATACTAAGAGTGTCGCTGCATTATTCAATAGAGGGACGGCGATGAGCTCGGTTACACCTGGCGCACCAGGAATAGCTGATATTTTGCCCTGCACTTGCATGAAATAATCGATGTGAGTTAAAAACAAGTAGGCAAGTATGAGTTGGCATAGTGCCAAAATAACCCAAGCAAGGGGCGATAAAAACAAGCGGTAAAGCTCATTGCGAGCAAGTATCAACATTAGACTATTGGTTCCAAAGTCACCGATTCCTGTTGGATGAGGTTCATAAAGACATCTTCTAATGAATGTTGTTCAGGCATCAGTTCTATTAATTGCCATTGTTGTGTGACTGCACGGTTTAGTAATTCAGCCGTCGGATTGATATCCGGCTTGTAATGTAAGCGAAACTGAGTTGGTGTTAATAAATCGACGGCGATAACGCCCGAAATTGTCTGCAATTCAGCTAGTGATGGTGGCGACAGTAGTGTGCAGAGTAAATTGGAGGCTTGGCGCTGTTGGTTTAGCCGAGCAATGGTATCGTTAAAAATTAATTTGCCATGACTCATGATTTGTACTCGGTCGCAGAGCATTTGTACTTCTGGCAGAATATGGGTTGATAAAATAACACTGTGTTCGGTCGCTATGTCACGAATGAGATGGCGAATCTCTCGTATTTGAATAGGGTCAAGCCCTGACGTGGGTTCATCAAGAATAACCACCGCCGGCGTATGAATAATGGCTTGTGCGATGCCCACACGCTGCTGGTAGCCCTTTGATAGATTACCAATGAGGCGTTGAGTCATATCACTTAAACCGCACCGTTCAATGGCGGTATTGACTGCAGAAGCGATATTGGAAGATGGAACTTGATTAATTTTGGCACAAAAAATTAAAAATTCTTTAACGGTGAGCTCTTTATAAAGAGGAGGCTGTTCAGGAAGATAACCAAGGTGTGTTTTAGCTTGTTTCGGCTGACTTAATAAATCATAGCCATTAATAGTGATTTGACCTGTGTTGGGTGCAAGATTGCCGCTGAGCATTTTCATTGTCGTGCTTTTTCCAGCACCATTTGGCCCAAGAAAACCTAAAACCTCACCCTTGTAAACGTCAAAACTAACATCATTGACCGCTAGCTGTGAGCCATAATTATGCGAGAGAGACTTTGCTGAAAGAAGGGGGGGTAAACTCATAGTTTTTCATAAACTCGACTGTGTTTGTATCGTCCATTCGGTCGCATTGATGTAAATATTGCCAAGCTCTTCAAATGATACATGTTGTGGATTGATGTTATCCCATAAGCCTTGCTCATAGTAAATGACGATATTCAGCAGGTCACTTAAATTTCCTTCCCCGCCTGATAGCGCTTGTTTTATTTCATCATTTAAGGGTAATGACTTTAATATTTCACTCATAGAGTGTGACGTCATGGCATCAATGGTTGAAAACAAGCCGATTAAAAATCCTGTTTCAGCTGAACAATGATAATGGGAGGCTAATTGTTCACACATTTTAGCTCTAATAAGTGTGTTGGCCATTAATTCAGGGATGATAGTATCGATTTCGTTGAGCGAGATTAAGGTTGTCCACATTTTAATCGTTTTGAGACCTAATATAACCAAACCTTGTTTAATCGACTCTATTTTTTTAGGCAGTCCCATTGATGCTGAGTTGAGTAGCCGAAGTAACTTATAAGTAAGCCCAACATCTTGACTAATTAGTTTCTCTATATCGTCCATCTCTACTTCAGACTCTTGTAACTTTGCGATAATAGAAAGTAAATTTAACTGGCTTTTTGGTATCGGCTTATCCTCGATAATGACAGGGCGACTAAAGAAAAAACCTTGAAAATAATCAAAACCTAATTCTTTGCATAATTGAAATTGTTGCTGAGTTTCTACTTTTTCAGCAAGCAGTTTGACGTTTTCTTGTTTTAAGATTGATACATGATCTTTTAGTGTTTGTTCACTTATCGATAGCAAATCAATTTTGATGATCTCTGCTAACTTTACTAGCGGTCGTAATGACTCATCAAAAATAAAGTCATCCAAAGCGATCGTGTAACCTTGATCAACCAATTTTTGGGTGGCAGCTATGATTTCATCATCTGCCACTATATCCTCAAGAATCTCTAAGACGACTTGATCATGAGCAAAAGGTAGCGGATCATCGGTTAAAATAAAGTTGCGGGTAAGGTTAACAAAAGCTAGATGATTGCCAATAACCCGTTCAATACCTAATTCCATAAACGTATGGTTGATCACTTGGCTTGTCGCTTTATCGCCAAAAGAATCGCTTATTCCAGCATTTAGCTGTTGATTATCACTACGAAACAATAATTCATAGGCATAAACATTCATGTTTCTGTCAAAGATAGCTTGCCGCGCAATTATCGGAGAGTTAGGTGATGAAGAATTGGACATCGTGTCTCTTTATGGAGGTTCTATTAAATTGATATATTTTATGATGATAGCTGATCGATGGGCATAAAAAAACCCGCTTACGCAGGTTTTAATATTATATGCATTTTGCAGCGAAAGTTATTTAATTTTCGCTTCTTTATACATAACGTGTTTACGAATAACTGGATCGAATTTTTTCATTTCCAATTTTTCAGGCATGGTACGTTTGTTCTTGTCTGTGGTGTAGAAATGACCCGTACCAGCAGATGAAACTAATTTGATTTTATCGCGCATGATTTATCTCCTAAACTTTTTCGCCGCGGGCACGGATTTCAACCAATACAGCATCAATGCCTCGTTTGTCGATAATGCGTAAACCGTGATT
This sequence comes from Methylophagaceae bacterium, assembly GCA_965219435.1. Classification (GTDB taxonomy): domain Bacteria; phylum Pseudomonadota; class Gammaproteobacteria; order Nitrosococcales; family Methylophagaceae. The sequence continues at coordinate 414,399 of OZ244743.1, read as the reverse complement.
ACTTACACGTAATTTAACAAAACGATTTTCTGATTCAACCCAAATACGATGTGGGTGAAGGTTTGGAAGAAACCGACGTCTTGTTGTGTTATGGGCATGAGAAACATTGTTCCCAGCCATTGGGCGTTTACCCGTTACCTGACATACTCGTGCCATATTAAATCGCTCCTGGTGGACATACTATTATATTGGGAAGCAAACGCTCCCAACTAAAACTACAAAGCCGAACTTTATACCATAGGACATAAATAATGTGAAGCTTGCTTATGACTAACTTTTGGTGAGTCCCATTTCCTGTAGTTTTTCTTGCAAGTAATTATAATTTATCTCTCCTATCTTGCGCATGGTAATTTCACCATCTGGTGAAATTAAAAAGTGTGTGGGTGTGACTCTGACATTGTCAAAAGCGAGCGCAATTTCAGATTTATTATCCCATGTGATGATGAAAGGTAGTTGCCGGTCATCGCGCATGGCCTTTATATGGTCTAATGAATCATAAGCCATCGCGACGTCTATTAGCGTCAGGCCTTGGCTTGCGTATTGTTCGTATAAGGCGATGAGATCCGGCATTTCTTTAATGCATCCTGGACAATCTGTTGCCCAGAAGGTGACCAGTATCGGCTTACCTTTATATTGTTCGAATGAATGTGCTTTACCATCAATATCGGTAAAAGACAGTTGGGGCAGCCTGTTTGAGCTGCTATTAAGCGAGTTAATTAAAAATAGACCCACAATTAAAGTGAATGCGAATAATAGATGACGATGTTGAGCTTTCATAATATTGCCTTTAACGCTTTAATTAGCGTTAGTAAGTTGGCCTAATGTCGCCGTTAATTTTAGATTTTCGCGGTAATCCACAGGGCAATCGATGAGGGTGACGGTATCTCTTGCTAAAGCCGCTTGTAACTCGGGCATCAATTGTTCTGTAGTTTCAATTTTAACGCCAATGGCACCAAAGGATTGCGCATACTGTACAAAGTCTGGATTTGTAAATTTCACATTACTGGTACGGCCAAATTGATTGTGCTGTTTCCATTCAATTAAGCCATAGCTGGCATCGTTCCAAATCAAGATAACAATGGCAATATTAAGCCGCATGGCTGTTTCAATTTCTTGAGAGTTCATTAGGAAGCCCGCATCACCTGTTACTGCAACGACTTTACGTTCCGGGTAGGCGAGTTTGGCGGCAATGGCTCCGGGTACTGCTATACCCATGCTAGCAAAACCATTAGAGATGATGCAGGTGTTGGGATGTTCACAGCGGAACATACGTGACATCCACATTTTATGGGCACCTACATCACAGATGACGATGTCCTTTAAATCCATCGCGGTACGTAAGTCCCAAATAATTTTCTGTGGTTTAACGGGAAATTCAAGATCATCACGATGTTGATTCATTTCGATGACTAAGCTGTCACGCAAAGTACGCATGGTTTTGTCTTTATGCGGCGTACTGATGTCAGCAATTCGGTTTAAACTGTGATTGATATTGCCTATAACACCAACAACAACACTGTAATAAGCATCCACTTCAGCATGGCTGGTATCAATATGAATGATTGTGCGGTCACGGGATGGATGCCAAAGATAAGGATGATATTCAACCATGTCATAACCGATGCATATGATGACATCAGCATTGGCAAAACCACAGTTGGCATAATCACCAGATTGCAAGCCAACACTGCCTAATGCACTAGGATGATGGAAGGGTATAACCCCTTTTGCCATAAAAGTATTGGCAACGGGAATACCTAATTTTAGAGCAAAGTCAGCGAGTGCTTGTGAAGCCTTAGATCGAACAACGCCATTGCCCGCTAAAATAATTGGGCTTTTAGCATTCGATATCAGTTCTGCTGCACGTTGAACTTGTTCTATCGCAGGCTCTGGTGGTGTGGCGTGTTTGACTCGTAGCGGCACATCATCAATCTCCATTTCTGCAATATTTTCAGGAAACTCGATAAAGCTCGCACCCGTTTTTTCGGTTTGAGCCACTTTGAAGGCTTTTCGGACAATTTCTGGAATAACATCCGGGCTGACAATACGTGTTGAATATTTAGTGATCGGCAGAAACATGGCTTCTAGATCCAGCACTTGATGTGATTCTTTATGAAGTCGGCTGGTTGAAGCTTGTCCTGCAATAGCAACGAGTGGTGCATGATCCATATTGGCATCGGCAACACCCGTGATTAAATTGGTTGCGCCAGGACCTAATGTCGCGAGGCAAACGCCGGCACGGCCAGTAAGTCTGCCATAAACATCTGCCATAAAAGCAGCACCTTGTTCATGACGTGTAGTAATAAATTTTATTTTGGAATCAAGCAAAGCATCCATGACATCAAGGTTTTCTTCACCAGGAATGCCAAAGATAAATTCCACCTCTTCATTTTCAAGACTACGGACAAAAAGTTCAGCTGCTTTCATTGTCAAATTCCTAGCTAATGAAACAAGAAAGTGATACTCGACATTAATCGAATATCACCCCACGTTTTATTTAAACGCAGCAGGCGTTTGATGATGCCAATCGGTCGTTTGTTGATAGCGATGAGCCACATTGAGTAAACGTGCTTCATCGAAGTAATTACCAATAATTTGTAAGCCGACAGGTAGGCCATTGACAAAACCTGCAGGAATAGACATGCCCGGCAAACCAGCAAGGTTAGTACTAATGGTATAAATATCAGCAAGATACATGGCAACAGGATCATCTGTTTTATCGCCCAATTTAAAGGCTGTTGTAGGCGCTGTTGGCCCCATAATGACATCTACATGGTCAAAGGCTTCTTTGAAATCATTACTAATTAAACGGCGACATTGTTGTGCTTTTAAATAATATGCATCGTAATAGCCCGCTGATAAAGCGTAGGTCCCAATTAAAATTCGGCGTTTAACTTCATCGCCAAATCCTTCGCCACGTGAACGTTGATAAAGATCGGTCAGATCTTTTGGATTGTCACAGCGATGACCAAATCGCACACCATCCATCCGCGATAGATTAGATGAGCATTCTGCAGGGGCAACCACATAGTAAGTAGGAACGGCGAGGTGAGAGTTAGGCAAAGTAATTTCTCTTACTGTTGCACCTAAAGATTCATAGACTTTAATCGCTGCTTCAACCGTTGCTGCCACATCAGGATCTAAGCCTTCGCCGAAATATTCTTTTGGTAAGCCGATGCGAAGACCCGCTAATGAATTATTTAAATCTGCCGTGTAGTCAGGTACATCACGTTCAACACTCGTTGAATCGCGCTCATCAAAGCCCGACATAACATTTAACAACATGGCTGCATCTTTCGCACTTTTTGCCATTGGCCCTGCTTGATCAAGACTGGACGCAAAGGCAATCATGCCGTAACGAGACACGCGGCCATAGGTCGGCTTTAACCCTGTCAAATTGCACAACGATGCTGGCTGACGAATTGAACCGCCGGTATCCGTTCCTGTTGCAATAGGGGCTAATCTAGCCGCCATCGCTGCCGCTGAACCACCTGATGAACCACCTGGTACACGATTGGTATCCCAAGGGTTTTTTACTGCGCCAAAGAAGCTCGTTTCATTGGAGGAGCCCATGGCAAATTCATCCATATTGGTTTTACCCAATGTCACCATGCCGGCGGCATTGATTTTCTCTACCACCGTTGCATTGTAGGGCGAGACAAAATTGGCGAGCATTTTTGATGCACAACTTGTTAATACACCTTGTGTACAGAAAATATCTTTATGCGCTAAAGGGATACCGGTCAAAATGCCGGCCGTTTTTTGTTGCAATTGTCGATCTGCGGCTTGTGCTTGTTCTAAGGCGCGATCATCGCATACGGTAATAAATGCATTGAGATTGTCATTGTGTGCATTAATGCGATCAAGATAGTGCTGGGTTAGTTCAACACTGCTGAAATCACCGTTGTGTAACGATGCCGAAAGTTCAGAAAGAGATTTGTTATGCATGTGTGTGCCTGTCATTCAATGTGATGTTAAGTTGCGATAAAGCATCAAAATACCGGTGAGTATTGATTGAGACCAGTAATTTACTGGTCGTTCTTATTCGATAACTTGTGGAACGAGATAGAGACCATCCACTGTTTCTGGTGCAATCGACTGAAATAATTCACGCTGATTGGTTTCAGTGACAACATCAGGGCGTAATCGCTGGTGTGCATCCAAGGGATGAGCCATTGGAGATATATTGCTGCTATCAGCTTCTCCGAGCTGTTCAACAAGATCAAATATGTTGCTTAATTCCCGCACATAGCTAGGGATATCTGTTTCATCAATTGCTAATCGCGCTAAATGCGCAATTTTTTCTACATCTGTTTTATCTAAACTCATCGACGCTTCCAGAGATAATTACTAAGAAAGTAAGCAGTTTAAATCATTCGTGGCTTGCTCAACAGCCCACAGCATTGATAAAGTATCGTTTTTACCTCTTCAGCTATGGTTTCTTCAATGTTTAAACGTTTACGCGGAATGTTTTCAAATGACCTTTCTATCGATTTAGGAACGGCAAATACGCTCATCTATGTGCGTGGTAGGGGGATTGTTCTTGATGAACCTTCTGTGGTCGCTATTCGACAAGAACACGGCCCTGGTGGTCGCAGGGCAATAGCCGCTGTTGGCGCGGAAGCAAAAAGAATGTTGGGGCGGACACCGGGCAATATCACGGCTATTCGACCACTTAAAGATGGCGTGATTGCTGATTTCACTGTGACTGAAAAAATGTTGCAGCATTTTATTCGTAAAGTGCACGAAGGTCGGTTTTTTAAACCCAGTCCGCGCGTTTTAGTCTGTGTACCTTGTGGATCAACTCAAGTAGAACGTCGGGCGATTCGTGAATCAGCCGCGGGTGCGGGTGCCCGTGAAGTGTTTTTAATTGAAGAGCCTATGGCTGCTGCAATTGGTGCGGGTATGCCTGTTGAAGAAGCAAGTGGTTCAATGGTGCTGGATATCGGTGGTGGTACTACCGAAGTTGCTGTTATTTCTTTGAATGGTATTGTTTACTCTGCCTCTGTTCGTATCGGTGGTGACTTGTTTGATGAAGCGATTATCAACTACGTGCGCCGTAACTACGGCACGTTGATTGGTGAATCGACGGCAGAAAAAATTAAAAAAGAAATTGGTTCTGCTTACCCTGGCAATGAAGTACGAGAAATGGAAGTTCGCGGCCGTAACTTAGCCGAAGGTATTCCACGCAGTTTTACGCTAAATAGCAATGAAATACTTGAAGCTTTACAAGATCCTTTAGCGGGGATTGTTGCTGCTGTGAAAACGGCATTGGAACAAACGCCTCCAGAACTTGGTGCTGATGTTGCTGAGCGCGGAATCGTATTGACCGGCGGTGGTGCCTTGTTACGTGATTTAGATCGTTTATTAATTGAAGAAACAGGCTTGCCGGCAATTGTTGCGGAAGACCCATTAACTTGCGTAGCTCGAGGCGGTGGACGAGCGTTAGAAATGATTGATGAACGAGGCACTGATATTTTTACGTTTGAATAGATTGATTATTCGCAATATAAAGACCTTTGCAGCAGCAATAACCGCTACAAAGGTTTTTTAGTTTTTGGAACATAGCTTATCAAACCTTTATTTGCACATATCCCATCTCTTAATACCCGACTGCTATTAGCTTTAATAGCTTCACTCGTATTATTTTTTTTGGATACGCGGATGAATTATTTTTCGCCCGCTCGAAGTGCCCTCTCTACGGCTGTTTATCCGATACAATTGCTGGCCGCCTTACCAAATGACGTAACTAGGTGGGTCGATGATTTCTTTCAAGACCGAGATGATTTAAAACAAAAAAATATCGCTTTAGAGGCGATTAATCTGCTGAATCATGTTCGTTTGCAAAAATTGCAAAATTTAGAGCGTGAAAATATGCGTTTGCGTCAATTACTGGGATCTTCTTTTCGTCTTACTGATCGTGTTTTAGTTGCTGAATTACTGGCTATAGATCTTGATCCTTTTGCTCAGCAAGTCATTATAAATAAAGGGCTTGGCGACCATATTTTCAATGGGCAACCGGTATTAGACGCCTATGGTGTGATGGGGCAAGTGACTGAGGTTAATAAGTTTTCTAGTCGAGTCATGTTGTTAACCGATCCAAGCCATGGCTTACCTGTTCAAATAAACCGAAATGGCTTGAGAGCGGTTGCTATTGGTCGAGGCGTCGGCGAGCATTTGCAATTAGATTATTTAGCTCATAATGCTGATGTACGAGTCGGAGATGTGTTAGTGACCTCTGGACTTGGTGGACGCTTTCCTGTTGGTTATCCTGTTGGAACGGTGATGAGTGTTCAGTATCCGCAAGGAAAATCTTTTGCTGATGTAGCTGTAAAGCCTGCTGCCCAGTTAGATAGAAGTCGCGAACTATTGTTAGTCCTGTCTGCTGAAAAAGAGCAGGCTATACGCAAATTAATAGCAACAGAGGCGATGAATTAATGGCCACAGTTAAATCACCTCGGGGTACTAGCGTTATTGCTATTACAATCATGATTGCCATGATATTAATGATTATTCCACTTGCAGATGAGCTCCAATTTGCACGCCCTGAGTGGGTGTTAATAACATTAATCTATTGGGCAATGGCATTACCTCATCGCGTTGGAGTGGGTTTGGCTTGGTGCGTAGGGATATTAATGGATGTACTGATGGGCGGCACGCTAGGCGTTGAAGGTTTTTCTTATGCGTTTGTTATCTATTTGATTCTACGATTCCATTTGCAATTACGCCAACACCCTTTGTGGCAACAAGCATTGACTATTATGGCCTTAGTGTTAGTGGTTAATATTCCTGCAGTTGTTGTCTCTTCAGAAGTTGCGAGTTGGCAGGTATGTTTGTCTGTAATGACAACTACTTTATTGTGGCCAATTGCTTATGCTTTTTTGCGTGCGGTAAGGCGCACATTTCATGTCAGTTGAATTTTAGATGTTGGAGAACTTCGATTTAAAGAATCATTTTAATGAAGGTCGAATAATTAATGATCGCTTAATTTTTTCGGTGCTGTTTGCAGGACTACTTTTTTTGTTGTTAATTATTCGGTTAATTGTCTTACAAGTCGTAGAGTTTGAGCATTTTGATTCATTATCTGAGAAAAATAGGGTCGATATCAGTTCCTTACCACCTCAGCGTGGTTTGATTTATGATCGTAATGGAGTGGTGTTAGCCGAGAATATTCCAACATTCAGCTTGGAATTGACACCTGAAAATGTCCCTGACATTGATGACACCTTGCTGAAGTTAGCCAGCTTATTTTCGATGACGGAAGAGGATGTGTTAGATGTCAAGCAGCGAATCAAACAGCAGCGCCGTTTTCGACAAGTGATCCTTAAAGAGCGTTTAACCGAGGATGAAGTCGCTATCTTTTCAGTTAACCGACATCGTTTCTCAGGTGTTGATGTGGTTGGGCGTTTGATTCGCCATTACCCGCAGGGAGCATTATTTGCTCATACCGTTGGTTATGTTGGGCGAATTAATGAGCGAGATTTACAAGAGATTGATGAGCAAAACTACAAAGGTACGATGCAGATAGGTAAAACAGGTATAGAAAAACACTATGAAGATTTGTTACATGGCAGAGTAGGTTATCAACAGGTAGAGACAAATGTACAAGGGCGTGTTGTTCGGGAGTTGCACAGTATGCCATCGATATCTGGGCAAGATTTATTTTTGCATTTGGATATCAATTTACAGCGTGTTGCTTCTGAGGCATTAGGTGATTTTAACGGTGCTGTCGTTGCATTAGATCCTAAAACAGGCGGTGTACTGGCGATGGTCAGTAAGCCCGATTTCGATCCTAACGAATTTGTTTTAGGTATTAGTAGTAAAAATTATGCGGCCTTAAGAGATTCACCTAATATGCCTTTATTTGATCGCAGTTTACGAGGGCGCTATCCACCAGGATCGACACTGAAACCTTTCATCGCTTTAGCCGGACTGGAAATGGGGGTGATTGGTGAGCAATCACAAACGTTCTGTCCTGGTTGGTATACTTTGCCGGGTCAAGATCATCGCTATCGTTGTTGGAAATCTCACGGTCATGGCCATATGGATTTGAAAGGGGCGATTGCTCAGTCTTGTGATGTGTATTTTTATGATCTGGCTAATACAATGGGCATAGATCGTATTCATAGTTTTTTAGATCTATTTAGATTCGGCCAACGAACAGGCATCGATTTACCTGGAGAAAGTAAAGGCTTATCACCATCAAAAGAATGGAAAAGGGCTAGCCGAAATAAAACATGGTACCCAGGAGAAACCTTAATATCGGGTATTGGGCAGGGCTTTAATCAAATGACACCTATTCAGATTGCTCATGCGACGGCTGTTTTAGCTATGCGTGGTGTGGCTACTAGTCCTAAAGTCGCAAGAGCAAGTAGGGAGACAGGGCAAAGTGAGTTACAACTTTTTCCTGAGGAGACTCCTCAAATATTGCCGATAGAAAATAGTCGAAATTGGGAAGCGGTCATTGATTCAATGGTAGAGGTGTTACATGGAGCGCGAGGCACCGCAAGGCATATCGGTCAAGACCTACCGTTTCAAATAGCAGGTAAAACAGGAACTGCTCAGGTATTTGGTATTAAACAAGACGAAAAATACGATGCTAAAACGCTTGAAAGAAAATTACATGATCACGCTTTGTTTATCGCCTTTGCGCCGGCCGAAGCACCAGAGTTCGTTGTCGCTATTGTCGTTGAACATGGCGGTGGGGGAAGCACTACAGCAGCCCCGATTGCGCGTAAGATGATTGATCAGTTTTTTGGGACGGTAGTCAGTGAGTAATCTACTGCATGATAGACAACAGCCTCAGCGATGGAGTTTGACGCAAGCGTTAAGGATCATCCATCTCGATGCCCTACTTCTGCTGGGGCTATTGCTTTTTCTGGGTGCGGGTTTAATGATTTTATACAGTGCAGGTGATCAGAGCTCAGCGTTAATAGTTAGGCAGTTAATTCGTATGGGTACAGCATTCGCTGTGCTATTTTTATTAGCAAATATCCATCCTGATCGTATGCGAGATAGCGCTTATTGGCTGTATGGAATGGGGCTCATTTTGTTAATTGCCGTGCTGATATTTGGTCACGAGGGTAAAGGTGCCCAGCGTTGGCTAGACTTGGGTTTCTTTCGTTTTCAACCTTCAGAATTGATGAAGTTGGCGGTCCCGTTATTAGTAGCGAGTTATTTAGCTGAACGTCCTCTGCCGCCATCTGCCGCGAGGTTATTAGTCAGTATCGCGATCATTATCGTGCCATCTGTATTGATTGCTAAGCAGCCTGATTTAGGGACGGCACTACTTATTGCTAGCTCTGGTTTAATCGTTGTTTTTTTATCAGGTATCAGCTGGCGAACTATTATAGGCTTTATCACTTTATGTCTGGCCGCATTACCCGTGCTGTGGTTTGTCATGCATGATTATCAACGACAACGTGTCTTAACCTTTTTGAATCCAGAAAGTGATCCGCTAGGCGCGGGTTATCATATTATTCAATCAAAAATTGCAATAGGCTCAGGTGGCTTATTTGGGCATGGCTGGTTAGGTGGTACGCAGTCACATTTAGCTTTTTTACCTGAGCGCACTACCGACTTTATTTTTGCCGTTATATCTGAAGAATTTGGTTTGGTAGGCGCTTCAATACTATTAATTTTCTACTTAATGGTTGCCGGAAGAGGGGTTTACATTGCAAGTAAGGCGCAAACCAGTTTTGCGCGTTTATTGGCTGGGAGTATTTCTCTGACGTTTTTGGTCTATGTTTTTGTTAATGTTGGAATGGTCACTGGCTTGTTACCTGTAGTGGGTGTTCCTCTACCTATGATTAGTTACGGCGGGACATCAATGGTGACCTTGTTAGCTGGCTTCGGTATTCTAATGTCTATTCATACTCATAGAAGGATGATGTCTCCATGAAAATAGTTGTACTCCTATCAGCTTTATTATTTGTTGGCCAAGCACACGCAGAAACTAAGCCGGATTTACCTGATCTAGCTAATTTTATTGCAGAGATGCATCAAAAACACGGTTTTAATAGTGATGATTTAGCCAATTTATTTGCACAAGTTGAAGTTAAAGACTCGATTATTAAAGCGATTTCACGACCCGCTGAAAAAAGTAAACCTTGGCATGAATACCGAGCGATTTTCATGACTGAATCTCGCATTAAAGGCGGGGTGGAATTTTGGCAGCAACATGCCGATGATTTAGCACGTGCAGAGCGTCAGTATGGTGTGCCAGCCGAAATAATTATAGCCATTTTGGGTGTAGAAACACGATATGGTGGCAATGTCGGGGGGTATCGTGTGATTGATGCATTATCAACACTCGCATTTCAATATCCACCAAGAAGCCCCTTTTTTCGTTCTGAGTTAGAAGCATTCTTATTATTGGTGCGTGAAGAGGGTAAATCAGCTCTTGAGCCGATGGGTTCGTATGCTGGGGCAATGGGCTTAGGTCAATTTATGCCTAGTAGTTATCGAGAGTATGCGGTAGATTTTGATAATGATCATCTCCGCGATATATGGACTAATCCGACTGATGCGATAGGCAGTATTGCTAATTACCTTAAACGACATGGTTGGGTGGCAGGGAAGACCATAACGCATCCCACATTCTTTTCAGGTAAAGTTAATAATGATTTGATCGAGAAAGGAATGAAACCATCGCTCAGTCGACAAGCGTTATCCGCGGCGGGGGTTAGTTTAAGAGGTACGCCCGAAGATGACGATGCTTTAGCCTTGATTTCATTAACGCAACAAAATGGTGAAGAACATTGGCTTGTGAGACAGAATTTTTATGCGATTACTCGTTACAATCATAGTCGGATGTATGCTATGGCAGTTACTCAATTAGGTGAAGCAATTAAACTTGCTTATGAGGGTAAGCAATAATGTTACAAGGTTTAAAATGGCTTGCTGTAATGAGTCTTTATGTTGTCGTGACTGCGTGTAGTACGACCACTGAGCAAGCAGATAGGGCGCCGACTAAACCGCGAGATGTTTCTGATGTACCTAATGCTATTCCTAAAAATGAGCCGCGAAGCAAATATGGTAATCCTGCTAGTTATGAGGTATTTGGAAAGCGTTATTACACCTTAACAAATAGCCAGGGCTATCATCAAAAAGGTATTGCTTCTTGGTACGGTTCTAAATTTCATGGTCGACGAACCTCTAGTGGTGAAACTTATGATATGTACGCCATGACAGCAGCACATAAAACACTGCCATTACCTACTTATGTTGAGGTGACTAACTTAAGTAATGGCCGCAAAGTCATAGTAAAAGTCAATGACCGTGGCCCTTTTCATGAAGATCGCTTAATTGATTTGTCCTATAGTGCTGCAAAACAGCTTGGGATCGTTAGTCGTGGTACAGGTATGGTTGATATTCGGGCCATTACCATCGGCGAAAAGCCGATAAACACGGTGACGAATACACGGGTACCTATTAGTGACTTACCGACATTGTATTTACAAGTGGGTGCATTTAGCACTTCGGCCAGCGCCCAAGAATTCAAACAGAAATTGCAAAGCCAGATCAATGAGATGGTGCTAATTAAATCAGATGGTAAGCTATACCGAGTTCATGTCGGTCCTTTAGCTAATGTTGAGTCAGGTGATTCTTTAGCTACTCGCTTACTTGATTTAGGCTTCAATAATGCCCATATAGTGGTTGAATAATTTATTTTAATTAGAGAGTTTTCATGTTAAAAATAGTAAAAAAATTATTGTTAGCGAGTGTTATGTTAAGCAGCATAAACTCGTTTGCGGTGATCACACCTAATCCAACTGCCCCTAGTATCGCAGCAAAATCTTATATATTGCAGGACTTTGCTAGTGGTCGAGTGCTTGCAGAAAGTAACTCAGAACAGCGCTTACCGCCGGCTAGTATTACAAAACTAATGACTGCTTATGTGGTATCACAGGAGTTGGCCGCAGGTAATATTCATCTTACTGATGATGTGCTAATTAGTGAAAAAGCATGGCGCATGGTTGGATCGCGAAGCTTTATTGAGGTTAATACTAAAGTGCCAGTAGAGGTCTTACTAAGAGGCATGATTATCCAATCTGGAAATGATGCAGCAGTTGCTTTAGCTGAACACGTTGCAGGTAGTGAAGATACCTTTGCTCAAATGATGAATCAATATGCCCAACAATTGGGCATGCCGAACACTCATTATCGAAATTCGACTGGCTTACCTGATCCCGAACATTACACAACCGCTAAAGATATTGCGATTTTATCCGCAGCAATTATTCGAGATTTTCCTGACCATTACAAATGGTATGCAGAAAAAGAGTATAAGCATAATGATATAACTCAACATAATCGTAATAAATTATTGTGGCGAGATAGCAGTGTTGACGGCTTAAAAACTGGGCATACTGAAGAAGCAGGTTATTGTTTAGCGGCATCAGCTGTTCGCAGTGATATGCGTTTGATTTCTGTCGTTTTAGGAACGCGTAGTGATAATGCACGTGCTCAAGAAACTCAAAAGTTATTCAATTATGGTTTTCGTTTCTTTGAAACTCATGAGTTATATCCTTCACTCACCCACATTGCTGACAGTAAAGTATGGAAGGGGAGTATAAAACAGGTTGAATTGGGGCTGGCACAACCACTTTCTGTGACAGTGCCAAGAGGTCACTATAAAGAACTTGTGGCAAGTACTAATATTCAGCAGCCAATTGTTGCGCCTATAATTGAAGGTGCACAATTGGGTGAAGTAGAAATTCGATTGGGCGATGAGCTTATTGCTAAGAGAAACCTAGTGGCCATTAAAGCGGTTGAGCAAGGTGGCTGGTGGCGTCGTTTACTTGATTCATTATTAATGCTTATTTGGGGTTAGTTCACTTAATGAGTGACGTTTATTTAAATGGTGATTTTTTAGCTGCGGACCAGGCAAAAATATCAGTATTTGATCGTGGATTTTTATTGGGTGATGGTGTTTATGAGGTGATTCCTGTCTACAATGGACACAGTTTTCAGTTGTCAAATCATTTAGCACGTTTGCAAGCAAGCCTTGATGGCGTGAAGATGAAAAATCCACTTAGCACCTTAGAATGGCAATCAATGATCGCGCAGTTGATCGAGCGCAATGGTTGTGGCGATCAGTCATTATATTTACAGGTTACGCGTGGTGTGGCAGCTCGTGATCATGTTTTTCCAAAAGGTGTTACGCCAACTGTTTTTGCAATGAGTAATCCATTACTGTCGTTACCAGAGAATTATAAAAAACAGGGTATCGCAGCAATCACCCTGTCAGATATTCGTTGGCAGAACTGCAATATTAAAGCGATTTCCTTATTGGCCAATAGTTTATTGAAGCAACAAGCGTTAGAAGCTGGCGCACAAGAAGCACTTCTTATTCGTGATGGTTATCTGACGGAAGGCGCTGCAAGCAATGCTTATGTAGTGATTAACGGCACTATTTATACATCACCAAAAGATACCACCATTTTGCCTGGAATTACTCGTCAAGTTTTGATCTCATTGGCAAATAATGCAGCAATTCCGTTGATCGAAAAGGCGGTGACCACTACGCAGCTACAGCAAGCTGATGAGGTCTGGGTGAGTAGTTCTACTAGAGAAATACTGCCCATCACCGAGTTAGATGGCGACAGCGTCGGTAAGGGCGTTCCTGGCCCGTTATGGCAACAAATCGATAAGCTGTATCAACATTATAAAGAGGATGTCGCAGCATGGCAGTAGAAGATAAAGAAGCTAAATTAGAATTTCCATGTGAATACGGCATTAAAGCAATGGGATACACTCATCCAGAGTTTGATGCGATTGTGGTCAGCATTGTTCGCCGTCATATTGAAGATATAAAAGAAGGCGCGGTGACCACTAAACAAAGTTCAGGCGGAAAATTTACTTCTGTTTCGGTTGATTTTTATGTAAACAGTCGCGAGCAATTAGAGGCTGTTCATCGTGATTTAATTGATCACGAGGCCGTTAAATATATCTTATAAGTTTGCAAGAATGATTGTAAAAGACTTAGGGTTGGTTGACTATCAATCCACATGTGAAGCGATGCAAGCATTGACTGCCAGTCGTGACGAACTGGCGCCAGATGAATTATGGTTTGTCGAGCATTCACCTGTTTTTACTCAGGGTTTAAATGGTAAAGATGAGCATATACTTAATCCAGGTAATATTCCGGTCATTAGAACTGATCGTGGTGGTCAAGTCACTTATCATGGTCCAGGCCAGTTAATTGCCTATACACTATTTGACTTAAAACGCTTAAATATAGGCGTACGTGAGATGGTGTCACGAATGGAAAATAGCATTATAACTATGCTTGAACAATTAGCGATTAAAGCCAACTCACGTGCTGATGCACCAGGTGTCTACGTCGATGGTCGAAAAATAGCCTCACTAGGATTACGCGTAAAACAAGGAGCATGCTATCACGGCCTGAGCCTTAATATTTCGATGGATTTAACACCTTTTAGTTCGATTAACCCTTGCGGTTTCGAAGGTATGGAGGTGATTGATCTAAAAAGTCTGGGGCATCAGATCAGCATGTCTCAGGCCAAACAACAGTTTTTGTCAGCGTTTGAAGCGCAGATGTTTAAGGTGAATAAATGACTGAAAAAGTACAACAAAAGCGTGATGTAAGTGCACTTAAAGGTGCGTCAAAAGTATCGCGTATTCCAATTAAAATTGTGCCGAGTGATCCTAAACGCAAACCCGCTTGGATCAGAGCAAAATCACCTAGCAATCCAGAGGTTCAGCGTTTAAAAGAATTGCTACGTGAAAACGAGTTACATACTGTATGTGAAGAAGCATCATGTCCAAATTTGGGCGAATGCTTTACGCATGGCACGGCCACTTTTTTGATTATGGGTAATATCTGTACTCGCCGCTGTCCGTTTTGTGATGTTGCACATGGTCGGCCTGATCCGCTAGATACAAATGAGCCGGAACACCTAGCCAAAACCATTTCAGCCATGAAGTTAAAACACGTCGTTGTGACTTCGGTTGATCGTGATGATTTGCGAGATGGAGGTTCTGCACATTTCACGCAATGTATTGCTGAAATACGTAAGCAATCACCCGAAACTAGAATAGAGGTCTTGGTGCCTGATTTTCGAGGACGAATGGATGTCGCGCTTGTTGAATTAGCTAAAAGCCCACCTGATATTTTCAATCATAATTTGGAAAGCATTCCTCGTCTCTATAAAGCCGTAAGGCCTGGTTCAGATTATCAATGGTCTCTTGATTTGATTAAGAAATTTCAGCAACAACACCCCGATGTGCCCACCAAATCTGGCTTAATGTTAGGCTTAGGTGAGACATTAGAAGAAGTGCAACAAGTGATGCAGGATTTGCGTGACCATGGCTGCCGGATGTTAACATTAGGGCAATACTTACAGCCTAGTCGTCATCATTTAGCGGTAGAACGATTCGTAACACCTGCAGAGTTTGATCAATTAGCCGTGGTTGCTAAACAAATGGGTTTCGAGCATGTGGCAAGTGGGCCAATGGTTCGATCATCTTATCATGCAGATTTGCAGGCAGATGGCGCGTTTGTTTCTTAGTGATCTAGGCGAAATTCAGTTGGATCTTTTTGCAAGCTAAGCAAAGTGATAACCGTTCGTTTGTGATAACGAAAAAAATCACTAAAGAAATGGAAGAAAAACTGCTCAAAATAATTTTCGAGGGATATATAAATGAATATGGTTATGGCACTCGAAACCTTTCAGAATACAAAATAATAATTACTGGTGGTCTATTATTTGAAGATGGGATGCCTGAAATTGTTGAATATGATCCTGAGACAAATACAAAAAGATATCTACTTCTCGATATCTTAAAGGAGTTGATGGCTAGAGGTTATATTGAATGCTCAAAGGATAATGTTTATTACTGGCTTACTATCAAAGGCTATGAGCATTCCTCAAAAAATAAACTACAGCATTTTATAACCTACTTAAATAATAATGCTGGGTGGGCAATACCATTAGCTTTACTTAGCTTAGTAGTTTCAGTAGCAGCAATTTTTGTGGGTTAATATGCAGTCAACTCCTAACAAGGCAAAGCACAATCGCCCGCAAAAGCGCGGGCTGGACTCGCTAACACTCGCCTGTGTTTGCGGCGTTATGCGAAAGGATTGAAGCTATGAGCAAGTATCGACTAATACTACTATCAATTTTCTTTACGATTAATGCTTATGCTTCTGAAATATTTATTTTCTCAATATCTGAATCAATCGAAGCTGAATTTAAACATGGTAAATGGATTAACACAGCAGTATATAATGGGCATGGCATTTTTCGTGTAACAATCAATAACAAAAAAGCCGAAGTAGTCGAGCAAGGGAATTACGGAGAAAGTATTAAAACTGAATGTAACTTTGTTGGCGGTACTATTGGCTTTAAATGTGATAATCATGTCAAATTAACTCCATATGCTGAGCGCTTCAAAGTACAATTATTTCCTCTTGGTTTAAAAGAAATTACGATCGATTCTGAGTTTTCAATGAGAGATATGGCTGCCTACGATAGTAATTTACAAGCTACAAATAAGTATTTCAGCCAAGTTCATATTAAAACAACAAAAAGTTATGGTAAGTGTGTTGAGCTTCAATAAGTCACAATCGCATAACAAATCAATGTTACAGAAAGCCAAATGCTGGGCCAAAATCCGCCCAACATTGGTCTTCTGCAGATTGCGGCGTTAGGCTTACAGAGAATCGAGTATGAGAGCACCACCGACACCTTAAGCTGAGCCAAGGCATAATGAAAGAATGCAGAAAGATCAGCATTTTTCTTATGATCTTACTCAGCGCTTAACATACTACGTTATTAGTGCTGAGCTAATTTTCTGCGGGTATGTGCTCCTAAATTCAGATAAATTTGGAGTTATAAAATATTCAAGCATTCTGTTTCTGTTGGCAGGCATAGCAGCGTTTTCAGGTGTGCTTTGGAGGTTTGGTTATAATCAAAACCAACATGATATCGCACATGTCACCACCTCAAAAAACAACAGATATATTTTGGGTGCTCAACTCACAGCTTATTGGGTGTATATAGTTGTATCGGTTGTTTTTTATATTTCATTGTTGGGTATAGGTTATTCGCACATAAAGGGCATTGAGTCGGCGGAAAATGGCGCAGATGTAACTCTTACTGTTCCAAAGGCCGAAAAGGTAGCCGAGCCTAAAGTGGAAAAATCTGCTCCACAAGAAAGCGTGACGGCACCAAAACAACAAGAAGAATCGTCAGTTTTCCAGAGTGAGGGTCCACCTGAAACAAAGCCTAACAATTCAAGCAAGCGGGACACCGTAACCGGCGCCCTTTCTTGAGGCGTTAGTTGTTTATTATCGCATCGTGACGTTATAACGCCATAGTGTTATGATGTTTTTGTCGATTTAATGGAGGCATAATCATGAGTAACCTATCAAAACGTTCAACCGTTTACTTTGAGCCTGATATACATCAAGCACTAAAAGTGCGTGCTGCTTCAGCACATTTATCAATTTCTGAGTTAATAGATGAAGCTGTTCGTTTATTAATGCGTGAAGATCAGGAGGATTTAGCCGCGGTATCAGCAAGAGCCAGTGAGCCTGATATTTCATATGAAGATTTATTGAATGATTTGAAGTCACATGGAAAAATATAGAATAACATTTAAAAAATCAGTGGCTAAAGATTTACGAGTTATACCTAAAAATGATATAAAAAAGATCCTAAGTAAAATAGAATCATTAGCTGTAAACCCTAGAGGTAAAGGTTGTATTAAACTTTCAGGGCAGGACAATTATCGAATTCGCCAAGGTTTGTATCGAATAGTGTATGAAATAAAAGATGATGTACTTGTCGTTAATGTAGTAAAGGTTGCTCATAGATCACAGGTGTATGAAAGCAACTAACAAGTCATTCAAGTAGGACAAAAAACAGTTGGCTTTGCTCCTACGTAGCTAAGTTATAGCCAACAATTTTTTGCCTCTTAATGAGGCGTTAGATGAGTGACTGCTGTTGGCACTTAGCGGACTGCCAGACTGTATAAACTCTGCTTTCAAATATGTTGTTAGATTTAAGTTTGAGCTAATACAAATAATTTCAACTACCTTTATTTACAACCCAACCGTACAGTTATTGACAGAACGCCAAGGGAAAATATTATTTTCAAAATTGCTTAATGTTTTGGCTGCTTTTATTTTAATGTCTGTCAGAGCCATTGGCGGCATATCTATTTTTGATGACAACGATGCCCCCAAAATTTGGAAGGTGTCAAGAAATGGTATGGGACGGAGTGATACAGGGAAATCGGCATAAGCCGCATTTTTAAAAGAGATTTAGGATGTTTTAAGACTGTATGAGAAGTCGTCTTGGTGGGTGGTACAGGGTTCGAACCTGTGACCCTCGCCTTGTAAGGGCGATGCTCTCCCAGCTGAGCTAACCACCCCCAGAGAAGGCGAGGATTGTAAAGATCCAAAGGTTAAAAATCAAGTATCTTTTATGTTGCTTGAACCTCATTGTATTGACGGCTTGATTGACTGGAAATAGTCTGTTGATTCTCAACTATTTTTGCTAGGTTAATGTGTTGCCTTTGACTGTATTGATTGAATTTGAGGTGCCTACACTTAAATTTAATTCAGTCGAGACGGCGACCATCTCACAAATTTAGTTGCTGCTTGAGTTTGGGCTGTCCAGCGAATAGTTGGATGGCTATACAGTGACATATAATTGGTACCTAGATTAAGTTGGTCGTATCATGTAATTTAATCAATATATGAAAATGTATCTAGGACGTTCAATAATAAAGGGTTTATGTTATGGCTTTAAAACGCAGAGGGTTTATTAAAACAGCAATGGTCGCTAGTTCTTTGGCTATGTTACCTAAAATAACATTCGCATCAAAGAAGCCTTCTATATCTCAACGAGTAGTGGTGATTGGCGGTGGTTTTGCCGGTGCTACTGCTGCAAAATATCTCAGTATGTGGTCACCCGAAACGGAAGTGGTGATGATTGAGCGAAATGCACAGTTTGTATCTTGTCCTCAGAGTAATCTTGTATTGAGTGGTGGTCGCACCCTGCAGCAACTAACCTATGATTACAATCAACTCACTGGTAAATATAACGTTAAAAACGTACAAGCTGAAGTAGTGGCAATCGATACGGACAAGCAAAGTGTGTTGCTGCATGATGGTGTTGTTATTAGTTATGACCGTTTAATCATTGCACCAGGTGTCGATTTTATTTATGACGATTTACCGATGTTGGCGAGTGATGATGCACAGAAAATTGTGCCACATGCTTGGAAAGCTGGACCTCAAACCCAAATATTAAAGCAACAGTTAGTCAGTATGAAAAAGGGGGGGACGGTTGTTATGACTGTTCCACCAACACCATTTCGTTGCCCTCCAGGGCCTTATGAACGGGCCTGCCAGATTGCATATTACTTAAAGCATCACAACCCAACAGGTAAATTAATAATTTTAGATGCTAATGGCGATGTCGCTTCTAAAAAAGCTTTGTTTAAGGGCGCATGGCAGGAATATTACGCCGGTTTGATTGACTATGTCCCTAATAGTACGATTGAAAATATTGAGATCAATTCATTGAGCATTGAGACAGAATTTAATCAATTTTCTGCAGATGTACTGAATGTGATTCCACCGCAAAGAGCAGGAAAAGTCGCTAAGTTGGCAGGTGTTATTAATATTGATCAACGTTGGTGTGAGGTTGATTTTCTAACTTATGAATCGACGGTTAAGAAAAATGTACATGTGATTGGTGATGCGGTTCATGCAAAATTACCAAAGTCTGGTCACATGGCGAATGCTCAAGCAAAAGTGTGTGCGGCCGCTATTGCTTCTTTGTTAGCTGATATGGAGCCAGAACAGCAACCAGTGTTTAGTAATACTTGTTATAGCTTTATCGATGATCATCAAGCTGGCCATGTGGCTGCGGTATATCGTTATGATCAACAACAACGGTCTATGATAGCGATGCCCGGCGGTGGCGTCTCAGCCAAACCGTCTAAGCTGGAAGGTGTTTATGCTAATGCATGGGCGAAGAATATATGGCATGACACATTGAGTTAGAGATTAATCGTTGTTCAGTGTGGGCTGGTTAGTATTTGATGTGTGCCTGAACCTTAACAGCCTGCCGGCAAAGCCAATAAAATTTAAAACGGGATAATTATTTTATTTTGTCACCGCCTAAATTTTTTCCTAGCTAATTATGTGATCATAGACAGAGTAATAGTAGAAGATCTGATATGATGACGTGCATTTTTAAGTCATCGTTTTATGCGTTTTATAATAACTTTTGACGCTAAGCTAAATAATATCTAATGAATTTTATGAGAGGTTGCCATGAGTGATTTTTTACCTGGACTGGAAGGAGTTGCTGCTACACAGTCAGCGATATCATTTATTGACGGTGAGAAAGGTCTACTCTCTTATCGAGGTTACTCGCTTGAGACACTAGCAGAACAGAGCACATTTGAAGAAACGACTTTGTTATTACTTCAAGGTGAGCTACCTACAGCAAGTGCATTAGCCGATTTTACTAGTCAATTACGTAGTCAGTACCGAATTAAATATCATATTCGAGAAATGATGCGCCATTTTCCATCAACCGGCCATCCTATGGATATGTTGCAAACTGCCGTATCGAGTCTGGGTATGTTTTATCCAGGTAATGAATGTTTAACCAGTAGCGATACTTGCACTGATTTGAATTACGTTCGCAATATGACGGTTAATATTATCGCGTCAATGGCACCTTTAGTTGCAATGTGGGAGCATATGCGTCGGGGATATGATCCCATTAACCCCCGTGAAGACTTATCCGTTGCTGAAAACTTATTGTATATGTTTTCAGGAAAAGAACCTGATCCTATGATGGCCAAAATTATGGATGTGTGTTTGATTCTTCACGCTGAACATACTTTGAATGCTTCTACTTTCTCAGCATTGGTTTCTGGCTCTACGCTGGCGACACCATATAGTGTTATTTCTGGTGCTATTGGTACATTGTCTGGGCCATTACATGGTGGTGCAAACTCACGTGTCGTCGATATGTTTAAGGAAATTGGCACTGCAGATAAAGCAGAGAAATGGATTGATAATGCCCTTGCTAACAAACAAGTGATTTGGGGTATGGGCCATCGTGAATATAAAGTAAAAGATCCTCGTGCCACCATTTTGCATAAATTAGTCGCTGAATTGATTGAAGATCGCGGTAGTAGTTTGGACAGTACCTTTGAGACTGCGATGCGAGTAGAAGAAATTTGTGCTGATAGATTAGGCCATAAAGGCGTTTATCCCAATGTTGATTTCTATTCGGGTATTTTATATGCAGAAATGGGTATTCCAGCCGATCAATTTACCGCACTGTTTGCTGTGGCGCGATCTGCAGGCTGGCTAGCACATTGGCGTGAACAAATATCTGATAATCGTATTTACCGGCCAACGCAAATTTATATCGGTAGTGGCGAGCGCGACTATGTGGCGCTTAGTGAGCGTTAGTTCATATTAAGCGATAATTGTTTTACTGGCTTCACCTTGTTGCTCTCTCACCAACCGAGGAACGAGGTAGCCAGGTAGTCTTTTTCGAATCTGTTCGATCAATTTAATCCCTTGCTGTTCAGGCACGTCAAAGTGACT
Source organism: Methylophagaceae bacterium (assembly GCA_965219435.1). Lineage (GTDB taxonomy): Bacteria > Pseudomonadota > Gammaproteobacteria > Nitrosococcales > Methylophagaceae. Next base: position 392,783 of record OZ244743.1, on the reverse strand, counting down.
CGCACCAGCGACCTTATCAAGTAAGTGAAGGTAGTAGGGTGTAACATTAACCTCGCTGAGGCGTTCACTCAACTCGTATAAGGCTTGTGGTGAGTCATTAATGCCTTTGAGCAAGACAGTTTGGTTGAGAAGCTGACAACCTGCTAGGCGTAATTTGTTAAGTGCTGTAGATACTAGAAGATCAATCTCGTTGGCATGATTAGCATGAACGACCATGATGACATTCAATTTCGTACTGTTAATCCATGACAATAAGTGCTCATCTATGCGTTCAGGCAGGACAATGGGTAAGCGAGTATGGATACGAAGACGTTTAATATGAGGGATTTTTTCGATATCAGCGACTAAGGTCGCTAGTTTAGTATCGTTTAATGATAATGGATCGCCGCCACTAAGAATAACCTCATTGATACTATTATCTTCTGCGATGCTTTTGAGTGTGAGCTGCCACTGACTGGCAAGCGGGTTGCTGTCGCCATAGGGAAAGTGACGGCGGAAACAATATCGGCAATGAATCGCGCAAGCGCCAGTAGTCAGCAATAAGGCACGCCCCTGATATTTTTGTAATATGCCGGGTGAAGTTACTGCTAAGGCATCACCAACTGGATCAGTGACAAAATCACTGACATTAAAAGATTCATCAATCAACGGAAATACTTGTCTTAATAAAGGATCATGTTGGTCGCCATAGCGCATTTTATCAATATAAGCTTGAGGTACTCGTAGCGGAAAGTTTTTAATGGCATCGATATTTATGGCATTAAGTTTACCCGATAAACCGAGTTGGCTAAGCAATACTGCTGGGTCTTTAATCGTATTAGCAAGGGCGATTTGCCACGGTTGTTTTGTCACCAATGTTTGTGTTTGAGGTATCATAGTGGGCTTTAAAATTATTACAGACGATGATCGTCCCTTATAAGAGGTTGCCATGGCAAATTTTAGTACAAGTGAATTTAAATCCGGCCTTAAATTTATGTTGGATGGTGACCCATGCAATATCCTTGAAAATGAGTTGGTCAAGCCAGGAAAAGGCCAAGCATTTAATCGTGTTAAGTTCCGTAACTTGAAAACAGGCCGAGTGAATGAACGTACATTTAAATCCGGTGATAGCGTTGAAGGTGCCGATGTTATGGAGGTCGATCTAGAATATTCGTACACTGATGGTGAATTCTGGTATTTCATGGATCCTGTTAGTTTTGAACAACATGCAGCAGATGAAACAGCCATCTCTGATGTGAAAAACTGGTTAAAAGAACAGTATGTTTATACTGTTACTCAATGGAATGGCACACCGTTAATGGTGTCTGCGCCAAATTTTGTAAACCTAATTGTTGCGGATACTGATCCGGGTTTGAAAGGTGATACATCTGGCGGTGGTGGTAAACCTGCAACCTTGGAAACGGGTGCTGTTGTTCGTGTCCCTTTATTCATTGAAATCGGTGAGTTATTACGCGTAGACACACGTAGTGGTGAATATGTTGAGAGGGCTAAAGTGTAATTACCGATTAGATTAATATGCACGTTGATTGGCAGCCTACGGCTGATATAACGACTTTAAAACGGCGGGCACAGTATTTGGCTGATGTCCGCCGTTTTTTTTCTCAGCGAGATGTATTAGAAGTTGAGACGCCATTCCTATCTGACTCTGCACCGACAGCGCCTTATATGGATAGTTTCACCACCGATTATATTCCTCTGGCTTCACACTCTAAGAAGCCTTATTACTTACACACATCCCCTGAATTTGCGATGAAACGATTGCTTGCAGCTGGCTCAGGTTCTATTTATCAAATAGCGCGAGTATTCCGCAATGGCGAACAAGGCAGGTTACATTCACCTGAATTTACTATGCTTGAATGGTACCGACCTGAACTGTCATTGAGCCAACTGATCGATGAGGTTAATACACTGGTACAAGAGGTCTTCAGTTTAAATCAAATTTTACGGTTAAGTTATCGTTGTATTTTCGAGTTTTACTTGAAAATAAATGTATTTACCTGTTCTACCGAGCAAATTAAACAGCAGGCTTTAGCAAGAATAAGTGGATTATCATTAGATTTAGTGCTTGACCGTGATGGATGGCTAGAACTTTTGATGGCGCATGTTATTGAGCCAAGGTTGGCCGCGATGAATTTATCGGTCTTTATTTATGATTTTCCAGCTTCACAAGCGCAATTAGCTAAAATAAAAAAAGATGAAGTAGGGAATGCTGTAGCAGAACGGTTTGAACTGTATGTCGCTGGCATCGAGATTGCAAACGGTTATAACGAATTATTGGATGCCGATGAGTTACTAAATCGCTTCGCCGAAGATAATACGCAGCGGCAAAACCAAGCGAAACTACAAATGCCAATTGATTATCGTTTATTGGGGGCAATGAAAGCTGGTATGCCTCCATGTTCGGGTGTGGCCTTAGGATTTGATCGAATAGTGATGCTGGCTTTGAATAAAAAAGATATTCAGTCTGTGCAGAGCTTTAGTTTGAATATTTGATAAGCTTTAAATATTTCAAACTAACGATGACTCAGCAACATTGAGTGTCTATTCTTTTATTGAAGTTTGCTGCACTTCTGCCACGCCAGCATGACCAGGGTAATTGAGCTCTAAAACCCTTAGCGCATCCTCAGATAAATCGTTTAAGCCCATTATTTTATATGCTTTAGCCATTACGACTAATGCATCAGGCATTGCCGGAGTGCGAGGATAATTTTCAATAACAAATTTACCGCGATTAGCTGCAGCTAAATAAGAGCTGCGCTTCATGTAATAGTTAGCAACATTGACTTCATGTTGAGCGAGTCGATTACGCAAATAAACAATCCGTTGTGAGGCATCTTCACTGTATTTACTGTCAGGATAACGGTTGACTAGTGTGGTGAAATCTTTAAGAGCAAGTAGAGCGGAGCCAGGATCTCGTTGTGTTTCATCACGTGGAATATACTTTTCCATCAGGCCAACATCACGCGTGAAATTTGTTAAACCTCGAAGGTAAATAGCATAATCTAGGTTTTTATTTAGCGGATAGACGCGCATAAAACGATCTATTGTGGCGAGTGCCGTTTCCGGATCATCATTTTTATACTGTGCGTAGGCTGATTCTAATAGTGCTTGTTGTGCATATTCTCCGAAAGGAAAGCGTGCTTCTAGCTGACTGTAATGCTGAAGAGCGGTCATATAATCGCCTGCATCGAGTGCTGATTTTGCTTCCGAATAAACGCGTTCGACAGTCCAATTGTTTCCTGTTTGAACCTCATCTTTAGAAAATAATGAGCAAGCAGAAGTTGAAACTATGCTGATAAGTAGTGGGATATAATATTTTTTCATCTGCGTAGATTACGCTAGCTTACGATTGATGGCAAAGCAGAATTTACCATTTCATTAAACATCGATTTAGTCTGCGTGAAAATCGTTATCATGTACAATTTAAAAAAGTAACTTTCTTTAATGCACAGGAAAAACAATGTTAAAGCTCATTGCTGCAATTATTGTGTGGCTAATATTTTCAACGGCATATGCCACCACCTTTGAGTTAGAAGGCCCCGATACTCGAGTAGTGGGTCACAATCTAATCGTTTATAGCCATCATGAAGACACGTTACTCGATATCGCTCGGGCCTTTGATATTGGTTATAACGAGATAGTTAATGCAAATCCTGATTTAGATCCATGGTTACCTGGTGAAAATAAACGCGTGTTAGTACCTAATCGGTTTATTCTTCCCGATGCACCCCATGTCGGAATTGTGATTAATTTAGCTGAAATGCGTTTATATTATTATCCCAAAGCAAATAAAAATGAACGTCAGAAAGTTATTACGCATCCAATAGGTGTAGGACGTGAGGGGTGGACAACTCCCATTGGCAAAACAAAAATTATTCAAAGAATAAAAGATCCTTCATGGACACCACCGGCATCAATATTAGCTGAGCACCTTGAAAAGGGAGACCCGTTACCCAAAGTAGTCCCCGCTGGGCCAGATAATCCTTTAGGCGCGTTTGCGATGCGTTTAGGTATTCCCGGCTATTTACTTCATGGAACCAACCGACCTTTTGGTGTCGGCATGCGGGTTAGTCATGGTTGTATTCGCTTATTTCCAGAAGACATTGAACATCTATTTGGTATTGTTGCAGTTAATACACCAGTAGAAATTTTATACCAAGCAGATAAAGCGGGTCTGTTGGGTGATCAGTTATATTTAGAAGCCCATGATGTGCAGATGGACATAGACTCGCGTGAAGGTAACAATATGACACCAATGGTCTCTGCAATATTGAAAGCGCAAGATGCCTTATTGAGTGATGCTGATTTCCCATTTGCTGAAAAAGTGGTACAGCAACATACTGGTATGGTGAAGCGGGTTAATCAGGATGAAGAAGCGATTGTAGATGATGTCTGGTTCGTGCATACAGGGTTAACCCAAGATGCTAAATCAAAATTAGCAGAAGCATCAACTCACTTAAATGTTAATGATTCTTTTTGGCCACTCAGGCATGCCGCAGAAGGTGAAGTTGTTCTTGGGCCTTTTGACTCACAGCAACAAGCGAATGAACGGGTTATCGCACTGAAGCAAGTGACGGATATATTGGCTTGGACAGCCCTTGTGTCGAGTGATGCACTGTGACGAGTGATTAAGTTAATTATAAATGGTCGTTGAGTCGCTTAAATTGCAGGCAAAAAAAAGCCGGAATCAATTCCGGCTTTTCTAAAGCAGAGTGATTACTTGCTCATTGCTTTTTCGAACATACGATCGATTCTTGCGCAACATTTATCACTTGAAGCTTGAGCTGCGTCAGCAGTTTTACGTGCATCTAATGCCGTTAATTCAGCATCGTTTGCTGTACGTTGTGCTGTATCAGCAGTACTTTGTGCATTGCGAGCAGCAAGTAATGCTGATTCTGCAGTAGATTGTGCAGAGCTTACAGATGCTTTTAATGCATCGATTTCTGCGGTGTTTGCACATGCAGTTAATAACGCTAAAGGTAGGATGATTGCGCCTAATTTAGTTAAAGATTTCATTCGAGTCTCCATAAGGAAAATATAAGTTTTTTTGCCCAACTATATTGCTAAGAACAATATACACTAATAGGCTAGCAGGTATTATTTAGGCTGTCTAATGTCCCAGAACTTAAAGATGCTAAATATTACAATTTATTGTTATAATACTTGGCTTTATTAACTTCGTGATGTTGTTTACGTCATGAAAACGATTTGAATAAATCGTTTTTCTCGCTCTGGAAAAAATTAGTCTATGCATCCTATGCTGAATATTGCCATTCGGGCAGCCCGTAGTGCGGGTAGTATTATTGTTCGATCTTTGCAACATGTTGAACACCTTGAAGTGACAACTAAAGGCCGTAATGATTTTGTGACGGATGTTGATCGTTTAGCTGAACAAGAAATTATCAATGCCATTAAAAAGGCTTATCCCGAACACGCTATTCTGGCTGAAGAGTCAGGCAAGCAGGGTGATAACGAAGTTACATGGGTAATTGATCCATTGGATGGCACAACTAATTTCTTACACGGCTTTCCACACTATTGTGTATCGATTGCGGTTATGGTTCGGGGTAAAACAGAACATGCTGTTATTTATGATCCATTACGCGATGAGTTATTTTCAGCGAGCCGCGGCAGTGGCGCTAAGCTCAATGATCGTCGTTTAAGGGTGACGAAGAAAAAAGAGTTAGCCGGAAGCTTAGTCGCAACAGGTTTTCCCTTTAAATATCCAGAATATTTGACTCCCTATTTAGCAACATTTAATGCGGTTTTCCCTCAGGTTGCTGACATTCGTCGTGCCGGTTCTGCTGCTTTAGATTTAGCCTATGTTGCCGCGGGTCGCTTAGATGGTTATTGGGAAATCGGTCTTGAAAAATGGGATTTAGCTGCGGGTATTTTGCTTATTGAAGAAGCTGGCGGTGTTGTGACCGATTTTGCTGGTGGAGATAATTATTTCAACCAAGGGAATTTGGTTGTAGGAAACCTAGCCATCCAGAAACATATTTTAGATAGTATTACGCCACACTTAACTGATGAGTTAAAAAAATAGTGCCTAAACAATATTAGGTATTTTTAAATTTATATGCCAAAAGCATTCCTTGAAATTTTATATAGAACTAAAAAATGACAACTAACCTTAGAGAAATCAGCAAGTTAAGAAATATTGCTATCATCGCTCACGTCGATCACGGTAAAACAACCTTGGTTGATCAATTGTTACGCCAATCAGGCACATTCAGCGAACACGAAGAATTGCAAGAGCGGGTAATGGATTCTAACGATCTTGAAAAAGAACGGGGTATTACAATCCTGTCTAAAAACACCGCGATTCGCTGGAATGATTATCACATCAATATCGTAGATACACCGGGCCATGCCGATTTTGGTGGTGAAGTAGAGCGTGTATTGTCAATGGTTGACTCTGTATTATTACTGGTTGATTCATCTGAAGGTCCGATGCCACAAACACGTTTTGTGACTCAAAAAGCCTTAGCATTAGGTTTAAAACCGATTGTTGTTATTAATAAAATTGATAAACCAAGTGCCCGTCCAGCATGGGTTTTAGATCAAACGTTTGATTTATTTGCCAATCTTGATGCAACCGATGAGCAGTTAGACTTTGAAGTGATTTACGCTTCAGGTTTGAACGGTTTTGCTGGTTTAGAAGAAACTGTGCGTGACGGCGACATGGAGCCATTATTCCAATTAGTGGTTGATAAGGTTAAAGCACCTGACGTTGATGTTAACGGTCCTTTCCGTATGCAAGTTTCATCATTAGATTACAACAGCTATGTCGGCGTTATCGGTGTGGGTCGTATCGAGCGTGGCACTGTTAAAACCAATACCCCTGTCACCATTATTGATGTTGATGGTAAAACACGCAATGGTCGTGTACTCACTGTGATGGGTTTCATGGGCTTACAACGCGAAGAAGTACCCTTTGCTCAAGCGGGCGATATCATTGCCTTTACGGGCTTAGATCCTCTTAATATCTCTGATACATTATGTGATCCATCTGCAGTTGAAGCACTACCACCGTTATCGGTTGATGAGCCAACCGTTACGATGACATTCCAAGTCAATAATTCACCAATGGCGGGTAAAGAAGGTAAATTTGTAACGACGCGTCAAATTAAAGAACGTTTAGAGCGTGAATTGATTCACAACGTGGCATTACGTGTTGAACAAATTCCAACCGATCCTGATAAATTCCGTGTATCTGGACGTGGTGAATTACATTTATCGGTGCTGATTGAAAACATGCGTCGTGAAGGTTTCGAAATGGGCGTATCTCGTCCAGAAGTTATCATTCGTGAAGTTGATGGTCACAAAGAAGAGCCTTTTGAATCGGTAACTGCTGATGTAGAAGCAGATCACCAAGGCTCTATTATGGAAAAACTGGGTGAACGTGGCGCGCAATTAACAGACATGGTGCCAGATGGTAAAGGTCGTGTTCGCTTAGACTTTATTATTCCTTCACGTGGATTAATTGGTTTCCGCACCGAATTTTTAACGGCAACACAAGGTACGGGCTTAATTTTCAGCGTGTTTGATCACTATGCACCGCTTAAAGTGGGTGATTTTGGTAAGCGTCAGAATGGTGTAATGATTGCTAACGGCATGGGTAAAGCAGTCGGTTTCTCAATCTTTAACTTACAAGATCGTGGCCGTATGTTTATCGGACATAATGATGATGTATACGAAGGTATGGTTATTGGTATTCACTCTCGTGATAACGATTTAGTTGTAAACCCATTAAAAGGTAAACAATTAACTAATGTACGGGCATCTGGTACTGATGAAGCGATTAACTTAGTGCCACCTATTCGCATGAGTTTGGAGCAAGCGCTAGAATTTATCGGTGATGATGAGTTATTAGAAGTAACACCAAAATCCATTCGTGTTCGTAAAAAATTACTTCTCGAACATGAACGTAAAAGTGCATCACGGGGTAAATAAACTTTTTACCTAATTAAATTTAGCCAAATGAAAAGAAAAAAGGCATCCTATTATTTAGGGTGCCTTTTTTATGTCTATATAATGAGGGTATTAATTTAAGACATTCACCCGCGTTTCATCCGACGCATCACCAACACAAATTTTAGCTCAATTAAAGAGGCCTGAGTCTAAGAGGTAATGATGTACAAAGACAATAAAATTAAAACTGAGCAGGCAAAGGAGCTTTACACTCAATCGCCTATTGTATTGATTGCCACTCTATTTATTGTCGTCATAGTCATTTTCTCGTTCGAAAACCGTATTGAAAATAGCTTATTAATACCGTGGGCTTTATGGATAATGACGCTGACCGTTATCAGGGCCTATTCAATAAATTTGTTTCAGAAGAAAAAGCGCATTGAATCTCCACATTTTTGGTTGATTTTATTCACTTTATTTTCATTTTTGTCCGGCTTATCATGGGGGGTACTGCTGCTACATGTTTTAGCACCTATTTCAGGTAATGAAATTTTAGTTTTATCTTTTATTTTGACTGGGATGATTGCCGGTGCATTATTGCCATTGTCATCTTATTTGCCTGCATATTTTGCATTTTCAGCGCCAATGTTTATTCCCTTTTCTATCACCATGTTTAATTTGGAAACGAGTGGTTTTTCTGGCACAGGGTTTTTAGTACTGACGTTTTTAATTTCAATGTTAGCGTTTTCTACATTGGTGAATCGAAATATTTTGATGTCTATTAAGCTTCGATTAAATAATGTCACCTTACTTCAAGATTTGAATACTCAAAAAGAACTAGTTGATGTCGCCAACCGTGAAAAATCTCGCTTTTTGGTGGCGACTAGTCATGATTTACGTCAACCTTTGTATGCCCTTAACCTTTATTTAGGTGCTTTACGATCAGCGCTTAAATACCCTAATCAATTAGATTTATTAGATAAAGCTAAGCTGTCGAGCGATGCATTGAGTGATTTATTAAATGCCTTGATGGATGTATCTAAGTTTGATTCGGGTGGGGTGCAAGTAATGCCTAGTGTCTTTGATTTACGAAGTTTAATTGAGCGAACCTGTATTGAATATGAACAATATGCAGAGGAGAAAAACATTAAGGTCAAAACAAATCTGGGACAGGTATCTGTTAATACCGACCCGATTTTGTTAGGACGCATGATTCGAAATTTAATATCTAACGCCCTTAACCATAATGAAAATTGTTGTTTACTGGTCTCAACTAAATCAAGTGATGGTCAAGTAACCATTGAAATTAGTGATGATGGTAAAGGTATCCCTGAATCAGAGCTGACAAACATCTTTTCTGAGTTTTATCAATTGAATAACCCTGAGCGTGATCGAAACAAGGGGTTAGGTCTGGGGCTAGCAATAGTCAAACGCCTTTCTGATTTACTTGCGATTCCCGTCTCGGTCGAGAGTGAAGTGGCAAAAGGAACAATATTTTCATTAACGCTTGCTGTAGAGAGACGGAAAAGCCCGCGATTAGAAACAGTGGAATCAGCTGATAACTTTAATTTAGCAGGTTTGTTTATTATTGTAATTGATGATGAGAAAGACGTTAGGGATGCAACAAAAAGCTTATTACGAAGCTGGGGTTGCGAGGTTTTAATCAGTAGCTCACAACTAGATTTGATGATGACATTATCACAAGACAACTACCCGGTGCCTGATCTTGTTATATCTGATTATCGTTTAAAAGATAAATTACATGGCATAGATGCGGCCAGTGCCGTGCTGAATCATTTCAATGTTAAAGTCCCCGTGCTTATCGTCACAGGGGATTCGTCAATAGAAATAGTCTCTCACATAGAAAAAACAAATTGCCATTTGCTACTAAAGCCGGTTAGTAGTGACACACTTCGTCAAAAAATGGAGTCGATACTAGTTGCCTAAGAATTTTTTAGCTTGGTTAGCCGCTTGTGTACGATTATCAACATTAAGTGAAGTCAATAATTGGCTGACGTATTGCTTAACCGTTCCTTCAGAGAAATGCAGTTTTTTAGCAATATCTTTATTGCTCAGGCCTTCTGCCAAGTAAGCTAATATTTGAAGCTGCTTTTTATTTAAAGTGTGATTAGCTTTTTTATGATGACTCTGTGAAGCGACCACTGTCTGGTAGCTGCCACCATCTAGAATGTTAGAGACAGCTTTAATAATCTCCTGACCATCACTCGCTTTGGTAATGTAGCCTTTTGCACCGCACTCGATACAAGCATTAATTATCATCGGGTCATCAGTCGCAGATACGATTAAAAATGGAATCATAGGCCATTGTTTAGTGAGTTCACACAGACTCAAAATACCCGACATTCCCGGCATTTCAAGGTCAAGCATGACAAGAGACGGTGCTGATTCAAGTTTTTTTATTAAGCTTTGCCAATCCGAGGCTAACATGATGTCGAAAGCGTTGGAATAGGACTTAAGCCAAGTGGCCATACTGTCTCTAAAAAGACCATGGTCATCAGCAATGAGAATTTTCACGATAAATTTCCAATGATTTTTAACTAACTAACTAACTAACTAACTAACTAACTAACTAACTAACTAACTAACTAACTAACTAACTAAAGTTAATATCTAAGTGATACCAATTAACATATTATAACGCTACCACACAGTTTATTTTTTTGTAATAAAATCATGTTGGTGTTATAACTCAGTGCTGAGTCGGCGTTTAGATGTCTCATCATTATGGCTTATTTCATAGTCAAATTCTAAGTATTTTATACTTAGCCAGCACAGTATATTTTTTGAAATTAAAGAGAGGACTTTTTATGTCATCAACACGTTTGAAACAGTTAGGGCAAGGGATGACCGAGTACATCATTATTGTTGCATTGATTGCGATTGTAGCGATTACGGTGTTCAATATATTCGGTGATACGATTCGTGGACAAGTCGGTGATATGGCGGCTGAATTAGGTGGTGGTACAGCAACCGATGCTGGTGCGACTGCAGCGGGCAATGCAAATACTGAAGCCGCAGCAGATTACGGCCTAACAGATTTTAAACAAGATGAAGGAAGATAAAAATAGAGTTCAGTTGAGTTCAGTTGAGTTCAGTTGAGTTGTAGAGTGAGTGGCCATCGACTAAACCAAGTGAACAACGAAAAAGGGCAGGCTATGGTCTTTAGCTTGCTCTTTTTAGCTGTTTCAATCATGACCTTACTGATTCTGTACAATCAAGGTCAGTTAGTTAAAAATCGAGTACAACTTGAAAATGCGGCTGATGCGGCCGTGTATTCACAAGCTAAATTAGCAGCCCGAAATTTAAATTTTATTGCTTATACCAATCGCGCCATGGTTGCCAATGAAGTGTCAATTGGTCAGATGGTTTCGTTACTTTCTTGGGCAAAACATTATAAAAACGTAGGCGCATTTAGTTCTTTTCCTGCTTACACTGTTCCTATCGCCCCACCATCTCCAGTAACCCTTCAGCAATTAATGGCACCCTTAACACTTGTTTATACGGGACTGGGTAATGCCCTGGTTCCACCGCTTAGGCAGGTAAATCAGGTCTGGCCGACGGCTATTTCTTATTTCAATGGTGCCTTAGGTATTTTTCAAAAGGTCTTTGCTCTTTCTACTTTAGAAGCTGAAATAGAAATGAATCTTAATGTTGTCAAAGATCATGAGTTTTCTGCTGACCAACCTGAAATATACACGCCGGTCGTTGGCTGGTACTTTTTTGTTCAAAATACCTTATTAACATATTTTGGCGAAAATGTTAGCCCCGACAATATTTATAAAAATATTTCGGGCAAGGTCGGGGGTAATGCTGATGCGCATGACCTGGTTGGTGATTTTATCGGTGAAACAACGGGTACACTCGATAATATGATCGACAACAATACGGCGGGCGTGGCGAGAAAGAAAAAGTACAATGCCGGAGGTGGACGCGCTGCCAACATGAATGCTGGTGACGGTGATGGTGCCGTCGACGCTTATAAGCGTTTCGCGGCGATAGTCAATAATAACCGTGAGGCTTTTACGCGTGATCGCCATTGGGACTTAGGGCCACCGAGAGTGTCATTTTCGTTTCCGTTAAACTTAGATATTGGTATTGTAAAATTAAAAATTAAGCTCGATTTAGGATTCTGGATGGGGATAAAGAACGATGGAGGAACCGCTTATGCTTCCCAAGGTTCTATGGAGAATGATAGTGATATCGGCAGTCTAGGTTGGTCAGCACTTGACGTGACCTCGTTTGGTATTCAAATTGATATTGGTTTATTTGTTAGCTTTGAAGTTTGTTTGCCTATTGTGGGTTGTTTTGGTGGCACGATTATTGACATCAATATTTCGATTCCGATCGGCCTACCGTTAGCGGGAGCGACCCATCAACTTGTCAGTGACAGAAAATATGCAAAATTATTTGTTCCACAGTGGGGCTACCCTATGATGCCAGCAGATGTGTATGGTGGTGACATTAATGATGTACTCAACCAAGGAAGTTTTGATTTGTTTCATCTTCTTGCCTTAGGATGGGGCTCGGTTTCACCTTCATTACCTGGTGGCATGTTTGGTGCAAGTCCCAATGATGTTACGACCTCTTATGGTGGTCCTCCATCGTTTTTCTCTCTTGGCAGCTCGTTTCAAGAGAGTGGTGTTGGTTATGAGTTTGTTATTGCTTTAGCTAAAAGCTTAAATGAGGTTGAAACAAGCGATAAATCTCAAGCTTCAAGCTCGGGCTCATCACCCACATCATTAGCGATAAATACCGGCAATGCGTCGGATTGGGATGATGCCAATAACCCTATTCCTTATACGCGGTTTGATGTCGAAACCCATTCAAGAGTAGAAGCTACAGATATCGTGGCAGACTACCAAGAGTTCATCTGGAATGATAAGCGACCGATGATGACTATTAGCGCTGCTGAAACGTATTTTTCAAACCCCATGCAAAGCAATAAAGATGGCAGTGATGTGGCGCCATCTTTATTTGGTCCATTTTGGGATGCACGTTTAAAAGAGCCGAGTGCTATTTCGATGTTAATCGCAACAGGTGAAATTGATTGGAGCGATATATTTGATGGGCTGTCAAATAATATATCAGCCAATGATATTATTGATTTTGTGCTTCGAGGGGTTGCTGCCAGAGTGGTTGAGGTCGGTGTTGATAATTTAGTTGAACAGATCGATAACCCTATTATCGGTCGATTGGTTAAACCTGAAATTGAAGATGTTGCAACACAAGCCACTGATGCTGCTATTGATCAGTTGCCGGATTTTGATAGGCTCATGCCATGATAAATATTGAACACCCATTTTCTGTGAGCAAAAACCAGCAAGCGGGTCAGGCGATGACGGAGTTTGTGGTGTCGGTTAGTTTTGTTTTTTTAAGTTTATTCGTAATCGTGCCAATATTTGGCAAGATAATGGATATGCAGTCCCAAACTCAACAAGCGGCACGTTACGTAGCATGGGAAAGAACTGTGTGGTTTGATAATGGTGACGCGCCCGATGAAAGTGTAATCAGTAATGCCTACTGGGAAAGTGTCGCTATGCGAAGTGATAGTGAGCTGATGGGGACGATGACGAACCGGTTTTTTGATGGTAATAAACCCAGCCAATTAAAGCCGATTACCGAGTCTGATACAGGCGTAGGTGCCGCCGATATCAATCCTATTTGGACTTATGTGCAGAGTAAAAAAAGTATGTATGGCGGCACGACACTAGGGACAGATGATGATGCTGATAGTGGCACTGTGAATGGCGAGCTAACGCCTGCGATTGGCTACAAGGTAGTGGATATTATTAACTCGGGCGTTAAAGTTATTGCCGATCCCATTAATAGTTTTTTAGGTTCATTAGGTGGGAGTAATAACGACTTTATGACTTTTGCTTATGAAACCAAAAACTACTACAGCCCGGTTCTTACCACGCAAGTTAATATTGCCAATAGTTATGGTATTGATGATGACACGCGAGGGAGAGACAGAAGAGCGGATGGTAGCTGGACGACGGGTATTGAAGACGTGATTTTTAGCAATTGGGATGGCAAATTAAAAGTACGCTCTGCCGTGCTAGCAGATGGTTGGAATACTCAAAGTTTAAAGCATTATCAAGCGCGTGCTGATGATTTTGTGCCTTCGACAGTGTTTGATAATGATCTATTTGACATTGCAATTTCAATCGCCAGTGTGCTTGATGGCGGCCCAGGTAACAGCGCTGTAGAAAAGCTTGAGTTCGGTGCTGTCGGTATTGAGCCAATGCCAGCAGAGGATGGGGTGCCACTAGACGTTTCAGAAACAGGTGGGGCATTGGGAGGTGTTTATTATTATGATGATTAATAAATACAGGCATGCCATGCGCATGCTATGCCTATTACTGAGCTATAACGGCCATGTTTTTGCCAATTGTGACTTTGATGATTTCCCGATTATGGATGAGATGACACTTCAGGATGTGATGGGTGATGCAAACTATAATAATAGACCTATGATGGTTCAAAATTTTATAGCGGATGATGCCAGTTATCACGATGTGGTTGATTATTATCATCAAGTTTGGGACAAGTTACACGATGATACGGCATTTGGTATGTGGCATCAGATAACAACGATGACTAATGAATGCATGATGACCGTTCAGGTTGCAGCGCAAAATAATTCAACACCGAGCGTCGGTCGTCTGGTGATTAGCAACCCACCTGCGGCAGTTGAAAATGATGATATTGGGCTTGATGTCTTAGCGCCACCAGATAGTGTAATTGTATCGGATCTCATCACGGATGATGGACCTAAACAAGGCCGGATCACCATGCTTGCAACAGCTGAAAGTAGTAGTGATGTCGCTAGCTTTTATCTTAATGAGATGCAAAATGCAGCTTGGTCATTGGATAGAGAGTTTAATGAGCAAGAGTCGCGGGTGTTGGTGTTTAGAAAAGGCCTAGACATCAGTAATATACTGATTATTCCTGCCGGCGAAATGACTCAAGTGCTGATCAATGAAGAGACCATCAAATGAATCTTCGCCAAACAGGGCAAGCGATGGCTGAATATGTGATTGTATGTGCCGGATTGATGATGTCTCTTTACGCAGTAGGTAATGCTAATTGTGGTAGCGATGGTAATACTATTAGCTGTGCTTCAAAACTATTGACTGTGTTGCATGATAATTATGATGGTTATTCCAGCTCGATATCGGCGGTGCAGCAATATGGTGAGTTTTCGGCAACAACGCCTGATAGTTCTAATCCTGATAGCGGTAATAATGATAGTGGTGATACTGGCGGTGGCGGTGGCGGTATAGGTGCTGGACTGAATCCTGATGGCCTGACCGAAATCAATCAAATTGTCAGCGGTAATGGTGCTCTGACGTTTGGTAATTTACAAGCTGATGGCACCGTGCTTGATGCTAATGGTGAAATTGTTGGGTTTTATTCGGATACGGATAATACGTTTACAGATGCTGGTGGTAACACGGTTTCAGGATTTCAGCGCAGCCAAATTCTAGATGAGCAAGGTAATATTTTATATTTACGAGCCGTAACATCATGTACGGGACTCCCTTCTCCTTTTCCTAGCAGCGTTTATAGCTGGGTATACATTAGCAAGGCTACGGGTAAGGTATTTAATAGCTTGAATAAAGAAGAAATTGATATTACGGGACGCTGTACTCAACCCTCATTTAAAGTTGTTAAAAATGGCCTAGCCCAAGGTGGGCGAATTTTAAATGGTGAATATTTTGCTTCAGTTTTTACTGTCGATGTGAGTAATGATCCTCTGCCAAAAACTGGTGATGTAGTTTATTGGGCCGATTTAAGGGTGTGTTCTGTGATGGTTCCGCAATGGGATGCTGATATCGATCCAGACAATAATAAAAGTGATTCTGAGAAGTATGTTGCTCGTTTGGCACTATTTAGTGATCCGGATAGAAATTTAGGGCAACTTGATTTTACTGATTATTTTACTCAGGTAGGTGGCGATCCATCAAAAACACAACCGAATGATTGCCCGACATTCAACATCATTTCTCAACCATAAAACGTCTATGCAAATAACTCTTAATATAAAACAGGTAATAACAGGATGAAGCAACAATCAGGTCTCCGTTTGACAATCATTGCAGTGATATGTGGTATTGCTGCTGCCGCATTAACGGTTTTTTATCTTAAGCAAGTTGAAACTAAATACCGTAAGGCGAGTATTCCGCCTCAGAAAGTGTTGGTAACGGTTGTGGTGCCTAATCAAAACCTTAAAAAAGGCAGTGTAATCACCCCTAAACTTGTTGCTGCACGTAAAATACCTAAAGAGTATTTACCTTCCAATGCGATTCTCGCTGAGGATTTTAAAAAGGTAATAAATCGTACTTTACTCATGCCCTTACAAACAGGGCGTCCGATTACTTGGGAAGCGGTCACAGGTAAGTCTGCTAAAACCTATTCAGAAAACATTGAATTAGGTCGTCGTTCACGTAGCGTAAAAGTCAATAAAATTGATTCATTCGACGGTTTATTAAGGCCTGGCGATCGTATTGATTTGATGGGTAACTTTACGCTGTCTTCGTTAGGGTTAGCACAAGCTGCTGGAACCGGTACAGCACCTGAAAATATTGTGATGCCAATCCTTGAAAATGTGGAAGTTTTAGCGGCAGGTAAAGAGGATATGTATGGTAGGAAATATGAATACAGTAATAATAAAAACTCACCTGATGGTTTTAATATGGACTTTACCATCATCGGCTTAAGCCTCACGCCGAAACAGATTGCACGTGTTGAATTATCTGAAGGTGTTGGCGATATGTTTGCTGTGTTGAGACACCCTAAGGATACCAGTGTGGCTGACTTTAAATATGTCGGTGTGGATTTGTTATTTGAGAAAGATGAACCTGCGAAGATTGATGTGGTCATGGGCGCTGATGGTAAGGCGATTGGCCAGATTATTGGTGACAATATTGTTGATGAAAACGGCAATATTGTTGGCAAAATTGTGAACGGTAAAGCTGTTTCATTCGATGGCAAGTCATTGGGAACAATTGTTGAAGACGTCAATATTGATGATCCGATGTTGAAAGTGAATGAAGTCGTCGATGTCGTACGGGATGCCAATGGCAAGATTATTGGCAAAATCGTTGATGGCAAAGTAGTTGATGAAAATGGCAATATTGTTGGTGAAATAAAAAATGGTCAGGCGGTCAGTTTGACTGGTGAGGTGATGGGCACGGTTGATAAAGGCGTGGCTTTAGATATCAATGGAAATGAAGTTGACTTATCTCAGTCAGCGGTAGCAAATACAACATCTGAAGTTGTTCGCGATGCCGATGGTAAGGTGATTGGTACGATTGTGAATGGCCAAGTCGTGGATGCTGACGGCAAGGTAATTGGTGTGGTTAAAGATGGCCAAGTTGTCGACCTACAAGGCAATGTGATTGCTGATAATGTCAGCGTGGCTGCCGAAGCTGCTAATGCTGAAGTGGTGGTGCGCGATGCCAATGGTAAGGTTATTGGTAGAGTGGTCAACGGCCAAGTGGTGGATGCTGACGGCAAGGTAATTGGCGTGGTTAAAGATGGCCAAGTTGTCGACCTATCAGGCAATGTGATCGCTGACAATGTCAGTGTGGCTGCCGAAGCTGCCAATGCTGAAGTGGTGGTGCGCGATGCCAATGGTAAGGTTATTGGTAGAGTGGTCAACGGCCAAGTGGTGGATGCTGACGGCAAGGTAATTGGCGTGGTTAAAGATGGCCAAGTTGTCGACCTATCAGGCAATGTGATTGCAGATAATGTCAGCGTGGCTGCCGAAGCTGCTAATGCTGAAGTGGTGGTGCGCGATGCCAATGGTAAGGTTATTGGTAGAGTGGTCAACGGCCAAGTGGTGGATGCTGACGGCAAGGTAATTGGTGTCGTTAAAGACGGCCAAGTCGTCGATCTACAAGGCAATGTGATTGCAGATAATGTCAGCATTAAAGCTGAGAGCTTTGCAAGGCAACAGCAGCAAGTCGAAAAATCTCAATATGCTGTTGAATTTGTTGATTTTATATCAGGTGGAACAGGTACAGATGGCATTATACCTGTCACTAAAGTACGTAAAGAATAATGATGAAAGCCATGACATTAATAATAACTGAAAGTAGCGAAAGTGAAATTATGAAAAAAATTACAGCGAGAATAAATCGGTCCGGATTGGTCGCATTGTGCTTATTAACAATGGCAACAGGTATTCACGCCAAAGATTCAGATGTATTACCTACCTCATTGACCTTATATGAAGGAGAGTCAAAAGTGATTGCCGCTCCTAATGTAGAGCGAATGTCAGTAGGTAAAACGGATCTATTAAGCACTACATTATTAAAAAATGGTGACGTGGTTTTAAATGCCGATGCTGAGGGTGAAACAACGATGCAGGTTTGGTTTGCGGATGGTCATCGTGAAATTTTATCGGTAGTGATTGTACCCAGTAATGGATGGCGTGAAGCCAATGAGGTAAAACAATTACTCAAGGATGTACCTGGCATTAAAGTGACGACACTGGGGCGGCGAGTAGTCATTGATGGTGAATTACAAGCGCGTGATTTAGAGCGCGTTAATTTACTTAAAGAGCGTTACACCGATATATTAGTACTAGCGAGAACAATCACCACTGACCGTGAAGTTTTAGAGGTTAAAACTTTTTTGAAGGGTATTCCTGGTATCAAAGTGTCAGTGATTGATCAGCGAGTGGTGGTTGATGGTAATTTGCAGGATCGCGACTTGGATCGCATACAATTACTCAAAGAGCGCTATCCTGATATTTTAGTGCTAGCGCGCGAGATCACCGCATTTGAAGAAAAAATGATTTATTTCGATGTGCGAGTGACCGAGTTCTCAAAAGATAAAACCGAAAAGCTGGGTATTGATTGGCAAAAAAGTTTTAATGGTCCTGTTCTTAATTTAGCCAGAAATGTGATTGTTGGTGGCGCGGCCACGCCTGATTTAAGCGCTGCTTCAACGACAAGTGCATTTGATAATTATGGTACAGGTGCAATAGCTGGTGGCGCATACTTTGGGATTGCGACTGAGTTAACATCTATCATTGATTTACTTGAAGATTCAGGTGCTGCTTTAACATTGTCAAACCCACGTTTAAGTGCGCGGAGTGGTGGTAAATCAGATTTAACAGTGGGGGGGGAAGTACCGGTTGTCACCAGTTCAGCAAATGGTAGCAATGTTGAATATAAAGAATACGGGATCCTGCTCAATCTAGAACCAACCTTAGATACTTACAACAATATTACAGCCAATATTGGTGTGGCGATTAGCCAACTTGATATTGCGAATGCTGTCGGTGGGCAACCTGCTTTTAAAAAACGCGCGACGACCAACCAAGTTAAATTGAAACCGGGTCAAACTTTGGTATTGTCTGGCTTACTAACGCGTGAAGAACAAGAATCTACCAGCAAGCTTAAATGGTTGGGTGATATTCCAGTTTTGGGACGATTATTTAGGTCTGATAGTTTTATTGCTGGTGAGACAGAAATGGTTATCTTTATTACGCCAACGGTTATGGAAAAGTTAGATGAAGGCGTTAATCAAGATGAAATAACCAAAGCGGCTAGCTTGGTAGATTTGTTTAATAATAGAAAGACTAATGGCCTTTTGGACTAGCATATAACATGTTTGAAATAAAAGTTTTAGATAAAAAAGGCCGCGAAATTGAAGCGGTAAAATGTGGTGCTGATTCATGTGAAATAGGTAGCTCGCGTGATGGCATTATACGCATTAGGGGCTGGCGAGTTTCGCCTCGCCATGCTCGGTTCACACGGGAGCTGGCAGGTGTTTTTATTGAAGATGTAAGTAACGGTGCGGGCATTTCGGTTAATGACAAAAATGTAGATCGTCATGGCCCTATCATAGCGACAGATACTATCGTTATTGGTGGCTATGGTATTGAGGTCAAACTTGTTGATGATTCGGTGATAACACCTGAAAGCGATCTTGATAAAGCTCCCGCTGTTTCAGCAGTGCTCGACGCTGCCGAGCAATTAATTGAAAACACACGTCTTAGCAAAGAAAAAACAGATTTACGTTCACAATATATGGAGTGGGCAAAATATATCCATCAAGAATTATTACGCCAGATGGATTTACGGCGAATGCAGATAGATGAACTTACGCCAGAAAAAGTAAGAGAACAATTATCGAGTATTGTGAATGAAATTATAGCCGGTATTACGACGCAACTGCCTAAGGAAATCGTCCACGCTAATTTAAGTAAAATTGTACTCGATGAAGCCATCGGATTAGGCGCTATTGAGGTGTTATTAGCTGATCCTGATGTCACTGAGGTGATGGTTAATAGATACAATGATATTTATGTTGAAAAAGCCGGGAAATTGACCAGAAGTGAGGTGACTTTTACCAGTGATGCTGCTGTGATGTCGACAATTGAGCGAATTATTTCGCCATTAGGTCGACGTATTGATGAGAGCTCGCCGATGGTCGATGCGCGTTTGGCTGATGGGTCACGGGTGAATGCCATCATTCCTCCTCTCGCATTAAAAGGGCCCTGTATTACGATTCGTAAGTTTTCTGAAAAGAAATTAACCGACAGGGACTTAATCAAATATGTCACTTTAAACGAGTCAATGGTGACATTTATTCGGATGTGCGTAGAGCAAAAAAAGAACATTATCGTGTCAGGTGGAACGGGCTCAGGTAAAACAACACTGCTTAATATTTTATCGAATTATATTCCTGAAGCAGAGCGTGTTATTACAGTGGAAGATGCCGCTGAGTTGAAATTAGTGCAGCCTCATGTTGTTTCTCTAGAGGCGCGACCTGCCAATATGGAAGGGCGTGGTCAAGTCACCATTCGTGATTTAGTTAAAAACTGTTTGCGTATGCGGCCAGATCGAATTGTTGTGGGTGAGTGTCGTGGCGGTGAAGCATTAGATATGTTGCAGGCTATGAATACGGGTCATGATGGTTCTTTAACCACTGCCCATGCTAACACTCCTCGTGATATGTTACGTCGTATGGAAGTTATGGTTTTAATGGCGGGTATGGATCTTCCTGTATCAGCAATACGAGAACAAATCGCTTCTGCGGTGCACATTGTTATTCAGCAGTCCCGTTTTGGTGATGGTACTCGTAAAATTACCAATATCAGTGAAATTACCGGCATGGAAAGTGGCAATGTGCAGTTGAATGAAATCTTTAAGTTTCAGCAAGATGGCTTTGATCAAGATGGCCGTGTGAAGGGCGACTTTGTGGCAACAGGCGTCGTCCCACACTTTTATGATGAGTTACAAGCGCGAGGTATTCCTGTTGATATGAGCATCTTTAAGTCATGATTCAAGATTTAATCAGTGTAGGCCTACTTGCGGCAATTGTGCTGCTGACTTTTATTGCCGTTATGGGGCTCGTGTCCACATCAGGTGATTGGTTGGGTAGCTTTTCTGCTTTTTATAAACAGAAATTTACCAAAAATGCCAATAATCAATTAGCAGATATGTTTGTATTTACAGATGCAAGCAATCTATTTTTAATTAATGTGCTGGCCTTAATTTTGATCCCTGCCTTTTTACATTACTCATTTCAATTATGGGTTGTGACTTGGAGTGCATTAGGGGTTTTATTTTTCATCCCCGGCGCTATTTGGGCATCACTGAGAAAGAAACGGTTTGCCAAGTTTGAAGCACAATTACCGGATGCATTTATTATGTTATCGAGTAGTTTGCAGTCAGGTGCGAGTTTAAATATGGCATTAGAACAGGTGACTGCACAATCGCCCGTGCCGTTGAGTCAAGAGTTTGGTCTACTGGTGAAGCGAATGCGATTGGGGGTGACTTTAGAAGATGCTTTAATCGAATTAGAGCAACGACTGCCTATGCAAAGTTTTGTGATGGCAAGTTCAGCTATCAGAATCAGTCGTGAAGTAGGGGGGAATTTAGTCGAAACTATTAATACGATGGCCAAAACATTACGGCGTAAAAAAATGATGGAAGGCAAAATTGATAGTTTAACTGCCCAAGGTAAAGCGCAAGGCACTTTCATGGCCATGTTGCCTATTATATTGGCTATTTTGCTGAGTTTTATTGAGCCTGAAGCAATGAGAAAACTCTATACTACAACCGAAGGATTGATGGTGCTAGGTGTCATGGTCGCTATGCAAGTATTCGGCTATGTATTTATTCGTAAAGTTACATCAATAGATACATAGGGAAAGCACATTATGATTGATAACATAACTACATTTCTATCAAACTTAAGCTATGACCTTTTGGCCTTATTCGCAGGATTAAGTCTGGGTGCGGCTGTAGCAAGCTCACTGATGGTCATAATCATTCTGTTTTCGATGACGGCTGGTGAAGATAGAAAATATATGGATCCATTGCCGGTCTTTATGATGCCTGTATGGCCATTGGTTAGGTTAGTGACTTTTTTTGTTGGCAACCATTTACCTTCAAACTATTTAAATAAACTCGACTTGAAATTGCAGAAAAACGGTCTCAGTTTTGTCATGACAGCCGAAAATTATTTTGCTGTTTGTCTTGTTTTTGCATTGCTATTACCTGGTCTTGCGGCTATTCCAATGGCTAGCTCAGGTAATGTTAAATTTGAGTTTTTACTGATTTTAGCTTTGCTTGGTTATATTTTGCCGGAAGCATGGGTAAAAGATGCACGAAGGAAACGAGACAAAGAGGTCGTTTCATCCTTACCAATATATTTAGATTACCTAAGCATGTGTGTCGATGCTGGACTTAACTTCGCCGGTGCACTAAAGCAAGCGGTTGATAAAGGTCCAAATGGGGCAATGAAAAATGAATTTCGTATTGTGTTGCGAGATGTAAATTCTGGGCAAACAAGGGCTGATGCACTCCGTAGAATGGCCGAACGCATTGACTTGAAAGATGTGTCTGTGTTTGTTAGCGCGGTAATACAAGCTGAAAAAATGGGTACCAGTATGCGAGATACTTTGGTTATTCAAGCTGAACAGCGGCTTGATGAACGTTTCCAGCGTGCTGAAAAGATGGCGATGGAAGCACCGGTTAAATTAGTTATTCCTCTGGTGGTATTTATCTTTCCATTGACGTTTATGATCTTATTATTTCCAATCATTATTAAATTTATTGAGCAGGGTACATTTTGAGGTATGGCAGCATTATTGTGTCGCGGGATCAGATTGAAATAACCACAATAACAGGCATGCAGACTGAATCAATGAAAGAGCGTTTAGGCGGCTTACTTACCATAAACAGACTTAATATCAATGAAGCGCTGTGGATCGCACCTTGTAATTCTATTCATACTTTTGGTATGAAATACGCTTTGGATTTAGTTTACATAGACAAGCAAAATACCGTGTGCAAAGTGGTTCGTAACATCAAGCCATGGCATTTCAGCTTTTGTGTAAAAGCTAAAGCGGTGATGGAGTTGGCAGCAGGTAGCCTTCAAGATTTAGACTTTAAACATGGAGATAGCTGCAAATGGCAAGATTAACTTATTTATTGGCCATCCTTACACTGTTAACGGCCTGTAACCAAAACACAATCAAACAGGTTCAGATAACCTTAGATAAACAGGTTGAAGCAGATACGTATTATGCTGAGGATCAATGTGATAAAGCATTACCTTTATATAAAGCACTGTCCACCGCTATGCCCAAAGAAACCAAAAGTTTATTAAGAATGGGCAATTGCTATGCCAAATCACAAGACTTTGTGCAAGCACAAGCGGCTTATCAACAAGCATTGAGCCGAGATAATACCTTCGTAAAGGCTTGGTATAATTTGGCCTATGTTAGGGCACAACTTTTAGCAAATACAGTTTCAGAGATGTATAAATATACCGATCCCGCGTCATCTGAAGCACAAAAAATACGTGAGTTAACACTTCAGGTGCTTGCTCCATTCAGCATTAATCTTGATGAAACAACGGAAGTACAAGAGTAACGTTTAGGTGATGAGTAGGGTGAATAAACTATCTAATATTAAATATTTCGCCAAGACTAATGCTGGCCAAGCAATGATTGAATTTATTATTGTTATTCCTGTATTGATCTTATTAGTTTTTGGGGCGATACAGGTTGGTTTGATTTATTCTGCAAAAACAACATTGAATTACGCTACCTTTCAATCAGCAAGGTTGGGGGCGGTCAATAATGCTACTTATAGTTCACTTCGACGTGGCTTAATTAGGGGAATGGCACCCTTATATACCAGTAATAGCTCACTTAATACGATTAGTAATGATATAGATGCAGGAATTAATAGTGGCAATACTAAACGTGATGCTCAGACTGAGATTGATAGTTATACCAAGATAATCAGAATAAACCCGACTGCCAAGCAGTTTCAAAGTGCTAGCGGGTTTGGGTTCGGAGTGCAAAATTCTGACAGTATTTATGAAATTCCTAATGATAACTTGATGTATCGTCCAACTACCAAAAAAGACGACGCATCTATTCAGGATGCTAATTTATTGAAAATTCGTGTTCAATATTGCTATAAATTAATGGTGCCTTTAGTCAATAGGATTATTGGTAGTCTAAGTGAGTTAAATAATTTACGAACTAATCAGCGTATATATGAAACGATAAACGATCCTAAATTTGCCGATGCTAATCGTTATTATGTTAATGAAAACGCTGGCACGATGTCGAGCTATCAAAGTCTTTGCGGTGATCGTGCTAGCTCAAATGAAGGCTTTATTATTTCTGCAGATGCTATAGTAAGGATGCAGTCTCCTGCTTATGAGGAAGATGCTGATGAAGATCTGGGTGATAAAATGTGCGATGGTGTGCGTATGGCTTGTCCGTAAATAACGTCAGTATCATAAGCATAAAAGGCAAGACTGATAATTCATAAAAGGGTACTCTAGTTTAGGATACCTTTTTTATTTAACGAGGTTTGAAATGCGAATTCTAGTGTTAATTGCTATTGGTCTTTTATTGTATGTGATTATTGGTAATTTATGGCGGAGGAGTCGACCGTCCTCACCGGCTGATGCCAACAGTGAAAAAATGGTTAAGTGTCAACAGTGTGGCTTACATATTCTTGAGCAAGAAGCGGTTAAAAAAGGTGAATATTATTATTGCTCACCAGAACACATCAAGGCTGACAGCTAGATAGTATGAGGTGGTTTGATTTTTGGCTGACATCATCATCGCTGGTAGTGTCATGGCGAGAATTAACGATCTTTTCAGCTTATCGTTTATTTTTGGCTATTACCCTACTGGCTACATTTCATTTAAAATTACCCCCTCATTTTTTAGGTGAAACGAATCCTGCCTTGTATTTAAAAGTCAGTGTGTTTTATATGTTAACTGCCGCATTATGGCTATTATTGTCAGTTAAACAGTGGAAAGATTACGCATCGCTTACTCAAATGCAGTTGATCCTAGATATTATTATTCTCACCGTGTTGACCCACATCAGTGGTGGCTTAGAAACAGGTTTGGGTACGCTGTTAGTGGTTGTGGTCATTGCTGGTGGTGCGCTTATTCCAGGACGAAATTCAGCTTTTATTGCTGCCATCGCCGCTTTGTCAGTGTTACTAGAAGTTAGTTATGATCAGATTACCGGTGATGGGGTAACCCAATATAGTCATGCTGGTATGTTGGGCGCAATGTTTTTTGCCACCGCTTGGTTAGCTCAGGTGCTATCAAAAAAAATGAAAGTGTCTCAATTATTAGTTGAGCAACATGCTCAGAATGCCGCTAAATCAGTAGCGTGAAATCAGCATATTATTAGTAGTATGCAAACCGGCGTGTTAGTTATAGATGAATCTGGTGTGGTGAGACTGAGTAATCAATCTGCATTATCAATGTTAGGGCTTTACAATAACTCGATTGGTATGTACCTCGCTGATATGGTGCCAGCACTATCTAAGCAGTTGAGTTTGTGGAAAAATCAAAATGAAGTCGCTTTTCAAACCTTGCAAATTAGATCTGATTTACCTGAGGTTCATGCGCGAGCAACCGTTTTAAATAATGGCGAAACACTACTTTATCTTGATAATATCTCGGCATTAGCGCAGCAAGCACAACAAATGAAATTGGCTTCTTTGGGGCGATTGACTGCTAGTATAGCCCATGAGATTCGTAATCCTCTTAGTGCAATAAATCATGCCAGTGAATTACTCGCAGAAGCACATGATACCAATGAGTTAAGCATTAAACTAACCACTATTATTCAACGTCATAGTACACGGGTGAATAGTATTATTGAGACGATATTGGAAATGAGTCGTCGTAAAACAGTAGACCCAACACGGATTTCCCTAGGGTCACGGCTCGTTGATTTTAAGGCTGAATTTTGTGAACTCAAATCGATTGCGCTCGAAAATTTTAAATTGGTTATTCCTGCTGCTGAGACCCATGTAAAAATGGATGCAGGGCAGCTACATCAGGTTATGTGTAATCTATTGGAAAATGCATGGCATTATTCAGAACAAACTTCGCAGAAGTGGATTCAAGTTCATCTTTATCATCACAATAATGAGATACTCATCGACGTGATCGATAATGGCAAAGGCGTTTCTGAAAAAATGCAGCAACATTTATTTGAACCGTTTCATTCTGACAGAATTGGCGGTACAGGCTTGGGATTGTATCTCGCGCGTGAGTTATGTCAGGCTAATGGTGCACATTTAACGTATTTGTCAGCAGAATCAGAACGGTGTTTTCGCATTAGCTTTCCATCTCAAAGCCAAGAGACTTTACAATGAATCCGTTAGCATTAATCATTGATGATGAGCCAGATATTCTTGAACTATTGTCAATGACGTTGTCTGGTATGTCGGTTGACTCTGTTGCCGCAGAGAATTTAGAACAAGCAACGCAAGCATTAAAACAACAGTCATTTGATTTGTGCCTGACCGATATGCAATTGCCTGATGGCAATGGTTTAGATTTTGTTAAAACATTACAAAAACAATATCCTCAGCTACCTGTAGCGGTGATTACTGCTCATGGCAATATGGATTCTGCGATAGAGGCTTTAAAGCTTGGGGCATTTGATTTTGTTTCAAAACCCCTTAAATTAAGAGTGTTGAGAGATTTAGTTACAACAGCTATAAAGTTATCACCTATAAAATCTCTTACCTCTAATGACTCGTCATCTAGCCAGCTTTTAGGGGAAACCTTGGTTATTAAAAGCTTACGCAGTAAAATTATAAAATTAGCACGTAGCCAAGCACCGGTTTACATTAGTGGTGAATCAGGTACAGGAAAAGAGTTAGTGGCAAGGTTAATTCATGACCTAGGTGCTCGTTCTGAGTACGCATTTGTGCCAGTGAATTGTGGTGCTATTCCTACTGAGTTAGTTGAAAGTGAGTTTTTTGGACACAAAAAAGGTGCTTTCACTGGGGCAATTGCTGATAAACAAGGATTGTTTCAAATGGCCAATGGCGGCACATTATTCTTTGATGAGGTCGCTGATTTACCCCTGATGATGCAGGTCAAGTTATTACGTGCAATCCAAGAAAAAGCCATAAGGCCTGTTGGTGGTCATGAAGAGATAAATGTTGATGTACGAATATTATCGGCGACGCATAAAAACTTAGCGGAAGGGGTGAAGCGGGGCTTATTCCGTGAAGATTTATTTTATCGATTAAATGTTATTGAATTAGTTGTGCCACCATTGCGAGAACGACAAGCAGATATTATTTTGCTCGCCAAGCATATTCTTCAAAAAGTGACCCTGAATAATGGTGCGGTTATGCCAGCCTTTAGTGAACAAGCCACTTTGGCCTTACAACAGTACGCGTTTCCGGGTAATGTGCGAGAATTAGAAAATATTCTCGAGCGAGCATTGACTTGGGCTGAAGGAGATACCATCACTTCTGATGATTTAATGTTGCCAATAGATTTTAGCTCGACTTCACTGACAGGAGAGCCGCTTGCTGACATCGGTTCAATAGTAGAAAATGGTTTGGAAAGTAAGCTTGAAGATCAAGAACGCGAATTAATTATTCAAGCGCTAGAATCTACACGGTGGAATAAAACTGCAGCGGCTAAGTTGTTAGGAATTACTTTCAGAGCTTTACGCTATAAACTTAAAAAATTAAATTTAGAATAATTAAACTAAGAGATAATAAGATGACAACATCACAATCCCAAAAACCTGATTTAGATTGGAGCCAGGTTCAAGAAACGGTAAGAATGATGAATTTAGCTGTTGCCCAGATTGAGATGTCGATGAAAGAAGGGGATGATTCAGTGGATACACTCACTGACACGTTTACGACGATGGCCGCAAGAGTTAAAGTGGTTGAAACATTAGCCAAGGAAAAGCGTAATGTTGCGAATGATATGGAAGATATCATTGAACAATGTGATGCTATTTCATCTGAGATGCAACATGCCATTATTGCTTTTCAATTTTATGACAAACTGACGCAACGGCTCAGTCATGTTTCTAATTCACTGGGGTCTCTGGTTGAGCTGGTTGGTGATAATTCGCGCTTATACAATCCTATTGAATGGTCGTTCTTACAAGAAAAAATCAAGTCAAAATACACCATGCCAGCAGAACACCATATGTTTGAATTAATGATGCAAGGCATGTCGATTGAAGATGTTTTAAGTCAAACGGTTGTTACCAAAGAACCTGAGGATGATATTGAGCTGTTTTAGGCTAAGATGTCATCAGCAAGCGTCTTGGATAACGTTGTTGTTTAACGTTGACGCATCTGCATGATCACGGTTTGAGTCTCAGGTTGTATACCTCGCCATAAGCGAAAGGCTTCTGCAGCTTGCTCCACCAGCATGCCCAAACCATCGACAGTTTTCGTGGCACCATGTTGCTTGGCCCATGAAATAAACGCGGTATCTGTATCGCTGTACATCATGTCGTAGCAGACGCCATTTTTATTGAGGATAGAGTATGGTAAAGGTGGAACTTCACCATTCAGACTAGCAGCTGTTGCGTTGATAATGACATCGAATGAGCCAAATAAGGCATCATAACCCCCGCCGTTTATATGGCCAAAGTTTGCAAACAGCTCACACAAATCGCGAGCTTTGCTTGCTGTGCGGTTAGCGATAAATAGTTCTGCTGGTTGATAGGCGAGTAAAGGTTCAATAACACCTCTAGCTGCACCGCCTGCACCGAGTAGCAAAAGCCGTTTACCTTTGAGTTCAATGTGATGATTGTTGACGAGATCGCGGCATAAACCAATGCCATCGGTGTTATCACCTGTTAGGCTGCCATTATCATTAAATTTAATCGTATTTATTGCCCCAGCGCGTTGGGCATGTTCGCTTTTATCTGATACCAATTGCCATGCTTGTTCTTTAAAAGGCACGGTAATATTAATGCCTTTAAAGCCTTGCTGTTGGAGCTCTTGCAATCCCACAGCTAAGTTATCAAGAGGGATCTCTTTGGTAATATAATCCAAATTTTGCCGGGTTTGTTGGGCAAACGCTGTATGAATCAAAGGAGACTTACTGTGGCTGATTGGATTACCGATAACGGCATAATGATCGGTCATTTGTTGGTCAGCCATTGTGCGACATCTTTAGCAAAATAGGTCAGAATGCCATCTGCGCCAGCACGTTTAAAGGCTATCATGCTTTCCATGACTGTCGCTTGTTCATCGAGCCAGCCATTTTGTGCTGCCGCTTTTAACATTGCATATTCACCACTCACTTGATAGACAAAAGTGGGTTTTTGAAACGTGTCTTTTACGCGTCGTAGAATATCGAGATAAGGCATGCCGGGTTTAATCATCACCATGTCAGCGCCTTCATTAATATCTAAGGCCACCTCATGTAATGCTTCATCACTATTAGCGGGATCCATTTGATAACTATACTTATTGCCACTACCTAAGTTACCTGCAGAGCCTACGGCATCACGAAATGGGCCATAAAAACTTGATGCATATTTAGCGGAGTAAGCGAGGATACGAGTATGGATATGCCCCTGTGATTCTAAGGCTTGGCGAATAGCACCAATGCGGCCATCCATCATGTCTGAGGGGGCAACAATATCTACGCCGGCTTCTGCATGAGATAACGCTTGTTTGATTAATACTTCAACGGTTTCATCATTAGTAATGTAGCCTGACTGATCAGTCAGGCCATCTTGACCATGCGTGGTGAAGGGATCCAGTGCGACATCTGTAATCACACCTAGTTCTGGAAATTCAGCTTTAAGTGCTCGAACTGTGCGTTGTGCTAAACCTTCTGGGTTATAGGCTTCGCGGGCATCCTCAGTTTTTACATTAACAGGCGTTACGGGAAACAAGGCAATAGCCGGAATACCAAGTTTGTGAATCAGTTCAGCTTCTTTTAGTAATAGATCAATACTCAAACGTTCAACACCCGGCATCGAGGACACGGCTTGTCGTTGTTGACTGCCATCAAGTACAAAGCAAGGATAAATAAGATCATGGATACTGACTTGATTTTCACGCGTGAGATTGCGAGAAAAAGTATCTTTTCTGAGCCGTCTTGGTCGTTGAGAAGGAAAGCCAGATGAGGATATGTATGGATTCACAATGATTACCTTAAATTTGATAGAGTTAATTTGATGTCAATATTATGAAATATAACAGTTCAAAAATACTTATGCTGTTGAGCATGCAATAAAACTAGATGTTACCGACTGTAAGCAAACCTGTCATGGTTTTTTACATAGACTAGAGGGGGGCTTTTACGATAATATTGGTAGGATTTTGTCTGGGGAAAGCATTATGCGGGCCCTGTAATTTTTATCTGGTGGAGGTTCCTTTGCAAATAAGTGCATTATTAGCTCTTGAAGACGGTACGGTTTATCACGGTGAATCGATTGGTGCTATTGGACAATCAGTCGGTGAAGTTGTATTTAATACATCAATGACCGGTTACCAAGAGATTCTGACTGACCCTTCTTATTGTCGTCAAATTGTGACACTAACCTACCCGCATATTGGCAACGTAGGAGTGAATGCTGAGGATGAAGAATCAGCTAGTATTCATGCAAGCGGATTAATAATTCGTGAGTTGTCACCCGTTGTGAGTAGTTGGCGCAGTAAAGAAGCACTCGATGGATACCTCGAACGCAACAATATCATCGGTTTAGCGGGCATAGATACTCGTTCATTGACACGTCTTCTTCGTGAAAAAGGTGCGATGAAAGGGTGTATTGTCGCGGGGAATAACATAGATGTTGAGGCGGCAATAAAATCGGCTCAAGCATTTGATGGCATTAAAGGCTTAGATTTAGCTAAAGTCGTAACGACTAAGCAAGCTTATCAATGGGATAAATCATGTTGGCATTTGTCAGGACAATCTCAAGCTGTTCCTGAGCGATTTCATGTGGTTGCTTATGACTTTGGTGCTAAAAGTAATATTCTAAGAATGTTAGTAGAGCGAGGCTGTCGTTTAACAGTTGTGCCTGCCCAAACATCGGCTGAAGATGTTTTAGCATTGAATCCTGATGGCGTGTTTTTGTCTAACGGGCCAGGCGATCCCGAGCCTTGTACCTATGCGATTGAAGCAATTAAAATCCTGTTAGAAAAGAATTTACCGATTTTTGGTATTTGTCTAGGTCACCAGTTATTAGCTTTAGCGTGTGGTGCTAAAACAGCGAAAATGAAATTTGGCCACCATGGCGCGAATCACCCAGTACAAGAAATGACTGCGGGCTTAGTGATGATTACTAGTCAGAATCATGGTTTTGCTGTCGATGAGGCGTCACTTCCGGATACTTTGTCGGCGACACATATTTCTTTATTCGATGGTTCCTTGCAAGGTATTCATCACAATACTAAACCAGCATTTAGTTTCCAAGGGCATCCAGAAGCAAGCCCTGGACCACAAGATGCCGCCCCTTTATTTGATCATTTCATTGATCTACTTGAAACAGCCACAGGTAAATAAACGACAATGACAAAACGTACTGATATTAAAAGCATCTTGATTTTAGGCGCTGGCCCAATTGTGATTGGACAAGCCTGTGAATTCGATTATTCTGGCGCTCAAGCGTGTAAAGCACTGCGTGAAGAAGGTTATCGCGTCATTTTGGTGAACTCTAATCCAGCCACGATAATGACCGATCCTAATATGGCCGATGCGACATACATTGAGCCAGTAACATGGCAGGCAGTTAGCAAAGTGATTGAGGCTGAACGCCCTGATGCCATTCTACCCACAATGGGTGGGCAGACGGCATTGAACTGTGCCTTAGATCTCGAACGACATGGAATTTTAGAAAAATTTGGTGTCGAAATGATTGGCGCTGATAGCGAAGCGATTAATAAAGCAGAAGATCGTGATTTATTCCGTGCAGCGATGAAGAAAATTGGCTTGGATATGCCAAAATCAGCTATTGCCCACACGATGGAAGAGTCACTAGAAGCACAGAAGTTATTTGGTTATCCGGTTATTATTCGACCTTCTTTTACAATGGGGGGAAGTGGTGGCGGTATTGCCTATAATCACGAAGACTTCATCGATATCTGTCAGCGTGGCTTATACCTAAGTCCCACTTCTGAACTATTGATTGAAGAATCTATTATTGGTTGGAAAGAATACGAAATGGAGGTGGTGCGCGATCGTAAAGATAATTGCATTATTATCTGTTCGATTGAAAACTTCGATCCTATGGGCGTCCATACTGGTGACTCGATTACTGTTGCCCCTGCTCAAACGCTGACCGATAAAGAATATCAAATCATGCGTAATGCTTCGTTGGAAGTCTTACGAGAGGTAGGTGTGGATACTGGTGGTTCGAATGTGCAATTTGCCGTTCAGCCTGAAACCGGTCGTTTGATTATCATCGAAATGAATCCACGCGTGTCACGTTCATCAGCGTTAGCTTCAAAAGCAACAGGCTTTCCTATTGCTAAAGTCGCGGCAAAATTAGCAGTAGGTTATACCCTTGATGAGTTGCAAAATGACATTACAGGCGGCGCAACGCCGGCTTCATTCGAGCCTGCTATCGATTATGTTGTCACAAAAATACCTCGTTTTACATTTGAGAAATTTCCGCAGGCAGATAATCGCTTAAGCACGCAAATGAAATCTGTTGGTGAAGTGATGGCCATTGGACGTAACTTCCAAGAATCGTTGCAAAAAGCATTACGTGGTTTAGAGATTGATCGTGATGGTTTAACTGAAATTACGGATTTAGACTCACCAGATGTAGCTGATACTTTACGAAGGGAACTACGTCTACCGGGCTCAGATCGTCTTTGGTATGTGGCTGATGCTTTCCGTTATGGCTTTAGTTATGACGAAATTCAGCAACTGACAAAAATTGATCCGTGGTTTTTGGTGCAAGTTCAAGAAATCATCAACATCGAAAATGGTCTGAAAGAGCAATCACTGGCTTCAATTGATGAAGTCAATATGCGAGCATTGAAGCGTAAAGGTTTCTCTGATTCGCGGATGGCAAAATTATTACAAAAAACTGAAAAACAAGTTCGTAAGCATCGTCATGATTTAAATGTTCGTCCAGTTTATAAACGTGTCGATACTTGTGCGGCCGAGTTTGCTAGTGATACGGCTTATATGTATTCAACATATGAGCAAGAGTGTGAAGCTAACCCCACTAATCGTGACAAAATTATGATTTTGGGCGGTGGGCCTAATCGCATTGGTCAGGGTATTGAATTCGATTACTGCTGTGTTCATGCTGCATTAGCGTTACGAGACGATGGTTTTGAAACGATTATGGTCAACTGTAATCCCGAAACGGTATCGACCGATTATGATACTTCTGATCGCCTCTATTTCGAACCAGTGACTTTGGAAGATGTGCTTGAAATTGTTGATTTAGAAAAGCCTAAAGGTGTCATCGTGCAATATGGCGGGCAAACGCCACTTAAATTAGCACGCGCACTTGAGGCAGCGGGTGTGCCGATTATTGGTACATCGCCAGATGCGATTGATCATGCTGAAGATCGTGAGCGTTTCCAGCAAATGGTTGAAAAATTAAATTTGTTACAACCGCCAAATCGTTTAGCTTTTTCAGTTGAAACCGCCGTTGCTTTAGCTTCTGAAATTGGTTATCCGCTTGTAGTTCGTCCTTCTTATGTATTAGGCGGTCGCGGCATGGAGATTGTGTATAACGAAGAAGAATTAAGTCGTTATATGAAAACAGCTATCTTAGTGTCAAATGATTCACCTGTATTACTTGATCGATTCCTTGATGATGCCATTGAAGTGGATGTCGATGCGATTTGTGATGGTAAAGAGGTATTAATCGGCGGCATCATGGAGCACATTGAACAAGCAGGCGTTCATTCGGGCGATTCGGCATGCGCTTTGCCTTCGTATAGCTTGAGTGAAGAAGTTAAAGATCGTATGCGTGAGCAAGTGCGTCAAATGGCCTTAGAGTTGGGCGTAGTAGGTCTAATGAATACTCAATTTGCTGTGCAAGGCGACAAGATATTTATTCTTGAAGTGAACCCTCGCGCTTCTCGTACTGTGCCTTATGTATCAAAAGCGATTGGTGTGCCTTTAGCTAAAGTGGCGGCACGGTGCATGGCAGGACGCAGTTTGGCTGAACAAGGTGTGACTAAAGAGGTGATACCTAAATACTTCTCGGTTAAAGAAGCCGTTTTCCCGTTCATCAAATTCCAAGGCGTTGATCCGATTTTAGGCCCTGAAATGAAGTCTACGGGTGAAGTGATGGGTGTCGGTCGCTCATTTGGAGAAGCCTTTGCTAAATCACAGTTAGCAGCGAGCGTTTCATTGCCTACGGGTGGTAAAGCATTTCTTAGCGTAAGAGAAGTCGATAAAGAAAATATTGTTGCTATCGCTGAAGATTTAACTGCTTTAGGTTTTTCAATATTAGCGACGCGTGGTACGCAAGCGGTGTTAAATGCTGCTGGGCTTAATTGTGAACGCGTTAATAAAGTGGCTGAAGGTCAACCGCATATTGTTGATATGATTAAAAATGATGAAATTAATTTGATTGTAAATACAACTGAAGGTCGACAAGCGGTAGCTGATTCACTTGAAATTCGTCGCGCGGCATTACAACATCAAGTGAATTACACGACAACCCTAGCAGCGGCGCGAGCCACATGCCAAGCATTAAATAGTAAAGATAATGATACGGTTAATTGCCTACAGTCATTACATGGAGAATTAAATTAATGGCAGTGCCTATTACACTACATGGTTCAGATGAGTTAAAAGATGAGTTACAACACTTAAAATATACTGCTCGACCAGAGGTTGTGGCTGCTATATCTGAAGCCCGTGCTCACGGTGATTTGAAAGAAAATGCTGAGTATCATGCCGCCAAAGAGCAGCAAAGCTTTATTGAAGGTCGTATACAAGAGCTTGAGGGCGTATTGTCAAACGCACAAATTATCGATCCGTCATCACTACCTCGTGATGGTCGGGTTGTATTTGGCGTTACCGTTGATTTGTTGAATATTGATAATGACGATGAAGTTACTTATCAAATAGTAGGTGACTATGAATCAGACATTAAGAAAAACCGTATTTCTATTTCTTCTCCTATTGCTCGCGCGTTAATTGGAAAAGAAATTGATGATATTGCTATCGTAAAAGCACCCAGTGGTGCGATTGAATATGAGATCGTTGCTATCCGATATGGCGCATAAGCAATCGAATGATATCTAGCATATTGAGTGAGCGATTATTACTCACATTGTGGGTGGGAAGTCTATTTGCTATAGGATATATTGCTGTTCCTATGGCATTTGCCACATTAGGTGATGTGATATTAGCAGGTAATTATGCCGGCGATTTGTTTTCTGCGGTCAACCTCCTGGGTTTAGGTTGTGGCACAATATTACTCATTAGTAAAATTGTTATATACGGCAGACAAACCTATCGGATTTGGCGAGCTTGGGTTATCTTTATTATGGTGATCCTAACCCTTATTTTTAGCACGTATTTGCAGCCTGAAATGACAGCAATGAAACACCTTATTCACCTCGGCAATAACTCAGTTGTAGACCGTTTTGAGAGTTTTCATACCGTCAGTCAGAACATTTACACGCTTCTTAGCTTATTAGGATTGGCATTAGTCATTAGTACTGATAAAAAAATCAATGAAGCAAAGGTTTAGCAATGGCTAGAAGCAAATCCAGTAATGAGTGGATGAGAGAGCATTTTGATGATCATTATGTCAAAATGGCTCAAAAAGCAGGCTATCGGTCACGGGCAACCTTTAAATTAGAAGAAATTGATAAAAAAGATAAGTTAATTCGTCAAGGCATGGCGGTGGTGGATTTGGGATCCGCTCCCGGTGGTTGGTCAGATTATGCGCTTCGTAAAATGAATGAAAAGGGAACCGTTGTCGCTTTAGATATACTGCCTATGACGCCATTGTCTGGCGTGCATTTTATCCAAGGTGACTTTCGCGAAGACTCTGTGTTGGATGAACTGAATGAAGTATTAAATGGTCAACAAATAGACCTTGTATTATCAGATATGGCCCCCAATATAACTGGGGTGGACTCGATTGATCAGCCGAGTAGTATGCATCTAGTTGAACTAGCCTTAGATTTTGCTTTGACCAATTTGAGTAAGCAGGGTATTTTTCTGGTAAAAGTATTTCAAGGTGAAGGTTTTGATGATTATCTTAAAGCAATGCGGGATGGCTTTAAAAAAGTAGTGACACGAAAACCAGATGCATCACGACCACGAAGCCGAGAAGTCTATCTACTTGGCCGTGGCCTAAAATAATTAAAGTTACAGAGGTAACAAACATTGAATGACATGATGAAAAACATCGTTTTATGGGTAGTCATCGCCATGGTTCTGATGTCGGTGTTCAATAATTTCGGACCCCAAAAAGCTAAGCAAGGCGAGATCGATTATTCTACTTTCATCGCCAATGTGAAAAATGGTGCTGTATCAGCGGTTGATATTCAGGGTAAAACCATTACTGGTAAGCTAACGGATGGTAGTAGCTTTACGACATATAGCCCAGATTATGATGCCGGCTTGATGGGAGACTTATTGAATAATGGTGTAAGTATTCAGGCTAAACCAGCAGAGCAAACTGGCTTATTAATGCAAATCTTTATTTCATGGTTCCCAATGTTGTTATTAATTGGTGTGTGGATTTTCTTCATGCGCCAAATGCAAGGTGGCGGCGGTGGTAAAAATCCGATGTCTTTTGGTAAAAGTAAAGCAAAAATGCTGAATGAAGACCAAGTGAAAGTCACCTTCAAAGATGTTGCAGGTGTAGAGGAAGCCAAAGAAGAGGTCAGCGAGTTAGTTGAATTCTTGCGTGAACCGGCCAAATTTCAAAAGTTAGGCGGTAAAATTCCTCGTGGTATTTTAATGGTAGGGTCGCCAGGTACTGGTAAAACGCTACTTGCTAAAGCCATTGCCGGTGAAGCTAAAGTTCCTTTCTTTACTATTTCTGGCTCAGACTTTGTTGAAATGTTTGTAGGTGTCGGAGCATCACGGGTCCGTGATATGTTTGAGCAAGCTAAAAAACATGCCCCTTGCATCATCTTTATCGATGAAATTGATGCTGTAGGTCGCCATCGTGGCGCCGGTGTAGGTGGCGGTAATGATGAGCGTGAACAAACGTTGAACCAACTGTTGGTTGAAATGGATGGTTTTGAAGGTAATGAAGGCGTTATTGTTATTGCAGCAACGAACAGACCTGACGTTTTGGATCCTGCTTTACTGCGACCAGGCCGTTTTGATCGCCAAGTAGTCGTGCCACTTCCTGATATTCGTGGTCGCGAACAAATTCTCAAAGTTCACTTAGGAAAAGTGCCTGCTGCTGATGATGTTAAAGCCGCATTGATTGCACGTGGTACGCCTGGATTTTCTGGTGCTGACTTAGCTAATTTAGTGAATGAAGCCGCTTTATTTGCAGCGAGATCAAATAAGCGTTTGGTTGAAATGGAAGATATGGAGAAGGCGAAAGACAAGATAATGATGGGTGCAGAACGCCGATCAATGGTCATGAATGAAAAAGAAAAGGAAATGACGGCTTACCATGAAGCAGGACATGCTATTGTCGGTCGTTTGGTGCCAGATCATGATCCCGTTTATAAAGTGAGTATTATTCCTCGTGGTAGAGCGTTAGGGGTAACAATGTTCTTACCAACAGAAGATAAATATAGCTTGAGCAAGTTGCAGTTAGAAAGCCAAATTTCAAGCTTGTATGGCGGACGTATTGCTGAAGAATTAATTTATGGTGCTGATTCGGTCACTACAGGTGCATCAAACGATATTCAGCGTGCGACAAAGTTAGCGCACGATATGGTCACTAAATGGGGTCTGTCTGACAATATGGGACCGATGTCATACGGTGAAGATGAAGGTGAAGTATTCTTGGGTCGTTCAGTTACTCAACATAAATCTGTGTCAGACTTGACCGCTAAGAAAATTGATGAAGATATTCGAACACTGATTAATCGAAACTACCAACGTGCAGAACAAATTTTAACTGATAACCTCGACAAGCTTCATAAAATGACAGCATTATTAGTTAAGTATGAAACGATTGATAGCGAACAAATTGATGCCATTATGGATGGGCGTGAGCCCGGTGCACCGAAAGATTGGACGGATAGTTCTTCTTCAACGCCACCTGAAAGTTCATCTGATTCAGAAACACCAGGAAAGCCTGCAGATCAATTACATTAGGATATTTTAATGATTTTGAACTGTTCAGGTCAGCCGTTAGATTTAGCACGTCCCCAGGTAATGGGAATTTTAAATGTTACCCCAGATTCTTTTTCAGATGGTGGCGAGTTTCTAGCCGCAGATGCTGCGCTAGCTCAGGCTCAAAAAATGGTGAATGATGGCGCTGGCATCATTGATGTTGGCGGTGAGTCTACGCGTCCTGGAGCCTTGTTGGTTTCGGTTGAGGAAGAAATTGCACGTGTAGTGCCTGTTATTCAAGCGATTCATAGCGAGCTGGACATTCCAATATCGATTGACACAAGTAAGCCTGAAGTCATGCGCGCAGCGATTAATGCTGGAGCGGGGCTTATCAACGATGTGCGTGCTTTACAAGTTGAAGGAGCACTGCAAGCCGCAGTTGAATGTGATGTGCCAGTCTGTCTAATGCATAGTCAAGGTACGCCACAAACCATGCAAGATAATCCTCAATATGATGATGTGGTAACGGATGTAATTGCATTTTTGCTACAGCGAATTAATGACTGCGAGCAAGCAGGAATAAGCCGAGATAAATTAATTTTAGACCCAGGCTTTGGTTTTGGAAAACGCACTACTCATAATCTACAGTTGATGAAAAACTTAGCTAGATTAGTAGATTTAGGTTTGCCTGTTTTAGTTGGCGTTTCACGTAAATCAATGATTGGGAAATTATTGAATGTCTCTGTTGAAGAACGTCTAGCAGCGAGTTTATCACTGGCTGCCCTCTCAGTTTGGCAGGGTGCAAAGATTATTCGCAGTCATGATGTGCGCGAAACAGTTCAAGCTATTATGATGTGTGATCATGTAATGAAGGTGAATAATTTTGGCTGATCAAAAAAGACGCTATTTCGGAACAGATGGTATTCGAGGTCGAGTCGGAGATGGTTCTATCACCCCAGAGTTTGTACTCAAACTAGGATGGGCAATTGGCCACGTGTTTGCCAAAGAACACCGAAGTAAAGTTTTTATTGGTAAAGATACTCGTATTTCTGGTTATATGTTTGAGTCAGCTCTACAAGCTGGCTTGTCTGCTGCAGGAGTAGATGTCTATTTATTGGGGCCAATGCCGACCCCAGGTATTGCTTACCTGACACGCACATTTCATGCACAAGCAGGAATTGTTATAAGTGCCTCACATAATCCGTATCATGACAATGGCATTAAGTTTTTTTCGGGAGAAGGGACTAAGTTACCAGAATCCATAGAGCTTGAAATTGAGGCGATGATGGATAAGCCCTTGGTAACGGTTGATTCCGCTTTATTGGGTAAGGCACATCGTATTGATGATGCCGCGGGTCGTTATATCGAGTTTTGTAAAAGCACGGTATCTTCAAAATTAGATTTTTCACAGTTGAAACTTGTTGTCGATTGCGCGCATGGTGCGACGTATCACATTGCGCCTAATGTGTTCAGAGAGCTGGGCGCTGAAGTAGTGGTGATGGGCGCGGAGCCTAATGGCCTGAATATAAACAAAGACTGTGGTTCGACTGAACCAAGCTTATTACAAGCTGCGGTGCTGGAAAATAACGCTGACTTGGGCATTGCATTAGATGGTGATGGCGATCGTTTAATCATGGTTGATCACAATGGTGAACTGGTTGATGGTGATGAGCTTTTATTTGTTATTGCTCGGGCACAGCAACGGGCGGGTAATAAGCATCCTGTTATCGTCGGCACCTTGATGTCTAATCTTGGATTAGAGCAAGCATTAAAGTCTTATGATATGGCATTACATCGAGCAAATGTCGGTGATCGCTATGTAATGGAAATGTTAAAAGAACAAGGTGCCACTGTCGGCGGCGAGTCTTCCGGTCATATTATTTGTCTTGATAAAACAACGACTGGCGATGGTATTGTTGCTGCCTTACAGGTCTTAGCCGAAGTGCAGGCAACTGGTATGAGTTTGCATGAACTGCGATCGTCAGTAACTAAATTCCCTCAGCGCTTGATTAATGTACGTATCAATAAGGTTATTGACCTAGCTACCAATGAAGATGTGAAGGCAGCCGTCACAGATATTGAAGCCAAATTAGGCAATAATGGTCGTGTATTATTGCGAGCATCGGGAACTGAACCGCTTATTCGTGTGATGGTGGAAG
Organism: Methylophagaceae bacterium; assembly: GCA_965219435.1. GTDB lineage: Bacteria > Pseudomonadota > Gammaproteobacteria > Nitrosococcales > Methylophagaceae. The sequence continues at coordinate 352,190 of OZ244743.1, read as the reverse complement.
GACGTGATGCGGAATTAGTTAATAAACTAGCAACAGAGCTTGCAACAACCATAGAATCACTACTTTGAATCACTCTCTCACAACAATTAACGCAAGTAGTAATATACTCGTTTCATCTCTTTGATTGCTTTCTCTGCGGTCGGTCGGTAATCTCACACCTTAACTTGTTAAAAGGAAGTCATCAGTGCGTAAATCGCTAGTTGCTGCAAATTGGAAAATGAACGGCTCTAGTGCCAGTAATAAACAATTACTCGATGGGATTTTGGCCCAGAAAAACGCGTTTACTGATGTTGATGTCGCAATTTTCCCTCCTGCTGTTTATTTACATCAAGTGCAGATGGCATTAGAACAATCAGGATTATCTTGGGGCACTCAAAACTTGTCGCAATTTAGACAAGGCGCTTACACCGGTGAAATTTCCGCCGCCATGTTAAAAGACTTTGGCTGTAGATATGTTTTAATTGGTCATTCTGAACGTCGTTGTCTTTATGCAGAATTAGATTTAGATCAACTTGTACTTGACCATATTGTCGCTGACAAATTTGACGTGGCACTAACGGAAGGCGTAACACCGATTATTTGTATTGGTGAAAGTCCAGAAGAACATGCAAAAGGGCAAACAGAAGAGGTCATTGCACGATTACTAGATATTGTGATCAATCAAAGCGGTGTTAAGGCGTTGTCGCAGAGTGTGTTGGCTTATGAGCCTGTATGGGCAATTGGAACGGGGAAGTCTGCAACCCCAGAATGGGCGCAAGAAGTCCATTCTTTCATGCGTGAACGTATTGCAAAACATGATCCTGCTACGGCAGAATCAGTACAAATACTTTACGGAGGCAGTGTTAAAGGAGATAATGCCGCACCGTTATTTTCAATGCCTGACATCGATGGCGGACTTGTTGGTGGAGCATCACTAGATGCCAATGAGTTCGTGAAAATATGTCAAGCTGCATGCATTTAGGTTTAAAAAATGGATTCAATTATTCTCGTTGTACATATTGTCGTTTCACTATTGTTGGTAGGGTTAATCCTCATCCAGCATGGTAAAGGTGCCGATGCTGGCGCAGCTGCTTTAGGCGGCGGTGGCGGCGCTTCATCCAGCGTGTTTGGTAGCCAAGGCTCTACATCATTCTTGTCAAGAAGCAGTGCTATATTAGCAACTATTTTCTTTATCACCAGCCTGACATTGGCCTATTTTTCAGGTAAGACAGCCGGTGTTGATAGTATTACAGAGACTGTGATTACAGAAACCATTGAACAAGCGCCGGCAGATTTACCTGATTTGCCACAATAGCAATATATAAAAATAGCCGACGTGGTGAAATTGGTAGACACGCCATCTTGAGGGGGTGGTGGACGTAGTCCGTGGCGGTTCGAATCCGCCCGTCGGCACCAAATATAGTGAATAAAACCTCAAAAAAAGCCCATTTAATGACTAAATGGGCTTTTTTATTGGCTTTGATTTGATATTTATTAACTGACTTAGGGTTACAAAGGTAGCATCTTAGTCGTGTAATCTTCGCGTTAGGGAAGTGACATATTCAATGTCAATGAAAATTTATTATCATATTTAAACCTACTCTAATTTTAGAATATGTCTAACTATAATTTTCATTGAGAGAAAGGTCGAATTCTGTTACTTTATATCGCTGATTTGTGCGTAACTATTCTGGTCGCGCCATTATTAGAACTCTCCAAAATATGACTAAATTTATCTTCGTCACCGGTGGTGTTGTATCGTCTCTAGGTAAGGGGATTGCTGCTGCGTCATTGGCCGCTATTCTTGAAGCTCGTGGTTTGCAAGTCACTCTCGTTAAACTGGATCCCTATATTAACGTTGATCCAGGGACGATGAGCCCTTTGCAACATGGTGAAGTATTTGTCACCAATGATGGCGCGGAAACAGATTTAGATCTCGGTCACTACGAGCGTTTTATTGATGCCAAGATGACTAAGGCAAACAATCACACGACCGGTCAAATTTACGAAAATGTGATTCGTAAAGAGCGTCGTGGTGAATATTTAGGCAATACGGTACAAGTTATACCTCATATTACGGATGAAATTCAGCGTTGTATCTATGAAGGTGCAGGTGATGCCGATGTCGCATTAATTGAAATCGGTGGCACGGTCGGTGATATTGAATCATTACCTTTCCTTGAAGCCATTCGTCAGATGGGTACAAAATTAGGCCGTGATAATGCCTTATTTCTACATTTAACATTAGTACCTTATATTCCTTCTGCAGGTGAAATAAAGACCAAGCCAACTCAACACTCTGTGAAAGAGTTACGGACGATTGGTATTCAGCCTGATGTTTTACTATGTCGTATGGATAGACCTTTACCTGAGTCAGAGCGTCGCAAAATTTCTTTATTCACTAATGTGCCAGAAAAATCAGTGATTGCTTCTGTCGACGTCGATAGTATTTACAAAATACCACTCGGTCTACATGCTCAAGGTTTGGATGAGATTGTGGTTAAGCAATTACATTTAGATGCTAAACCGGCAGATCTAAGTGAATGGCAAACGGTCGCGGATAATATTGACAACCGTAATGGTGAAGTGAATATTGCGATGGTCGGTAAATATATGGACCTGACGGAGGCCTACAAGTCTTTATCAGAATCATTGATCCATGCCGGCATTCACACGCGTACTAAAGTAAACGTGCATTATGTTGATTCAGATATTATTGAAAAAGAAGGGCCTGCTTCTATTGCTAATGTTGATGCAATTTTGGTGCCTGGAGGCTTTGGTGAACGTGGTGTTGAAGGCATGATTTTGACGGCACAATATGCGCGCGAAAATAATATTCCATACCTTGGCATTTGTTTGGGTATGCAAGTAGCTGTTATTGAATATGCGCGCAATAAAGCAGGCCTGAAAGATGCGTTCAGTACAGAATTTGACCTTGATACGCCGCATCCGATCATTGGTTTAATCACTGAATGGCAAAAAGAAGATGGTAGTGTTGAACAGCGCGATCATGATTCTGATTTAGGCGGAACGATGCGTTTAGGTGCTTATCCTTGTGTATTAGAAGAAGGTAGTTTGGCACAAGCTATCTACGGTGCAAGTGAAGTGAGTGAGCGTCATCGTCATCGCTATGAATTCAATAATAACTATAAACAGATTTTAGAAAATGCTGGTTTACGTTTCTCTGGCATGTCTAAAGATAAAAATTTAGTGGAAATGATTGAGATCCCAGGTCATCCATGGTTCGTTGCTTGTCAGTCTCATCCTGAATTTACCTCAACACCACGTCATGGTCACCCTCTGTTTGATGGTTTTATCAATGCAGCCAAACAAAATAAAGCTGCCCACAATAATAAAAGTGGAGAAAAATAATGGATTTATGTGGCAAAGAAGTCGGTGGTAAGCAGCCACTATTTTTGATCGCAGGCACCTGTGTTATCGAAAGTGAACAGATGACTATGGACGTTGCAGGTCGATTAAAAGAAATGACCGATCGACTCGGCATTCATTTTGTGTACAAATCTTCGTTTGATAAAGCCAATAGAACATCTGTGAATAGTTACCGTGGGCCAGGCATTGAAAAAGGCTTAGCTATTTTAGAAAAAGTGAAAAAAGAATATGGCGTTCCGGTACTGACCGATGTACACGAATACTCTCCGCTCGCTGAAGTAGCTAGTGTCGTTGATGTGTTGCAAACCCCTGCATTTTTATGTCGCCAAACAAGCTTTATTTTAGATGTCTGTAGTCAAGGTTTGCCTGTCAATATCAAGAAAGGTCAATTTCTTGCGCCTTGGGATATGAAACATGTCGCAGAGAAAGCAAAATCAACAGGAAACAATCAAATCATGCTGTGTGACCGTGGTACATCGTTTGGTTATAACACCCTAATTTCAGACATGCGTGGTTTACCTATTATGCGTGCGATGGATTGCCCTGTGGTATTTGATGCAACGCATTCTGTGCAACAACCCGGTGGTATGGGTGGTTCATCCGGCGGGCAGCGAGAATTTGTACCTGTATTAGCACGTGCAGCTGTCGCTGTCGGCGTGGCTGGTGTGTTTATGGAGACACATCCAGAACCAGAAAAAGCATTAAGTGACGGCGCTAACTCATGGCCATTACATAAAATGGAAGCCTTACTTGAAACATTATTAGCTATCGATTCGACCGTTAAAAAACACGATTTTATTGAAGATTCATTAATCGGCTAAGTTTGGCTAGATTGCATTGGCATAATGTAAAAGATTAATTTGAGTCGTTTTTAAGCATTCCTTGGAGAATACATTGAGTAAAATTATTAATATACATGGGCGTGAAGTTATTGATTCACGTGGTAACCCTACTGTTGAAGCTGACGTGACTTTGGAGAATGGCGTTATTGGTCGTGCCGCTGTGCCTTCTGGTGCTTCAACAGGTCAACGTGAAGCCGTTGAGCTACGTGATGGTGATAAAACACGTTATTTGGGTAAAGGTGTACTAAACGCTGTAGCAGCCGTTAATGGTGAATTACGTGATGCTGTGATAGGTATGGATGCCAATGATCAAAAAGCACTCGATGCAACATTAATTGCTACTGATGGCACACCAAACAAAGCTCGGTTAGGTGCAAATGCTTTACTTGCTATTTCAATGGCTACGGCACGAGCTGCAGCTAATGATGCAGGTCTACCTTTATATCGTTATCTTGGTGGTGATACAGCAACGACAATGCCTGTACCGATGATGAACATCATTAATGGTGGATCACACGCTGATAATAGTGTCGATTTACAAGAGTTTATGATTCTACCGGTGGGTGCACCGAATATTACAGAAGCAATACGATATGGCGCTGAAGTATTTCATGCATTGAAAAAAGTATTAAATGACCGTGGTTTAAATACCGCTGTGGGTGATGAAGGTGGATTTGCCCCTGACTTGCCTTCCAATGAGGCGGCAATAGAAATCATTCTTGAAGCCATTGCCAATGCCGGTTATGAAGCGGGCAAGGATATTATGCTTGGCCTTGATGCGGCTAGCTCTGAGTTTTACAAGGATGGACAATACGTCTTAGCTTCTGAAGGCCGTTCTCTAAACTCAGCTGAATTGGTTGATATGTTCGAATCGTGGGTGAATAAATATCCGATCATTAGCATTGAGGATGGGATGGATGAAAATGACTGGGAAGGGTGGAAATTACTCACTGACCGCATTGGAGACCGTGTTCAACTCGTTGGTGATGATTTATTTGTAACTAATACGGCGATATTAGAACAAGGCATTGCTAAAGGCGTGGCCAATTCTATTTTGATTAAAGTCAATCAAATTGGCACATTGAGCGAAACCTTAGCCGCTATCGACATGGCGAAAACTGCCGGTTATACCGCTGTAATGTCACATCGAAGTGGTGAAACTGAAGATACAACGATTGCCGATCTTGCGGTTGCGACTAATGTTGGGCAAATTAAAACGGGTTCGTTATCACGTTCTGATCGTGTTGCTAAATATAATCAACTGATTCGCATTGAGGCAGAATTAGGCCGTGCAGCAACGTATCCTGGTTTGAAAGCATTTAACTAAGTTCGAACCTATGAAAGCAGTCATGATTTCGCTAACAATCATATTGATTTTATTACAATATCGTTTGTGGTTTAGTCATGATGGCTTACCTGCAGTTTTATATTTGCATCGTCAGGTTGAAATTCAGCGGCAAGGTAATGCTGTACTTGAAGAACGAAATAAAGTGTTGGCAGCGGATGTGCATGATCTGAAAAGTGGTTTGGATGCTTTGGAAGAGCGTGCTCGAAATGACTTGGGTATGGTTAAGTTAGGCGAAACATTTTTTCAGATAATTGATGAATCATCTGGTGAATAGTCAGCAGATTTGGGCAGTTGTGCCTGCTGCGGGGATAGGAGCAAGGATGCACTCCGATCGTCCCAAACAATATTTACAACTTGATGGCAAAACGGTCATTGAACATACCTTAAACCGCTTAGCATCACATCCTAAAATCTCAGGACTGATTGTTGCGATTGCTGCAGATGATCCCTATTGGTCAACATTAACATTCGACTTTGACTGTCCTTTGATTGAAGTGAGCGGTGGCACGGAGCGTGCTGATTCTGTTTTTAATGCACTGCAAAAATTGTCAACAATGAGTAATGATGACCCTTGGGTGTTGGTGCATGATGCCGCTCGTCCTTGCCTGCGTCATCAAGATATTGACCAAATGTTGGCAGAGTTAGTCGATCATGATGTGGGTGGAATTCTGGGTATTCCAGTGAATGACACGGTTAAACGGGTCAATTTACACCAAGAAATAACAGATACCGTTTCTCGGCAGGGCCTATGGCGAGCAGCCACACCTCAAATGTTTCGTTTACAGACATTAAAAGAGGCGTTACACCATGCCAAACAACAGCAATTAACGGTTACCGATGAAGCCAGTGCAATTGAGCTATCGGGTTTGAAGCCAATGATGGTCGAAGGTCACTCAGATAACATCAAGATTACCGTGCCACAAGATTTGGCATTAGCACGTTTATTTTTACAACTTCAAAGTAGCGAAATATGATGAGAATAGGCCATGGTTATGATGTGCACAAATTCACAGAAAACAGACCGCTCATTATCGGTGGTGAAACGATTCCTCACACTCATGGCTTAGAAGCCCATTCTGATGGTGATGTGTTAATTCATGCCATTTGTGATGCCTTATTGGGCGCCGCTGGATTGTGGGATATTGGTCATCATTTTCCTGATACGGATGCGAGCTTCAAAAATATTGATAGCCGACAATTATTACGGCGAGTGATCCGTGACTTGGCTGAACGCGGCTGGCAAGTTGGCAATGTAGACAGCACAGTAGTTGCGCAAGCGCCTAAATTAGCCCCCTTTATTCCAGCAATGCGTAAAATCTTAGCGATCGATCTTGCGGTTGATGTCGATGCTGTGAACATTAAAGCGACAACAACAGAAAAGCTTGGTTTTGCAGGTCGGCAAGAAGGTATCGCGGCGCATGCTGTCGTTTTGATCACTAAAAAAATCTGAATGTGAAAAATTTCGATTTTGCAGCATTTCCGCACTGTAACTCCAATGCCTTATCTTGTTCGGCAGTGATTCGTAGCCAGCGTGAGTTTTTCCAAGTTGATGAACAATTACCATTTGAAGCTGATGGTATGGGGGGGCATGTTTGGTTAAAAATTCAAAAACGGGGCATTAATAGCGATTGGTTGGCGCTGGAATTGGCTAAGTTTGCTGGTGTTCACCAAGTGGCGGTGGGGTTTGCTGGCCTTAAAGATCGTCATGCAGTCACCAAACAATGGTTTAGTATTAATTTAGAAGGCGTTGCAGAACCGGACTGGTCAGCATTTGAAACTGACGATATCCAAATTATTGAACGCACTCGTCATGGTAAAAAATTAAAACGCGGTGTACTCGCTGGCAATACTTTTAAATTACGCTTAACTGATCTGCATGGCGAGCAAGCGATATGGGAATCGTCATTGAAGCTGATCCAACAGCATGGTGTGCCGAATTACTTTGCTGAACAACGTTTTGGCCATCAAGCGGGTAATTTATATCGGGTTGAGCACTGGTTTTCAACGGGTCAAGCCCCGCGAAAACGTAATCAAAAAAGTATCTATTTATCTGCTGCTCGCTCGTGGTTATTTAACTTAGTGTTGGCAAAGCGAGTCAACTTAGCTAACTGGAATAAAGCACTGCTTGGTGATGTCATGTTATTAGCAGGTACTAAAGCCAGTTCATTTGTTGTCAATGAACTTGATCAGACTTTGCAAACACGATTAGCAACAATGGACATTCATCCGACAGGACCAATGTGGGGACGTGGAAACCCGCTTGCTCAGTCGGAGAGTTTAGATTTGGAACAAGGTGTTTTTTCTGATTGGACAATGTGGCAACAAGGTTTGGAAAAGGCGGGAATGAGCCAAGAACGTCGCGCTTTGCGTGTATATCCTGCTGATTTTAATTGGCAGTTTATGAATGATAATCAGTTAGAATTAGCGTTTTTCCTACCTGCAGGCAGTTATGCTACGGCAGTCATGCGTGAGTTGGCGGTTATTAGTGATGCTCAACATCTGAACTATGGTGCTAATGATTCTCTCTCAGATAATATATCCCAATAATCATAAGGAGCATTGATCATGTTGAGATTTAAAGAGTTGTTCTGTTTGTTCTGTTTGTTACCCACACTATTATTTGCTCAAACATGGCAGGCGCAAAGTGCAGATACGCAAATGGCAGTATTGGAGTTGTTTACCTCTGAAGGCTGTGGTTTGTGTCCCGCGGCTGATCGTTGGGTGACGGCACTTCCAGAGCAAGGTGTCACCGATCAACAGCTGATCGTCTTGGGGTTCCATATTGACTACTTGAACGATAAAAAAGGTTGGATTGACCGTTTTGCGAGCCCTTTATTTTCCGATAGACAACGTCAATTAGCGCGTCTTAATTTATATCAATCAGTTTATACCCCAGAGTTTGTGATCAGTGGTGAAATAATTCATAATTGGGAAAGGCATGGCAAGGATGTCATCAAGGCGGTCAATGGTTTTGCACCTGAAGCGCGTATTTCTCTTGATGTGACGGAAGAGGACAAGCAACTGCTCCTAAAAACAGCGGTCAAGGTAGAAGGGGATGAAAATCGCCAATATTCTGTTCTATACCTTGCTGTGACTGAGGATGACATTACAAGTAAAGTGAGTGGTGGTGATAATGCTGGTATGACGTTCCATCACCAGCACCTAGTCAGAAAGTGGTTAGGGCCTTTCGATTTAGCTAGAAAGGGTGAAACAGCTGTGACGACTGACATAATAGTGGATGAACACTGGAACCGTAATAAACTTAAAATTGTAGCCTTAGTACAAAACCTAAATGACGGCTTTGTGTTGCAAGGTCTTTCTTTACCGATAAGTTATAAAGAATAAAAAATGGATTATTTACCATTATTTGTTGATCTAAATGATCGACAATGTCTTGTTGTGGGTGGGGGTGAAATTGCCGCACGTAAAGCAGGATTATTATTAAAAGCGAATGCCGCAGTATCTATCGTTGCCCCTGAAATATCAGCATCGACGCAAGCCTTGATTGATGCTAACAGGGTCACTTGGCTAAAGGCGATATATAGTGCTGACTTGCTATCAGAACAGTTTTTAGTCATTGCGGCGACCAATGATCAAGCGGTCAATCGAGACGTTTACCATCAAGCCAAAGCCAAAAATATTTTAGTCAATGTCGCTGATTGCCCTGAATTATGTGATTTTATTTTACCGTCAATTCTTGACCGATCGCCAGTTGTAGTGGCAATAGCAAGTGGCGGCAAGTCGCCCATTTTAGCTCGGCAGTTGCGCGCACGATTGGAAACCTTAATTCCGCCTAGTTATGGTCGATTGGCCACACTAGTGGGGCATTATCGTGATGTTGTCAAAAACAGATTACCGACCTTAGCGATGCGACGCCGTTTTTGGGAAATAGTATTACAAGGTAAAGTCGCTGAACATGTCTTAGCGGGTCGAGATGAATTAGGTGAGCAGACATTAAATCAGCTGCTGGACAGTGCCAATGGCGCTGAATTAAAACAAGGTGAAGTCTATCTGGTCGGTGCAGGGCCAGGTGATCCTGAATTACTTACCTTCAAAGCGTTACGGTTAATGCAACAAGCCGATGTGGTGTTTTATGATCGTCTGGTCAGTAAAGAAGTTTTAGCATTAGTTCGTCGTGAGGCTGAACACATTTATGTTGGTAAGCAGCGTGCATGGCATGCGGTCCGTCAAGAAGAAATTAATGACTTGTTACTCGCCCATGCGAAACAAGGCAAACGCGTATTAAGGTTGAAAGGCGGTGACCCATTTATTTTTGGTCGCGGCGGTGAAGAAATCGCGACGCTTGCTGCAGAGAAAATTCCTTTTCAAGTGGTTCCTGGCATTACCGCCGCTTCCGGTTGCTCATCTTATGCTGGTATTCCGCTTACTCATCGTGATTACTCACAAAGTTGTACCTTTGTGACAGGACAATTGAAAGAAGGCGAATTAGATTTGAACTGGCCGAGCTTGGTTCAGCCAAGGCAAACAGTAGTGGTATATATGGGGTTGGCAGGCTTACCGACATTGAGCCAGCAATTACTTAAGCATGGATTACTAGCCGATACCCCTGCTGCATTAGTCCAACAGGGTACAACAGACCGCCAAAAAGTGTGGGTGAGCACCATTGCAGATTTACCTAATGTTGCTGAGCGAGAACAACCCATTGCGCCGACGCTGGTCATTATTGGGCATGTGGTGAACTTGCATGAAAGTTTAGCTTGGTTTTAATTGGTTATATAAAACCACTCATGATGGCTGTTATTAACCAGTTAGTAATTATTGGGTACACCATTTAATTTAACTAACTGAATTTAATGGCTAATTTTTATGGCATAAAACATGCTATTAAGGTCTTTTACAATAATAAATAGAGAGTGATGCGACGTATGAATATACCATCTAAACGCAGCGCCTTATCATTGATGCTAGCATCGTCAATGATTACAGGTGTTGCTTTTGCTGCCGAAGACAGTGTTGAGTTAAGCAATATTGAAGTTATTGGCACAACGCCTCTGCATGGCGTTGGCTTACCTGCAGATATGATTGCAGCTAATGTGCAGTCAGCAACCGCAAAGGATATAGAGCAAGTTCAGGCGCTTGATTTGTCTGATTTTATGAACAAAACATTGGGTAGCGTCAGTATCAATGCTGCACAAAATAATCCTTTTCAACCTGATTTGAGATACCGTGGTTTTACAGCTTCTCCACTCGTAGGTAACTCTCAAGGTATGTCTGTCTACATGGATGGTGTGCGTGTCAACGAACCATTTGGTGATGCCGTTAACTTTGAACTTATTCCTGAATCAGCGATCGCCAGCATGAATCTAATGCCCGGTTCTAACCCACTTTTTGGCTTAAATACACTGGGTGGTGCTTTATCGATTCAAACTAAAAATGGTTTTACGCACGCGGGTCATGAATTTGAAGCCTATACCGGCTCATTTGGTCGCGATTCTGTATCGCTATCAACGGGGGGGAATGATGGTAAATTGGGTTATTTCGCAACGGGAGCATTAACCAAAGAAGATGGCTGGCGTGATTTTTCACCATCTCGTGTAGAGCAATTTTTCTCTAATTTGAGTTACAGAAATGAAGGCACTTCACTTGATTTAGGTATTACCCTAGTAGACAGTGACTTGAATGGTAATGGTGCTTCTCCTATTCAATTAGTTGAAAGTGATCGTAAAGCGGTATTTACTCACCCAGATAATACGCAAAATGAATTACGTATGTTCACCCTCAATGGTTCACATTGGCTAAATGATGAGGTGATGGTCTCAGCAAACACCTATTATCGTTCAAGTGATCGCACTACCTTTAATGGTGACGGTTCAGAATTGGAAGTGATTGGTAATCAGGTTGGTGAAGAAGATGATAATAATCCTGGTTCGCTGGATGAAATATTCATTGCTAATGCGTCAACCTATGGCTTTGCTGATGGTGATTTTGTCGCATTAAATAATACCAGTGACACCAAACAAGATAGTTACGGTTTTGGTTTGCAATCAACGTTTCTTCAAGATTTATTTGGTAAAGAAAATCAGTTGATCGTCGGCGCCACCTATGATCGCTCAGATGTTAAACACGCATCACAGTCAGAGATTGCTCAATTTACTGACACACGCGGCACTACTGGAACCGGTGTGATTGTTGATGAAACCGTCGTTAACGGCAAAATTAAAACTGAAACATATAGTTTGTTTATAACCGATACGATGTCATTAACCGATAAACTGGCATTAACGCTGGGTGGAAGATATAACCGTATCGCAATTGATATTTCGGGAACAAGTAAAGGTGGTGACCAAAACTTGAATGAAACGGGTGAAACACATGTCTTTACCCGGTTTAATCCGTCAGTGGGTTTGACGTATGCTATTCAAGATAATTTGAATGTTTACGGTAGCTATAGTGAATCAAACCGTGCACCGACTGCATCAGAATTGACCTGTGCTGAGCCAACATCACCATGTGCTTATCCCAATGCGTTTTTGGCTGATCCACCGTTGGATGATGTCGTCGCTAAAACCGTTGAAGCTGGCTTACGGGGACAACAAGCTAGTTTTAACTGGAATGCCGGTGTTTATTATACTGAGCTAAAAGATGATTTGTTTTTCTTTCAAGAAGATGAAAATGCCACCGGCAATCCTGATCCTAGGTTTACTTTAGGTAACTTTGCAAATATTGATAAAACAGCGCGAGCAGGTCTTGAAGTTGGCTTAAATGGTCAGCAAGAAAAACTGCAATGGTTTGCAAATTATGGCTATGTACGTGCAACGTTTGAAGACTCGTTTTCTTATTCACGTGGTGGCGACACCTATACGGTTAATAAGGGGGATCGTTTGCCAAGCACGCCAGAGCATAATATGAAAATTGGTACTAATTATGCGTTCACTGATAAGTTCTCATTAGGCGCAACCGCTTCATATTTCTCAAGCCAGTATTTACGTGGTGATGAAGCCAATGATGATGAAAAACTGAGTGGTTATGGTGTTGTAAACTTACATAGTCGCTATAAACTAAATAAGAATGTCGAATTCTTTGCTAAAGTCGATAATTTATTTGACAAAGAATATTCATCTTTTGGCCTTTATGGCGAGCCGGATGAGGCGCCAGGCTTAGATAACTTAACCGATGAACGCTTTGTAGGTGCGGGTGCACCACGTGCAGGCTGGATTGGTATTAAAGTGTCCATGTAATTAGTTCAAGGTTAATTTAAAATTTGACCCAAATCATTGAGTTATTCAGTGATTTGGGTCATTTTGTTTCATATGCCAGAAATGGTAATACTGTGTGTTAAAAATACTTTTTATGCTTAGGAGTAGCAAAAAATGAAAAAAACAATCATTCTTTCTGCCTTGTTGATTGGGCTGTCTAATGGGGTGTTAGCTGACGGACATTCATACCAATTTGAAAAATGTATGGCCGCTGCTTTAGAAGAGCGCCCGGGTCAAATTGTCAAAGTAGAGTTTAAAATCGAAGAAGCATCTCATATGTATGAGTTCGATATTCGTGGAACTGATGCTACCGATTGGGATGTAGAATGTAATGCATATCGTGGTTTAGTTTCTGAAATTGAGCGAGAAGTAGACAATGTTAACCATCCATTATTTAAAGCGAAAGCCAAAGTCAGTGAAGCGGATGCCCGTAAAACAGCCTTAGCAATTTATCCAGGTGAAATTACTGAAGTTGAATATGAAATTGAACCTAACGGTGCTGCCTCGTATGAGTTCGACATTGATACAGTTATTGCCGGTCAAGAAGTGAAAGTTGAAGTGGACGCGACATCAGGTGAAATTGTTGAAGCTAACCGTGAACTTTGGCAAATTGGTTTGGAATAAGTAATAAAGCTTAAGCACTTATCTTTTAGATAAATTATAAGCCTAATAAACCGTGATACTAGACATAGCATCACGGTTTTTTTTGTCTTAAAATAGTTTTTGCTCGACAATTTCGATTAGTTCTAGGACTGATTGGACACCATTATTTTTGCGAGGCTTGTTGATTGAAGTGTCGTCAGCTGCTATTAGTACGGTTATATAAACCGCATTGATAAATCAACTGCACGAATGTCTTTAGTGATAGCACCGATAGAGATACGGTCAACGCCTGTTTCTGCAATCGCACGTACATTTTCTAGCGTGATACCGCCTGAAGCTTCTAATTTTGCTTGCCCTTGATTCAGAGCGACGGCTTTTACTAATGCAGGAATATCAAAGTTATCAAGCAGAATAATATCAGCGTGTCCCGCTAATGCTTGTTCTAGCTCGGCAACGTTTTCGACCTCAACTTCAATGGCGGTAGTTTGGTGTAAGTGGCGGGCTTGCTCGATAGCCGCTGCAATTGAGCCTGCTGCATTGATATGATTTTCTTTGATTAAAATACCGTCATATAAACCCACACGGTGATTATAAGCACCTCCACAACGAACCGCATATTTTTGAGCTAATCGCAGGCCAGGAATTGTTTTGCGTGTATCTAATATTTGAACGTCTAAGCCTGTTACTTGATCAGCATATTGTCTGGCTAAGGTCGCGGTAGCTGAGAATGTCTGGATGAAATTCATCGCGGTACGTTCACCAGTAAGTAGGGTTCTAGCTGGGCCATGTAAGGTGCAAATAACATCATTCGCTTGCATCTGGTCACCATCTTCAAAAGACCAGTTAATGATGATGTTGGAATCGAGTTGCTTGAATACCTGCTCTAACCATGATTGACCACATAACGTGGCATTTTCACGAGTAATAATAGCGGCATTGGCTAATGTATTGATCGGGATCAAGTCTGCGGTTAAATCCTGTTGACCGATATCCTCTAGCAATGCTAATTTGGTCTGAGCGACTATAAGTTCAACGGGTATCGTATTTTCGATTGGCATTAGCGAGGCTTCTTCAAATAAATATCAAAGGTTATAAGGGTAACGGGTGAGGACACAATTTTCTATCTTTTTACGCTATTTTATAAGCAGTGCGCGTGATTTAGCATCGATAATTGCCGTCATTGCCTTCTTTCAATTAGTGGTGCTGCAGCAACCGATTCCTAATCTCAGTAACATCGTCGCTGGGGTGGTGCTCGTCATGTTGGGTTTGACTTTCTTTATCCGTGGTTTGGAGATGGGGCTATTTCCTATCGGCGAAAGTATGGCATATGCCTTCGCGCGTAAAGGTAGCGTATTTTGGTTGCTATTATTTGCCTTCTGTTTGGGGTTTGGTACCACGGTTGCTGAACCGGCATTAATTGCCGTGGCTCAAGAAGCCGCGAGTGTGGCAGCAATAGGCGGTGTTATTGTCTACACTGAAGAAGCCATGAACAGCTATGCCACCGGACTCCGTTATACCGTAGCCATCTCTGTAGGGTTTGCCATTTTAGTAGGCGTATTACGTATTTTAAAAGGTTGGCCAATTCATTATTTCATTATTGCTGGCTATATTGGGGTTGTGTTGATGACGACGATTGCACCTGATGAAATTATTGGTATTGCTTATGATTCTGGTGGCGTCACGACATCAACGATTACCGTGCCATTAGTCACCGCACTAGGTGTGGGTCTGGCATCGAGTATCAAAGGGCGGAATCCAATGGTCGATGGCTTTGGTTTAATCGCCTTGGCCTCATTAACACCGATAATCTTTGTCATGGCTTATGGAATGATGTTTTGATGGCATTTTTGTTATCGCTTGCCCAAAGTTTTGTCTCGACATTAAAAGATGTGTTGCCGATCGCCTTTGTTATTTTCGGCTTCCAATTGCTAGTGATTCGAAAATCTATTCCTCATCTTAAAAAAGTCTTATTTGGCTTTTTTTATGTGCTGATTGGCTTAGTGTTATTTTTGCAAGGGCTCGAACAGGCTTTATTTCCGCTCGGTAAACTAATGGCAGCGCAGTTAACGGATCCTGCATTTATATATAAAGACTTGGCAGCGATTCCAGAGATACTACGTTGGCAAGATTATAAGTGGGTTTATATTTTTGCAGCTGCTATTGGCTTTTCGACGACGATTGCTGAGCCTTCACTTTATGCGGTGGCGATTAAAGCGGAAGAAGTATCAGGCGGTGCTATTTCTGTTTGGGGCTTACGCATTGCGGTGGCGATTGGTGTGGCAGTGGGTATTTCGCTTGGTACATTTCGTATTATTACCGGCACGCCTCTGCACTATTACATTATGGCCGGTTATATTGTGGTTATTATCCAAACATTCTATGCACCTAAATTAATTATTGCACTAGCCTACGATTCTGGTGGCGTGACAACATCGACGGTTACCGTGCCATTAGTGGCGGCACTTGGGCTCGGCTTGGCATCCACTATTCCAGGAAGAAGCCCATTATTAGATGGTTTTGGTTTGATTGCCTTTGCTAGCTTATTCCCAATTATGAGTGTGATGGCGTATGCCCAATTATCAGAGTGGCGTGAAAATAGACAAAAGCAGCAAGACAATGAGGAGCACAACTAATGCATTTCAAATTAATTATATGTTTTGTTGAAGATAGCAAAACAGATGCGGTGATGAAGGCAGCCCGAGATGCGGGTGCCACTGGGTCAACGATCATCACTAATGCCCGTGGTGAGGGGCTTACGCAAAGTAAGACATTTTTTGGCTTAAGTCTTGAAACGCAAAGAGATGTTATCTTATTTTTAGTGGAAGAACATTTAAGCCGTCATATACTAGAAACGATTGAGCAGGCGGGTGAGTTTGATAATAAACCGGGTACAGGTATTGCCATTCAAATAGATGTTGAAGATGCTGTCGGTGTATCACATCAAATCCAAACATTACAAAATATGGTTGAGGAAGAGATTTAATATGAAACCTAAAGACATTGTTCGAGTTCGAGATGTAATGCGGCGTGATATTGATATTATCCATGGTATGACTACGATAAAAGATGCACTGTTACAAATGGCACACCTTAAAAACAAGATGTTGATAGTGGATAAGCGACATGATGATGATGAATACGGTATGGTGTTGATTTCAGATATTGCTCACCATGTTTTGTCACAAAATAAATCACCTGATCGAGTGAATGTATATGAAATAATGACTAAGCCAATCGTATCCGTTGATGCCGCTATGGACATTCGTTATTGCGCTCGATTATTTGAACGCTTGAGCTTATCTAGAGCACCGGTGATGGAAAAGGGTAAATTGGTTGGTGTAGTGAGTTTAACGAGAATGGTATTACATGGGATTAGAAAGTAACACGCAATTAACCTGTCAGGATGGCTTACTGAAAGGGATTCAATATCGGTCTTCACCGAATCAAGATCGCCGACCTATTAGTGATGATATTAGTGGTATTGTTATTCACAATATCAGTTTGCCACCTGGTGAATTTGGCGGTGGCTGGATCGATGATTTGTTTTTAAATACATTAAATCGAACCGCTCATCCTTATTTTGAACAGATTGCTGATATGAAAGTGTCAGCACATCTGTTGATTAGGCGCGATGGTGAAATTATTCAATATGTTCCATTTGATCAACGAGCATGGCATGCGGGCGTGTCATGCTGGAATGGAAGAGAACGTTGTAATGATTTTACGATTGGCATTGAGTTAGAAGGCTGCGATCAACAAACGTTTGAGCAATCCCAATATCACTCATTACTTGAGGTCATTCAATGCTTATGTCGCACTTATCCTAAATTGACACCCGATACTATCATTGGTCATCAACATATTTCGCCAGATAGAAAAACAGATCCTGGTCCATTTTTTGATTGGGATTATTTGTCAGGCAGACTACGTTAAGCAGATGACTATAAACCGCCACCGACAAAAGCGGTAAATCATCACGAGTAGGGGAGATATGGCATTACGACAAGAATAGATTCAATAAAAATAGCATTGCCTGCAAATGCCATAATAAACCCGTCGATAGTCAGACTGATTTATTAAGTTAATGAAGTCTAATATTGATGGTATTACTAGACATATTTAGGTTGTCAATCGATAGCTTTAGTATTATTAACGGTTACTTCTATATATCGCCCTTGTATCAAAGCCTTTTATCCTGCTACCCTTCCGTACAAAATAATTAAGAAGTTACCATCATGACGAATGAATATAATGCTTCGGCGATTGAGGTTTTAACAGGGTTAGAGCCCGTTCAAAAACGGCCTGGCATGTATACCGATACTACGCGGCCAAACCATTTAGCACAGGAAGTCATTGATAACAGTATTGATGAAGCTGTTGCAGGTTATGCGCAGCAGGTGCAGGTTATTTTACATGCGGATAATTCACTAGAAGTGATCGATGATGGCCGTGGCATGCCGGTAGATATTCATCCTGAAGAAGGGGTGCCGGGTGTTGAGGTTATCCTCACACGGTTGCATGCGGGTGGCAAGTTTTCTAATAAAAACTACCAGTTTTCAGGTGGTTTGCACGGTGTAGGTATTTCTGTTGTTAATGCATTGTCATCGCGGCTTGAAGTAAAAATTCGCCGAAATGCTGTCGAGTATGCGATTGCTTTTGAGCAAGGGCTGAAAGTCGATGATTTAGCTGAAATTGGCACCGTAGGGAAACGTAACACAGGTACAACCGTGCGTTTTTGGCCTGATGATGCTTATTTTGATTTTCCTAAGTTTTTAGTCTCACGCTTACGTCATGTTTTGCGAGCTAAAGCGGTATTGTGTCCTGGTTTAGTAGTGACGTTTACTGATTTATCTGGCGAGACTAAAAAAGAAGATCGTTGGTGTTATGAAGATGGCCTTAATAGTTATCTGTCGACGATGATGACCGATCAACTTTGTGTGCCAGCTCAACCGTTTGTGGGTCACATTGTCGGTGATAATGAAGAAGTCGATTGGGCATTAATGTGGCAGCAAGAACAAGGTGAAGAACTCGCAGAGAGTTACGTTAATCTTATTCCAACAGCGCAGGGTGGAACGCATGTTAATGGCTTACGCACGGGTTTGTTAGAGGCTTTACGAGAATTTTGTGAGTTTCGCAGTTTATTGCCACGCGGTGTAAAACTATCCCCTGAAGATGTCTGGGCTCAATGCTGTTATGTGTTATCCGTCAAATTGCAAGATCCACAGTTTTCAGGTCAAACTAAAGAACGCTTGTCATCAAGACAGTGTGCTGGCTTTGTTTCTGGTGCTGTAAAAGATGCCTTTAGTTTGTGGCTAAATCATCATATAGAAGATGGTGAAAAAATTGCTGAATTAGCCATTAACAGTGCTCAATCACGCTTGAAACAAGCTAAGAAAGTCATTCGTAAGCGCGTACAAGCAGGCCCTACATTACCGGGTAAATTATCTGACTGTTCATCTCAAGATGTCACACGAACAGAATTATTTTTAGTAGAAGGTGATTCTGCTGGCGGGAGTGCTAAGCAAGGTCGCGAGCGAGAGTTTCAAGCGATTATGCCTTTAAGAGGTAAGATCCTAAATACATGGGAAGTCGAGTCCGGCCAAGTATTAGCTTCGCAAGAAGTGCATGATATCGCAGTGGCTATTGGTGTTGATCCTGGATCAGAAGACCTGTCAGGTTTACGTTATGGCAAAATCTGTATTTTGGCGGATGCCGATTCTGATGGTGCCCATATTGCTACTTTATTATGTGCTCTATTTGTACAACATTTCCGCCCCTTAGTTGAAGCCGGTCACATTTGTGTCGCCATGCCACCGTTATATCGAATTGATGTCGGCAAGCACGTGTTTTACGCCTTAGATAATGAAGAACAGCAAATTGTTTTAAATAAAATCGAAAAAGAAAAACTCAAAGGCAAGGTGAGTATTCAACGTTTCAAAGGCTTGGGTGAAATGAATCCCTTACAGTTACGTGAAACCACTATGGCACCTGATACCAGAAGACTCATTAGACTGACGATTGATGATGCAGATGGCACCATACAGTTGATGGATAAATTATTAGCCAAAAAACGCGCGCCGGATCGAAAAGTTTGGCTGGAAGAGCAGGGGGATTTAGCGACGATATGAATACGATAACGAGATACTCACGATGACTTCATTAATCGATGATTTAGAGCAACTGCCAGTCCGCGATTTCACCGAAAAGGCTTACCTAGATTATTCCATGTACGTCATTTTGGATAGGGCTTTGCCGCACGTCGGTGATGGTTTGAAACCTGTTCAACGTCGTATTATCTATGCGATGTCAGAATTAGGCTTAAGCGCAACATCGAAACATAAAAAATCAGCGCGTACTGTCGGTGATGTGTTGGGTAAATATCATCCGCATGGCGATTCGGCTTGTTACGAGGCGATGGTGTTGATGGCGCAACCGTTCTCCTATCGCCATCCACTAGTTGATGGGCAAGGTAACTGGGGGTCGATGGATGATCCTAAGTCGTTTGCTGCGATGCGTTATACGGAGTCAAAACTCACTGCTTATGCCCAGACTTTATTAAGTGAACTAGGCCAAGGCACCGTCGAATGGCAAGCTAATTTCGATGGCACGTTGAATGAGCCCACCTTATTGCCAGCCCGATTACCTAATATCTTAATGAATGGCGGGAGTGGGATTGCTGTGGGTATGGCGACAGATATTCCACCTCACAATCTGCGAGAAGTGGTGAATGCCTGTTTGGCTTTATTGAAGAAACCTACTGCAAAACTCGACGAGTTATTGGAACACATTCAAGGGCCTGATTTTCCAACCGGTGGCGAGATTATTTCCTCGCGTGAAGAATTACTGAAAATATATGCCACTGGTCGCGGTAGTGTTCGACAACGTGGTTGTTATGTAAAAGAAGATGGCAATATTGTTATCAACGCACTGCCTTATCAGGTGTCGGGTGCCAAAATTATTGAGCAAATTGCTGCTCAAATGAATAATAAAAAATTACCGATGGTGGCCGATTTACGTGATGAGTCTGATCATGAGAACCCTGTCAGATTAATGATTGTGCCACGTTCAAACAGGGTTGATATCGAAGGTTTGATGTTGCATTTATTTGCTACGACGGATCTTGAGCGTAGTCATCGTGTCAATATGAATATGATTGGGTTAGATGGCCGACCACAAGTTAAAAACCTACGTGATTTATTGGTGGAATGGCTGACTTATCGTACTGAAACAGTACGCCGTCGTTTGCAATATCGTTTAGATAAAATCATTGACCGTTTACATGTATTGGAAGGTTTATTGACGGCCTACCTGAACATCGACGAAGTGATTGCTATTATTCGAACCGAAGATGAACCCAAGCCTGTATTAATGGCGCGTTTTGGCATTAGTGATCGCCAAGCAGAAGCTATTTTGGAGTTGAAATTACGCCATTTAGCGAAATTAGAAGAAATGAAGATCCGTGGTGAGATTGACGACCTGACTAAAGAACAGAAAGCATTAGAACTATTACTAGCTTCAGATACTAAATTAAAGAACTTAATTCGAAAAGAGTTAACTGCCGATGCAGAGAAATTTGGTGATGATCGTCGTTCTGAGATTGTAGAACGTAGTTTCGCTAAAGCACTCAGTGAAACAGAGCTGTTGCCTACAGAGCCATTAACCATCGTATTATCTGAAAGTGGCTGGGTTAGGGCTGCCAAAGGCCATGATGTTGATCCTGAATCTTTGAACTTTCGTACCGGTGATCGTTATATGTCATCGGTTAAGGCACGAAGTAATCAACAAATAATATTTTTAGATTCTACAGGGCGTAGTTATTCTGTATCGGCCCATAGCTTGCCTTCAGCACGTGGGCAAGGTGAACCGTTGAGTGGACGATTCCAAACGCCAGCGGATGCACGTTTTGTCGCGGTTATCGCGGGTGAGTTAGATGCCACTATCTTGTTGTCAAATAGTGCAGGTTACGGGTTTGTGACAGTATTGGATAATCTTTTAGCTAAAAACAAAGCAGGTAAAACGCTATTTAATTTGCCAGAAGGCGCAGAAATATTACCTATTTTGTGGATGGATAATATTGATACTGACCGTCTTGCTGTGACGACCGGTGATGGTCGTTTACTGGTGTTTGCTGCTAATGAAATGCCTTTAATGAATAAAGGTAAAGGCGTACGCTTGATTAATATTCCGCAAGCGAGATTCGTGGCTCAACAAGAATGGTTGCATTCAGTCACCGTTATTCCTGAAGAGCGAAGTTTAACCTTACATGCTGGCAAGCGACACTTGACCTTAAAACCGACAGACTTGATTCATTACGCAGGGGATCGAGGAAAGCGCGGTAATAAATTGCCTAGAGGATTACAAAAAGTAACGGATGTTGAGTTGGCTATACAAGACAAAAACCAGCCAGAGTGATAGATCACTAATGTTAGACGCCATCGCTTTTTTCTCGTTATTTGGAAAAATAATGTAATGAAATAATTTTGTTATTTCGGCTTTGTAAAAAAACAGTTTGGCGTTGTTGTGGCAATGACGTTAAATTTCAATTAAATTAGACATTACTAGATATGCTTATGATTAAACAACAGGCCACCACGTTATCTGTCACCGCGGTAATATTACAAACAAAAAGTCAGCACGTTTGGGGCACTGATAACTGGTCATTACTTGGGCTATTACCCCATGTCAGTGAATCAATCATTCAACAAGCTGAATCTGATGGGAAAATTCATTATTTAACTGATTTTGTTTTACACCTTTATCCATTGCATTGTGATGCTTATTACCACAATTTGGTGTCGGGCAAACCACAGGTTTATGTCATTAGTCAGGTAGATTCAAAGCAAATGCCGGTGCCGATTTTAATCACTGTCGATTATGATGAAGCGGCGGCTTATATGGAAACCGGAGAGCAGGTGTTAAATGCTGATTTGCCAGAGAACCTGTGTCAATGGTTGGAGCAATTTGTATTAACTCATTATCAACCAGAAAAACCCAAAAAACGTCGCCGTCAGCAGTGGCATGATGATAAGCCAAAACCATGACGCAAAAGCCTGAACACAATGAGGGCGTTTTTTCACGTTGGTCGAGACGTAAACTAGATAACCAGACTGACGATGAGATTGAAGCGCCATTAACAGATATTGCACCTTCAACCGTCATTGAGCCAGAAAACCTAGAGGAAGCATCTTTACCAATTTGGTTACAGGATGACGTGGATCCAGAAGCGAAAAGATCAGCGCTATCAAGCTTATTTCGTGAGCCTGAGTTTAATGTTGTTGATAGAATGAACGAATACGATGAGGACTTCACGCAATTTAAAGGGCTAGGCAATATTGTCACCCAACAAATGAAGCATATGCTTAAATTAGCCGAGCAAAAAACAAGACCGGATGACAGTCAACAGCTAGTCAAATCTGATTTGAGCAATATAGAGGAGGGTGACATTTCACCTTTTGATGAGCAGATGAGTCAGATCAACGAATCAAAGAACGATAATGAGGATAATGAGAGTGCATAATTTGGTACAACGTGCAGGCGAGATAGATATTATGCCTGTCGATCTAGTAGAGTTTCACTCTACAGGCCGATTATTGGTTGTGGGTTCAGAGCAAGAGATCGCTGCTGTTTCCCCACATCTTGACGGTTTAGAAGTCATGACGAGTACTGAACAATTAACCAAGATTGAAGGGTGGTTAGGGCATTTTTCTGTAGAATTTAATGCAAAGAACATCACCGTCGATTTGGTTTTGGATTTATCAGAACAGCCAATACTTAGCACGAAAGTGTTGCCCTTAGGCTATTTTGCTCCACGTAATGATGCTCAGGCCTTGGCCGAAGCCTTGCAGCAATTACCTGAGTTGATTGGTACATTTGATAAGCCACGCTATTTCAATTACAAACCCTCTATTTGCGCTCATTCACGCCGTCAACTTTCAGGATGTACACAATGTTTGGATGCTTGCCCTGCTGAAGCGATAATCAGCACAGGTGATACGGTTTCAGTTAATCCATCATTGTGTCAGGGCTGCGGTAGTTGCGCCACGGTCTGTCCTTCTGGTGCGATGAGTTATGCGCTGCCGACACTCGATGTGAGTGTCAATCGTATACGAGTTATGCTTCAGACGTATTTTGACTTAGAAGCTGATAGTGCCACTTTATCTGTCTCCGCTTTACCGCAGGTTTTGATTCATGATCTTAATCAGGCTGAGATACAGATTAACGCGATGGCTGCTCAGCTACCCGCCAACATTATTGCTTTTTCAATTGAAGAAATTGGTGCCTTGGGCATGCCTTTTTGGTTGAGCGCATTGGCCTTAGGTGCTGGTGGTATCACCGTGTGGGATGCAGGTAGTCATACTGATCATGATTGGTTAGAGTTACAGCAAGAAATCATTAAAACCAATCATATGTTGTCTGGAATGGGCTATCACAATGTGGTTAATTGGTGTGGTGACTATGATTTTCAATCATTGAAAACACAATTATCATCGGCGACTCAGATGCCCGCTATTAAGCGCGCTACATTTGCTGGTGTTGATGATAAACGTCGGATGATTAGTCTCGCGTTAGAATATTTGCATAAACAAGCGCCTCAGGCCATAGAAGTATTGGCTTTGGATAAGCGCGCGGCATTTGGTCAGATCAAAATTGATACACAGGCGTGCACCTTATGTCATTCCTGTGTGTCGGTGTGTCCTGTCGGAGCAGTATTGGATGGTAATGATAAGCCACAACTCAATTTTATCGAAGATCTCTGTGTGCAATGCGGCCTATGCGAAACAGCCTGCCCAGAAGATGCGATTACATTAATTCCGCAATATCTATTTAATCGCGAGCAAGCTCGTAAAGTCAGACTATTGCATGAGGAACCGAT
Source organism: Methylophagaceae bacterium (assembly GCA_965219435.1). Classification (GTDB taxonomy): domain Bacteria; phylum Pseudomonadota; class Gammaproteobacteria; order Nitrosococcales; family Methylophagaceae. The sequence continues at coordinate 327,938 of OZ244743.1, read as the reverse complement.
ATTCCATTGTATTGGTTGCAATAAAGGTTTTGCTACCAAAAAGATGATCGATACGATGACTGAAAAATTAAAAGGTCATGCGATGTTTCAAGGCGCAGCCTTAGAGCGCTTGAAAATGTGCGAGGATTGCCGAGTGAAAGCAATGTTTAAAGATGAAAGAGGCAGCATGTAATGGCCGATGAAAATACGCTTTGGCGAGCCCAAACTTATGCATTGCTAGCAAGACTTTTGGCGTCAGCACCAGATAAAAATTTACTCGATAATTTGGCATTGATTGATGTAATTGAGCCGGAGAGCCCAATGGGGAAACACTGGCTGACATTAATTACTGCAGCAAAAGAGGCCAATCTGTCTACCATGGAGGATGAATATCAAAATCTATTTATTGGCGTGACACATGGCGAACTAATTCCTTATGGCTCTTATTATCAAACAGGGTTTTTAATGGAAGAACCATTAGCTGAACTCAGAACTGATCTCGCGAAATTAGGTTTGCAAAAACACGATGACACGGCCGAACCAGAAGACCATGTAGCAGCGCAATGCGATGTGATGCGTTTACTTTTAATGGCAGAAGGTACGCCGATAGTGACGGCAGAAGATTTCTTTAAGCATCATTTGAGTCCTTGGATAGCCCGTTTCTTTGATGATATGGCTAAAGCGGCACAGGCCGATTTTTATAAACTAGTGGGACAGTTTGGCGCTGGGTTCATCAAATTGGAATTAGCAATTTATCAGTGATTTTTCTTGCCTGATAATGCAATATGCGAGATAATTTTTGCAACGAATCTCAATGTAAACCCCCATTAAATAAGGGGTATTCACTATCTGGCTCTAGGAGAACAAGGTGACTGATGGCATTTTATTAGCCCGACGCGAGTTTTTAAATAAACTGACTTCGGTTGTGGGTGGTACTGCGACACTCGCAGCGACATCTTCGTTAGCGCAAGCGACCCCTATTTCAAATACCAAGCCAGCCCAAATAGTCGATATTCCCAAAGCTAAAGGTTATCAACGTACAGAGCATGTTGATACTTATTACCACCTTGCCGACTTTTAAGATTTATTTATGAAACTGACTAAACGAGAGCCCGCTATACAGGGACAGCAATCAGGCGTTAATCGCCGAGTCTTTCTAAAAGGTTCAGGCATTGCCGCTGGTGGTGCTGCATTTTTGAGTCTTCTACCGACAGCAATGATCAAAAAAGCCGATGCATCTGAAGGCAAACGTCATGCTTATGACGAAGGTGAAATTACTAAGGTACGCAGTGTCTGTAGCCATTGTAGTGTCGGTTGTGGTGTTGTCGCTGAAGTGCAGAATGGGGTTTGGATTGGTCAAGAACCGAGTTTTGAACACCCGTTTAACCTTGGTTCGCATTGTGCTAAAGGTGCCTCATTACGCGAACATGGTCACGGTGACAAACGATTAAAATACCCGATGAAAAAAGTGGCTGGCAAATGGCAGCGTGTTTCATGGGAACAAGCGATTGAAGAAATCGGCGATAAAATGTTGTCAATTCGCGAACAGTCTGGTCCTGATTCCGTCTACTGGTTAGGTTCAGCTAAGCATAGCAATGAGCAAGCCTATTTATTCCGTAAATTTGCTGCTTTATGGGGCACTAATAATGTCGATCATCAAGCACGAATCTGTCACTCAACAACGGTAGCCGGTGTAGCGAATACATGGGGTTACGGTGCGATGACCAATTCCTATAATGATATTCATAATTCAAAAGCTATCTTTATCATTGGTGCTAATCCTGCAGAAGCTCATCCTGTTTCTCTTCAGCATATTTTCCGTGCAAAAGAAAAAGGTGCACCGATTATTGTGGTTGATCCACGATTTACCCGTACTGCAGCGCATGCCGATCAGTTTATTAGTATTCGTCCTGGCAGTGACGTAGCCTTTGTATGGGGCATGTTATGGCATATTTTCAAAAATGCTTGGGAAGACAAAGAGTTTATCAATCAACGTGTTTATGGCCTTGATGAAATTCGTAAAGAAGTCGCTAAATGGCCTCCTGCTGAGGTTGAGCGTGTTACTGGTGCAAAAGAGGCGGATGTTTTAAAAGCGGCTAAAACCATGGCAGACCATCGGCCTGGTACCTTTATTTGGTGTATGGGGGGCACGCAGCATACGACAGGTAATAATAATACGCGTGCTTACTGCATATTCCAGTTAGTGCTTGGCAATATGGGTGTGTCAGGTGGTGGGACCAATATTTTCCGTGGCCATGATAATGTGCAAGGTGCAACGGATTTAGGTGTGTTAGCACATACCTTACCTGGCTACTATGGCTTGTCAGAAGGTGCTTGGAAACATTGGGCCAAAGTTTGGGACCTTGACCACGATTGGATTAAAAATCGCTTTGATCAATCAAGCTACGAAGAAGAGGGTGGCAAAGCAGTTAGTACTATGCACACCAAAGGTATTCCTGTCTCTCGCTGGATTGATGGCGTGTTAGAAGATAAAGAAAATATTGCTCAAAATGACAATGTTCGGGCGATGGTTTTGTGGGGACATGCGCCAAATAGTCAGACGCGTGGGCCTGAAATGAAAACGGCAATGGAAAAACTCGACTTAATGGTTGTGGTTGATCCGTATCCTTCAATTTCAGCAGTGATGAGTGATCGTCAAGATGGACTGTATCTTTTGCCGGCCGCTACACAATTTGAAACCTACGGTTCGTTGAGTTCCTCTAATCGGTCGATGCAGTGGCGCCACAAGATAATTGATCCTTTGTTTGAATCGAAACCTGATCATGTGATTATGCATAAGTTTGCGACTAAATTAGGGTTTGCAGAACAATTGTTCAAACATATCAAGGTGAATGGTGATGAACCATTAATCGAAGACATTACCCGTGAATTTAACAAAGGAATGTGGACGATTGGTTATACAGGTCAAACGCCAGAACGAATGAAACTTCAGTCGGAAAATTTACACACCTTCAACAAAACAACGTTGAAAGCAGAAGGCGGCCCTTGTGATGGTGAGTATTATGGCTTGCCATGGCCATGCTGGGGTACACCAGAGATGAAACATCCAGGTACACCGTTATTGTATGACACCAGTAAGTCAATCGCTGAAGGTGGCTTAACTTTCCGTGCACGATTTGGTGTGGAGCATGATGGCGATAATTTATTGGCTGAGGGGTCATTCTCAGCAGAATCTGATATCCAAGATGGTTATCCTGAGTTTACAGCGGAGATGCTGAAAAAGTTGGGCTGGTGGAATGATTTAACTGCCGATGAAAAGGTCGCTGCAGAAGGTAAAAATTGGAAAACCGATTTATCTGGTGGTATTCAGCGTGTTGCGATTAAACATGGTTGTGCACCTTTTGGTAATGCTAAAGCGCGGGCTATTGTTTGGGAGTTTCCTGATCCCGTACCTATTCATCGCGAAGCGTTATATACCAACCGTCGTGATTTAGTTGAAAAATATCCAACTTATGAAGACCGTCGTAGTTTTTATCGCTTACCCACACGTTATGGCTCAATTCAAGCCCAAGACTTTAGTAAAGAATACCCACTTATTATGACCAGTGGTCGATTAGTGGAATACGAGGGTGGTGGTGAAGAAACACGTTCAAACCCATGGTTAGCGGAGTTACAACAAGATATGTTTGTTGAAATCAATCCCGGTGATGCGAATGATGTGGGTGTTCAACATGGTGAACAAGTTTGGGTGGATGGCCCTGAAGGTGGTTCTATTAAAGTGATGGCGTTTGTTACGCCAAGGGTAGAACGTGGTGTAGTGTTTATGCCATTCCACTTTGGTGGCCATTATCAAGGTAAAGATTTAACGGATAAATACCCAGAAGGAACCGTGCCATATGTTCTGGGTGAATCCTGTAATACTGCGTTTACCTATGGTTATGACTCAGTAACTCAAATGCAAGAGACCAAAGCGTCTCTTTGTCGTCTTCGTGCCGTATAAGGGGTTTATGTAAATGGCTCGTATGAAATTTTTGTGTGATGAAGAACGCTGCATTGAATGTAACGCTTGTGTCACTGCTTGTAAAAATGAACATGAAGTACCCTGGGGCGTTAATCGACGTCGTGTTGTTACCTTAGATGATGGTGAGCCAGGAGAGAAATCAATTTCAGTGGCCTGTATGCATTGCTCTGATGCACCTTGTCAGGCTGTCTGCCCTGTAGATTGTTTTTACACCACCGATGATGGTGTTGTATTACACGATAAAGATATGTGCATCGGCTGTGGTTATTGCCTTTACGCCTGCCCATTTGGCGCACCTCAATATCCGCAAGAAGGCGCTTTTGGCGCTCGCGGTAAAATGGATAAATGTACATTTTGTGCGGGTGGCCCAGAAGAAGATCACTCACATGAAGAGTTGGAAAAATATGGTCGTAACCGTTTGGCCGAAGGTAAATTACCGTTGTGCGCCGAAATGTGTTCGACAAAATCATTATTGGCGGGTGATGGCGATATGGTGTCGGAATTATTCCGTAACCGAGTTGTACGTCGTGAAGGCCAGCCAAATACTTGGGGCTGGAATACAGCTTATAAAGATTGATATGAAATATTGTTTGTTATTTATCACTCTATTTGGTTTAACAGCCTGTTATGAAGACCCCGATGTGATTTTGCATCAACCGGGTGTTTATAAAGGGAAAGTTGATATACACACGCAAACTTCTGAACAGCGTCAAGTCATTTTGGCAAAACGTTTTTCTCAGGTTCAAACGGATCGCTAATATGTCGACGACAAGTTCATTAAGTAGACGAAAAAAAATGATGGCTTGGTCAGGAATGGTGATGTTGCTGGCAATATTTTTATTACCAATGACTGGCTATATTTCCACAGGCTTCGTCACGGCTGAAACTACTGGTGAACAGCTAAAAGGTCAACAAACCAATCCTCGATCTGATTATTGGCGTATGGTTCGAGATAATACCAAAGGGTACTCAGCCGTCAAAGGTCGGGAAACAAACGAGTTAATCCAAGGCTCCGGTGAAGTCTGGCGTCAATTACGTAACGGCCCTATTGCTACTTATGGCAGTTGGCTTGTTGGCTTTACATTGGCTGCACTTGCTTTGTTTTATATACTGCGTGGCCAGGTCGAGTTAACACACCCACGAACGGGTGAAACCATTCAGCGATGGACGTTAAAAGAACGTCGAATGCATTGGCTGACTGCAGGACTATTTATCATTTTAGGGATTACAGGTATGAGCTTGTTCTATGGCCGAATGGTACTGATTCCTGTTTTTGGCCATAACGGATTTTCGACTTATGCAGAGATAGCTAAATGGCTGCATAATGTTCTTGGCCCTCTGTTCATGGTGGGCTTATTTTCGATGATTGTGACTTGGTTTAAACTTAATTTTTTTAACAAAGTAGATTTAGAGTGGTTTAAAGCTTTTGGCGGCATGGTTGGTGATAAGCATCCGTCAGCGGAAAAGCTTAACGGTGGTGAAAAAATGTGGTTTTGGACTTTAGCAACGGTGGGTGTTGCTTTGTGTTTAACGGGCCTTGTATTAGATTTTCCTAACTTTAATCAGGAACGAGAAATTATTCAGATTTCTCACCTTATTCACGTTCTAACAGCACTGATCTTAGTTGCTTTTGCTTTTGGCCATATTTATATCGGTACGCTTGGAACTGAAGGTGCATTAGAAGGAATGGTAACGGGTCAAGTTGATACGGCTTGGGCAGAACAACACCATGACTTGTGGGCGAAATCAGTGATGGACAAAGAGTCTGATCCGCATTAATAAGTATTCAATAAAAAAAGCCCGCATTATTATTAATAATGCGGGCTTTTTTTATAGCTTAGTTTGATACTTTAAATCACAAACTGATCGACAAATTTATGGGCAGGCATGGCAGATAGCTGGGCTTCATTCATACAGATATCCAAAATTTGTAGTTGTTGTTTTGATGGAAAACGACGAGCTAGATTGATTTTGAATTTTTTAACTAGCTCAGGGATACCTTCATTCCGACGGCGTCTATGTCCAATTGGGTATTCAACAGCGATTTTTTCAGAACGACTGCCATCAGCAAAAATAACTTGTAAAGCATTAGCAATTGAACGTTTCTCAGGGTTTAAATAATCCTCTGTGTAAGCAGCATTTTCAACACAATGCATTTTATCTCGTAATGCATCAATTCTAGGATCTGCAGCAACATCATCTTCATAATCTGCTGCGGTGAGTTGTCCTTTTAATAAACCAATGGCGGCCATGTATTGGATACAGTGATCACGATCCGCAGGGTTTGATAATGGCCCTTGTTTATCAATGATTCGCAGAGCAGACTCATGCGTGGTAATTTCTATTTTATCAATGAGCGCAATATCTTCTAAGGTCTGAATTTTTGACCCAATTTGATCATGCAATTGAATGGCACTCTCAACAGCCGTTTGTGCATGAAACTCAGCAGGAAATGAAATTTTAAATAGTACGTTTTCCATCACATAACTGCCATAGCTGCGTTGGAACTTAAAGGGCTGTCCCTTAAATAAAACATCATAAAACCCCCATGTTTTAGCGGTCAGCACTGATGGATAACCCATTTCGCCCTTCATGGTCATTAATGCAATACGCACTGCACGGCTGGTTGCATCGCCTGCAGCCCATGACTTACGAGAACCGGTATTAGGGCTGTGACGGTAAGTACGAAGACTTTGTCCGTCTACCCAAGCATTCGACACGGCATTGATAATATCTTCTTTAGTGCCACCAAGTAGGCCGGTTACAACCGCCGTTGAGGCAATTTTAACTAATACAACATGATCTAAGCCAACACGGTTGAAGCTATTTTCTAGAGCTAAAATACCTTGTATTTCATGGGCTTTAACCATCGCAACAAGCACTTCTCTCATTGAAATTGCTTTTTTACCTTCTTGTTGACGTGTACGTGAAATCCAATCACTCACGGCAAGTATTCCACCCAGATTATCCGATGGATGGCCCCATTCTGCCGCTAGCCAAGTATCATTAAAATCTAGCCAGCGTACCATTGCACCAATATTAAAGGCCGCTTGAATAGGATCAAGCTGAAATTGTGTTCCGGGTACTTTACTGCCGTTAGGTACAATCGTGCCCGGCACAACAGGACCAAGTAACTTGGTGCATGCAGGGTAAGACAGGGCTTCTAAACCGCAACCAAGCGTATCCATCAAACAATATCGAGCGGTATCTAAGGCTTCGGGACTAGTAATTAAATGATCGTGTACGTAATCTGCAATATCGACCAATACTTGATCTGGGGCAGGGCGAACGTTAGGAATATGGGATGACATAGTGGTTCCTTGTAACTTGAGAAACTGAGAAAGCTTAGGGACGAGCTTCTAGTGGAATAAAAGGTCTTTCTTCAGGCCCTATATAGTCTGCATTAGGCCTGATAATTTTATTATCAATTCGTTGTTCGATGATGTGCGCTGACCATCCGGTAATACGTGAAATAACAAAGATAGGGGTGAAAAAACTGGTTGGTATACCCATCATGTGATAACTAGAAGCGCTATACCAATCAAGGTTAGGAAACATTTTTTTCTCGCGCCACATCACTTGTTCTATTCTTTCTGAAATATCAAATAACTTCATATCACCAGCCTCTGCACATAAGCGTCTTGATACTTCTTTAATTGCGACATTACGGGGATCAGAGAGGGTGTAAACAGGGTGACCGAAACCGATAATGATCTCTTTATTAGCCATCCGTTTCATAATGTCTTGTTCGGCTTCATCGGGCGTTTGGTAGCGCTGAATAATCTCCATCGCCGCTTCATTAGCCCCGCCATGTTTAGGTCCACTTAACGCACCGATGGCGCCTGTGATGGCTGAATAAATATCCGCTAAGGTGCCCGCTATCACGCGAGCTGAAAATGTAGAGGCGTTGAATTCATGTTCTGCATATAAGACTAATGACTCATTCATCGCCTCAATATGTAAGGCTGAAGGCGCTTTACCATGCAGTAAATGTAAGAAATGTGCTGCGATAGAATCATCATCGGTTTCGAGTTCAATGCGATGCCCACTTTGACTAAAGTGATACCAATACAATAAAACAGAACCAAAGCTCGCAATTAAACGATCGGCAATATCGCGCGTACCTTCAATGGAATGACTGGGATCTTCCATTTCAAGCGTGCCAAGTGTTGAGCAGGCTGTTCGCATAACATCCATGGGATGTGCATCAGCGGGTAAATTTTCTAGAATGATTTTTAAAGCATTAGGCAAACCACGTAGCTGCTTTAGTTTTTTATGATAATTGGCTAACTGATCTTGAGTAGGAAGTTCACCGTAAATAAGTAAATACGCGACTTCTTCAAATGTTGATTTAGCGGCTAGTTCTAATATATCGTAACCACGATAATGTAGATCATTGCCGGTGTGACCCACTGTACATACCGCGGTGGTTCCTGCAGCAACACCCGCTAGGGTAACGCCTTTTTTCTTTCTGACTTCAGTCATTATCTTATCCTCTCTTGCAACTCAATTAGGCAAAATACCCTGCCCAGTTCTTTATTTTTCAGTAGAAAATAATTGGTCTAATTTCGTTTCGTAGCTGTGATAATCAAGGTACTCATAGAGCTCATTACGTGATTGCATGAGTTCGATGACATCTTGCTGTGTGCCGTTTTCACGGACCGATTGATAAACCTTTAATGCTGCCTGATTCATCGCCCTAAAAGCAGATAGCGGATAGAGCACTAAGCTCACATCATGCTGGGCTAATTGCTCAACCGTAAATAACGGTGTGCTGCCAAACTCTGTGATATTGGCTAGCACTGGCACCTTAACGGCTTGTGCAAACTGTTGGTACATATCCAAATCAGTGATTGCTTCAGGAAAGATCATGTCAGCGCCGGCTTCTACGCAAGCGCAAGCGCGATCAATGGCTGACTGCAAACCTTCCACTGCGAGTGCATCTGTTCGCGCCATAATGACAAAGTCATCATCGGTTTTGGCATCCACTGCGGCTTTAATGCGATCAACCATTTCAGATTGGCTAACGATGGCTTTATTGGGTCTATGACCACAACGCTTTTCTTGAACTTGGTCTTCGATATGAACTGCGCCTGCCCCTGCTTTAATCATCGCTTTGATAGTACGCGCAATATTAAAGGCGCCGCCAAATCCTGTATCAATATCGACTAATACTGGCAAATCAGTGACATTGGTTATTCGCTGAACATCGGTTAACACATCATCCAGTGTTGTAATACCTAAATCAGGTATGCCTAATGATCCCGCAGCAACGCCGCCACCAGAAATATATAAGGCTTTATAACCTACTTGCGTAGCCAGTCGAGCATGATAAGCATTGATTGCCCCCATCACTTGCAGCGGCTGTTCATCTAATACGGCTTGTCTAAATTTAGCGCCGGCAGATTGCGTATTACTCATGATTGATCCTCAGTGAAAAAAGCACGTTGCGCTTGTTCGGGTAATTCAACGCCTGTTTTTTGCGCCTGTTGTAGTAATTGCCAAAAATAACGATACGTTGCCCGATCATGAAGCTCACCTTCATATTGGAGTGGCCCCCAATCAGCTTGTTGTGCAGCCAATAAGATGTTGCTGGCATCGATGACTTCGCTGTAATTTGGCTTCATCGCATCGACGATGGCAGAAATTTGGGTGGGATAAATACTCCACATTCTTAAAAAGCCAAAGTCATTGCGAGCTCGCACAGCATCAGCATGGGTAATGTCGGTATTTTTTAGATCTAAAGTCACGTTATGTGCTGGTACCACACCATTGGCAAGTGCCGCTGATACAACTTCAGCTTTCGCTCGTGCTAATAATTTATGTTCAAATTGACCGGGGCTACGCATGGCACTTGCCGGAATAGCACCGTTATGAGCGCTAACGAAATCCATCAAACCAAAGTCTAAGACTTGCATCCAAGGTAATCCGGCGATCTCATAAGCATCATGTAATGCACCATGTGTTTCTATCAGCACATGTATTGGAATTTCTCTGGTAATGCCATTTTGTTTAGCAACGTATTGAATATAACCAATCATTTCGGATACTTGGTCGACTTTAGTGGCTTTAGGAATCGTGATATAGCTAAGTACATTACCGGCACCACCGACTAAAATATCGACATCTTGTCGCCAGCAGCTATGACTAAAATCATGGATTCGTGTTCCAGCCATATTATGTTTATTGGCTTCGGAGCTAAGTACGCGAACAATCATTTCTGCATGTTCACGTTCAGTGCCTGCTGCAGCACCGTCTTCACAATCACAGGTGATATCGAAAATAGGGCCTAATGAGTCTTGCAAAGATAAGGCTTTTAGAATCAGTTTTTCGCTGCCCGCAAAGTGTTCGCAACTTGGAATGATTGGAAATGCGAGTTCGCCATCAAACAGTGCATCGCGAGGGTGAGTCAATGTTGTCATAGTAATTCCTTATCTATATTTGATCTACGCGGCATCAGTACCGTGTAATCGAGGTCAAGCACCACATTTGGATGACATTGTTTTTTGTTATCTACAATGATGTTCGTAGTATCTAGACTATCAGCCGTTTGATTTTTGATGCCGACCATACGAAGTCGTAATGCACCGATATCATTTCGTTTTGGTAAGGTCCACTTCTCTAGCACTTCAGTCCAACAATAGAAGGTATCGCCACCAAAACTGGGGTTGCTGTGAGTACCTGAATTAATAGCAGCAATGGACAGGGCATTTTCAAGCCCGTCATAACTGAGTGCACGGCAAATTGAAATAACGTGTCCGCCATACATTAAGCGTTGTCCGAAGCTGGTTGATTTCATCATTAAATTATCGAAATGAAGTTTGGCATTGTTCTGGTAAAGTTTGGTCGCCATAGTATGATCGCTATCATCGACTGTCATACCAGCAGGGTGATTGATTCGCTCACCTTGTACATAGTCATCCCATAATTTGTCTGAACCCGTGGTGGTGACATCAAAATATTGAGCATCGAGATGAGTAAATACCGGTAAATTTTCAGCGCTTACAAATGCTGATAATTCTGGAATAACCGTTTTAGGTGCTGGCGCATCAACATCGCGTTTATGTACCATCACCCAACGCACCCAAGATAAAACTTGTTTATGATTTTGGTTTAACGCCGTTGAACGGACATAGACAATGCCATTACGTCTCGTCGAATTTTCTTTCACACCGATAACGGTTGAACTTGTTGTCAGAGTATCGCCAGCATAAACCGGATGGTCGAATGTGATTTCAGCGTAACCAAGATTAGCGACGGCATTCACTGAAATATCAGGCACTGTTTTACCAAAAGCGATATGAAAGGCCAATAAATCATCGGTCGTTTTATTGTCGTAACCAAGAGAATGAGCAACAGGCTGTGCACAATGAAGAATATGTCTCGAACCGGTTAAAGCGATGTAGAGTGATGCATCACCTTCGGTAATTGTCCGGGGAGTGGCATGCAGGATCGTTTCACCCAGTTTAAAATCTTCAAAATACCGGTTGTGATTTGTTGTTGATTTAGTCATTATCAATCCCCATTTTATTAATCATGTCACTCAGCCCTAAGAAACGTTTTGCTGCGATAACATGATGATGTTCAACTAGTTTTCCATTAACCAATACGGTACCTCTACCTGCGGCATTGGCAGCACTTAATTCAGTAATAATTTCTTTAGCAGACTCAACTTCTGCCGGTTTTGGCGTGTAGGCTTCGTTGGCATAGGGCAACTGGAAAGGGTGAACGAGCGACTTACCATCAAACCCCATATCACGGCCGATTCTGCAGGCATATTCAAAAGCTTGCATATCCTTTAAATCGCTATGAATGCCATCAATAACCGCTCGACCATAAGCCCGAGCAGCAAGAACAACCAACGACAAACTCGTTAATATTGCCGTACGCTCATAGGTAGGCCGAGCATGCAAATCTGAAATAAGATCCGATGTCGCCATAATCATGCAAGCAATTCGATCAGAGGATTTGGCTATTTCTTCAGCATGAAGAACAGCAAGCGGGCTTTCAATCATCACCATAATAGGGATATCAGAATTACCGGCATCATCGAGTGCTTTAAGTGCTTTCATTACATCATCATGATTTTCTATATTTGAAAATAGAATGGCATCTGCACCCAGATTAGCTATGGCATTGACATCGTCATAGCCCCATTCTGAATCTAGATCATTAACCCTTACGACGACTTCGCGTGGACCTAGTCCGCCTTTTTTGAGAGCAGCCACCACATTGTCACGTGATGTTTCTTTTGCTGAGAGCAAGATGGGCGCACCTAAATCCAAAATAACCGAGTCGACATTCAACGTCAGTGCTTTTTCAAGATAATGCTGATTACAGCCTGGGATATATAGCATTGAGCGGCGTGGCCGAAAATAATTATTCATAAGGCAGCTTTCCATAAGGTTAATCTATTGGGCAGTTAATTGATGATTTCATTCTATGTCAGTCTGATTTAGTGTGTCAACATTTATCTTATGTCTTATATAAGATATAAAATACTAGACATGTTGAGTGAACTGGTATAAATTACTATTTAACTGAACTCAGAGGGCTATCTCGGTGATATTTAGAAGCGATAAAGTGAAACCTCAGGCTTTCGTGTTTATTTTTAAAATGTGTTTTTATAGTGTCTTATATAAGACTGTCGTGATGAAACAAAATGGTAACTAACGTAAAAACTCAAGGAAACAGCATGACCAACACGAACAATACGCTGATGTTTAAACCTTTATATGAACAAATTAAAACGGTGATTACAGACAGTCTTATTGCTGGAGAGTGGAAGCCAGGAGAAAGCATTCCCAGTGAAATGGAGTTAGCGGCGCGTTATGGCGTGAGCCAAGGAACGGTGAGAAAAGCAATTGATGCATTGGCGAAAGAAAATATTGTGGTACGTCGCCAGGGCAAGGGTACCTTTGTTTCAACCCATAAAGAAGAAAACAGCAAATTACGCTTTTTACGCTTAACATCGGCTGATGGCAGCAAAGAATTACTAGAAAATGAATTACTTGAATGTAATCGCATAAAAGTAACTGCAGCCATTGCAAAAATAACCGGTTTAAAAATAGGCACGGCGATTATTGAGATAAAACGCTTACTTACTTTCTCACAGCGTCCAGTTATTTTGGATTACATCATCGTGCAAGCTAAATCATTTAAAGGTTTGACTGCAACTAAGATTAAAGAGAATAACGGCTCACTATATAGTATGTATGAAACGTTATATGGCGTACCGATGGTGAGGGCAGAAGAGAAATTATCGGCCGTTATGGCCACAAAAGAACAGGCGCAGCTGCTGAATGTCGAGCCGGGTTTTCCATTGCTCAGTATTGAACGTGTTGCCTTTACCTATGGTGATAAACCGATGGAATGGCGTTTAGGTTTGTGTGTTACGGGTGAACAGCATTATATGAATTTTTTGGAGTAAATTGTGAACAGTTCTGAACAACATCAAGATTTGAAAACACGTGCACTCAACTATCATGAGTTCCCAAAACCTGGCAAATTATCAGTTGAATCAACTAAGCCCTGTACAACAGCGGAAGATCTTTCGCTTGCCTATACCCCCGGTGTCGCGGAGCCTGTTAAAGAAATAGCGGCCGATCCAGCTAATGCTTATAAGTATACAAATAAAGGTAACTTAGTGGCTGTTATCACCGATGGAACGGCTGTTTTGGGCCTAGGTGACGTGGGCTCTTTAGCGAGTAAGCCGGTAATGGAAGGTAAAGCAGTATTATTTAAAAAGTTTGCCAATGTTGATGTATTTGATATTGAAGTTACTGCCCCTTCAATTGAAAGTTTTATTGAAACAGTGGTCAATATTTCACCTACATTTGGTGGTATCAACTTAGAAGACATTGCCGCGCCGCATTGTTTTCGAATTGAACGTGAATTGCGTGAGCGCTTGAATATTCCGGTGTTTCATGATGATCAGCATGGCACTGCGGTGGTTATTTGTGCGGGGCTAATTAATGCCCTTGAATTACAAAATAAAGATCTTGCTAGTGTTGAAATAGTGTTTCTTGGTGCGGGTGCTGCGGGTATGGCAACGGCGCGAATGTTACGTGCTATGGGGGCCCAAAATATTACGATGGTTAATAGAAAAGGCGTCATACACAGCGAGCGAACTGATATTCATCAAGAGGTGCAAGATTTAGTAAGAGATACACCTAATAGAACGCTTGCCGATGCACTGACAGGTGCAGATGTCTTTATCGGTGTGTCTGCCGCCAACACTTTAGATGCCGAATTATTGAAATCGATGGCGCCTAAGCCTGTGGTCTTCGCTTTGGCCAACCCTGATCCCGAAATATTGCCAGTGTTAGCCCACGCTGTGCGTGACGATTTAATTATGGCGACAGGACGTTCTGATTTTCCAAACCAAGTGAATAATGCTTTGTGTTTTCCTTATTTATTCCGTGGTGCTTTGGATGCTCAAGCATCACAAATTACTGAAAAAATGCAAATTGCAGCGGTTTACGCATTAGCTGAATTAGCTCGTGAACCAATACCTGATGATGTTTTGGCTGCCTATAATCTAGATGAATTGAGTTTTGGAAAAACCTACATTATTCCTAAACCGTTTGATCCGCGATTAATGAGCCGAGTATCGGGTGCTGTTGAGCAAGCCGCTCGTGACGAATAGAAAATTGTAACGCCATGGTTTGCGCTGGTTTTGGTGATTAAAGAATGGCGAGACCAACAGAGAAAAAAGAGGATAAAAAAATGGAAAATCGAAATAATTCCTATGCCGAACCCTACGCTGATGTCGACTTTTGCAGAGTATTTAACTCAAGTGTATTAGGCGATCATTGGCCTGGCATTCAACTTTATTATCCGCCCGTTAAATATTCCCCCCAACAAGGGATCTATGAAGATTTAGAAGCAGCGTCATTACGCATGAAAAAGCATGCCTATGAAACGCATGCACATACCTTAATTTTTGACTTAGAAGATGGATGTCGCCAAAAAGAAATGAGTCGAACCTTATTGCGTCAGGAATTACCCGCCCTTCGTCAGCATAATAAAAAGGTGACGATAGCAATACGGGTGAATCCCTTTCGCACCCGTGAATATGAACTGGATATGCAGTTAGTGAGCGATATGGCCGATAGTATTGATGTCGTCATGCTGTCAAAAGCGGGAGAGGCCTATGGTGCAGCAGAAGTGAGAGATCTCTCCAACTTACTTGTTGGCATGAACAATAAAATTACCATTCAACCGATTATTGAGCATCCTAAATCACTCAAAATCGCGCCGGATTTGATGCAATATTCCACTGTGAAACATGTAGTTTTTGGTATTCATGATTTTTCAAAAGCGATGGGGATACATATCACTCCTGAACACTGGACAGAAGAGCTTAAATACTTCTTGTATCAAATTATGTTTGAAGCCCGAATCGCAGGTAAAGGGGTTATTGGCGGTGTTGAAACATTGATAGGTTCATCAAGCATGCCAGAGAAATTTATAGAGCCTAATGATGTAAGACGGTGGTTAGATCTCCATGGAGAAGAAGAATCTCGCATTGTTTATAAACATGCCTGCGAAGAGACCGCAATGGGGCTGACCGGCAAGCAAGTTATCCATCCCAGTCATATACATTTATGTAAGGTTGCCTACACGCCATCACCAACAGAAGTCGCACAAAAAATTAGTATTTTGAAAGCGGCTATTGAGGCAGATGCTTTATTGGGCGGCGCGATAAAATTTGATGGTGAAATGTTGGATCCGCCCATGTTTGGTAAGGCACTACAAACACTACTACGTACCAATGCTTTGCAATCGTTAAATGACGAAGATCGAAGTTTTGCGATGGAGGTGATGCAATTAATGCCAGCCCAAGTCGTTCGAGAAAACTGGCCATATGGAGCAATATTATGAGTAATCTAACACCGTTCCCGGAGTGGACTTGGAATGTACCCAGTCACTTTAATATTGGCGTTGCCTGTTCTGACCGTCATATAGGCACAAAAATAGAACACACCACAGCGATGATTGTAGAAGATGATTTATTAGGCACTGACCAAATAACTTTTTCTGAATTATCACAACGAACCAGCCAATTTTCACAATTATTAGCTGATCTTGATGTGGTATCTGGTGATCGTGTACTAATTCGCTTGCCCAATTGCTTAGACTACCCCATCGCTTTTCTTGGCGCGATGAAGTTGGGCGCTATTTCAGTCCCGACGTCTACATTATTGACCGTAGAAGAAGTGCTTTACTTAGCAAAAGACTCGGGCGCGAAAGTGTTGGTTATCGACAAAGCTATGTGGGCCAAATTGTTACCCGATATTGCTCAATGTCCTAATTTAACCCGTGTTTTATTATCTGGCCCGGGCGAGATTGTTCAAGCGGATAATGGCATCCTTGTGAAGGATCTAGCCTCGGAGTTAGCATTAATTACAGAGTGGCAAACTGCCTGTAATACGGCAGCAGATGACCCCGCTTATTTAGTTTATACATCAGGTACAACGGGTTACCCAAAAGGTGTATTACACGCTCATCGTGCTTTGATCGGTCGAACACCAGCATCAGAATATTGGTTTGATTTTGCACCAGATAGCCAAGACCGAATTATGCATTCTGGTAAGTTTAATTGGACCTATGTATTGGGATCGGGATTAATGGATCCCTTGTATTTAGGTAAAACAGTGATTGTTCATGAAGGCAAAAATGATGCTAATACTTGGCCGCGTTTAATCGCTAAACATAAAGCGACTATTTTTGTGGGTGTACCGACTATTTATCGACAAATTATTCAAAAAACAGCGTTTAGTAAACAAGATGTACCGAGCCTTCGTCATTGTATGAGTGCCGGTGAGCATTTATCTGATGAAGTTTTACAATTGTGGCAAAGCCGCTTTGATATCAGTATTTACGAAGCGGTGGGCATGTCAGAGTTTTCATATTATTTATGTGAAACAAAATCACGTCCTATTCGTCCGGGATCTGCCGGTTTTCCTCAACCTGGTCATGATATACAGTTATTAGATCCTGAAACGTTGGTCCCCGTTGAAATCGGTGAAGAGGGCATGATTTGTGTGCCAGAAACTGATCCAGGTTTATTTATTGAATATTGGAACTTGCCAGAGGAAACAGCCAAATTAAAACATGATGGTTGGTTTCTTACTGGCGATTTTGCAAGATATGATAACGATGGCTACATTTGGTTTTTAGGTCGCAAAGATGACATCATTAAAAGCTTTGGTTATCGTGTTTCACCTTATGAAATTGAGCGCGTGTTCAAATCGCATCCAGCTATCGCAGATTGTGCTGCAATAGGTGAAGAAATTGAGAAAGATAAAAATTTAGTGGTCGCTTATGTTGTGCTTCACAGTGATATGAATGCGACACCAGATGAGTTGTTAGCCTACGGTAAAAAACACCTTGCGGCCTATAAGTCACCGAAAGTAGTCTATCTGACGAATGATTTTCCAAGAACCAAAAATGGCAAAATACTGAGGCGAGAAGTCAGCCCAGAGATATCAAATTCACGTTCAGGAATTTAAATAACAATAGCATCAGAGTCTCAGGCTGGGTATCATATAATTATTTATTAATACTTGCCTGAGACAGCTCATGACGAAATTGAGTTGTTCCACTAATATAGATTTAGGTGTGGAAATGACTGATTCAATTTTAAATGAGGAACAAATATTACGTACGATATTTTTTGTATCTGACCGTACAGGCCTGTCTGCTGAACATTATGGCAAAACCTTATTAGCCCAATTTCCTAATCAGCGTTATACAATTGTTAGGCTGTCTTTTGTTGATACGAGAGAGAAGTCGATAATTGCGAGTAATAAAATAAAAGACGCTTATCGAATTTCAGGAAAGCAGCCGATTGTATTTAGTACATTGGTTGATGAAAATGGTCAGCGTATCCTTAAAAGTACCGATGCGTGTATCATTAACCTATTTAACGCGTTTTTGGACCCATTGGAGCAAACCTTTGGCGAGCCATCTTCACATGTTCCAGGAAAATTTCAGGGAAGTGGCGGGATTTCTGGCAATCTCCGCTATCAGCAAAGGCTCGATGCGATAGACTACTCGCTATCGCATGATGATGGCGTGCGTTATGATCAATATGACGAAGCTGATGTTATCTTAGTCGGCGTGTCACGTTGTGGTAAAACACCAACTAGCCTATATTTGGCAATGAACTTTTCCCTTAAAGTGAGTAATTACCCTTTAACAGAGGAAGATTTAGGGAAAAATACATTGCCTGACTTCCTGCTAAAACATAGACACAAGTTAGTTGCACTGACGATAAAAGTAGTGCCTTTGAGTAAAATTCGAAGAGCACGTCGGCCTAATAGTGACTACTCTTCACTCAAGGTTTGTGAACGAGAAGTTCAAATATCAGAAGCCATGTTTGAACATGCAAAAATTCCAGTATTTGAAACGACTGATACTTCGATTGAAGAAATTGCAAGTGATGTCGTTCAAGCAATGAGGTTTGGACTCGCGGATAATGCGGTCTAAGCAAGATTAGAATTAAATAAATTAATAAGATTGATGTAAACGAGGACTTAAATAATGATTGAGTATGTAGTTGAGTTAGACCAATTAAGCATGGAGGATGTCCCCAGAGTCGGTGGCAAAAATGCTTCATTAGGCGAAATGCTACAAAACCTAGCGCCATTAGGTGTATCAGTGCCAGGAGGTTTTGCAACGACTGCTGATGCATATCGCGAGTTTCTCCTTCAAGATGGATTGAAAGATAGAATTGCCCAACGTTTACATCAATTAGATATTACCAATATTCCAGAGCTACAGGCCGTGGGAAGTGATATTCGTCGATGGATTAATGAGGTTCCTTTCCCTGCGGAAATGGAAAAAGCCATTGATCAAGCTTATCAAAAATTAGAAAAAGAATATGGGCAAGAAGCAACCTGGGCGGTCCGTTCATCAGCAACAGCTGAAGATTTACCCGATGCTTCGTTTGCAGGTCAACAAGAAACATTCTTAAATGTATCTGGCCTAGCGAATATCAAGCAATCGATCAGAGAAGTATTTGCATCACTATTCAATGACCGGGCGATTTCATATCGTGAACATCAAGGTTTTGATCATGATGAAGTGGCTTTATCGGCTGGCATTCAAAAAATGGTTCGTTCTGATATTGCCAGCTCAGGTGTTGCATTTAGTCTGGATACTGAAAGTGGCTTTCGTGATGTTGTATTCGTCACGGGCAGTTACGGCCTAGGAGAAATGGTCGTTCAGGGCGCAGTTAATCCAGATGAATTCTACGTTCATAAACAAACCTTGGCCGCAGGACGTCCGTCAGTATTACGTCGTACTTTAGGGCAAAAAGCCATTCAAATGATCTATTCTGGTGAAGCCAGTAACCCAGTTAAAACGGTCCCTGTTAACGCTGAACAAAGCGT
Source organism: Methylophagaceae bacterium (assembly GCA_965219435.1). Lineage (GTDB taxonomy): Bacteria > Pseudomonadota > Gammaproteobacteria > Nitrosococcales > Methylophagaceae. The sequence continues at coordinate 308,576 of OZ244743.1, read as the reverse complement.
ATTGTTTTCTTTGACTGATGATGAAGTTGAAACCTTGGCCAAAATGGTTGTCACTATTGAAGAGCACTACCAACGACCTATGGACGTTGAGTGGGCAAAAGATGGAATTGATAACAAAATCTATATTGTGCAAGCTCGCCCTGAAACGGTACAAAGTCAGCAAGAAAATGTGATTGAAGAATATGTCTTAAAAGAACGCAGCAAAGTGTTAGCGGTAGGACGTTCTATTGGTAAAAAAATCGGTAAAGGTCGCGTTAGATTATTTAACAGCCTTGATCAAATGGATCAGTTTGAAGAAGGTGATATTTTATTAACAGATATGACCGATCCTGATTGGGAGCCGATCATGAAAATGTCTTCAGCTATCATCACAAACCGAGGTGGTCGAACATGTCATGCCGCTATTATTGCACGCGAATTGGGTGTGCCGGCCGTTGTTGGTTGTGGCGATGCAACAGAGTTAGTGGCTGATGGTTCAGAGGCGACGGTTTCGTGTTCAGAAGGTGATGAAGGTCATGTCTATGCTGGTTTACTGGACTTTGACTATAATGTTCGCCAATTGAATGCACTGCCAGAAATTCCTGTAAAAGTGATGATGAATGTGGGTAATCCAGATCGTGCTTTTACTTTTGCTCAGTTACCTAATGATGGTGTCGGCCTTGCTCGCTTAGAATTCATCATCAACAATATGGTGGGGATTCACCCTAAAGCATTAATTAATGCCGATAAGATGTCTGATGATGTACAAAAAGTAATTTATGAAAAAACGACCGCTTATGGCGATCCCGTTGAATATTACATCAGCCGAATTGTGGAAGGCGTGTCAACGATTGCTGCTTCATTTAGCCCTAAAAAAGTCATTGTTCGATTATCTGACTTTAAATCAAATGAGTATGCCAATTTAGTCGGTGGTCCTGAATTCGAACCTCATGAAGAAAATCCAATGATTGGTTTCAGGGGGGCATCTCGCTATATCTCAGAAGAATTTAGGGAATGTTTTGAGCTTGAGTGTAAAGCGATGAAACGAGTACGAGATGAAATGGGCTTTACTAATGTTGAGTTGATGATTCCATTTGTACGTACTACTGCCGAAGCTGAAGCTGTTATTCAGATCATGAAAGAAAATGGTCTGGAACGTGGTAAAAATGGCTTACGTATCATCATGATGTGTGAATTGCCCTCTAATGCGGTATTGGCATCTGAGTTTTTAGAATATTTTGACGGTTTTTCTATCGGCTCAAATGACATGACACAGCTAACATTGGGTTTGGATCGTGATTCATCACTGGTTGCCAACTCATTTGATGAACGTAATCCAGCTGTTTTAGCGATGTTAGATATGGCTATTAAAGCCTGTAACGATGCGGGTAAATATATTGGTATTTGTGGTCAGGGTCCATCTGATCATCCAGATTTTGCAAAGTGGTTATTAGATAGAGGTGTGACGAGTATTTCGTTGAACCCTGATACTGTCGTTTCTACATGGCAAGACTTAGCCAACTAAAGTGGGTCGGGCTCTTTAACGCCGATACTTAAGATATTTCCCCAGAAAAAAGGCCAATAACGCTAATGTTTCTTGTGTTATTGGCTTTTTTGTATCTGTCGATCGTGCATTAAGCTCATGAGGTAAGGTGATTACTCAGGTCGATAATGTGTCATGATAAGTATATTGAGTTGGCCGTTCTAGAATAATGATCAAAGAATAGTCAATTCTCAGCATTGATTGGAGGCAATATCATGATCCAGATCATGAGCAGGGTGGATTAGCAAAATGATCAGTTTATTCAATGTTATGCTTCAGCTTTTTAGGTGAGGAATTATCGATGCCATTAACACATCACCCACTTGTTAAAGAGTTTCCTAATTATAAGAACGATATTCACATTTTAAAATCGACTAATAATTATTTTCATCATTTGATGACACGTTATGAGGCTATTGATAAACATATTTTTCGTATTGAAAGTGGTGAAGAACCAACGAGTGATGACTATGTTAACCGATTAGGTAAAGAGCGTTTGCAATTAAAAGACGAGCTTTATCAAATAATGCAAACCAATATGAAATAAGTGCCTTTTACCCATTAATAAAATAAGGTTACTCGTGTAAATAAAGCCATTAAATACAAGGGATTTAGTGGCTTTATTGTGTCTAGAGTATTATTTAGAAATAAACCCCTCGAATTAACTATTCTTACTTCACAATAAAGCTTGAGCATGGTATTTTCATGCAGATAATAATAATAAAACCCTAATGGGATCATTAATCGAAGTGAGAGGCGTATTAAATGAGTGAGCAAAAAATCAGTGCCCTGAAGGATGGGCGTAAACTGAAATTGCCGAGATCTGTAGGTAAAGGAAGACAAGTTGACCCAGAAGCATTGGCCGATATACAAGGCTTATTGGGTGACGAATCACGCCAAAAAGACTTACTCATTGAGCACCTCCACAAAATTCAAGATAAGTATCAACATATTTCAGCTAAACACTTAGTGGCATTGGCTCGTGAAATGAAGTTGTCAAAAGCTGAAGTCTATGAAGTAGCGACTTTTTATCATCACTTTGATGTCATTAAAGAAGATGACATAACGCCGCCAGCTTTAACCGTTCGAGTATGTGAATCATTAACATGTGAAATGTCCGGTGCGCATGAATTGATTGATTCTTTAGAAAATGGTTTAGGTGATGGTGTGCGGGTTCAGCGTGTTCCCTGTATTGGTCGTTGTGATAAAGCACCGGTGGCGGTGGTAGGGATGAATCCTATTGAGCACGCCAATGTGGGAACAGTCATTGATGCGGTCAACAATAAAGCCATCGAACCCGAAACCTTGCAAGCCATTGATTATGAAAATTACGTAATTCAAGGTGGATATAGTACTTATCAATTATGCGTTAATGAAACTTACAACGTCGATAAAGTGCTTGATGCGATGGATGACTCTGGCTTACGAGGTTTAGGTGGCGCCGGTTTTCCAGCGGGGCGTAAGTGGCGAATCGTTCGTGATCAGCCAGCCCCAAAATTGATGGCCGTTAATATTGATGAAGGTGAACCAGGCACATTTAAAGATAAATACTATCTAGAGCGTGATCCTCATTGCTTTTTAGAGGGTATGTTGATTGCCGCTTGGGCTACGGGTATTCATGATATTTATATTTATTTGCGTGATGAATATGCAGCGATTCGACAATTATTAGAACTTGAATTGGCCAAATTAATTGCTAATCCTCCTGTAGAGCATATGCCGACAATACATCTTCGTCGCGGTGCGGGTGCTTATATTTGTGGTGAAGAATCCGCAATGATTGAATCAATTGAAGGTAAGCGAGGCATGCCAAGATTGCGTCCACCTTTTGTGGCTCAAGTTGGTTTGTTCGGTCGTCCTACACTAGAACACAATATGGAATCCCTCTATTGGGTTAGAGACATATTGGAAAAAGGCCCCGCTTGTTTAACCGATCATGGCCGCCATGGTCGCGTCGGTTTGCGTTCATTTTCTATCAGCGGACGCGTCAATAAACCAGGCGTTCATTTAGCACCTGCAGGTATTACCATGCGAGAGTTGATTGAAGAATATTGTGGTGGTATGCAAGAGGGTCATGAATTTTATGGTTACTTTCCAGGTGGCGCATCAGGGGGCATTTTGCCAGCATCTCTCGGTGATGTGCCTTTAGATTTTGATACCTTACAAGAATACGGTTGTTTTATTGGTAGCGCGGCAATCGTAGTATTTTCCAAGCAAGATAGTGCCCGCAAATTAGCCGTTAATGCGATGAAATTTTTTGAAGATGAGTCATGTGGTCAATGTACGCCTTGTCGTGTTGGTACAGCTAAAGCAGTCACACTTATGCAACAAGACACATGGAATACATCACTGTTAGAAGAATTGTCTGATGTCATGATTGATGCATCTATTTGCGGTTTGGGACAAGCAGCCCCCAATCCTGTGCGTAGTGTGATGAAGTACTTTGCAGAAGAGTTAGAAATGGGGGGGCCAAATAATGGGTATTAATTTCACGTTGAATGGTGAAGCCGTTGTTGCTGAACAAGGACAAACCTTACTTGATGTTGCCAAGCAACAAGGTATTGAAATTCCACATTTATGCTATTCGGATCGACAAGGTGACGATGGTAATTGTCGTGCTTGTGTGGTCGAAGTCGATGGTGAGCGAGTATTAGCACCCTCATGTTGTCGTCAGCCTGCTGAAGGCATGAATGTTCAATCGAATAGTGAACGTGCTGTAAAATCACAGAAAATGGTGTTGGAATTACTCAAGTCTGATGTGTCAGAAAAGCCGCATACCTTGAACTCCGAACTTGATTATTGGGCAAGTAAGTTAGAAGTAGGTTTGCCGCGTTTTGAGGCACGTTATCAGCCGCCTTCAGATGCCTCACATGCTGCTATTACCGTTAATATGGATGCTTGTATTCAATGCACGCGTTGTGTTCGAGCTTGTCGCGACGAACAAAACAATGATGTGATTGGATTGGCAATGCGTGGTTCCCATACCCAAATTGTGTTTGATCTTGATGATCCTATGGGTGAAAGCACCTGTGTTGCCTGTGGTGAGTGTGTTGAAGCTTGTCCCACTGGTGCGCTGATGCCTGCTAATGAAGTGGGAATGCTTGAACCCGATCGCAAAGTTGAATCTGGTTGTCCTTTCTGTGGTGTCGGTTGTCAGATGACCTATAACATTAAGAATGACAAAATTATTTATGTAGAAGGACGAGATGGCCCAGCTAATCATGGTCGATTATGTGTGAAAGGACGCTATGGTTTTGATTATGTTCATCACCCACATCGTTTGACTAAGCCATTGATTCGTCGCGATGATGCACCAAAATCAGCAGAGTTTTCGATGGATCCAAATGATGTTGACCAGATTTTCCGTGAAGCAACATGGGAAGAAGCCTTAGATCTTGCGGCCAATGGTTTTAATAAAATACGCGATGAACAAGGCCCTAACGCATTAGCCGGCTTCGGTAGTGCGAAAGGGAGTAATGAAGAAGCTTATTTGTTCCAAAAGCTAGTCAGAACCGGTTTTAAAACCAATAATGTCGATCACTGCACACGACTTTGTCACGCGTCGTCAGTGGTGGCTTTACTAGAATGTTTAGGTTCTGGTGCGGTATCTAATCCTGTGTCTGATGTTGAAAAAGCAGAAGTTATCATGATTATTGGGGCGAACCCAACGGTGAATCATCCGGTTGGTGCAACATGGATGAAAAATGCTATGCGTCAGGGAAGTAAGCTAATCTTGATGGATCCAAGAACGACTGAACTATCGCGTCAAGCAACACATCATTTAGCCTTTAAGCCAGGTAGTGATGTGCCAATGTTAAATGCGATCATGCATGTGATTATCGAAGAAGATTTAATCGACCCCAAATTTATTGCTGAGCGTACAGAAGGTTTTGATGCGATGAAAACGCATTTAAAATCGTATACGCCTGAGCTAATGGAGCCTGTCTGTGGTATTTCTGCAGATACGTTAAGACAAGTTGCACGTTTATATGCAACGTCGCAGGGTTCGATGATTCTTTGGGGTATGGGGGTGTCGCAACATGTTCATGGTACAGACAATGCGCGTTGTTTGATTTCATTAGCTTTAATGACAGGACAAATTGGCCGACCGGGAACGGGTTTACATCCATTACGTGGCCAAAATAATGTACAGGGTGCATCCGATATGGGCTTGATCCCAATGGTATTCCCAGATTATCAACGCGTTGATGATGTCAAAGCACATGCCTACTTTGAACAATTATGGGATTGTGAATTAGACTCCACACCAGGCTTAACCGTTGTTGAAATAATGAATGCTATTCATCAAAAAAGTTTAACAGGTCTTTATGTGCAGGGTGAAAATCCGGCGATGTCTGATCCCGATGTTAACCATGCGCGTCGTTCATTAGCTGAACTTGAGCATTTAGTTGTTCAAGATATCTTTTTGACAGAAACGGCTTATCTAGCTGATGTGATATTACCTGCATCTGCCTATTCTGAAAAAACAGCAACATTTACAAATACTGATCGATTAGTTCAGCTTGGTCGACAAGCTGTGCCGCCGCCGGGTGATGCACGACAAGATCTTTGGATTATTCAAGAAATGGCAAAGCGCTTAGGACTTGACTGGAATTACAAAGACTCTGCTGATGTATTTGAAGAAGTACGTAAAGCCGTACCGACTATGGCTGGTATGACTTGGCAGCGTTTGGAAGCCGAGGGTTCAATTGTTTATCCTTGTCTCAAAGAAGGTGATCCAGGTCAATCTGTCATATTTACAGAGACATTTGAAAGTAAAAATGGACTGGGTAAATTCGTGCCTGCGGATATTGTGCCGCCGGCAGAGCGCCCTGATGAAGAATATCCATTTATTTTGATTACAGGGCGGATGCTTGAGCATTGGCATACAGGATCAATGACTCGTCGTTCAAATGTATTAGATGCTATTGAGCCTGAGGCCGTCGCGACAATAAACCCTATTAGCTTAAATGAAATGGGCGTTAAAGCAGGGGAAATGATTACCTTATCCACCCGACGTGGAGAAATATCAATGATAGCGCGTGCTGATGAGTCGGTGCCAACCGGTGCGGTATTTATGGCTTTTTGTTATTACGAAGCTGCGGTTAATAAATTATCGAATGCTGCGCTTGATCCCTCTGCGAAAATACCCGAGTTTAAATATTGTGCAGTTAAAGTGACGGCAGGCGGTAAACCATTAGAGTTTAATTCCTATGGGGGTGGTCAAGCTAACAATAAACTCACTTAGAGCGCTAGTTGTCGAAGTGAAATGAAAGTGATGTCATAGCCACTTTAGCCAACTGAGTCAGAAGATAGAAAACAGGGTGGGATTTGAGGAATAACATATAAGCATACTCACCTTTAGTATCTGTAAGGTGAGTATGCTCAATTGAATGTTTTCTAATAGTGGTTTTTATTCCTTGGTTTCAGAAGAACACCTGAAGTCAGGATATGCTTGCCAATATTATTTGCCTAATCAATACCAAAGATGAACACTGGAAATTGACTTATTTTTTTAACAGATCTCTAATTTCTGTTAATAAGATTTCTTGATTAGAAGGTTTTGCAGGGGCTTCGGGTGTGGCTTCTTGTTTCTTTTTAAGTTTATTCATCACTTTAATTGCGATGAAAATAGCAAAAGCAACAATAATAAAATCAACAATTGATTGGATGAATAACCCGTAATTAATGACGACAGCGGCTGCTTCCCCTTGTGCTTCTTGAATGATATAAGCGAGCTGTGAAAAATTCACCCCCCCAACTAGCACACCGATTGGCGGCATAATGACATCTTTAACGAGTGAGGCTACTATTTTGCCGAATGCGGCACCAATGATAATACCTACTGCCATATCAACGACATTACCTCTCATGGCAAAGCTTTTAAATTCAGTCATAAAACTCATTTTATTTGTCCCTTAAAGTTGTTAATTTTCATTCATATGAAATTAAATTGGTTTTATAACGGTTTACAGAAAAATGTAATCCATTACCTAATCAATATTATAATAATATTAACTTCTTGGCTAACGTTTAAAGGTAAATATACAAGTCGTCATTTTGGTGAATAATGATTGTACGAAATAATCAGAAAATGGAATTTAATCGCGATGATATATTACTGTCTACAAAACCAGGTAGGCTGCTGATTATCATCAATTAATTTATTTTTTATTAGCCATTGTTTAGCCTCTTCTGCATCGCGTTCAAACCATGCCTTTGCTGAACCTAATCTAAAGGTGTAACCCCAGCTATCCATATCGGCCATCATGCGTTTTTTACCAACGCCGGGTAAATGAGCCGCGAGTAAAATTTGTAAGTAACACACGCCATTCTCCTCATCATAATCACCTTCAGCATCAGTATCGAGTGTTGCTCGGCGATCGGGATCCATGCAAATATAATGACCCGCTTCATGTAATGCTGAATGAAGTGGAGTGTCATGACGAAGGTACAGTTTATTACCCACTAATCCGGCCTCACGTTCACCAAAAAAGCTACCTTGAATAGCCTTATTGTCCATAACGTGCTCAATTAAAATACCGTAAGGTTTCAATAAATTGGCAAGTTGTTGTTGTCGTTGTTGGCTGCAATTTAAAACGTTAGTGGGATCGGTGGTAGGAAGTGAAATAGGTGAAGATGAATATTCAGACACGTCGTGTTTGACCGATCAGGTGATTAGTTACCATGCCAGCAAGTGTTAAACCAAAGAGAGAAGGCATATAGCTCATTGTGCCATTAACGGCGCGTGGTCGACCATGAGCCACGGCTTCTGGTGGTAATGCCGGCAATGGAGATTCAACGGAATACACGGTTTGAATACCTCGACCGACACCATTTCGTCGTAAATGGCCTCGTAATTGTTTCGCCAGTTTACACATCGATGTATCCATAATGTCACCGGTACGAATCAGTGTTGGATCAAGTTTTCCACCTGCTCCCATACTAGAAAAAATAGGCAAATTTTTACGCCATGCTGTGGCCATCAATTGTGTTTTACTGCTCATGCTATCGATGGCATCAATGATAACGTCATATTGGTCTGTAATAATATCGGGCAGATTGGTGGGCGATAGAAAGTCAGTAATAATATTGATTTTACAGGCGGGGTTTATATCGCTAATACGTTGCGCCATAACATCGACTTTAAGTTGGCCAATATTTGAGTTTAGAGCGATTAATTGACGATTGATATTGGACGCTGACACTACATCATGATCAACAATGGTCATTTCGCCTATGCCCATTCGGGCTAAAGCTTCGGCAGTAAATGAACCCACGCCACCCATTCCGGCTAGGAAAACATGGCTTTTTTCTAGCAGTTCGATGCCTTGATCACCAATAAGTATATGGGTGCGTTCAAATAATGGGTTTTGAGTGGTCATTTTTTATCCTTACATCGTTCTAAATTAAAGTACTTTCAAACGATTATTGGTATCTCTATTTTCACGGATCATTACATTGCTTGCATGGTAGTTCCCTGTTTTAACCAATCGATCATAAAGTAATACATTGACCGAAGCTGATAAATTCATACAGCCAACGGTTGGTACGTACACAACGTCATCAGCCTGATCGATAATCGCTTGATCAATAGAACCATCTTCGGGGCCGAAAATATAAAGGGCATTTTCAGGGTGTTCAAAGTCAGGCAATGGAATAGCATTCAAAGCAAACTCAACACACACGATTTTCATATTTTCAGTGATGATATCGATCACATTATCTGTTTGTGAGATCAGCACATCCTTACTGATTTTACGACTCATATCGACTGTTCTTGCTTTACGTTCAATTGCTCGTGGATAACGATTGCCCGTATAAAAAACCTTATCAACACCATAATTGGCCGCTGCACGTAAAACAGAACCTACATTATCAGGACTTTTGGGGTTAACTAAACCGAGACTAACTTGTGATGTTTTCATGTGTTCCTTGATATGACACTGGATGATGTCATGGTTTGTTGTTAATACAATTTTCCAACACGATCTAAATAGGTGAGGTAAAGACGCATATCAAATTCTAATTGATGATAGTTGGGTTCCATATGAGTACACAATTTATAAAAGGCTTTATTGTGATCTTTCTCTTTCAAATGGGCTAACTCATGCACCACAATCATAGTTAAAAATTCAGTGGGTGCCCGTTTAAACACCGAGCCAATTCGCATTTCATTTTTGGCTTTTAATTTACCGCCCTGAACTCGAGATACAAAAGTATGCAGCCCTAATGCCTGATGAAGTACATCAAGTTTATCATCATAAATCACTTTGCTCAGCGGACTAGATTGGCGAATAAAACGGTTCTTTAAGTCAATCACATAGCCATATAGAGCTTTATTAGATTTAATATCATGGGTGGCAGGGTACTTATTTAGTAACAATTCACCGAGCTTTTGATTTGCGATGAGTGTTTGAACCTGATCTTTCACATCTTCAGGGTAGCCGGCTAGGTATTTTAATCGGGTCATTTTTAGATTTTTAGTATTCGTTTCACATTATGAGTCGTTATTGTAGCAATATCTTGTTTGCTTTCAGAACGAATACTGGCAAGAGAAGAGAGTATTAATGGAATATTTTCTGGCGTATTTCTTTGTCCTGTCATGTCTGCCAAGGGCATATCAGGTGAATCTGTTTCTAAGACAATACTAGATAAGGGTAGTTGGCTGAATAACGTTCTTAATCGTGTGGCTTTGATATGCGTGATGGCACCTCCAACACCCAATACAAAACCAAGAGATTGATACTGTTCCGCTTGTTGTAAGCTGCCATTAAATGCATGCACTATACCGCCAGTTACACGATGTTTTTTCAATAAACTGATCGTCTGATCATGTGCTTTTCGGACATGAAGTAATACGGGTAACTGTGCTGACTGGGCGAGTTTTAGCTGCTTAGTAAATAAATCTATTTGCGTCTGTTTATCATGGTCGGGTAGGTAAAAGTCTAAGCCTATTTCACCAATAGCAATCGGATGAGTAACGCCAATAAGCGTTTTCAATTGCTGTAGATGTTGAGCTTGATGCTCATTCATAAACAATGGATGTAAGCCGAGTGCTGGATGTAATAAATCAGACTCATTGCAGATATCAATTAAATTAGACCAACCATCAGCGGTCACACCGGGCACGACGATATCCGTAATGCCTAATTTTTGGCAACGTGACAAGATGTCTGCACGATCATCTTCAAACAGTTGAAAATCAAGGTGGCAATGGCTGTCAATAAGGTGCATCATTAAACGCTAATATTTAATTTTTGGAAGAAAAGGGATGAAAGATGAAAAAAGTCGGGCAAGCTCTGCCCATGAATTGGTCATGATGAATTTGGCTATTTTTCATTTATTGTTACCCGCCGCCGCATTGAGTAGTGGTCGTATTAGTCTGTTGCTTAGCTTAGCATTAATAGGATCGGTAATTATGATAGTTTGGGTCGCTTATAAAGCCCACCAAACTAATGAGGTTGATTTTGTGCAAGCTCATTGGCAATTAGCATGGGCGAGATATCGATTGTTACTTACTGCTTATGCTGTTTCGATGGGAATTATGCTTCTTGGTTGGCTAGTAGCATCATTACAAGCCGATCATCATATGTTCAACATTATGTTGGTCGTTTTTAGCCGCATTGCCGCTGTACCGATCGTCTTAATGGTTTTAGTCTTATTAGTTATGGAAACCACGGCTTTATCTCAGGCCAAACAAAGACGATTCCCCAATGAATAGCAAGATGACTCATACAATAATCGGCGTGGTGTTGTTAAACTACGGTTAATTACTTTATAAAAACGCCTCATATATTTTGATAACAGATGATTTCCAACCTTTGACTTTGCCAGCTATTGAAGCTGCCATTAACCTAACGATTCGAAGAAAAATCGATGACATTGTCGTCCATCAGTCAGTACCTTCAACTAATGATGTGCTATGGCAGCGATTTTCTGCAGGCGCCATCTCACCTGCAATTTGCCTAAGTGAGACACAAACAGCCGGTCGGGGTAGACGTGGTGATCGTTGGCATTCGCCGTCAGTGGGTAATTTATATCTATCTATTTTCTGGCCATTTCCCGCAGAAACAGAAAGTAATGGACTGAGTCTCGCTGTGGGAATAAGTTTGATTGAAACTCTCAAAACAGAAGGAATCAATGACTTACAGCTTAAATGGCCTAATGATGTGTTATACAAAAGACAAAAGCTTGCGGGAATTCTAGTAGAATCACGATTCGGTAAAAATCAGAATACCGTCGTTGGCATTGGCCTTAACTTTAAGCTTCCAATTGCGACGCAACATAAAATTCATCAACCTACCACCAGTCTTCAACAGCTTTGTACTGAGCTACCCTGTAGAAATCGACTGGCAGGAAAAATAATTCAAAATATGATTACAACATTAGAACGCTTTCAGCATCGTGGTTTAACTGACTTTATTCCGCAATGGCCCCAATACGATGCATTAGCCAACCAGCCTGTTACCTTAATCAGTGAACAAGCTCCGTTAAGTGTTATTGCACGCGGTATAAATGAACAGGGCGAGTTATGCTACGAGTATCAACAGACATTACATACTTTGTCCAACAGCCACGTTAGTATCAGGTTTGCCTCATGAAGTTATTAATCGATATTGGTAATTCTCGTATTAAATGGACAACCCTAGAGTCAGGTCGCTTCACACAATCACATCGTTTTGATCGTAAAAAAACGGGCCTTAAAACGTTATTTACTCAACAATGGAAAGAACTCACCGACATTGACTCGATCTTTGTCTCTAATGTCGCCGGCGATAAAATAGTCGAACAATTGACAGAGTGGACAGAAAAAAAATGGCAACTCACGCCTAAGTTTATTAGCAGTGAACAGAAACGTTTTGGTGTGACTAATGGTTATGAGCAAGCGGATATGCTCGGAGTAGATCGTTGGTTAGCATTAATCGCAGCAAGGCAGCATGCAAGGCAAGCTACGTGTATTATTGATTGTGGCACAGCGATTACGATTGATGTTGTGACTAAGCATGGTGCACATCAAGGCGGCATGATTTTACCAGGCATTACATTAATGCGTGATGCATTAATCACTCAAACAAATAACATCAATGAGGTAATGGAAGAGACTGCGTTTAAAACACTTGCTACTAACACACAAAGTGCGGTTCAAGCGGGTACCTTGTATATGGTCACGGCCAGTTTAGAACGGATGGTTGATGATTTAAATGAACAGTTTAATAACCGCATTCGCTTTATTATTACCGGTGGAGATGCTGAATTGCTTATTCCGCTACTACCCTCATTTATTGCTCATTATCCTGATATTGTTTTAAAAGGCTTAGGTTACTATGCTCGTCAAGGAGATAGAAAGCCGCGAGCAAAACCCACAGCAGTTGATGCCCCTGAGACAATTCAAACAATGAAAACGGTTAAGGTTACGGAAACTGATGACGTCACGGAGACGGTTGAAGTTGCGGAGACTGTTGAAGGTAATAATATCATTGAGCAAACCAACCCTACTGAAGATATGCTAGTTGATGAAATTATGGATACGGCTGGCAATAGATAAGTAGTTAAAAGCACAGAAAGAGTCATGATATTTGTCAGATTGACTTATCTCATGTAAGCTTTTTCACCCTTACGGAGAGCTGGCTGAGCGGCTGAAGGCGCACGCCTGGAAAGTGTGTATAGGGGTAACTCTATCGAGGGTTCGAATCCCTCGCTCTCCGCCAAACTTTGTCAATAGAACCTTTTATCTCTAAAGGGGCTTATCTCTATAGTAAGGTTTAATAGTCTAAATATTAGACGTTTGTACTCTAAAAATCAGCTTATTCGGCATCACTGGCACACCCAAATTCAACGAGCTTCTACCAGTAACCATAACCTGTTATCAGCATCGTGCTAATGACAGATCCACCATTAAACAGCCATATCAAACTAACGGAATACTCCTAAAATCTTGTTTTTTTTAGTAAATTTAATTAGAATTCACAGCATTAAAATGGACTTAAATTAGAAAGATAGTAGAGAAACAAGGACAAAATATTAGCGATAAAGCTTTTAGGTTTCTCATTATTAAATTTTTAAGAGAGCCATTTTTCTTATGTATCGTTACCTCAACGTCCTCCCCTTGCTTTCGTTATTATCCAGCCTATTTTGGGTTAGCCCTGCCGCAGCAGCACCGTGTGTAGACGGGGCTAATATCGTGGGATGTACCATCGGCACGACCGATAATGCCTACACGTTAACGGGTGATATTGCTCCCGCATCGGGCGTAGATGGTATTGAATTTACTGCCGGAGCCGATAATAACACCACTTCCCTGACCGGTAATATTAGTACGACAGGGAGTCTTGCCCGCGGTATTCTTCTGGATACCAGTGACGCCAACATCACCTCGATGACCGGGGATATTACGACGATAGGCAATAATGCCCAGGGTATTTTTCTGGATAGCAGTATCGCCAACACCACCACGATGAGCGGGGACATTAGTACGGCAGGGAGTCTTGCCTACGGTCTTTATCTGAAAAATAGTGACTCCAATACCACTAAGATGACCGGGAATATGAGTACGACAGGGGGTAATGCCTCCGGTATTGTTCTAGAGAACAGTGACGCCAACACCACCACGATGACTGGGGATATTAGTACGACAGGGAGTTATTATGCTTACGGTATTCAACTGTATACCAGTAACGCTAACACCACCACGATGACTGGGGATATTGCGACGACAGGGGCTCATGCCTACGGTATTCACCTGAATACCGGTGTCTCCAACACCACCACGATGACTGGGGATATTGCGACGACTGGGGATTATGCCCGCGGTATTTATCTGGTTCTCAGTGACGCTAACATCACCACGATGACCGGGGATATTAGTACGACTGGGGAAGGTGCCCTCGGTATTTACCTGAATAACAGTGACGCCAACACCACCACGATGATCGGTAATATCAGTACGACGGGGGCTACTGCCAACGGTATGTACTTGAAAGACAGTGACACTAACGTTATTAACTTCACTGGCGCAATGAGTGCCACGGGCACAGGATCTTATGCTGTTTATGCTGATTTCTCATCGGACAACAATACCCTCACCTTTAACCAAGGCAGTACGATTATCGGTGGTTTTTACAATGCCGGTACCAACAACACCCTCAACTTTAATTTAGGTCGAGCGGCGAGTTACAACTTCACCACCAGCGGAACGGTGGATTGGGTCTTAAGCGATACCTCTAAAACCGTGGTTGCGGGTTCGGCTAAAAGCCGTGGGGCAGCCGACATGGACGATGCCGGTAATCGTTTATACCAACGCTTTAACGCTGTTTATGACCGTCTCATTCAAGAACAACGTCAGGTTGCCCAAGGGTCGGTGCGCCGTGATGCGTGGTTAGACAGTTACTACACCGACAGTGAACGTCATACAGTGGGCAGACAACTCAACCAAGAAACCCGTGGCATCACCGCTGGCTTTAATGTTAGCGGCGAGCGTGACTTAGCGATGGATTTTATAGTGAACGTTGAGAACACTGATAGCGGCTATGGCTTGTCGGAACAAACGATAGATAGCAACTCCCTGATGCTCGGCCTATCCTTTCCGCAGTTATTGACAGCGAATGAAGGAACCTTAGGGGTACAGCTGTTAGCCGGCGTATCAGACAATGACCGTGCACTGGTCGTGTTAGATAACACCCTGACGACCGGCAAGACCTTGGTGACTGATGATTATAATAACGTGTATGTCAGTGCTGGAGCACAATGGCTGCAAGCCCTGCAGACCACGCAACGCTTTCAATCAGACCTCGTTGTTGGTATGGATGTGACGCATGCACAGATTGAGGGTAGTGCGGCATCGGCCTATTACGTATTAGCCGACCGAGACCTCACCCAAATGACCACGCGGGCACAATACGGCATCACCATCCAGGGGATGAATAAGAAACTGAACATCAACGGCAGCATAGGATTAGCCCATGCCAATATCATTGATGGCGCGAGCCAACAATACACGATTGATGGCACTGCCGTGCGTTACCAAGCAGATAAAAGTAACACCTATGCCAGCGTTTCCTTGGGCGCTAGCTATCAGTTCACCCCCCAAGCCCGCGCCTATTTGAATGTGAAACGCTTTGATAGCAATGATGACATTGACGGTATAACAGGGAATGCGGGGTTAACGGTTCTCTTTTAATCAACACTCGTCCTTAGAAGACCTCGATGCGTTAACTGAGCCACTCACTATATAGTTGATGGGGAAATGTGGTGTCAAAAATCAAGACATCACAAAGGTCGAAACCGAACCCCATCAACTTGCAAATAGTTAAGAAATTAGCTTCTATTGATACTGACCCCCTTGATTTGAATGCCTTCACCATACTTATTATCGCCCTCATTTATCGCTGTTTATAGGGTTCTGTTTTTTCGCTTTTACTGTACAATTTGCATTTAATTTACGCCCCCACGCTTAACTGAAAGCATCCTATTACAAGGTATATTAATGAATAACGAAAGTTCAGAAAATAGTGCATTACTTTATGCTGTAAACGACAAACCTCCTCATCTACTTTCTGCACTGTTGGGATTTCAAACAGTAGCACT
The DNA here is from genome assembly GCA_965219435.1 of Methylophagaceae bacterium. Taxonomy (GTDB): domain Bacteria; phylum Pseudomonadota; class Gammaproteobacteria; order Nitrosococcales; family Methylophagaceae. Next base: position 292,468 of record OZ244743.1, on the reverse strand, counting down.
TATATTGTCAGGTATTGTTATTGTTCCACTCATTGCATTAACTGCTGCTGGTGCTGATGACAATGCAAAAAATTGGGCAGTATTTGCCGCTTTGTTAATTAGTGGTGTTATTACTATTTTGCAAGCAAGACCAATAGGTTCCTTTGGTTCTGGGTATGTTTTGTTTATGGGTACCTCGGGCGCTTTTCTTGCTGTTTCGATTGCTGCACTGATAGCAGGTGGCTTGCCTCTCCTGAGCACTCTCATCGTATGTTCGTCACTTATTCAGTTTGTTTTTTCCAAGCGACTTGGCTTGATTAGAAAGATCGTTACCCCCACCGTCGGTGGAACAGTCATTACATTGATTGCAGTAGCAGTCATGCCGATTGCTTTCAAAATGATTAATCAATTACCACAAACGTATGAGGGATCGCCGACTGTGCCCGTTTGGATGGTGGTATTTACGATCATGCCAATACTATTTCTTTCATTGTTTGGAAAAAGTCAATTGCGCTTATGGGCGCCAGTCATCGGTGTACTATCAGGATCGGCAGTCGCTTTCTTTTTTGGATTCGTCGATCTTTCTGCTGTTAGTAATGCAAAATTATTTGGTTTACCAAATGCAAGTTGGCCAGGGCTCGACACTCGCTTTAATGAAACATTCTGGGTTATGTTGCCAGGATTTATGATTGTCACTATTGTCGGTGCGTTGGAAACCTATGGTGATGGCATCGCTATTCAGCAAGTTTCTCAGCGAGGCAACCAGCCAACAGATTTTAAAGCGATACAAGGGGCAATTAATGCCGATGGTTTAGGAAACTTATTATCAGGGCTCGTTGGCACATTACCTAATACCACTTATTCAACGAGTGTAGCGGTGGCTGATTTGACCGGCGTGGCTGCTAGAAGAGTTGGTATTTATGGTGGTTTGTTCTTGATTTTAATCGCCTTATCACCCAAGGTGTCAGCATTACTTCAAGCCATTCCGGGGCCTGTTGCAGGCAGTTTTATTTTCTTTATCATCGTACTGCTATTTGTACATGGTATTAGTCTGATTGCACGTGATGGGATTTCTTTTGATAATAGTATTGTCTTTGGTGTCTCACTATGGGTTGGATACGGTTTTCAGGCGCAACTCATCTTTCATGATTTAATGCCAAGTGCTTTGCAGCAACTTTTGGATAATGGCATGACGAGTGGAGGCATTACTGCTGTATTGCTATCTTGGTTAGTGACGCTCAAACAGTCAAAATCTTCAACATTAATTGTTGCCGCTTCAGAAGAAATGCTGCCTGACACGACAGCATTCACCAAAAAGCAAGGTGAAGCTTTAAACTGGTCTCGTCGAGATTTATCACGTTTAGAGCTGATGACCGAAGAGGCCTTTCTTTATCTAGTTGAAAAAATCAAGCCTTCTAGTCGATTAAAAGTGCAATTAAAGATCCGAAACATAGGGGATAAATTAGAAATAGAGCTGATGAGTTCATCAAGTGGTGAAAACATTGAAAACTTAATAGAAAATATGCAGCCTATCGATACGTATTCTGAAGATGATTTAAGAATCAGGATACTCTCTGGCATGGTCGAGCAACTGTCACATCAACAATTTAATGAACAAGATTTCTTGTCAATGACCATTGGTAGAAAAGATGGGTTATTAGCTGAGTCAGGTATGTCATAAATTTCAACGGATGAGATCAATGAACCTGGAATGTGTTACCTCATTAAGTTTTTTATCATTACCAATACATTTAGGTTATCTTTATGGTCAAACTAAAAGTGACAAATGAGGACTTTATATTTTTATGGTGACTGAAAATATTGTATGGCATCCACAGATTGTCACTAAACAACAGCGTGCGACACAAAAAAATCAAAGCGCTTGTATTATCTGGTTTACGGGGCTTAGTGGCTCAGGAAAATCGACTATTGCAGGTACCGTTGAACAAAAACTGTTTGAACGAGGCCATCACACCTATCTGTTAGATGGCGATAATGTCCGTTATGGTCTTAATAAAAATCTTGGTTTTTCAGATCAAGATCGAGTCGAAAATATTCGCCGTATAGGTGAAATGGCTAAATTATTTGCTGATGCCGGATTGATCGTGTTGACTGCTTTCATTTCTCCTTTTAGAGATGATCGGCGGATGGTACGTAATTTAGTTGAGACACATGAATTTATTGAAGTGCACATGGATACGCCGCTTGCAATCTGCGAACAGCGGGATCCTAAAGGTCTTTATAAAAAAGCTAGAGCTGGAAAAATAAAAAACTTTACCGGTATTGATTCACTATATCAAACGCCTGAGGCAGCGGAAATAAGTGTCAATGCTCAAACGCTTTCTATAGAAGCATGTGCGGATAAAATAATTCAGTACTTAGAATTAAGGCACATTATTGCCAGCCAATAAATTTTAACGTGCACTGAATAGAAGTTCGGAGGCGTGACCTCGTACAATTGACTATAAGCGGTCGCCGTAAAAAAGTGAGGGGCATCAATTAGTTTGAATAAAATTGAACTTCATTTATGTTTTAATAGGCAAACTATTTGGACTTTACACTAGGCAAATGTTAAACAGTCTTAGGTATATCTTCTTTTTGATGTCTCAATTAATAATTATGGTAGAAATTTACAATGGATAATCATTTCTTACAATGAGGAGTATTTTTTGAAAGGAATAATTTTAGCGGGCGGGAGTGGCACCCGTTTGTATCCGATCACCCGTGGCGTTTCCAAACAACTTGTTCCTATCTATGACAAGCCCATGGTCTACTACCCATTATCTGTTCTAATGTTGGCAGGCATAAAAGAAGTGTTGATTATCACTACGCCTGAAGACCAAGCTAGCTTTCAGCGTTTGTTAGGCGATGGATCTGAGATCGGCATGACCTTTGACTATGTTGTGCAACCTTCACCTGATGGCCTTGCTCAAGCGATTATTTTAGGCGAAGAGTTTATCGGTAATCATGACGTGTGTTTAGTATTGGGTGACAATATTTATCATGGTCATGATTTAACGTCATTATTGGCGACAGCTGTCACCAATGCTCAAACCGAAAATAAAGCCACTGTATTTGGCTATCATGTCACTGATCCTGAACGTTATGGTGTGGCTGAATTCGATAATTTAGGCAATGTCATCAGTATTGAAGAAAAACCTAGTCAGCCTAAAAGTAACTATGCGGTGACGGGACTCTATTTTTACCCTAATGATGTGATTCAAAAAGCCAAAACGATTACGCCATCCCATCGTGGCGAATTAGAAATAACGTCAGTCAATCAAGCCTACTTAGCTGAGCAACGCCTCAAAGTAGAGTTAATGGGGCGAGGATATGCGTGGCTGGATACTGGTACGCATGAAAGTTTACTTGAAGCGGCTCAATTTATTGAAACGATTGAAAAACGCCAAGGTTTAAAAGTCGCCTGTATTGAAGAAATCGCTTTTGAACAAGGCTATATCTCAAAAGACCAATTGATTGAGCTGGCAAAACCCTTAATCAAAAATCAATATGGCCAATATTTATTAAAATGTGCTAAACAAGGCTTTTAACTGTGCTGTTTATTTCTCAAGCGATTCCTGATGTGTTTGTAATTGAACCCAAAGTCCATGGCGATCACCGGGGCTATTTTGTTGAAACATTTAGGCAGGATCAATTTGAAGCAGCCATTGGGTACAAAGTTAATTTTGTACAAGATAACGAATCTAAATCTAATAAAGGCGTATTACGTGGTTTGCATTTTCAATTAGCACCCCATGCACAAAGTAAACTAGTACGAGTTATTGACGGTGCGGTACTGGATGTGGCGGTGGATATTAGACGAGGTAGTCCTACTTTCGGCCTGCATGTCGCCGTGGAACTTTCCGAAGACAATAAAAAACAAATGTTTATCCCACGAGGTTTTGCTCATGGTTTTGTGGTGCTCACGCACACTGCAACGTTTGCTTATAAAGTTGATAATTACTATTCCCCTGACTGTGATCGCGGCTTAGCCTTTGATGATAAAGCACTCAATATCGATTGGTTACTCGCTAAAGAACACTTATTATTGTCAGACAAAGATACCAAACAACCGTCATTTTCTGAATTAGAAGACTGTTTTGATTTCAATATTAACTACTATGCCGAATCTTAAAAAAATACTGGTGACGGGGAGTAGTGGGCAACTTGGGCAATCGCTTGATGCTATTGCTTATCAATATCCAAACTACCAGTTTACGTTTGCCCGTCGTGCGGATTTGGATTTAAGTGATGCCCAAAATATCGCCGATTTTTTCCACGATCAGTCATTTGATTTTATTATCAATTGTGCCGCTTATACTGCCGTTGATGCAGCAGAATCAGAACCAGAACTCGCTAATCAACTTAATCATCTGGCTGTAAAACAGTTAGCTGAAATAGCTCAGCAAAGTAATATGAAGCTCATCCATATTTCAACTGACTATGTTTTCAATGGTCGGCAATATCGTCCTTATATTGAAAGTGATCAGGTCGACCCTCAGAGTGTTTATGGTTTGAGTAAATTAAAAGGTGAACAAGCACTTTTAGCATCACTACCTAACAATGGTCTTATCGTTAGAACCAGTTGGGTTTATTCTGAGCATGGCAATAATTTTGTGAAAACGATGATTAAACTCGGTCAGTCACGCGATAATTTGAATGTTATCTTTGACCAAGTCGGCACGCCAACTTATGCCCATGACTTAGCGACGGCCATTATGGCGATAGTATCTAGCGCTTCTTTTAATCAAGATGCATTTGTCAGTGATATTGTTCATTACAGTAACGAAGGTGTGTGTAGTTGGTATGACTTTGCCAAAACAATCTTTGAGCACGCTGCAATTACATGTGATGTTTCTCCGATTGAAACAACAGGCTACCCGACACCTGCAACACGCCCTCATTACAGCTTATTAAATAAAGCTAAAATAAAAGACAAGTACGCTATCGTTATCCCTTATTGGAAAGATGCATTAGTACAATGCCTAACCACACTACAGCAACAGGAAACAGCATAATGAAATCCATTTTGGTAACTGGCGGCGCAGGCTTTATTGGCTCAGCTGTTATTAGACATTTAATCAACGACACGGATAGTCAGGTTATTAATGTTGATAAGTTGACTTATGCGGGTAATTTAGAATCGTTAACATCAATCAGTGGCAATTCACGCTATCACTTTGAACAGGTTGATATCTGTGATGCAAGAGAAATACAACGTGTATTAAAGCAATACCAGCCGGACATCATCATGCATCTTGCTGCTGAATCGCATGTTGATCGTTCAATTGATGGGCCGGGTGATTTTATCCAAACCAATATCGTGGGTACTTATAATTTATTGGAACAAGCTCGGACTTATTGGGTCGATTTAACAGCAGAAAAGAAAGCGGACTTTCGTTTTCACCATATCTCAACCGATGAGGTCTATGGTGACCTTGAGGGAACAGATGACTTATTTACTGAAACGTCACCTTATGCTCCAAGCTCTCCGTATTCAGCATCAAAAGCAAGTTCGGATCATTTAGTTAGAGCCTGGAATAGAACGTTTGGGTTGCCAACCATTATCACCAATTGCTCGAACAATTATGGGCCTTTCCACTTCCCCGAAAAGTTAATCCCACTGGTTATTTTGAATGCCCTACAAGGCAAACCTTTACCTGTTTACGGCAAAGGCAATCAAATTAGAGATTGGTTGTTTGTGGAAGATCATGCACGTGCTTTAGTGGTCGTTGCTACAACGGGTCAAGTGGCTGAAACATATAATATTGGCGGTCATAATGAAAAACAAAATATTGAAGTCGTCAATACTATTTGTGAGTTATTAGAAGCGCTAGCACCGAATAAACCCGCTGGCGTAAACCATTATCACGATCTTATTACGTTTGTAACAGATCGGGCCGGTCATGACGTACGTTATGCCATCGATGCCAGTAAAATAGCCAAAGAACTTAATTGGACACCATTAGAGACCTTTGAGAGTGGTATACGAAAAACGGTGCAATGGTATTTGGATAATCAAGAGTGGTGCCATCATGTGCAAGATGGTAGTTATCAGCAAAGCTAATTGCTTCATACAATAAGTACGACCAAATTAAAACTGGAACAATAAAATGAAAATTGCTATTGCAGGGACAGGCTATGTAGAGTTGTTAGAGGCATGCTAGTACGAAGTTTCTAATTCTCTACGAGGCTTGTTGTCTTTTTTTGATACCGGTGTCTAAGAGTAAATAATGCTGATGAGCATATTGCTACGAGGGCCGTTTAAAATGCTTTGAAATGACTTTTGTATTGGCTATGGCTTGCTTTTATAGCAGGATCTAAAAAATACTGGTTGTTACTTATAGAGTTGTTATAGTGTCAGTTTTAAATTATACGTTCTAAGCGCGATGAGGAATGATCACAATGAATAGATTGCCGGTGGAGCTTGTTGATTTTTTGATGACCTCAATGGAGGTGCTGGCTGCATTGTTTATTTTTGTATTGGGAGCGGTTTTTTTGTGGGTTATTGTGACTTACATTATAGATGTGTCGCAGACTGAACAAACTATTCGTAGAAATTATCCTGTTATCGGTCGTTTTCGCTATTTATTTGAGCATGTGGGTGAGTTTTTTCGCCAATATTTCTTTGCGATGGATCGCGAAGAACTTCCTTTTAACAGGGCGCAGCGGTCATGGGTTTATCGTGCATCAAAAAATGTCGATAGTACTGTGGCTTTTGGTTCTACAGATAATATTAATCTGGCAGGCCGAGTTTTATTTGTGAATTGTGCTTTTCCTACTTTGTGGCAAGATGCTGTCACGCCTAAGCATATGACGATTGGTGCTACATGTGCACACCCTTATGTAACTGATTCTATTATTAATATTTCTGGCATGAGCTACGGGTCTATATCGAAGCCAGCGATATTAGCGATGTCTGCAGGTGCAAAAGTGGCTGGTTGTTGGATGAATACAGGTGAGGGTGGTTTGTCACCATATCATCTGCAAGGAGGAGCTGATATTGTCTTTCAGATTGGCACGGCTAAAAATGGAGTGCGTGATCTTGCTGGTAACTTAGATGATGCTAAATTAATTGCCGTTGCGGCGCACCCGCAAGTGAAAATGTTTGAAATTAAAATGAGTCAAGGTGCTAAGCCAGGCAAGGGAGGTATTCTTCCTGGCGAAAAAGTCACGAAAGAAATTGCGGCTATTAGAGGTATTGAATATGGAAAAGATGCCCTTAGCCCTAACCGCCATGTCGATATTACGAGCTTTGATGATTTGATTGATATGGTGAGTCGCATTCGTAACGTTACGGGAAAACCGACAGGATTTAAAATGGTTGTTGGTGGACCAGAACAACTAGACCAGTTATTCAGTGCCATTAGAAAACGGGGCTCAGAATTCGCGCCAGATTTTATTACTGTTGATGGTGCGGAAGGTGGAACAGGTGCAGCGCCAATGGCGCTGATTGATTCTGTAGGGATGTCCATTCGTGAGAGTTTACCGATGGTGGTTGATAAACTTAAACAATATGGATTGCGCGATAGGGTTATTGTTATTTCGGCGGGGAAATTGATCACACCTTCCGCTGTTGCTTGGGCATTGTGTATCGGTGCAGATTTTATTACTAGCGCACGCGGCTTCATGTTTTCTTTAGGCTGTATCCAAGCTTTGCAGTGTAATAAAAATACTTGTCCGACAGGGATCACTACGCATAACCCCAAACTTCAACGGGGTTTGCATCCAGAAACAAAAGCGGTACGGGTGGCCAATTATGTGGCTAATATGGTGAAAGAAGTCGGCATTATTGCTCATTCTTGTGGTGTTAATAATCCACGAGCACTTAATCGAAATCATGCTCGTATTGTTATGAGTGATGGCAGTGCAAAGGGGATGCATGAGCTTTACCCTGAACCCAAGGTTAGCAAGCAATAAGCGCGCATATCTACCCCGTCACTCATTATTGAATCGAGCTTGGTTATATCCCATACAAAGTGAAGTGACATGATGAGGAATCGTTAAGCCCAACAAGACTTACGGTGTCTGATAGTGCTGTTAATTATGACCATTGATGCTTGTTCAGCTGATTTTTTGAAAATAGGATTAGGACTTTTTAGTGATGAAGCTTTATTATCCTCGCTTTCCGAATTTTCTTGATTTTCTTGTTGTTAACAGGAGAGTTTTGAGCATAAAATCGGAAAGATAGTTTGATAAGAAATAGAGGATAGAAATGAAAGCGGAACAAAAAATATTGGCGGATACGCCAAGTCTTATTGAAGCAGCAGCAGAACAGTTTGTAAGTGTCGCGCGATCAGCGATTGCTAAACGAGGTGTGTTTTATGTGGCACTTGCTGGCGGTTCAACGCCAAAAGGCTTATACCAAAAATTGGCAACATCTCCTTATGTTGAACAAATAGATTGGACGCGTGTCCATTTGTTTTTTGGTGATGAACGTTGTGTATTACCAACGCATGATGAGAGTAATTTCAAAATGGCCCGTGAAGCGATGATCGATCACGTACCTATTCCTCAGACAAATGTACATCGTATGCCGACTGAGGAGGGTGTTGCTCCTGAAGTTGCTATTCGGTACTGTTGGAAAATGAAAGAAATATTGCAGGAACAGCCACTTGACTTGGTCTTGCTTGGTTTGGGTCCTGATGGTCATATTGCTTCTTTATTTCCTGATACCGCAGCATTAGAAGCAACAACGATGACGACAAGCTTATATGTCGACAAATTTGAATCATGGCGTGTAACGCTGACTTATCCAACCATTAATGCCGCTAGACAAGTCATTGTTTTTATTGCTGGTGAGGCAAAAGCCGATATCGTTCGTGATATTACAACGGAGGCTGTACACGGGCTTCCTGTTCAACTTCTTGCGCCACAGGGCGAATATTACTGGTTTATGGATCAAGCGGCGGCAGGTCAAAAATAAGGCATGAAATACACGCTAGCGGCTGATATCGGAGGTACAAAAACCTTATTCCAATTATCAATGGATAATGATGCAGTAGTATTCGAGCAAGAATATGCCAGTCAGCAGTTTGTCAGTTTTGATTTGGTTTTGGCAGCATTTTTAAGCCAAGACCAAGTGAAACAATGCAAAATAGAACATGCCTGTTTTGCGGTTGCAGGCCCCGTTTTTGATCGTGAAGCGCGAGTGACTAATTTGCCCTGGCATTTAAATGCCGATGAGTTATCCGAACACTTTAATATTCAGCATATTCACTTGTGTAATGATTTTGAAGCGATAGCACATGGCATTGCCTGCTTGTCAGATGATGAATTAGTAACACTACAGCAAGGTAAGGTTGATAATACACAACCTCGAGTTGTAATCGGTGCTGGAACCGGCTTAGGACAAGCATTATTATTTCCTGTTAATAACGCTTGGCAAGTCGTGCCTACAGAAGGAGGGCATACTGATTTTGCCCCCACCGATAATTTACAAACATTATTGCTCGAACACTTAATTGAGCGTTTTGGTCATGTTTCTTATGAACGTGTGTTGTCAGGTATCGGGCTGGTGACTATTTATGAGTTTTTGCGTGCTTACAAGCAATATGATGTAAACCCTGAGCTAAGGCAAAACATGATGACAGGTGATCCTGCTGCTGCCATTAGCCAATTTGCGAATGAACAAGGGGAGCCTTTAGCCTTGGAGTCATTAGATTTATTTATTCAAATTTATGGCGCACAAGCGGGTAATTTGGCGCTGACTGTCTCGCCTCGTGGTGGTGTTTATATTGCGGGTGGTATTGCAGCAAAAAATAGCGAACGTATGCAAAATGGGCTGTTTATTAATGCTTTTATTGCAAAAGGTCGCATGAAATCATTACTGGAAAAAATGCCTGTTCATTTGATTACCCAGCCAAAAGTAGGTGTGCTTGGCGCGCAGTTATTGGCCAAGCAAGCTGTTTTGTCATGAGAACAATAAGATGAACAATAATATTGCAGTAGATGTTGAGGCGACTTATTTAGAGCAAGAGTCAGATCCCGGTAAAGCACGGTACTTATTTTCTTATACCATCACCATCAAAAATGCAGGCTCGAATTCAGCACGATTATTATCTCGTTATTGGAAGATAACCGGCGGCGATGGTCAAGAACAAGAGGTTGAAGGTGACGGTGTTGTTGGCCTTCACCCATACCTTGCACCAGAACAAGCCTTTACTTATACCAGTGCCGCAATGTTAGATACCCCAGTGGGTATGATGCAAGGTCATTACATGATGGTTAGTGATACTGGTGAGCGTTTTGAGGTCGATATCCCGCCATTTACCCTTGCCGCCCCGCAAACCTTACATTAATCTAATCATGTCACATCGCTATTTAGAACATAAGATTTGGTTTTATTTATTGCTGGTGACTTTAGTATTATCAGGGATTGATCCGGTTGCAGATCGTTTAACATGGCTGTTAGAAACCTTTCCAGTAATGATTGGCTTAGTGGTATTGTCGTCGACCTTTGCACGTTTTCCGCTGACCCTATTGAGTTATCGACTCTTAGCGCTATTCGGCCTGATTCTAATTATAGGTGGATATTATAGTTATGCAGACAATCCATTATTTGATTGGATCCAAGTAGAGTTTGACTTAGCGCGTAATCACTACGATCGTTTAGGGCATTTTATGCAGGGCGTTGTGCCCGCGATTGTAGGTCGAGAATTATTACTGAGAACGTCACCGTTGCAACGAGGTAAATGGCTATTTGCCATTGTGTGCGCCATCAGTTTAGCGATTAGTGCAAGTTATGAATTGTTAGAGTGGTGGATAGCAGTCATTAATGAACAAGCTGCAGAAGCTTTTTTGGGCACTCAGGGTGATAATTGGGATGCGCAATGGGATATGTTGTTAGCCTTATGCGGTAGTGTGTTTGCTCAGGTGACATTTAACCGACTTCATGACCAACAACTTATGGCTTTATCTCCTGTGGGCTAACTAAGCATTGCCCTACTGATAGCGGTGCGCATAATCTTCCATCGTTCCAAATGGCATGATCAAAACGGGTATCGTCTAATTTAGTTCCCCCAAGATTGGCATCTGTAAGGTTGGCATATGATAAATTTGCATGACTCAAATCTGCATTACTTAAATTAGCGTTTTTGAGGTTAGCTCCGATTAAAGAGCTGTTTTTCAGTTGGCTATAGCTTAGGTTTGCAAAGCGTAAGTCAGCATAAGCCATGTCAACATTTTCAAGTCGAGTGTTCATCAGATTAGATCCGATTAACTGACTATTTCTGAATACTGCATTATTGAGTGTTTTATTGTATAGGTTTACTTCTGGTTTTAAGCAGTTGCTCCAATTCACCCCTGGCATAGCTGGATCATCACAGTTTCTCACTGGAGATGGTAGCGGTTTAGCATAGATAATTGTTAACGTTAAAATGATACTCATCACTGAGAAAACGGTAATAAGTGGCCAAAAAATAGCTTGTTTTTGCTGTCGAAACTTCTGCATCAATTGATTACGTAATTGTCGACGATCAATATCGCCATCATTTTCATCTGCTCGACGGTAAGACTGTCTACGTTGTTTTATAGGCTCATCTTGTAGTCTTCTTTCTAACAAATCTCGTCTGTCAAAGCCATTCCGTTCATCAAGATGTTTTTTTATGTAATCTTCTGATAAAAAGTATTGATCAGACTGAAATTGTTCATAATGGTTAATTGGTTGCCAGTTAATTTGATCGTTACTCACTTCATCTTTGGCATTTAAGCGACCGAGTAATAGATTGTTGATGATAGCTGATTCATAAAAAGGCCCACGAATGTAGTCGCCTTGCCTACGTGTAAACCACAATGTTGTTTGATGCTTCATACTAGGTTGATTAAGGGGTTCTTCATCTTGTTATACTAGCACTGTGTTCCATAAAAGTGGGCTAATGATACTATGATTATTCAGCAATCTGTTCAAACTGCTGCTGTAACTGTTCAAGATATCCCTAAAAAATTATTAGCGGAAATGGTCATCGGTAAACAGTTAGAGGCGATGGTAATAAAGCCTGCGCAAGTTGGTGAGCTCATCACCATAAAAATGGCTGATATGTTGATCAATCTACGTGTGCCGGTTGATATGCTAGTTGGGCAAAAACTGCTGCTTGAATTGGTCCTTGAACAGGGAAAACCAACCTTAAAAGTCACTTCTTTGGAGCAGGGAGCCAAACCACTGTCATCACTTGATAGTTTGGTTAAGGTGAGGTCTGACACAAGTACTATCAAAATAGGCCAACAACTCCCCGTGGAAGTGGTCAAAGTGTTGACTGCCAACAGGGTGCTCGTGCAGACGGTGACACCAACCCCAACTGTCCAACTATCAGAGGTCAAATTGCCTGCACAACAATTTGATATCGATATTTCGCAATTGTCTAAAACCTACAAACAAGGTGATAAATTGCTAATGGATATTGTCAATACAAAACCATTATCCATTCAATTACGAACTGAGCAAGTTTTGTCACGTGAACAACGAATTATTGAAAATTTACGCCAATTATCACCACAATTATCGGCCTCGGTGAGCTTAGCTAAGGTGGTGGGGGCGGCAATTGCTCAACAATTACCTTCCCCCGTTCATCATGCTGTTCAACAATTAGTAGCAAGTACGCTAGATCAATCAGCTGTCACTGAAGTCGATGCCTTGAAACAGGCTTTATCTAAATCAGGTGTGTTTACCGAAAGTCAGCTCATTAAAGCGCCTACTTCAACTCAGCAAGACTTTAAATTTAACGTAACTAGGGTGCTCAACACATTAGAAGCGGTTATTGCACAAGTTCATATCGAGTTAGGAGATAAGCAGATTAATAAATTACCTGCTCAGGTTCAATCTGCATTAGTAGCCCAAGGTAAATCACCCGCACAACTACTGCACACCTTGTTGTCAGGAAAGAGTCCTATACCAACAAGTGGGGTTCAAGCGGGTTTATCTTCGGTGACCAATCAAGAACAAGCAATGGCATTGATACAGTTACTGACTAAATCAGTACCCAATCAAAAAAAGCTAATCACTGCTCCCAATCAACTTACGCCGTTAGCATTGTCTGAACTGGTGACGTTATTTAAAGAAGTCGATAATGTGCATAAAAAATTACAATACAATCAGCTCTCAATGCTAAAAGAGCCAGAATCCAGCAGTGTTTTGGCGACGTGGTTATTTGATTTACCTATTAAAGATAAGCAGAATGTTGATGTGTTACAAGTGCAGATTGACCAGCAAACAAAACAGCCGGATCAAGATGATCAGTGTTGGCAGGTACAACTTCGTTTAGACACTCAAAACTTAGGCCCTGTCCAAGCCAATGTGACCTTGCAAGGTGAAGATGTCAAGGTAGTCATTAAGGCTGAAAAAGCAGAGAGCGCAGCATTACTAGAGCAAAACTTACCTCTGCTTGATACCGCATTAGCAAAATTAAATGTATCAGTGAGCCACATGAGTTGTGCCTGTGAACAGATCAATATGACGACGGTAAAGAGCACTGTTCAACAAGCTTCTTTGCTGGATGTTTCTGTATGAATGAAAATAAAACACTTAAGGCCATCGCCCTGCAATATGATGGCGACAATGCACCAATAGTTACTGCATCAGGTGAGGGTGATATTGCCGAAGAAATTATTCGGATCGCTAAAGAGCATGGCGTACCACTCCGTGAAGATATGATGTTAGCGGCATTGTTGGGTGAGTTAGAGCTTGGAGAAGAAATACCACCTTTGTTGTATCGAGTGGTTGCTGAGGTCATAGCTTATGCTTATATTATTTCAGGAAAAGTGCCTGTTATTAAAACTAAGAATAGCGATAGTAATGCGTGAAATCACATTAGACCATCTATCTATTTAATGTAATTCTTGACTCTTTGCTTGATGCTCACTGCCATGAAGACGACTAATTAGATGTGCTTCTTCATCGCTTAAATTACAATTATCAATAAGCTGTTTAATGTTTGCGCCTTTACGGGCTAATCGAATAGCATGGTCATAGCCCTGTCCTTGATGTGTATTCATGCCTAAATCGAGCGTATTTTGCTGTTCTTTCAAATTATTTAAGGTTCGCTCAAAACGAATAATGCGTTCATCAGTACCTACAGCGCCGGCACATAATACTGATAGTTGATTTTGTAAAGCGGCAATTTTTGCAGTTTGTAGTTGATTTAACTTGTAAAGGCGATAGCAGGCATGGCTGATCAGCAAACTAGTGATAGTCACTACGATGATAAGAATCATTGTCGTCATTTATTATCTCCTGAACCTATACATATTCATCAAACAAGCCTTCATGTGTCTGTTTATCGTTATTATTACTGTTTATTTTGTCTTGTTGTTTTTTGTTATTGTTACGCGGTAATTCTTTTTGTTTTTCACGACGTTTTTCATCGGGCGGTGTCGTCACCGGTAAGGCCGGAGACAGTGGCTGAGTCGGTTTAATAGATTCAGCCATCGTCGTTTATCTAGAAATTAGAGAAGTCAGCGACTTCTTCTTCAGTCAAAAATTTATTGACGTCAACTAATATTAATAATTGAGTTTCACGACTACATACGCCTTGAATAAAACGTGAGCTCTCATCATTATTGACGTTAGGCGCTGAATCAATCTCAGATTGATGTAAGTAAACAACTTCTGCGACACTATCCACTAACATGCCAATCACATTACCATTCACTTCGACGATAATAATTCTAGAAAGATCATCATCGATTTCTTTAGGCATCAAACCAAATCGACTACGTGTATCAATAACGGTGACCACATTACCGCGTAAATTAATAATACCTAGAACATAACTCGGGGCGCCTGGTACGGGCGCTATTTCTGTAATTCGAAGTACTTCTTGTACTTGCATTACATTAATACCGTAAGTTTCATCTTCTAGTTGGTAGGTCACCCACTGCAAAATAGGATCGTTTACTTCACCGTCTTTTTCACTCATTATTTTTCAACCTTAAACATAATGACACTTACTGCCTCTAAAACTAATGACTGACAAATAACTGACAACCAACAAACTCAAAATTTAAAAAGCATTGTTCATGCCAATATTTGAGCTTCGACTAAATCAATTAATTCGCTAATATTGAGAATGCCACACCTCTTTTCAAGAGGCGTCCCAGCCAACCATCGACGAGCACCACTATTATTAAGCCAGCGTATATTTTCTGATGATAATGTAATGACAGTGTTAATGTTGTGACAACTCAACGCCCATTCTCCTGTGCCAACAGTAATAAGAAAACTAGGCTTTGTTAAAGAATGTGGGTGTTCAACTGGCAGCACAATATGCGCTGTATTGTATAAATATTGGTGCTTACCGTATCAGGATCGTGGCCAAAATACGTGGTGAGAGAGCCATGAGGATCCATATCTAAAATAAGTGTTGGCTTACCCTGAAGTGCTAATAAGCTTGCTAGACTGACAACGGTCGTCGTTTTACCTACGCCTTCTTTTTGATTAGAGACTGCCCAAGTAGTCATAGCGTGTCTGGATTGGGAGATGGTACAACAGTAGCTGAAATGTCTGGAGCTTCTGAAAGTGGTTCAGATTCAAGATCAATAAAGTCTGGTGTGAAAACGCTGATATCACGCCGACTTTCTTTGCTACCAAGCACCACTAAGACTACTCGGCGGTTTTTCTGGCGACCTTCTTCAGTTGCATTACTAGTAATGGGTTTAAATTCACCATAACCTATAGCGGACATACGGCTAGGCGCTAAACCGTACTGGTCTAATAAATGAACGACGCTAGCTGCTCGAGCAGCTGATAGCTCCCAATTCGATGGGAATCTTGATGTGTTAATCGGATTATTATCGGTAAAACCTTCTACTTGTATGGGGTTAGCTGATTTATTTAATATGTCAGCTACTTCGCCGATGATCGGTACCGCCTCGTTTGATAACCGTGCTTCGCCGCTGTAAAACAAAACTTTGGATTTCATTTCTAATTCTAGCCAATCAGGCCCTTGCTTGATACTGACATCATTGCTTGAGATGAGATCAGCCAATGCATTATTCAGTGAGCTTGCTATGTCATTGATATTACGAATAATATCCTCATCAATAGGCGGTGGAGTATGGATTTCTTTTTCTAAGACTTCTGTTGGCGGGATTGTCAATTGATCGGGGTGGGGCTCCTCAACTAACTTAAATGGGTTGTTCTCTTCTTCTAGTTTTCCTTTTCCTTGCAGAATCTCTGCAATGGTCAAGGCCTTTTCTTTTTGCTCTTTGCCGGTAAATGCGTTTTCTAATGTGCTGGCAAGTACCCGATACTTTTCATTATTTACAGAAGAAATGGAGTACATAACGACAAAAAATGCAAAAAGTAGGGTGATAAAGTCAGCATAAGAGACTAACCAACGTTCGTGGTTTTCGTGTTCTTCAACTTTTTTTCTACGTGCCATTATCAGTACTAATTCAAGTAAGCTTGCAAACGTGATTCTATATTACGAGGGTTTTCACCATCTGCGACACCTATTAATCCTTCAATGAGCATCATTTGTAAACTAACGCGTCGTTGAATCAGTGTTTTTAGTTTACCACTGACGGGTAGGAATAATAGATTAGCGAGAGCAACACCATAAATAGTGGCGATAAATGCGACGGCAATACCGGCGCCTAATGATGTTGGATCAGCAAGGTTCCCCATCACATGAATCAAGCCTAAAACGGCACCAATAATGCCGATAGTTGGTGAGTAACCACCCATGGATTCGAATACTTTTGCAGCCTGTGTATCAGTGTGTTCTTGAATATCCATATCGGTTTCTAATATTTCTCGAATCATCTCTGTTGGTGCACCATCTGCGATAAGCTGTAAGCCTTTTTGAGTGAATAAATCCTCTTCGAGCCGCGCCGCAGACTCGAGTTTAAACAGCCCCTCTTTTCGGGCGGTGTCACTCCAGCCAATAATTTTATCGAGTGTTTCTTCGGGAGAGTTTTTAGGGGTAAAAAAAATCCAATTGAGCATTTTTAGTCCGCGAACAAAAGTGTCTAAAGGTGTTTGTAACATTACCGCGCCTACTGTTCCGCCAAGAACGATTAATAAAGCAACAGCGTTCATAATGCTTTCAATATGACCACCCTCTAAGTATTGTCCACCTAGGATCGCGCCAAAACCCAATAAAAGGCCTGCAATACTTAGAATATCCATACTACTTTAATCCTGCTAAGTGGTGAGTAATATCATTAATGCTAAGTATTCTATCAGCCAAACCTGCTTTGGCAATGGCCATTGGCATTCCATAAATCGTACTACTTTGTTCATCTTGTGCCCATATTGAAGCACCTAATGGACTTAGTTTATGACAGCCATCTCTGCCATCAGCTCCCATTCCAGTCAAAATGATAGCGAGTGTTTCTGAAGGGCATACTCGACTAATTGATGCCAATGTTAAATCAATAGATGGTTTATAGGTTTGTTCTGCTTGACTTGCTTGAATTTCGATAATAGGACTATTTTTTGTACCTTTTATTAACATTTGCATTCCACCTGGTGCTAAGTAAGCCGTCCCAGCCATCAGTTTTTCACCATCTACTGCTTGTTTGATGGTGATGCGACATTGTCCATTGAGCCGTTCAGCAAACGAAGGGGTAAAAGCTGCTGGCATATGTTGTATTAATAGAATGGGGTGGGGAAAATTTGCTGGTAATTCTGTTAGTATTTTTTGTAAAGCGACGGGACCGCCTGTCGATGTTCCTATGGCAATCAACCGAATATGTTCAAGTGTTAAACGCTTCGCCAAAGGTGAATCACTCACAGACGGACCTATCTGAGATGTAGCGTTATGTGTGGTAACTAATGGTGTGGGATGTGAATTTGACGCTAAGTCATAAAGTCGTTGGCACAGTTGCTTCGACAAGTCTTTATCGTTGTACATGTCTTGAAAGCGCTTCGGCATATAATCAACTGCCCCAGCTTCGAGTGCTTCAAGCGTTAATTTTGCATTCTCGGTAGTCCATGTTGAAAGCATGAGTATTGGTGTGGGATGCCGTGCCATTATTTTTTTAACAGCAGTGATGCCATCCATCACTGGCATTTCAATATCCATAGTAACGACATCAGGTTTTAATTTGATAACGTGTTCAATGGCTTCTTGGCCGTTAGCGGCCAAACCTACTACCTTTAATCGAGGATCGCGAGTAATGATTTCAGATAGTCGCCTACGAAAAAATCCTGAATCATCTGCAATCAATACTCGGACAGTCTGCATAGCATCCTTTAATAGCCACGGTTTGCGTAAGCATTCATTAATTCAGGGAAGTCAAGAATCAGTGCAATACGGCCATCACCCGTAATGGTTGCACCCGCTAGACCTTTAGTGCCCTGCAGAAGCGCACCTAAGGGCTTTATAACGACTTCTTCTTGACCAATTAATTGATCAACTACAAAGCCTACACGTTGTGTACCTACGTTGACAATAACAACATGTTCTATTTCAGATTTACCTGACGGTGTGAACGAGTTGGCAAGCCATTTTCTTAGGTAAAATAGTGGTAATGTTTTTTTACGAACCATAATGGTTTGCTGACCATCGACGATATTGGTATTCGCTAAATCTAAGTGAAATATTTCATTAACACTGACTAATGGAAATGCAAAAATTTGATCGCCTAACATGACCATTAAAGTTGGCATGATAGCGAGAGTTAATGGCACTTTAATAGATAAAGTCGTTCCTATGCCTATTTCAGATGTGATGTCAATGATGCCATTGAGTTTAGCGATGCTCGTTTTGACAACATCCATGCCTACGCCGCGACCTGATATATCCGAGATCTCTTGCTTCATTGAAAAACCAGGGGCAAAGATCAGAGCATAACTTTCAGAATCAGTCAGGCGTGAAGCACTTTCCTCATCCATCATGCCTTTTTCGACTGCTTTTTGGCGTAATATATTCGCATCCATTCCAGCACCATCGTCAGAGATGGTTAATAGAATGTGATCACCTTCTTGAGCGGCAGCTAGTACAATTAAACCTTGGCGAGATTTACCTGATTTTTCACGGACATCAGGCATTTCGACACCATGATCAACTGCATTTCTAACTAGATGGACTAAGGGATCAGCTAATGCTTCCACTAAGTTTTTATCTAGATCTGTTTCTTCGCCTTTTAATTCGAGTTGAATATCTTTTTTCAAGCTCCTAGCTAAGTCACGTACAACTCGTGGGAAACGACCAAATACTTTTTTGATCGGTTGCATCCGTGTTTTCATGACTGCATTTTGTAAATCGGCAGTGACTACTGCCAAATTATTTACTGCTTTAGCCATTTCTTCATTTTCAAATGTAGCTTCCAAAGTATTAATACGATTACGTACAAGTACTAACTCACCAACCATGTTCATAATGTCATCTAAACGAGCAGTATCAACGCGGACACTAGTTTCCGCTTGTTTAACGGCAGCGGCAGGTTTTGCCGCTACATCAGCTGTGGAAGCTGGAGACTCAACTACTGGGCTTAAAGTTGGAGAAGGGACTGTAGTAACTTCGGCTGAGGACTCGGCTGCTGGTGCTGTTTTGCTTATTTCTTTTTCGGGAACGACTGATTGGTTTTTACCTTGTAATTCATCAAGTAATGTTTCGAATTCTTCCTCAGTGATATCATCATTATTCTGAGTAGAAACCCCTGATGGTGAAGGGCTGGGTGATGAGACCCCTGGGGCACCATCGCCATGTAATTGATTTAATAAAGCTTCGAATTCTTCTTCGGTAATATCATCATTCTCAGCTGCAACAGTTACAGCTGTCGTTGGCGTAGAAATAGATGAGGTTGAAGTCCCCGGTGCACCGTCACCATGTAATTGGTTTAGTAAATCTTCAAATTCTTCATCAGTGATATCATCATCTGAACTGGCTTGATGGGTATCAGACTGTGCTGTTTCAACAATTATTTCTGGTTCAGGAATATCGACAATAGGTGCTGCCTCATTAACAGGCGCGAGGTAACTGGCTAGATTATTTAAAATCTCAGGATCGGCTGGGCTAGGATACTCACCTGACTTTGTTTCCTCAAACATGACATTAAGAATATCGAGTACTTTGAGAAAGGTATCCATCATTTCGGCATCAACAATCCGATCGCCTTGGCGTAAGATATTAAATACATCTTCACCTTTATGACATAAGGTAACCATAGCATCTAGACTTAAGAACCCTGCTCCACCTTTTATAGTATGAAAACCACGGAAAATCGCGTTTAAAAGTTCACTATTTTGTGGTTGTGACTCTAGTTCAACGAGCTGTTCATTTAGCCCTTCTAAAATCTCATCTGCTTCAACTAAAAAGTCTTGGAGGATCTCGTCTTCGGTATCTAATGCCATCTTACTTACCCTTTAGAAGCCTAGACTTGATAACAAATCATCGACCTCATCTTGATTATTGACTACATTTGGATTGTTTTCCGCATTAATTTGCGGCCCCTCGGCTTTAACAGGATCAACAATCTTGTCTTCTTTTTTATGGTCTAGATGCTTGCCAGACATTTTGACTAACTGGACTAAATTACCTTCGACTTCTTCTACTAAGGTAATGACTTGACGAATTACTTGTCCGGTTAAGTCTTGATATCCTTGTGCCATCATCATGTCAGTTAAATTGATATGAATTTGAGCTGAATGCTGTTTTACCAACGGCAAATAAGCCTCGATTTCTTTGCTCAATTCACGAAACTCATTAACATTCATTTCTCTTATGCGAAAACGGTGCCAACTTTCATCAATTTTTTCGGTTGTTTCTTTAAGGCTATTAGCGAGAGGCATTGTTTGATCGATAAAGCCTAATGTTTTGTGCGCGGCATCTTCGGTCGTCTTGATCACGTAATTTAGGCGTTCACGTGTATTGGGCATAGTATTTTCAGTTAAATTAACTAAGCGCGAATCTACATTAAAACTGTTAAGTGCTTCATGAAGGTCCCGTGTCAACTTTCCAACTTCATGAAAAAGCTCAGTATCTTGAACTTGAGTAAGCAGGCTAAGCTGTTGTTGAATTAATTCATCATCATCAGCTTCTAATGCCATGACTAGACTGCGAGCGGCATTAAGCTGTGCCGTTTTACTGTTAGATTCCATGATGTCGCCTTATGAGTTATTTTGCTTCGATACGTTCAAAGATTTTGTCAATCTTGTCTTTTAAAGTAGCTGCTGTGAAAGGTTTGACGACATAACCATTCACGCCTGCTTGTGCAGCAGTCATGATTTGTTCGCGTTTGGTTTCGGCGGTGACCATCAAGACCGGTAGTGATGATAGTTTTTCATCGGCACGAACCGTTTTGAGTAAATCAATACCTTGCATTCCCGGCATATTCCAATCAGTGACTAAAAAGTCAATGCCGCCCGCTTGTAAAATGGGTAGGGCCGTTAAGCCATCATCGGCCTCAACCGTATTATTAAATCCCAAATCACGGAGTAAATTTTTTATAATTCGTCGCATGGTCGAAAAGTCATCGACAATGAGAATTTTCATGTTTTTATCCAAGGGGATGCCTCCAGTTTTTAATTTAGCCAATCATTTAATTTAGAACGAAGTCGAATCACTGTTTGGCTGTGGATCTGACTGACACGAGATTCACTTACACCTAATACTTCACCAATTTCTTTCAAATTTAATTCTTCGTTGTAATATAAGCCCATTACTAAACATTCACGTTCGGGCAGTGTTTTTATTGCTTCAGTTAATGCAAATTGAAATGCGTCTGATTGCAATGTATCAATAGGGCCAGATAATACAGTCGTAATAGGTTGAGCATGCGTTTCATCATTATCAGAAACTCGTCAAGGCTGAATACTTGATGCCCAGCAGCAGCATGAAGTTGCTGATGATAGTCTTCTAATTCCAATCCTAGGGCTTTCGCTATTTCGCTATCATTGGCATGGCGTCCATGATGTTGCTCTAGTTGTTGCATTACCGTGGCAATTTCTCGTGCTTTACGGTGAACCGAACGAGGCGCCCAATCATTACGACGAATTTCATCTAACATGGCACCACGAACTCGAATGCCTGCATAGGTTTCAAAGCTCGCTCCTTGATTGGTGTCGTAGTGCTGAGCTGCGTCAAGTAAGCCAATCATCCCTGTTTGAATAAGATCATCGACATCAACCGTGTGGGGTAAACGTGCAATAAGATGATAAGCGATACGCTTGACCAATGTGGCATGTTGCTCAATGAGTTGATCCATTGAGCAGGTCGATGCACTATTTCTAGCATACATCGTGAGGCCGTTCATTTTATGCTAATTCCAAGCTAGCTTGAATGAGACGCTCAATAAAAAATTCCATATGGCCACGGGGTTGTTTTTGAACCGGCCAAAACTGAACTTTTTTAGCTAAGTGCATAAAAGCCACCGCCGATTTACTGCGAGGAATGTAGTCAACGACAGCACGCTGCTTTTTTACGGCCCGACGTAAATCTTCATCAAATGGCACAATGCCCATGAAATCGAGGTTCACATCGAGGAAACGATCACATACCATTGATATTTTGTTAAATAACTCTCGACCTTCCTGAATACTTCGACACATATTGGCGATGATATGAAAGCGATTAACATTATAATCACGACTGAGTAGCTTAATAAAGGCATACGCATCAGTGATAGACGCAGGTTCATCACACACGACAACAATGATTTCTTGTGCTGCACGCGAAAAGCTAACTACGCTGTCGGCAATACCGGCTGCACTATCGATGAGTAATACATCAATATGTTGGTCCATTTCGCTGAAGGCTTGAATCATGCCGGCATGTTCTGCAGGACTCAGTTCAGCCATTTTTTGGACGCCAGAGGCTGCAGGGATGATTTTAATGCCTGCGGGGCCGTCGACGATGATCTCTGCAAGTGTTTTACTTCCATCTAAAACATGCATTAGATTATATTGAGGATGCAAACCCAGCATGACATCAATATTAGCTAGACCTAAATCAGCATCAAGTAATAAAACTTGCTTACCTTGGGATGCTAATGCAACTCCTAAATTCACGGTAACATTGGTTTTACCCACACCACCTTTACCGCTAGCAACGGCGATTACTTTAACGGGACGTGGTGGCACCGAGGTCATTTTACGCAGACCGTCAGCTTGATCATGGGGTAAATCAGCCATAAGCGGCAAAACCTCCGTAGCTAGATAATGTTTGTGAGTCTAGCTGTTGTTCATTACTGATTAAATCACTTGCCTGCTTGATTAAGGTGTTAGGGCGGGCAAGACTCAAATCTTCAGGTACTTGTTGGCCATTACAAATATAAGCAAGTGGAAGCTGATGACGAATTAATGCTGAAATTGCCCCACCCAAACTGCTTGCTTCATCTGTTTTAGTCAAAATACATCCACTCAATTCTAAGTGAGAGAAAGCATTAATAATATCATTCAGGCCGCTTGATTGTGTGGTTGCTGACAAAGTTAAGTAATTTTTTATTCTTGGTGACTGCTCTTTGAGCACTGCAAATTTTTCTGCTAGCTTCATATCACGCTGATTCATACCCGCAGTATCTATCAGGACAAAGCGACGATCAAGAAAATCATTTAGTGAATCATTTAATTCTTGATGAGTTCTGGCAACACGCACCGGCACACCTAAAATACGCGCGTAAGTCCGTAATTGTTCTTGTCCACCAATGCGATAGCAATCAGTGGTAATCAAAGCGACATTTTTAGCGCCGTGTTTAAGTGCGCAGCGTGCAGCGATTTTAGCAACCGTCGTTGTCTTGCCCACTCCGGTTGGGCCCACCAATGCATAGATGCCGCCTGTGTTGATAATGTCATTATCTTGGATGCGAATTTGGCTGGCTATTAAACCGAGAGATTGTTGCCATGCAGGCTCTAAATCATCGATATTATTCATTTGTGCGATGATTTTTTTAGCTAAATCTACTTGAATACCCATTTGCATATGACGTTGCATTAACTGGACTTGTGTTGGGCTATTACGTGCCATATCTTTCCATGTTAAATCGGACAGCTGGTTTTGTAGCATGTCTCGAAGTCCAGACATTTCTTTACGCATTTGCACGAGTGTAGGTTCTTGAGACCAGATATTCTGATGGGGCTGTGGACTGATACCTACCGGACGTTTTGGTGCGGGTATCTCAGAGGGATTTATTTCAACTTTTGTTGCACGTGCAGGTTCTGGTGCTGAACGTCTGAATTCAGCTTCATCATAGTCAGTTGCGGCGACAATTTCGACACCACCATCTACTCGATTGTTAGATAGAATTACGGCATCTGGCCCCATGACATCACGTACTTCGCGAATGGCTTGTCGGACATCTGCGGCTTGGAAACGTTTAATTTTCATAATATCAACCTTGGGGTTTAACGACCCACATTAGCAACGATTCTAATTTGTTTGTCATCCGGAATTTCGTTGTATGACAATACATTTAAGTTTGGAATGGAATGGCGAATAAAGCGAGAAATCCAAGTACGCAAGCCGGCTTGTACTACTAGAATTGACGATTCACCTGTCATTTCTTGGTGTTGAGCGGCTTCTTGTAAATTCTTATGCATTTTTTCGGCTAGTCCTGGTTCTAGACTTGCACCACCTTCACCGGTAGCTTGTAATGTCTGAAGCAATATCTGTTCCAACTCTGGGTCTAGGGTGATAATCGGTAAGTCCGCTTTAATACCATTAACATGTTGAACTATAGAATGACTAAGTGCCATACGGGCTGAAGCAGTGAGTGCTTCGGTGTCAGGATTACGTGCTGCTTGTTCAGAGAGTGCTTCAGTAATCGTGCGTACATCTCGAATAGGAATGTTTTCTTCGAGTAAGTTTTGTAATACCTTTTGAACACTGCCAAGAGGTAGCGTATCGGGTACTAAACCTTCTACTAATTTCGGCGCTATTTTCGCAAGATTATCAAGTAGTTGCTGAACTTCTTCGCGGCCTAGTAAGTCTTGGGCATGGGTTTGTAATATCTTACTCAAGTGGGTTGCAATAACTGTATCAACATCAACAACGGTATAGCCCTGTGCTTGAGCGTGTTCACGCTGATTAGGCTCAATCCATATCGCATCTAACCCAAAAGCAGGGTCTTTGGTCTTGATACCGGCTAATTCGCCAAAAACTTGACCTGGGTTAATGGCCATCATTCTTTCGGGATGTATTTCAGCTTCGCCAAAGGTCACGCCAAATAAAGTAATTTGATAGGCTGTTGGTGCTAAATCTAAATTGTCACGAATATGAACCGGTGGAATCAAAAAACCTAACTCTTGTGATATTTTTTTGCGTATGCCTTTGATTCTATTCATCAACTGACCACCTTGGTTTTTATCCACTAATGGAATGAGGCGATAACCGACTTCTAAGCCAATAGGATCGACAGGGTTAAGATCGTCCCAACTTAAATCACGTTGTTCTTTTGGTGTCTCAACCGGTGCGCTGACCACCAGCTGGGCGTTGTCAGCTTTTTGACGTTCCATTAATAACCATGCACCGATACCGCCTGAAATGGCAAGGATTAGGAAAGGGACATTGGGCATGCCAGGTATTAATCCCATTGCGCCTAAAATGCCCGAAGTAACAATTAAGGTTTTAGGATCTTTAAATAACTGCTTAATTACTTGTTCGCCCATGTCTTCTTCTTTGGTTGAGCGAGTGACTAATAGGGCGGCAGCCGTTGATAATAATAATGAAGGTATTTGAGCGACTAAGCCGTCACCAATTGTCAGTAAAGTATAGTTATGGGCGGCTTCAGCAAAGCTTAAATCATGCTGAGCAATACCGATAATAAAGCCACCAATGATATTGATGAATAGAATCAATATCCCAGCAACTGCATCGCCTCGCACAAATTTACTCGCACCATCCATTGAGCCGTAAAAGTCAGATTCTTGCATGATTTCTTCGCGACGAGCACGAGCTTGGTCTTGATCGATTAAACCGGCATTAAGATCCGCATCAATCGCCATTTGTTTACCTGGCATAGAGTCCAACGTGAAGCGGGCACTGACTTCTGCGATACGAGTCGCACCTTTGGTTACTACGACAAAATTGATAATTACCAGGATGGCAAAAACAACAAAACCAACAGTGTAGTTACCACCAATAACAAATTCACCAAATGCTTCGATGACATTACCCGCTGCAGATGTGCCAGTGTGACCTTCCATTAATACGATACGGGTCGAGGCAACATTTAAAGCCAACCGAAGTAGAGTGGCAATCAGTAATATGGCGGGAAAGGAGGCAAAATGTAATGGCTTAAGGACATAAATGCTGGCCAACATAATAGTCAGAGAGAGTGCAATATTAAAACTAAACAGTAAATCAAGAAGAAACACCGGAAGCGGTAATACGACCATAGCAAGTAGTGCAATCACCACAATAGGGGCACCGATACTGCCATTTAACATCGGCCTTAAACGGGCAAATAAATCGTTATTTTCCATTATCAGTTTTAATCTCTTCTTAGTTCATCTGGTATTGGCAGGTCCTCCGGTTTAATATGAGGTTTTCGACCACCTCTAGTATTGTAGCGACGTAACTGGAAGACAAACGCTAGTACTTGAGCTACTGCAATATATAGACCAGAAGGAATTTCTTCGCCCACTTCGGTACTAAAATAAATGGCACGAGTGAGTGGTGGAGCAGATAAAACTGCGACTTCATTCGCCTCACCCACCATGCGAATTTGTTGGGCAATTAAGTCTGTACCTTTAGCAACAACAGTCGGTGCACCACCTTTGGTTTGATCATAACGTAGTGCGACAGCATAGTGAGTAGGGTTAGTGATAATTACGTCAGCCTGCGGTATGTCTTGCATCATCCGACGTTGTGAGATCTCAATTTGCATACGGCGGATTCGTCCTTTCACCTCAGGATTACCATCGCTTTCTTTGCTTTCATCTTTCAACTCTTGCTTGGTCATCTTAAGTTGACGGATATGGTTCCAGTGTTGGAAAGGAACATCAATGAGAGCGATTAAAATTAAACTACTAGATATAGCCAAAAAAACCCACAGAACCAACATACCCAGATCGGCCATAGCAACATTGACCTCTTGCTGACCGAGTGACAATAATTGGTCACGTAAACCCCATATGATTAAAGCTGAAATAATGCCAATAAGTAAAAATTTTGCTAATGCTTTGACCAACTCAATTAAGCCTTGCGGGCCAACTATTCTTTTGAGTCCTTTTATCGGGCTAAGCTTTTCTAATTTAACCGCGACCGCTTTGGTTGAAAAATTCCAACCACCCGTGCTGGCGGGTGCAATCAGTGCAGCAAGGGCTGTAATGGCTAAGAATGCTCCTAAATCTAGTGCCACGGTTTCAAATGCATACATAAAATGATGTGACATTTCTACTGGATTAAATATTTCTTTACGACTAAAACTGAATGATTTGGCCATGACTTCCGCCACGCTTCTAATCATGCGTTCACCTAAAAACATCATCGCAGCAGCACTGGCAATAAGTACTAAAACAGTCGTAAATTCTTTAGAACGAGGTACCTGACCTTTTTCGCGTGCGTCATTAAGACGCTTAGCGGACGGTTGTTCGGTTTTATCTTGACCTGTATCTTCAGCCATTTGGTTGCACCAATAAGCGAATAGTTTGCAACATATAATCAGCCATATTGACTAGGTGATTCGATGCGGCAGGTAAGGTGACATACATCACACCAAACCCAAGGATAATGGTCAGTGGGAAACCTATAGAAAACGGGCTGATCTGTGGCGCGGCACGCGATAAAATACCAAACGCTAAATTGACCATCATTAATGAGCCAATGGCAGGCAAGGCAACTAATACACCTGAAGCGTACATCCAGCTTGCTTGACCGACAAGATCACGAAAGCCTGTATTGGGTATGCCTGAAGACATAATAGGCAGTGTGACAAAACTCTCAGCAAGGACTTTGATCAATATTAAATGTCCATCAAGGCTAATAAAAACTAATGTGACGAAAATTAAATAAAATTGACTGATAACTGGAACCGTTACGCCATTTTGTGGATCAACCATGGAGGCGAAGCCGAGGCCCATTTGCATTGCAATAATTTGTCCAGCGATAATGAAGGCATTAAAAAGAAATTGCAGCATAAATCCCATACAAGCACCGATTAAAATTTGATGGGCGACAATGAGTAAACCATCACCACTAAATGGCTCAACGGCTGGTGCTGCATTCGGAATAGTGGGCACAATGACAATGCTTATCGCAAGAGCGATGAGTAAGCGGCTACGATTATTAACAAAATTACTGCTGAAAATAGGCGCAGCCATGACTAAAGCTGCGATTCTGAAAAAAGGCCAGAAATAACTGCCAATTAAACCGGTGATTTCAGCACTAGAAAATTCCATGAGGAAAGTCTGATTAACCGATTAAAAAAGGAATATCTTCAAAGATGCGTGTTGCATAACCTGTGATGAGGCTTAACATCCATGGACCGGCAAAAACGAGTACCATAATCGTTATCAGTAATTTGGGAATAAAGCTTAATGTTTGTTCATTAATTGATGTTGCGGCTTGGAACATGCTGACCAGTAAACCTACAAACAAAGCGGGCAATAAAATGACTGCAATCAATAATGTGATCACGTGAAGTGTCTGTTGCATGATGGTTAGAACAGTTTCGGGTGTCATGATTTATAGGTAAAAACTAGAGGCTAAAGTACCCATTAATAAAGCCCAACCATCAATCAGCACAAATAGCATGAGTTTAAACGGCAAGGAAATAAGCATGGGTGATAACATCATCATACCCATTGCCATCAAGACGCTGGCTACCACTAAATCGATAATTAAAAAGGGAATGAAAATTAAAAAGCCAATTTGAAAAGCGGTTTTGAGTTCGCTAGTGACAAACGCTGGTAGTAGTAAAGAGAATGGGACATCTTGCGCTGAGTTGATGACAGGGTTTCCGGATATGTTGGCGAATAATTCAATATCCGTTTCGCGAGTTTGTGCAAGCATAAACTCTTTGAAGGGTTGACTGACTCTTTCTGCTGCAGGAATTATCTCCATCTGGCCATCCATATAAGGTTTAATGCCGTTCTGGTAGGCATTATCAAACACAGGATGCATGATAAAGAAGGTCAAAAATAATGATAGGCCAATTAGTACTTGATTAGAGGGGGTCGATTGCACGCCCATGGCTTGTCGCAAAATCGATAATACAATAATGATCCGAGTGAAAGAGGTCATCATCATTAAAGCCGCTGGCAGTAGGGTTAATACTGTCATTAACGCTAAAATTTGCAAGGTTACCGTATAGTTTTGCCCACCATCAGCGCCCGTCGTTAATGTCACCGCAGGAATGCCAGGATCAGCTGCCACAGCCAATAAAGGCATTAAAAGCAGACTAATTGTTAGTAAGCAACGTTTCATGATTTATTTCTCTGTTGCAGGATATTTTGCAACTTGTCAGCAAAACTGGAATCTGATGAGGTGCTTGTTTTGATTGTATTCACTGGTTTTTCTAGTACATGAAGTGTGTGTACTTGTTGCGTAGTAACCCCAACTAAAATTTGTTGTTCACCGACTTGTAAGAGCACAGCACGCTCGCGTGGACCTAAAGCTAGACTAGTGATCACCTTCATTTCGCCATTAGCGCTAGTTTGAAAACGGCCTGTTCTTCGAAGTAGCCAGGCTAAAAATGCAATACAAGCCAATACGATAAATAGTCCAAGCAAGGTCTCTAATAAGGCATTAGTCGTTAATGGCGGCGTGGTTAATGTTTTTGCGGTAAGTGTATTATTACCATGCTCAACAGCTAAGCCTAAAACAGACCAAAAACTTAAGCCCATTATTCCTAAAACTTTTGTGATGTATAGATTCATCGTAATTTTTTAATGCGCTCTTCTGCACTGATAACATCGGTTAAACGAATACCAAACTTATCATTGACCACCACGACTTCACCATGAGCGATCAGGGTTTCATTGACCAATACATCCATCGGCTCACCAGCAAGTCGGTCTAATTCAACGACAGAACCTTGGCTCAGCTGAAGTAGATTACGAATATTAATTTTAGAACGTCCAATTTCCATTGAGATAGTGACAGGAATATCTAACACCATATCTAAATCAAGTTCAGAATGAGCGCGTGGCTTAGCATCATCATCAAGTTGGGTGATGGGTGCAGGATTGGCTTTTTCGGAATCAGCCTGTTCCTCTAATGCTGCGGCCCATGGGTCTTCCTCTGGAAGTTGATCTTCGCCTGGTGCTTGCTCTTCTAATGCAGATGCCCACTCATCAGCGACTTCTTGGTCAGTTTTTGTATCTTCACTCATGATTTTTTTCTCTTATGGAGATGATATTGAGGTGTTGTGTCTTTAGGGTGCTCAATCATATCAGTGACTTTTAACGCCACTTTGTTTTTATGTTCACCAAAAGTCGCGTTGAATATAGGCACTTGTTCAGCTTTGACAACAACGGTTTTTGGCATTTCAATCGGTAATATATCTCCCGCTTTGAAATTGAGTATTTCCTTCAAACTGGATTTCACTTTTGCCAGTTCAGCAGATAATTCAACATCTGCAGCTAATATTTCTTCTTTCATCGAGATGGCCCAGCGACCATCGTCGGATGCACTATCACTTTGTAAACCGGTATCGAGTAATTCGCGAATAGGCTCAAGCATTGAATAAGGGAGGGTAACGTGAATATCGCCACCGCCGCCATCTAGTTCAATATGAAAAGTCGAAATAACGAGTACTTCACTTGGGCTCACAATATTAGCAAACTGGGGGTTCACTTCATGATTGACAAATTCAAATTCGACATCCATCACGGGAGACCATGCTTCGGCTAAAGTCTTAAAGCAGATATCTAACACCATACGAATAACGCGCATCTCAGTCGCTGTAAACTCTCGACCTTCTATACGTGCTTGAAAACGGCCATCACCACCGAAATAGTTGTCAAGAATGGTGAATACTAATTTAGGTTCGAAGATAACTAGACCCGTACCACGAAGAGGATGTAGGTGAATAAGGTTGAGGCTTGTGGGTACAAATAAGGTATGAATATACTCTGAAAATTTCATTATTTGGACACCGCTGACAGATATTTCAGCTGAGCGGCGTAACATATTGAATAGACTTATTCGAAGCAGACGACCGAATCGTTCATTGACCATTTCCAATGTAGGCATGCGACCACGAATGATACGTTCTTCATTTCCGAAGTCATAGTTGCGAGTCTCGCCGTTACTTTCTGTATTGGATTCAGTTTCAATATCGCCTCCATCCATGCCATTTAATAGAGCATCGACTTCATCCTGTGAAAGTATATCGTGAACAGCCATAGTCTTATTGCATCAATAAACTGGTGAAATAAACAGCGTCTAGTTCACCTTGTATTTGTTCAGCTTTTAACAGCTGATTAATCGTTGAAAGCACTTTTTCTTGTAGTGCTTTTGTGCCTTCAGGAGTGCTCAGTTCGTCATAATTTTGACTAAAAAACAGCAGAAGTAACTCATGTTTAATAGCAGGTTCATGAAGAGCAACAGCATCAATAACCTCTTGATCACGCGCCATAACTTTTAATTTGATTGATAGGTAACGTACGGCACCTTGACTTTGATCACTAAAATTAACAATCAGCGGTTTGTCCACTGCGTAATAAATAGGTGATTTTTTTACCTCGACGATTTCAACTTCGACATCGTCTTCTGTGACTTTATCATCACTAAAGAACATCATAGCGGCCACGCCAATAAGTATCAGCACTACTAACGCAGCGATAATAATTAATAATTTGGCTTTTCCACCGTAACCTGTGTTGATAACTTCAATATCGTCTTCTGCTTCTGCCATGTTGACTATTCCTGTTAATTATAGGTTTTACTAGCAAGTAATGTGCCTATTTATTGTAAGATGAAGCTGGTGAAGTAAATGGCTTGAATATTATCTTGTCCAGTTTCCGCTTTTAAAATAGAGTTAACGGTCTCCAACGAAGCTAACTGTAATGCTCTTCGGCCTTCTACTGCGTTCACCGCTTGCCATGTTTGACCTGAGAATAGGGTTCGCAAAGCATCTTGTATCATTGGCAAGTTTAATTCTGCCTCATCGATCATCGTTTGCTCATGTGCCATTAATGTGACTTTGATTTGTAAATAGCGTGCTTCTTTATTGCTTTGGTTTAAAAAATCGATTGTAAAAGGTTCTGAAATTGCAAAATAAATCGCTTTAGCGGGCGGCGGGGCATCATCAGCTATCACCGGAAAAACCAGTATTGATAGAAAAAGTATGAATAGTGATTGAAAATATTTACGCATAGCTTGATATACTCATCGGTCGAGTTTCAGAAAACAAAATTATGACAAGCTTATCCGATAGGCGAAAGGGGTAGAACAAAATTGGCAACAAACAAGACGAACAGTTCAAAAAAGAACGATGCAACACTATGGGATAAAATCATCACGCTACCTCAGTATCTCATTCCTCAACATACTTTGTCAGTATTGATGCATCGACTAACTCGCAGTGAAGTCACGTGGTTTAAAAATAGCTTTATTCGATTTATTACTGCGAAATACAAAGTGAATATCAGTGAGGCTGCGCAAACTGACTTACAATTTTTTCCTAGTTTTAATGCTTTTTTTACTCGTCAGTTGCGGGTTGGTGTTCGCCCTGTTGCTGAAGGGCAATCCGTTATTACCTCGCCTGTTGATGGTGTTATTAGTCAGATAGGTAACGTTGTTCAGGGGCACATTGTTCAAGCAAAAGGGCGTGAATATAGTGTGTTGGAATTATTGGGTGGTGATGCATCATTAGCCAAACAATTTGATCAGGGTCAGTTTTCGACGATCTATTTATCGCCAAAAGATTACCACCGTATCCATATGCCTCTAACCGGCACTTTACGTAAAATGATCTATATCCCCGGAAAATTATTTTCAGTTAACCCTCGCACGGCAAGGACTGTACCGAAGTTATTTGCGCGTAATGAGCGTGTTGTGACGGTATTTGATACTGAACAAGGCCCGATTGTTATGGTGCTGGTGGGCGCTATTTTTGTCGGCAGTATGGAAACCGTTTGGTCTGGGCAAATAACACCACCTTACGGCAAAGATATACAGCATTGGGAATATGAAGGTGAGCAGGCTATAACACTGCAAAAAGGTGAAGAAATGGGCCGATTTAATATGGGGTCAACGGTCGTTATATTATTGCCATTAACGTCTCCATTATTTAAGCAGGGGCTTGATGCCGGTACAGCCATTCAATTAGGGCAAGCAATGGTATAAGTTGTAACCACATGACATATTGAGTCTTAATAAAATGCTTAATTCAGTCAGAAGAGCCCTGAAGGTGTGAGAGACAATCAGGGTTAAATACGTGCTATATAATTATATTATATAATGCTTATTTTGGAGGTCTTCAATGATGAAGCCCAGCAGTAATCAAGTTAACAAGCCAACTGCGTTATGGCACGCGATGGCCCATGATGACGTGTTCGATCAAGTCGCCAGTTCTCAGGGTGGATTAACAACCTTAGAAGCCTCTAAACGTCTCCGTGAACAGGGAACTAATGTATTACCTGAACCTAAAATACGTAGTTCGCTACGCCGTTTTTTATCTCAGTTTCACAATGTCTTAATTTACGTTTTGCTGACTGCCGCCGGTATCACTGCTTTTTTGGGGCATTGGCTTGATACTAGCGTGATAGTGGCGGTGGTGGTGATTAATGCGATTATTGGGTTTATTCAAGAAGGCAAAGCTGAAGATGCGTTACGCGCTATAAAAAAAATGCTGTCTTCTCAAGCATTGGTGTTACGTGAAGGCAAGCGTATTACTATCCCTGCCGAAGAATTGGTGGTGGGTGATATCGTTTTTTTACAATCAGGCGATAAAGTTCCAGCTGATTTGCGCTTGATCCACGTCAAAAATCTTAAAGTTCAAGAATCTGCATTGACCGGTGAATCTTTGCCTGTTGATAAGAGTAGCGACTCAGTGGGTGTTGATATCATGATAGGCGATCGTCTATCAATGGCTTATTCCAGCACATTAGTGACGTATGGTCAGGCTACGGGCGTGGTTGTGGCGAGTGCTGATAATACTGAAATTGGATGCATCAATGCCATGCTGTCACACGTTGAAACTATAACCACCCCCCTTATTAAGCAGATGACCGAATTTGCTCGGTTGCTAACGGCGATCATCATTGTGATTGCCTCACTGACCATCGGGCTAGGTGTCTTACTTTACGATAATACGGTTGCTGATTTATTTCTAGCTGCGGTTGGTCTTGCCATCGCGGCTATTCCTGAAGGCTTACCGGCGATTATGACCATTACACTGGCCATTGGTGTGCAGCGTATGGCTTCACGAAAGGCGATTATTCGTCGTTTGCCTGCCGTAGAAACTTTAGGCGCTGTGACGGTGATATGTTCTGATAAAACAGGCACATTGACGCGCAATGAAATGACGGTGAGTAATGTTGTGACTGCGGATGATGAGGTCTTCAGTGTGTCGGGCGTAGGTTACGATCCCCATGGTGATTTTTTAAGAGCAGGTGTAGGCATCGATTTAAACGCTCAGCCAGTATTAAGTGAGCTAAGTCGTGCCACTTTATTGTGTAACGATGCCATATTGAAAAAACAAAATGACGAGTGGTTACTGCAAGGCGATCCTACTGAAGGCGCTTTGATTACACTTGGCATGAAGGCAGGAATGATTCCAGAGTTTGAACATGAAGCATGGCCTCGTACTGATGTGATTCCCTTTGAGTCTGAACATCAATTTATGGCGACTTTGCATCATAATCATCTTGGTGAAGGCGTGACATATATAAAAGGTGCACCAGAGCGTATTTTTGCCATGAGTAAATTGCAACGTGTGGGTTTGAATGATGAGCCGATAGCGCTGACTTATTGGCACAAAAAAATGGATGAAATGGCCAAAAGTGGCCAACGCGTATTAGCGATTGCCACTAAATGTTGCCATGCCGAACATCGTGATTTGCTCTTCAGTGATGTAGAAAGCGATCTGACCTTGTTGGGTTTGGTGGGCATGATTGACCCGCCACGTGAAGAGGTGAGCGAGGCGATTAAAAAATGCCAATCTGCGGGTATTCGGGTGAAAATGATTACCGGTGATCATTCGGTTACCGCCTTAGCTATCGGTCATCAAATGAATATTGGTGATGGGCATCATGTGTTGACTGGACATGATATTGAAGCAATGTCAGATGCTGAGTTGTGTCTAGCTGTTGATGATATTGATATTTTTGCTCGTTCTAGCCCTGAACATAAATTACGTCTGGTCACAGCCTTACAAACAAAGGGTCATATTGTTGCCATGACCGGTGATGGTGTTAATGATGCGCCTGCTTTAAAACGAGCAGATGTCG
Organism: Methylophagaceae bacterium; assembly: GCA_965219435.1. Lineage (GTDB taxonomy): Bacteria > Pseudomonadota > Gammaproteobacteria > Nitrosococcales > Methylophagaceae. Next base: position 257,211 of record OZ244743.1, on the reverse strand, counting down.
GAACGGCAATGGGAAAAACTGGCACTGAGGTTGCCAAAGAAGCGGCCGTTATGGTGCTGGCAGATGATAATTTTACATCTATTGTCTATGCCGTTGAGGAAGGCCGTACTGTTTACGATAATCTAAAAAAAGCCATTGTATTTATATTGCCATCAAGTGGTGGCGAGGCTTTAGTGATCATTGCGGCGATCCTGATGGGTCAAACTTTACCCATTACGCCCGTGCAGATTTTGTGGGTGAATATGATTACTACCGTCACCTTGGCACTGGTGCTTGCCTTTGAGCCAGCGGAAAATAATGTCATGCAACGACCTCCACGTAATACCAATGAGCCGTTGTTAACGGGGCCATTGTTATGGCGAATTATATTTGTGTCTTTTATTATGATGTTCGGTACATATGGCCTATTTATATGGGAACGTAGTCAGAGCGTTGACTTGGACTATGCACGTACCGTTGCGGTAAACACCCTAGTGTTGTTTGAGATTTTTTATCTGTTTAACTCTCGCTATATAAGTGCATCGGTACTTAATATTAAAGGTTTTTTCGGCAATCGCTATGCCTTGATGGCCAGCAGTTTATTAGTTTTATTCCAGATTGCGTTCACTTATTTAAGCCCCATGCAGCGGCTATTTGGTACCGTCGCCTTGGACGTTTGCGCATGGCTACTCATTATTGTGGTGTCATCCTCAGTATTTTTTTTAGTTGAGTTTGAGAAATTTATTGTCAGAAAGCGCAAACAGTCACGATGAAATTGACAGTAAAATAATCAAGGGGTCAGAGTAAATCGGTTTTAAATAATCAAGGGGTCAGAGAGAAACAATCAAGGGGTCAGAGTAAATCGGTTTTTAAAGTAAGATTAATCAAGGGGTCAGACTCACAGTCACTGTTTCACTCATTTATCTGTCCAAGCTGACGCCATTGATTGTCTTTATTTGTTGGTTTCTAGTTGGCGCCAAATTAAGACTTTCAAAATAAAAATCTATTGGTTACTATATTTTCATTTTTCTACTTTTATTAGGAATTATTTTGATGAAATTTCGTTATGCACTGCTAATGTTACCCATTTGCTTGGCAAATGTTGCTTATGCTGAAGCAAATAATTTTGAAGGTTTTGCTTTGGAATTATCTGGTGGCTACCAAAAGACCGATAACGCCGTAGATGGCTTACTTCTGGAAAATAATGTTGTAAATACAAATAATGTAACGCATCCGTTTGATGAGTCAGACATTACTTACGCAGCGGGAATAAGTTATAACTTTGCCATTAGCAAAAACTATTTACTGGGTGTCGGTTTTGATTACAACCTCAATGACATCGAAATAGGAACCAGTAGAAACACGCGCATTGGTTATTACAGCTATGATTTCTATAAATTTGAGCTTAAAGACTTTTACAGCATTTATATTAAACCGCAACTAGTCATTGATGATGATAAAGTTGTCTATGCTAAATTAGGCTATGTCGGTGCTGATTTGTCTTATGCACCTGTAGGGTCTAAGGTTGATACTGAATTTGATTCTGCATCAGATAAGAGTCTAAATGGTTATACGATCGGTGTAGGTTACAAACAACTGATTACCCCATCTCTTTTTGGCTTCTTTGAGGCTAGCTACACTGATCTTGGTAAGGAAACTGCACTCAGTAACCATCTAAATGCTAGTAACGCCAATACTCCTTATACGATGAGCCAAGAAATCGATACAGACTTTTATGCAGTGAAAGTAGGGGTGGGCTATCAGTTTTAAGAACTGAGTAATACTCGTTATATTACTGAATGCACTTACGCTTTGAAGCCACCTCCGGGTGGCTTTTATTTTTTAATAATTAAATAAAATCATTCGTTTAGGACGTTTAGCTGAATGAGTCTTGTATGGGCGGAGACAGCCGTTACAGGCTGATTTTTTAAACCTGTAAAGCCTTACATTAAGAGCGTCAAGGCGGGCCAAACGAATAGGTTTGCATTGTGAATGTTGTATTCACATAAAGCGAATAAGATTCATCAATTAAAACCTAAATTTTTTAGGCTTAAGGTCAGGGGGTTATAGTTTTAGGCGTCTTAACCTTAAGGCATTGCTAATCACTGATAGTGAACTAAGGCTCATTGCCGCCGCCGCTATCATTGGCGACAGTAGCAAGCCAAATACAGGATATAGAATACCGGCTGCCAGCGGCACACCGAGGGCATTGTAAAAGAATGCAAAAAACAGGTTTTGACGAATATTACCCATGGTGGCACGGCTTAAACGTATTGCTTTAACGATGCCTCGTAAATCGCCTTTGACCAAGGTGACGTTGGCACTTTCTATCGCGACATCGGTACCCGTTCCCATTGCAATACCGACATCAGCCTGAGCTAATGCTGGCGCATCATTAATGCCATCGCCTGCCATTGCAACTACTTTACCTTCGGCTTGCAGTTGTTTGATGATTGCCACTTTTTGATGGGGTAATACATCGGCATGTACGCTGTCGATTCCCAGTTCTTTGGCCACTGCCATCGCCGTTGTATGATTATCACCGGTCAGCATGACAATGTTTATACCTTCAGCATGCAAGGCTTGAATCGCTTCGGGTGTTGAATGTTTAACAGGATCGGCAATACCAATCAGCCCCGCTGCTTGGCCATCAATACTCACGTGGATGACAGTTTGACCTTTTGCTTGCAATGCTTCGGTTTTGGCGGTTAGTTCACTCGCGTCTACCCCTAGACTGTCGAGTAAGCTAAGATTTCCTATCGCAATATTACGATTATCGACCTTGCCTGTGATGCCTTGACCGGTTATTGAAGTAAATTCAGTGATTTCGAATAAGGTGATGTCGCGTGCTAAAGCCTCATTGACAATCGCTTGAGCAATAGGATGTTCGCTCGCACGCTCTAAACTTGCAGCCAGTTGTAATACGTATTGTTCAGAAAAACTAGCATAGTCGATTAAGCTGATGAGTTTGGGTTTGCCTGCTGTTAGTGTGCCGGTTTTATCAATGACGAGCGTATCGACTTTTTCTAATACTTCTAATGCTTCGGCATTTTTGAGTAATACGCCATTAACTGCACCACGGCCTGTGCCTACCATAATAGACATCGGTGTTGCTAAACCTAAAGCACAGGGGCAGGCAATAATGAGCACGGCGACTGCATTAACCATGGCATAAGCCATTTTAGGCTCTGGCCCCCAAATACTCCAAATAGCAAAGGTCAGTAATGACGCAATAACCACTGTTGGCACAAAATAGCCTGCCACGGTATCCACGAGTTTTTGAATAGGCGCGCGTGAACGTTGTGCTTCGGCAACCATATTCACAATTTGAGCGAGTAAGGTGTCACTGCCTACTTTGTTGGCTTGCATGATGAGGCTGCCGGTTCCATTCACCGTGGCGCCAATCAGTGAGTCTTTAAGGTTTTTGGAAACAGGCATTGATTCGCCGGTCACCATTGACTCATCAACCTGACTATTGCCTGAAATGACAATGCCATCAACCGGTATTTTGTCACCGGGACGAACTCTTAGTTTATCGCCAACGTTCACCTCTGCAAGTGTTATGACTTGTTCATCGCCATTATTTCGAATAATGGTGGCAGTATTAGGGGCTAGGCCTAGCAGCAATTTTATGGTTGTATTAGTTTGACTTCGAGCACGTAATTCGAGCATTTGGCCTAATAAAACCAGTAAGGTAATAACTGCTGCCGCTTCAAAATAAACCGGTACCGTACCATCAACATGGTGCATAGTGACGGGGAATAAGTAGGGGAAAAGCAAGCCGATCATACTATATGACCATGCCACTGACACGCCTAAACCTATTAAAGTGAACATATTGAGATGACGGCTGATGAGAGACTGCACTGCACGACCAAAAAATGGCCATCCACCCCAGATAACGACCGGCGTAGCAAGTGCCGCTTCAATCCATTGAATAGGTGACATAGATAAAAAGCTTGGTAGCCATTGCGGTGCCATATCAGCCAACATTGCCAATATAAATAGCGGTAAGGTAAATACGCTACTTATCCAAAAGCGACGGGACATATCATCTAATTCGCTAGTGTCTTCTTGCAGCTCCACTGTCATGGCTTCTAATGCCATGCCACATTTTGGGCAGCTACCGGGATGATCTTGTATCACTTCCGGATCCATTGGGCAGGTGTATTGCGTACTGGTGGTTGCATATGAGCTTGATTCTAATGCCATACCGCAGCTTGGGCAGGCACCGGCTGTATGCTGATGGACTTCAGGACACATGGAACAAGTATAGTCTTGTGAGTCGTTCGATTTCGTTGGTGCTGTTTGGGGTGGCGATGGAGCATGTCCCCCACAGCAACTTGTTGCTGGTTTTTCACTCGGTAAGTATTGCTCAGGTGATGATTTAAATTTGTTTAAGCAACCCGCGCAACAAAAATAATACGGTACTTCTAGATACGTTGTTTTATGTGGTGTGCTGTCTGTGCCGACATTCATGCCACAAATGGGATCGATTGCCATAATGATGAACTCTATTTAATTTATCTGATGTCAATGCTTGCCCAAGAGTGGGCGTTACTTAATTCGTTTGTTTATGTTTGAACAGGGCGAAGTAGCCAAACGTTTTCTTTCGCCTCACATTTGCCTTTCATGCCACCTTCCACATCATTACTTATTATCAGTTTTAAATCATAATTATCTTTATAGTGTTGTTCTACTTCATCATTACTGATTGAAAAAGGTGGGCCTTGAACACAAGTTTGATCATAGTGATAAGCAATCAGTAATTGAGGAGAATTATTGCTTATTTTCATTAAGTGAGCGGTGTACTGGCGACGCAGTGCGTCAGGCAATGCCACCAAGGCTGCACGGTCATAAACTGCATCGACGACACCAAGCATTTCTGGCGACACATCAAAAATATCACCTACAAATATGTCGATATTTTTTGCATGGTAATGTTTTACATTTCCTCGGACGGAGCGTGTTGGTGTTATTTCTAGGGCTGTAAATAACTGCTCAATGGCTGATTCAACTAATTCTGCACCAACTACACGAAAGCCCTTAGACAGTAACCATGCAATATCCAGCGTCTTGCCGCATAAAGGGATAAAGACCAGACTACCTTCAGCTAAAGCAAGCGTATCGAGATGGTCGACTAATAGTGGGTTAGCTTGGTTGCGATGAAAAGCAATCTCGTTGTTTGCCCATTTGTTGTGCCAATACTTTGCATCCATAATTACCATCTCTTTGCTATAAGATTTTATACAAGCAATCACTGCAAGCTTATATGCCGTGCACATATTACTATTAATTAATTTGATTAATGTGAGACCTTTCCATGCAACAAGTGTCAACATGCTACAAAATGCCAAGCATTAAATTTGGATAATCAAAGGGGATTGAACCCGATTAGCAAAGTAGTGTGGTATTGTTAAAAATACATGTTATAAACGAAATTAAGAAGCGCGTCTATATTGCTAAAATTTAAAGAAAAATTTAAAGAAAAATTTATTAATAAAATTAAAATAACCAATATGCTTTTGTGAGCTAAAACAGCTAAGTCATAAGCATTATATTTAGGATGTAAATTAACAAAAGTAGCCATTATTGGTGGCTAAAGCGCTCTTTGATCTGTAAAACAAAGCCATATATAACAGGCAGCACGAGTAGGCTTAAAATAGTAGCGGTTATCATGCCGCCGACCATTGGTGCAGCGATGCGTTGCATGACTTCTGAGCCTGTTCCATCACTCCACATAATAGGTAGTAATCCCCCGGTGATCGCGGTTGCTGTCATCACTATCGGACGCACGCGTTCTGCTGTGCCATGATGAACCGCATTCATGATTTCCTGATGAGTCAGTGATGTTTTGCTGACTGTTCGTACTGTTTGTTGAGCTTTTTCTGAGCGCGCTTGCAAAATGGCGTGGTCAATGAAGGTTAACACCAGTACACCAATTTCAGCGGTTATGCCTGCTAATGCAATAAAGCCAACTGCGACAGCCACCGATAGATTAAAGCCAAGAAGATAAATCAGCCAAACTCCCCCAGCTAATGCAAAAGGAATGGTTAACATTACGACTAATGGTGAACTGAGGTTTCGGAAATTAAAATACAACAATAAGAAGATAAGAACTAAGGTAACTGGGATGACAATAGCAAGACGTTTTTTCGCACGTTCCATATATTCAAATTGTCCAGACCATGACAAGGTATAACCAGTAGGGATTTTTACTGATTGTTCTACTCGCTGTTTGGCTTTTGCTACATAACCACCAATATCATCGGTTTTAATATCGATATAAACCCAAGCATTTGGTCTGGCGGCCTCGGTTTTTATAACAGGTGCACCACGACGAAATTGTATCTCAGCTATTTCAGCTAATGGGACTTGAGCTCCTGAGGGCGTTGAAACTAGGATCTGTTTTAGGCTGTCTACATTATCACGTAACTCTCGTGGATAGCGCAGACTAACTGGATAGCGTTCTAATCCTTCGACAGTCTGTGTGATATTGACACCACCAATAGCGGTTTGAATGACGTCTTGTACATCAGCAATGTGCAATCCATAACGAGCTATTTTATCACGGTTAATATCAAAATCTAGATAATAACCACCGGCTGCTTTATCCCCAAAAGCAGATAAGGTTTCTGGCATTTGTTTAACACTTTGTTCAACATCATTGGCTATGGTTTGCAATACATTGAGATCGGGCCCACTAATTTTAATGCCAACGGGCGTTTTTATACCCGTTGATAACATGTCAGTACGTGTTTTTATTGGCATTGTCCATGCGTTAGCGAGTCCTGGAAAGTGAATTGCTTGATCCATTTCATCCATTAATTGTTTGGTGGTTTTACTTGGATCTGGCCACGCTGACTTATCTTTGAGTTTAATGGTGGTCTCAAACATTGAAAGTGGCGAAGCATCGGTGGCTGTGTCAGCACGACCAGCTTTACCAAAAACATGTTCCACTTCCGGAAATGTTTTCAATATTTTATCTGTTTGTTGCAATACTTCCCGAGCTTTACCGATGGATATACCGGGATAAGTGGTTGGCATATACACAATATCTCCCTCATCTAACGGCGGCATAAATTCACTGCCTAATTGTTTAGCTGGATTGATAGTCACAAGCAGCACAAGAGCGGTCAGTGTTAAAGTAAGCCAACGCCAGCGAATGGCAAAACGTAAACTTGGTGAATGAATAAAGTGCAATATCCGATTAAGTGGGTTTTTAGCTTCAGGCATGATCTTGCCACGAATAAAGTAACCCATTAATACAGGCACTAAGGTAACGGCTAGAATTGCTGCTGCTGCCATAGAATAGCTTTTGGTAAAAGCAAGTGGTGCAAATAATCGACCTTCTTCTGCTTGTAAGGTAAATATGGGTAAAAATGATGCGGTAATAATAAGTAAAGAGAAAAATAAGGCTGGGCCCACTTCTTTTGACGCCTCACTCACCACTTGCCAGCGTTCAGATGTGGTCAATGGTACTGTTTTATTTTTAGTGGCGCGTTCTAAATGTTTGTGACAGTTCTCTATCATTACAATGGCACCATCGACCATGGCACCAATCGCAATAGCAATACCCCCTAGAGACATGATATTGGCATTAATACCTTGCCAATGCATGACAATAAATGCCATTAAAATGCCGATTGGTAAGGTGATAATAGCGACCATGGCCGAACGAATATGAAATAAAAATAAGATACAAATGAAGGCGACAACCAGCGATTCTTCGATGAGTTTATGTTTTAAATTATCGACCGCGCGATTGATCAACATACTGCGGTCATAGACGGGAATTATTTCTACGCCGTCAGGTAGGCCTTTTTCGAGTTCAGACAATTTGAGTTTAATATTGTCAATGGTTTTAAGCGCATTTTCACCATAACGCATAATAACAACGCCGCCGGCGACTTCACCTTCACCGTCTAAGTCAACTAACCCTCTACGCAGTTCAGGTCCAAGGTGAATATTTGCGATATCACTAAGACGGATCGGTGTACCGTTATCACTGGCGCCGATTGCAATGGCTTTTAAATCATCAATTGATTTGATGTAGCCACGACCTCGAACCATGTATTCGGTTTCTGCCATTTCAATTATTTTACCGCCGACATCAATATTGGAGCGATGAATGGCTGTTTTTACTTGTGATAGAGATATAGCGTAATTAAGTAAGGCATTAGGGTTTACTTCAATCTGATATTGTTTAACAAAGCCACCAATCGAGGCGACTTCTGATACTCCCTCTACGGTTTGAAGAGGATAGCGTAAATACCAATCTTGCAAGGAACGTAATTGAGCTAAATCGTGTTGGCCAGTTTTATCAATTAAGGCATATTCAAATATCCACCCCACACCCGTGGCATCGGGTCCAATATTGGGTGTGACATCTCTGGGTAGGCGAGCACTGACATGGTTTAAGTATTCCAGAACACGCGAACGAGCCCAATACATATCAGTATCATCTTCAAAAATAATGTAAACAAATGACAGACCGAAGAAAGAATAACCGCGTACCGTTTTTGAGTTAGGTACCGATAACATAGCTGTAGTCAGCGGGTAAGTGACTTGGTCCTCAACGACTTGAGGTGCTTGACCAGGGAACTTAGTTAAGATAATGACTTGTACATCTGACAGATCGGGAATGGCATCAAGCGGGGTGTTTTTTAAAGCCCAAACTCCAGCAGCAATCAATAATGCCGTAAATAATAAAACCTGAAATTTATCGCGCAATGATGCGGCAATAATTCGCTCAATCATGTTTGCGAACTCCCATTGCCGAGTTGTTCATCGCGGGCATTACGCTCATTGAACCTTGATTTTCCGGCATCTCCATAGATAGTTTAGGTGCTTGATTGGTGGTATCTAGGTCAGGTTTAGTCTTTACCTTATCTTTTTTTAATGTCTCTAGCATTCTCGCCGTAGATTCATGAAGGCTTGATTCCGAATCAATTAAGAACTGACTCGATGTGACCACTTTATCGCCAATATCAATGCCGTCAATTATCTGTGTTAGCCCTGCAGCTGATAATCCAGTTTTGACTGTTTTTGGTTCAAACTTACCTGGTTCGCGAACAACAAATACGATATCACGGATACCTGAACGGACAATGGCCGCTGAAGGAATGACAATCGCATTAGCCTGTACTTTAGTGTGGATCGTGATATTGGCAAACATATCAGGCTTGAGTGAGAAGTCTTTATTATCAAACACAAGCCTTACTTTAATGCTTCGTGTTTTAGCTTCGGCATAAGGATAAATATATGACAAGCTACCTTTAAATATTTTGTCTGGGATCCCCAGTAATGTCATCTCTACCGGATCGCCGGTATTAATCCAGGGTAAGTCGGCCTCAAATACATCGGCTAACACCCACACCTTTGATAAGTCAGCCAGCATGTATAATTCGGTTTTAGGGCTAATATGCTCTCCCTCTCTGACACCGATATTGATCACTGCCCCGTCAAATGGTGAGTGGATATGTATATATTTTTCAATAATGCCCGTTTGCTCTAATTCCTCAATTTGATGTTCGGGCACGTCAAGAAATGCTAATCGTTCCCGGGCAGATTGCACCATTTGTTGAGCACCAAAACGAATGTCTTCAAAAGGACTGTTTACTAAGGTTTTATGGCTTTTTAATGCCAGTAAATATTCCTGAGAACTCGTGACTAGTTGAGGAGAGTATACACTTAGCAATATGTCGCCTTTCTTCACTCTGGTGCCGGTTTTGTCGATGAATAGCTTGTCAACCCAGCCTTCTGTTTTTGGATGAAGGCGACTAATATTTTCTTCATCATAAGCAACCCGTCCCATGGCTCGAATTTCATGTGACAATGATTGGCTAATAGCAATGGTGCTTCGTACCCCCATGTTTTGTACCGTTACAGGATCAATCTTAACGGTACCAATAGGTGACATATCAGTCTGGGTGTTATTTTCAGCGTAGACTGCAATGTAATCCATCCCCATATTGTCTTTGGCGGGAATGGGTGAAGTTACATCAGGGTTCATTGGGTTACGGTAGAACAGCGGCTTTTGTTGCTTTTCTGTCTGTTTCGCCATAGCCGGCATTTGATGTTGCATGGGGCTAAGATAGTGCTCACTATAAAAGTAAGACGCAGTTCCACCTAAGCCGATGCCGATCACCAATGTAAAAAACATTAATACGGGTTTATTCATAAATATTTTCCATACCGATGGTGGCCACCAGTTTTGCTAAGGCTGACTTTGCGTGGACAATTGCTTCCCACTCTTTAGTTTGATAGTTGTACAGATTGATTTGAGCACGAATTAAATTGAGAAAGTCGACTTTATTCGTTTGATAGCCAGCCAACATTGATGACACCGTTTGACGTGCTTGCGGAATGATACCTGTTTTAAACAGCAGAGCTTGTTCTGTGGCTTGCTCGTATTCTGCCATGGTTGACGTAATATCCGCTTGAATATTAAGCCATTTGTCTTGTAAGGAAAATTGCTGTTGTTTGAGTTCACTATGGCGCTGTGAAATAACCATTTTCTGTTTGTATTCTGCAAATAAAGGCAGATTAATACCCACTTTGAATGACATTAAATCAGCTCGATTAGAACCTTGTGGATTATTGCCATTTCGAAAACCGTAAGAAGCACCCACATTGAAGTCTGGTAATAAGTCTCGCTCGGCTAATTGGTGTTTGTCTGTTGCCGCATTAATTAATAAATGTTGTTGATTGAGTGTTGGACTATGCTGTTTTGCAACAATTAATATAGATTCGAGAGATAAAAGCGGTGGTAGTTTAGCGTCAATATCCGATAAAACTGGTAATTGAATAGTTTGGTCACTGGGCTCGTTGAGTAAGGCGTTAAGTTGAGCGCTTGTTTGTTTGCGAGCACTCCGCAATTGAATAGTGTGATCAATCAGTTTTGATAATTCTAATTGAGCGAGAAGGACATCTTGCTGTAAACCTTGGCCAACTTCGTATTTGGTTTGGGCTATTTCAATAAACTGTTTTAGTAATGTTTTATTTATCTCGACTATCTCGAGTGACCGATCGATAAGAAATAGTTGCCACCAATGTATTTTGACGTGTTGGTTAAGCTTAAGTCGCCATTCATCGATACTGCTATCGGCTGCTTTAGCCATATGGCGAGCAGCACTTTCTTTTAAAGCTAACTTACCAGGATAAGGGAGTTGTTGGCTGATAGAAAATTGTAACTGTGTCATTGCTTCTTGATTCGTACTTAAGCTATCTGTTGGTAGATTAAGAGTATTAAAGCTAATCATGGGATCTGGCAATGTGGCAACTTGTGAAGGAATCGCGGCCATAGCTTCGGCACGCGCTTGGATTTCCGCTAGCCCCATATTATCGAGTTGAACGCGTGATAAAGCTGTTTCTAATGTTAAGATAAGGTACTGATTAGATATAGGGTTTTTGGGTATGGCTAGATCCAAGTTATCAGCAAAAACAAGTTGATTTGAACACACGAGCAAAGTTAGCGAGAAGGCCTTGCTAAACTGTATAAATTTTAACTTCCACATAATTAAAAATCTAATTGGATATTATCAACGACGGCATAAAATACAAGACTTAAACACACCGTGATTAATAAAATGACAAAAAATTTACTTTTAAGACTACTATTGGTGTTCATGAAAAGTCAGTCTGCCGAGTAAGCGATAGCACAGTAGCGTTTAGGGTTGCGATGCATAGATGTAACATCAAATTTTTATATATATTAATTACTTATTGAAATATGACTTATTTCGAAGTTGATTATATTTGCTTATTTAGCTGAAGTAAATATTATGTTCAGAACCACTTTTTCCAGCGAAAAATAATAATTTGCCCGATAACCAGTGCGATTAGGATGGCAATAAATATCCAAAATGCACTGTGGTCTTCTGAACCTGGAATACCGCCAATATTAACCCCTAATAATCCGGTCAGAAAACCAAGGGGCAAAAATACGGTGGTCACAACGGATAATACGTACATACGGGAATTGAGCTGTTCTGATAAGCGACTTGCCAGTTCTTCTTGTGTGACAGCGGCCCTGTCACGCGCTGCATCAAGGTTTTCAATATGCCGAAGCAGGGCATCATTTATTTCACGAATTTGAATCGTATGATCGGCATTTAGCCAAGACACTTTTTCGATTAAAAGTCGTGAAAAGGCATCACGTTCAGGGGCTAAATAACGACGAATAGTGATTGTTTGGCGGCGTAAATTAGCAAGATCATAACGCAAGCCGCCTGTTTTGCCACTTAATACGGCGTCTTCATAATCAGCGGTGCGATCTTCAAAGTCATTAATGGTATCTGACATACCTTGAACGATATGATTAATCATCGATATTAAAAAGTCGCCACTATTGTGAGGGCCAAGTCCTTTTGATAAGTCGGCAGAAATGATAGTCGCTGCCCCTAATTTACGTCGACGAGAGGTCACAATACGATAGGGATCGATCCACATTCTGAGAGCGACCATATCATCTGGCTCAGCGCCTTCATTGTGATTAATCCCGCGAAGCGCAATCAACAATCCATCGTTAATTAGTGTGGCGCGAGGTCGGGTTTCATCTTCGAGTAGTGCTTGGGCGATAATTTTATCTAGCCCTGATGACTCCATTAACCATTCTTCAGCTTCGGGATGTGTGTAGTCAAAATGGAGCCAAAGGAGACCTTGCTCTTTGGTCCACTTTTGAACGTCAGCAATGGCTATTTCTGATGCTGAACCCTGCCCATCAAGCAATAATGCATGTATTAAGCCGTATTCATTGACCATTGCCATACCCTCAATTAACTGTGTACCTGAAGTATAACCATAGCAATGCCTATGTCTAGATGTTAATGCTAATAACCCAACTAAGTTATTTTGAGTTTATTCGTCATCATCATCCGAATTATCATCGTCATCATCAGGTAATAAGTCGCTGGTAGGTGCGGCTTTTTTACTCGTTGTCGCAGTCGTGATTTTGGTGTGCGTGCGGATGAGTTGTTTACGTGCAGCTTCCCAAGATTTTTGATGTTTTGCTTGTACGTGTTGTTTTTCTTCTTCAGACAGCTCGACTAATTTAGGTGAAACAATCGCTTCATCATATTCAATAATCGCATCGCGATCCACATTGTAAAGGTACATTCTACCTTTGTTTGCTGGCGGTAACTCACTATCACGAATGACAATTATTTTGCCCTTAGTGGATTGTATTTCACCGTACCAAGTACCCGTATCTTTCATATAAATAAATCCTCATAAAATTTATTGCATTGACGACATGCTGCCATCTGGTTCGCAATTGCTGCGAATAGTGCATTTGTTGTTTAATTTTTTCAATAGTTTTTTGATGAATAGTGATTTAACACCCATTGACCGTTTAAATTCTCGTATCATATTAGCTTGTCGATAATGAAGGGTGATGGACGAATGCTTAAGGTTGTTTACAGTAATGATATGAGGCAACTCGCCTCACACCTTGCGCAATTGCAACAGTCTTGTCCTTTGCCGCCCTTAGAAGCTGAAACGATCATAGTGCAGAGTAATGATTTGACTCGTTGGTTATCGTTGTTTTTAGCTCAAACTCATGGCGTGGTCAGTCATATCGACTTTCCTTATCCCTCGGCTTATCTTTGGGCATTGTTTCGTCGGGTATTGCCAAGTGTGCCCAAACAATCACCTTTTTCGACTGACGCCATGGCATGGCGTATTTTTGAATTATTACCGGTGTGTCGTCAGCACGATCACTTTGCCATTATTAATGCCTATTTAGGCGAGCAGGATGATCCTTTAAAGCGTTATGCCTTATCGCATCGTATTGCGGATAGTTTCGATCACTATTTAATGTATCGTCCAGATTGGATTCAAGCATGGGAACAAGGCGAAACACCCCATTGGCAGGCTGCATTATGGCAACGATTATCGGTGACAGATAATGGTGATGTGGCGATGCATCGTGCCAACTTGCTCAATCAACTCCATGATTATTTAACAACCACAGAAACACGGCCAAAAGGATTGCCTGAACGTTTGGCCATTTTTGGCATTTCTGCGATGCCGCCAGTGTATTTAACCTTATTTGAATTAATGGCGCGACACTGCGAGATTACCTTATATTTCTTATCGCCAAGTGCAGGTTATTGGGGCGATTTGCTTGATAAAAAAACACAGGCAAGGCGAGTCGCTCAGCGTGATTTATTTGAGGACGCAGAGGCCGATGAAGAAGATGAGGATGATTACTTCAATACTGGCCATCCTTTATTAGCGAGTTTGGGTAAACAAGGCCAAGAATTTTTTGAGCAATTACAAAACTGCCAACATGAATCCCTTGATCTCTTTATCGAACCTGAACGCGATCATGTTTTGGGTCTATTGCAATACGATATTTTTGCCTTAAATAATCCTGATGTTGAAGACCAAAAAACAGCGATTCCACGTGATGATAAATCAATCATGGTGCATGCTTGCCATAGCACGATGCGTGAAATTGAAGTATTGCACGACCAATTATTAGCGTTGTTTGAACATGATCCTGATTTATCACCGACCGATATTGTGGTGATGACGCCGGATATTGAAGTGTATGCACCTTGGATTGATGCCGTATTTGGCAATACATCGAATACACAACGTATTCCTTACGGCATTGCAGATTGTGGCGTGCGTTATCAAAGCCCAATTTTAAACGCCTTTGTCAGTCTATTAAGTCTGCCGCAGTCACGATTTGATGTTGAAACGGTCTTGACCTTATTGGAATGTAAAGCCATTCAACAACGCTTTTCTTTAGATGATGAAAAACTAAGCTTGATTAGGGAATGGTTAGTAGAAACGCATACACGTTGGGGATTATCAGCCGAACATAAAGCCGACTTTGATTTGCCTGAAACTAAAAATAATACCTGGCGAGCGGGGTTGGATCGTTTGTTATTAGCGTATGCGATGCCAATGACTGAGGCAGGCAAACCGATACGGTTATTTGAACAACAACTCGCCTTTGATGGCATAACGGGGGATAAGGCGGCGACATTGGCACAACTCTGTGCCTTTATGGATAGCCTCGATAATCTTCGCCAGCAATTAACGCAAGATCGCACTGCTGAAAATTGGCAGAAGCAATTAAATAGCGTTTTAGAAAACCTATTTTTACCGAGCTACGAAACCAATGAAGAAGCTGAATTAAATATTATTCGGCAAACGTTAGCTAAATTAGTAGAAAGCACTCAACTCGCCGAATTTGAACAAACCCTGTCATTGGCCTTGGTCAGGGATTGGATTAATGGTCATTTAGACACTAGCCAAACGATCAGCCGATTTATGGGCCACGGCGTGTCATTTTGTGGCATGGTGCCAATGCGAAGCATTCCCTTCAAAGTCGTGTGTTTAATTGGCATGAATGACGAAAGTTATCCGCGTCGCCAACCAACTCAAGGTTTTGATTTGTTATCGCATGATTTCAGAGTGGGCGATCGTTCACGTCGTGATGATGATCGTTATCTATTTTTAGAAGCGCTGATGTCATGCCAATCGTATCTTTATCTGAGTTATGTCGGTCGCAGTATTCGTGATAACGCGACCATTCCGTCGTCGGTTTTAGTCAGTGATTTACGCGATGTATTGAATCAAACCTATACCGATGAACAGGGCGAAGAACTCTGGCTACAATTATTAACCCAACATCCCTTACAAGCCTTTAGTCAGCGTTATTTTGATGGTCAAAATGAGCAATTATTTAGCTTTGCCCAAGCGCAATGCCCAACTAATGAAAAAGCCGAAAATCAAACTTGGTTTGAACAGCCATTACCACAAGCAGATGATAGCTGGCGGCAGGTAAGTTTGAATCAGTTGATCAACTTTTTTAGGCATCCTGCACGCTATTTATTACGCGAACGCTTGGCCATGCGTTTAGAGATGACCGACGATCAACTTGATATTCGTGAACCTTTTGAACTCGATGGCTTGCAAGCATGGTCATTACGCCAACAATTAGTAAACGCAAAATTAAATCCTAATGTGGCGACCAATATGTTGGACTTAGTGCAAGCAAGCGGCGTATTGCCACAAGGCATAATGGGCGAGCAGATCTTTGACAGCCAAGTTGAAAAAGTCGACGAATTTGCTGACAAACTGTTACCGCATTATCCAACTGATTTATTGCCAGCGATACCGTTTGAATTACAGTTCAATAACTTTGTATTAAGCGGACAATTAGGCGAATCATCACAACTACATGATGACGGCTTATTTCATTATCGAATGGCAAAAACTAAAGGCCACGATTTACTTGCGATGTGGATTAACCATCTAGTGTTAAATGCCGTTCAGCCAGCCAATATCGGCAGAAAAAGTACATTAATAACCGAAAATAATGATTATCATTTTAGCCCTGTAGTCAATGCACATACAATATTGCAGCAATTAATCGAACTCTATTGGCAAGGCATACATCAACCATTGCCACTTTTCAGCTATACCAGTTATGCCTTTGCAAAAACAACATTGAACAACACCAAAGCCTCACCGGAAGCTGCCGCGTTAAGCGCATGGCTGGGTGGTCAATATTCGTCTGCCGAAGCGGATGATGTTTATTATCAACAACTTTATATAGAAGCACCAATGAATGATGCATTTAGTGCATTAGCCTTGGCAATTTATCAACCGATTCATGCTCATTTAGTAGAGGGTGAATTATGATGCCTTTTGACGCTAAAACAGTTGCCTTATCCGGCACTAACCTAATCGAAGCAAGTGCCGGCACAGGGAAAACCTATACTTTAGCCGAATTGTATTTACGTTTGGTATTAGAACAAAACCTAACGGTTGATAAGATTTTGGTGGTGACCTATACCCGCGCAGCAACCGAAGAATTACGTGATCGTTTACGTCAAAAGCTGGTAGATGCACGTGATGGATTGTTGGATACGCAATCAACAAACAAGCGTGATTTTCATAAACTGAATTTAGCGATTCAAAGCTTTGATCAAGCTGCTATTTTTACGATTCATGGTTTTTGTCAGCGAGTGTTAACCGACTTTGCCTTTGAAAGCGGTTTACGGTTTGATGTTGATCTTATCGGTGATGAATTGGAGATTTTACAATCAGCGACGGATGACTTTTGGCGCCGACAAATTAGCCAAAGTGATCCTGAACTCAGTGCGTATTTATCAGCTAAAAAACAAACGCCGGAAACATTATTACAATCCATTCGTAGTTTGATTGGTAAGCCGTATTTGAATTACATCGCCTTGCCTGAGATTAATTTTCAGCGTTTTCAACACACGCTGAATGACAGTTTTAATGCTGTTAAAAAAATCTGGGTTGTTGAGCAAGATCAGGTTATTGCGACGCTACAGAATAAAATTCTGCTGAACGGTAATAAATATCGAACAACAAGTGTGGAAGCATGGTTAGTGCAATTGTTGGCGATGATGGAATCATCAAAAGCACCAGCAACATTATTTGAAAACTTTGATCGATTTACCAAAGCCCGCTTACAAGATGCATTGAAAAAAGATCAGCTGTTACCCGAATTAGATTTTTGGCTGGCTTGCCAAGATTTATTAGATGCACAGCAACAGTTAGAAA
This sequence comes from Methylophagaceae bacterium, assembly GCA_965219435.1. Lineage (GTDB taxonomy): Bacteria > Pseudomonadota > Gammaproteobacteria > Nitrosococcales > Methylophagaceae. The sequence continues at coordinate 239,676 of OZ244743.1, read as the reverse complement.
GAGCTCGCACGATTCAATTACAAAACCTTAGATTGTCATTATTAGCTTATCTAAATGATACGGTGCCAATACTCAAACAACAGCAACAAGTGCAATCGTATGATGATTTATTAGTCACGCTTGAACAGGCACTAAATGCCGAGCAGGGCGGTGAACAGTTGGTCGAAAAATTACGTTCGCAATATCAAGCGGCGTTGATTGATGAGTTTCAAGATACCGATCCGGTGCAATATCAAAGCTTTAGCCGAATTTATGCTCAAAGTGGTTTGCCGACGTTTTATGTTGGCGATCCTAAACAGGCGATTTACAGCTTTCGTGGTGCCGATATTTTCACTTATTTGAAAGCAAAAGCCGCGACTGAACATGAACATACTTTAGGCACTAATTGGCGTTCACATCCGCATTTGGTATCAGCAGTAAACAGCTTATTTGAACGTAAACAACAAGCTTTTGTTTATGAAGAAATCCCGTTTATTACAGTGCAAGCTGCACGCCCCGAAACGCCAGCATTATTGATTAATAACGAAGCTGTCGCACCGTTGTCAATTGTGTGGACGGCGGCTGACAAGACCTTAGCTAAAAAAGATATGACGCAATTAGCGGCAAATTCGACGGCGGATGAAATCGCTCGCTTATTAAATTTAGCCCAAGACGATAAGGCTGATTTAATTAAAGATGAATCATCACGCGCTTTGTCGGGCGGCGATATTGCGGTGTTAGTTCGAAACCATCGCCAAGCCGCTGAAATTCAATATTGTTTGCAACAACGCGGCATAAACAGTGTACAACAAGGGCGAGAAAATGTGTTTGCCTCGCATGAAGCTTTGTTATTAGAACGTTTATTGTTAGCCGTTGCCGAGCCGAATAATACCAGTCGAATTATTGCAGTATTAGCTTCGCCGTTATTTGGTTTGAGTGCGTTAGATTTATATGAAGTTCAGCAAGATGAATCGACTTGGTTAACACATCTCGACTTTTTCCATGAATTGCATCAGCTGTGGTTACAAAAAGGCTTTATGTCGATGTTTCGTCATGTCATGGTCGCGCAGTCGGTTCAGCAGCGGGTATTAGCGGTGAATAATGGTGAACGCCAATTAACGAATTTGTACCATTTGGCTGAGTTGATTCAGGATTATTGCAGCCGTCAGAAAAGTGCAATAGGTGCCGTATTAAATTGGTTGGCATCACATCGCAAGGCGGCAAATGGTGATGATGAAACGGCGCAATTACGGTTAGAAAGTGACGAACAATTAGTCAAAATAATTACCATTCATAAAAGTAAGGGCTTGGAATATCCGATCGTATCTTGTCCTTTTTTATGGGATGTGAATTTGCGAGCAGACAAAGATGAAATTGTGCGTTTTCATGATCCTGAACATGATAATGCAGCTTATGTCGCGATGATTGAACCAAGCTTATCGAAAGCCAAAGAACTCATTTTACAAGAAGAAAAAGCCGAAGATTTACGCCTGCTTTATGTGGCATTAACCCGTGCCAGAGAACGTTGCATTATCACTTGGGGCAACGCTAATAGCGTGAATGATTCGGCATTATTTAGTTTATTGCATCCTACGCTGACTAAAATCGATCCGGTTCAAATGGTGGCTGATCTACAGGCATTAGCCAACTCAAGTAATCAGACGATTGCTATTGAACCTTTGCCCGAACAAGCGATGGTGGGTTTGCTGAATAATCTTGCTGAACAACCACAATTAACGGCGCGTGACTTTGTTGGCACAATAAATAAGCCTTGGCGAATTGGTAGCTTCAGTGCATTAACCGCTGGGCATGATGCCGAAATGCCGGATTATGATGGCCTAAGCCAACATCAACTTCAAACAGATAGCGGACGACTGATTCAAGCAGAAACAAAATCTATCATTGAAGATCGTTTTAAATTCCCTCGTGGCGCCCAAGCCGGTGTGTGTTTGCATAGCATCTTTGAGCAGTGGGATTTTAATGTTGACGATCAAGAAGCTATGCATCAGTTAGTCAACCAACTGTTGTTGCAATACGGCTTTGACCAAGTGTGGACAGAAGCGGTGTGTAAGTGGTTATGTGAAGTCGTGACGACGCCATTATCGGCGGGTAATTCATTGTGTCTGGCGACATTAACGCCATCACATCGTTTGGATGAAATGGCGTTTTATTTTCCAGTTGCTCATCTAACTGCCAGCAGTTTAAAAAAACAACTCAAGCCTTATTTGCTTGAAAATAGCGTGTTGAGCCAAGTCATTAATCGTTCAGACTTTTATGATCTATCTGGTTTTATGAAAGGCTTTATCGATTTAATATTTGAACACGAAGGGCGATTTTATGTGGTGGATTATAAATCGAATTTCTTAGGATCGAGTCCACAACATTACGCGGCGGCACAATTAGATGAAGCGATGATTTCACATGATTATCCTTTGCAATACTTAATTTACAGCCTCGCTTTACATCGTTATTTAGCCTTACGATTGCCTGATTATGATCCCGAACTACACTTTGGCGGCGTGTATTATTTATTCATTCGAGGCATGCATCCCGATTGGCAACAAGCAGGTATTTTTGCAGATAGACCGAGCAAAGAATTATTAACCGCGTTTGATCATTACCTACAAGGACTTACGCCATGAGTAAGGTGATGAAAGTATTAAAACAAGCAGGCTTTACCGAGTTAGCTTGCCAGTTTGCCCGTTATATTGAACGTGTTGATAACAGTCATGATGAGCTGGTGGCTTTATCGGCAGGCTTATTGACCGAAGCGGTTTCGCAAGGGCACGTTTGTTTAAACTTAAATCAGATGACAGGGCTTTTTCATAGCGTTCGTCATTTATTGCCTGAGGATGTTAATGACTGGCAAAGACGTTTAAAGCAAAGCAATGTGGTGGGGACTGACGATGAGTATCGTCCATTGATCATGGCCGATAATGGCTTAGTCTATTTGTATCGTTATTGGCATGACGAACAGCATGTCGGGGCAATCATTAAACAGCGCCATGCCAAGATTGCTTTAACAAACCACGAGCAGCTAAAACAAATGCTAGCGGCATGGCCGACAACGATTGCTGGTATTGATTGGCAAAAAGTCGCGGTATTAATGGCCTTAACTCGCCAATTTAGTGTGATCTCTGGCGGGCCAGGTACCGGAAAAACAACGATTGTCTTACGATTATTAAACTGTTTGTATCAACAACGAGCAGATTGTCGTATTGCCTTAGCAGCGCCGACCGGCAAAGCTGCCGCACGGTTACAATATGTGATTCGCGGTAAAGATAATGTGACTATTCAAGCTAAAACCTTACATCGTTTATTAGGCATCAATGCACATAATGAACAAGGGCGTTATAACGCGGATCGCCCGTTGCCCTTTGACGTTATTATTGTTGATGAAGCCTCGATGATTGATATCAGCTTGATGGCGAAATTATTCCAAGCCTTAGCGCCAACAGCTCGGTTAGTCTTGTTGGGCGATAGTCAGCAATTAGCCTCAGTAGAATCAGGCGCGGTGTTGGCTAATTTATGTCAGCACGGCATGTCGTTTGATGCTGATTTTGTGGCGATGGTCGTTGATTTAGCAGGAATAGATTTAAGCGATTATGCCCTTGATATTAAAGCCAGCAATGCTTATTCGGCATTACAAAATAGTGTGATAAAGCTTCAGCATAGTTACCGTTTTGACGAGGCTAGTTTGATTGGGCGTTTAGCCACTGCAATCCAAGCAGGTAACGCCGATAAGGTTGTGATCGAATTAACGGAAGCAGGGCAGGAAACGTGGCAACAAGATGAAAATAATGCTCAATTGATTGCAGGTTATCAGCCTTATTTTCACGCGATCATGGCCTCGGAAAACCCATTAAACTGCATTGAAGCGTTTGAGGTTTTTCGCGTGTTATGTGCGATCAAACAAGGCCCACAATCTGTTGCCTCGGTAAACACCACCATTGAACGCCATATTGCCAAATTAGGCTGGCGAACTCAGCATCATTTTTACCACGGAAGACCGATTATGATTACCCAAAATGATTATCGTCAACAATTGTTTAACGGCGATACAGGGCTGATTTTGAAAGATGAAACTGGTCAGTTACGTGCCAGCTTTCTTATTGATAATGTACTGCGTTGGGTAGATTTAATTCGCCTACCTGCCCATGAAACCGCCTTTGCGATCACCATTCATAAAAGTCAGGGTTCAGAGTTTGAACATGTTTGCGTCGTGTTGCCACAAGAAGACACCGCTATTTTAAATCGTGAATTGTTATATACCGCGATTACGCGTGCTAAAAATCAGGTGAGTTTGTTCTGTAATGAAGTTATATTGCGTAAAACAGTGTTGACTCAGCATGAGAGGGAAAGTGGGTTAGCTGGATTGTTGAAGAATCAATAATCAAGGGGTCAGAGTAAATTACAATAATCAAGGGGTCAGAGTAAATCGCTTTTTATGACTTTTTATTATCGAAGCTGGCCCAATAGTTCTGCTCAATGTTTTAACTTGTAAGTTTGATGAAATCAAATTAAAGTCTCAATAGTTTTTCAATTTAGTCTGACCCCATTGATATTGGTTTTATGATACGTAAATTATTTACAAAAAAATATATACTTCCTTTTACTGGATTTTTCTATTTGACAGCAAGATATACTCATGCCTCACTGGCCCTATGTTGCTTGCTTTTTCTGCCGAGCGTCGCACTTTCGAATGGCTTACCCATCAGCGCTAATAAATGTCAGAATGGTGTCGTAGAGAGCGGAGGCTGTACAATTGATACAGCCTCACAAGCCTCATATGGTTTTGACTACTCACTCACTGGAAATATTGTGACCGGTTTAAATGTAGGGATTAACTTCAACACTGTAAACAACAATACACTTAACCTGAGAGGAAGTATTAACACGACAGGTTCCAGCGGTGCAGGCGTTTATCTCAATACTAGTAATTATAATACTTCGAATATAATCGGCAACATCTCGACAACAGGGCTTGGTGGGAATGGTATCTACCTGCTTAACAGCTCTTCTAACAACACCTTTATGATTGGGAATATCAACACATCAAGTAATAACGCACACGGCATTTACCTGAATGGCAGTGACGCAAATACCTCGACGATGACAGGAGATATTTCGACAGCAGGAAACAATGCCTATGGTATTTTCCTATATGGAAGTCCTCGCAACACGACCACCATGGCGGGCAATATTGCGACAATAGGCAGTGGTTCATCCGGTATCGGCCTAATTAATAGTTCCGATAGCATCATCACAATGATTGGAGACATTACGGCAACAGGCAGTCGTTCACACGGCATTGTTCTAATTGGCAGTGATTCAGTCGCCATCTCGATTATCGGCAATATCTCGACTACAGGCGCTAATGCGCAGGGCCTTTACATGAGCAGTAGTGCCGCCAACACTATCAACATAACAGGTGGAGTTAGCGCCACAGGTAATGGCAGTTATGCTATTAATCTGGATGGCACATCAGACAACAATACTATTACGTTTAATCAAGGCAGCCATATCATTGGTGGTCTTTATAATGATGGGGCAAACAACACCTTGCGCTTTAACTTGGGCCGTGCAGCGAGTTATAACTTTGCAACAGAAGGCGCTGTTGACTGGGTATTAGAAGACACCAGCAAAACCGTAGTGGCAGGCTCCGCTAAAAGTCGAGGTGTAGCTGATTTTGATGATGCCGGTAATCGCTTATATCAACGCTTTAGCCAACTCAATAACAGTCTGAATCAACAGCACCGTCAGGTTGCTCAAGGACAGCCCCGTGGTGCGATGTGGCTGGACAGTTATTATAGTGATCTTGATAGACACGCCGTTGGCTCACAGCTGAGTCAAATTACACGCGGCGTGACCGTAGGCTTTAATGCCAGTGGCCATAGCGAGATGCCGATTGATGTGTTGGTTAACGTTGAAAACACCGATAGCGGCTACGGTTTGTCTGAACAAACTATCGATTCTAATTCGATGTTGCTAGGCCTAGCCTTTCCACAACTTCTGACAGCAGGTGACGGCTCACTAGCGGTGAAGTTGTTAGCAGGAAAATCGGATAATAATAGAAAACTCACCGTACTCAATAATACGCTGTCAACAGGACAAGAAGTGGTGAGTGATAAGTATAAAAGTGACTATGTGAATGTTGGTGCACAGTGGTTACAAACCGTATATCGCACTAAACAACTTCACCATGACCTTATACTGGGTGCTGACATTGCTCACGAGAGAATAGAAGGCAGTACCGCATCCTCGTATTACCAAGTCCAAGACCGAAATATCACGCAACTGCTGAGTCAAGCGGAGTATGGGGTAACCTTTACGGGGGATAATAACAAGCTTCGGGTTAATGGCAGTATTGGTGTCACTCATGCCACTATGATAAGTGGTGAGCAACAGCACTACACCATTGATGGTATTGCTGCTTCTTATAATGCTGACCAAAGTAACACCTATTACACTGCATCACTCGGCGCGCACTATCAAGTCACGCCACAAGCGAAAGCTTATCTGACGGTTCAAAAATCCAATAGCTCGGATGATATTGATGGCGTATCAGGTAATTTAGGATTGGCTGTTCGTTTCTAGAAAGGAATCAAGAAGGAATCAAGAAGGAATCAAGGGGTCAGAGTAAATCGCTTTTTATGATTTTTTATTATCGAAGCTGGCCCAATAGTTCTGCTCAATGGTTTAAATTGTAAGTTTGATGAAATCAAATTAAAGTCTCAATAGTTTTCAATTTAGTCTGACCCAATTTAGTCTGACCCCATTGATACACATTGATAGACCCCATTGATACCATTGATACCATTGATAGACCTCTTGATTCTCTATTCATAAAATTCAGGCTCCAGGGCTTAGACATGTTTGCGTGATGTTGCCAAAAGAAGACACGGCTAAAACTTCAAGGCAGACTTGTTTAATGAAAAAGTTAAGTCGTTTAGGCATTCTGAATCCGTTTTGGTATAGAATACAGTCCAACTATCCTGACTGATGAATTAGGAATATGAAGAATAAAACAACTGATTTGCCTGCAACAAAAAAATATTTATTGTCTTTACTCAAACCGGAAGCCAATTTTTTTGCAGTTGCTATAGTTTATAGCATCGTTATTAGTTTACTGACTCTCGCCGTACCGTTTGCTGTGCAAACATTAATTAATACTATTGCCAACATAGCCTCAGGCCGCGCCCTAGCGATTCTAGCTTCCTTGTTATTTGTCACCTTAGCTTTGTATGGGATTTTCAGTGTTCTTCGTTTACACATCATGGAATATTATTCAAGAAAGATCTACGTCAGACTGACCACTGATATTGGTTTACACACCTTGTTTAGCAGTCGTCGTTTTTTTGAAGGTCATCAAAATATATCTATGACTCATTATTATTATGAAATCATGACAATACAAAGAAACCTTCCCACTTTATTTATTGATGGGTTCGCGCTTCTTTTACAAATGTTAGTTGGCATCGTATTGGTTTCTTTTTATCATCCAAGCTTACTTGCTTTCAATTTGATACTTTTGCTTGCCCTTTATTTTGCCTGGCGATTATGGAGTAATGGCGGTAAACGGAATGCAATAGCCTTATCCAGAGCCAAATATACTACCGGTCAATGGTTTAATGAGATGGCGATGGTGCATCATTTCTTTTCATCTACAGCAAGCGTTGATTATGCAAGAAAATTGACGGATAGAAAGATTAGCGAGTATATCGATAAACATACGGATTACTATTTTTTCACTTTTTACCAGCATGCGATGTTCTTATTTATATTTGCTGTTGCAAGTTCGGCATTACTTGGCTTAGGAGGCTGGCTTGTTATTCAAGGTCAAATGTCCATTGGTCAACTGGTGGCCGCTGAGCTGATTATGTCAGCTGTATTTTTTGGTTTATCAAGGTTTAGCCGCTTTTTAGAGCTTTATTATCAACTTTACGGCGCCGCAGATAAAATAGCCATGGCGCTCAGTAGTCCGCAAGAAGATTCTGGGGAGCAAAACAAACCTTCGCCTCAACAGAGTAATATTAGTTTTAATGGTGTTTTGCTGAAACATGGTGAAGAACATTGTTTTATTGACCTGAAATTGAAAGCCGAGGGGAAGTATTACCTTCCAAGTAGATTACAAAAAGAATTGTCAACGTTACTGACGGGGACTGAATCACCTGATAAAGGGTGGATTAGTATGGGTGATCTTGCACTGAGTGATTACGATATTTATGGATTAAGAGAGGCCGTTAAGCTGGTTGATGATTCACTTATTATGGAATGTAGTATCCGAGACTTTCTTCTCTTGTCTGCACCAGAGGCGACGGATCAGCAACTTTTAGAAGTTCTTAAGGCGGTTGAAATTCTTCATGTAATTGATGTTTTACCTGAAAATATCGACACTGTTATGACACTTTCTGGCTACCCATTGAAGAAACTTGATTTTCTTCTTTTAAAAGTGGCCGCTACCTTACTTAGTGAACCGAAAGTAATATTAGTAGGTCGGCAATTTAACTTATTAGAACTCGCGTTAAGAGAACGTATTTCTGAGAAGCTTTCAGCCCAGCGATCGACAGTCTTATACTTTAGTGATACGCCAGATTTACCAAAATTTGATGGTGCCCTAGAGCTTGAAGCTGGCTCAAACCATATCGTGATGAAGCCGTATCTAGTGGATGCAGAAGGCGAGCAAATCCATGATTGAAAAAAATAAACTAATTAATTCTACTGTTCCAGAAATAAGTATTCCTCGGTTTGATAAAGTTGTAGTGTGGGTTCTAATCATGCTTATTTTCTTAGGTATACTGCTGCTTCACTACACGCCTTGGATCCAATCAGGCTATGGTACTGGTACCATTAATACTCTGAAACCAGAAGACCGCGCCCAGCCTATTTCTGCATTAGTTCCGGGTCAGATAAAAATGTGGCACGTTAAAGAAGGTGATTCACTAAAAGAAGGCGATCCGATTGTCACCCTAGTGGATATAGATGAAGGGCGTGTAGATAAGCTAGCCGCTCAACTTTCTGCGATTAAGCAACGACGTAATGCGAACTCATTGGCCTTATCAAATGCAGAAAAAAACTTGGCTCGACAGCGAACACTTTTAAAAGAAGGGCTTGTATCACGACTTGAGCTAGAAAAAGCTCAAAATATTTTTCAAGACTTACGCGCTAAAGCAGCACAAACTGAAGAAGATTTTAATACAGTCGATATGGCTGTTTCTAGTCAGTCTAAGCAAACTAAAGTTGCACCAAAAGATGGCATTATCACTAGGTTAATCCCCGCTGGCTTATCCTCATTTGTGATGCCTGGCGATCTTCTTGGATGGTTTATACCTGATGGTGTAGAACGTTCGGTTGAAGTGAAATTAAGCGGCCTTGATGCTGCGCTTATCAAGCCAAAACAAAAAGCAAGATTGCTTTTTGAAGGTTGGCCAGCCTTTCAAATTAGTGGGTGGCCAGGTACTTCTGTGGGCACGTTTGGAGGCGAAGTAACTTATATTGATCCCGTTGCAGACCCTGATGGCTTATTTACCGTATGGATAAAGCCTGATAGCGCCGATACACCTTGGCCTAGTGAAAATAGTGTAAGACTTGGAAGTCGCGTTAGGGCTTGGGTTTTGATGGAAGAAGTCTCACTGGGTTATGAATTATGGCGACAGCTTAATAATTTTCCACCTGAGAAAAAAGTGGTGCCGGCTAGAGGTCAAGATGGCGAATCTTAAAATGCGTTATATTTTAATTTCTGCTGTTTTGTCATTACCTATCAGTGCTGCCTCAGAAGAAGTCACTACGCAAAAGATTATTACTTCTATCACTGAAAATCACCCAAAGTTATTGGCACTTGATGCCAATGAACAACAAATAAAGCAAGGTATACAGGCAGCTGAAGGCGCTTTTGATATTCGCTTGCAACAAAACACAAAACTAAAGATAAGTGGCTTTTATGATGGCAATTACTTGTCTCAGAGTTTGGTTAAACCGCTTCGCTTTATGGGCGGAAGACTGACCAGCCAATACCGTATTTCGGATGGTACATTCGCTGATTATGATGGCGGTTATGAAACGCGCTCAGGCGGGGAGGCCAGTGTCGGTATCGCCCTCTCTCTATTGCGAGACCGTGATATCGATAGCAGACGGGTAGCTGTAAGTAACGCCAAACTTGCGGTAGATGGCTGGAATTCTCAAGAAAAACTAAGTGTAAATAAACTGTTATATGACGGGCTGTCACGCTATCTTGATTGGTATGAAATGAATCTTCGATTGAACGTTATCGCGGAGTTGTATGAAACAACAAAAATTCGTGAGCAAGCCATTAAGAGTCGAATTGATAAGGGATTATTAGCTGCCATTGCTCTTACCGAATTTAATTCAATATTACTGAGTCGATTAACTGCTTTTCAAGATGCGAAACAACGTTTTATCATCTCTCAGCAAGGACTTAGTTTCTACTATCGCGATCAAAATGGTGATCAGATAGATACTCAGAAATTAGCTCATTCTCCAAACGATATTCTTTGGCCATTTAGTTTAAGTGAAGAAAAAATTGCTGATATTCAGCAAGCACTTATGTTTCACCCTTCGATGAATATTTTGTATTTTTTGGTAGAGCAAGCAAAAAATGACTATCAATTATCTGAAAATTTATTATTACCCCAATTAGACGTCGAAGCTAGAGTGTCGAGAGACTTAGGGGCCGGTGATCGAAGCCTGGGTATGATGGATTCTGAAATAGGTTTAATGTTTTCAATGCCGCTCGGACAGCAAACAGCCAAAGCTCAAAAAGTCATCGCACAGCAAAAAATTCAAGAACTAGGTTATGAGTTACAAATTGTGCGTGACTTATTACAACAAGACTTTAATCAATCTCTACTTGCATTGAATAATGCTAAGCAGATTGCGGAGAATCAAAGACAGCAAGCTCAAATAGCAAGCAAATTAGTTGTGCAAGAGAGGAAGCGGTTTGCTCTTGGTGTAAGTGATTTGTTTTTGTTAAATGCTCGTGAAACTACCCTAATCCAGGCGAAGTTGAAAGCTATTGAGTCAGAAGTTGAAGTGTTTAGACAAGAATTGGCGACCTTGTACATTTCTGCCAACCTTGATACTGCTTCCAGCTCTTTTTAAAATTCAATAGAGACTTACATCGAAGTAAGCTGATGGTGAGTCATCAGGCTATCTATTAGGTGGCAAATAATTCTAGTCAGATTAGTTTAGGAATAATATGACACCTGATTCAAAAGATTTTTGGTTCTTGCCTTTAGGCGGCACGGGCGAAATTGGCATGAATATGAACCTGTATGGTCATGATGGGCAATGGTTAATGGTCGATTGTGGTGTGATTTTTGACCAAAATACTGATGTTGATGGGGAAGCAATAACTGAATCTCGGCATCATGTGCAAATGGCCGATCCACAATTTATTGTTGATCGCCGTGGTCAACTTGCCGGATTAGTAATTACGCATGCCCATGAAGATCATGTGGGTGCGGTGCCGTATTTATGGCAACAATTACGCTGTCCGATTTACACCACGGCATTTACCGCTGAAATTTTACGACGAAAACTGGTTGAAGTCGGTTTAGATAAAAAAGTACCCGTACATATTATCGATGTCGAAAAAGATAATAAGCAGACAATTGGCGTATTTGATGTTGAATGGGTGAGATTGACCCATTCAGTTCCTGATCCTTATGCCTTAATGATTAGTACACCAGTGGGCAGAGCATTTCATACCGCAGATTGGAAACTTGATCCCGCGCCTTTAGTCGGCCAAGCTTTTGATGAACAACGTTACCGTGCAATGGCAGAGCAAGACATTGATGTGATGGTGTGTGATTCGACTAATGCTAATGTGCAGGGGCATTCTTTAAGTGAATCGCAGCTATACCTCGGTTTAAAAAAACATATAGAACAAGCAAAAGGGCGTGTCGTTGTCACCTGTTTTGGCAGTAATATCGCGCGGTTATCGACGCTTGCTAGAATAGCCCAACAAACCGACCGTCATCTGGGTTTATTAGGAAGATCGTTGATTAATATGATGTCTGTGGCGCGTGCAACGGGGATGTGGGAATATGGTAATAGCTTAGTGGATTCTGAACACTTAAGTTATTTGCCGAAAAATAATGTGTTGTTGGTCGCGACAGGGAGTCAAGGTGAGCCCCATACGGCTTTGAATCGCTTGAGTATGAATGCATTTCGAGACTTGGATTTAGAGCCGGGCGATACCGTGATTTTCAGCTCAAAATTGATTCCGGGGAATGAGTTAGCGGTAGCATCATTAATCGAACGTCTTAAAGAAAAGCAGTTAATTGTTATTACGGCAGATGACAGTGTTTTGCCTATTCATGCTTCGGGTCATCCGGCAGCTGATGAACTTAAATTAATGTACGACTGGGTAAAACCGACGTGTGCAATTCCGGTTCATGGCGAAATGCATCACTTACAAGCCAATGCCAAACTTGCTAAATCAGTTGGCGTTCAACAACAATTATTAGGAAAAAATGGTGATGTTTTTTTTATTGCACCCGTAAAAGGCATGCGGCGAAATGCGGTGAAAACCGGACGGTTAGGCTTAGCCGCTAAAATGAAGCTGGTGAAGATTTAAAGCCGTTATGACTAAAGAAATTACTATACTTCACACCTCAGATTGGCATATCGGCCGTTCACTGTATGGTCGGAAACGTTATGGCGAATTTTCTGCATTTTTAGATTGGTTAGTAGCGACGATTGATCAACAAAAAGTCGATGTTTTATTGGTGGCAGGTGATATTTTTGATACCACCACTCCGAGTAACCATGCTCAAGAATTGTATTATAAATTTCTGACACAGGTCGCCAAGTCTGATTGTCGCCATATTGTGATTATTGCCGGTAATCATGATTCGCCGACATTTTTAAATGCCCCTAAACCCTTACTTCGCGCGCTTGATGTTCATGTGATTGGTTCGATATGTGAACAGCCGGATCCAGAAGTGGTGGTGTTAAATAATCTCGCTGGCCAGCCAGAACTCATTGTCTGCGCCGTGCCATATTTACGTGATCGTGATATTCGCTCGGTAGAAGCGGGCGAGAGTATTGAAGACAAAGATCAAAAATTGGTTGATGGCATTCGTCAGCATTATGTTGATGTCTGTGATTTGGCAGAACAGAAACGACAAACACTAGACTTAGATATCCCGATTATTGCAATGGGACATTTATTTACTGCTGGTGGGCAAACGATTGATGGCGATGGCGTACGTGAACTCTATGTCGGTTCATTAGCACATGTAACGGCAGGCATTTTTCCAGAGTGTATTGATTATCTGGCCTTAGGCCATTTACATGTGCCACAAAAGATTAATGGCTCGGAATTAAAACGCTATAGTGGCTCGCCGTTGCCGATGGGCTTTGGTGAAGCAAAGCAGCAAAAAAGTGTGTGTTTAGTGAATTTCACAAAACGCGCTGGAACAGTGAGTTTAATCAATGTGCCGACCTTTCAAAAATTACAGCAAATAAAAGGTGATTGGCAGGCAATTGAAACGGAGATTAAAAGCATAATAACAAAAGATAATAAAGCATGGCTTGAGATTATCTATGATGGCGATGACGTGTTAAGCGATTTACGTGAACGTCTTGAGACATTGATCGCTGGCACCGAGATCGAGTTGTTGAAAGTTAAAAATAATCGCATTATTAATCGTGTATTAAATCGGATTGATGATAACGAAACGCTGGATGATTTAAATGAAAATGATGTGTTCGAACGTTGTTTGAATGCTCACAATGTATCTGCTGAGCAACGAGCTGAATTATTACGTTCGTATCAAGAAACCCTGAATCAGTTACATGAAGATGATGCCCATGCAGAATAAAGGTAGCCGATAATGCGAATTCTACAGCTACGCTTTAAAAATCTGAATTCCTTGGTAGGGGAATGGTTGATTGATCTGAGTCACCAGGCATTTGTTGCCGATGGTATTTTTGCGATAACAGGGCCAACGGGTGCCGGTAAATCGACGATTTTAGATGCCATGTGTTTAGCTCTTTATGGTCGCACGCCAAGGTTAAAAAATATTAGTAAAAGTAGTAATGAGATCATGTCACGGCAAACGGGTGAATGTTTTGCTGAGATTATTTTTGAAACCAATACCGGAAAATATCGTTGTCATTGGAGTCAGCATCGATCGCGTAAAAAAGCCGAAGGTGAATTGCAATCACCTAAACATGAAATTTCAGATGTGAATAGCGGCAAAATTCTGGAGTCGAAAATACGGGGTGTTGCTGAGAAAATAGAAACAGTGACAGGGATGGATTTTGATCGTTTTACCCGTTCAATGTTACTGGCACAAGGCGGGTTTTCAGCATTTTTACAAGCTGATCCCGATCAACGAGCACCGATTTTAGAACAAATTACCGGCACTGAAATCTATAGCCAGATCTCGATAAAAGTTCATGAACTGCGTGCGGAACAAACTAAAAAATTAGAGTTATTAAATGCAGAACTTGCAGGCATGCAGTTATTGAGTGATGAAGATGAAAAACAGTTAAAGGATGAGGTTGTTGAAAAAACTAATAGTCGCGTCCTGTTAGCTGAACAAGTACTTCAGAAAGATCTTGCTATATCTTGGTTAAAAGGGATTGCTAATAATGAAGTTGAGTTAGCAACATTAAATGAACAACAGCAAAATCTCGCTATTCGCCAACAGAATTTTCAACCTGAACTTGATAAATTAGAACGCGCAAATCTGGCTTGGGAGCTGTCGGCAGACTATGCTGGGATTACTGTGATGCGACATGAGCAAGCTCGTAGTCAAAACGCGCTAGTTAGTCATCAACAGGTTTTACCTAAATTAGAAGAAGACAATATATCTACAATGAAAGCGCAAGATCTTGCAAACAGTGCGCTTGAAGATATCAAACATAATCAGCAACAAACCCAGATTACGATTAACAAAACACGTGAACTCGACCTTAAAATACAAGAGAAACAAGCCCCCATTAAGTCAGCCCAAGCAGGAATAACAATCAATGAGCAAGGACTTGAAAAGCTGCAGACGCAGCAACAATCCGACAATAATGCATTAGTTCAAAATCACACTAAGCTCAGCGAACTCACAGACTTACTAGCAGCACATAAAACGGATGAAGGGCTGATTGAACAGCTGGAACGTATTCGAAGTCAGTTTAAATCCTTAGCGGATGTTGCTCATCAACAATTGCAAAAGCAAAATCAGCTGACTGATGCTGAGCAGAAAAAAGTGGATACGACGGAGACTTGGCAACAGCATGTGAACGTATTTGCCAATCAGCAAAGCGAATTTGATCAGCTTCAAAATAATTTACAGCAATATCAACAACAGCAAACTGAGCAGTTAGCATCACGGGCTCTCGGTGAGTGGCGACAACAATTGAGCAAGCTGACAGAACGAAAAAACGTGTTAGAACGAAGTCAGTTATCAATGCAAGCTTTAGCTGGCTTTAAACAGGATCTGACTAAGCTTATTGAACAGCAGGTAATAATAAACTCAACTGAGCTGAGTTTAACGCAAACCTTTAACCATCAAACCGAAGCGGCGAATGCGTTGGAGCGTGAAATCGCTTTACTCGACACGCAGTATGATTTAAAAAAGAAAATCGAATCTTACGAGGAAGCACGCCAGCATTTGCATGACGGTGAAGCATGTCCGCTTTGCGGGGCGAATGAACACCCTTATGCGGAAGGAAGTATTCCCGTTTTAAATGACACTTTAATTAATTTAAATAAGGCGAAAGCTGATTTAAAACTGAGTGTGGATACGCTATCAAAACTGAATGTTCAGCTGGCTGAAAATAACAAAGATCGACAACAAAATAGCCAACAACAGCAAGAAATTGGAAACAAGGTTGGTGAAGAAGAAGAACGCTTAGCGGAGTTTTTTTCATCACTTGCAATGGGTGATGAGCTAACAGAATTAATGCTTACACTAAGTCAGCAAGAGAATGACAGGCAACTTAAACAAATCTTAAACATCGTCAGCGATGCTGAAAATCTGGAACAGCAACTGACAACAGCACGCGAGGTATTGGATAAGAAACGAACTGAACTCGCTGAAGCCGATAAACACTTGCAACAGGTTAATCACGCTAAACTGATCGCTGAACAAACTGTGGAGCGTTTGACCGAGGAGTTGGCGAATTTGGCATCGCAATATCAAACAGCACAACAAGCAGTTTTAAATGATGTTGCTATTTATGGCGTTGAAGATCTGACGATAGATACCCTCGATAATACCTTGCAACAATTGACCGAACGGCGTGAGCAATGGCGGATATGGCAAAAAGAAAAAGGCATAGTTGAGCCATTAATAGCAAGTTTGACCAGTCAAATAAACTATCAGTCAGATCAAATAATAAAGCTCGAACTAGAATTAAAAAATCAACATCTAGCTTTCAATCAGTTACGTAGTGAAAGTGAAGTGTTAAGCCAACAACGAAATACTATTTTTGCTGATAAAAACCCAGATGATGAAGAACAGCGATTACTAAATGCTGTGGAACAAGCAGAACAAAGTTTTAATTTAGCCAAGCGGTCGGCTCAGCATTCAGAACAAGAATTGAATAAGCTAAAACACAGTATTGACAGCGTAACGCAAGAAATGAACACTCGACTCACGCATTTAAACATAGCAGAAACAGCTTTCAAACAGCGATTATTTCAAGTGGATTTTGTTGATGAAGCACAGTATAAGGCTGCTTGTCTGAGTGATGAAGCGCGTAAGATCTTGCAACAACAGGCGCAACAACTTAAAAATGAACATAATGCTTTATTGACGCGCATCGATGATAAAACAACGCAATTAAGCAAAGAGCGAGCAAAACAAATCACCGACCAATCGTTGGATGAATTACAGGCATTACATACCACGCTCAGTTCAACGTTAAGTGAGGTACAACAAGAAATAGGGGCGATTAGCCAGAAATTAAAAGATAATGAGGATATACAACGTAAGTTGCAATCACGCGTTAAAGAAATAGATGCTCAGAAACGAGAATGTGTTCGTTGGCATACCTTACATGAATTAATTGGTTCGGCTGATGGTAAAAAATATCGTAATTTCGCCCAAGGGTTAACATTTGAAATGATGATCGGTCATGCGAATCGTCAATTACAGAAAATGACCGATCGCTATTTGTTAATTCGCGACGAGGTGCAAGCGCTAGAGCTTAATGTTGTCGATAATTATCAAGCAGGTGAAACACGGTCGACCAAAAACTTATCGGGTGGTGAGAGTTTTATTGTCAGTCTCGCGCTGGCATTAGGCTTATCGCAGATGGCGAGTAAAAATGTGCGAGTCGATTCGCTATTTCTCGATGAAGGCTTTGGCACACTAGATGAAGAAGCCCTAGATACAGCATTAGAAACCTTATCTGGCCTACAGCAACAAGGTAAATTGATTGGGGTGATCTCTCATGTACAAGTGCTCAAAGAACGCATTAGTACACAAATCCAAATCAGCCCTAATTCAGGTGGACGTAGCACAATGAGTGGGCCGGGGGTTTCAGGTTCAATTCACTCAAAGCACACACATTATTAAATGGCGATCGATAATACGCGATGATGAGTCGATTTTGTTATGATCGCCGTCATGAAAAGAACTGACTTCCAATTTGAATTACCTGAGGCGCTGATTGCCCAGTTTCCTTCCGCTCAACGTAATGCGAGTCGCTTACTAGCATTAAACGGGGATGACGGCCTGCTTAACGACCTGCAATTTGTTGATTTACCTAGCTTGTTACGTCCAGATGATTTATTAGTGTTTAATAATACGCGGGTTATTCCTGCACGCTTATTAGGGCAAAAAGACAGTGGCGGTAAGATTGAAGTGCTGGTGGAACGGATAGTAGATGATCATCGTGTGTTAGCGCATGTTCGCAGTAGTAAGTCGCCGGCAGTAGGACGACATCTACTATTAGAAGACGTGCTAGATGTTGAGGTGCTCGGTCGGCAAGATGCATTATTTGAATTGTATTTTCATGTCGACACGACCGTGACTGAAGCCTTAGAATCTTATGGTCGCCTTCCTTTACCGCCTTATATTGAACGTGATGTGGCAAAAGAGGACTTGGAACGCTATCAAACGGTCTATGCAAAACATACGGGTGCCGTTGCTGCGCCAACGGCAGGTTTGCATTTTGACCAAGCGATGCTGGATACCATTAAAGATTTAGGTATAGAAACAGCACAAGTCACACTTCATGTTGGCGCGGGCACATTTCAGCCGGTGCGGGTTGAGGATATTAAAACTCATATTATGCACTCTGAACGCATTGAAGTATCCGCTGAAGTCTGTGAACAAGTTAAAGCAACGCGTGCCCGTGGTGGTCGTGTTATCGCAGTCGGCACAACCAGCGTTCGTGCGTTGGAAAGTGCTTCGCATTCAGGCATCATCGCCCCTTTTAGTGGCGAAACAGATATTTTTATCTATCCGGGTTATCAGTTTAAAAGTGTCGATGCCATGATCACTAATTTCCATTTGTCAGAGTCGACCTTATTGATGTTAGTGTCGGCATTTGCAGGTCGAGATAATGTCATCGCGGCTTATCATCACGCCATTGACCAACAATACCGATTTTTTAGTTATGGTGACGCTATGTTTATTACGCCATGTTTATGATTCAGGGAACAGTATGAACACATTAGATAATATTCGTTTTGTATTAGTCGGCACGACCCATCCGGGTAATATTGGTGCGGCTGCACGTGCCATGAAAACAATGGGCTTGAGTAATCTTCATTTAGTGACGCCGAAGATATATCCCAGTGCCGAAGCCACCGCTCGTGCATCAGGCGCTGATGATGTATTGGCGCGTGCGGTTGTTCATGAAACCTTGGATGCTGCATTAGTAGGTTGTCAACAAGTGTATGGTATGAGCGCACGTTTACGTCATTTACCTGTACCCGTTGTGAACCCACGTGAGGCAGTTAGTCGTATTCAGCAATCAGCAGATGAAACTCAGATTGCAATTGTATTTGGTCGCGAACATTCTGGCTTATCGAATGAAGAATTAGATCGTTGTCATCACCTAGTGAATATTCCAGCAAATACGGAATACAGTTCATTAAATTTAGCGGCAGCAGTACAAGTATTAGCGTATGAACTTAAAATGAGTTTTGATCCCACGATTGTGGTGGGGCGAGTAGGCGAAGAGCGTGAAGCGATTGATGCGAGTGATTTAGAACATCTTTATGGTCATTTTGAACAAGCATTAACGGCTATTGGTTTTCTTGATCCTGAGAACCCGCGTAACTTAATGCGACGTTTACGCCGCCTTTTTAATCGAGCAGAACTTGATCGAAATGAATTACAAATATTGCACGGTATTTTGCGTGCGGCTGAGGCTAAAAAGGGGGCGTAATGTCAGAAAAAGTCGCGTTATGGCAGTTGATTAAGGAAGATATTTATTGCGTGTTTGATCGCGATCCTGCTGCACGAAATGTATTTGAAATTATTACCACTTATCCCGGTGTGCAAGCGGTGCAATGGCATCGTTTAAGTCATTGGTTATGGATGCATAATTTAAAGTGGCCAGCGCGATTTGTGTCCACCATCAGTCGCTGGATTACCGGTATTGAAATTCACCCTGCCGTCAAAATAGGTCGTCGGTTTTTTATTGATCATGGCATGGGCGTCGTCATAGGTGAAACCGCTGAAATCGGTGATGACTGTACTTTGTATCACGGCGTTACCTTGGGGGGGACCTCATGGAAAGAGGGTAAACGTCATCCAACCCTAGCCAACAATGTGGTGGTGGGTGCTGGTGCAAAAGTATTGGGGCCTATTCAGTTACACGATGGCGCTAGAATAGGCTCTAATGCTGTTGTAGTTAAGTCTGTCCGTGCCGGCGATACCATCGTGGGCGTACCTGGTAGGGTAGTTCGTACCATATTAACTGAAGATGAAAAACAACAGCAGAAAATAGCAGAATCGGTCGGTTTTGATGCCTATGGCACATCGGGCGACACTTTAGATCCTGTTGCTACCGCTATTCACGGGTTGATTGAACATATTCATGCCTTAGATAAGCGTATGGAATCAATGACGGAAACGATTCATCAGCTTGGTGGTGAAATTTCAAATGAGATAATGCCTGGATTGAATAATTGTGAATTAGACCAGAACCAATCAGACAGCAATCATCCAGACAATAAAAGTTGACTAAAATAGTCGGGTATGTGAAAATTAGCCCATATAAAACAAAAGGGTATCTCGATGCGATTAACGACTAAAGGCCGCTATGCGGTAACAGCTATGCTAGATTTAAGCCTAAATTATGGACAAGGTTCAATCACTTTGGCGGACATCTCTGATCGCCAAGGAATCTCTTTATCTTATTTAGAACAGCTTTTTGCTCGTTTACGTAAACAAGAGCTCGTCAGTAGCACCCGTGGGCCAGGTGGTGGATATCGCTTAAGCCGTACCGCTGATGAAATTAGTGTTTTAGAGGTCATTTCTGCAGTTGATGAAAAAGTTGATAGTACTGCCTGTGAAGGCAAAAGTAATTGCCAAGGTGAAGAGGCGTGTTTAAGCCATGAGTTGTGGACCAGTCTAAGCGAGCAAATTGCCATTTATTTATCTGATATCTCATTAGGGCAGGTGGTTCGAAATCATCAAAGCGCTAAAAATGGTGAAAAAGTCATTAGTTTTAGTGCTATTTAACTTATCATCCAATTATTTTTTAAAGAATAAACAATACAATGATTAAATTAACAGAAACAGCCGTAGCACGTGTACGCGACATGGTCACTAAACGTGGTTCAGGCATCGGTTTGCGTATTGGCGTTACTGAAAGTGGCTGTTCAGGTTATAGTTACGCTTTAGATTATGCTGAAACCGTCGCTGAGAATGATATCGTCATTGAGCAAGATGGCGTGAAAGTGGTTATTGATCAAGCGAGTATGCCAGTTTTAGATGAAATGGAGTTGGACTTTGTCAAACAAGGTTTAAATCAAAGCTTCAAATTTAATAATCCCAACGTCATATCATCATGTGGTTGTGGTGAAAGTTTTAGTGTGACGAAATAAATAAAGTGACGCATAGCGTCACATAGTGACCAATTTTAAGAGTGGCAATCCAATAAAATAATATCTGACCAAGTAAATCAATGACTTAAAGTTGGCACGACAACTGCATTGTAGTTTGCAAGGCAACTTATTGCTGATTTACTTCAACACTTAAAAGGTATTTATTATGAAAAAAGTCCAACAAGGTTTTACATTAATCGAATTAATGATCGTTATTGCGATTATCGGTATTTTGGCTTCGATTGCTTTGCCGGCTTATCAGCAATACACACAAAAGGCTAATTACACTGAAGTAATTTTAGCTGCTACCTCTCCCAAAATTGCTGTAGAAATTTGTGCTCAAACAACCATGGCTAACAATGCAACTGCAACAGCGTTAACAAACTGTGGCGCTGGAAGTAATGGTATTCCAGCCAACCTGACTGTTGCGAATGGTCGAGTTGCATCTGTAACAACGAGTGCTGCAGGAGCGATTACAGTGGTACCAACAGTAGCGAATGGTTTAGTAGCTGCGGATACCTATATTATTACCCCACTTATTACTAGCGGAAAAGTCAACTGGACCGTTACGGGTGGTTGTGTTGCTAAGGGTCTATGCTAAATCAAAAGGGGTCAGACTCGATTGATTTGACTTAAATATTAACGAAGGAGCCTCAGTAGCAATACTGGGGCTTTTTTGTTTGTGTGGTAGTGAGTATGATGAGGTTTTGTTTCATAAGGATGTGAATAATGGCTCGATTGCCTCGTTTAGTTTTAGTTGGATATGCTCATCACATAATTATTCGGGGTAATAACCGCGAACCGATTTTTATTGCAGATGAGGATTACAGGTTTTACCTCGAGAAGCTGAAGTTAGCTTGCAAAAAGCATCAGTGTGAGGTGCATGCTTATGTATTAATGACTAATCATGTGCATTTGCTGATAACGCCATATAAAGACGAGGGTATCGCCAAAGTAATGCAGATGGTGGGACGCTATTATGTGCAGTACTTTAATTATAATTATCGTCGCACAGGCACATTGTGGGAGGGGCGATATAAGTCGACATTGGTTGACAGTGATAGTTATGCGCTGATTTGTTATCGCTATATTGAGCTAAACCCTGTTAGGGTTGGCATGGTGGATGACCCCGCAGACTATCCATGGTCAAGTTATCAATTTAATGGGTTGGGCATAGCTGATGAGATGGTCACGATGCATGCTTTGTATGCCTCTTTAGCTCAAACTGCAAAGCAAAGGCGTGTTCATTATCGTGGATTGTTTGAACATCATATTTCAGTGAAGCAGATCGAGACTATTCGTAATGCTACTAATAAGTCATGGGTGTTGGGCAATGACGTATTCCGACAACACATAGAAAATAAATTGGGTATTCGCGTTACGCCAAAATCTAAAGGCGGCGATCGAAGATCAGCTTATTATAAAGAAAAGGGCTAAATCAATTGACTCTGACCCCATTGAAAAAAAATAATAGCATGCTGTTTGGCCTTGTATTGCTGTTTGTCATTTCTCCCTTTTATGCCCAATTGAATACGGGAGGAGCAGGGTTAGCGTTAACTTATAATATCCCAATCTGGATTGTTGCTAGCGGGGTAATAATGGCTGGTGTGTTAGTTAGCATCATGAATAAAGACTTTATTTATCCGAAGTCATGGCTATATCTTATTGCTTTCCCTTTGATTGTCATCAGCAACAGTTTGATGGCTGAGCTCACTCAACCGATTGCTTGGCTATTTAGGCAATTATATCTATTAGGCGGTGTGTTATTTTTATTCGCCTTATTTCAGTTTCAGTCCAAACAAGCGGTGCTTGATAAGATTTTATTCATATTGGTTATCGCTTCAGGCTTACACGGCTTGTTAGGAACGATGCAGATTGTTATACCCGATTATTTACCCGCTTACTTTCCTCCCAATAATGATTTAGTGCCGCGAGGCATGTTTCAACAGATCAATGTGCAAGCGAGTTTTTTAGCGACTGGCTTAATTATCAGTGTGTATTTAATTAGCCGACCTAATTTTAGATTTGCCAGCCTTTTTGTTAAATCAGTGTTAGTTGTTTCTTTTGGATTGGCCATTTATGTCGTGATTGCTTCTGGCTCACGAGTGGGATTGTTATCTTTATTACTCGGACTTCCACTTGTTATATGGAGTCGCTTTCATCAATTAAAACCTCATAAGATTTTGTTGCTAGTCTTAATTGTTGTTAGTTCGTTTAGTTTTTTAGCAGGTCAATCTGGACTTCATAAAACAGTAGATAAAACGATGCAGTTGACGGAAAGATCTTATTCAACGTCTCGCATTGCTATGTACACGATTGGCATGGAATTAGTCTCGCAACAGCCTGTTCATGGTTATGGTGTAGGGGGGTTCTTACGGGCATGGAATACTCAGGCTTCGGATTTTATGACTCGCCACCCGGAAGCTTCATTGCCACAAGCAGTTAATCATCCACATAATGAACTATTATTTTGGATGATCGAAGCGGGTTTACCAGCCTTGTTTGGCATGATTGTTTTTGTCGTGGGGTTGGGTATTGCACTCTATCGATGTGGCTTTAACCGTGGTGGTGCATATGCAGCGATGTTATTGCCGATTAGCTTACACACTCAAGTGGAGCTACCTTTTTATATCTCTTCTTTACATTGGTTTATCTGGTTATTTTTAATTTATTTAGTGCTTCAACATAACACTAGAGCGCTTAGGATTAACCTGAGTGTCGCCATGACAAGGTTAATCCAATTTATGGCTGTTGGTTCAGCAATAGCCGTTACATTGTTTATGGTTAATACGGCGCGAGCTCAAGCAGATTTGTATGCATTTCTTTATACTGATAATGCCCAACGTCCTTACTTGCAGGTCGCATTAAATAACCTTTATACCAGACCCTATGCCGAGCAGCTTGCTATGCGTTCAATGTTGTACGTGAGCATTGAAAATAGTGATAGAAGGAAAGTTGAGTTATTTGAAAATTGGGCGTTGGATTATGTTTTTAAGCGCCCTGAATTGAAAATGTATGAAGACTTAATTTCAGCTTCCGTTTTTCTTAGGCCTGAAGGCAAAGGTTGTGATGCAATTAAAGCCGGGTTGGCTATGTATGCTCACAATAAGCCTTTACAGTTGGCCTATGAAAAATGTAGGTAAAGCGTTAGCTGTATTATGAATCCAACATATCGAGTTAAAACTCAGCCTACAGCTCTAGGTATGGAAATAAGGTTTTAATCTTTTCAGCTGATAGTTCACTCATCGTTTGAATATTACGTTTGTAAATTTCATCGGGTGATGTCATTTTTTCGAGTGCTTTTTCCAAGCTTTCTTCACGAAGAATATGCAGTATTGGATAGGGTGATCGATTGGTCAGGTTTTCAGTTGAACTGGGTTCTGTTTCAGCAAAGCAGTAATTAGGATGAAAGCTGGCTATTTGGAATATGCCTTCCCATTCAAAGCTTTCCAACAAGGCATCAGCTAAATCTAGAAACTGGTTGTAGTCATCAAATTTAGCCAACATATCGGGCACGATAATGAGGCTTGTTTCAACTTCTGCTGCTGGTGTCTTCTCCATTAACGTCAGTTCAGCATGTAAATCTGCTAACAAGACTTCTTCCGTTAAGGCTTGGCTTACGGTAAATCGTACTTGATTATTTTTCCGAGGTATTGCAGCAAAAGGACACAGGTTTAGCCCGATAACGACGTCATCGAGCCATGTTTCTACCGCTGATATTATTGACTTCATTTAACGCGCATGCCTGCTTGTGCGCCATCATCAGGGTTTAAAATAAACAAGTCTTTGCCACCAGGGCCTGCCGCTAACACCATGCCTTCTGATAGACCAAAGCGCATTTTTCTAGGCGCTAAATTAGCCACCATGACAGTGAGTTTGCCAATTAAGTCTTCGGGCGCATAAGCTGATTTAATGCCGGCAAACACTTGTTTTTCACCTAAACCAATATCTAGGGTTAGTTTCAGTAGTTTTTTTGCCTCTTCAACATGTTCAGCATTCACAATTTTGGCGATACGCAGATCAATCTTGGCAAAATCATCAAAACTAATTTCATCTGCAATAGGATCAATGTTCGTTGATTCTATTTTTACGGGCGCTTGTTCTCTGGCAAGTGTTTCTTTTGATGCTTCTTGAATCGCCACGATTTTGTCTGTTTCGATACGGGTCATTAACGGTTTGAATTTGTTAATACTATGATTCAATAACGGAGTTGAAATATCGGACCAGACGAGTGTTTCAATATTAAGAAACGCTTCGGCTTGCTCAGCCGTAGTCGGTAAAACGGGCTTTAAGTAGGCTATTAAAATACGGAATAAGTTGATGCCCATAGTGCATATATCATGTACTTGCTGATCTTTACCTTCTTCTTTTGCCAGTGCCCACGGTTTCATTTCATCGATATATTGGTTCGCTTTATCAGCTAAGGCCATGATGTCACGCATGGCATGTCCATACTCACGGTTTTCTAGTTTATTAGCGATCGTTTCTGCTTGATTAACAAAGTCATTAAACAACGTTGGTTCAGATAAAGAATTTGATAGTTTTCCATCAAAGCGTTTGCCAATGAATCCTGCACAGCGGCTGGCAATATTGACTACTTTACCAACAAGGTCTGAGTTGATGCGGTTTTGAAAGTCTTCTAAATTGAGATCAATATCGTCAATGCCTGAACCGAGTTTAGCTGCAAAATAATAACGCAAATATTCTGGGTTTAAGTGATCGAGATAGGTACGAGCTTTGATAAATGTACCGCGTGATTTAGACATTTTTTTGCCATCAACCGTCAAAAAGCCGTGAGCATAAATTGAATTTGGCCGACGGAATCCCGCACCTTGCAACATAGCAGGCCAGAATAGGGCATGGAAATTGATAATGTCCTTACCGATAAAATGAATCATTTCTGTTGTGCTGTCGGGTTTGAGGTATTCATCAAAATCAACGCCAGTACGATCACAATAGTTTTTGAAACTGGCAAGATAACCAATCGGTGCATCTAACCAAACATAGAAAAATTTATTGGGTGCATCAGGAATTTCAAAACCGAAATAAGGTGCGTCACGTGAAATATCCCAATCTTTCAGACCGCTTTCAAACCATTCATTGAGCTTGTGGCTCACTTCCTCTTGAAGATGACCGCTTTGTGTCCAGGCTTTGAGGTCTTTTTCAAAATCGCCGAGTTTGAAAAAGTAATGTTCAGAATCTTTGGTAATGGGGGTTGCACCAGAAACTGCTGAAACAGGGTTTTTTAGTTCAGTAGCATCATAAGTTGCACCACAGGCCTCGCAGTTATCACCATATTGATCAGCCGCACCGCACTTTGGACATTCACCCTTAATAAAACGATCGGGAAGAAACATTTCTTTTTCAGGATCATAAGCCTGACTAATGGTGCGTGTTGTAATGTGACCTGCATCACGATTAGCAAGATACACTTGACTGGCGAGCGCTTTATTTTCAGAGCTGTGTGTGCTGTGAAAATTATCAAAGTTAATCGCAAAGCCAGCAAAATCAGCTTCATGTTCTTGTTGAATATTAGCGATCAACTGTTCTGGTGTAATACCTTGCTTTTGCGCATGCAACATAATGGGTGTGCCATGGGCATCATCTGCACAGACGTAATGACATTCATTACCTCGCATCTTTTGAAAACGCACCCAGATATCAGTTTGAATATATTCGACTAAATGACCTAAATGTATAGAGCCATTGGCATAAGGTAGTGCGCTAGTAACAAGAATTTTTCTTTGCATGAATGAACCGGAAACGACGATGAAAATGTGCGAGAAAGATAACAGAAATCGGCTTTTTACTCCATTCTCATTTTTATTCGTAGCTAAAAAATAAGACTTCAAGTGTTTATTTATGAATGACTTATTGAAAATAAAGGCCCTTTCGATTAGATTGGAATGTGTTATACCCATTTAGATCTAATGAAAAGAGACGTCAATGGAACTTAATTTACACGACATCCACGTTAACTCAATCGAGTTGGCATTGGACAAAGCCCGCCAATACCGCTCGCTACAGGAACCTGAAATGGCTGAGAGTATTTGCCTAGATATTCTCAATGTTGATGCGGATAATCAGCAAGCCTTAGTCCTTTATATTCTGGCATTAAGCGATCAACTTCATCACCCTGATAAACAAGCTCAGATAAAAATTATTCAGCAAGCCATAGAAAAGTTAGATAGTGAATATCGACGTCATTACTATGCTGGATTATTAAATGAGCGTCAGGCACGATTTTTATTATCCCAACCAATGTCGCGATCCTTTGCTTATGAATACTTCATTGAAGCACTGCAATATTATCAACAGGCAGAGCCCCTTCAGCCAGAAAATAATGATGAAGCCATATTGAGATGGAATAGCTGTATCAGAACAGTTCAGAAAGAAAAGCTCCAAGCCAGACGAGATAATGAGCACATTCTAATTGATATGGAGAGCTAATCGTGAAGTTACTCCAATTACAAAAACGAACGATGGCATTAGCGGGTGTCGTTATGACCTTATATTTGATCGTTCATATGTTAACCAACCTTAGTTTTTTTACAGAGAACAGTTTCAGTCAATTTTATCGATGGTATAACGGCGGGATCGCTCGCTGGTTGGTGTTGGCTGTCATTGTTACGTCACTATTTATTCACATTAAAGCTGCCATTAGAATCCGTAAAACGAATGCCAAAGCACGCTCCGTTGCTTATAAAAAACATAATAAATTTCATATTCCAGCAAGCTTAGTGACGCTCAGTATTGTGTTTTTATTTAGTTTTATTGCTGTTCATGTCTTTCAAACATTATTGTTTGATTCAACAGCTGTTTATCGTGAGTTAGTCGAGCTATTTAAATCGCCATGGGCGGTCTTATTTTATCTTGCAGGCTTGTTTGTGTTAATGATGCATTTACATCATTCCTTAGCCAATGTCTTACAAACTTTGGGTAAAACATCATTAACCTGCAATAGTTTGGTTTTAGGTGGTTGCATGCTATTGACAGCCGGTTTTGCGGCTGTTCCGCTTTATATATACTGGGTGATGCCATGAGCGATATTGAATTAGATAGTCATAGCCCAAAAGGAAGTTTGGAAGATCGGTGGACGCAACATAAGTTCAACTCCAAAATTGTGAACCCTGCAAACCGCAAAAAATATACGGTTATTGTAGTGGGAACTGGCTTAGCTGGGGCTTCTGCTGCTGCCTCATTAGGTGAAATGGGATATAACGTTAAAACGTTTTGTTTTCAAGATAGCCCAAGACGCGCGCACAGTATTGCCGCTCAAGGCGGAATTAATGGTGCCAAAAATTATCAGAATGATGGTGATAGCGTTTGGCGTTTGTTTTACGACACTCTCAAAGGTGGTGATTTTAGAGCACGTGAATCGAATGTTTTTCGTCTGGCCGAATTAAGTAGCAACATCATTGATCAGGCAGTTGCTCAGGGCGTACCATTTGCCCGTGAATATAGTGGTTATCTCGCCAACCGTTCTTTCGGTGGCGCGCAGGTGTCACGCACTTTTTATGCTCGGGGCCAAACGGGGCAGCAACTGTTATTAGGTGCTTATCAAGCGATGAGCAAGCAAATAGCAGAAGGATCAATAACTCATCATTCTCGTTGTGAAATGCAAGACATCATTATGGTTAAAGATCAGGCTAAAGGTATTGTGAGCCGTGATTTGATAACCGGTAAACTCGAAACGCATATGGCGGATTGTGTGGTGTTGTGCACGGGTGGCTACAGCAATGTATTTTATCTCTCGACCAATGCCAAGGGCTGTAATACCTCCGCAATATGGCGAGCACATAAACAGGGTGCTTTGTTTGCCAATCCTTGTTTTACACAAATCCACCCAACCTGCATTCCTCAGCATGGGGCTTTACAATCAAAACTGACCTTAATGAGCGAGTCATTACGCAATGATGGTCGAGTCTGGGCGCCAAAACGAAAAGAAGATTGCGATAAAAAGCCCGAGGAAATTGCAGAGGAGAATAGAGATTATTTTCTAGAACGAATGTATCCCGCTTTTGGTAATTTAGTACCACGCGATATTGCATCACGGGCAGTGAAGCTGATTTGTGATGAAGGTCGTGGGGTCGGCCATGAAATTGAAGGTCAAAAACTGGGGGTTTACCTCGATTTTGCTCAAGCAATTAATAAACTAGGTTTAGCAGCAATTACTGAAAAATACGGTAATTTATTTGAGATGTATCAGCGGATTACGGCTGAAGATCCTTACACAACACCTATGCGTATTTACCCTGCTGTCCATTACACTATGGGTGGCTTGTGGGTTGACTACAATCTGATGACATCGATTAATGGCTTATTTGCTGGTGGTGAAGCCAACTTTTCAGATCATGGCGCTAACCGACTTGGTGCAAGTGCATTAATGCAAGGCTTAGCAGATGGTTATTTTATCTTG
The DNA here is from genome assembly GCA_965219435.1 of Methylophagaceae bacterium. Classification (GTDB taxonomy): domain Bacteria; phylum Pseudomonadota; class Gammaproteobacteria; order Nitrosococcales; family Methylophagaceae. The sequence continues at coordinate 210,241 of OZ244743.1, read as the reverse complement.
CCTACGACAGTCTCAGATTATTTAGCACAGCAAAAACCCTTTGATCATGAAAGAAATTATCCTGAAGCAGAACAGGCACTAAAAGCAGCCCAATCTCGCCTTGATAGTTTGATGAATGCCCCAGATCCACAAAAAACACCTGATGAATTTCATCGTCAATTAGGTCAAATAATTTGGCACGCTTGTGGTATGGCACGAGAAAAAACAGCACTTGAATCAGCAATAACAGAGATTAAACAGCTCAAAGAAACGTTCTGGCAGCAGGTTAAAATAACGGGAACGGACGCAGAGCTAAATCAGACATTAGAACGAGCAGGACGAGTAGCAGACTTCTTCGAGTTAGCTGAATTAATGTGCATTGACGCACTAACACGGGAAGAGTCTTGTGGCTGCCATGCTCGCGAAGAACACATTACTGAAGATGGGGAAGCGCAGCGTCATGATGACGATTTTTCATATGTATCGGCATGGCAATATAGTGGTGATGTCAGCATACCGGTGCTACACAAAGAAGAGCTTCATTTCGAATTTGTCAGACCTAATACAAGAAACTACCGATGATTTTTACTTTACATATATGGCGCCAGCAAAATAGACAAGCAGAAGGCTATTTCGAGCAGCATCAGATCGATGTTGATGAAGGCACTTCATTTTTAGAAATGCTTGATGCTTTAAATGAACAGCTTATTGTTGCGGGCAAAGAGGCGATTGCTTTTGACTTTGATTGCCGTGAAGGGATCTGTGGATCATGCAATTTAGTCATTAACGGTGCACCGCATGGTAAACATCGTGCCACCACGACCTGTCAGCAATATATGCGTGATTATGCCAATGAAAAAGAGCTATGGATTGAACCATGGCGTGCCACCGCTTTCCCAATTGTTAAAGATTTGATTGTCGATCGTTCTGCTTTTGAAAAAATAATTCAAGCAGGCGGTTACATTGAAATCAGGACGGGCTCTGCGCCTGAAGCTAATACAATGCCTATTCAGAAAGAATTGGCTGATGATGCATTTGATGCCGCGACTTGTATTGGTTGTGGTGCTTGCGTGGCGATATGTCCTAATGCCTCGGCGACTTTATTTGTCGCGGCGAAAGTAAGTCATTTATCGAGCTTGCCGCAGGGACAAATGGATGCTAAACGCGCAGAGAAGTTACTGTTAGCAATGGAGGAGCAAGGGTTTGGTAGCTGCAGTAATTACCGAGAATGTGAAAGTGTTTGTCCAAAAGAGATTAGCGTCAGTACGATTACCAAGATGAATAAATTGCTCTATCAAAGCAATGAGTAGTCGACAATAAATATAAAATGGAAAACAAGGTAATGGAAAATAGCGAACATAGTGTCGTTGGTTGGCGCGAATGGTTAGCGATGCCACAGTTGGGTGTTAAAGCTATCAAGGCTAAGGTAGATACTGGAGCTAGAACCTCAGCAATACATGCTTTTTCTGTTGAACCTTTTGATAAAAATGATGAGCTTTGGGTTCGCTTTGGTTTGCACCCAAATCAAAATGATACTGATGTTGAAATATGGTGCGAAGCTCAAGTAATAGATCAACGTAATGTGACTGATTCTGGTGGCCATACTGAACAACGTTATGTCATTATTACTGAGGTTACTTTGGGTTCAAAAACATGGCCTATCGAAGTAACACTAACCAATCGCGATAATATGCTCTTTAGAATGTTGTTAGGACGTACCGCTATGAGTGCTGGTAATATAGTCGTTAACCCTGCACTGTCGTATCTGGCAGGTCAAACCTTAATTGAACATATTCAAGATTCATTACAAGATGAATTGGAAGGAGCCAAAGAATGAAGATAGGCATTTTATCGAGAAATCCAAAGTTGTATTCAACGAGTCGTTTAGTTGAGGCAGCTGAAGCTCGAGGCCATGAAGTTCATGTAATTGATACGATGCGTTGTTATATGAATATCACGTCAATGAAACCTGAAGTACATTACAAAGGTGAAAACTTAACTGGCTTTGATGCTGTTATTCCTCGAATTGGTGCCTCTGTGACGTTTTACGGCACAGCTGTATTACGGCAATTTGAAATGATGAATGTTTATCCCTTGAATGAGTCTGTAGCGATTAGCCGTTCACGCGATAAATTACGCGCTTTACAATTATTATCTCGTAAAGGCATAGGCTTACCAGTAACGGGGTTTGCTCATCGCCCTGATGATGTAAATGATTTAATTAAAATGGTCGGTGGTGCGCCATTAGTCATCAAATTACTTGAGGGTACACAAGGTATTGGGGTTGTGCTCGCTGAGACTAAGGGAGCCGCAGAAAGTGTTATTGAAGCCTTTATGGGCTTACAAGCGAATATCCTAGTTCAAGAATTTATAAAAGAAGCGGGTGGTGCTGATATTCGATGTTTTGTTATCGGCGGGAAAGTCGTTGCAGCGATGAAACGTCAAGGTAAAGAAGGAGAGTTTCGTTCTAATTTACACCGAGGCGGCTCTGCTGACCTTATTCGTATTACCCCTGAGGAACGCTCAACAGCTGTTCGTGCTGCTCAAACTATGGGCTTAAATGTCTGCGGTGTGGATCTTTTACGTTCGAATCATGGCCCTGTTGTAATGGAGGTAAATTCTTCTCCTGGCCTTGGTGGTATTGAAGCAGCAACAGGTAAAGATGTAGCTGGCCTTATCATTGATTTTATTGAAAAAAATGCAAAAACAGGTAAGACAAAAACTCGCGGACAAGGTTAAATAGTCATGGCCGATGTTTTGACTATTGCTGGCACTGATGTCAATTTAGGGCAAAGCGTAATCATCGACATCCCTTTACCTGATTTATACATGCACACATCCCTGAGTATGCCAGTTGAGGTCATTCGTGGTCGTAGAAAAGGGCCAATACTATTTGTCTCTGCTGCCGTTCATGGTGATGAGATTAATGGTGTAGAGATTATTCGTCGTCTTGTTAAAAGTGATTCGGTGTTGAAGGGGTTGAAAGGTACGCTGATTGCCGTTCCTGTGGTTAATGTGTACGGCTTTATCAATCAATCTCGCTATTTGCCTGATAGGCGTGATTTAAACCGCTGTTTTCCCGGTTCGGAACAAGGCTCACTCGCCGGTCGCTTGGCCAATGCATTTATGACCGAAATTGCTAGTAAATGCACACATGGCATTGATTTACATACTGCCGCAATTCATCGTGATAATTTGCCACAAATTCGGGCAGATTTGTCTAATGGCACAGTAGAAGAGATGGCTCAAGCATTTAAAGCGCCGGTGATTGTTAACTCTAACTTGATTGAGGGATCGCTGCGTCATGCCAGTATGGCATTTGATGTGCCAGTCATTGTTTATGAGGCAGGAGAAGCATTAAGGTTCAATGAATTAGCCATTAGGGCAGGCGTTAAAGGTGTGATTAGCGTGATGCGAAGCCTCGGTATGTTGAGTGCACGTTCAAAAAGTAAAAAAGCAGCCAGACAACCGTTTGTTGCACGATCAAGTGCTTGGGTACGTGCCCCTCAGAGTGGTATTTTTCGGATGATTGTACCGATGGGAGCTAACGTTAACAAAGGTGATTTATTGGGTATGGTTGCAGCCCCATATGGTGCAAAAGACTCTGAGCAACCTGTACTTGCAACATACTCGGGTGTAGTCATTGGGCGAACAAATATACCTTTAGTGAATGAGGGTGAAGCATTGTTTCACATCGCGCGTTTTAATCGACCGGATGAAGTAGCAGATAGCGTTGATGCATTTCACTCTGATCTTGATCCTGCTACAGATAATGGTGTTCCCAATGATTTACCCATTATTTGATGAATGATGTTATTTGGTGCGATCTTTATAAAATAAAACCTTTGCATTTTGACGCCAAAATGTAGAAGATCCTGCGATCTATAATCCTTTGCTGATGAGAATAACTGCGTATGCATACTACGATTACCTCTATTGTTGACTCGAATCAACAGCCAACAGTTGGGTGGGATTCAGAACAGAGTGCCAAGCTTTATGGTGTACGTGAATGGGGCGCAGAGTGTTTTGATATCTCCGCTGAAGGTAATGCGGTGGTTAGCGTTCAGTTTGGTGACAAAACAGTTCAAGTAGCCCTGATTGATATCGTAGAAGGTATGAAAGAACGTGGTTTAGAAATGCCGACTGTTTTGCGTATAGAAAACCTTTTAGATCTTCGTATCAAACAGCTTAATGAGGCTTTTGCCCGCGCTATTGATCAAGCGAGTTATCAAAATCATTATCGTGGTGTTTTCCCTATTAAGGTTAATCAGCAATGTCATGTTATTGAAGAAATTGCTGATTTTGGCAAGCATTATCACCATGGCCTAGAAGCAGGCAGTAAAGCAGAATTGATTATTGCCTTATCGCAATTACAAGATCATGAAAGCTTAATTATTTGTAACGGCTATAAAGATGCCGAGTTTATTGATCTTGGTTTATATGCTCGCCAAATGGGTATTAAGTGTTTCTTTGTATTAGAAACCTTATCTGAATTACCAATTATTATTGAGCGTAGCCGTGTATTAGGTATTGAGCCACTAATTGGTGTACGAATTCGATTAGCATCAATGGTAGAGGGTCATTGGAATGAAGATAGCGGTGACCGGTCTATTTTTGGTTTATCGACGAATGCCTTATTGGAAGTGCTGGAACAATTAAAACAAGCCAATATGTTGCATTGTCTTCAATTGCTGCATAGTCATCTAGGATCGCAAATTCCTAATATCCGTAATATTCGAACAGGCGTGTTAGAAGCATGCCGTTTTTATACCGGCCTTATCGAAGAAGGCGCTCCCATGGGTTACATCGACCTTGGTGGTGGTTTAGCGGTAGATTACGAAGGAAGTCGTACAAATAGTACACATAGTATGAATTATAGTCTGGATGAATATTGTTCAAATATTATTGAGACGATTTTAGAAAGTCTCGATCCTCTCGATATAGCCCATCCTGTTATCGTTTCTGAGTCAGGCCGTGCTTTAGTGGCTTATTCATCGATGTTATTGTTTAACGTTTTAGATGTGCGTGATCATAAACCAGGTGCCATACCTGAGACTCTCCCAGCTGAGAGCGTAGATCAGATCGCCAATTTGTACCATGTATTAAAAAACGTTACGCAGAATAAACTACAAGAGTGCTATAACGATGCTTTATATTACCGTGATGAAGTGCGTGAGTTATTTCATCGTGGACAAGCAAGCTTGCGTGAGCGTGCCTTAGCGGAAAACCTTTCATTGGCGATTCTTGAGAAAATTGCGTTGTTATTACCTGAAGCAAAACGTATTTCACCTGAATTAGAAACCTTACCAGAATTATTGTCTGATATTTATTATGGCAACTTTAGTTTGTTTCAATCGTTACCAGATATTTGGGCTATCGATCAGATCTTTCCAATCATGCCGATTCATCGTCTAAATGAAGAGCCAACTCGTGATGCCGTACTCGCAGATATGACCTGTGACTGTGATGGTAAGATTGACTCATTTTCTCTAAGTGATGGTCATAGTAAAACATTGCCGTTACATCCATTACGTGACAATGAAGAATATTATTTAGGTGTATTTCTTGTTGGGGCTTATCAGGAAACATTAGGGGATTTACATAATTTATTTGGTGATACTAATGTGGTCAGTGTCAGAATTAACGAAGAAGGCAGTTTTGATTTCATTCGTGAATTTCATGGTGATAGCATTGCCGATGTATTAAGTTATGTCGAATATGATCCCAAGACAATGCAAGAACAATTCCGTCGTATTGCTGAACAAGCGGTGCGTGATGGCAAAATATCAGTGGCAATGCGCCAACAAGTATTACGCGCCTTTCGCGAAAGCTTGCATGGTTACACTTTTTTCGAACGCTAGAAATAGGCTTTAAAGGAACTCAACAATTATGTCTAAAGTGATGATTATTGGTGCGGGTGGTGTGGGGGGGGTGGTGACTCACAAATGTGCACAATTACCAGATGTATTTTCAGAAATTGTGTTGGCAAGCCGTACTGAGGCTAAATGTAAAGCGATTGCATCTCAGTTAGATCGCCCCATTAAAACCGCACAAGTTGACGCAGATAATGTGCCTGAATTGACGGCATTACTTAAAGCTGAAAAGCCTGATTTAGTGATTAACGTTGCTTTACCATATCAAGATTTAACGATAATGGATGCGTGTTTAGCTGCCAGCATTGATTACATGGACACAGCCAATTATGAGCCTTTAGATACCGCTAAGTTTGAATATAGCTGGCAATGGGCGTATCACGATAAATTTAAAGAAGCCGGCCTAACGGCATTATTAGGCAGTGGCTTTGATCCGGGTGCTACAAATGTATTCACGACCTATGTTGCAAAGCATTATTTTGATGAGATTCATGAGCTTGACATTATTGATGTCAATGGTGGCGATCACGGCTATCCATTTGCCACTAATTTTAATCCTGAAATCAATATTCGTGAAGTCACAGCAGAATGTCGTCACTGGGAAAATGGTGAGTTTGTTACTACGCCAGCGATGTCAAAAAAAGCTGAATTTACTTGTCCAGAACAAGTCGGTACATACAATATCTATCGTATGTATCATGAAGAATTGGAATCTTTGACTAAGAATTTTCCCAGCTTGAAACGCGCGCAATTTTGGATGAGTTTTGGTGATAACTACCTGAAACATTTAGAAGTACTAGGTAATGTCGGTATGACAGGTATTGAGCCTATTATGTATAACGGTCAAGAAATTGTGCCGATACAATTATTGGCAAAAATGTTACCTGATCCGTCGTCACTTGGCCCTCGCACCGTGGGTAAAACGTGTATTGGTTGCGTGGTTAAAGGCATCAAAGATGGTAAAGAGAAAGTAGTCTACATCTATAACATTAAAGATCACCAAGACTGTTACAAAGAAGTGCAATCACAAGCGATTTCATACACAACTGGTGTACCAGCAATGATCGGTGCCAAAATGATGCTTGAGAAAAAATGGCAGCGAGCGGGTGTGTGGAATATTGAACAATTTGATCCTGATCCATTTATGGAAGACATGAATAAATATGGTTTACCATGGCATGTGGTTGAATTGGATAACTTTGATTTAGATAAGTAAAACGAATGCAATTTACTGATTTTTCTAAGCTGGATTTACAGCGATTACCTTCGCCGTGTTTTGTGGTCGATGAGGTGGCTATTGAGCGTAATTTAGCCATTTTGAAACATGTTGCTGATCAAAGTGGGGCTAAAGTTTTAGCCGCACTAAAAGCATTTTCAATGTGGTCACTCGCACCACTAACGGCAAAGTATTTAAGTGGCACTTGTGCCAGTGGATTGCATGAAGCTAAGTTAGGCCATGACGAGTACAGGGGTGAAGTCCATGTGTTTGCCGCTGCCTATAGTGAAGCCGATATTATTGAGTTATTAACATTTGCACATCATATTGTTTTTAATTCTTGTGGTCAGTGGGTGCGTTTTCGTGAACGCTGTCTCGCTGCACAACAAAAACGGCCAGATTTACATTTTGGTTTGCGAATTAATCCTGAACATTCCGAAGGTGCCGTACCGATTTACGATCCCTGTGCACCAGGATCACGTTTAGGCATTCCTTTATCGCAATTGGATGAACGTGTACTGGATGGCATTAGTGGCCTACATTTTCATACCTTATGTGAACAACAGTTTGAACCTTTGGCTCGAACGGTTCAGGCCGTTGAACAAAAGTTTGGTCATTTATTACCCCAGATGAAATGGGTTAATTTTGGCGGTGGCCATCACATCACTGCCGATGGCTATAATATTGATGGCCTGATTAAATTGGTGAAAGACTTTTCTAATCGTCATCAAGTGCAAGTATATTTAGAGCCGGGCGAAGCAGTGGCGATTGGCACCGGTGTGTTAAGTTGCGAAGTATTGGATATTACTTGGAATCAACTTAATCAAGCGATTATTGATACTTCAGCAACCTGTCATATGCCAGATACTCTAGAAATGCCTTATCGACCTGATGTGATGGGGTCAGAAGAGGCCGGTGTATTGCCTCACACTTATCGTCTAGGCGGCTTAACGTGTTTGGCGGGAGACGTTGTTGATGATTATAGTTTTGCCGCTCCTTTGCAGATCGGTCAACGGCTGCTTTTTGAAGATATGAGTCATTACACTATGGTTAAAACCAGTACCTTTAATGGTACTCATTTGCCTGCACTTGCCATTTGGAATTCTCAAACCGATGCCCTAAACATAGTCAAAACCTTTGGCTATGAAGACTTTAAAAATAGACTGTCATAATGAACGAAACAACGATAAAACCTTACCCAATATTTTTAGGATCTGAAATTGACCAACCTGATCCTGAGCAAGCAATGTTTCATGTGTTGCCCGTGCCTTACGAAAAAAGTGTGTCTTATGGTAGTGGAACAGCATTAGGTCCAAAAGCCATTTTAAAAGCCTCGTGGCAATTAGAACAGTGGGATGGCAAAAGCAAACCGTGTGATGAAGGTATTTATACCTGTTCAACCATTGATTGCAGTGTTGCTCCAGAAGAGGCTATTAATAATATTGCTGCAGCAACTCAAAAAATCATCGAACAAGGTGGCATGCCAGTGGTATTTGGTGGTGAACACACGGTGACTTATGGCGTATTAAAAGGTCTGAAAGCGGCAGGGGTTGAAGACTTTGGTATCGTACAAATCGATGCCCATGCCGATTTACGTGATGCATATGAGGGCGATCCTCTCAGTCATGCTTCAGTAATGAAACGAGCTGTAGATATGGGTATTCCTCTCTATCAGTTAGGTATTCGTGCCTTTTGTGAAGAAGAAATGGGCTATCGTGAACAGTTTGGTATTCATTATCAAGATGCGGATGAATTAGTACCTAACAATATTACGAGCATTGATTTACCCAAAGATTTCCCTCAAAAAGTGTTTTTCACCATCGACGTTGATGGTTTAGACCCATCAGTATTTCCATCAACAGGCACGCCGGTTCCCGGTGGTTTAGCTTGGTATCAAACCTTAAGTTTGTTTGAGTCTGTAGCCAAACAGCGCGAGATTATTGGCTTCGATATTATGGAGTTTGCACCGATTAAAGGGTTCCATGCCTATGATTTTGCTGCTGCCATGCTCACTTACAAAATGATGGGTATTGTTCAGCGTCATCGTTAGTATTAAGTATATCAAGGCAAAGCATATCAAGGGGTCAGATCAAATCGGTTTTGTGGCTTTGATTCGGCTATCAAATCGATTGACTTTTCTATCGAAGCTGACCCCATTGGTTTTGCGTTGGTTGACCCCATTTGTTAAATAAAGATGTCTGTAATTCGATATGATTACTTTCTGAAGGGTTAGCTGAGGAGAGTTTTTAGTGGTTAGACAGTTGAGCGTTATCCAGAGTGGTGCAGCATCTGGTAATTATCATTAGTAACGTTAAGGTTAAAATATAAAAAATATGATAAATGATCAGCCGATAGGCATTTTTGATTCAGGTATCGGTGGTTTATCAATTGCGCGCCAAATTCGTGAGTTGTTACCTAATGAAGATTTAGTCTATGTGGCTGATACTTATCATGCACCTTATGGTGAAAAATCATTGTCTTATATAACTGATCGAGCCTATTCAGTTAGTGATTTTCTGCTTGAAAAAAACGTGAAAGCGATTGTCGTGGCATGCAATACAGCGACGGTGTCATCAATCAAAGAACTTCGTGCCAAGTATGCAATACCTATAATTGGCGTCGAGCCAGGCGTTAAGCCTGCAGTGTTTAATACTAAAAGTGGTGTTATTGGTGTTTTAGCAACAGCTCAAACACTTAAAAGTAGTTCATTCAATGATTTAGCTAAAAGTTTTTCGACAGATGTGAGAATAGAAGTGCAGCCTTGCCCGGGATTAATGGAGCAGGTAGAGGCATTGAGTTTAGATAGTGTCGAAACAGAGGCGATGGTCAAAAATTATGTCTTTCCTTTATTAGATAAAGGCGCAGATCACATTGTGCTTGGTTGTACTCATTATGCCTTTTTAGCTCCGATAATTAAGAAAGTAGTCGGGCCTAATATAAAGATTGTTAATACAGATTTTGCAGTTGCTAAAGAAACGGCACGGCGATTAGAAACCGCAGACTTACTTGCTAAACGAAGCACCGCTGGACATGTTGCGTTTTGGAGTAGCGCACCTTCTCTCAGTACGCATAAACAATTCAGTTTACTATGGGGTGAATCAGTCGCTGTGTTTACAATGTAGTTGGGCTATACTTCACAGATGTGAGGTATCGATAAGGATTTTTTTCTCACTTACTGACGTTATTTCTTCCTAAACTAGCGTCGGTTTGATCCAATGATTAGCTGATGTAAATGGAATTTACTAGAAAATTAAGTCATTCATTAACTATATATTTATGTAAGCGAATGTAATAAAAAGGGAAGCTCTGTATGACGCCCGACAATTCAAGCATAGAGAGAAAATAGGTTGGCAGTCAAAATACCCGTAAAAGAACTACGTCTTGGAATGTTTATAGTAAAGCTAAGTGGATCTTGGATAAAACATCCATTTTTACGCAGTAGTTTTCTATTAGAAGATAAAGATGACGTCACACGTATTATTCAATCAGGCATTGAATATGTAATGATTGATGAGGAAAAGGGCCTCTCCAGATCATCCGCTAAACAGAAATCTAAAGCAGTTGCAGATAAAGTTGCTCAATCTACCAAGCCCAAAAAAGAATCAGAACCTGTCGTAAAAAAACAGCTTGCTAGTCCAATGGACGCTGAAGTTGATCGCGCCCGCTTATTTTGCAATGCAGCGAAAGCCCAAGTGAAAGCGATGTACGATGATGTTAGACTCGGTAAGGCCTTTAATTCTGATACAACGCTACCTTTGATTGCCGAAATTGATGCAATGGTGCAACGTAATACATCAGCGATTCTTAGTGTGGCACGCCTTAAAACTCACGATGATTATACTTATATGCACTCTATTGCAGTCTGCGGGTTAATGCTAAGTCTTGCTCGTCAGTTAAACTTGGATGAAGAACAAACGAGATTAGCGGGTCTTGGTGGCTTGATGCATGATCTTGGCAAAGCACTGATGCCGGTCGACCTCTTAAATAAGCTGGGTAAACTCACTGACGATGAGTTTATTGCTATGAAAAAACATCCTGAAGAAGGGGCCAAAGTATTAAAGGATAATGGAGCAGAAGCTGAAGTAATTGATGTCGTGATGCATCACCATGAAAGGATTGATGGTAGCGGTTACCCTGATGGTTTGGTAGGTGATAATATTTCAATGTTAGCTCGGATGGCAGCAATATGTGACGTCTATGATGCTGTGACTTCTCAACGTCCTTATAAGCAGGCTTGGGATCCGTCAAATGCGATTAAAGCGATGGCACAGTGGGAAGGCCATTTTGATAAAAAAATCTTCGCTGCTTTTGTTAAAACGGTGGGTATTTATCCCGTTGGCTCACTGGTAAGGTTGTCATCACAGCGCCTAGGTGTTGTCGTTGAGCCAGGTATAGATTCATTGTTAAAGCCAAAGATTAAAGTTTTCTTCTCACTTCGCTCTAATGCACCCATACCGGTAAAAACAATCGATATGGCGGCTCCCAGTTGCCAAGTGACCATTGAAGGGCCTGAAAATCCAGATAAATGGGGATTTAAAACGTTAGATAGGTTTTGGCAATACTGGATTTGAGGGGAAATGATGATATTGCTGTTGGTAATAGTCGTTGAGTGTACCCAGAATTTAATCCAAGCAAACCTTGGCCGCTGTATTTATAAACATCGCTTGTAATCTGAGGTGAAGGTGTTTGCATAATAGTCCAAAGCAATCATAAAGGGACTTAGCAAGGCTGTAAGAGGCTGAATCAACTGCAAAATATTACTTTTATAAATGGATGAAACACGATAAAATTTGCGCTTTTTATTCTCAGGAAAAGCCGTAATGAACCAAGCTACCGCTCAGCTTCTTAAAGATTACTATGCCGCATTTAACCGTCAAGATATGGCGGCCTTTTTAGCTATGTTAACGGATGATGTTATTCATGATGTCAATCAAGGCTCACGTGAAATAGGGAAGGCAGTATTTTCTACATTCATGGATCGAATGAATGCCCATTACAAAGAAGAGATCGTGAACATTTCAATTACAACCAACGACGCGGGTGATCGTGCTGCAGTTGAGTTCACTGTATTAGGTGAATACTTATCAACGGATGAAGGTTTGCCTGAGGCAAATGGCCAAACCTATAACTTACCCGCCGGTGCTTTTTTTGATATTCGTGATGGCAAAGTCGCTCGGGTAACGAATTATTACAACCTTGAAGATTGGATCGCTCAGGTAGTAGGCTAAATTTAAACGATGCTGACTTTAAAGCGCTTATCTGGTGAAGCATTACTAGGATATATACCTGAGCTCGCACAATTGCGAATTCAGGTCTTTCGTGATTTCCCCTATCTCTACGATGGTGATCTCGCTTATGAAGAACGCTATCTACAAACCTATATTCAAGCACCAGATAGTGTGATTGTTTTAGCGTTTGATGGTGATAAAGTGGTCGGTGCTTCAACCGGTATTCCCCTTAAATACGAAACAGATGAAGTCAAAAAGCCATTTATTGATGCCAATTATGATATCGATAAAGTATTTTACTGTGGTGAGTCCGTGCTTATTTCAAGTTATCGCGGACAAGGTGCGGGTGTGGCTTTTTTTGAACATCGCGAAGCCCATGCTCGTGAACTAGGTGATTTCAACACGTCCTGTTTTTGTGGGGTGCAAAGGCCTGAAGCTCATCCTGCTCGACCAACAGATTTTATCCCTTTAGACAATTTCTGGCGTAAAAGGGGTTATGAAAAGCATCCAGAATTGAATACAACGTTTAGCTGGAAAGAACTCAATGAGCAAGATGAATCGCCTAAACCAATGACTTTTTGGATGAAGGATTTGTAATGACTAAACTAAAAGTAGCTGCTGCTCAATATGATATTAGCTTTTTTACGCAATGGTCAGATTTTACTGACAAGTTAACGAAGTGGGTAAGTTTAGCGGCGAGTCAGCAAGCTAAGCTATTGGTTTTACCAGAATATGGCAGTATGGAATTACCATCATTATTGGGTGAACACGTTTACAAAGATTTAAATGGTCAGTTACATGCAATGCAGACTATTTACCCAGAATGGGAGGCACTGCATCAAGAATTAGCACGTCAATTTGATGTGATGATTTTAGGAGCATCTTATCCAGTACTTCAAGATGATGGTTCATTTCGTAACCGTGCAAATCTCTATGGTGTTGATGGTTTAATTGGCTTTCAAGACAAATTAATTATGACGCGTTTTGAAAATGAGCACTGGTTAGTCAAGGCAGGTTCTGAAATAAAAGTGATGGATACTGATATCGGTAAAATCGCCATCAACATTTGTTATGACTCAGAATTTCCATTGATTGCTCGCCAGCAAGTGGCTGCGGGGGCAGATCTGATATTAGTGCCGAGTTGCACTGATACTGAAGCGGGCTTTCATCGCGTACGAATTGGTTGTCAGGCGCGCGCTTTAGAAAACCAATGTTATGTTGTGCAATCGCCTACTTTTGGTCAAGCTGCATGGTCAGAAGCAGTAGATGTAAATACGGGCAGAGCCAGTATTTATACCCCTGTCGATTATGGCTTCCCTGATAATGGTATTTTAGCTGAAGGCTCAAAGGAGCAAGCTGAATGGGTTTATGCTGATTTAGATTTAGCTGAAATTGCGCGCGTTCGCCAACAAGGTCAGGTCTTTAATTTCCGTGATTGGTCTAAACAAGAAGCGTTAAAAAGCCCGTTTTAGTCATCACGTTATAAATTTTCATGCCAATGTTGCTCTGGTTGAATATCATTCCTGCAAAAGTCCTTATCACATGTATGGATGAAGGTTTAGTCAACACAGTATAAAATAGATAAATAATTATTCATTCCCACTGCGGATGCCCCGCAACTCAAAGGAAATACTATGCTGAACCAGTCGCAAATCGAACACATCATTAATGATTATCAAGATCCTTCTGCGTTGATGACTTTTGGCGATTCAAAAGCAAATGTAGTCGTTAACATCGAAGGTGATGCTGTTAATGTTACGGTGACATTGGGCTATCCGGTGAAAGGCTATGCTGCTAGCTTACAAGCAGGCTTACTTGCCGAATTAAAGCAACAAACAGCATCAGATAATGTCACAGTGGCCATTGATTGGAAAGTGACAAAGCATAAAGTACAGCAAGGTATAAAAGGCATTAATAGCGTTAAAAACATTATTGCCGTTGCTTCAGGTAAAGGTGGTGTAGGTAAATCCACTACATCTGTTAATCTTGCGCTCGCCCTTGCAGCTGAAGGAGCTAAAGTGGGTATTTTAGATGCTGATATTTACGGCCCAAGTCAGCCAAGAATGTTAGGCACATCACAACGCCCAGAATCAATTGATGGTAAACGTATTGAGCCAATTGAAAGTTATGGCTTGCAGTGTATGTCGATTGGTTTTTTGATTGATGAAGAGGAGCCAATGATTTGGCGTGGTCCAATGGTGACGCAGGCATTAGAACAAATGCTGAATGACACTAACTGGAACGAACTTGATTATTTAGTGATCGACTTACCACCCGGCACTGGTGATATTCAATTAACACTGTCACAAAAAGTGCCGGTGAGTGGTGCAGTGATTGTGACTACACCTCAAGATATTGCCTTGTTAGATGCGCGTAAGGCATTAAAAATGTTTGAGAAAGTCAATGTGTCAGTGATGGGCGTCATTGAAAATATGAGTACCCATATTTGCAGTAGTTGTGGTCACGAAGAGCATATTTTTGGTGCTGGTGGTGGTGACAGAATGGCTAAACAATACGGTGTTGATTTGTTGGGTGAGTTACCATTAGACATCAAGATTCGTGAAGATGCGGATGGTGGACAACCAACGGTGGTCAGTGATCCTGATGGTAGCATCGGTATGGCTTATCGCATGATTGCACGCCGATTATCTGCTCGTTTAGCGAAACAGGGTAAGGATTACACCTCGGCATTTCCAAATATCGTGATCAAAAACGATTAATCACGTTATCATTAAGGTTATTATTATCTAAAGCGATTTAACTATGAGTATAAAGTCAGACAAATGGATTCGCCGAATGGCGCAAGAGCACGAGATGATTAGTCCTTTTGAAGCAGGGCAAGTGCGTGAAGGTGAAAATGGTCGAATGATTTCTTATGGCACATCTAGCTATGGCTACGATGTACGTTGTTCGACAGAATTTAAAATTTTTACCAATATTAATTCTGCGATAGTTGATCCAAAAAACTTTGATGAAGGTAGCTTTGTGGATGTGAATTCGGATGTGTGTATTATTCCGCCAAACTCATTTGCCTTAGCACGCACAGTTGAAACCTTTAAAATTCCACGGAATGTCTTAACCATCTGCTTGGGTAAGTCGACGTATGCACGTTGTGGGATCATTGTTAATGTCACGCCCTTAGAGCCTGAGTGGGAGGGTCATGTCACTTTGGAGTTTTCTAACACCACCACATTACCTGCAAAAATATATGCTAATGAAGGCGTGGCTCAGATGTTGTTTTTTGAATCTGATGAAGTGTGTGAAACTTCTTACGCTGATCGGGCTGGTAAATATCAGGGACAAAAAGGCGTCACCTTACCTAAGTCTTAATTAGGTAACGATTCTGATGATCTTGTCATTTCCATTTCTTAGGTATGTAAAGTTATTCCTAATGACTGTCATGTTGGTCGCTTGCAATCATGAGCGTACTTCAGATGAACAATGGAGTCATAGTGAATCAAGTAGTTATGCTGCGGCATATTCACCAGATGGTTACTACGTCTTAATTGGTGATACTGATGCACCAGCAAGACTTTGGGATATTGAAGCGAACAAAGTCGTTTACAGTTGGCAAAATAACGAAGATGTTGGCACAACCACTGCCGTAGGATTCTCTGCTGATGGCAAAGTTGCTGCGACTTCTGAACAAGACGTTATTGTATTGTGGGAAGTGGCTAATGGTAAGCCAATGATTCGATTGAGTTTTCCCGTTAAGATAAAGTCACTGGCTTTATCACAGCATGGCGATTATTTATTACTCGCTTTATATGATCGAACCGCAATTTATTTTGATGTCATTCAGAATCGAGTAATACATACTTTTCGACATGATGGTAAGGCGGTCAATTCGCCCATTAATCAATTAATTAACGCTGTCGCTATTTCTCCTAGCGGTAAATACGCATTAACCGGAGGAGATGACCGCACTGCTCGGTTATGGAAGCTTGAGACGGGTGAACAATTACGCAGTTGGAAACATGAAAACTCGGTTAATATTGTTTCGTTTTATCCCAAAGGTGGATTTGTTTTAACAGGCGCGGGTAATGGCCAAACCCATTTTTGGAATATGGTGACAAGTAAAGAGCACTACACGTTACGCGCCTCAGTTTGGCCTAAGAGTATGCCCTTACCAGATTTCCCTTCATTTAAAACCACTACATCCGCAGTGGCTTTCTCTCCTGATAATACCTACCTGGTCACTGGTCATCCCTCTCAAAAAATGTGTTTATGGCTGGCGGAAACCGGTGAGAATGTTGATTGCTGGCAAGTAGCAAGGCAGCAGGCATTGCGCCCTGGTGTGGTATTACAAGCTGTTTCTTTTTCACCTGATGGCAGGGCTATTTATAGCGAATCTGGTAATGGTATTGGCCAAAAGTGGCTAATAAAGTAAATGTATAAATTAATTTTCTTTGTGCCAGAAAGTCATAAGGAAACGGTTAAACAAGCGTTGTTTGCTCAAGGTGCGGGACGCTATGAAGCCTATGACTGTTGTTCATGGGAGATATTAGGATCCGGTCAGTTTAGACCCTTGCTAGGTAGCCAACCTTACATTGGTCAGCAAGGCATCATTGAAACGGTTGCTGAGTATCGTGTTGAAATGATTTGTTCTGCAGATAATATTAAAACGATTTTGCAAACATTGATTCATTATCATCCTTATGAAACCCCAGCGTATGAAGTTTTGTCCATTAAAACATTAGACGATTTTTAACCTACAGAGTTGTTGCCATGTCCTCATCACACACCATGCTAAAAGAAACATACTTAGCTGATTATAAAGTACCTAATTATTTGATTGATACGGTACATCTCACTTTTGACATCGATGCTTCAATGACGGGAGTTCGTAGTGTGTTAGTGATGCGTAAAAATCCTCAATCTGACGAAGAAACTAATGACTGTCTATTAGATGGTGAGCATCTTGAGTTGGTTTCAATAAAGTTAGATGGTCGTCAGTTACAAGGCAATGAATATCAGCGAACTGACCAATCAATTCTATTATCTAATTTACCTGAAAAGTTTGAGTTAGCGATTGAAACGCTTATTCACCCGGATCAAAACACGGCATTAGAAGGTCTTTATCATTCAGGCGCATTATTATGTACGCAATGCGAAGCTGAAGGTTTTAGACGCATAACATATTACATGGACCGCCCTGATGTGATGGCTGTTTTTACCGTGTCTATTGTTGGCGATAAACAGCAATGGCCGATCATGCTGTCGAATGGCAATATGGAAGAGCAAGGTCAGTTTGACGATGGTCGACATTGGACGCGTTGGCATGACCCGTATCCTAAACCCAGTTATTTATTTGCTTTGGTCGCAGGCGATTTATATCGTCAACAAGATAGTTTTACCACGATGTCGGGTCGTGAAGTCAGTTTGCAGATTTATGTTGATCATGAAAACAGCCATAAGTGTGATCATGCATTGATGTCCTTAAAACAGGCAATGTTATGGGATGAAGAAACCTATGGCCGTGAATATGATTTAGATATTTTTATGATTGTGGCTGTTAATGATTTCAATATGGGTGCGATGGAGAATAAGGGCCTGAATATATTTAACTCATCTTGTGTTTTAGCTAGTCCAGAAACAGCGACGGATGCAGATTATCATCGAATTCAAGGCATTGTTGGTCACGAATACTTCCATAACTGGTCAGGCAATAGGGTGACCTGTCGTGATTGGTTTCAATTGAGTTTGAAAGAAGGGTTTACCGTATTACGTGATCAGCAATTTAGTGGTGATATGAACTCAGCAGCGGTGCAGCGAATTGATGATGTTAATCAGTTGCGTACTATGCAATTTGCTGAAGATGCTGGACCAATGGCACATCCTGTTCGCCCAGCATCCTTTATTGAAATTAGTAACTTCTACACTGTGACTATTTATGAAAAAGGTGCTGAAGTCGTCGGTATGATTAGAACGATTGTGGGCAATGAAGGATTTAGAAAAGGGACTGACTTATACTTCGACCGTCATGATGGCCAAGCGGTCACTACCGATGATTTTGTTAAGGCGATTGAAGATGCTAATAAAGTAGATTTAAGTCAGTTTAGACGCTGGTATTCTCAAGCGGGGACACCGGTACTGACAATCAAAGGCCAATATAATGCAACGCTGAAAACCTATACATTAATAGTCAAACAACATTGTCCAGCGACACCGGGACAAGCTAAAAAACTACCTTTGTACATTCCATTAGCTATCGGCTTATTAGATCGAAACGGTGAAGCAATGTTTATGCAGCTTGAAGGTGAAAATGCCCCAGCAGAACAGCATACGAGAGTATTAGATATTGTTGAACAGGAACAGGTTTTCACTTTTGTGAATATTGATTCTGAACCGGTTCCTTCATTACTGCGGGGCTTTTCTTCACCTGTCAAATTAGCGATGGATCGTAGCGATGCGGAATTGGCTTTTTTGATGGCGAATGATAGTGATAGTTTCAATCGTTGGGATGCGGGTCAAACTTTGCTGATTAATGTCTTATTACGTTTGATTGAAAATGTTCAACAGCAACAAATTTTAACTTTGCCTGAGGGGCTGATTGAACAATTTGGCCAAGTGTTAACGGATGATAGTATCGATCCCGCTTTGATTGCCAAGATGTTGAGTATCCCTAGTGAAAATTATCTTGCTGCTCAGCTATCATTCGCTGATGTCGATGCGATTCATACTGCCCGCCAGTATTTGAAAAAGACCATTGCCGCTGGTTTGAAACAACAATTTAGTGATGTCTACCAACGCCATAGTGCAACCGTAAAGTATGCGTTTAATGCGTTAGATATGGCGAGTCGTAGTCTTAAAAATACTTGCTTGAGTTATCTGATGGCTTCTGAAGATCCAATGCAAACACAGCGTTGTCTGAAACAAATGAAACAGTCAGATAATATGACCGATACTTTAACGGGATTAGCCTTATTATCAGATCAGGCTGGTCCTGAAGGTGAGCACGCATTACGTGCGTTTTATGAGCAGTGGCAACATGATCGTTTGGTTGTGGATAAATGGTTAACGGTACAAGCACAATCGACACTGCCTAACACGTTGCTTCGTGTGAAAGGTTTGATGAAGCATCCTGCTTTTAGTATTAAAAACCCTAATAATGTACGCGCATTGATTGGCCAGTTTTGTCGGAATAACCCGACTAACTTTCATGCCAAAGATGGCTCTGGCTACCAATTTTTGGTTGAACAGATTTTAGTGTTAAACCAACTTAATCCTCAAGTGGCTGCAAGGATGTTGGGTGCATTTAACTCGTGGCGACAATATGACGCAGTGAGACAGGTGATGATGAAGCAAGCCTTGAATGAAATAGCGAGTCAGCCCGATTTATCATCTGATGTGTATGAAGTGGTCAACAAATATTTAGCCGATGCTTAAGGACATAGATACATGTTTACACTAGATCCTAGGTTGCGAGAGGATACGATTGAGATTGCAGACTTTCAGCTATCTAAAGTGTTATTGATGAATGATGCCCGGTATCCATGGGTGATCTTAGTACCCAAAATAAATGGCTTAACAGAAGTTTTTGAGTTGACTGACACACAACAGCATCAACTGATGGTTGAATCAAATTTTGTGGCAGCTAAATTAAAAAGCGTGGTTAAAGCAGATAAAATGAATGTAGCGGCCTTAGGTAATGTTGTATCGCAACTGCATATTCACCATGTTGCTCGCTTTATTCAAGATGAATCATGGCCAACACCTGTTTGGGGCAAGGGACAGGCCGTTCGCTATAATGAAGTTGAGTCTGATGCAGTGATTAGCCAGTTGAAGTCAGTATTTAGTCGTTTAATTAACCATGGCTAGTGTGTTACATTTTTATCTGAAGATTAACAGAGAACAAGCATTACGCTATTATCAGGGGACAGCAAAAACGGTGGTTGTAACGACGACTACAGGTCAAAAACTGCAGTTCCCAGCACAGCATATACGATCTTTTATAGGCGAACAGGGTATTTCAGGATTGTTTAGTATTCAGTTTGATAATAGTAATAAGTTGATTGCTTTAACGCGAATTTAATTTTCAATCTTTGCTATTGCTAAGGTTATGACAAGCGTGAAAGCGGTTTTCGTATAGTATTTTTATCGTAAATTAGCTGTGTATGTGACATTAAATCAGGCCAACTTTGATTGTTTTTGTTTAGCCATTGGCCCCAATACCCTATTCCAAATGCAAACCATGATGGGATAGCCACAATGAACCGTAGCAATGCTTGTTGCCAGCTAATTTTTTGGTGGTTATTGCTTAAAAGAAAAACTTTCCAAGTACGCATACCTAATGTTTGGCCGCCATGCGTCCAGAACCAGCCATAGAATAAAAAACTAACGACCAACAGATAAAAAAAGAAAAAAGGATTACCTGCAGCAATCGATTGATCATCAGTTATAGCTGCATTGACTGCGACCGCAATCGCCGCAGCGAGTAATAATACTGACAGCAGTAATAATAAGTCATAAAGCACTACTGCTAAATGTCTTAATAAACTCGGGCGAGAAGGGGGGGATATTGCTTCAGTCATTTAAAAATCGTAATTTATTTTGGTTGCGAGTGCCACATAAAGTATCATTATTCCTTTATTTATTGTGAATTGAGATCTGCATGCTGCAATTGATTGGCCGTTCGGCACTATCTGCTTTCCGTCTTGAAAAACTGTTAACGACTATTCAGGCGCAGCTTGATAACGTTTTAGCAGTAAGAACAGAATATCGTTACTTCATTGAAATCGATGGTGATAGCGAGCTATCAACGACTGAGCAATCTGTTGTCAGTACATTATTGGAAGCGGATTCGCGGAGCAGTCATGCCTCGACCGAGGAGCAATTTTTTCTGGTTATACCTCGTCCAGGAACCATTTCACCATGGTCGAGCAAAGCGACTGATATTGCGCATAACAGTGGTTTAACATCTGTACTACGGATTGAACGCGGCATTGCTTATTTTGTTGAAGTCAAAGGCGAATTAAACCCACAACAACGTACTACGCTAACTAAATTACTTCATGATCGGATGATTGAGTCGGTATTTGAATCAGAAGATGAAGCTGAACGTTTATTTATTCACGGTCAATCACGTCCATTGGTGGCGGTTGATATTTTAAATAGTGGTCGTTCGGCACTGGTTGAAGCAAATAAAACCATGGGTTTGGCTTTAGCAGAAGATGAAATTGATTATTTAGTCGATAACTTTACCGATCTGGGTCGTAACCCAAATGACATTGAGTTGATGATGTTTGCGCAGGCAAACTCAGAGCATTGCCGTCATAAAATATTCAGTGCTGATTGGATTGTTGATGGCAAAAGCCAACCACACACACTGTTCAATATGATCCGTAATACCCATAAATTACACCCTGAAGGTGTGGTGACGGCATACAGTGATAATTCATCGGTGATTGAAGGTCCTGAAAGTCATCGTTTTCATGTTGATATGGCGACCAATGAATATAGCTACCAAGGCGAAGTTCAGCATATTTTGATGAAAGTTGAAACGCATAATCATCCTACGGCTATTTCACCTTTTCCTGGTGCGGCAACCGGAGCGGGCGGTGAGATTCGTGATGAAGGTGCGACCGGCCGTGGTTCTAAACCTAAAGCAGGTTTAACCGGTTTTTCAGTATCTAATCTTAATATTGCTGGTTTTGAGCAACCTTGGGAAACAGCGTATGGCAAACCAAGTCGTATGGCTTCAGCGCAAGAGATCATGCTTGATGGCCCATTAGGTGGTGCTGCGTTTAATAATGAATTTGGTCGACCTAACCTTTGTGGTTATTTCCGTACTTATGAAGCCTTAGTGCCTTCAGCAAATGGTTTTGAAGTGCGTGGTTATCACAAGCCTATTATGGTTGCAGGCGGCATGGGCACCATTCGTCCGCAACATGTTAAAAAGAATATTTTTGAACCAGGTGTGCAACTTATTGTGTTGGGTGGCCCAGCGATGTTGATCGGTTTAGGCGGCAGTGCTGCTTCATCAGTCAGCTCTGGTACCAGTGATGAAGGCCTAGACTTTGCATCAGTGCAACGTGGTAACCCAGAAATGGAACGTCGTTGTCAGGAAGTGATTGATCGCTGTGTGGCTTTAGATGATAACAACCCGATTGTGGCGATACATGATGTCGGTGCAGGTGGTTTATCGAATGCCTTTCCAGAGTTAGTGAATGATAGTGGCCGTGGTGGACGCTTCGAACTACGCGTTGTACCTAATGATGAATCAAGCATGTCACCGATGGAAATTTGGTGTAATGAATCACAAGAACGCTATGTATTAGGCATTAATCCTGAAGACGTTGAATTATTTCAAGCGATTTGTGAACGTGAACGTTGCCCTTGGGCGATTGTCGGTGAAGCAACATCGGCGCAGCATTTATTAGTAGGCGATGCCGAGTTTGATCAAAACCCTGTTGATATGCCGTTATCATTATTATTAGGCAAACCGCCTAAAATGTTACGTGATGTTAAACATCAAACGTTCGAAAAGCCTGAACTAGATTTGGCTGGAGTTAAGGTTGACGCTGCATTAGAACGTGTTTTAAAACTACCGACAGTGGCAAGTAAAAACTTCTTAATTACCATTGGTGATCGCAGTGTGACGGGCTTAGTTGCTCGTGATCAAATGGTCGGCCCTTGGCAAGTGCCTGTGGCGGATTGTGCGGTGACCTTAGCGGATCATCATGGCTTTCAAGGTGAAGCAATGTCGATGGGAGAACGCGCGCCATTAGCACTGATTGATGCACCTGCATCGGGTCGTATGGCAGTTGGTGAAGCCATCACCAATATTGCTGCTGCGAGTATTGCCAAAATGGGTGATATTAAATTATCCGCTAACTGGATGGCCGCATGTGGCCATCCAGGTGAAGATGCGCTTTTATACGATACGGTTGAAGCGGTAGGGATGGCGTTATGTCCTGAACTGGGCATTGCGATTCCAGTGGGTAAAGATTCATTATCAATGAAAACTGTGTGGCAAGATGCCGGTAATACTAAGTCTGTGACATCGCCTTTGTCATTGATTGTCACTGCCTTTGCGCCTGTGACCGATGCAGCTAAAACCAGTACGCCACAGTTACGTACGGATCATGGTGACACGGATCTTATCTATATTGATCTTGGTAAAGGCCGAAACCGTCTGGCGGCTTCTGCTTTAGCTCAAGTTTACAATCAAGTGGGTCACCATGGTCCCGACTTGGATGATCCTGCTGCTTTAAAACACTTTTTCTATGCCATTCAGCAATTAAAACAAGATGATTTATTATTGGCATACCATGATCGTAGCGATGGCGGTTTGATTGGCACATTATGCGAAATGGCCTTTGCTGGACATTGCGGTATCGACGTTAATTTAATAGGCATGGGTGATGCCTTACCGTTATTGTTTAATGAAGAATTAGGCGCCGTTATTCAAGTGCGTCATTGTGACGTTGAAGACGTACTCTCGGTATTGAGAGAAGATGACTTATCAAGTCATTGTCATGTGATTGGTTCATTAAGGGATGATCAACAGATTGTTGTGACGGTCAATGGCGAGCGAGTGATTAATGAGTCGCGTAGTACCTTACATCGTTTCTGGGCTGAAACAAGTTACCAAATGCAAGCGCTACGTGATAATCCTGATTGTGCGAAACAAGAGTTTGATGGCTTATTGGATGTCAGCGATTCTGGTTTACACGCCAACTTAACATTTGAGCCAAGTGACCATGTTGCTGCGCCATTTATTGTGAGCGGTGTACGCCCTAAAATGGCTATTTTGCGAGAACAAGGCGTTAATGGGCAAATTGAAATGGCGGCGGCTTTTGACCATGCAGGCTTTACGGCAGTTGATGTGCATATGAGTGACATCTTAGAAGGCCGCATTGATTTGGTTGACTTCAAAGGTTTAGTCGCGTGTGGTGGTTTCTCTTATGGTGATGTGTTGGGCGCCGGTCGTGGTTGGGCAAGCACTGTTTTACATAATGATAAAGCCAGACAGCAATTTAGTGACTTCTTTAACCGCGAAGATACCTTTGCCTTAGGTGTGTGTAATGGCTGTCAAATGTTGTCACAACTTAAAGAATTAATTCCAGGCAGTGATCATTGGCCACGGTTTGAACGTAATGTGTCAGAACAGTTTGAGGCACGTTTTTCATTAGTTGAAATTGTCGAATCAGCCTCTATTTTATTGCAAGGTATGGCAGGTTCCGTGATGCCGATAGCGGTTGCTCATGGTGAAGGTCGTGCTGACTTTAGTACAACCGGCTCACAAGCTGACGCTTTAGTTGCCATGCGTTTTGTCGATAATAATGATAATGCAACAGAACGTTATCCTCATAACCCAAATGGTTCTCCTGAGGGAATTACCGCCTTAACCACAACTGATGGGCGTGTCACGATTATGATGCCACATCCCGAACGTGTGACTAGAACGGTGCAACATTCTTGGCATCCTGACGATTGGGGTAAAGATGGCCCTTGGTTAAGACTATTCCATAATGCAAGGAAATGGGTCGGTTAGATAATATTTTAATCAACTTAACAGGGAGCTTAGGCTCCCTTTTTCATTTTGTTGTTATGGTGCATTAAAATGCTTATAAATGAGCACTGTTAGCGAGTCAATATCAATAGTGTGTTTGAAAAAACGACCAGATAATAAAGGTGAAGCTATTAAACATATTGTTAAAACACTACATCCCAATAATGTACATAAGCATGGTTATGACTTTCCTGCATTAATTAAATCGTATGAGCCGCTTGGCAGGTATGTCAATATCAACCAGTATCAAAATAAATCGATAGATTTTGCTAATCCAGTCGCGGTAAAAATACTCAATTGTGCATTGTTAAAACATCATTATGGTCTTGTTGAGTGGGATATTCCGGACGGTTTTTTATGTCCGCCAATTCCTGGACGAGTGGATTATATCCACTATGTTGCTGAACTACTGAATATCAGTCTTACCACCAAAAGATCGGACGCTAACAAGTCGGTTCAGCTACTTGATATTGGTACGGGTGCAAATGGTATTTATGCTTTATTAGCTTGTCAGATCTATGGCTGGCAATGTGTTGCTAGCGATATTGACCCACGCTCATTAGCTAATGTGGCACATATCATTAGCAAAAATCCTAGTTTGACAGATCGATTACAATTACGACTTCAGCATGACAAAAACCGTATTTTCGGAGGAATTGTGCATGCCGATGACTATTTCGATATCAGTGTTTGTAATCCACCTTTTCATGGGTCATTAGAAGAGGCGCTGAAAAGTAATCAGAAAAAACGCCGAAATTTAGCGGCAAACCGTGATGATAAGCGACCAGATGATTCAGCTGTATTAAACTTTGGGGGGCAGAAATCAGAGCTTTGGTGCACAGGCGGTGAAAGTAGGTTTTTGCGTATGATGATAAAAGAAAGTAAGCAATATGCTCGTCAATGCCGATGGTTTACCTCGCTCATTTCAAAAAGTGAACATGTCAAACCTGCACTAATGTTGCTGCGTAAATTAGACGTAGCAGAGATAAAACAAATAGAGATGAAGCAGGGTAATAAGATGACGCGGATTGTTGCTTGGACATTTATTAAGGGCGAGTAAAGGCCATTCCAAGCAATACAAGACTAATTTGTTAAACAGTATTAGCCGTTAATACATGTCTCGCTTTTTGGTAGATAACTGGCATATAAAGAACCAATAAGCCAGCAATAATACCGATCATTCCTTCATACAACACACTATGTAAGCCGCTATAGCGCCATAGCATCGCTGCGGCTAATCCTATAAAAACGCCTAATAAGGCTATTTTTTGATTCGGTTTGCTTCCTAGACATAAAACAATGAGTAACGGTGCAAAAGCACTGGCTAAAGCAGACCAAGCCATAATAACTAAGCTAAAGACACTCTGACTATTGAGCAGTGCCCAGAGTAAGGCTGCCAAGGTGATGATTGCAGTACCGACTTTGAGCAAGCGAGTGTCTTCAATCTTATGTGGTAATAAATCATGAGTCAGTGCGGCTGAGCAGCTTAATATTACCGAGTCTGCTGTGGACATCGTGGCGGCAAAAATACCAGCTAGAATTAAACCAACAAAGGCGGGCGATAGTAATTGTTGCGCCATGGTAGGCAAGGCGAGTTCGGCGTCAAAAGCATCAATATCACCCAGGTAGAGCCGAGACAGCAAGCCTATTCCCGTTGCCATGCAATAAAAAAGTAGGAACCAACTGTAATACCAAGCTCTCGCTTGACGCATTTTTTTAAGATCGTCCAATGCCATAAAGCGAACCATAATATGTGGTTGACCAATAACGGATAAACCGGCGAACATCCAACTAACGGCAAATAAAATGGCACCTGCTAATCCCGGTAAAGCAAGATCTTTGGGAAACCAGTCGAGAAAGCCCTCAATATTACCGAGTTGAAGGAGTGTTTCGTTCAGGCCTCCCTGCGAACTAACGGCGGTGACGAGCAGTAAGCCCATTGAAACTATCATGACGATGGATTGTGCCGCATCTGTCCAAATTGAAGCCCTTATACCGCCAGCCACACAATAAAAAATAACCATAATACTGCCCAACACAGCACCCGCCCACATTGGCCAGCCAAGTAAAACATGCAATGCTTTGCTACCAGCAACCAGTTGAGCACTCGCATAGGCCAACAAAAAGACCAGTGAAATCACGGCAATCACGCGTTGTAGAGACTTATTAGTTTCACCATTCCATTGGCTTAATATGCCGGCATAACTGACTTGTCCCGTTTTTTCGGTTGCCTGACGCAGTCGTGAATGGACAAAGGTCGATGCAAGAAAATCGCCAGCAATCCAACCTAACATCAACCATATTGAGGCAAGGCCGGTGACGTAAATATAACCAATCACACCAATGAACATATAGCCGCTGTTGTTAGTTGCTACAGCAGATAGACCCACTAAGCTCGGTGAAATTGAACCGCTTGCTAAATAATAGTCTTTCTTTGTACTTCTACTTTTAAATGCGGAGCTTAGGCCGATAACAAGAAAGAGGGCCATAAAACATAAAAAACTGATAATCAATTAAACATCCTTAGTGGATTTGGGCTTGTTGTGACTGATTGCAGAGGTTTTTACGGAAAGAGAAAAACATACTCAGGGACGAGGTAATATCGACCTACCGTAACATGCTAGATCGAATAAATCTAACTTGGGACGTGAAAATTGGCCGGCAAAATTACCGTCAGCTCTCACTTAAATTGGCGTTATGAATACTGAAAATAATAATGCAGGTATTTTGTTATTTCAGACTATTTTTTCTTCGAAGTAATACATAAACGGCACCTGTTCCTCCATCTTCAATGGGAGCAGAACAAAATGCGAGTACATCATCCGCCTGTTGTAACCAGGCATTTAATTTACTTTTTAACACCGGTTTTTGGTGCTTTGATGACCACCCTTTGCCATGAATCACTCGTGCGCAACGAATATTGTATTGTTGGCAATCATGCAGAAATTCCGCTAGTGCATGGTGTGCGGTAGCAATGGTCATACCGTGAAGATCGAGTTCCGCTTCCATTTCGAGATGACCATTACGTAATCGTGAAAATAAACGTTCTTGAATACCACTTCGTCGAAAAGCGAGCGATTCATCACCTGTTACGGTATGAGGTTCATAATCTTCTGAAAATGTATCATTAAAATCTTGATCAATGCGTTGTTGGCGAAAGCGCGGTAAGGGGGTTAGATGATTGGTAATAGGATGAATTTTGTCTTGTTCGATCTGTTCAATTTGGCCGATTTCTTCACGAAAGAGGGCAATGTCATGCAAGTCAACTTTTGAGGTTTTTGATTTTATAATCATTGCTATTGGTTAGGTGAAAATGGCTTATCGTATTGATGATACGCCACTATACCAGCATTATTGTGTTCAGAATATTCTAAACTACTCCCCATCTGCTATACAAAATACCTAAAAAACAGTGTTCCAAGTGATACCGACACTTAAATTAGGATCTTGTCCTGCACTGGCAATATTGAAATCAAGGGGTCAGAGTAAATCGCTTTTTATGAAATCAAGGGGTCAGAGTAAATCGCTTTTTATGACTTTTTATTATCGAAGCTGGCCCAATAGTTCTGCTCAATGTTTTAACTTGTAAGTTTGATGAAATCAAATTAAAGTCTCAATAGTTTTTCAATTTAGTCTGACCCCATTGATATACATTGATACATGACCCCATTGATATTGGTTTTATGATACGTAAATTATTTACAAAAAAATATATACTTCCTTTTACTGGATTTTTCTATTTGACAGCAAGATATACTCATGCCTCACTGGCCCTATGTTGCTTGCTTTTTCTGCCGAGCGTCGCACTTTCGAATGGCTTACCCATCAGCGCTAATAAATGTCAGAATGGTGTCGTAGAGAGCGGAGGCTGTACAATTGATACAGCCTCACAAGCCTCATATGGTTTTGACTACTCACTCACTGGAAATATTGTGACCGGTTTAAATGTAGGGATTAACTTCAACACTGTAAACAACAATACACTTAACCTGAGAGGAAGTATTAACACGACAGGTTCCAGCGGTGCAGGCGTTTATCTCAATACTAGTAATTATAATACTTCGAATATAATCGGCAACATCTCGACAACAGGGCTTGGTGGGAATGGTATCTACCTGCTTAACAGCTCTTCTAACAACACCTTTATGATTGGGGATATCAGCACAACAGGTGATAATGCATTGGGAATTCACCTAGTGGGGAATTTTCAGGGTAGTATTAAGTCAAACATTACCACCCTGACGGGTAATATCACTACCACGGGTGATAGTGCACATGCCTTCTCTACAATTTTGGGTGATGCTAATACAAATATAATAACGGGTAATATCACTACCTCAGGTGATTATGCGTACGGCATCTTAATGAGATGGGTTAATGATATCAAGACATCTATTAGTGGTGATATCATTACTAAGGGTTTAAATGCAGACGCTATTAATTTTAGTGTCTTCAACTCCAATTCCAACACATCCATTAGCGGTAATATTACTACCACAGGCGATAATTCGGACGGTATTGAACTAGGTGCTAGCAGCACTACGATTACCGTAGTGACTGGGGGGATCTTCACTGCAGGGGCTAATTCACATGCTCTTCGTTTGACTAATAGTGACTCTAACATATTCAACATGACAGGTGGCATCAGCGCTACTGGGGCAGGTAGTTATGCTATTAATCTGGATGGCACATCAGACAACAATGCTATTACGTTTAATCAAGGCAGCCATATCATTGGTGGTCTTTATAATGATGGGGCGAACAACACCTTGCGCTTTAACTTGGGCCGTGCAGCGAGTTATAACTTTGCAACAGAAGGCGCTGTTGACTGGATATTAGAAGACACCAGCAAAACCGTAGTGGCAGGCTCCGCTAAAAGTCGAGGTGTAGCTGATTTTGATGATGCCGGTAATCGCTTATATCAACGCTTTAGCCAACTCAATAACAGTCTGAATCAACAGCACCGTCAGGTTGCTCAAGGACAGCCCCGTGGTGCGATGTGGCTGGACAGTTATTATAGTGATCTCGATAGACACACCGTCGGCTCACAGCTGAGTCAAATTACACGCGGCGTGACCGTAGGCTTTAATGCCAGTGGCCATAGCGAGATGCCGATTGATGTGTTGGTTAACGTTGAAAACACCGATAGCGGCTACGGTTTGTCTGAACAAACTATCGATTCTAATTCGATGTTGCTAGGCCTAGCCTTTCCACAACTTCTGACAGCAGGTGACGGCTCACTAGCGGTGAAGTTGTTAGCAGGAAAATCGGATAATAATAGAAAACTCACCGTACTCAATAATACGCTGTCAACAGGACAAGAAGTGGTGAGTGATAAGTATAAAAGTGACTATGTGAATGTTGGTGCACAGTGGTTACAAACCGTATATCGCACTAAGCAACTTCACCATGACCTTATACTGGGTGCTGACATTGCTCACGAGAGAATAGAAGGCAGTACCGCATCCTCGTATTACCAAGTCCAAGACCGAAATATCACGCAACTGCTGAGTCAAGCGGAGTATGGGGTAACCTTTACGGGGGATAATAACAAGCTTCGGGTTAATGGCAGTATTGGTGTCACTCATGCCACTATGATAAGTGGTGAGCAACAGCACTACACCATTGATGGTATTGCTGCTTCTTATAATGCAGACGAAAGTAACACCTATTACACTGCATCACTCGGTGCGCACTATCAAGTCACGCCACAAGCGAAAGCCTATCTGACGGTTCAAAAATCTAACAGCTCGGATGATATTGATGGCGTATCAGGTAATTTAGGATTGGCTGTTCGTTTCTAGAAAGGAATCAAGGGGTCAGAGTGAATTGATTTCTATCGAAGCTGACCCCATTGGTTCCTGACGAGAATCAATTTGCTCATAGTAAATGGCTTGTTAAGGGTTTATGGTTTATTAAATGACATGGCATTTCTTTATTTTCTTGCCACTGCCACAAAAGCAGCGATCATTCCGACTGACTTTGATAGGGGCTAACATTTCTCCATCAACGTAAAGCCATTGTTTGTCCTGTTTAATAAAACGGGATCGTTCGTGTAATTGACCTATTGGCTTACCATCATAAAAAGCGACAAATTCAACCGTGGCATTGTTTTCTGTCGATTGATGATGAATAATTCGTAAACCTAGCCAGTGTGTTTCTTTGATTGTGTGGCGAAGTATGGCTTCATCATCAGCTTGTCGTTTATCGGAGTGTAATGTGGCGATAAGATAAGTAATATTGGCCATGACAAAGGCACTATAACGAGAGCGCATTAATTGTTCTGCGTTACTGGCTGTTACTTTGCCATCGTGAAGCAATTGGCAACAGCTTTGATATGATTTTGTACTATGACAAGGACAGGGTAACGGCCTATTTATCATCGTTAAGAGCGATTAATTTTAATAATATTCATCACTTCAAATTCTAAGCCAGCAACCTGTTCGCTACTAGGATAATAAATCAGGTCAACCCGTGCCCCTTTTAGTGATTGATACATTTTTTGGCGTTTATATTTAAAGGGCACATCGTAACCGGCAAGTAACACGGTATTTTGAATCCAATCATCCTTTTGGCGCTGCACATGCGATTCAACTTTTTGCATGCGAGAATGAATAAGTTTTTCATTTTCGACTAATAGTTTTTTCAGTGGTTTCATTAGCTGGCATGTTGATAACGACGATAGAGTATGGCGACGCGTTCGACATAAACGTTGGTTTCTTTATATGGCGGCACACCATTATATTTTTGGACAGCATTAGGGCCTGCGTTATAAGCCGCAGTGGCTAATTGGATATTACCATTGAATATGGTTAATAACTGGGCAAGATATTTTACGCCACCTTGAATATTTTGTTGGGCATTATAGGCATTTTTTACACCTAATTCTTGTGCTGTGGCAGGCATTAACTGCATTAAACCTTGGGCACCAACACGAGATTGAGCGTGAGGATTAAAATGGGATTCAGCATGAATTAAAGCCCGAACCAGTGCAGGATCAACAGCATGTTGTTTGGCGATATCAGAGATAAGATCAGCATAATCAGTCGTGTTGAGTTGAACTGTATTCCAGTTGACTGTTGATGTAGGATTACAGGCATAACAGTCAAACCTTAATATTTCATAGGCTTCATTGTCAGGTTTTATATCTGAAAATGTAACAATAGCATTAGATTTTGATTTATAGATTAGAGTTGTTTTCGCTGCAGATTTATCAGCTGAAATATTAGAAAATTCAATAACGCCATTAGCATCCGTTCTTTTAATCGGCGCTGCGGCTACAAGTAAATAGGGTAGCAACAGCGCACTAAAAATGAGTGTTCGTGTTGATTGATGCATTGATCAACGATCTAGAAACATCGCCCAGCAGAAGCGACGATGACAACAATAAGGCCGAGGCTTAGATTGATGGCAATCAATTGACGAATTTGATTCAGTGCTTTGCCACCGGCTTCCCATTCACTCGCGACAACCGCGCGTTGCAGTTTTTTATATGGACTGAAGAAAAGATGCATGAACATCAGCATCATCACTAAGCCCAATGTCAGCATGATATGAATATGTATACCGACAGCAGCCATACCGCCCAACTCTTTGATGATCATCCATAAACCAGTTACTAACAGAGTAATGACTGACAACCATACCCATGGAAAGAAACGTTGAAATACGTTTGACAGTAAGGTCTGTTTTAGTGGGGCTTCTAAAAGATTGGCCGCAACAGGACGAAGTACCATATAAGCGAAAAACATACCGCCTACCCAAATAACCGAAGATAAGAGATGTAATGTGAGTGCAAGTATCATGTTGAATTCCTAATGTTTAGAGAGGTGTAATGTTAAAGGGAATATCGGCTATTTTTTGCTTCCATTCTTTAGGGCCAGAATTATGAACAGATTCGCCATGGCTATCAACTGCCACCGTGACGGGCATATTTTCAACTGTAAATTCACGTACGGCTTCCATTCCTAGTTCTTCAAACGCGATGATACGTGATGCCTTGATTGCTTTTGAGACTAAGTAGGCTGAGCCGCCGACGGCAATTAATGACACGGAACGATGTTTTTTGATTGAATTAATAGCTACGGTACCGCGTTCTGCTTTGCCAATCATGCCAAGTAGCCCCGTTTTTTCTAACATCATGTCGGTGAATTTGTCCATCCGCGTTGCTGTCGTGGGGCCTGCGGGACCGACAATTTCATTTTTAATAGGATCTACTGGGCCAACGTAATAAATAAACCGATTATGGAAATCGAGTCCTTCAGGCAACGATTCACCATTAGCAAATAGATCGGCAATCTTTTTATGGGCAGCATCACGACCGGTGAGTAACTTTCCTGATAATAAAATAGTGTCACCCGGTTGCCATTGTTCAATATCGGCTTGAGTCACGGTATTTAAATCAACATGGCGTGTATTTTCAGCTGCCTGCCATGTGATATCAGGCCAGTCAGATAAAGCAGGTGGTTCAAATTGAGCAGGGCCACTGCCATCAAGCGTGAAATGGGTGTGGCGGGTTGCCGCACAATTAGGAATCATGGCGACAGGTAATGAGGCCGCATGAGTAGGGTAATCGCTAATTTTGACATCAAGCACAGTAGTAAGGCCGCCTAGGCCTTGAGCACCAATACCTAATTGATTGATCTTTTCATAGAGTTCAATCCTGAGTTTTTCGGCCGCTGTTCGAGCACCTCTAGCAATTAAATCTTGAATATCAATCGATTCCATCAATGATTCTTTAGCCATCAACATTGCTTTTTCAGCAGTACCGCCGACACCAAGACCAATAATGCCTGGTGGGCACCAACCAGCACCCATTTTAGGGACTGTTTCTAGTACCCAATCAACCAAACTATCACTTGGGTTAAGAATGGCAAATTTGGCTTTATTTTCAGAGCCTCCACCTTTAGCAGCAATATTTACTTCTACCTTGTCCCCTAATACGATTTCACTATGAATAATCGCGGGCGTATTATCTTTAGTATTGGTACGTGCGCCGAGAGGATCACTGACTACCGATGCGCGCAAAACATTGTCAGGATGCATATAGGCGCGTCTGACACCTTCATTAACCATATCATCAAGGCTTTGATCGGTTTGCCACTGCACATCCATGCCGACCTTGATAAATACATTAACAATGCCGGTATCTTGGCAAATGGGGCGTTTATCTTCGGCACACATTCTAGAGTTAACTAGAATTTGAGCAATAGCATCTTTAGCTGCAGGCGATTGTTCTAATTCATAAGCTTTGGCCATCGCCTGAATAAAATCTTTAGGGTGGTAACAGGCAATAAACTGTAAGGCATCGCTGACACTATCAATAAAGTCTTGTTTTTTTATAACGGTCATATTGCGAGAATCCTAGTGGTTATTTAGTTTGCAGCGAGTCGTGAT
This sequence comes from Methylophagaceae bacterium, assembly GCA_965219435.1. Lineage (GTDB taxonomy): Bacteria > Pseudomonadota > Gammaproteobacteria > Nitrosococcales > Methylophagaceae. The sequence goes on along the minus strand of OZ244743.1, from coordinate 176,032 downwards.
GTTAGTTCAGCAATAACATTGCTGATTGGGAACTCGGCAGCATCGCCATCAGCACGACGCTTATATTCAATTAAGCCTTGATCTAAACCGCGTTCCCCTAAGACTAAACGATGTGGAATGCCCATCAATTCCATATCAGCAAAAGCAACGCCAGGACGTAAGCCTCGATCATCAAATAAAACGTCAAAACCTGCTTCAACTAATTGTGTATATAAGCCTTCAGCCGCCTCGCGCAAACGTGCTGATTTGTGTGCATTTACAGGCACTAATACGACTTGGAATGGGGCGATTGATAATGGCCAAATGATGCCACGTTCATCATTGTTCTGTTCGATTGCTGCCGCGACTACACGCGACACACCAATACCATAACAGCCCATAGTCAGAATCTGTGATTTACCGGTATCTGCTAGTACATTGGCGTTGAGCTTTTTGCTGTAATTATCACCAAGTTGGAAGATATGACCCACTTCAATCCCTCGCGCAATATCTAAGGTACCTTGACCATCAGGACTCGCATCACCGATAACGACATTACGTAAGTCAGCCGTTTCTGGTTCTGCTAAATCACGTGACCAGTTGACTCCGGTTAGATGTTTGTCATCTTTGTTAGCACCACAAACAAAGTCAGCAACATGGGCGGCGGCCCGATCAACAATAACGGTAATGGTTAAACCAATAGGGCCAATAGAGCCAATATTCGCGCCACAGGCTTTTAAGACTTGTTCTGGAGTGGCAAAGGTTAGTGGCGTGGCAACAGCAGGATGTTTTTCGGCTTTAATTTCATTTAGTTCGTGATCGCCTCGCAGTACTAAAGCGACAACTGAGCCTTCTTCTGTACCTTCAACTAATAATGTTTTCAGGCATTGTGCCGGTGAAATAGTGAGAAATTCGCACACTTCCTCGATAGTATGTTTTTTGGGCGTATCAACCGTTGTCATCACGGCTGTTGCAGGAGGGCGTTCGCCAGCAGGTGCGATGGCTTCAGCAAGTTCAATATTGGCGGCATAATCACTACCATTACTGAATGCAATGGCATCTTCGCCGGAACTCGCTAGTACATGAAACTCATGAGATTGTTCACCACCAATACTGCCAGTATCTGCTTGTACAGGTCGGAAATTAAGACCAATACGGTCAAAAATACGCGTGTAAGCTGCAAACATATCGTCATACGTTTGTTGTAATGATTGATGATCAAGATGAAACGAATACGCATCTTTCATTAAAAATTCACGGGCACGCATCACACCAAAGCGGGGGCGTGTTTCATCGCGGAATTTGGTTTGAATTTGGTAAAAAGTAATGGGTAATTGTTTATAGCTACGAATTTCCTGTCGTACTAAGTCAGTGATAACTTCTTCATGTGTCGGGCCGTAGCAAAATTCATTATTGTGGCGATCGGTTATACGTAACAATTCAGGGCCATACTTTTCCCAACGGGCACTTTCTTTCCATAATTCAGCCGGCTGGATTGAGGGCATGAGTAATTCTTGTGCGCCAGCTTTAGCCATTTCTTCGCGAATAATAGTTTCAGTTTTGCGTAATACTTTTAACCCCATAGGTAACCAAGTATATAAACCTGATGCAATACGACGTATAAGGCCGGCACGGAGCATTAATTGATGACTGACGACTTCGGCATCAGCAGGGGTTTCTTTTAAGGTAGAAATAAGTATTTGAGAAGCGCGCATGTCGGGCTGTAATCCTAATTATGTTTTATGGTGGTTGTAATGCTTAGAAGGTGCTGTGATTCCAGCCCCAATTTTGTCTTTCTGAATCAGTCATACTAATATAAATACGGTTACCAGCGATGCTGAGTTGCTCAGTGATTAATGCACATAAAGCATCTGAAAAAGCGGTACGATCCGCGGGTAAACCAAGGGCACGATAATCCAAAAATGCGGCAGGAGTATCAGTGCCAGCCATCAACATATCGGTTTTTGTATTAACGGTGATCATCACATAGTCCTCAGATTTACCTGTGGCTTTAGCCACCGTTTTACTTGCCGCTTTTAATAATGCAGTTTTGTCTTGAACTGTTTGATTGGTCACAATATTTAGATAAGGCATGTTGCTGTTCCTTTATTTGCAATATAAATTGACATTGTCTTGTGAGTCTTTAATTTTTTGTTGTCTTTCTTCTTCAGTTGGCCGAGTAACATTACCTTGCGCATCGATCATTCTTCTGCCAGGGTTGTTCTGATATTTTAATAAATTATCTTTGGCAATAACGCAATTCTCTTCAAACCGTTTTTTTCTATCGGCATCACTTTCTTCTTTCATCGCTTTATCTAAACGTATTTTTTCTTCGGCTTGATGTTGTTTAATAAGATCATCAACACTTTTTTGGGAAACATTCGGATCGCTTGCTGGATGTTGGCTAACACCAATAATGCTATAAGGAACATTGGCAGGGGGCTGTTGAGAATAATTAATTTGTTTATTCTTATCGGTCCATTTATAGACTTCTGCAAAACTTACACAAGAAAATACTGATAGAACAAAAGTCAGGCAAACAAAACGTAGATACGGTATAAACATAAATCTTTATCCCTCCTAAATATATTTTAATTCTACGCCAAAGCGGTCAATCATAAAATGTCTGATATTCTATCTCAGTTTGAAAAACACATTGAAATCACCAGCGCTAATGCTGTGGCGGTAGATTTGTTAGCGACTGAAACAGGGCTTTCGAAACAACAAATCAAACAGGTGATGCAAAAAGGCGCGGTATGGGTCACTAAAGGTAAAAAAACTCAACGTTTACGACGCGCGAAAAAAACATTACATATCGGCGAAACGGTGCATCTTTATTATGACAAAAGGGTGCTCGATAGAATACCTCCTGAGCCGATTTTAATGTCAGATGAAGGTCGATATAGTGTCTGGAATAAACCCTATGGCATGTTGTCACAAGGTTCGAAATGGGGTGATCATTGTACCATTACTCGTTGGGCTGAACAGCACCTTACCCCGCAGCGTGTCAGTTTTGTAGTGCATCGGCTTGATCGTGCAGCTAATGGTTTAATTGTGATCGCACATGAAAAAAATGCAGCGGCAGCTTTATCTAAGCTATTCCAAGATCGTCAGATAGACAAACGTTATCAAATCTGGGTTCACGGTGAGTTTAGTGAGCAAGCGATACGCGATAACCCTGTGAAAGTGGATGCAGAAATTGATGGCCGTCCCGCGGTGAGTTATTTCATCTTACTTGACTACAATGCAGAGCAAGATCGTTCGCTTTTAGAGGTGTCTATCGATACGGGTCGTAAACATCAAATAAGGCGCCACGCTGCTTTATTAGGCTTTCCCGTGGTTGGAGATCGCTTACACGGTAATGATGACGACAAGGAAGATCTACAATTGTCTGCTTATTACTTGGCATTTAAATGCCCTTATACTCACAGTAAAAAGCAGTTTAATTTATTGGCTGAGTGATCCTAATAATCGCTTTATTAATAACCTAGATAACGTGCGGCTTGATAGAATCCAGCACTAACCGTCCACGCCAACAGTAAGGGCCATGCGAGTGATAAGCTGGTGAACCACGCTGATTTAGCCTCCGAACGAATCGTCGCAATAGTTGATAAACAGGGTGTGTAAATTAAAGTAAACAGCATAAAACTATAGGCTTGTACCCAATCAATTTGTTGTGCAATACCTTGCATCAAATCTGCACCTTCCAAACCATAAATGACCGCTAGGGCACCGATCACAATTTCCTTGGCTACAAAACCAAAGATTAGGGCGATGGTGAGTTCTGGATTGATACCTGCGGGTGATAAAATAGGCGCCATAAATTCACCAATCCAACCTGACCAACTAGCCGCACTTGCTGGCTCTACGCCATACGGCATATTGGTGAGCACCCAAACAAGCACGACACCGATAGTAATGAATTTCGTTGCTCTACGGAGAAAATGACTGATCTCATGCCAACCACGAAGAAGCATTTGGCGTGCGGTAGGAAAACGATAGGGTGGAAGTTCTAAAGCGAAAGGTTCTTGACTATTAAAGCGGCCTTTGAATAACAGTGCCGTCAATATAACCGTCACAAAACTCATAATATAAAGGCTAAACAGGACAAGCGGTGCTTGACTCGGCGAAAATAACGCTGTGGCCATGAAGACAAATACTTGTAGGCGAGCACTACATAATGAGAAAGGGATTACCAGCATGGTGAGTAGGCGTAAACCACGGCTTCGCATGGTTCGAGTTCCCATTAAGGCCGGAACATTACAGCCAAATCCCATTAACAACATAACAAAACTACGGCCATCGAGACCCATACGGGTCATCAGGGCATCCATTAAAAAAGCAGCGCGAGAAAGATAACCACTATCTTCTATTATTGCCATCATTAGGAAGAATAAGATGATGACCGGTACGAATGAAGCAACAGTAGCAATGCCATCAAACACGCCGCCTATTAAGAAACTGGAAAGTAGAGGAGGGAGACTTGAAAATAGGGGAACTAAGGTAAAATCGCGCACATGACCTAATAGCCAAGCGACCAGCTCTTGTAATGGCGCTCCCACTGTATAAATAGTTTGGAATACCATAAACATAATGGTAAAAAATAGTGGTAAACCAAACCAGCGGTGTAACAAAATGGCGTCTAATTTTTCGGTGAGCTTATGACTTATTTTTACTGGTAAATCAACGCTGTGACGGATCATTGCATCGAGTTCTGCTTCCATTTTTTGGTCAACAGCGAAGTTTTCTTCTAGAGTTTGTATCGGTGCCGGGGTGCTGGTTTGTAAGGTCGATTCAATTAGCTGGTAAGCATCAGCATAGCCTTGACCATATTTGGCACTGATTAATGCAGTAGGATAACCAAGTTCTTCTGCCAATTGCTCAACATTGATCGTAATACCTTGATTTTTGGCTTCATCAGCCATGTTCAACAATAAAACGGCAGGCAAGCCTAGACTACGTAGTTGTAATGCTAATGCTAACTGTCGATCGATTTGTGTGGCGTTGGCGACAATTAATACGAGATCGATGGTGTTGTTGCATAAAAAATGTCGGACAACTTGTTCATCGTCTGAAAAGCCATGGAGGTCATAGATACCCGGCAAATCAACCAATTCAATCATATCGCCCGCGAGTAATAATTTCGCGGTGAGTAAATCGACAGTAAGGCCTGGCCAATTAGCAACTTTGGCACTGGCGCCGCTCATGCGGTTGAATAATGTTGATTTTCCGGCATTGGGCATGCCAAGCAGGGCAATTCGCTTCAAAGCAGAACCTCAATTTTTTCAGCATCTTGTTGTCTTAGCATGACTTCAGTGTTACCGAGCCTTAAGTGAAGAGGGCCGTGAAATGGCGCCATTCTAATAACTTGAAGTGGCTTGCCAATTCGAAAACCTAATGCATGCAGACGAAATTGAAAAGCGCTATCAACATGTAATGCTTGAACGGTAGCTGTTTGTCCAACACTTAATGTTGATAAGCGATGAAATAGGGTCATGGCATGCTTTCCTAATCTAAATGATAATGATTATCATATAGTTTGTAGTTGAATAACTCAATGTTATTTTTTTAGTAGAGACTTGAGCATCGAAGGTTTGAAGTGACTTGTTCACTGAGAGCAATAACGTGAGACCAACTTTAATTGATGAACAAAGGTGTAATAACGAAACTTACTATTGCCAAATATAATTGAAATTACCGGCATCTTTTGGGCATTATCCCAAGCACCTTGTAGATTGACCATCATTACACTTGTTGCCAATGCGCGCGCTAGCATACCACCACAGGCTTCATCGCCCAGATCAAAACTTATTAAAACCGCTGCTAATACGGCTAAAACCTCGCAATATCATTCGATTTAACGGGGCTTTAGTGGTGATTTCAATGCTGTGTGGGGTGTCAGGCAATCCTGATCTTTCTTAGATAAAATGGTTAACTATTTTATGACAGCATATTATTTGAGACTAATTTGAATGTAAATTTATTGAGAGGTGTATTTTGAAAAAATGGTTATGCTTGGTGTGCGGGTTTGTTTATGACGAAGCGAAAGGCTTACCCTTAGAAGGTATACCTGCTGGTACTCGCTGGGAAAGTATTCCTGATAGCTGGGTTTGCCCTGATTGTGGAATGAGTAAAGCACGTTTTAAAATGGTGACTATGCCATAAAATACTAATTCTGGGCCTAACTGTTCTGTTAATCGGTATTCAGTTTTGTTTAATGCTCGCTTTCTTATATAATTAGACGATTTACTCACTATGCTATCGGAGCATCCTAACTATGAATCTTGACCGCGTTGGTTCAGGCAAAAATCTTCCTGATGATATTAATGTCATTATTGAAATTCCTTCTCACTCTGATCCAGTTAAATATGAAGTGGATAAAGAAACGGGTGCTTTGTTTGTCGATCGCTTTATGAATACAGCGATGTTCTACCCATGTAATTATGGTTATGTGCCACATACTTTATCTGATGATGGTGATCCGGTAGATGTATTAGTAATCAGCCCGTACCCTTTAATTAGCGGTTCAGTGATTCAGTGTCGCCCTGTGGGCATGTTGAAAATGACGGACGAGTCGGGTGAAGATGCCAAAATTATCGCTGTACCCCATGATTCAATGTATGACGATGTGCAAGATATTAAGGATGTGTCACCACGCTTATTATCTCAACTGTCACATTTTTTTGAACACTATAAAGATCTAGAAAAAAACAAATGGGTCAAAATTGAAGGCTGGGTAGGCATTGAACAAGCGAAAGCCGAAATCATGTCAAGTGTTGCAAGTTATAACGCTGCAGCGGCTAAGCCATAATTTTAAAGTAGGCTTAATATTTAATTCCACTCTACTTGTGGTTTTAAAAGAATATTTTTCGGCGAGCTGATTCAAGGAGTCAGTCTCGCCGAAATAGTATGCGCGATAGGTGAGTCATGATTAAATTGATATTACAGGGATCAGCATTAACAGCCGATGCCGCGAATAAAATAAAAGACAGTGTTCAAGGTCAGTTACTAAATAATAACGGTTTTTCAACGATAGAAGCCCAAGCCATTACGGCATCGGAATTAACCCGCTTACGTTCACAATATCAGTTTGATATCAATGTGTTACCTGATGATTTTGACCCTCGTAACACTAAACTATTAATTACCGATATGGATTCAACATTAATCAATATCGAGTGTGTGGATGAGATAGCTGATTTTATCAATGTTAAGCCACAAGTTGCAGCGATTACAGAAGCGGCAATGCGTGGCGAAATTGATTTTGAAACTTCATTAAGGCAACGCGTGTCTTTATTAAAAGGCCTAGAAGTCAGTGCTTTAGAACGTGTCTATGAAGAACGGTTGCGGTTAAATCCTGGTGCTGAAATTATGTTAAAAGGCTTAAAGCAACAAGGCATAAAAACAGCATTGGTATCAGGTGGGTTTACCTTTTTCACTGAGCGATTAAAAAATCGATTAGATCTAGATTTCACTATGGCGAATGTGCTGGCAGAGCACAATGGTTTGTTAACCGGTGAAGTGGTTGGTGATATTTGTGGTGCTCAAGCAAAAGCTGATTTTTTATTAACGCATTGTGATGTGTTAAATATTTCACCTTCACAGATTGTTGCCATGGGGGATGGTGCAAATGACTTATTGATGATGAATGAAGCAGGCTTAAGTATTGCTTACCATGCTAAGCCAACAGTACAACAACAGGCCGCCTCGACCCTTAATTACTGCGGTCTAGAAGGTGTGCTGGGGTTATTACAACTCGATTTTAATTAATGGCATATTGATTTTTTAATAATTGTCCCCATATATAAAACGAAAATAAACTTACTTTAAAGAGGCTACAAAATGGACATCATGGAACATATTAAACAAGCGATCGAGTCAAACGCCGTTATTTTATTTATGAAGGGCACACCAGAATTTCCACAATGTGGTTTTTCTAGTCGTTCTTCACAAGCACTTGCCGAGTGTGGTGCAGAGTTCGCTTTTATTAATGTTTTAGCGGAACCAGAAGTGCGAGCAAATTTACACCGCTATGCTGATTGGCCTACTTTCCCACAACTTTATATTAGTGGTGAGTTAATTGGTGGTTGCGACATCATTATGGAAATGTATGAAAATGGTGATTTGAAAACGGCGATAGAACAAGCGAGTAACTAATAAGCATGAGTACTGAACAGGATCAAGATTGGCATGATGAAAATCAGCTAGTCGTCGCGCCATCAAAACCACAGCTAAAAGAACCGCCTAAATATCGGGTATTGATGCTTAATGATGACTACACGCCTATGGATTTTGTGATTGAAGTGTTGGAAGGTCTATTCAGTATGGCCACAGATAATGCAACAAGGACAATGATGCAGGTTCATACTGAAGGCCAAGCACCTTGTGGTCTTTATACCTTTGAAATTGCAGAAGCCAAGGTTGAGCAAGCTAATAGTTATGCTCAGTCTCATGGTCACCCATTGCAATGTACTATGGAAGAAGCTTAACCCCGCTGATTGGAGAACATAAATAATGCTAAGTAAAGAGCTCGAACAAACTTTAAGTCAAGCATTTAGCTATGCTCGAAAACGTTCTCATGAGTTTTTGACCGTAGAACATATGCTGTTGGCATTATTGGAAAACGGTGAGGCATTGGCAGTATTAACAGCATGTGATGCTAATATTGTTAATTTACGACAAGACTTAACCGACTTTTTAGTGGACAACGTGCCGACCTTGAGTGAGGAATCTGAGCGTGAAACACAGCCTACCTTAGCATTTCAAAGGGTATTGCAGCGTGCGGTGATGCACGTTCAATCTTCAGGTGGTAAAGAAGTCACAGGGGCTAATATTTTAGTCTCTATATTCTCTGAACAACAGTCTCAAGCTGTTTTTCTTTTGTTAAAACAAGATATTACTCGTCTAGATGTGGTTAATGTGATTAGCCATAGTCAAGCCGATGAAGCCGTTGAATTGAATTCAGAAGATACCCATGGCGGCGCTTCTTCTGAGGAAAATAAAAGCCCACTCAGTCTATATGCAACTAACCTTAATGTACTCGCGGAACAGGGTAAGATTGATCCACTTATTGGCCGTGCACATGAAATTGAACGTACACTACAAATATTGTGTCGCCGCCGTAAAAATAATCCCTTATTTGTTGGTGAGGCAGGTGTAGGTAAAACTGCATTAGCTGAAGGTTTAGCAAGAAGAATTGTTTCTGGTGATGTACCTGAAGTGCTTGAAAACTCAGTGATCTATTCATTGGATATGGGCGCATTAGTTGCCGGTACCAAGTATCGTGGTGATTTTGAAAAGCGCTTAAAAGCATTATTACGCGAAATAAATAAACAAGCAGATGCTGTTTTATTTATCGATGAAATTCATACTTTAATTGGAGCGGGTTCAGCGGGTAACAGCGCCATGGACGCTGCAAACCTCCTTAAGCCATTACTGGCGAGTGGCGATTTGAAATGTATAGGTTCAACTACCTATCAAGAATATCGCGGCATCTTTGAACATGATCGTGCTTTAGCCCGACGCTTCCAAAAAATTGATGTGCCAGAGCCGACTGTTGCCGAAACGGTGCTGATTTTAAAAGGGCTTAAACCCGGCTTAGAAAAACATCATGATGTACGTTATAGCAATGCCGCTTTAGAACAAGCCGCTGAGCTTGCAGAGCGTTATATTAATGATCGCTTTTTGCCTGATAAAGCGATTGATGTTTTAGATGAGGTTGGTGCCGCACAACGCATTCTGCCAAAATCGAAGCGTAAGAAAATGATCGGCGTACCGGATGTTCAAAATATTGTCGCTAAGATTGCTCGTATTCCAGCAAAAACAGTCAATAATACTGATAAAGATAATTTACGTAATCTCGACAAAAACTTGAAACATGTCATATTCGGTCAGGATGAAGCCATTGCTACTTTAACTTCAGCGATTAAGATGGCGCGTTCAGGATTAGGCCATCCAGAACGTCCAACAGGTGCTTTTCTATTTGCCGGCCCAACAGGGGTAGGTAAAACTGAAGTGACGCGTCAACTTGCGCATAGTTTAGGTATCGAACTTATTCGTTTCGATATGTCTGAATACATGGAAAGTCATACCGTTTCCCGGCTGATTGGTGCGCCACCGGGTTATGTTGGTTACGATCAAGGTGGTTTGTTAACCGAAGCGGTCACCAAACAACCTCATGCGGTATTGTTATTGGATGAAATAGAAAAGGCACATCCTGATGTGTTTAATTTACTGTTGCAAGTGATGGACCACGGTACATTAACCGATAATAATGGCCGTAAAGCGGATTTTAGAAATGTCGTATTAGTCATGACGAGTAATGCTGGCGCGCAAGAAATGGGCAGGGCGTCCATGGGCTTTGCTCAGCAAGAACATCATAGTGATGGCATGGCAGCTATTAAGCGTGCTTTTACACCTGAGTTCCGTAACCGTCTTGATGGCATTATTCAATTCAAACCACTTAATAAAGACGCTATTTTACGTGTGGCTGATAAAGCGATTCTCGAACTGGAAATGTTATTACACGATAAGAATGTCACCCTTGAAATTGATAATGATGCGCGTCAGTGGTTAGCTGATCATGGTTATGATGTGGCAATGGGCGCTAGACCTATGGCTAGATTGGTTCAAGAAAAGATAAAACGTCCTCTTGCTGATGAGTTATTGTTTGGAAAATTAAGTCAGGGCGGTCATGTCAGGGTAGTGTTGCGTGATGATGAATTAGCATTGGATTGCATCACGCAAACCGAAACAGTTTAACCGGACTTATTTTAGAGTGATAGTACTTGCTATCACTCTAAAAATATGAAGCCAATAAGGTTTTTATAGAAAGTTATTCACTACTAAAGACGACTTATAAAGCCATTGCTAAGAAAGTACTCATAACTAATTGATTCTTAAAGCTGTCGGCTTAACTGCATGATATTAAACGGCATTTTTTAATAGGTTGGTTTTTAACCATTTAGGGGTGAATGCTTATGTATGAAGGACTTACCGTTTTTATTGCAAGTTAACCACAGAGTTATCCACAGAGATTGTGAGTAACTTTACCGTTTTATGACAATTCATTTGTTATGCCAATTACACTATAGTTCAATACCTTTTTGAGCCCGAATTCCTGCCCGAAATGCATGCTTAACATCATCAATACGGCTGACGGTATCTGCTGCTTCAATAATGGCCTCTGGTGCACCTCGTCCAGTTACAATTACATGTTGCATTGCTGGTCGTGCTGCAATATCTGCCAATACATCATCGGTGTTGAGATAATTCATTTTTAAAACAATATTAAGCTCATCGAGTAAAACGACATTGATAGTTGGGTCGCTTAATAAACGTTTACATACTTCCCACCCCGCTTCAGCCGAAGCAATATCTTGTGCTAGGTTTTGCGTATCCCATGTAAAACCATCTCCCATGACATGATATTCAGCTTCATTAGGAAATCGACGAAAGAAACTTTCTTCACCAGTACTAAATGACCCTTTGATAAATTGCACAATAGCCACTTTCATATTGTGGCCCAAAGCACGAGCGATCATGCCAAACCCTGATGAGCTTTTACCTTTACCATTGCCCGTTATCACTAATAATAGCCCTTTGTCTTTATCGGCTTGCTGCGTGTTCGCATCAACGACCTCTTTTTGACGTTTCATGCGTTGTTCGTGGCGTTGGCTTTTTTCTATGTCAGTCATGTTTTTTTCCTAAATAATAATTGATTGCTTGATGGTCACGCATCGGTTTAATCGAACTCATAAGAAAGCATGATGTAAGCATTTCGTTCAGCTAATGGGTAGGCATTATACTTTCCAGCAGTAGATGTGCTGTTTATGCCATAGTTGTAATAGTTTTCACTAAACAGATTATTGACCATTATTGCTAGTTCAAGTTGCTCTATTTTCTTTGTGAGTTTTAAATCTACCGTCTGATATGAAGGTATTTTTTGTCCAAAATTATTTGAGGCATCATTTGAGAAGAAAGAATCACCGACATAATTCCAACTAATCGCGGCTTGTATTTTTGTCGGTAAAACCGTCTGTGCTATGACTGTATAGCTGTGTTCAGGAATTAATGGCAAGGTTTTTCCTGCATTTTCGCCATCAACAAATTTGGCATTAAGGTAGGTGTAGTGTGCGCTTAAATCAATGCGTGGAATGGCTTGGGTTTCAAGCGAAAGCTCAAGGCCTTTATGTTGCGTATCATCTAAATTAACATTTTGAAAAGTAACAGGATTAAAGCCAATCTCATTATTAATATCTTGGTGAAAATAAGTCATCGATGAATACAGCCAATGATTCTGAAAGTTTAGACCCAATTCAATATCGCGTGATGTTTGAGGCGTTAATGCTGAAAAAACTTGTTGATAGGCATTATTTGTTTCAAATAATTCATCGACATTGCCAAAGCGAATGCTACGGCCGATTTTCCCAAAAACTTGCCAATTTTCAGCCAATAACCGTTTTATGCCTATTTCATAGCTGTTTTCTTGATCTTTGGCCTTAAATGATGTGGCTTCTGAGCCATAGTTGCCGCCGGGTGCTGTAGCATCAAATGTGTCATTTGCATTTTGTGTAACTCGCTGGGTGCGCCATCCTAAGGTCATTGATGTAATCTCATCTATATCAACGACACCTTGACCGTAGATACCGATACTTTTTTGATCAACGTCGATTTTGTGAATAGGTTGGTTTTTATTTATCTCAAAATTAGCACGATCAGATTGATAATCATACACATACAAATCTGCTCCCAGCGTCCAGCTCACCGGTAAGTTAACAATATTGCGCTCAAAATTAATGCGAGGTGTGAGTGACCATGTATCTAAATGACTTTCAGTAAAGTCACCATAGCCGCCACCATAATCAAATTGAGATCGTTGTTTTTTTTGGCGAATACTCGAATCAACCACGAATGAATCAGTCTCATTAATTTTATGACTGTAGCCTAGGGTTGCAAATACGGCATCTTCTTTAGACCAGTCATTGAGTGTGCTGCTAGCTTTTCTATCTGATTGCAACTGATTGATATTGTTTAACGGATCAACTTGTCGCTCACCAGGTAGGTCTAGATCTTGGGTGTATCCGCCGAGTTTGATGTATACCTCGTTTGAATCAGATGGTATGCGAATGTCAATTTGCCCATTTTCTTGTTCAAAACGATTATGCTCTCTGTAGCCATTATTTTGAGTTTTATTGATGTTTGCTGTGACGCCAAAACGATCACTGGAATAGGTAGAAAATGCGTTAACATCACGGTGAGCAAACGAACCCGTCGTGACACTCAATTTGCTATGAGATTGACTGTTTCTTGGGTCTTTAGTCACGATATTAATAATACCGCTCGTTGCACCATCACCATAGAGAACACTACCACTGCCACGAACAATTTCAATGCGTTCTATATTTTCAAATGGAATAGCGGAAAAATTGACAGAGGATAAATCAATATCATTTAGGCGGCGACTATCTAATAATATAAGTGTATTTTGGGTAGCTGTTGCACCAAACGTTCTGATCCCAACAGAGGCATTACTGCCATCGCCATACAAACTAGTGGTCGTGATGCCAACCTGTTGAGCTAATAACTCGGGCAGTGTGCGAGCAGGACTTTTAGCAATATCGGCGGAATTAAGCACGGTAATATTGGCCGCTAAACTATTGATACCTTCTAAACGAGATGAGGTGACAACTAGGGGACTAAGGGTTGTTATGTCTGCGTGAACTAAGGTTGATGAGAAGGGAATAGCGAGTAGGGGTAAAGCAATGAAACGGCTTGACATGATAAGAGTGTGCCTTCGTTAATACGTGATACCCACCCGGGATCACGTTTTAATAAAAACCATGTGCAGAGGCATAAGACAAACGTCTTTTTTAGCCCTATAAAGCCCTCCGCAATATGGTCGAGAATGCAGCTGGCCGGTCTCCGGACTCTCGAGTGGGGTTGAAAATAGATCGCCTTCCCATGTCATAAACACAGTGGCGTGTGATCTACATACTCGATTACCGTTGCGGGGGCAGTGTTGGAATTGTTGCTTATGAATAAACAAACGCACCAACTTCCCGATTATCTCACTGAGCTATTAGCTAGCGAGCACCTTCTACAAGTGCGAGACTATATGGGGTAGCTAGTGCTTTGTCAAACCGACTGATTTTCTAATGTTTGAAATTAGGTGAGCACTGCCAAAAAGCTAGGTTAATGAAAATAATAGTATCGTAAGAGAGGTTTAAAATAGTGTTACTTGACGATAACTTAAATTATTTTCAACCAGAATCAATTAAACGTTACTCGTTTAAAAGCTACCGGATAAATTTTTCAGGCGATCATGTGTTATCAAAAGAAGCAGCGAGCAATATAGTCATATATTGTTGGTCTTCGTTCAAACAAAAGTCAGTCTTTTAATAAAACATCAAAAATATCTCACCTAATAGATATAAGTAGGTATGATTAGATTTAAAAATATCGGGGAAATACGGTTCGATGGATGTTATCAGAACACTCAAGTTAGATACGCCAGCAGTTAAGCGTTTTAAAAAATATTATATTTTTTCGACACTGGCTTTAGTTTTATTTGTTCTACTGGAACAAATTTATCAAGATTTTATTCACAAGCAAGAATACCTGGATGCGCAACGCATTCATTTGTATCAAAAGCAAGCCTCATTAAACGGGGTTTTACTGACTAATTTACTGGCGCTTCGTGAGGGTGACCTTGCTACAACAGATGTTGCTCGCCGTCAGGTTTTATCCCTAATAACACAATCAAAACTGCTGCAGGCTGAGCTAAAGGCTGTAAAGCAACAACGTCATCAAACTAAGACCACTCAACGTATTGAGAAGGCTGAGTTATTAGTCACTTCCTATGTGAACCAATTATTAGCATCAGCTAATCAGGCCATGACTATAGTTGAGGCTGGCCAGTTAGCTGACAATGCTCAACTGTCAGCATTATATGAGCAAATGTTATTAAATTACCGACTATATCAAGACAGTAATGGCCATCTCATAGAAGGGTTAAGTTATAACCTTCAGGCTGATGGTTATACCCATCGAAGAATACTCTGGTTGGTCATTAGTATATTTATGATGCTTGTATTAACTATCGGTACGGTGTCATACAGAATCGCTAAAGCTTTAGCCCAAACTCAGAGCGAATTAGTCGAAAAAGAGAGTCAGCGGCGCAAAAAGAATGATCAAGATATGCTGGATCAAATGGCATTAATGCATGCAGGGCAAATGAAAATGCGCTCGATCTTAGATTCTACTGTTGATTCTATTATCACCATTACTTTAGATGGTCGGATAGATTCTTTTAATAAAGCGGCTGAAAAGATGTTTGGTTATTCAGCATCAGAAATGATTGGTCAAAATGTGAAGTTATTAATACCAGAAGGCTATGACCAAGAGCATGGTGGTCATTCAAACAATTACAAAAATGCTGGTGAACCCAAGAGTGTAGGTAGTGGACGCGAATTGGTTGGCCAGTGCAAGGATAAAAGTCAATTTCCTGTTTATTTGTCAGTGAGTGAAGTGCCGGACTCTGAACCTCGATTATTTACAGGTATTGTCAGTGATATGACTGAACATAAAAAATCGAGTGATAAACTAAAACAGCTGTTGACGGAGCTTCGTTCTAAACAGGCACAGTTAGAGCAAGAAGAAAAAATTGCTGCCTATGTTTTTTCAACTATTACTGCAAATAGTAATGATACTTTACCCCAGCTCGCATCTTGGATTGTACCGATGGGTACTTTTAGTGGCGATATGATGTTATCAGGGTTGTTACCCTCTGGCGCAACACGAGTAGTACTTTGTGACTTTACCGGCCACGGCTTACCAGCAGCATTAGGTGCGATGCCTGTTTCTTCTGTGCATCGCGCGATGATAAAATCTGGATTACCCTTAGAAACCCTAATGGGAGAGCTTAATGATAAGCTTAAAGAGTTATTACCTACCGGCATATTTTGCTGCATAGTGGGTATCGATGTTGATGCGATTCGCAGCCGCGCTCATATATGGAATGCAGGCTTACCTGAAGTGTTAGTGGTAAGTAAGTCGGGAGTAATAAAACATCGCATTAAATCTACACATTTGCCATTGGGAGTGGTGAAATACAAGGCTGATGAAATGCACTGTATTGATGTGGCTTTAGAAGTTGGCGATAGTATTTATGCTTATAGTGATGGCTTAACGGAAGCTGAAAACTCGGATGGTGAGATGTTTGGCCAACAACGATTTGAAGAGCTATTATCGGTTGCAGTGGAAGATGGCGATCGGATGGCGAGTATTCAAAATATTGTGAACGTTCATATAAATAATTCACCACCTAGAGATGATCTGTCACTACTACAAATAAAAAACACTGGTCATGGTTGAGCACATTACCTTAAAATCATGGACTTTTCTGCTTTAGATAATGAGATTATGACGCAATCGTTTGATGATAAAGGCTTTGCAACTCGGGCTGTTAGAGCTGGTCAAATTAGAACACATGAGGGCGAGCATGCTGAGCCTATTTTTCCAACGTCGAGTTATGTGTTTGACAGTGCAGAACAAGCTGCGGCTCGTTTTTCTGGTGATGAAGCAGGTAATATCTATTCTCGTTTTACTAATCCGACCGTTCGCACTTTCGAGCAGCGATTAGCGACATTAGAAGGCGGTGAATCAACAGTTGCAACCTCTTCAGGCATGTCCGCAATTTTATCGACATTTATGGGCTTACTGGCGGCAGGGGATCATATCGTTTCATCTCGGAGTATTTTTGGCACTACACGGGTCTTGTTTGATAAATACCTTGCGAAATTTGCTATCGAAACTGATTATGTGGCACTTACAGATATAGAAGATTGGCAACGCGCCATCAAGCCGAATACCAAAGCATTATTTCTAGAAACGCCCTCAAATCCTTTGAATGAAATTGCTGACCTAGCTGCCTTATCAGCCTTAGCTAAAGCGCATGACTGTTTATTGATTGTCGATAATTGCTTCTGCACACCGGCACTTCAACAGCCCTTAGCACTGGGTGCTGATATTGTAATTCATTCAGCCACTAAATATCTTGACGGACAAGGCCGTTGTGTCGGTGGTGCTGTTGTCGGTGATGCACAGCGTGTTGGGGAAGATATTTATGGCTTTTTGCGAACCGCAGGGCCAACAATGAGCCCTTTTAATGCATGGACATTTTTAAAAGGCTTAGAAACCTTAGATTTAAGAATGAAAGCCCATTCTGAATCAGCATTAGCTTTAGCTAAATGGTTGGAGCAGCAATCCCAAGTAACCAAGGTGTTTTATGCGGGATTACCGACTCATCCACAACATGAGTTAGCTAAAAAACAGCAGTCAGCTTTCGGTGGCATTATTGCATTTGAAGTTAAAGGTGGTAAAGAGGGGGCATGGAAGTTAGTCAATGCAACAGAATGGCTGTCGATTACTGCTAATTTAGGTGATACCAAAACCACAATTACTCATCCGGCGACTACAACCCATGGCCGTTTAACGCATCAAGCACGCGCAGAAGCGGGGATTAGTGATGGCCTGTTACGAATTTCTGTTGGATTGGAAAATGTTGAAGATATTCAAGCCGATCTTCAGCATGGTTTGGATTTGCTGTAGTCGGATCTGTTCGCCGCAACTTACTGGCCATGAGTAAGTGTTAAGCCGGCATAAAACCTGCATAAATAAACATAGCATTGTAGATATGCGTCGGAAAATCGTCATTGTATTTCAGATGGTTAGCTGATGTAGTTAATAAAAACAATAGGTTATGAATTTATGATACATCCTTTTAAAGTAATATGGCTGCTGGTTGTTTTAGCTCTAATCATGGTTGGCCGGCAGGTTTTCGCCTCGCCAACTGCAGACACAGTGAGTGATATTCGTATTTTGATCGATGTGTCAGGCAGTATGAAAAACAATGATCCAAATAATTTACGCGCGCCTGCATTGCGCCTGATCGTTGGTTTATTACCTGAAGACTCAAAGGCGGGTACATGGACATTTGGTAAATATGTCAACATGTTGGTCCCTTTTCGCGATGTTAACGATGCGTGGAAATTAGAAGCCGAATTACAATCAAAAAATATTCATTCTTATGGCTTGTTTACGAATATTGAACAAGCCTTGAAAACAGCAACAGCTAATCAAAAAAGCATTGATTCACACTATCGTCGCAGTGTTATTTTATTGTCTGATGGCCTAGTAGATGTTTCTAAAAATCACGAAATAAATAAAAAATCTCGTCAACGTATTTTAGATGAGATTGTCCCGCGCCTGAAAAAAAATAATGTTGCCGTGCATACCATTGCCTTATCAGATTCTGCCGATCACCAATTATTACGTGCGATCTCAGTAGCGACAGACGGATGGTACGAACAAGTAGATAATGCCGACCAATTACAGCGTGTTTTTCTTCATTTATTTGAAAAAGCCGCCATGCGAGATACGGTTCCACTTATTGACAATCAATTTAAAATCGATGACAGCGTTAGTGAAATGACACTGTTGGTGTTTCGACGAGAAGGTTCAAATGCCACAGAATTACTATTGCCTGATCAATCTCGTATTAGTCAAAAAAATATGCCAAATAACGTTCGTTGGCACAGTGAAGGCAACTACGACCTAGTGACGATTGACAAGCCAGTTTCTGGTCACTGGCTTATTGACGCAGATATAGATCCAGATAACCGTGTCATGGTGGTGACAGACTTACAATTAAAAACAACGGATTTACCTAATAATATTGTTGTTGGAGAGACATTTGATTTCGATGTTAATTTAACTGAAAAAGATGAGGTAATTGTTCGCCAAGATTTTTTAAAATTAGTGGATGCTAACCTTAAAGAAGAAACAGAAATCACTACGCCTTTTGATCAAAGTCTCAACGAACAGCAAGTAAAAGGGACTTATCGCACTCATGTTGGTGAAAATTTTCAACCAGGCCGAAATGATGTTGTGGTGACGATGACTAGTCCTACATTTGAACGTCAACGTAGACAAAGCATTAATGTTGTCGAAACTCCTTTTGATATTGATATTGAGCAACTTGAAGATCAGGCTACGCGTACTCACAGATTGACACTGATACCTGATGTCGATTTAATCAAAGTCGATAAATTAAATATTGCCGCAATGTTAACCGCTGTAGATGGCAGTGAATGGTCGTATGAAGTCATGAAGAATTCTGACGAAGAGTGGCAGTTGACGCTCACTGATTTAAACGTTGCTGAAACATATACTGTTGCCTTACAGATTCGTGCTGAAACAGTTAAAGGTAGATCGTTATTTTTGCAGCCAGCATTGATAACGTTACGTGATGGCAATACGGTTATAGAATCAAAAGTCCTTACTGACATGCCAGAACAGGAAGTTTTTCGCCCTGAAATAAAGGATGAGATATCAGGCTCAATAATCGAAGAAGAATCTTTAGATGTTCAAGCATCTATGGAAAAAGATAAACAAGATGCGCTGTTAGTGCAACAATCAATACCAGTAGATACTATGGTTGATGAGGTGGTAGAAGATGTCGAGGATTTAAAGCCCGAAATAATCGATGATGAAGCAAGTGCAGTTGAAGTTGGCAGTGATATTGATCAGCACATCGAAGAAAATATGACGCCCGCCATTCAATTAGCAATAGGTAATGGGTTTATTTTATTACTCATTGGTTTAGGTATTTATATTTGGCGACGTAAAAGTGCCACCAGTACAAACCCTGGGGAGCAATTATAAATGGATGCTATTTTACAAATGCTGGCTTATGAATTAGCCCTATTATTTGGTGTTTTAAGTGTTTGGTTGATTATGCGAAATAATAAAAAAAGCAAGGAGACCCATAATCTTGCAAGTAAAACAGTGAAAAAGTTAAAGCAAGCGAAAGAGGTTCGAATTGAAGGCTTGTCTAAGGTTTTAGCTGAGAAGTATAGTTTAACAGGTGATGCACTCTCACAAGCTGCTATTGATTTTCAAGATCGTGAACAACAATTATATAAAGCATTATTAGCCATTTTTGTCGAACAAGATGGTAAAGCACTGCTTAATATCCCTGACCAAATTGAACAAGCCATTGACGCTTGTTTAAATTTAATCCCTTTAAATGTAAATGCTAATCGACTTGAAGCAAATAGTTCACTGACACTCAGTGAGAATATCGAGCTAACCGCAAAACAGTTAGAAGTCCTAATGGCCGAATTTAGACTTGCGAGTCATGACTTAAAGCCAAGCAATTTAGCCGATTTGAGGGTGGACACTGGCGAAGGTGTTACTAACCAATCATCTGATGATAACACCTCAGTAGCGACTGAATCTGATGTACCTGAAGAGATAGAGGATAAAACACTCAACCCAATTGAACAATTAGACACGCCAGAGGAGAAAGATGTCGTTGAAATTGACATGACGGGTGAAGAAGAAGTGCTAAATAGTCTGTTTGATGAAATATCTCCTGAGGATGAAGATAAAAAACAAACAGATGAAAATGAAGATGTTGATACTTTGCTTGCTTCGATGGATGATCAATTACAGACAGCCGAGGGAATTGATTTAAGTGAACCGAAAGATGACAATGAGAATCAAGCTTTAAAAAAGTCTGATGCTGAATTAGTGGCTGCTGCTACCGCTGATTCAGCTACCAGTCAAAATGCGATAGAGCCTGAAGCCGCAGCCGAACCAGAAGTTGAATCTGAACCTGAAGCCGAACCAGAAGTTGAATCTGAACCTGAAGCCGAACCAGAAGTTGAATCTGAACCTGAAGTTGCAGCCGAACCTGAAGTTGCAGCCGAACCAGAAGTTGAATCTGAACCTGAAGCCGCAGCCGAACTAGAAGTTGAATCTGAACCAGAAATTGAATCTGAACCAGAAATTGAATCTGAACCTGAACCTGAACCTGAAGTTGCAGCCGAACCAGAAGTTGAATCTGAACCAGAAGTTGAATCTGAACCAGAAGTTGAATCTGAACCTGAAGTTGCAGCCGAACCTGAAGTTGCAGCCGAACCTGAAGTTGCAGCCGAACCTGAAGTTGCAGCCGAACCAGAAGTTGAATCTGAACCTGAAGTTGAATCCGAGCCTGAAGTTGCAGCCGAACCAGAAGTTGCAGCCGAACCAGAAGTTGAATCTGAGCCTGAAGCCGCAGCCGAACCAGAAGTTGAATCTGAACCTGAAGTTGCAGCCGAACCAGAAGTTGAATCTGAACCAGAAGTTGCAGCCGAGCCAGAAGTTGCAGCCGAGCCAGAAGTTGCAGCCGAATCAGAAGTTGCAGCCGAATCAGAAGTTGAATCTGAACCAGAAGTTACAGCTGAACCAGATCTAGAGGAAGATGTAGAGCAGCCAGTATTTGATACAGAAGAGGCGATGTTAACGGCATTAATGACTAATTCTGATAATGAAAGCCTCGCCATACAAAAAGAAGGGCCTAATCAGGTATTGATTGAATCTCAAGCAGAGTTAGAAGCATTAAGAGAAAAAGTGAGAGCACGATCTATTCAAGCTGATCTTGAAACTAGCCATACTGAACTTGAAGTCGTAATAGATACAGAAACAGAAACAGAAACAGAAACAGAAACAGAAACAGAAACAGAAATAGTGGTTGATACAGCCCGAGATCCTAAGCTGAATTCTTTACAGTTACCTCTTCCTGATGAAGATGCTTTAGATGAGTTGTTAACTGATGTATGGAACATAGAAGCAGAATTAAACGAGTCGGGCTTAGTGAGTGAGGGTTTAATCGCAGAACCAGAACCAGAACCAGAACCAGAACCAGAACCAGAACCAGAACCAGAACCAGAACCAGAGTGACTGATAAGCTTGTTGACGCAGAATATGCTTTAGAAGAAATGATGACGGAGCTTACTTCTCAACCATTGCCTTCGGAAGCTGAGTTGGATGAAATGATGTCTGAAATTCGGGTGCTAGAGCAAAATGAAGCAATGAAGGAAATAGAGGAGGACGCATCAAAACCAGCATCTAATCAAGATGAGTTGAAGGCTATATTGTCTAATATTCCGTCGTTTACAGAGATGAATAAAAAAAGTTGATGTAAAAGATTTTAATATACTAGCTAGTCAGCTAACATTTTTTGCGCTTAATAATGCGCTATTTGATAGAATCTACTGTAATTAATTTTGGAATTAAACATGTCTGAACAAATTCATCAGGTAGCCATCATTGGCGGCGGGGTATGCGGCACAGCATTATTATATTTATTAGCTGAATATAGCGATGTGAATGATATTGTGTTAATCGAAAAATATGGCAGTGTGGCAAATGTTAATTCGCATGGCCGAAACAATAGCCAAACACTACATTGCGGAGACATTGAAACCAACTATACGCTGGACAAAGCGGTTAAGGTCAAAGCATCGGCAGAGATGGTGGTCAATTACACTGAAACCTTAAACAACCGCGATAATATTATTTTTAAATACCCCAAAATGGTCATTGGTGTTGGTGAAAAAGAGTGTCGCCTTCTGCGTGAACGATTTAAAGCTTTTCGCGACTGCTTTACGACCATGCAATTATTAGAAAAAGAAGATATTGCTCGCATAGAACCGAGTGTCGTTATGCTTAATGGTGAATTTCGTCCTGAACCTTGTGTTGCGCTAGCCGTGTTAGATGAGTATTCCGCAGTTGATTATAATCAGTTAGCGGAATCATTCGTAGCTCAAGCCAAGACCAATAACGATACGACTATAAAATTGAATATGAATAGCCATGTTCAAGAAATTTTGCATAAAGACGGTCTTTTTCATATTAATACCCAAGATCAAAGTATCAAAGCTAAAACCGTGGTGGTCTCTGCGGGTGGTCATAGTCTTTTACTTGCTCAACAGATGGGGCATGGCTTGGAGTTTTCATGTCTTCCTGTTGCTGGTAGCTTTTATTTCACGCCTAAAGTACTCAATGGAAAAGTCTATACCGTTCAAAATGACCAATTACCCTTTGCAGCCGTACATGGTGACCCGGATGTATTAATTGAAGGTAAAACTAGGTTTGGCCCCACCGCTTTATTGCTTCCTTTACTTGAGCGATACAATATCAGTACGTTTTTTGAATTTCTCAGAGTACTCAAATTAGATCGTCACGTTTTGAAAGTATTTTGGGATTTATTTAAAGTCACCGACATTCGTAACTATATTTTTAAAAAC
This sequence comes from Methylophagaceae bacterium, assembly GCA_965219435.1. Taxonomy (GTDB): domain Bacteria; phylum Pseudomonadota; class Gammaproteobacteria; order Nitrosococcales; family Methylophagaceae. Next base: position 152,918 of record OZ244743.1, on the reverse strand, counting down.
TTTCTGTTTGAAGTGCCAGGCTTACGTCGGTGGCTTTTTTTGAAAGATGCGCGAAAAATTGTGCCATCATTACAGTTAAAAGATATCAGTTTTGCTAAAGGTTATGGTGGTGTTCGACCGCAATTAATAGATAAGAAAAAGTCTGTACTTATGTTAGGTGAGGCTAAAATTAACCCTGGGAATGGCATCATTTTTAATATGACCCCTTCGCCGGGTGCGACAAGTTGCCTAGAGAATGCTGAAATTGATATGCGTTTAGTCGCTAGTTTTTTAGGCTTTAAAATTAATGAAGACAAGTTACAAAAAGTGTTACATAAGTAATTTGAAATTTCACTTTTGATTGGTTTCATAGCGTTTTGCTCTAAAAGTTAAATTTGGCTTATCTTTTGCTTTATTCATTAGGATGCTGGGATGCACCCACAACACAAATAGATAAATTGAAGATAAATAGGGCTAAAGCCTTGTTAGTATTAACTTAAAGAGGTATGCAATATGGCGCTTAACCATGAAGGTAGCGATAAACAAAGCGGCAAAACTGATCAGCGCCGGCAAATATTTACCTTTTTTGTTGAAGATATGATGTTCGGCCTAAATGTTGAGAATGTACTCATGTTAGGTCAGGAAGTGAACGACATTCAACGTGTTCCAGTAGAAGAACGTGGTTTTTGTGGTGTCACTAAATTTCAAGGCTCAATCGTACCCGTTTTAGACTTTGCTCATCGAATTGGTGTTCCATCTGGAATGGATAGTAAATCGGCTTTGTTAACTATTTTAACTGAACGTGAAAATGATCATATTGAATGGGTAAATTCATTAGAAAATACGATTAAAACGGGTGTGGCATTTACTAAAGCAACTAATCCCAATGAGTGTGCCTTTGGTAAATGGTATAGCAACTTTGATACTCGAGATGAAACGCTTAAAGAGTTGTTAGAAAGTTTCGATGAGCCGCACAAAAAAATACATGCTTTAGCTGAAGCGCTGATCACATTGCGTGATAATGGCAAACAAGATGAGGCCTTAGAAAGGTTAGTGCATGAACGGTCGACAACTTTACGTCGATTACGCGCCTTGTTCGGTCGTGCACGCGATCAGATCCAAAGTGGTATGCGCCAAGTATTATTATTCATCACCTTAGATGGGAAAACACCACGCTACGCATTGATGATTGATGAGATTAATGATGTGATGAATTATACCCCCGCGAACTTTCAATCAAGTCGCAGTGGCGGGATGACATTAATTAGTAAAATTGAAGATGTTATTGAAGGTATTTATGCGCGTCCAAATACACCTGATTGTTTGTTCTTTGATATTAATAAACTGACTGATGTTGATGTTTCAATGAAAAAAGTCAGTTAAGTTTATTGTGTGTATATTAAAGCCACCGTACTTTCGGTGGCTTTTTTGTTTGAAAATTGGATTCACGAATCATGGCATCTTCCCCTTATATCACCGCACAAGGTATGACGCGCCTAAATAAAGAGTTAGCTGAGCTTTGGATAAGGCGAAGAGAGGTGGTAAAGGCATTATCAGCCGCAGCAGCAGAAGGCGATAGGTCAGAGAACGCAGAATATATATACCGAAAAAAAGAGTTACGCGGTCTCGATCGAAGAATTCGTTATTTGCAAAAAAGAATGCCCGACTTACGTGTCGTTACTGCTTCACCAGATAATAAGGGTAAAATCTTTTTTGCGGCTTGGGTGACTTTAGAAAATGAGTTGGGTGAGGCGTTGGAGTATCGCATTGTTGGCCCTGATGAAATTGATCATCAAAAGGGTAATATTAGTATGGATTCTCCCCTAGCATTAGCCTTGCGAGGTAAGGAGGTAGATGATGAAGCTATTATTTCTCTACCAACGGGTGTTAAGCACTACTTTATTGTTGCGATTCGCTATCAGCAAGATGTGGGCTAATTTTTAAAACGCGGCCATCATCGGTTGAAATATATAACCAACCTTGAGGGCTTTCGATGATATGTCTAATTCTGCCATTTACATCGCGCAATAGTCGTGTTTCAGCCATCGCTTGATTATTGTCTAAAACGATGCGGTTGATATGCTGTGACTTTAATGCACCCACAAATAAGTTGTTTTTCCATTCAGGAAATAAATTACCCAAATATTGAATAATGCTACTGGTCGCTATCGAAGGAATATAGACTTTGATTGGCTGTTCTATTCCGACTCTTTCTGTCGCTTCGCCAACGGCAAACGGTGTGTAATATTCCTTTCCGTAAGAAATAATGGGCCAGCCATAATTTTTGCCCGCTTCAATTAAGTTGATTTCATCGCCACCGCGAGGGCCATGTTCTGCTTCCCATAATTGTTGGGTGTATTGATTGAAAAATAAACCTTGTGGGTTGCGGTGGCCGTAACTCCAAATTTCTGGCAGGATATTTTTATTGCCCACAAAGGGATTATCCGCTGGCACACTGCCATCTAAATTAACACGTAAAATTGAACCGGCATGGCTAGTAAGATCTTGTGCATTGGGACGAAATCCTCTTTCGCCTACTGACAGAAAAATATGCCCGTCATTATCAAAGGTAATCCTGCCACCAAAGTGATAATCGGTGTCAGTCATCGATTTGGTAATCAATAAATCTTGCCAATCAATTAAAGAGTTACCTGAAAGCTTGGCGCGGGCTAATGTCGTAGCCCCTTTTCCTGCTATGTCTTTACTATAGCTGAAATAAATCCACGATGTATTTGCATAATCTGGCGATAAGGCGACATCAAATAAACCACCTTGACCAGCAACTTTAATAGCAGGTAAACCCGTAATGTTGGTGATTGTGCCGGTGTTTAAGTTCAGCCGAGATAATTGCCCCTCGCGTTGACTGATGAGTAATGTCTGGTTGGGCAAAATAGCCATGCCCCACGGAACGCCAAGTCCGCTAGCAAGTGTTTCAATGTTTAGGGATTCAGCACTTTGAACAGCAGGTTGAAAGCCTATTAATAGAGCTAATAAACGGATGATAAAGGTCATGATAGGGTTCCTAACACGTTTATGAGCTACAGGATAACATTGAGCAACCTGCACGGTTTCGAGCCCAATCAGGTCGTTTAACAGCAAAATGTGCCCTATCAGATTGCTCATCGTAAGGATAGCCTAATAATTCTAGTAACTCATTAACCAAGCTAAAATCACCTTGTTCTGCTTTATCAGTGGCGAGCTGTGCCATGTAATTACGTAAGACATATTTGGGGTTAACTCGATTCATCTTGTTACGACGGTTTTTATTGGAGGTGCCATCTTGAATGACTCGCTGTTGATAGCGACGTAACCATTTGCAAGTGCGTGATTTATCGTCAGTCGTTAATGCATCAGGGGCATAATAAGCATCCATAATGGGTGCCATCAATTCCTTATCTAATAAGTGGCTGTTTTCACAATCAATATCAGCGAGTTTGCGATAAAAAATCGTCATATCCGTTTCAACGAGTTGTAAAACCTCATGTAATTCTTGATTGAGATCAATATCGGTTGCTGGATCATATTCATTCAAGCCTAATTTTTCAGCACGCATGATCTGCCATTTTTGATCATATAAACCCACATAATCATTGAGGATTTTGCGTAAGGGTTCTGCTTGTTCGATTAAAGGATAAATCGCATTGGCAAGTTGAAATAAATTCCACTGAGCAATTTGGGCTTGATGACCAAAGCGGTAACGTCGACCGCTGGCATCGGTGGTATTGGGTGTCCAGTTCGGATCGTAGTCTTCTAACCAACCATAAGGGCCATAATCAATCGTTAAGCCCAAAATCGACATATTGTCGGTATTCATCACACCATGGACAAAGCCCACTCGCATCCAATGTACAATCATATCAGCCGTACGTTCGCATACTTCTGTGAACCATTTTAGATAAACATCAACACTGGGTGCGCCGAGGTGAGGAAACTCAGTAGTAATAGTGAAATTGACCAAAGTCCGTAAAGTATCAATATCACCACGAGCGGCATGAATTTCATAACTACCAAAACGTAAAAAAGAGGGAGCCACACGACAGACAATAGCACCCGGTTCAGGTTTGGCACGCCCATCGTAAAACATATCACGTACAACATCTTCGCCTGTTGTGACTAAACTTAAAGCACGCGTAGTCGGTACACCCAAATGAAACATTGCTTCACTGCATAAAAACTCACGTACTGAAGAACGTAATACCGCCAAACCATCTGCTGTACGAGAGTAGGGTGTAGCACCGGCACCTTTTAGTTGTAAGGCGTAATGCTCGCCATGTTGATTAATTACTTCGCCTAAGTTAATCGCACGACCATCACCTAATTGTCCCGCCCAATTCCCAAATTGATGGCCGCCGTAGCACTGGGCATGTGGTTGCATGTCTGCTAACAGTCGATTCCCTGCAAAAACCTGCGTGAATTCATCTGATTGGCAGATCTTATCTGATAAACCGAGTAATTGAGCGACCTCAGATGAAAACGCGACGAGTTGCGGCGTGGCAACGACTGTTGGAGCAACAAAGGAATAGCAGGCAGCATGCACTTGCCGGCGATGATTGTCCGTTTCATTATCAGCAGGTAAATCGTCAACAAAACGATTGTTAAAGCGAAGTGTTGATAACGATGTTTGCTCAGTCATATGGAAGCCTTTACATAATTATTTTACTGATAAAATCTTTTTATTATGATCTAGAATGCTTCAACTATAACCAGTTAAGGCGGGCAAAAAAACCATATTTTAAGTATAGTTAAGGACTAAACAGGTTTTTTAGGCAAAGAGCAATGAAGCAAGCGATAAAAATGAGACAACCCACTCAAACAGAAATTCAACCCTTACTGAATGCGCTTAATACGGGCAACTTAGACCTTGCAGAGACCACTGCCATGGCATTGCTTAAGCGTTTTCCTAAGGCATTTGTATTATATAACCTTTATGGCAACGCGCTTGCTGGTCAAAGTAAGAACAAAGAAGCTGTATCGGCATTTCGTAAGGCTTTAGACATTGATCCATCGGTAGGTGAGTTGCATTTTAATGTGGGTATTTTATTAACTAGTTTAAGCCGTATAGACGAAGCTATCACTAGTTATAAAAAAGCAGTCAATTTAAAACCTAATTTAACAGATGCCCACTACAACTTAGGTGCAGCATTGCAATCACAAGATAAATTTGATCAGGCTGCGAGTAGTTATCAAAAAGCGATTGCCTTAGAACCCGGTTTTTTTGAGGCGTTAGTTAATCTTGGTGTGGTGTTGCAAGAACAAGGTAAATTGGCAGAAGCTATTGAAGTATATCGACGAGCGCTGACGATTCAAAAAGATGCCAAAGTGTATTTCAATATGGGCACTGCCTTGAAAAATCAAGGTAAGTTAGGCGATGCCATAGATAGTTATAACGATGCTTTAGCACTCAACTCAGACTATGCTGAAGTGCACAGCAATATGGGCGAAGTGTTACGAGACCAAGGTCGTTATGATGAATCGGTTAAATGTTATAAACAAGCCTTAACCATTGACCCAACCTTACCTTTAGCCAATTACAGTCTTGCGGTTTATCTGTATGACAGTGGTGACTTAGAAGGCGCCTTAGCTCACTTTCAGCGTTCAGACTTTGCTGATTGGCAAGAACGTTCATTGTATTGTTTGTACAAAACAGGTCGGTTTGATGAGTTTAAACAGGGCCTAGATCAACTTAAAGAAAAAAAACATACCTCGCCATTTTTAGCCACGTTAACGGGGCATTATGCCGATAACTTTGGTACAGACAATGATTACAACTTCTGTAAAAAACCACTGGATTTTGTGTTCCACACTGAAATTAAAGAACTTAAAGGTGAAAACAGTGAGTTACTTGCTCAGTTATTAAGTGACATTAATTTTGCCGATGTTGAAAAGAAAATGCAGGGTCGGTTGGTTAATGGTGTGCAATCATCGGGTAATTTATTCAAACGCCAAGAGCCTTCATTTCGTGCTTTGGGCCAATTAGTTGAAGCTGCAATTGAACGCTATCGCCAAACCTTTTCTGGTGAGCAATGTGTATTTGTGAAGGCGTTTCCTAAAAAGACTGAGTTTGCCAGTTCGTGGTATGTCCGTATGAGACAAGGCGGCCACTTAACTTCACATATTCATGAGGATGGTTGGGTTAGCGGGGCCTTGTATTTATCATTGCCAACGGATAAAAAACACGAGCATGAAGGGAGTATTGAGTTGAGTACGCACGGTGATGATTACCCGAAAAAACACGATAATTTCCCAACAAAAACGATAGCGCCAGCTGTAGGTGATATTGTCATGTTTCCATCGTCGGTATTTCATCGCACATTACCATTCAGTTCAAATGAAGAACGGATTTGTATTGCCTTCGATTTAAAACCTGCGTAATCGATATAAACGGTTATTTTGTGAGGGGGCGTTGCAATGATTCAAGCTAATTCAGATGGTGACTTAGTACAACTTAGTACACAGGCGGCATTGGCCATGCAAGATAGAAACTGGCGATTATCAGTTGCAGAGTCATGCACTGGTGGCTGGTTGGCAAAGTGTTGCACTGATTTGGCTGGCAGTTCAACATGGTTTGAACGTGGTTTCGTTACTTATAGCAATCAAGCCAAGCAAGATTTGCTTGGTGTTAAGCCATCAACTTTAAATCAATTTGGGGCAGTAAGTGAGCAGACTGTCTGCGAAATGGCGCATGGTTCACTGGTAAACTCGATGGCTGATTTATCTATCGCAATTACTGGTATTGCAGGTCCTGATGGCGGTTCAGATGACAAGCCTGTTGGCACGGTTTGGATTGCATGGCTTACTAAATATTCAGCTGTTGAAACAAGCTGTTATCAGCTTAGAGGCGATCGTGAATCAATTAGACGGCAAGCAGTAAAACTCGCCTTAGAAGGAATAATCAAAAACGCTAGAGACTCATTGCCATCTATGGGATAATCGCAAGCTTATTCATATCTGGATTCGACGATGACGACTAAAATGGACGACGACAAGAAAAAAGCATTAGGCGCAGCATTAGGCCAAATAGAAAAACAGTTTGGTAAAGGTGCGGTTATGCGCTTGGGTGATTCTGCCGCTTCTCGTGATATTGACGCGGTATCAACAGGCTCTATAGGTCTTGATGTAGCGCTAGGTATAGGCGGTCTACCACGTGGACGCGTCGTTGAAATATATGGTCCTGAATCATCTGGTAAAACAACACTGACTTTGCATGCCATTGCTGAAATGCAAAAAATGGGCGGCACCGCAGCCTTTGTTGATGCTGAACATGCCTTGGATCCGTTGTACGCTCAAAAGTTGGGTGTCAATATTGATGATTTATTGGTATCGCAACCCGATACGGGTGAACAGGCCTTAGAAATTACCGATATGTTGGTTCGTTCGGGTGCGGTCGATATCGTGGTCGTTGACTCGGTGGCTGCGTTGACACCCAAAGCCGAGATTGAAGGCGATATGGGCGATAGTCATATGGGTCTGCAAGCACGGTTAATGTCACAAGCACTTCGCAAATTGACGGCTAATATCAAACGTTCAAATACATTGGTTGTTTTTATCAACCAAATTCGTATGAAGATTGGTGTGATGTTTGGTAGCCCTGAAACAACAACCGGGGGTAATGCCTTAAAATTCTACGCCTCTGTTCGTCTTGATATTCGTCGCATTGGCGCGATCAAAAAAGGCGATGAAATTCTAGGTAATGAAACCCGGGTTAAAGTGGTTAAAAACAAAGTGGCACCACCATTCAAGCAAGTACAGTTTGATATTCTTTATGGTGAAGGTATTTCTCATGAAGGTGAGCTGATTGATTTAGGTGTTCAAGAGGATATCGTTGAAAAATCAGGTGCATGGTATAGCTATGCCGGCACCAGAATTGGCCAAGGCAAGGATAATGTTCGTGCTTATCTGAAAGAGCATCCTGAGATGGCCGATGAAATCGAAGCTAAAATTCGTGCGGCGTTACTTCCAGCAAAAGGCAAGGTTGCTGCGCCTGTCGAACAACAAGATGAGAGCGAATTTTCTGAAGCGTGAAAAAGCAATCGCTTAACGAACGTGCGATGAATTTACTGGCTCGGCGTGAACATAGTGTTGCCGAGTTAGTAACAAAATTAAGTACTGATTTTGAATATGATGACATTATTAGTGTCATTAGTAAGTTAACCGCTGCAAACTTGCAGAGTGACGAACGGTTTGCTGAGAATTACCTGCGTTACCGTTCACAGCGTGGTTTTGGTTATCAAAAGATTAGACAAGAATTAAAAGAACGTGGTGTTGATGCTGAGCTTATCAGCAATACACTGGCAGAATCTGATATTGATTGGTTTGCGCTTGCAGCAGGTGTGCGTTGTAAGCGTTTTGGCGAGCAACAGCCAGAAGATTATAAGGATCGTGCAAAACAGCAACGGTTTTTACAGTATCGTGGTTTTACTCATGAACAAATAACTGAAAGCTTTAATAAATATTATGAAAAGTAGCGCAGAAATTCGACATCTCTTTTTGGACTTTTTCCAAAAGAAAGGCCATGAAATTGTATCAAGTAGTCCGTTAGTACCGGCTAATGATCCAACTCTATTATTTACTAATGCAGGCATGGTGCAATTTAAAGAATTGTTTCTTGGTCAAGAAGTACGCAAATATTCAAAGGCTGTCACGTCTCAGCGTTGTGTGCGTGCTGGTGGTAAACATAATGATTTAGAAAATGTGGGTTATACCGCTCGTCACCATACTTTTTTTGAAATGTTGGGTAATTTTAGTTTTGGTGACTATTTTAAACGCGAAGCAATTCATTATGCGTGGGAGTTTTTAACCGAAACACTTGGCTTGCCAGCTGAAAAGCTTTGGATCACTGTTTTTGATGAGGATGATGAAGCGGCTGATATCTGGATAAAAGAAATAGGTGTTGATCCCGCTCGGCTTTCTCGTATTGGGGCTAAAGATAATTTCTGGTCAATGGGTGATACAGGGCCATGTGGGCCATGTTCAGAAATATTCTATGACCATGGGGAAGATGTTGCCGGTGGACCGCCCGGCACGCCAGAAGAAGATGGCGATCGTTATATTGAAATTTGGAACTTGGTCTTCATGCAATTTGATCGTGCTGTTGATGGTACGCTCACACCGCTACCCAAACCATCTGTCGATACCGGCATGGGATTGGAACGTCTTGCAGCAGTATTACAAGATGTTCATAACAACTATGATATTGATTTATTCCAACACCTAATAAAATCGATACAAACTTTATCTGGTACTCAAGATCCAAGTAATACCTCTTTACGGGTTATTGCTGACCATATCCGTTCATGTGCGTTTATGATTACTGATGGCGTACAACCTTCTAATGAAGGTCGAGGCTATGTGCTTCGCCGTATTATTCGTCGCGCTATTCGTCATGGTCATAAATTAGGGGTGACCGATGATTTCTTTTATAAATTAGTGGCACCACTCGTCTCTGAAATGGGCGAGGCTTTTCCTGAGCTTGCTAAAGCACAATCGATAGTTGAGCGTGCATTAAAACAAGAAGAAGTACGTTTTGCAGATACCTTAGATAATGGCTTGAAGATTCTTGAAAATGCTATCGCCCAGCTATCTGATAAAGAAATCCCTGGTGAAATTGTATTTCAACTTTATGATACTTATGGCTTTCCTATCGACTTAACTGCTGATATTGCTCGAGAACGTGATTTAACCATTGATATTGCTGGCTTTGAAAGAGCGATGGAAGTCCAGCGAACCCGAGCACGTTCAGCGAGTCAGTTTGCTGGTGGACTGTCAGAACAAGTCACAATAGAGGGTGTTACGCATTTTTCTGGTTACGAAAAGGCATTAGATAAGGCGACAATTACCAGTATTTTGGTCGATGGTGAACATGTAAACCAACTATATGCTGGCCAACAAGGCATTATTGTTTTAGATAACAGCCCATTTTATGCCGAATCAGGTGGCCAATCTGGAGATTGCGGACAAATTTCAACTGAAACGGCTAATTTTGAGGTGACGGACACCCGTAAACAAGGCAAAGCATTTACTCATATTGGTGTCTGTGAAAATGGTACTTTTAATGTTGGCGACAACATCACTGCCCATATTGATGAATCATCTCGAATGGCAACAGCATTAAATCACTCAGCAACGCATTTATTACATGCTGCATTACAGCAAGTGTTAGGTGAACATGTTACTCAAAAAGGTTCCTTAGTTAACGCGCAACGTTTGCGTTTTGACTTTTCTCATTTTGAGCCGGTATCACCATCAAAACTGCATGAAATTGAACGTTTAGTAAATCAACAAATTAGATTAAACCATGATGTTGAAACCAATATCATGTCACTCGATGCCGCTAAGAAAACAGGCGCAATGGCATTATTTGGTGAGAAATACGAAGAAGATGTACGTGTATTAAAAATGGGTGATTTTTCCACCGAACTTTGTGGTGGCACCCATGCTCAACGTACAGGTGATATTGGATTGATCAAAATTACGTCTGAAGCGGGTACTGCGTCTGGAGTTCGCCGTATTGAAGCGGTGACTGGCGAACTTGCCCTTGATTATATCGATGCAGATGAAGAGCGGTTACAAGAAATATCAACGTTGATTAAGTCAACGGTAGAAAATGTAACTGAAAAAACCGCTCAGCTTGTTCAACGTAGTCGACAACTTGAAAAAGAATTAGAAGCGTTGAAAAGCAAGTTAGCGTCGAGTGCTGGGAGCGATCTTGCCAGTACGGCACAGGATATTTCAGGCATTAAGGTATTAGCAGCAAAACTCGACAGTGCAGACACTAAAACCTTGCGGGATACCGTGGATCAGTTGAAAAATAAATTAGGTTCGGCGATCGTTATTTTGGCATCAGTTGACGATGATAAAATTACATTAATAGCAGGGGTTTCAAAAGAAATTACTGACAAAGTTAAGGCGGGTGATCTAGTGGGACACGTGGCAACACAAGTGGGTGGCAAAGGTGGTGGTCGACCAGATATGGCTCAAGGAGGCGGTAATCAACCTGAAAACTTAGCCACTGCTCTAGATTCAGTTGTTAGCTGGGTCAATACAAAGTTGGAAAGCTAAAATGTCATTAATTGTACAAAAGTATGGTGGAACTTCGGTTGGCTCAGTCGACCGTATTAAAGAGGTTGCTAAAAAGCTTATAAAATTTCAAAAAGAAGGACATGACTTAGTCGTTGTGCTTTCAGCAATGAGTGGTGAGACTAATCGATTATTAGCTTTAGCCCATGACTTGAATGATGCACCTCATGGTCGAGAGCTTGATGTGTTGTTATCTACTGGCGAACAAGTGACTATTGCACTATTGTGTATGGCGCTTGAGCAGCAAGGCGTAAAAGCGATTTCTTACACGGGGAGTCAGGTGAAAATTCTGACAGATAACACCCATAACAAAGCACGAATCATGGAAATTCATGATGAAAAAATACGTAACGATCTTAACGCTGGACGGATAGTTATTGTTGCTGGTTTTCAAGGTTGTGATGAGCACGGCAATATTACTACATTAGGTCGTGGCGGTTCAGATACAACGGCTGTTGCCATTGCGGCAGCTTTAAAAGCAGATGAATGTCAGATATACACCGATGTTGATGGTGTGTATACAACCGATCCGCGCGTTGTTTCAGAAGCCCGCCGCCTTGACCATATTACATTTGAAGAAATGTTGGAAATGGCCAGTCTAGGCGCTAAAGTATTGCAAATTCGCTCAGTAGAATTTGCCAGTAAATATAATGTCCCTTTACGTGTTCTATCTTCCTTTACCGAAGGTGGCGGGACACTTATTTCGGTTGAGGATCCAAAAATGGAACAAGCACTAATTTCAGGTATTGCATTTAATAGAGATGAAGCAAAGTTAACAGTACTCGGTGTACCTGATCACCCTGGAATTGCATCACAAATTTTAGGTCCTATTGCAAAGAGTAACATTGAAGTTGATATGATTATTCAAAATACTGGGCATGATTCGACGACTGATTTTACGTTTACGGTTCACCGTAACGACTATAAGGTGGCGAGAAATATATTACAAAAAACAGCTGATGCATTAGGGGCAAGAGAAGTGACTGGAGACCAACACATTGCAAAAATTTCCGTTGTTGGTGTCGGAATGCGTTCTCATGCTGGCATCGCTAGCACCATGTTTGATTCTTTAGCTAAAGAATCTATTAACATCTCAATGATTTCAACATCTGAAATTAAAATATCAGTGGTTATTGATGAAAAATATCTTGAACTAGGTGTTCGCTCGCTTCATAAAGCATTTCATTTGGAACAAAACTAAACTTTAGCAGTCTGATTTTAAGACTTTTTTATCGATACCAAAGTGAATTACTGATAGACTGTCACTCGAGATAAAAAGTATTGAGCACATTGTTTCAAATTAGAATATTTAGTGATGTGATTCGGTTATGGGAATTTAGGAATAGCAGTGTGGAATTGTTTAACTGAAATAATAAATGCCATTTTAGTTGCTCGACAAATACCGTAAATTTAGATAGTAAGGGGAATATCATGTTAATACTCACTCGTCGTGTTGGTGAATCACTGATTATTGGTGACGATGTCGTCGTTAATGTTCTAGGTGTCAAAGGAAATCAAATTAGAATCGGTGTCGATGCACCTAAAGAAGTATCGGTTCATCGTGAAGAAATTTACGATCGTATTCAAGCCGAAAAAGATCAAGAAAATATCGGATAAACTTAAAATTTTACTAGATAAATTACGAGCGATTGTTGTATAATAGCCGGCTTGAGATGGAGAGCTGGCCGAGTGGCTGAAGGCGCGCCCCTGCTAAGGGCGTATAGGTTAATCCCCTATCGAGGGTTCGAATCCCTCGCTCTCCGCCATTAAACTTTATATTGAATTACTCTTATTATTCTGTATAATTAGCTGATTAAGCGCCCGTAGCTCAGCTGGATAGAGTACCTGGCTACGAACCAGGCGGTCGCACGTTCGAATCGTGCCGGGCGCACCATATACTTAGTATATACATCAAGCAGTTAGTCACTTAGTGGCTAGCTGCTTTTTCGTTTCAGTGTCCCATAAAACCCTTTTTTTGTTCTCAGTGTTATAAGAAGAAACCTTCAACTTCTATTGTTAGTTCAAAGGTAGCTCTTTTTATAATCACGCGATCATTTCTTCATTAAGTGCATGCTTTTTTAGATGCCAGTTTGGAGAAGATTGAAAGGTATCTATTATTTCTATCGCAAGCTGAATTTCTCGGCTTTAAGTAGACAATCTGTAACTCTAGGAATATGCATGTTAGCTATGAAGGTTATCATCATTATAATAAGCTAATAAACTGACTGATTACACATCATAATGTGTAGAGTTAGAATCTTTGAGGAAGAGATAATCATCTTTTATTTGTACTAGAGTCTAATCTTCTATCCTTAGGAAGCCATATTGAGACTTTCGTGCCGCGCCCTTTCAAGCTGTCAATAGTAATATGACCATGATGCTCGTCTATTATTTTTTTTACAATCGACATCCCTAGTCCAGAGCCATGAGTTTTTGTGTGATGATTGACTCTATAAAAACGGTCATATATTTGTTCAACTTCATTATCTGACATGCCAATGCCATGGTCACTGACTGAAAAAATGATGCCTGGTGTATGTCCGCTGAACTTTTCTTTAACCGAAACGGTAATTTGTGTTTTTGGGAAGGAGTATTTTATAGCATTACTCAATAAGTTATTTATTACTTGTTTTATCTTTTTATTGTCGAAAATTAGCGATATCTGTGCTTGGGTCGATTCAAAAATAAAATATCGCTCCGTATTTGTTTTTTGAACCACTGATATACTCTCTTGTAATAAACAAATAATTTCATTTTCTCGAAACTGGAATGATTTATTTGAATTAGACTCTATTTTTGCTAAATCCAAAATATCATCTAAGATCATAGATAGTTGGACTGACTCATCTAAAATAATATTCAGATACTCTTCCCGTTCAGAAGTTTCAATGGGATTTTCGAGCAAAAATTCAGTATAACCAATTATATTTGATAGGGGGGTTCTTAATTCATGTGCAATTATTTCAATATTTTGCATCCTTTCAGTATTATTTTGCAACACAATCTCTCCTTTTATTGCGATCATATATTCGGGTAACTAAATGGATTATTAAGACCCATATAGAGATAAATTTGAATGTAGCTTCCCATGGTTTCACTTGTTTTAAATTGATCTGTATCAATTAATTCGAATAAAAATGATGCCGGTACTTTCGAATTATCAATAAAAGTATCTATATTGATGTGCTGACGCTCAATTTTTCTCCAAGCTTTTTTTCAATAATTTTCTTTATAAAATCAAATTTTATGGGCTTTTTTATTATTGTCATTTTCTCTGTGTTAACAAAATCGTTACTTATTTCACTTCTTGATAAACCGGTTACAATTAAAATGTTATCAAAATTGATACCATTATTTTTTATTAATGTTGCAATTATTTGAAGCCCGTTAACGTTCGGGAGGTCAAGATCAAGTATCAGTAAATCGGGGTTAAAGCTACCCGCTTTATAGAGGCCGTCATAACCATCATGTGAGAGCTCAAGTTCTAATGGTAAATTCCAGCTGGAAATATTCAAACTGTAGAGGTTGAGTAGATAAGAATCATCTTCAACTACTAAGATTTTTAGTTTTGATTTTTCTAGTTCTATTTTTTGGGAAAGTTTCGATTTCTCTTCAAGATTAATTGCAAGATCCTCAACTTCTGCGAGTGAGAATCGCCGATGGCCACCCGGTGTTTTCCAGCTTTTTAACAGTCCTGATTGTGACCATAATAATATTGTTCTTGACGTAGCACCTAGCTTATCTGCTGCCTGTTTAGTAGTGCAAAGTTTCATATTAACAACTCGTGTTATAGCTAATTATTTAGGAGAATTTGCAGTTCTTTTAAATGGGCTCAAATTTTTATTGATTCAAGCAGTCCAGTCTTTCTGAATGGTTTTACTATATAAGCATCAGCACCACACTGGCCACCCATCGCCAAGTCAGTTTGGCTGCCCATAGCCGAAAGCATTATCACGCGAATATCTCGGAGAAGTGGATCTGACTTAATTAAATTACATATACCAAAGCCATCGAGCTCACCGGGGAGTTGGACATCAAGTAAAATGACATCGGGATGATGTTTTTTAGTTAAATAAATCCCGTCATTTGCATTTTCAGCTTCCAAAATATTGTAATCGCTCAACCGGAGCGTTAATTTCAATAATTCTCTAAATCTGAAATTATCATCGATTATGAGTATGCTATGTTTATTCATGAATTAACCAACTAGTAAGTAAAATTGCACTAAGCGCAATGTTTAACTTTAAAAGTCTATTTATCATAGCCTGTCATGGCCGTATGAGTAAGTTTATTTGCTTTGAAAGTAACAACTTTTCGCGCTGTAATAGTATGAGGCTGCCCAGTTTTGGGATTACGGCCAAGTCTTTCATTTTTATTTAATAGCTTAAAAGTGCCAAATTTTCTTATACTTACCTTTTTCCCTGATTCTAGTGAACTCATTATTGCCTCAAAAAAATCGTTCACTAATAACTTCGATTCGGCTTTAGTTAAACCTATCTCGGAGTTAAGCATTTCAATTATGTCGGACTTCTTAAGGGTCATAAAGTTCTTTAATTTTTAAAATGCTAGCATATTTCCGGTAATAATTGAATTAAATCGTTTTTTTTGATTTTTTTTGTGCAAATTGGTTGTGTTTATATGTTCTTGCCTTAGCTAGGAAGCCAGACCATTTCGAACTGCTTCTGGATACTTCACTTTTAAATGAACTCCATATTCACTAAAGCATTTGATTTCACTACAGTAATTTTATTTATGATATTTCCGGTAAAAATTAGTTATTTTATCTAAGTTTTTTTGCAAGTGCTGTCACAAAATCCAACATCATAATCTAGGTCTTTTGGGATAAAGAACTGAGTCTCCCAATATATTAGTAATTCGCAATATTTATACTAATCAGAATAATGTCTTTTGTTGAGGCGCAACGTTTAAGCTATAGACATTGAGTTAATTGATTAACACTAAACCATGCAGTGCCCCTTAAAACCTATATCTTTTTATATTCTATGTAAGCCATTGTTTGCAATAGAGTTGTTGAGAGTGTTTTACTTTTATAACTAGGTGGTGGTATATTAGTCTTTAGTAATATTGTGGGTTGGTAATATCTTGATAATAAGATGCCTTGGCTTACCTATTTTGCTCTCACAATTTCAGCGTTTCGGTCACAGGAGATCATCGATCATCTAAAGTCAGCGCAATGTGCGGTTATCCTGCTAAATCATGCCGGGTTCAGTATTCAGTAATGTTTAAATAATCATGTGTATTTGGATAACAGTACGGCTAGTTATTTGAGCTAATATTAGTTTCTAAGAGTGTTGACGATTTGGGTATCGTGTAAGGGAGATAACGATTGTGAGATTAACCGAATTTGTGGCTAATGATGAAAAGAGTAAGCCGTATTACTTAATTACTAATAAGTATTGATGATAGACCATAACAACACTAAGGATATTTATTGTGGCAATGTTGCGTATTACATTATTCATTTTTATTTTATTTAATTTATCAGCCTGCCAGTCCATAAATTTTGGAGGCGTCTTAAGTGCAGAGCCGAAAGGTGAAGACATCGATGGTTCGGAGATGGTCAGTATGGCTAAGCCGACTAGCTTTAAAATAGATAACTTGTTGGATAGTTTGGCTAAGAAGGTGGGTTTTAGATTCAGCCCTGACGACCAGCAAAATGGGCAAAAAGCATTAGAAAGTAACTATACTAATCAGACTTCAGAATGGATTGATGAAATTAATAAAGTGGTATTGTCAGTAACGCCAACCCGCACATTCACTCACAATAATACGATTCATTGCCGAGACTATAAAGCAACAGCGACAATAGGTTTACGGGAATTAGCGATTAATGCTGTGGCATGTCGACAAAGCGATGGATTATGGTTCGTTCAGCCATGATTTATCTAGTTAAGGAGCAATGCTGTAAGGCGTAATTATTACTTATGGCTTTGTTAAATATAGGGATAATAAAATGAGTTGTATAGAAACAGATAATTATGTGTCTAGCATTGAACTTAAATAATGTGAATAAAGTGCAACAAATTATTGCTTTAGGATTAGTTAGCCTACTTGTTTGGCAACTAGCTAGTTCAGTTTGGTTTTTTGTATCTCCAGAACCACCTGCTCAGACTCATGGCATGGCATTTTCACCATCTGCAACGAATAAAATCCACCCCCTTGATATTAAACATATTACGGCATTACATTTATTTGGGGTGCCAACCTTTTTGGAGCAAGGCACTGATCAAGAGAATCGACAGATTATTGCCCCTGAAACATCGTTAAATCTAAAATTACGTGGTTTACGAAAAGGACAAGGTTCGATAAAAAGCAGTGCGATCATTGAAGATCAACAAGGTGTTCAAGCACTGTATTATCTTGGTGATGAGGTGCACGGGCATAGCGAAGTTAAAATTTATGAGATTTATTCTCAGCATTTAATTTTAGAACGTGCTGGTAAGTATGAAACATTAACTCTGTTTGATGTTTTACAGCAAAAAAAATCAAATCAAGTTGAGGGTGAGCATGTCCTAAAGTCAACAGGTTTTGATTTGCGAGTCATCGATAAAACAACAAATCGTGATTTGACGAGACGGCTAGCTGAAGTTGCAGCTACGATAAAAACTAGTCCTCTTTCATTAAAAGGTAGGATGAATATTCAGCCGTTAACAGACAAGAATGGCTTTCAAGGTTATAAAGTTGCACCTGGAAACGATAAATTACTCTTCTCTAGATTAGGTTTTCTCAAGGATGATGTTATTACACACATTAATGACATTGAACTGGATGGTCCAGATAAGGTGATTCAGTTGGTCGGTGTTCTATCGTCAGTAGAAGTGTTAGATATAAAAGTAAGGCGTGGTCGACAACCGCTACTATTTAAATACAGTGTTAAGTAAAAAGGAATTGGAAAGCATGGATAAGATAACGATTACAATCAGGCAATTAGCGGTTTTTACCGCTGGACTCTTACTCAGCTTTACGATGCAAAGTATGGCTGATGACAATTTAGTCACGCTGAATATGAAAGATGCAGATATCACAACTTTTATCACCGACATTGGGCAAATGACGGGGAAAGCTTTCATTATTGATCCTCGGGTAAAAGGCAGGGTAACCATTGTTTCTGAGCATGCGATGACCCAGGATGAAGTTTATCAGGTGTTTATTTCAACGTTAAATGTGCATGGTTTTACTGCCGTTAAAGCTAACGGAATAACTAAAATAATACCCGTTGCCAGTGTTAAAGAGGATGTCATGAAGTTTGCTAGTGATGCTGCTCCAGGGCATGGTGATGAATATGTCACGCGTGTTTTACAGCTGGATCAAGTAAGTGCTCAGGAGATATTACCGTTAGTGAAGCCAATGATGGCAAAAGAGGCTCATTTGGTGGCTTATTCGCCCTCTAATGTATTAATAGTCATCGATCGTGCTGATAATGTGTCTCGTATTGCTAAGTTGATTCACAACATCGATACGGCAAGTAATGAAGAGGTTGAAATCATTCCATTAAAATTTGCAGCAGCAGTGCCGGTGGTTGCCATGTTGAAGCAGATTGATAAATCTACAAGTGGTCAAAAAGAGCTGCCGGAGCGCGTTACCAAATACGTTGCTGATGAACGTACAAATTCAATTTTGTTAAGTGGTGAAGGCGCAGCACGAGAACGAATTAAAGCGGTAATAGGGCAGTTAGATTCACCACTCAAAAGTGACACGGGTAATATTAAAGTTATTTATCTACATAATGCGAAAGCTATTGAAGTGGCTAAAGTATTAGATGGTGTGAAAGATAATATTGAACAGCAGGCAAGTATTAATCTAGATAATCAAGGGAAGCCGTCTGCGACTTCAGCTAATGTCAATGATAAGACGAGGACGAGTATTCAAGCAGATGAAGGTACCAATTCGTTATTAATTTCAGCGGCACCTGATGTAATGCGGTCCTTAGAAGCCGTGATAAAGCAACTTGATATTCGACGGGCTCAAGTTTTAGTCGAAGCGATTATTGTTGAGCTTTCTGAAGATCGTAACCGTGAATTAGGTGTGCAATGGTTAGGTGTTGGCGGTGCTGTTGGTGGATTGACCAGTTTCCCTGGTTCTGGTTTGGATCCCATTACGCTATTAAATGCTGTGGGAGGTAATGTTGAAGATGCTGCAACGGCATTGGCCGGTGCAAGTGGGCTAAATATTGGTATAGCGGGGGGAGGAGGTAATAGTGGTTTTGGTGCTATTTTACATGCACTTGCGACTGATGATGACGCTAATATCTTATCAACACCCAGCATCATTACTTTAGACAACGAAGAAGCATCGATTGTCGTCGGTCAAGAAGTGCCCTTTATTACAGGGTCTACAACAGGATCAACCAATACGAACCCATTTACTACGGTCACCAGAGAAAAAGTGGGTGTTAAATTGATCATTACGCCACAGATTAATGAAGGTGATGCTGTTCGGCTAAAGATTTATCAGGAGGTCTCGAGCGTTTCTTCGACGCAGGGTGCGACTGATTTGATAACGAATCAGCGTGAAATCAACAGCACCGTATTAGTGCATGATGGCGCCACCGTTGTCTTAGGAGGCCTAATTAAAGAAGAACATAGTGAAGGCGTGTCAAAAGTACCATTTTTAGGTGACATCCCTGGTCTTGGTCAGTTATTTAAAACGACTCGAGTCACTAAGGAAAGACGAAATTTAATGGTATTTATTCATCCGACGATTATTCGAGATGACAAAATATTAAATGAAATCAGTGGGCAAAAATATAGCTTTATTCGTCAACAACAATTGGATATGCAGGAGAAAGGCATTTCATTGATGGCCGATGAAAGTC
This sequence comes from Methylophagaceae bacterium, assembly GCA_965219435.1. GTDB lineage: Bacteria > Pseudomonadota > Gammaproteobacteria > Nitrosococcales > Methylophagaceae. Next base: position 133,027 of record OZ244743.1, on the reverse strand, counting down.
CTGCTTTATTACCCGCATGGGATTCGACTGAAGTGTTGCCTTGGCAGAATTAGTTCGCTGCTAGTTTGATAGAAGCTCAGTTGGTTAAAGCCTTTGCCAATCTTAAGTTTCTTGTTCAATTATATAAACCATAAGTTGCGTAATAGATAATTAAACTCGTCATGAATATAAATACTACACATCACAAGCACACCACTATAACTCAGTTACCATTTGGCTATGCCAAGCAGCATGGCGTTGTTGTGAGTCATATTTTAGAAGGAGAAGTTGAGCTTAGCTTTTTAGCGTCGACATCCATGATGGCACTGCAAGAGAGCCGACGTTATTTGGCCCAGCCATTGAAATTAAAGCAGGTAACTGAAGACAGCTTTGAATTGTTACTGATGACGGCATTTGATCGTGATGCAGGCGAAGCACAGCAGGTAATGGATGATTTGGGCGATGAATTAGATCTATATCAACTTGCCGAAGAGCTACCACAGATTGAAGATTTACTCGAAACAGAAAATGACGCACCGATTATCAAATTGATTAATGCTTTGTTATCTGAAGCCGTGAAAATGCAGGCATCAGATGTTCATATTGAACCTTTTGAACATGCCTTGTTAGTGCGTGTTAGGGTTGATGGAGTGTTGCGTGAGTTAATTCGCCCGAGTCGAAAATTAGCCCCTTTATTAGTCTCACGTTTAAAAGTAATGGCAAAGCTTGATATCGCTGAAAAACGAGTCCCACAAGATGGACGTATTGCTTTAAGAATTGGTGGTCGTCCTGTTGATGTTCGGGTGTCCTCTTTACCTTCAAAACATGGTGAACGTGTTGTGTTACGTTTATTAGATAAGCAAGCAGGTCGCTTAGACTTAACATCACTCGGTATGTCAGACACCTTATTAGGTGAATTGAAAGAATTATTAAAAAAACCGCATGGTATCTTATTGGTGACGGGTCCTACTGGGTCAGGCAAAACAACAACCCTCTATGCCGGACTGTCCATTCTCAATGATGAATCACGTAATATTCTGACGGTTGAAGATCCTATTGAATATGACATCAATGGCATTGGGCAAACTCAGGTTAATACCAAAGCAGACATGACATTTGCCAAAGGTTTACGCGCTATTTTGCGACAAGATCCCGATGTGGTGATGGTAGGTGAAATTCGAGATCTTGAAACCGCTCAAATTGCCGTTCAAGCAAGTTTGACCGGTCACCTAGTATTATCAACATTACATACCAATACGGCGGTTGGTGCGATTAGTCGCTTGATTGATATGAAGGTTGAACCTTTCTTATTTGCGAGTAGTTTATTGGGTGTTCTGGCGCAGCGTTTAGTCCGGAAATTATGTAATCATTGCAAGCAAGAACAAGCATTAAGCGCTACTGATAAAGAACGATTTAATTTTAAAAGTGATGCCGATCATGCCGTTATTTGGCAAGCGGTGGGCTGTGCACACTGTAACAATACTGGCTATTCGGGACGAACAGGGATTTATGAATTGTTGGTGATTGATGAGTCATTACGAGAGATGATTCATAATAGAAAAAATGAACCTGAAATTACTAAGTATATGCGTCAGAAGACACCTAGTATGCGTGATTATGGCTACGCACTTGTCGTTGAAGGCGTTACAACTTTAGAAGAAGTCTTGCGTGTTACACGTGAAAACTAGCGTCTAATATCATGCCTGCATTTCAATATACAGCCATAAACGATAAGGGACGCCAACAGAGTGGTGTATTAGAGGGCGATAACCCGAGACAAATACGTAAAAAATTACGTGATTTAGGTTTAGCTCCTACCGCTGTTGAAGCCATCGTCTCGAAAGAAAAGTCTATACAAAATAATAGAGGCTTCAAATTAAAGCAGACTATCAGCGTTGCAGAGTTAGCGTTGGTTACTCGGCAACTAGCCACATTAGTTCAAGCTGGATTACCTTTAGATGAAGCGCTGACAGCGGTGGCTCAACAATGTGATAAAGCTAGACTGAAAAGCGTGGTATTGGCAATCCGTGGTGGTGTTTTGGAAGGTAAAAGTTTGGCTGAAAGCTTTGCGGATTACCCTCATATTTTTGATTCTTTATATCGTTCAATGGTAGCGGCGGGCGAAGCATCAGGTCATCTTGGAGAAGTATTGATCCGCTTAGCTGACTATACTGAAAAGCGTCATGCAATTCGCCAAAAAACACAATTGGCCTTACTTTACCCGACAATTTTGAGTTTTGTAGCGTTTGCTGTGGTGGCGGGTTTGTTGGCTTTTGTTGTGCCCAAAGTAGTTGCACAGTTTGCAACGGCTGGGCAGGCATTACCTTCAGCAACTCAACTACTCATCTTCTTTAGTGAGTTAGTTCGAAATTATTGGTTGGTTGCAGTGTTATTTATTATTACCGTCACGGTTTCGATGAGGTGGTTATTAACAAAACCCGATTTTGAATATTTATTTCATAAGCAGCTATTAGCATTTCCGGCTATAGGTAAAGTTATTTTGGGGGTTAATACGGCACGTTTTTCACGAACTTTAAGCATTTTGACGTCGAGTGGTGTATCGCTATTAGAAGCCTTAATAATCAGTGGGCGAGTGTTAAATAATCGATGTCTAAAACGAGCGGTGGCTGATGCTGCAAAACATGTAAAAGAAGGCAGTAGCCTTAATCGAGCTCTTGCTGAAACCGGTTATTTTCCACCGATGATGATTCATATGATCGCTAATGGTGAAAAAAGCGGTGAGCTAGACAGTATGCTGGAACGTATTGCGGATAATCAGGATCGTGAGTTTGAAATGCTCGTTGCGATGGCATTAGGCTTATTTGAACCGTTATTAATTTTGGCAATGGGTGGCGTTGTATTATTCATTGTTATCGCTATTTTATTACCTATTTTTGAACTGAACACTTTAGTGGGTTAGTGCCACTTTTGCTGTCTTATTTAAGGAAACACAATGTTGAAGAAAATAAAGCCTTTATCAACTAATGAAGCTGGTTTTACTTTGTTAGAAATTATGGTTGTGGTGGTCATCCTAGGCATTTTGGCGACAATGGTTGCACCACAAATTTTAGGGCGTGCTGATGATGCTCGGATCACAAAAGCAACATCGGACATTGTTAGTCTGCAAGCAGCCCTAGATTTGTATCAATTAGATAATTATGTGTACCCAACTACAAGCCAAGGTTTGGAATCGTTGGTTTCTAAACCAACTGAATCACCTGAGCCTAGACAGTATAAAAATGGCGGTTATATAAAATCATTACCTCAAGATCCATGGGGACGTGATTACCTATTTTTAAACCCTGGTATAAAAGGTGGCATCTATGATTTATATACATTAGGTGCTGATGGTGAAGAGGGGGGGGAAGGTGTTAATACAGATATTGGTAATTGGCGTACAGAGTAACTTTCAACAGATCCCCATGAAGGCTTACCGAGGATTTACTTTATTAGAGCTACTTGTTGTGCTGGTCATTATTGGCTTATTTTCTGGAATGGTCATGCTAACTGCGACGCCCAATGATGATCGCATTTTACAGCGTGAAGCCAACCGCTTAATGCAAGTGATTCAGTTGTCACAAGATGAAGCGATTATGCAAGGCATTGAATTAGGATTGACAGTGCAAGCAGATCGTTACTTCTTTTCACGTCTACAGGAAAAGAGGTGGTTACCTATAGTCAATGATCCTCATTTAACCGAACATCAATTAAATGATGCTTTAATGATGACATGTGATGTTGGGGATGAAAATGTAGTTAAAAAGATTGATAAGGAGTCAATCATACCGTCGGTGATGATGTTATCTAGTGGTGAACTGACCGGATTTAAATTATCGTTATTCAGTCTGGAGCACCCAGATAAAATAGTACAGATTCTTGGCCAAGAAAATGGTCAGTTATCAATGCAGATGTCCAATGACTAAAGAGCGGGGCTTAACCTTAATTGAGGTCATGGTGGCGGTTGCTATTTTGGCATTTGCATTATCGGCTTTGGTTCGAATGACCGGCGAAAGTGTCAATACATTGAGTTATTTAGAAAAAAAGACTTATGCACAATGGGTGGCTGTGAATCAAATCAATGAAATTGAAATAAGCCCAAATTGGCCTGCCATTGGGCGTAATCAGGGACAACAAGATATGGCGGGCTTATTATGGTACTGGCAGACTGAGACCTCAAATACACAATCAGCGGATTTACGTCGTGTAGAGGTCACGGTAAAACAAAATAAAGAGGATGAATATCCTGTCTATAAATTAACCGCATTTAGTCATCGTCGCTAATTGATGAGTTCTTTATCAACACAACGTGGTTTTACCTTATTAGAAGTGCTGATTGCCGTCGCTATTTTTTCTTTGTTCTCTACTGCTACATTCACAATGTTGCAGCAGACTATAAAAGCAGGTGAACAATTCGATACTAAGGCGAATTATCTCGTAGCTTTACAAAGAGCGCACCGCTTATTGCAACAAGACTTTATACAAACTGTTCCTCGCACAATACGAGATGAATTTGGCGATATGTTGCCTGCAGTTATGACTGAAGATATGGCTTGGGGAAGAGCTATCGAGTTAACAAGAACAGGTCGTCCAAATCCATTAGGCAAAGCCAGAAGTGATTTATTACGGTTACGCTACTTTTTTGATGGTGAGCAACTTATAAGAAGAACTTGGAAAAATATCGATCGTGCCCCCAATGCCCAATTTCAGGATCAAGTGCTATTAAGTGATGTGAAAACATGGCGAATCCGGTTTTTAGAAGAAGAGCAATGGATTGATACTTGGCCCCCTGATGTTGAGGGTTCCGAGGATGATTTGCCTAGTGCGATAGAGGTAAGTTTGTCAGTAGCTAATGATCGTGAATTTCGCTGGTTATTTGTTGTTGTTTCCACCTTGAAAGCCGAGCCATAATTTATGACTTCTATAAATAAACAGCAGATGAACAAAGAAAAAGGTGTGGCCTTGATTGTGGTGCTATTAGTGGTGGCTTTAGTATCCATGATTGCAACAGATCTCACTGGACGACTACAGCGTGAGATACGGCGTAGCACCAATGTATTTGACCATCAACAAGCCCAATCTTACACATTAGGCGCAGAGAAGTTTGCGATTGCTGTGCTAGAGAAGGATATTGACGATCATCCAGAGCGTGTTGATTTAGCTCAGGCATGGGCGACACAAGGTTTATATTTTCCGGTTGAAGGCGGTGATTTAACAGGTGTTATTACCGATGCAAGTAGCTGTTTTAATGTGAATAGTATTGTCAGTCGACAAAATGAACTGGGTTATATAGCAGACAAAGAAGGAGTGGCTTATCAAGCGTATCTACGTCTTTTAACCCTATTAGGGCTGTCTCAAGGTTTAGGTGACTCGCTAGCTGATTGGTTAGATAGTAATCAACAGGTCGGTGGCATGGATGGCGCTGAAGATCTGGATTATGAATTACTGACGCCAGCTTACCGTGCTGCCAATGGCTTGATTGTCGATGTCAGTGAATTAAATTTGATTCAAGGTTATACCGCTGACATTATGAAAAAACTACGGCCTTACGTTTGCGCTTTACCAGACAATTATTTGAAGTTAAATATTAATACTATTGATAGGGAGAAGCCTGAATTATTAGCGATGTTGATTAAAGATCTACCTGTGAGTTCAGCAGCGACACTATTAGCGGAACGTAAACAATCAGGTTATGATAGTTTAATTAGTTTTTGGCAGCTAGAAGCCTTGGCAGGCCTTGAAATTGATACGAAAACCAAGGCGATGCTGCGGATAACTTCAGACTATTATTTATTGCGTGCAAGAGCCCAAATTGGTCGGGGCCACCAAGAGTTAACCACCTTGTTTAAACACGTAAATAAACAAATACACATTATTTGGCGACATTTTGGGACTGTAGCGTGACAGATACGATATTAATTGATTTGAGCGACGCTTCAGCGCCGATTAACTGGGCTACGTTTAGTGATGGCATTCCAAAAGAAACCGGTACAGTTGCTTCTCTTTTAGAGCTCACTGAGCAAGCACTTAATCACAAGGTCATCGTCTGGATAGCGGCTGACAAAGTGACATTAACCTCAGTGACTGTGCCGACAGGTCAGCAGCGCCACTTATATAAAATATTACCGAGTTTATTAGAAGATAGTGTAGCCAGTGATATTGACCAACTACACTTTGCTATCGGCACCACATCAAGCGAAGGACAGGTGTCTGTTGCTGTTATTGATCGTGCAGAGATGGCTAATTGTTTAGAGCAACTAAACGAGGCAGGTATACAGCCTGAAGCTATATTGCCTGCAAGCTTGGCTGCGCCGTTTAACAGCGATATCTTGCAGCTTCAGGTTGAGGGTAAGATTAGTTATTTACGTACAGCACCTCAAATGTGTCATGTCTTTGATACTCAAAATATGGCCTTGTTATTACCGAAAATAACGGCTGACTTAAGCCCTGATATATCACTTTATATTACTGAAACTGAGTATCAAACACTCGCACTCGAATTCCCTATTGAAAGGGCGGGCGACCCAGTAAATAAATTAGCCCAGCTACCTGATAAAACCGTGCTGGCAATGAATCTTTTACAAGGCCATTTTCAGCCACAAAGTGATTTGCAGAAATATTGGCGGCAATGGCGCGGAGTCGTATTCTTAGCGGTAATCGTGCTAGTGGTGCAATTAATGAACATGAGTAATACGACATAGCCCATTCTAGGTAGAGCCTTAAGTAAGGCGCTTATCAAAATACGTAATTCAGGGATAACCGAAACGAGTCGTAACACCCTGAAAATGCGTAATAAACGGGCTAGTAATACGCTGTCATTACCTTCAACGGGCAATAGACTGGCGGTCACGATTAAAAAATCAAATACGTTCCAGCCTTTCTTAAAGAAATCAAAGAAACGGGGTTCTGATGCTAACCTGATTAATACTTCTATAAGAAAGAATACGGTGATGAACATGTCGAGCCAGACCACAACATTAGCCGTTGTTGAATCAATATCATAAGTTTTAGCGCCTGTTATCAAGGCTGAAAATACAATGATACCGATGACAATAAATTCAAATAACTTGTTTTGATGGAGCTTGGATAGTTGTTGTTTTAATGGTTCAACGGACATGAATATCTACTTAAAATCACAAAGGAAAAAGGAAGATACCAGAGAGTGATTCAATATAAAATGAGTATTGTATTAATTCATGCAATCTATACAGGAAATGCGTTCACTGGAATACCTTTGTAAGACTAAATAGCTGAGTTCGGATCTTATCTATAAATAACCATTAACTGATTGAAATAAGCATTTTAATACTCAAGATCATCAGTAATACTGAAAACACTTTTTTTAGTGTTGACACGTTTAAAGTGTGAGCCAATTTGGCACCGAGTGGCGCCATCAAAAAGCTGGTCATTGAAATAAGTAATACGGCGGGTAAATAAACATAACCAACTGTATAGCCATCTACCGAGTAGCTTCCCCAGCCATTAATGACATAGCCTAGCGTTCCTGAAAGTGAAATAGGTAGACCAATTGCCGCAGACGTACCGATGGCTTTTTTTATATCAATATTCTGTCTAACCAGAAAGGGAACCGTCAACGAACCACCGCCAATCGAGACCACTGCTGATATAGCACCAATGCCGCCACCGGCAAAAAATAAGCCGGTATTACTGGCGAGTGAACGTGTTGGTATTGGCTTTTTATTTAAAAATAGTTGAATGGCAACATAGGCCATGAATAGTGAAAAAAATATGGCAAGATAAACATTACTAATGTGAGAAACCAATAAGGTGGCGAAGAAGGTGCCGATAATAATTCCCGGCGCCATACTTTTAACGATTGCCCAAATAACAGCCCTTTGAGCGTTGTGTGCCCTTAAGCTTGAAAGGGAGGTGGCGATGATAGAAGCCATTGATGTCCCCAGTGCTAAATGCACCACATTTTCTACTGGAATGCCTTGTATTAAAAAAAGTGATGTTAATACGGGCACCATTATTCCGCCGCCGCCAATGCCGAGTAACCCTGCCATAAAGCCGACAAAACAGCCTAATAGTAAAAATAACAGCATCATCTCCGTTTCTATCATTTCAGCTTTGTCTCACAATACTTACAGCATCCATAATAAAAGCACACCGAATAGGATGCGATAGATCCCGAAGCCGACAAAGGTAAATTTATCTAGAAAACGAATAAACACCTTAATCGTTAGGTAAGCGACTAAAAATGAGGTAATAAAACCAACGAGTAAGACCAGGAGGTTGCCATCAATAAAATCTTTATAGTGTTTGAGCATGTCAAAACCGGCAGCGGCGGCTAGCACGGGTAACGCCAAAAGAAATGAAAATTCAGCACTGGCTTTTCGGTTTAATCCTACCAATAGTGCGCCGACGATTGAAGCACCTGCTCGACTGGTACCGGGAATTAATGCAAATACTTGGGCAATGCCGATCCAAAAAGCTTGTTTGTAAGTGATGGCTTCTACTTGATCAACGTTGGCGTGATGTTCTTTGTGAAAATATTCGAGGATCAAAAATACAACACCACCGACAATGAACATAATGCCTACAACGGGGACGGTAAAAAATTCTTTAATTTGTTTATGAAATAATAAACCGATAAAACCAATTGGGATAAACGCTAAACTAACTTTCAACCATAGTTCGTGATGCTTGAGGGTAAATTTATCTTTATAGTTGGCAACCACAGCAAGAATGGCTGAAAACTGAATAATGACTTCAAATGCCTTGTTGGTATCTGTTTGATTAATGGCGAGCCAGTGACTGGCCACAATTAAATGCCCTGTCGATGAAATAGGTAAAAACTCAGTAATCCCTTCAATAATACCTAGAATTATTGCTTGTAAAATATCCATAACGTTTAACGGTCTCTTAAAGTTAGTATCAAGTTCTGTTATTTAAAAATCGCCCAAGAAAATAATTTTATTTAGGTAACGCTCTCAAAACGTTAGCAGTATAGGTGATTACGATACAGTAGGTATATTTCAAGGTGATGTTTTAGCCTCAAAATTTACTAAGATGGTTGAATAAGGGAATCGTTAAAATTCCTTACGGACTTGCTTTAGTAATCACAAACAGACTTGTGCTTAAAGTCATATAGCATTAACCATTTAGTAGGTATTATGAAGTACTTCTTAAAAATGCTGATATTGCGATGTATTGCGCGAAGAATAATGGCAAAAATAATGTGCAGTTATATAGCGATCAACTAAAAAATGAGCTCAAATAAAAACATTCACTAATATTTTTCTGTCTGATGTTCTACATCAAAGCCGAATCATATAACCGTTTATTTTTAACTTTGGTGTAACTCAAGAATTAGTTCTGGTATTTCACTAGGATGAAGCAATATATGGTGGGGATTGATGCCCAGCTCAGCATCTAAAGGTTGTTGGTGCTGAATCCATACCGATGTAATGCCTCTGTTGTTAGCACCTGCAATATCTGTTGCCAAACTATCACCAACATGAACTGCCTCGTGAGCTTGGCAGTTGGCTAGTTTAAGCGCTTTATCGAAAATAGAGCCTGCTGGTTTTTCTTCTGGCTCTTGGCCGCCAATAATGATGTGATCAACATGCTCTGCAAGATTGACTCTTTGTACTTTAGGAACTTGCGAAAACTCGGGGCCATTAGTGATGACAACAAGAGTAAAAAGTTTACGTGCTTCCGCGAGGAAATTGATGATGCCAGGGAAAAAATCAAATGCTTTTAGCCGGTCAATATCAAACGTATTTTGTAACGTTTTAGCCGCTTGATAACTGACATTATCAACAGTTTGTTTGGCCAGTAAATCACGAATCAATTGTATTCTAAATTCCTCTTCGCCTTGTTGTTCGATAATTGGCATATATCGTGCGCGCTGATCACCGCGCCAATCACGATAAATCCCCGTTACATATGCCTCGACAAAGCTGTGCCCATCTATCGCTTCACCATATTGCGTCATAATATTTTTGACCATCAATTTTTTTGCTCGCTCATTAGCACCGCTGGTGTCGCATAGCGTTTCATCTAAATCGAGTAAAAGGGCTTTCAGCATTCGTAGCTCCTAAGGTTGTGAGATGGGGAAGTATTAAACAGGCTTAATGTGAAAAAGGCCATCACTTAAAATCCATGAAAAATTATAAAGGCAATAGTCGTAAAAATGGTGATAGTGAAGGAGGTAAATACATTTATTTATTACAGATCAGCAAAAACGTTGCTTTTGAAATCCGAGATACTTGGTTTTTAAAGTTTAAAGCTAGGATAATCAAGTAATCAATTGGTCAGAGTAACAAGGTCTTGTAATCAAGGGGTCAGAGTAACAGGGTAATCAAGGGGTCAGAGTAACAAAGTTTCTATTGATACTGACCCCATTGATTCTTGATTATCAATGTTACAGACATAAAAAAACCCACCATTTATTTAATGGTGGGTTCTTTGGCGGGTAAGTAGGTAAGCGGTTACCTAAGTTACTCTTTTTAAAGCCAATGTGGCGGAGAGTCAGGGATTCGAACCCTGGGTAGGGATAAACCTACGCTGGTTTTCAAGACCAGTACATTCGGCCGCTCTGTCAACTCTCCAAGACGCGAAATAATACTAGGGTTAACCCTATAAAACAACCTTAAATTTTTAATTCTGTCATTTTGGTTTGAATGCTTGCACTTCTGAACTAATTCGGTAGGATCTAGGTCTTTATATATGTAAACGCGAAAAAAACAATACACACTCTGGAGATTAAGTGATGAATTATGATGCTCAGCCCACTATTGTGCGTTCGCAAGAATCTGTTCTTGCAACAAACAAATTATTACGTAGCACTTACAGCTTACTAGCAATGACACTCGTTTTCAGCGCTTTGACGGCTGGAATATCGATGGCATACAACTTACCTCACCCTGGGATGATAATTACGTTGGTTGGTTATTTCGGTTTATTGTTCTTGACCACTAAGTTACGCAATAGCGCTTGGGGTATCGCTTCTGTTTTTGCGCTAACAGGTTTTATGGGATTAACATTGGGCCCTATCATTAATCATTATTTGCAAATGAATGGTGGTAATGAAATCGTTATGCAAGCACTGGGTGGTACCGGTATCATCTTCTTTGCACTGTCTGCGTATGCTATTAAAAGCGAAAAAGATTTTAGCTTTATGGGCGGATTTTTAATGGTGGGTATTTTGGTTGCCTTCCTTGCTGGTCTAGGTGCTTTGTTCTTTGAGATGCCAGGTTTGTCATTAGCGGTTTCAGCTATGTTCGTATTGCTAATGTCTGGATTGATTCTTTACGAAACGGGTCAGATAATCAACGGTGGTGAAACTAATTATATTATGGCAACCGTTACATTGTATGTGACCATCTACAATCTATTTACTAGTTTGTTGCATTTGTTAGGTGCTTTTGGTGGTGATGATTAAGTATTTCATCACGTTAATGTCGTAGCAAGCTAAACAGGCCTCGCACAATGCGGGGCTTGTTTGTATCTAGCACTATGAAATAACACTATATTTTGTAATGTTGACGGGTCAGTATGCTTTTTATACTCTCAGGTAATTATTGTTCAACAATTTATTAATTTACTAAGGCCATTTCATTTTTAATCATGTCTGAATTTCATTTACAACCTCAATTGATAGATCGTTTTGGTCGGCAGGTGACATATGTACGAATGTCTATTACTGATCGTTGTGATTTTCGTTGTGTGTACTGTATGGATGAAGAAATGACGTTTATGCCGCGCGAAAAATTATTAACGTTGGAAGAAGTTGTTTTTGTATTACGGGCTTTTTGTGAGTTGGGTGTTGAAAATGTCCGCATTACCGGAGGCGAGCCCTTAATCAGACGTAATGTCGATTGGTTATTTGAGCAAGTAGGGCAGCTTAAGCAAACGACAGCACTTAAGGAACTGAATCTCACTACAAATGGCTCTCAGCTTTCCAAGTATGCGAAGTCGATGGTTGAGTCGGGAGTGGATAGGGTTAATATTAGTCTTGATTCTCTTGATGCTAAGCGCTTTCAGGAGTTAACACGGACTGGTGAGTTAACTCAGGTCCTCGCTGGTATTCAAGCCGCTAAAGAAGCTGGCTTTAAACGAGTTAAACTGAACGCGGTTATTATGAAGGGACGGAATGATGATGAGATCGTTGATTTAGCTCAGTTTGCAATTGATAATGATTTGGATATCTCCTATATAGAAGAGATGCCACTTGGGCAGGTTAGTCATCAGCGTGATGAGAGTTATTGTTCAAGCGATGAAGTGTTATCTATTTTACAACAACGGTTTGAGTTAACCAGCAGTGATGCGCAAACTGGCGGCCCATCACATTATTATCGTGTGGCTGGCTCGCACAGTAAAATAGGATTTATCTCACCTCATAGTCATAATTTTTGTGAAAGTTGTAATCGTGTTCGTGTAACGACAGAAGGTCGTTTATTGTTATGCTTAGGCCAAGAACATTCTGTCGATTTACGTCAAATTATTCGACAATATCCTGATGATATCGAACGATTAAAACAGGCGATTATTGACTCAATGGACATCAAACCTAAAGGTCATGACTTTAACTTAAAAGAACAGCCTATTATTTTCAGACATATGAGTGTAACTGGTGGCTAATTATCGCCCAAATATGACTGATGAATCCATCGATAGTTTACATGTGACGACGGTGTTAGATGAGCATGGTCAGTCTCGTGAGCTTTCCCTGACAGGTGAAAGACCGTTAACAATTTACCTTGATAAACGTGAAATTGTCACTTTAATGACCATGGGGGCTCAGCCTGAATTATTGACATTAGGTTATCTACGTAATCAAGGTCTTGTCGAACGAATTGAAGATATTGTCGCTGTTCAAGTGGCGTGGGATGTTGACGCGGTGGCGGTGACAACACGTAAATCCAGGCCAGATTTAGACACTATTTTGACAAAACGCACGGTGACCAGTGGCTGTGGACAGGGCACTATGTTTGGTAATGTAATGACATCATTAGATGACCTTGCACTAGAATACCCTATATTTAGTGCTGAGAGTATTTACCGCGTCTTAGATGGCTTGGCTGAATATAATCAAATGTATAAACAGGCGGGTGCCGTTCATGGCTGCGCCCTATGCTCAGGCGACAAGGTTGAAATATTTGTTGAGGATGTAGGACGACACAATGCGGTTGATGCGATCTCTGGTTGGATGTGGCTAGAGAATATGACGGGTGATGGCAAAGTTTTTTATACTACAGGTCGCTTGACTTCAGAAATGGTGATCAAGGTTGCTCAGATGCAAATACCATTATTACTCTCTCGATCTGGGGTCACGGAAATGGGATTACGCCTTGCTAAACAAGTAGGTATCGGCATGATAGCGCGAGCCAAAGGCAAGCATTTTCTCGTCTACAATGGTCAGCAAAAGTTCACTAGTTAATTGTTCTATTTTGTTTCATGTCTGTTCTTTGCTTGCTTTGAAAGTATTGCTCGCTTAGACTAACCCGAGTTAAATACTTGGTTATTTTTATTTTAGGAGATCCATCATGGCGTTTGAATTACCACCACTTCCATATGCTGATAATGCGTTAGAACCAACAATTTCTGCAGAAACAATCAGCTTTCACTATGGTAAACATCACCAATCTTATGTGACTAATTTAAATAATTTAGTGCCGGGTACTGAATTTGAAAATGCATCATTAGAAGAAATCATTATGAAAGCTAGCGGTGGTATCTTTAACAATGCCGCGCAAATCTGGAATCACACATTTTACTGGAACGGTTTAACACCTAATGGTAAAGATGCTGTTTCAGGCGATTTAGCTGCTGCAATCGATGCTACATTTGGATCATTTGCAGAATTTAAAGCTAAGTTCTCAACATCTGCAGCAACTAACTTCGGTTCAGGTTGGACATGGTTAGTTAAAAATGCAGAAGGCAGCTTAGAGATTGTAAATACAAGCAATGCTGGTAGCCCGCTTACTGCAGGGCAAACGCCATTACTAACATGTGATGTGTGGGAACATGCTTATTACATCGATTTTCGTAATGCTCGTCCTAAATATGTTGAGTCATTTTGGGGATTGGTTAACTGGGATTTTGTTGCGGAAAACTTCGCCGCTTAATTACAGCACGTTGCACATTTGAAGCTAATTTTGCTAAGAATGTTATAACGTTATAAAATATTTTGTTATTTGATTTATGGCAGTTTCATTTGAAACTGCCATTTTTCGTTTTAAGCCTGAGTTTTTTCTTGCCATTAATGATGCGAGCAACTAACTTGGACTATGATGTGTGTGGATATAAATGATGACGACTCACAGCTCCGCTGTTATGCCAACTTATGGCCGTTTGGATGTTGCTTTTGCTGAAGGTAAAGGTGCGTGGCTGACAGCTACTAATGGTAGGCAGTACTTAGATGCCTTAAGTGGTATTGCCGTATGTAATCTAGGTCATGCTCACCCTGCGGTGACAAAAGCCATTTGTGAACAAGCGGCGACCTTAGTGCATACCTCTAATATTTATAATATTCCATTGCAAACTGAGTTAGCTGAAAAGCTAGTTGAAATTTCTGGGATGGAGCAAGTTTTTTTCTGTAATTCAGGTGCCGAAGCTAACGAAGCAGCAATCAAAATTGCTCGTAAATATGGTCACAGTAGAGGCATTGATAGGCCGGTTATTATTGTGATGGAAAGTAGTTTTCATGGCAGAACAATGGCCACTTTGACGGCAACCGGCAATCCTAAAGTACAAGCTGGGTTTGAACCATTAGTACCTGGTTTTGTTCGTGTGCCATACAATGATCTTGATGCCTTGCGTATGGCTGTTGGACATTGGCCTGAAGCTGTTGCTGTGATGTTGGAGCCAATTCAAGGTGAAGGTGGCATTAAAATTCCTGACGCAGAGTATCTGGCAGATGTTCGTGATATTTGTTCACAACGAAAATTATTAATGATGTTAGATGAAGTGCAATCAGGGATAGGACGTACAGGTAAATGGTTTGCATTTCAGCATGATGATGCGGTTAAGCCTGATGTCATGATGTTAGCGAAAGGTTTAGGAAATGGTTTGCCTATTGGCGCCTGTTTAGTGGCAGGCCCTGCGGTAGGTGTATTGCAAGCCGGTAATCATGGCTCAACTTTTGGTGGTAATCCTTTGGTCTGCCGTGCGGCATTAGCAGTCATTGACACCATTGAAAAAGAACATCTAATGGACAACGTTAATAGCTTGAGTTCACAAATGCTAACGGGTTTTAAGGCTAAGCTAAAAGATATTGAAGGTGTCAAAGCCATTCGTTGTAAAGGTTTTATGATTGGTATTGAGTTGACCATACCTTGCAGTGGTTTAGTTCAACTTGGATTAGACAAAGGCATTTTAATTAATGTGACAGCAGATAAAATAATACGGTTGTTACCCCCGTTAATCATTGACGCGAATGAAGCGAATCAAATTGTTTCTATGGTTAGCGATTTGGTTATTGATTTTCTTTCTTCACAGGCTGTCGAGAGCGTAGCGTAATATGAGACATTTTTTAACATTAAAAGACCTATCTTCTCTTGAATTAGAGCAGTTGATTACTCGCGCCATCGCGTTAAAACGAATGCAAAAAGCCGGTGAAATCTATGAGCCACTAAAAAATAAAGTGCTTGGGATGATCTTTGAAAAATCATCAACCCGTACCCGTGTGTCATTTGAGTCCGCCATGATTCAATTTGGCGGTGGCTCAATATTTCTATCGCCTAACGATACACAATTAGGTCGTGGAGAACCGATAGAAGATTCTGCACGTGTTATTTCTAGTATGGTCGATGCCGTGATGATTCGGACATTTGAGCATGATAAGGTTGAACGATTTGCAAAATACTCTTCTGTTCCAGTTATTAACGCTTTAACCGATGATTATCATCCATGTCAGTTACTAGCAGATATGCAGACTTATGTTGAACATCGCGGCAGTATTAAAGGCAAAACAGTCGTGTGGGTAGGCGATGGCAATAATATGTGTCATTCCTATATTAATGCTGCAGAACGTTTTGGTTTTAACTTGAATATTGCTTCACCAAAAGGCTATGAGCCCAACGCAGCAATTGTTGCGCAGTCTAATGCATCAATCAGTTTGTTTACTGATGTAAAAAGTGCAGTAAAAGATGCCGATCTAATTGTTACCGATGTGTGGGCAAGTATGGGACAGGAAGAAGAGCAACGTAAACGTGAAGTAGCTTTTGCTGACTTTCAAGTGGATCGTTCAGTGATGGCATTAGCTCATCATGATGCTTTATTTATGCATTGCTTGCCCGCTCATCGTGGTGAAGAGGTTTCAGCTGATGTGATGGATGGTCAACAAAGCGTTGTTTGGGATGAGGCTGAAAATCGCTTACATGCTCAAAAAGCATTATTAGAATTTTTATGTGCTACTGAGACTATTCGGCCTTAGCGTGATATTTTCTCTCTAATAAGCCTTTAAAGTATTCTGACTCTTTAATTGAAATTGAAGAGTCGCCTTAGTTCTGCTTTTTTGCAAGGCTTGTTGCTAAGGCTTCTAGGCGTTCTACAGTACCGATATCTGACCATGCACCTTGATAGAGTTCGCCACTTATTTGGTGCTTATCGATCGCTTTTAGTAAAATAGGTTTTAAGGGTAGTCGTTGCACTGCCAAGCCTGAAAATAGGGCAGGGTGATAAATACCTATACCACTGTATGTATACTTTTCTTGGTCTTCTTGAGTTAATTCATCTTCTCTTAATGCAAAATCGCCATTAAGATTATGAGGTGGATTAGGGAGCATGACCAAGTGACATAAGCGGTTATCAGTCAACCCTTTTTGTACTAATGCTTGATAGTTATAATTTGTCCAAATATCACCATTTACGATTAAAAAAGGCTCGCTACCTAGCAGCGGTAGTGCATTGATAATACCGCCGGCTGTTTCTAAGCCACCTTCCTGCTCTCGTGAATAAGTGATTTTTACATCATATTGATCGCCACTGCCTAAAATGGCAGGAAATTGATCTGCTAAATGAGCAGTATTAATGATAATTTCTTTAATTCCTGCTTTCACTAACGCTCGAATAATGTATTCAATTAGACGAAAATTACCGGCTTTTAATAATGGTTTTGGCGTCGTGTCAGTATGAGGCCGTAAACGTTCGCCTCGACCTGCAGCAAGAATCATGGCTTTCATTTAATAGCTACTATAAGCGGTTGTTGTTGAAGAAAATGACTTAATTCTGAAAATTCTGGGTATTTGGCACTTATTTTACGGATATAGGATAATGTGAGAGGCAGGTCATTCATATAATTAGCTTTTTTATCACGATAGTTGAGTCTACAGAATATCCCTAATACTTTGATATGACGTTGTAAGCCCATCCAATCGAACCATTGTGTGAATTGTTCGATTGAACTATCAGCTAATAATCCCTGTTGTTGAGCTGATGAAAAATAATACTCGATCCAGTGATGTATTTTTTCATCAGACCAAGCAATATAACAATCCCTCAGTAATGACACTAAATCATAGCTAATTGGGCCAATAACGGCATCCTGAAAGTCAATAATGCCTGGTGAGTTGTCAGCAGTATGCATTAAATTTCTCGAATGAAAATCTCGGTGGACGAATATTTGTGGTTGCATCATTGCATTTTCCGTTAGGCGATCAAACGTTGTTTGCAAAAAATCAGGTGTCGGGATGTTTAAATGTTTATTTAGGAACCAGTCTGGAAACAAATCCATTTCTTGTTGTAATAAAGCCTGATTATAACTGGGCAAGTTGATAGAGTGTGTCGGGCAGTGTTGAATTTGAATCAAGCTATCTATAGCTAATTTATATAAATTATCAGCAGACTGTTCATTGAGTTGCTCAAGGTAGGGCTGATGACCAAAATCAGAGAGTAATAAAAATCCAGCATCGGTGTCGCGGGCATATATTTTAGGAACATGAATGCCGTAATCATATAAAAATGTACCTACATTAATAAAGGCACTGGTGTCTTCTTTTTCTGGTGGAGCATCCATTAATATAAAAGTATTTGATTGTTCCGTCACCCGAAAGTAACGTCTAAAACTGGCATCACTTGAAGCGGCTTCAATCTTGTAATTTGTCGATGGAAAAACAGTAATTAGCCATTTATCTATTTCTTCAAGTCTAGCGGTATTTTTTTTCATATCATGCATTATTTTTTAACTACCAGTTATAGTTTGTTGAATTTTATAGGGTATTTGTTTTTTTAATTTGTTTTTTTTGTGATTTAATGCTGGAATTAAAATTGAAGTGTATAGTATCACGCTCTGTGTGGTAACGATTTTTGATTTCAGGTGTCACATCAGTGGGTAAATTATTTATCCTTTATAATTATAATTTTTGGAGAGAAAATGAAAAGTCTTGTTTTTATTGTATTGCTAGCACTTGCTGCAATTGCTGGATACAACTTTGTTAATAAACCGACAGAAAAGTCTGATACTGTTGTTCTAGAAGAAATTGCATCTACAGAGCTCAACGAAGCGTCACCTAATGATAACGATGCTGAATCAGAAGACGTGATCACTGACAGTTCTGACGATGTAAGCATGATTACACCTGCTGATATGTCTGAAGAAGCTCAGCAAGCAATGTATGATTCGATGGTGAAATACAATAAATGCATGATGGAAGATAGACCTCAATATCATCAGGAAAATCTGAAAGCGGAGGAGGTTGCTGATCAAACATTGCAAGAGTGTCAACCAAATCTAGATGCTTTAAAAGCTGTTTTAACTTCTAATAATGTTAATGTCGATCTTCGTGAAGGTATGGTAAAAACGGTTCGTCAACGTACAGCTCGTAAATTAATGTCTGCAGTGATGCAGGCTAAGGCTCAAATGACGCCAGCTGAAAGCCCAGTCGCAGTGCCATAATTTTAGTCTTTATCACTGATTCGGCTGAAGTACATTAATGCCTTCAGCTTCAAGCAAGCTAATCAGCCGAATCAGAGGTAAGCCTACAAGGCTGTTTGGATCATCACCATTTAGTTTAGAGAACAAACTGATACCAAAGCCTTCAGATTTAAAGCTACCTGCACATTGGTAGGGTTGTTCTTTGTTAAGGTAATAATCTATTTGTTCGAAAGTCAGTTTTTTGAATTCAACTTCAAAGGGCTCTACTAGCGATTGAATATTGTTAGTTTGGCTGTTTAGTAATGCCAATCCCGTCATAAATAATACTGTTTTACCTGATGCCGCCATGAGTTGTTTTACTGCATTTTCATGATTACCTGGCTTCCCTAGTACTTTTCCATCTAACACCGCAACTTGGTCTGAACCAATAATCAAGGCATTAGGGTGTTTCTCTGCAATTTTAAATGCTTTTTGTTCTGATAAACGTTTCACCAGTTGTTCAGGCTTTTCATCTATTAGTGAACGCTCATCTATATCAGGTGATGCTGTTGTAAAAGCTAAGCCAATTTTTGTTAAGATTTCAGCTCGAAAGGGTGAGCTAGAACCTAGAATAAGTTGTTGCATCGTCTTATCTCCTATGTGATGACGGTTGGTTCAGTTCTTCCAGTTCGTTGTGTAATTTCAGCTAACTGATCGGCTAATGCAATCAGCGCTTGTAAGGCTGACTGGGTTTCTTGTTGCAGTTTATCAGGCAGATTTTCATAAGCTTCGATATAAACACGAAGAGTTGCACCTTCAGTGCCTGTTCCAGATAAACGTAAAATGATTCGTGCACCATCTTCAAAGCCTATTCGTAGACCTTGATTACTTGAAACACTGTTATCAACCGGATCGGTGTAGCTGAAATTGTCGGCATAAGTGACCTTTCTGCCTGTTAAAGTCTCCCCTACAAGACGGGGTATTTTAATTTCAAGGTCAGTCATCAGTTGTTTGGCAATGTCAGTCGGTATGGCTTCATAATCATGGCGAGTGTAATAGTTGCGACCATACTCTAGCCAATGTAGATTCACGATATCTGCAACAGATTGTTTACGTACCGCTAGAATATTAAGCCAATAGAGCACTGCCCATAGGCCATCTTTTTCGCGAATATGGTTAGAACCCGTACCGAAGCTTTCTTCACCACATAACGTTGCGCGGTTAGCATCAAGTAGGTTACCGAAAAATTTCCAGCCCGTCGGTGTCTCATGGCATTCGATCCCTAGTTTTTCAGCCACACGATCTGGCGCTTGGCTAGTGGGCATTGAGCGAGCAATACCTGTCAGGCCACTTTTATAGGCTGGAATACAGTCAGCATTAGCAGCCATCACAGCTAAACTATCTGATGGCGTAACAAAAAAATTGGCACCTAAGATCATATTACGATCTCCGTCACCGTCAGAGGCCGCGCCTATTGTAGGGGCATTATCGCTAAACATTTCTGCCACTAATTCTTCAGCATAGGTAAGGTTTGGGTCTGGGTGGCCACCTCCAAAATCGGTCTGTGGGACACCATTAATCACCGTGCCATTGATCGCACCAAGGCGTTTTTCAAGAATCTCTTTGGCATAGGGTCCAGTGATAGCATGCATTGCATCAAATCGCATGCTGAATGCAGGGTTTGATAATAGGTCTCGAATGGCATCGAAATCGAATAAATCAGCCATTAATAGTGCATAATCTTCCACGGGATCAATGATGTTGATAACCATGTCTGCTAATGATTGGCTACCTATTTTTCTAAGGTTGACATCATCGGCATCTAGTAGATGATATTGAGTAATGCTTTGAGTATGAGCAAAGATAGCATCGGTAATATTTTCAGGGGCAGGACCGCCATTGCTGACATTGTATTTGATACCAAAATCACCATTTGGTCCGGCTGGGTTATGACTAGCAGATAAAATAATACCGCCAAATGCCTTATATTTACGAATGATACAAGAAGCGGCGGGCGTTGATAACAAGCCATGTTGACCGACAATTGCTCGGCTAAAGCCATTAGCTGCTGCCATCTTTAAAATAACTTGTATTGCTTGTTCATTATAAAAACGGCCATCACCCCCGATAACAAGTGTTTTTCCTTGTTTGTCGTTTAGTGAATCAAAAGTAGATTGAACAAAGTTTTCTAGATAGTGTGGCTGCTGAAATACCGTCACTTTTTTTCTGAGGCCTGATGTCCCTGGCTTTTGATCGTTAAATGCAGTTGTATTTAGGGTGATGACGGCCATGTTATTACCTATGATTGTTTGGTGTAAAATGATTTTAGTAATTATACTGTTCTATTTGTTTCTGGCTAATATACCTATCTGATGACAAGCACTCAACAACCTGATCTTGCACGCTTGATGCGCTGGGCAACGTATGCTTCGGTAACGATGGCATTAACACTTATTGTTGTAAAAATAGGTGCGTGGTTCATAACAGATTCTGTGAGTATTTTGGCGACTCTGATAGATTCAAGCCTTGATGTACTGGCATCACTCGTCAACTTGGTTGCTGTGCGGCATGCTTTGCAGCCAGCTGATCATGAACATCGTTTTGGTCATGGTAAAGCAGAAGCTTTAGCGGGTATGGGTCAAGCTATGTTCATTGCTGGTTCTGCTGGTTTATTACTGCTTCAAGCAGCTGGGCGTATTATTCATCCACAGGTAATCAATGCTGGATTAGAAATTAGTATTGGCATTGGTGTGATGGTTTTTTCAATGTTAGCGACCTTGGCGTTGATCACTTATCAACAGTATGTCATTAAACATACAAATTCAACGGCTATTAAGGCAGATAGATTGCACTACAAAACTGATTTACTAGTTAATGCCAGCGTTATTGTTGCTCTGCTATTAACATTCTATGGTTGGTCTGGTTTTGATGCACTATTTGCATTAGGGATTGCAATATTTATCTTATACAGCGCATGGGAAATAGTAAAAGAGTCTATTGATTTATTGATGGATCACGAGCTACCGGATGAAGAAAGAGATAAAATTCGTGCGATTGCATTAAACCATCCAGACACTTTGGGTGTACATGAATTAAGAACGCGTCGTTCTGGAACAACTGTTTTTATACAATTTCATTTAGAGTTGGATTCAACATTGAGTTTATTTGCTGCACATAAGATTGCTGAGCAAGTAGAAAATGAGTTGACAGTATTGTTCCCTGACGTTGAAATTATTATCCATGAAGATCCGGTTGTGTTGGCTTGAATCGCGATACTCTACTAAACCCATAAAATATTTTTATTTTATGGGTTCTAGACAACAATTCCACGATTAATCTCGTATAATTTGTTGTTACATAAACCATAGAAGAATAGTATTTTGACCCAAAACACCTCCATTTTATTGATTGTCGGCATTATTTGTATTGCGACTCTTGCGTTACTTATATTTTTTAATAAACGTAAAAAATCAGCTCGTCATCAAATGGCCTTGATATTAAAGCCTTATGTTAGAGATGAAATAAAAAATATTATTATTCCTGACGGTATCGGTGGCTTGTTGGAAATCGAACACCTGATTTTACTCGATCAAGGTTTACTACTAATAGAGACTTATCCAATGAGCGGCAATTTGTTTGGAGCCGAAACAATTGATCAGTGGACGCAGTTAGTCGGAGGAAGAAGCTATAAATTTGCTAATCCATTAAGGCGTATTCGAACATCTCGCCAAGCATTAACAGTATTAGCACCCAATATTCCTATTTTTTGTCGAGTGATTTTTAATGCTGATTCGGTTTTTCCGAAGGGTAAGCCTGATGACGTTTCAGTATTGTCATCATTAGGTGACGACATGATTAACATAGAGGCTTCAATAGTAAAAATGGATCTAGCATTGCAAGTTTGGGAGCGTATTATGCGAATTGCCCGAAAAGATGGCCAAGCAGTACTTCGTGACGGTGGTGGCTAGATGACGGATAAAAAATTAGTAGTGGCCATTTCATCTCGAGCTTTATTTGACTTAGATGAAAGCCACGAAATATATGAACAGCATGGCACGCAAGCCTATTGCCAATATCAAATTGAAAATGAAGATGTCCCATTGACAGCTGGCGCAGCATTTAACTTAGTTAAAAAGCTCTTGTCGTTAAACAAAATAAATGCAGATAAACCTTTAGTTGAAATTATATTACTTTCTCGTAATAGTTCAGATACTGGTTTACGAATTTTTAATTCGATTCAACACCATCAACTCGCTATCACTCGTGCCGTATTTACCTCTGGTAGCAGTCCTTATCGTTATGTATCTACATTCGGTGCAAATTTATTTTTGTCCACGAGTCATGATGATGTTCGCAAAGCTTTGGACGCAGGAATTGCAGCAGCCACGATATTGCCTGCAAACAAAGGAGCTAAGTCTGAGCATGAACAGTTACGGATTGCTTTTGATGGTGATGCCGTGTTGTTTTCAGATGAGTCAGAGCGAATATATAAAGAAAAAGGTTTGCAAGCATTTACGGAAAATGAACAACAAACGGCTAAACACCCGTTGAGTGGCGGGCCCTTTAAAGATTTTTTAATGGCTCTGAATCACCTACAAACAGAATACGGCGAAGATGAAGCGTTGATCCGAACAGCACTTGTTACAGCACGTTCTGCTCCTGCACATGAGCGTGTTATTCGAACATTACGTGCCTGGGGTATAAGGATTGACGAAGCAATTTTTTTGGGTGGAATGGATAAGGGACCATTTTTAAAAGCATTTGGTGCTGATATTTTCTTTGATGATCAACAGGGGCATTGTGACTCCGCTCGAGAACATGTAGCAACCGGACATGTACCTCATGGCGTGGCAAACGAATGAAACGGTGGTTATTGTTGGCTCCATCGATAGCGCTGAGGAGAAGCGTTTGACGTATAAGCCAGTGCTTTATTGGCATTAAGGCTTTCTCTCAATTGAAGTGTTTTGTATGAGAGCAATTATGACATTAATTTTTTTAAGCATTTAACACTAGTTTTCTAAGTTATCTATGTCTATAATAGCCGACTTCATTAGATAGCAAATTATCTAAACAACGTTTTTTTTGCGAGAGTGGCGGAATTGGTAGACGCGCTGGATTTAGGTTCCAGTGGGGTAACCTGTGAGAGTTCGAGTCTCTCCTCTCGTACCATATCTAGAAGCCTGGTAGTTATTAATAGAAATCACTACCAGTTCTTTGAATCCCCAGATTGAGGTAAAGAATGCAAGTTACTGTAGAGAACGTTAGCGAACTCGCCCGCCGTATGACGGTGACGGTCGAAGATGCAAATATCGAGCAAGCCATACAAGAGCGCTTGAAAGCCATTCGTCCAACAGTGAAAATGGCAGGCTTTCGCCCTGGTAAGGTTCCAGCAAAAATGATTGAGCAATCTCATGGACCTGCAGCTCGTCGTGATGTTATCGATGCTTTAGTTCAGAGCAGTATGCAAGAAGCATTTGTTCAAGAGTCAATTAGTCCAGCAGGCCCCCCTCATATCGATAGCATGAAGGAAGAGGGTAACGGCTTGGTTTACACGTTAAATTATGATGTTTTTCCTGATGTAAAAGAAATTAAACTTGATGGTGTGAGTTTAGAAAAACAGATTGCTGAAGTTAAAGATGAAGATGTGGATGCCATGTTAGAAACGTTACGTGAGCAACGTTTGATATGGGAGCCACTTAAGCGTGCAGCAAAAGAACAAGATGGCGTCACTATCGACTTCGTAGGAAGTATCGATGGTGTTGAGTTCGATGGTGGTAAAGGTTCTGATGTTTTAGTCGTTATTGGTGATGGCAATATGTTGCCAGAGTTCGAAAACCAATTGATCGGTACTAAAGTAGGTCAAGAAACTACCGTCACAATGACTTTTCCAGCTGATTACCGTGCTGAACACTTACAAGGTAAAGAGGCTTCTTTTGCAGTTACAATTAAATCTGTCGCTAAAAAGAAATTGCCAAAGCTTGATAAAGAGTTTGCTGCTTTATGTGGTGTTGAAGCAGGCTTAGCCGCATTGAAAAAAGAAGTTCAAGCGAACATGTCTCGCGAACTTGAATCAACGCTGAAAGCTGCAAATAAACGCGTGGTTATGGATAGCTTGATTGCCAATAATCCCGTGACATTGCCTGAGTCTCCTATTGAGCGTGAAGCTGAACATTTAATGGAGCAGGCCAAAAACAACTTGAGAAATCAAGGAGTCAATGTTGACGATATTCCTTTCAATATCGAAAACTTTAAAGATTCTGCAGCAAAACGTGTGTCATTGAGCTTATTGATTGGTAAAATAATCAACGATAATAATATCCAGCCAGATGAATCGCGAGTTAAAGCTGTTATAGATGGGATTGCCGCAAGTTACGAAGATCCTGATGATGTGGTTAAATTTTATATGAATGATCAACAAAAACTGTCTGAAGTACAAATGATGGTAGTTGAAGATACCGTTGTTGAATGGATTTATGACAATGTTAAAGTAGTAGAAAAAACAGCAACATTTTCTGAGGTGATGAACGCTGCTTCAGCGTAATCATTTCTGAATGGCAATGATAGCCCGTTCTCATTTTTTTGGGCACGGGCTATTTTTTTATTTCTAAAAAGAGTGTGAGACCGATATGACATCTAATATCTTTGATAATAATCCAGGCACTATAAGTAATGCCTTAGTACCAATGGTGGTTGAGCAAACCTCTCGCGGTGAACGTTCATATGATATTTATTCGCGCTTATTAAAAGAACGCGTCATCTTTTTGGTCGGTCAAGTTGAAGACCATATGGCAAATTTAGTCGTGGCTCAGATGCTTTTTTTAGAGTCAGAAAATCCAGATAAAGACATTCATTTATATATAAATTCTCCAGGTGGCTCGGTAACAGCTGGTATGGCAATTTATGATACGATGCAATTTATAAGACCCAATGTAAGCACCTTGTGTATTGGCCAAGCTGCTAGTATGGGCGCTGTTTTATTGACAGCTGGTGCAGAAGGTAAAAGACATTGTTTACCTAATTCTCGAGTGATGGTCCATCAACCTCTGGGTGGTTTCCAAGGTCAAGCCTCTGATTTTGATATTCATGCGCGTGAGATTTTGACAATCCGTGAGCGTTTAAATGGTATTTTAGCTAAACATACAGGTCAAAGTATTGAGCAGATTCAAAAGGATACTGATAGGGATAATTTTATGAATGGTAATGAAGCACAGGCATATGGTTTGATCGATTCTGTGTTAGAGCGCCGACCAGAGCAAAAGTCGTAAAGCGTCAACATAATATAGGGTAGGAACGGTTAATTATGAGCGATGATAAAAAAAATAGTGAAGACGATAAATTACTTTATTGTTCTTTTTGTGGAAAAAGCCAGCATGAAGTGAAAAAGCTTATAGCGGGTCCTTCAGTGTTTGTTTGCGATGAATGTGTTGATCTTTGTAATGATATTATTCGAGAAGAACTTCAAGATGCCAAAGCTGAAGAATTAGAAACTAAACTGCCAACACCTCGTGAAATAAAAGAAGCCCTCGATAGCTATGTCATTGGCCAAGAAAGAGCAAAGCGCGTTTTATCCGTTGCTGTATACAATCATTATAAACGGTTAAGTTTCGGCACGAACAAAGACGATGAGATTGAACTTTCAAAAAGCAATATCTTACTAATAGGGCCTACCGGTAGCGGAAAGACATTATTGGCTGAAACCTTGGCTCGACAACTTAACGTTCCTTTTACCATTGCCGATGCAACGACATTAACTGAAGCGGGTTACGTGGGAGAAGATGTCGAAAATATCATCCAAAAATTATTACAAAAATGTGATTATGATGTGGAAAAAGCTGAAACAGGCATCGTTTACATTGATGAAATAGATAAAATTTCACGTAAATCAGACAACCCATCAATAACACGTGACGTGTCGGGTGAGGGTGTTCAACAAGCATTATTGAAATTGATTGAAGGTACGATGGCGTCTGTGCCGCCGCAGGGGGGGAGAAAACACCCACAACAAGAGTTTTTGCAAGTCGATACCAGTAAAATCTTGTTCATTTGTGGCGGTGCTTTTGCTGGGCTTGATAAGGTGATACGTAATCGTTCGCATAAAGGTGGTATTGGATTTTCAGCTGAAGTTCAAAGTACCGATGACGATCGTATTGTTAGTGATGTATTGAAAACTGTAGAGCCTGAAGATCTTATTCAATTTGGCTTGATTCCTGAGTTTGTCGGCCGATTACCAGTAGTAGCAACATTAAATGAACTCGATGAGCAAGCTTTGGTTCAAATTTTAACCGATCCAAAAAATTCACTGACTAAGCAATATCAAAAACTGTTTGATATGGAAGGTGTTGCGATTGAATTTAGAGACGATGCGCTACACGCCATTGCAAAAAAAGCGATGGATCGTAAAACAGGTGCTCGAGGCTTAAGATCTATCATCGAAAATGTATTGTTAGATACTATGTTCGATCTTCCATCTACTGATGATGTTGTTAAAGTTATTGTCGATCAAAATGTAATTAATGGCGAAAATGCCCCTATTTTAGTCTACGAAGAAAACGTTAAAGAACTTTCGTCTGCTGAAAGTTAATATGACTTTTTTATGCTTAGTTTGATACGTAGACCTCGTTAATTAGTTAGTCTATTACATAATCAAGCATCAGAATTTCGCTCTGATGCTTGAATTTATGTTTATCCACCCCATATCTTATTCAAGATTAATTCAATAGTTCGAAAACGTGTTAAATAACCGTTATTTGAAAGAGGTTTGGCTAGATGGAAAATGAAATCACAACTCCAATTATCAATAGCACTTCTGATCTGGTGGCTGTATTACCGCTCAGAGATGTCGTTGTATACCCGCACATGGTTATTCCACTATTCGTTGGTCGAGATAAATCAATTCAGGCTTTAGAAGCTGCTACTGAAGAAAATTCGCCTATTTTTCTTGTTGCTCAAATGGACTCGAGTGAAGATGTTCCGACAGCCAAATCGCTTTATAAAACAGGAACGCTTGCCAATATTTTACAATTGTTAAAACTTCCTGACGGTACGGTTAAAGTCTTAGTTGAGGGAGTAAGTAGAGCTAAGGTTTTGCGTTATGATGACAGTGGCAGTTATTTTAAAGTTGAAGCCGTTACTTTTGACAGTGATGAGCCTGACGAGCGCGAACGTGATGTATTAATGCGTTCATTGTTAAGTCAGTTTGAGCAATACATCAAGTTAAATAAGAAAATTCCTCCTGAGGTTATATCGTCGCTGGCAGGCATTGAAGATGCCGCGAGAATGGCCGACACTATCACGGCTCATATGACATTGAAGCTTGAGGATAAACAACAATTACTAGAGCAAAGCGATGTTACTGCGAGAATAGAAAAACTAATGGTTTTCCTTGAATCTGAAATTGATATTCAGCAGATTGAGAAGCGCATTAGAAGTCGTGTTAAAAAACAGATGGAAAAAAGCCAACGCGAATATTATTTAAATGAACAAATGAAAGCGGTTCAAAAAGAATTAGGTGAAATCGATGAAACGTCTAATGAGTTAGATGAGCTGGCTTCTAAAGTTCAAGCTGCTGGAATGCCCGTAGAAGCTAAAGATAAAGCTGAGTCAGAGCTTAAAAAGTTAAAAATGATGTCTCCAATGTCATCAGAAGCCACCGTAGTTAGAAACTATATTGAATATTTAGTAGATGTGCCATGGAAAAAGCGTTCGCGTATTGCACTCGATCTTGAGCGCGCTCACAAAGTTCTCGATGAGGACCATTTTGGTTTAGATAAAGTTAAAGAGCGAATCTTAGAGTATCTTGCAGTACAAACGCGCGTTAAAAAATTAAAGGGTCCAATTTTGTGTTTAGTCGGACCACCTGGTGTCGGTAAAACTTCAGTTGCCCAATCGATTGCTAGAGCTACAAATAGAAAATACACTCGTATGGCCTTAGGTGGTGTACGTGATGAAGCTGAAATACGTGGTCATCGTCGAACTTATATTGGTTCAATGCCTGGTAAAGTAATAACGAATATTACAAAAGTAGGGGTTAAGAACCCATTATTTTTGTTGGATGAAATAGATAAAATGGCACAAGATTTCAGGGGTGATCCTGCCTCTGCTTTATTAGAGGTTTTGGATCCTGAACAAAACTCAACATTTTCAGATCATTATTTAGAAGTTGAATATGATTTGTCTGATGTCATGTTTGTATGTACTGCAAATACTCTAAATATTCCGGATGCATTACGTGACCGTATGGAGGTAATTCGACTCGACGGATACACGGAAGATGAAAAGCTTAATATTGCGACACAATATCTCTTATCGAAAGCGATGAAAGATAATGGTTTGAAAATTGAAGAGGCTGAAATAACCCCGAGTGCTATTCTAGAAATCATACGTCGTTATACTCGTGAAGCTGGCGTGCGAAGTTTACAACGCGAAATTTCTAAAATTTGTAGAAAACTAGTTAAGCAAATTGTACAGAATAAGCCGATAAGCAAGGTGATCGTGACGCCTGAGAACTTAGAAGAATATCTTGGGGTTTATCATTACCAATATGGAATAGCTGAAGAGTCTGACCGAGTAGGTCAAGTTACGGGCTTGGCATGGACTGAAGTTGGTGGCGAGTTACTGACTATTGAAACAGCCGTTATGCCAGGAAAAGGAAAAGCAGCTTACACCGGTAAGTTGGGCGATGTGATGCAAGAATCTATTCAAGCTGCAACAACCGTTGTGCGCTCAAGATCGACTGACTGGAATATTGCAGAAGATTTTATGCAAACTCACGATATTCATATTCATGTACCTGAAGGTGCCACACCAAAAGATGGCCCGAGTGCAGGTATTGGAATGTGTACGGCTATTGTTTCTGCCATTACTGGGATTGCTGTTAAGTCCAATGTAGCAATGACTGGTGAGATAACACTAAGAGGAGAAGTGCTAGCAATTGGCGGCTTAAAGGAAAAATTATTGGCTGCGCATCGTGGGGGAATAGATACAGTGTTAATTCCACACGATAATATTAAAGATCTTAAAGAGATCCCTGATAATATTAAAGACAGTTTGACTATTGTGCCTGTTCGTTGGGTGAATGAAGTTTTGGAAGTCGCACTCGTCTCTATGCCTAATGATCTTAATAGTTCTGAAACAGTGATCAAAAATGATAATAATTATCATGAAGGTAAAATAGAAAGTCGCCATTAAATAGCGAGGGTTATAGTAAATGACAACCATTCAGCAGCAACGCATCATTGGTATTACCTTATTATTTAGCTTAATTTTAGGTGTAGCATGGTTGCTTATTGATAGTGCACAAGAGAGTGATGCCATAATTAAGCTAGAGACATCGCCTAATGTGGTTCTGGATCCTGATTATGTTGAATTTTCTGAATCTTACCCAGTAGAATCGATGATTGATTTGGAGGGAGTGAATGAGAGTGTCGATGATAGTTTGGATGAGGGCTCAGTTGATACATTGGCAGTTAAAACCGAAATAGCGCCAGCACCATCAGCCATTGATACAACCAAAGTGACTTGGGTTATACAGCTTGCAAGCTTTTCTGTTAAAGAAAATGCTACGGCTTTAAGTTCACAGGTCGAAAGTATGGGCTATAATCCCGTTATTCAAACAAGTACTAGCTCAAACGGACAAATATATCGGGTACGTCTTGAACCAATCATTGACAAAAACCGTGCAAATAGAATTGCTAGCGAACTCAACACTAAACTCAAGCTGTCAACTCAAATATTCCAAGAATAAGTACAGGTCATATGAACAATAATTCTGGGTTCATGCTTATCAATCTGCTAAAATTTCTCGTTTAGCATCAAAATACCATTTCAGGGGTATATATGGTTTGGGTTGACTATTTGATTATTGGGATAATTCTGGTTTCTTCTGTGATCAGTATTGTCCGTGGCTTTATCAAAGAAGTATTGTCTTTAGTTAGCTGGGCATTGGCATTCTGGGTGGCACTGACTTTTCATCCACAGTTAGCTAATTTGCTCTCCGACTATATAGCAACACCTTCCATTCGTTTATTTACGGCTTTTATTAGCTTATTCCTCGTAACCCTAATTTTAAGTGCTTTAGTCAACCATCTTATTTCATCACTTGTTGAAAAAACGGGGTTAACCGGAACGGATCGTTCACTTGGTGTTATTTTTGGCCTAGTTCGTGGAGTGGCTATTGTTACTTTACTCGTGTTAATTGCTGGCGCTACGCCAATGCCTGATGATGATTGGTGGAAAACATCGCTACTCCTTGAACACTTTGAAAAAATGGCAATTTGGTTACAGGCATTACTTCCTGCCGATATTGCTGAATATATACACTTTAGCTAAACAATAAGGCTTAATCTAATATGTGCGGAATCATTGGTATTGTCGGCCACAACGAAGTTAATCAGTCTTTATATGATGGATTGACAGTATTACAACACCGTGGCCAAGATGCCGCAGGCATTGTGACTTGCGATGATAACAGTCAGTTATTTTTGCGGAAAGATAATGGTTTAGTTAAAGATGTATTCCATACTCGTCATATGCTGCGATTAAAAGGCAATATGGGCATTGGTCATATCCGTTATCCGACAGCGGGATGTTCGACATCTGCAGAAGCGCAACCTTTTTATGTTAATTCACCCTTTGGTATATCGCTGGCTCATAACGGAAACTTAACCAATACTAAAGTGTTAAAAGACGAACTATTCCAGAGTGATCGCCGTCATTTAAATACAAATTCTGATTCCGAAGTGTTATTAAATGTTTTGGCACATGAATTACAAAAGACAAGCAAATTAACGCCGGGCACGGAAGATATATTTGAAGCGGTTTCTCAAGTACACAAACGTTGTCGGGGCGGGTACGCTGTTGTTGCATTAATTGCTGGCGTTGGAATTTTGTCCTTTCGTGATCCCTATGCGCTTCGTCCTATTGTGATTGGCAAGCGGACAACAGAGCAGGGCGATGAATATATGGTGGCTTCTGAGAGTGTTGCTATCGATTCATTAGGTTTTCAACTAGTCCGTGATGTTGAGCCAGGTGAATGTGTCTTTATTGATAAAGCAGGTAACTTTCATTCTAAACAGTGTGCTGAAAATCCACTTAAAGTTCCATGCATATTCGAGTATGTTTATTTTGCTCGACCAGACTCAATGATTGATGGAATTTCTGTACACAAAAGTCGAATGCGTATGGGAACTAAATTGGCTGAAAAGATAAAGCGAGAGTTCGCTGATCATGATATTGATGTGGTCATTCCCATCCCCGATACAAGTCGAACAGCTGCACTACAATTAGCTTATGATTTAGGCGTGGTTTATCGTGAAGGCTTTATTAAAAACCGATATATCGGGCGAACGTTTATCATGCCAGGACAATCAGAACGCAAGAAGTCAGTCCGTCAAAAATTAAACCCAATTGGTCTAGAATTTAAAGATAAAAATGTACTGCTAGTTGATGACTCAATAGTGCGTGGTACAACCTCACAGCAGATAGTTCAAATGGCACGGGATGCTGGTGCTCGTAAAGTTTATTTCGCTTCTGCGGCACCGCCGGTTAGATACCCAAATGTATACGGCATAGATATGCCCTCTCCAGATGAGTTTGTTGCTCATGACCGTAATGTAGCTCAGATCAGCAAAGAGTTAGGTGTAGATAGGTTGATCTATCAAGATTTAGACGATCTTATTGCGGCAGTTAGTAAAAAATCTGATGTTAAACAGTTTGATACATCATGTTTTAATGGTGAATATATTACGGGTGATATTGATGCTTCTTACCTTTATTATATTAATGCACTACGTAATGATACATCTAAATCGGGTTCCAAAAATAGTAGTGCTGTTATAGAGTTACATAATAATGATTAATGTAATATCTAGATAAAATAGGTTTTAGAAGTCCTTATCAATACTGTCGCATAACTCATAATCACTACCTATACCCTCTATTCATGGATGTTGTTAGATTTTGCGGTATAGTGAGTTTTCTTATATAATTCCGGCGAATATGCATCAGAAATTACCAATAGATATAGATCCATTCAGAATGGCTCAGAACGGCCTGAAATTAGAAGGTGTACTTCCAGTTTCAAGTATGACTCGACTTGCCGGTTCACTTTCAGATACTGAGGGTGGTGAAGTGAGAGTGTCAATGAATTTTGATGTTGATCAAACTGGCTTACCTTTTATGTATGGTAGGTTTCGGTCTACATTGTCATTAATTTGCGAGCGTTGCATGGAGCCAATGGCCATCGAGCTTGATATTAAATGTTTGCTTGCGATTCTCAAAAGTGAAAGAAAAGTAGAAGAGTTGGCTGAAATTTATGAGCCATGGATTATTGAGAATAATGAGCCAGTCCGAGTCAGTTCGATAGTTGAAGATGAATTGATATTAGGGCTACCCATAGTCCCCAGACACGAACATGCCTGTTTACCTAAAGAAGCATGGTATCGAGGGGATGATATAGATGAAAGTGAAAAAGAAAAGAAAGTGTCACCCTTTGATGTGCTTGCATCACTAAAATTAAAAAAGTAGGCGTTTTTTTTGATTCTTATATTTAGAATCAGCATGTTATTAAGTATTGTATTTATTAGAAGTTAGGAGTTAAGCAATGGCAGTTCAAAAAAGCAAAAAGAGTCCATCACGTCGCGGTATGCGCCGCTCACATGATGCGTTAACTGAAGCAACATTATCTGTTGATTCTACATCAGGTGAATTACACCGTCGTCATCACGTTACTGCTGACGGTTTTTACCGTGGTCGTAAAGTGATTGCTGGCACAGGTGAGTAAGGCTGAATTCTATTGAGTCTTACATTATCGATTGATGTCATGGGTGGGGATCACGGTCCAAGTGTCGTGATTCCTGCTGTGCTTCGGGCATTGAAGTTATATCCTAAAACGCACTTTGTACTTGTGGGTGATAAAGATGTAATTAGTTCATTTTTAAATGAACACAATGTGCAGGATGATGAACGTTTAAAAATTCATCATGCTTCACAACAGGTCACTATGGGCGAGTCGCCAGCAATTGCATTGCGTACCAAAAAAGATTCCTCAATGCGGGTGGCATTAAACCTAGTAAAAGATGGCACTGCAGCTGCGTGTGTTAGCGCTGGGAATACAGGTGCATTAATGGCCACTGCACGTTTTGTTTTAAAAACTATTCCAGGTATCGAACGCCCAGCGATTGTTTCAGCACTCCCTACGATGAAAGGCCACACCTATGTTCTTGATCTTGGTGCCAATGTTGATTCTAGTGCTGAGCATTTAGTTCAGTTTGCTGTTATGGGCTCAGTGTTGGCTGAGTTAGTTGATGGCAAGAAAAATCCTACGATAGGGCTACTTAATATTGGATCTGAAGAAATTAAGGGTAATGAGCGTGTTAAAGAAGCGGCGCGGTTATTAGTCGAAACAGATCTCAATTATTATGGTTTTGTTGAAGGTGACGGCTTATATCGCGGCGATGTTGATGTGGTTGTATGTGATGGCTTTGTTGGTAATGTTGCATTGAAAGCCAGTGAAGGCGTTATCCACATGATTAGGCATTTTTTACGCCAGTCATTCGGTCGTAATATTTTTACTAAACTAGCTGGTTTAATTGCCTCACCTGTACTGAAACATTTCCGTGATGAATTAGACCCGAGAGCTTATAACGGTGCTAACCTAATCGGTTTACAAGGGATTGTGATCAAAAGCCATGGTGGTACCGATGAAATTGGTTTCGCTAATGCAATTAAAATTGCCATTATCGAGGCTGAACAGGATATTCCGACTCATATTAGTCGGCATCTAGAACTGCTTCTCGAAGGTCAGGCTATATGACCTATTCGAGAATAGTAGGGACTGGAAGTTATTTGCCAGAAAAAGTACTGTCTAATCATGATCTAGAGAAAATGGTTGAAACATCAGATCAATGGATTCAAGATCGAACAGGTATCAAGAAACGGCATATTGTTGCTGAAGATGAGACAACAACTGACTTAGCTTTCGCTGCAGCAAAAAAAGCGATTGAGGCTGCAGGTATTGATAAAAATGATATCGATTTAATTATTGTCGCTACAACAACACCAACCAGAATTTTTCCTAGCACGGCATCTTTAGTACAAGAAAAACTAAATATTCGTGGATGTCCTGCTTTTGATTTACAAGCTGTTTGCACTGGTTTTATTTATGCACTAACAGTGGCAGATAAGTTCATTAAATCAGGCAGTGTTAAAAATGCATTGGTTATCGGTGCTGAATCAATGTCACGAATTATTGATTGGACTGACCGCGACACCTGTGTTTTATTTGGCGATGGTGCAGGAGCGGTTATTCTTCAGGCATCCGAAGAGACAGGCATCCTATCCACACATATTCATTCTGATGGTCAATACAATGCATTACTCACCGTGCCAGCTGGCCCAGGATCTGCGATAAGTGAAACGGCATTACCTTATATTGAAATGCAAGGTAATGATGTGTTTAAAGTCGCTGTGCGTACTTTGAGCAGTATTGTCGATGAAACTTTAGCGGCTAATAATTTTAGTAAACAAGATGTTGACTGGCTTATTCCTCATCAAGCTAATATTCGTATTATCAGCGCAACGGCTAAAAAGTTGAGCATGTCTATGGAGCAAGTGGTTGTAACGGTTGGTGAACATGGCAACACGTCAGCAGCATCTATACCGCTTGCATTAGATGTCGCGGTACGAGATGGTCGTATTAAGCGTGGTGAGACATTATTATTAGAAGCCTTTGGTGGCGGGTTTACTTGGGGTTCAACACTGTTAAAGTTTTAACAATACGTTGAATTGCCGACTTCTTTATCCTTTATGTACCATTCATTTGTATTACTCATTATCTTTTCGAGGTTTAAAGCATGAGTCTAGCTTTTGTATTCCCTGGACAGGGCTCTCAATCTGTAGGTATGTTGTCGCAGTTAGCAACTGAATTTCCTCATGTTCAAGCCACGTTTTCAGAAGCATCTGATGCCCTAGGTTATGATCTTTGGCAATTAGTAACTGATGGTCCAGAAGCGTCGCTTAATAAAACTGAACGTACTCAGCCTGCTATGCTAGCTGCAGGCATTGCAGTTTGGCGGATTTGGCAGTCGGTCACGGATATTCAGCCTGACTTTTTAGCAGGACACAGCCTCGGAGAATATACAGCTTTAGTCGCTTCGGATGCCTTAGCATTTTCTGACGCCATTAAATTGGTTGAGCAACGTGGGATTTTCATGCAGCAAGCTGTTCCTGCGGGCACCGGTGCAATGGCAGCAATACTTGGCCTAGATGACGATACCGTCAGAACCATTTGCTCACAAGCAGCTATTAATGGGATTGTCGAAGCGGTTAACTTTAACTCTCCAGGTCAAGTGGTTATTGCTGGCGAATCATCTGCCGTTAATGTCGCCATAAACCTAGCAAAAGAACAGGGTGCTAAACGCGCGTTATTACTTCCAGTGAGTGTTCCTTCTCATTGTGCTTTAATGAAGCCTGCAGCAGAAAAGCTAAAACTCGCTCTTGCTGATATCACCATACAAGTACCCAAGATCCCTGTTATCCACAACGTGAGTGTTACTAACGAAAATAACAGCGATACTATTAAACGCTTATTGATCGAACAGTTATATAGTCCCGTTCGTTGGGTGGAAACAGTCCAGTCATTTGCATCTCAAAGTGTTGATACATTGGTGGAATGTGGGCCGGGTAAAGTATTGGCCGGTTTAACTAAGCGAATTGATAAATCATTGGTTGGATTAGCTATGTTTGACCAAGCATCGATTGAAAAAGCTATACAGACACTAGGAGAAACATCATGAGTCTTGAAGGTAAAATTGCATTAGTCACTGGTGCAACAAGGGGGATTGGTCGTGCAATCGCTATTCGACTAGGTCAGCAAGGTGCCACTGTCATCGGAACAGCAACCTCTGAATCAGGTGCTCAAGCTATAACTGACTTCCTCCATGAAGCAAATATTGCAGGTGCTGGTATGTTATTGAATGTCACAGATGCGAATTCTATTGAAGCCGTAGTGACAGAAATTGAAACGACATTTGGTGCGCCAAGTATTCTTGTCAACAATGCGGGTATCACCCGTGATAACTTGTTGATGCGGATGAAGGATGATGAGTGGAATGACATTATCGATACAAATTTAACACCAATATTTAAGCTAAGTAAACGTTGTTTACGTGCCATGACCAAAGCACGGTGGGGACGTATTATCACTATTACTTCGGTAGTAGGTGTAATGGGTAATGCAGGTCAAACTAACTATTCAGCAGCTAAAGCGGGTGTTATTGGCTTTAGTAAGTCATTGGCGCGTGAAGTCGGGGTCAGAGGTATTACTGTCAATACCGTTGCGCCAGGATTTATCGATACCGATATGACTAATACATTGGCTGATGCACATAAAGATGCATTATTAGAACAAGTACCTATCAAACGATTAGGTCAACCAGAAGAAATTGCTGCCGCAGTTGCTTATTTGGCTAGTCTTGATGCCGCTTATGTAACGGGTGAAACAATTCATGTTAATGGCGGCATGTATATGAATTAATTACTTAAATAGTAATTTTTTTAAGTATTGTAGTGATGAATGTAAACCCGTAAAATCAATATGGCTTGTCTATAAAGTGCTTGCACTATAAAATGCCAGCAGATTTTGTGTAACAAACCTCCAAAGGAAAAATATAATATGAGTGATATCGAAGCTAGAGTTAGAGACATTGTTGTTGAACAATTGGGTGTAAATGCAGAAGAAGTAACTGCAGAAGCCTCATTTATTGATGATTTAGGTGCTGATTCTTTAGATACAGTAGAGTTAGTAATGGCACTTGAAGAAGCATTTGAATGTGAAATCCCAGATGATAAAGCGGAGACTATCACTACTGTTCAAAAAGCGATTGATTACATTAATTCTGTTCAGTCTTAATATTACCGATTGTTTTAATGCTAGCCGTCTAGTTGTGTTCAACACACTAGGCGGCTAGTTTGTATTTAATACTAGTCAATTCGAAGGGGATGCCTAATGTCTAAACGACGAGTTGTGATAACCGGCC
The DNA here is from genome assembly GCA_965219435.1 of Methylophagaceae bacterium. GTDB lineage: Bacteria > Pseudomonadota > Gammaproteobacteria > Nitrosococcales > Methylophagaceae. The sequence goes on along the minus strand of OZ244743.1, from coordinate 95,194 downwards.
TTGGTGCAGTAACACCAGTCGGATTGTCCGTCAAAGAAAGCTGGGAAAACATACTTGCTGGTAAAAGTGGTATTGCACCTCTAACGGTATTTGATGTGTCTGAATTTCCAGTGCGCTTTGGTGGAAGTATTAAAAACTTTGATGTCACCACCGTGATTCCTCGTAAAGATGCTAAAAAAATGGATACATTTATTCATTATGGTCTTGCCGCAGGTAAAGAGGCGATAGAAGATTCGGGTATAGTTGTTACCGAACAGAATGCTGAACGAATTGGTGTTGCTATCGGTGCCGGCATTGGAGGGCTTCCTGGTATTGAAGCCGGTTATGATGCTTACTTGAAAGGTGGCCCTAGAAAAATATCTCCTTTTTTTGTACCCAGCAATATCATCAATATGGTTGCAGGAAACCTTTCGATTATGTACGGGCTAAAAGGTCCGAATATCGCGATAGCGACAGCCTGTTCTAGCGGCACGCATAATATTTCATCAGCAGGACGCATGATTCAATATGGCGACGCTGACGTCATGATTGCGGGTGGTGCAGAAATGTCTACATCAAAGACAGGCTTAGGTGGCTTTGCAGCCGCTAGAGCACTCTCCACACGTAATGATGATCCAGAAGCTGCGAGTCGTCCATGGGACAAAGACCGTGATGGTTTTGTACTGGGTGATGGCGCTGGCATCGTTGTGTTAGAAGAATATGAACATGCAGTAAAACGTGGCGCAAAGATTTATGCTGAACTTGCTGGCTCAGGTATGAGTTCAGACGCTTATCATATGACCTCACCATCAATAGGCGGAGAAGGTGCAGCACGCTGTATGAAAAATGCGATGGCTGATGCCGGCTTGTCTGCCGATCAAATTGATTATGTCAATGCCCATGGTACCTCGACACCAGCAGGTGATGCTGGCGAAACACAAGCCATCAAGGCTGCATTTGGAAGTGCTGCACACAATATTGCTGTCAGCTCGACAAAATCGATGATTGGTCATTTATTAGGTGCTGCAGGTGGTGTTGAAGCTGTATTCAGTATTTTAGCTATTCGTGACCAAGTCGCGCCGCCAACAATTAATTTAGATAATCCTGATCCAGAGTGCGATTTAGATTATGTGCCTCATACAGCTCGGCAAATGGCAATTGACGTCACGATGTCGAATTCATTCGGCTTTGGCGGTACCAATGGTACTGTTATTTTTAAAAAACTAGGTTAAGACTCGACATATTATGGTTTTAATTAACGGTCTGCCTGATGATAGAATCGCCATCACAGACCGTGGACTACAATATGGTGATGGTTTATTTGAAACCATGGTTTATCGCGCAGGCAAAATAGAATTTGTTGATGCACACATTGCTCGATTAATCGAGGGGTGTAGGCGACTTAGAATCGAGTTTGATCAGGGTGAAAAGTTAAGTGAAGAGCTGCATAAAGTCTGCCTGAGTTTGGTTGAAAATGAAGCCATTATTAAAATCATTATCACTCGTGGTAGTGGTGGCCGTGGATATTTTGCGGCAAGTGGTATTGAGCCTAGCCGCATCATCTCAACCCATCCATTACTCAGTTACCCTGCTCAATACAGTGAAATAGGCATTAAAGTAAGGTTTTGTAGCCATACCTTATCTGAAAATGCTGCCTTGGCTGGTATTAAGCATCTAAATCGCTTAGATCAAATTTTAGCTCGGAATGAATGGCAAGACCCGAGTATTGTAGAAGGTATCATGCTCAATTCTACTGGTCATGTGATTGAAGGCACGATGAGTAATGTATTTATCGTGAAATCTGGTCAATTAATAACACCTAAACTTGATAAATCAGGAGTGTCTGGCGTTATGAGAGGTCAAGTAATATTGCTGGCAAGAGCATCGAGCATTCCTATTGTGGAAGCAAATATTCATCTCGATGATTTTTTAGTGGCCGATGAGATTTTCATATCGAATAGCGTAATAGGGATCTGGCCTGTTACTGATGTTGAAAATACGGTTTTTCCAACAGGGAATATTACACAGAACCTTCAATCTGCTTTGTTAAAGGCAAGATCGTAAAATGCGTATGCTTATAAAAATGGTAGTTAGTCTGATTGTAATAGTGGCCATCGCGTCAGTGATTGCCTGGCAGCAATATCAAAAGTTCATGGTGACACCGTTACAAATAGACGAACAAGGATATGTTTACACTGTTGTTAGTGGCAGTAATTTACAACAAATAAGTCGTGATCTACGCAATGCAGAATTGACGTCTTTGCCTGCGGAATACTTGCACATCTACGGTCGTTTTACCGATAAAGCACACTTAATTAAGGCGGGTGAATACCTTATAGAGCCTAATACTACCTTGCCTCAATTGCTTGACATCTTGATTGCTGGCCAAGTTATCCAATATTCTTTTACTATTGTTGAAGGGATGACAGCACAACAGCTAATAAACATGGTGGCAACTGACGAACGTTTTGCTAAAACACTAACGGACACGTCACTATCTGCAGTGATGAATTTTTTAGGACTATCTCCTAACCATGGTGAAGGTGAGTTTGCTCCTGAGACATACTATTTCACCTCCGGCACGACTGATAGGCAAATATTAAGTCGCGCACATGATCTAATGAACATTAACTTGGAAGAGGCTTGGAAAAATAAAGCAGAAAGTCTTCCTTATAAAACACCTTATGAGGCGTTGATTATGGCTTCTATTATTGAAAAAGAAACGGGTATTGCTGAAGAAAGAGCTCAAATAGCCGGTGTTTTTGTGCGACGCTTAGAAATGGGAATGCGTTTGCAGACTGATCCTACTGTTATTTATGGGTTAGGTGCTCAATTTGATGGTAATTTACGACGTAAAGATCTAAAAACTGACACACCATACAATACCTATACTCGAAATGGCTTACCGCCAACACCGATAGCCTTACCTAGCAAGGCATCAATAGAAGCGGCTTTGCACCCTCAAGCAGGTAAAAGTATTTTTTTTGTCGCCACAGGTCATGATGGTAGACATATTTTCTCCGCCACCCTAGCAGACCACAATAAGGCTGTTAGACAATATCAGTTGAAAAAATAATGACAGGTAAATTTATCAGTATTGAAGGTATAGAAGGCGCAGGTAAATCAACGCAGATGGCCTTTATTCAACGTTATCTTACTGAAAAAGGTAAACGTCTTGTTGTTACCCGTGAACCTGGTGGCACCGAGTTAGGTGAGCAAATTCGAGCACTATTACTCACGCCAACAACAAAAGCGATGGCGGTTGATACGGAACTATTGTTAATGTTTGCGGCGCGTGCCGAGCATGTTGAACAAGTCATTAATCCTGCACTTGAAAGAGGTGACTGGGTATTATCTGATCGTTTTGTTGATGCCACATTTGCTTACCAGGGGGGCGGAAGAGGAATCGACCTCAAGCGTATATCAGCTTTAGCTGACTGGACATTGCAAGGGCTTCAAACAGATATCACGTTTTTATTTGATTTGCCTGTTGAGATGGGCCAGCAACGCGTACTCAGTCGAAATCAAGGTGTTGATAGGTTTGAACAAGAAAAGGTTGAATTCTTTCAAAAGATTCGACAACGTTATTTAGAGCGGGCACTTCAAGAACCAAGTCGAATTAAAGTGATTGATGCAAGCAAGTCAATTATCGATATAGAATTACAATTAACCGCACTACTAGATAATTTACTCGTTAATTAATATGCTAGAAGCACTTTATCCTTGGCAAATCAATTTGTGGCAGCAACTTTGCGACCAACTAAGTACTAATCGTTTACCGCATGCCTTACTTATTTCTGGTACTAAAGGACTAGCTAAAAATAGCTTTACAGATCAAATTGTAGCAAGTGTTCTATGTCTAAATCGTTCAGATAATCAATCGTCGTGTGGTTCATGTCATAGTTGTCAGTTACTTGATGCCGGTAGCCATCCTGATCATATTGAAATTAGACCTGAAGAGACTGGCAAGCAAATAAAGATAGAACAAATTAGACACTTACGTGATAAGCAACAATTAACAGCGAGTGTGTCTAAATGGAAAACGATTGTTATATCGCCTGCGGATAATATGAATGTTAGCGCGAGCAATAGCTTACTTAAATTACTGGAAGAGCCTCAACATAACACGGTTTTGATCTTGATCTCTGGTCACTTAGAAAAGTTACCGATAACAGTGAAAAGTCGTTGTCAGAACTACCACCTAGCAGCACCAAGCGCTTCAGAAGCATTAGATTGGTTAAGTCATACTACTCAAAATAACGTAGACAGTCTTCAACTCGCAAAGTTATTACAGCTTGCTAAAGGTGCTCCTTTAGCCGTTATCAATATGTTAAATGAGGGGATGGCGGAGCAGTATCAGCAAGTCTCACAAGATTTTGACTTAATATTACAAAATAACGTTAATCCGATTGCATTGGCAGCAACGTGGTTGAAATATGATTTAGTGACAGTACTTAACCAGCTGCAGTATTTGATTAAAGATCGTTTAGTTGAATTAGCAACTAATTCGTCAAATTATTCACCAGAGCAATCTCAATATAGTCAGTACTGGCAAATATCTGATTGCATCATGCAAACAATAAAGCTAACATCATCTCTAAATAACATTAACAAGACACTGTTAATAGAAGATTTTATCGTATCTGTTATGTGTATTATGAACAGTAAAACGATTTACTAATTAGTTAGGACACTATTATGGAAATGGCTCCAGGAAAAGGTATTCTGGCATTAAAAATAACCGATCAGAACATGTTGTATCAGGCTTTCATGCCTTTCCTTAAAAATGGTGGATTATTTATTCCCACCAACAAAATATATAGCTTAGGTGAAGAAGTGTTCATTGTTCTTAATTTAATGACTGAACCTGATAAAATCCCTGTTGCAGGCACTATTGCATGGATTACCCCTAAGGGTGCACAAGCTAATCAGGCGGCTGGAATTGGTGTTCACTTTAGTGATGTTGACGGCTCTGCAGTCCATTTAAGAGGCAAAATCGAAAATTATTTAGCTGATAAAAAAGCAGATAAAGCTACCCACACCATGTAATTCAAAGAAGTAGGCTCATGTTTATAGACTCACACTGTCACCTTAATCTATTAGCGAATGAAGAGGGCGGACTGGATGCCGTAATCGCACAAGCACAAGAATCTCAAGTCGATCACATTCTTTGCATTTCGATTGATAAAGAAAGTTGCAAAGAAGTCCTTGCTATTGCAGAAACCTATCCGAATATAACGGCTAGCGTGGGCATTCATCCCAATGTAGACCAACAAGAAAATTTCAGCGTTGATGAACTGGTTTCACTTGCCCAGCACGAAAAAGTGATTGCGATAGGTGAAACGGGTTTAGATTATTTCCGTAGTGAAGGTGACTTAGAATGGCAACGTGATCGGTTTCGCGTGCATATTGAAGCGGCAAAACATCTTAAAAAACCACTGATTATTCATACTCGTGAAGCCCGTGATGACACAATGAGCATCTTGGAGCAAGAAGATGCACAGTTAGCGGGTGGAATTATTCATTGTTTTACTGAAAATTGGGAAACCGCAAAGCGTGCCCTAGATATCGGTTTTTATATTTCTTTATCGGGCATTGTCACGTTTAAAAATGCCTTGGAATTACAAGAAGTCGCTAAAAAATTACCGTTGGATAGAATCTTAATCGAAACCGATGCGCCTTATCTCGCACCCATGCCGCATCGAGGTAAAACGAATAAACCTGCCTATGTTAAACATGTAGCAGAATTTGTTGCCCAACTTCGTGATGACACGGTTGAAAATATTGCTCAGCAAACATCAGCTAATTTTAATCGCCTATTTCCTAGCGTGTTCTGAGCTATTAATGTATGAAAAATACTATCTTTATCGATATCAATTGCTATGACCATTAATCATAACCGTCGCTATGACCATTAATCATAACCGTCGCCATCAGCGTTTAAAGCACCGGGCAAGCATTAAACTTTTTGCTGCGCCGAATATAGAAATGACTTTAGATATGAGAGACTTTTCAGATAGCGGTTTATACGTGTTTTGTTCGGATACTAGCTTTATTAAGTTAGACGATTTAGTTGAAGTGCAAACCTTGGAAATGAATGACGCGCCAATACTGAAAGCGATAGTAAAACGCCTTGAAGTTAATACTGGTTTTGCCGTTGAATTTATTTTGTAATAACTGGCTGCTGGTTATGGTTAATTACTCAAAGTTGGCATACAAACGTATAGTAAACATTAAAAACCGGTAAATTGTTTCTGAATATCTGATTTTTCACTGGCTGGGAGGGCCACAATAAGTCGAACCCGGTCACTAAATTGTTGTTCAACAATTTGGCCATGACATTTGTTTAGTTGATATTCTAATGTTTGCAGTTGCGAATAGTCTATATCTAGGTTTAAGCGTACCATTTCTACCCAAGGGCTTAAACTTGCGGCATTAATAGCAAGCTTAGCCGCTGTACCGTATGCACGTGTTAAGCCGCCAGTTCCAAGTTTAATTCCACCAAAGTAACGAATAACCCCAACAACGGCATTAATGATCGACTCGCCTTCCAAAGGTGCGAGAATAGGTCGACCTGCCGTGCCAGATGGCTCTCCAGCATCATGACAACGTTCGTTAATAAAACCATCGGCTTGCCTGATTCGCCAAGCAAAGGCGAGATGATTAGCAGCGGGATGTTGGGCGGCTAAAGCACGTAAATGTTTTACTGCTTCGGCTTCATTACTCGCGGGCGCTATCATGCCAACAAAGCGTGATTTTTTAATATCATATTCTGCAGTGGTTAATTCACTAACGGTGAAAGTAGCGGTTTTAGTAATCATAATAAGCGAGCAGTATAGCAATCTATCCTAGACTCACCTATCCAAAGAGCATGACTGATTATTGTCTAAGGTAGATTGTCAGTTGAAAAATGCGTCGCTGATTCATGTGAACTTAATCAGTGAAATGGTATGATATTGCACAATGCGTATGACGATTATTAATGCGCTTTAAGGTGATTAAAGGTAGTCATAATGCAGTCGAAAGCGATAAAACACACTCCAATGATGATGCAGTATTTACGCATCAAAGCGGAACATCCTGAGCATCTTTTATTTTATCGAATGGGTGATTTTTATGAGATGTTTTATGATGATGCCCATAAAGCAGCAGAATTATTAGATATCACCTTAACGGCACGAGGTAATAGTAATGGTGAGCCTATTGCAATGGCAGGCATTCCTTACCACGCAGCAGATTCCTATTTATCGAGACTCATAAACCTTGGCGTGTCGGTGGCAATTTGCGAGCAAATTGGCGATCCGGCAACAAGCAAGGGGCCAGTTGATAGGGAAGTCGTTCGTATTTTAACGCCCGGCACCTTAACCGAAGAGGCATTGCTTGAGAGTCGCAATGAAAATTTATTAGTCGCGATTTCTGAGCATAAAGGGCACTATGGCTTAGCGACTGCTGAATTAAGTAGCGGGCGCTTTACTGTCAGTGAATTAAATTCTTTGACAGAAGTTCAAGCAGAGTTAGCCCGTTTGCAAGCAGCCGAAATTTTGTTGGATGAATCGTTGGCTCAGACCTTAACGACATTTGAGAAGCAGATTCGCCGCTTACCACCTTGGCATTTTGAATCAGAAACCGCGCGCCGTCGTTTATGTGAACATTTTAAAATTCAAGATTTAAAAGGTTTTGGCTGTGATGATTTAGAGTTAGCGATCACCGCAGCAGGGTGCTTGCTTAATTATGCACAAGAAACTCATCGTACCGCCTTACCTCACATTCGAGGACTTAAACTTGAAAAGATCAGTGATAGCATCAAACTCGATCCACAATCACGTCGTAACCTCGAATTAGAAACTAATTTATCTGGTGGTCGTGAACATACCTTATTAAACATAATAGATAAAACTGTGACCCCGATGGGGGCAAGATTACTTCGTCGTTGGTTATTGCGGCCCTTACGCGATCATGATGTTTTAAAACAGCGCCAGCAGGCAATTCAACACTTTCTCGATACACAATCAGCAGATATCTTACAGGCGATGTTGCATAAACTGGGTGATATTGAACGTATTGTGGCGCGTATTGCAATGAAATCTGCACGACCACGAGATTTTATGCATTTGCGAAATACTTTAAGTGCCTTGCCTAAGTTACATAATTTGCTGGCAGAGTCATCATCGAAACGATTAACACAACTTAACCGAGAATTGGGCACATTTCCCGAAGTGTTGGTCTTATTGCACGCAGCGTTAATCGATGAGCCGCCGGTATTAATTCGTGATGGCGGTGTGATTGCGGAAGGCTACAATGATGAATTGGATCATCTGCGTACTATTCGTGATCGAGCGAGTCAATTTTTAAGTGACCTTGAGCAACGCGAACGTCAACGCACTGGTGTTTCAACCTTAAAAGTTGGCTACAACCGAGTGCATGGTTATTTTATTGAAATTAGTCGTGCTCACCATATCGATGTGCCGACAGAATATGTACGCCGGCAAACCTTAAAAAATGCTGAACGTTATATCACGCCTGAGTTAAAGGGGTTTGAAGATCAAGTGCTGAGCGCCAATGAACGTGCTTTAGCCCTAGAAAAAGCCCTATATGAAGGCTTATTTGAGAAATTAGCGCCTGATTTAGCCGCATTGGAAGTGTCCGCCAATGCTATAGCTGAACTGGATGTATTAGCCAACTTAGCAGAACGTGCTGACGCATTAAATTATGTGGTCCCTGAATTTAGCCACCAAAATGGTATACAAATACAAGCAGGTCGCCATCCCGTTGTAGAAGGGGTGACTGAGCATAGTTTTTGTCCGAACGATGTTGATTTTACAGCGCAGCAACGACTGTTATTGATTACTGGGCCAAATATGGGGGGTAAATCGACCTATATGCGGCAAGCCGCTTTAATCGTATTGATGGCGCATATAGGTAGTTTTGTACCAGCAACAAAAGCCATTATTGGGCCAGTGGATCAGATTTTTACGCGAATAGGCGCTTCGGATGATTTAGCGTCGGGGCGTTCAACCTTTATGGTTGAGATGAGTGAAGCGGCTAATATTATGAACAATGCCACTGAACAAAGTTTGGTATTAATGGATGAAATAGGGCGGGGTACCAGCACATTTGATGGCTTGTCATTAGCTTGGGCCTGTGCTGAAAAATTAGTGCGTGATTTGGGTTCATATACCTTATTTGCCACCCATTATTTTGAATTGACTGAAATTCCTTCACTGTATGACAAAGCCATTAATGTGCATTTAGACGCGATAGAGCATGGTGATGACATTGTATTTATGCATCAATTAAAAGCAGGGGCTGCAAGTAAAAGTTATGGTTTACAAGTCGCCAAGTTAGCGGGTGTACCAAGTGATGTCGTTCAAGCTGCAAAAGATAAATTACAACAGTTAGAACGATTGCAACAAGTCAAGATAACGAGTCATGAGTCAAGCCATGATCAGCAAGGCGATTTGTTTCAGAAAACAATTAAACCCTCAGCGCTTGAAGCACAGCTAGCAGGCATCGTTCCTGATGAACTGACACCTAAACAAGCACATGAAATAATGTATCAACTTGTTGAATTATTAGTAAAAAATGAGTGATGTTGATCGTGCTGTATAAGGGTAAATACTATGTTAGTATTTTGTATTATGGATTCTTAACTCAATTGAAGATGCTTTCTAACAAGACCGAATCAGATAATCTACCTTTAAGGTTAGATCAACAAGTACGTACATCAAAAGTAAAGATAGATTAGTAAATGTGCCAGTCTTGTTTTAGGTATAACTGATCTTAACGGCGTTTTAGGGTATTTAGTAATACTAAAAATTTAATAAATATTAATCATTTTAAATCTATGTCGACACAACTTTGATGGCGGAAAATGAAATGGAATCTGAGGGAATATATTATGACAGTGGATTGGATTAAAATATCAAAAATTGACCAAGGACTCATATGAGCGATACCCAATACAACTTGGCTAAATTATGGCCTAATTTTTCTGAATTTTTAGAGCACATTAATAATTTATGGCCAAAATTTACTGAGCCCAATATTTCTGCGCTTTCAGGTTACATTACAACGCCTGGAGGAATAAGTGCTCTGATTGTCCTTATTTTGTTTGTGCTATTTGGTATTTTCGCTTTTTTATCAGTTTTTCACTTTTTTAAATCACATAATCAGTTGCGGTTTTATCGTCAATTATTAAATGGTTTATCGGTTGAACAGTTAGGAGAAAAGCGTCGGGATATTCTTAAACAAGCAGAGCAAAATAAAGCTTATTTTGATTTGTGGCGAGAGTTTGATGAGTCACTGGTCTATATCAGTTCGAGAGACCGTTTATGCAATACCCTTGAAGCGGAACACTTTTTTAATACACATACCATTGCTAGAAGGCTTACAGAGAATAGATTGTTGGCAGCCGTGCCAGGATTTTTAACCGCGATAGGCGTTATTGGAACGTTCGCTGGTCTACAGATGGGGTTGGCAGCACTGAATGTCAGCTCAGAAGATTTCAATATATTAAAACAGGGCATTGCAGGCCTCATTGGCGGCGCATCGATTGCTTTTATGACCTCTGTTTGGGGTGTTATTACCAGTGTTGTATTTAACTTTTTCGAGAAACTTCTTGAACGCAGTATTCGAACATCTATCAGCAATTTTCAAAACCAAGTTGATTATTTATATCCTCGAATTACAGCAGAGCAAAGTCTTACTAACATCGAAGATTTCAGCAAACACAGCTTGGAAAAGTTAGCTGAATTGGATGAGAAAATTGGCCATAAAATGCAAGAAGCGATGCAACAGGCTTCAGATTCGATACGACTTGGCATGGAGCAGTCGCTGACAACTATTTTAGGCCCAGCAATAGATAAGCTAGTTGATAATGCACATAATGGTTCTGAAAAAGCCCTTGAAAGCTTGCTTGAGCGGTTTTTAGAAGGTGTTGGTAAAGCAGGGGATAATCAACGAGAAATGATGGATGCAGCGGCAGCAAACATCGGTCATGCAGCTAATGATATGTCGAATGGCCTATCAAGCTTTGCTTCTCAACTGGACGGACAAATTAACAGCATTGTAACTAAAAATGCAGAAGTGATGGCTGATATTGAAGGCATGATTAGAGGACAGCTTGAATCTCAACAACAGATTGATACTGCTCGCCAAAGTCAAATGAATGAACAGCTGTCTCACATGCAAGGCAGCCATGCTCGGTTAACTGAGGGCTTAGATAACGTTTTACAAACACAGCAAACTCAAAATGAAACTATGACGAATGAACTATCGAGTCTCGTTAATAGTTTTACTGAACTGACAAATAGCCATCGTGAGTCAAGTGCTGCAATGCAACTTGCCACAACGGATATGAAAGCCTCTTCAAATCAACTAGGTCTATTATCTACAAACCTGAAAGATACGACGAATGTCCTGTCATCTCAGTTGGATAGTATGCTGGATAAAATTACGCAATCATCAGAAGAAAACACTAAAAACATCAGTACCGTTGGACTTTTGGCTGAACAGCTGCAACAACTTCAACGTCAGCTTCAAGAAACTGCTAATACTATGAACACTGCAGCAGAAAAAGCTGAAAATGGTTTGACAGCCGTTGATAAACATTTCAATCAATTGATGACATCATTAGAAGAGCATGTTGCTGGTCTCAATAAACAGGTAGCACAATTGTTAGAAGACTTTGCTACACGTGTTAAAGATCAGACTGTGGACCGAATGACTACTTGGAATGAGCAAACAACCTCATATATTGGTGCGATGACTGATGCTGTGAGAACGATAGGTACCGTTGTTGATGAAATTGATGGGAAGGTGTCATCGAATAGACCCGTTGGTAATTATTAATGAGAGGTCTTGGCAATAGACGTTCATCTCAAGTAGATGAAGAAAATCCTTATTGGATGTCTTTTTCTGACATTATGGCGGGTTTGTTAGTTATTTTTATCTTAGCATCGATTATTTTCATTATGGAGCTCATCCAGAAAAGTGAGCGCTGGGATGATGCTATTCAAGAAATAGCAAAAGCAGAGCAAGTTAGAAAGAATATTCTCAGTGAAATTGAAACAGAATTAAGACAAAAAAACATACCGGTTGAGGTTATTGATAACGACACGGTGTTGAGAATACCGGAACACGTTTTGACCTTTGATTCTGGTAGCTCTGATTTACCAAATAAAGAGGGGGTTCAAACTACGGCGCAGGACATAGGAGTTGTATTATTCAAGGCAATTTCAACAGATGAACGATCCCAATATTTAGATACTATTTTTGTTGAGGGGCACACTGATCCAGCAATTTATAAAAATAGAATGTTAAAAGGGAACTGGGGGCTTTCTACCTTAAGGGCTATATCTTTATGGCAATTTTGGAATGAAACTATGCCAGAAGGACAACGTTTAGATGAGCTCAGTAATCATTCGGGCAAAAAACTATTCTCAGTGAGTGGCTATGCGGCGACAAGAAGAAGTTGTGAAGATACATGTCTCGCTGGTGATACTTCAAAAGAAACGTATGAAAAAGATCGGCGTATTGATATTCGTTTTACCGTAAGAAGACCCGCGATAGAAGAATATCAGGCTGTCAAAGCGGTATTGAATTAATGTTATCGCTTCCAGCACTGGAATTTAAGTTACCAGAATGGCCCGAACATGCATTTTTGCCAATTCGATCTCGTGAACAACAAGTGAGAGCAATAGCTAAAGGAGCTGGGTCGAATTCAGATAGTTTTAAACAAGCTTGCAAGAAACTGAAATTGGCTTTTGAAAGAGCTGATAAGCATGAATTATCAACCATATTAAAAGAAAAAGTGGATGTTCGAGCTTTTACCTTTTTGCTCTCAGGCGATAAAGGTTTTTCTGACAATCTCTTGATTGATAAGCCGTTGCTTGAACAATTACTGAACGTGACTAATCCACTGAGTAAACTTTCATTAATGCAATTAATAAGAGCTTATTTCATACACTTCGATAAAATTGCTTCAGGTGATGATTTGGAGTATTGGTCATTCTTTATTAATAAACAACTGATCAATCTTGATTTGAAATTTGGTAATAATGAGCTTAAAACCTACGCGGATAACCATAAGTGGATATTTGGAAGGTCAGGACCCATGAATATGGCTAAAAGGGCCCAAGCGGATAAAGTGGATCTTGATCTTTATATTAAACGGTTATCACTAGATGGTTATGGTGCTAGTAGGTATATGACTCTGGCTAGGTACCAATATTACCTCCAACAATTAGAAGCGTTAACTGTTGGCGAAGATAGCCCAGTTTTAGCTGAAATGGTTAAAGCAGATGTGTTTAATTCACCTTACGAAAATAATCGTTTACTAGGTCATGCCATGCTTGAAATGATGATTGATAAATCAGCAGGTCAAGCGCTTAGCGATAGTTGGCAACGAGTCATACTGAGTATTGCTGGCGACCCCCGCGTCCCTAAATCTCATCCTAAATATCAAAAATGGTGGGCTATCCTCGGCGAGAAACGTATTGCATTAGTTCGTGGATGGCTGAGCAGCTTTGATCTCTCATTATTTCTAAGAGTATTAGAACAAAGTGCTAAAGACGGATCTAATCAAGACATGGAACGAATGTTTCAACCAAGAAAATTATTTATTGATGGATTAGATAAAACCGGTTTAATAAGGGACTCAAGACTCTTTCTAAGTCGTTATGCTGAAACCTATTTACATAAGCACTACAAGAAAGAAGAGTTACCGAGTTATGCACGGGTAACATCACAAAATACTTCAATGATTTATTTAAATATTGACGACAAAGTTCACATGATTGAGGGTAGTCATAGCTTCACGCTTAAGTTGATGGATAGGTTGCCATCTCGCTGTCGTGTAAATGATTATTCTCTTAATGTCATCACCAATGATGAGTTAAGAACTACAGTCGGCCATCAGTATAGAAATGAGTTTGTGGATGAAGATGGAATTTTAGAAGCGCAGCACGATCAACATTTAAACTGGCAACATAAGGCATTACTTTTTTTAAGTAAAAGAGTAAAAATTTCAGCTTCAGATGTGTTGGGAAAAGATAGGTTACGTCAATTTAAACAGAAATTTGGGGCATAATAAATGGCAATTAAGGATCTTATCCTCAAACTCATTAAATCAGATAATAAAAAACATATAACGCATCGAATATCGCCAGAGGAAGGCGTTGATTTTATATTTAGCTCCGAGGCAATCGTAGATGCCGAAGGACTTGCGATTTCAGATCTATTGTTCGGTATGCAGTTGACCTATCTGCGTGGCCTACATGAGCAAGGGTTAGCTGAAAAAAATGCTAATGGTTATACTGTGTTGTCTGAAACAGTTGCTGAGCAAGAAGATTATTTTTTCGATTTGTTCACGCTATACCCAAGTTATGACGGCAGTTTTAAAACTGATATTAGAGGTAATACTGCTCAAGCAGCATTTTCTGTGACGGTTAAGTTGTTATTGAGTGATAAAAGTTTAGTTGAAAACTTCAAATTACTTGGACCTTTTATTCAACTTTCTGAAAATGAAATTTTTCGTCTTTCACCAGCAGAACTTAAAGCGTTAAAGGCTGTTGAAAATCATCGCCATCTGCCTGATAACGACAGAGGTGAATATGAAAATAATTGGCTGATATTTGAGTTGCAGCTAGCAAAAAAAGCGGGGATGGATATAGATTTATGCCAGTTCGAGAAGTTAGAGCTGGTGCATCCTGAGTCGGTGGGTGTCGCCGTCGAAGAAGCCCAAGATGGCTCTTTAATATTAACGCCTACCTTCGGTAACGGACTAAACCTTGAAGATATAAAATCAAGACTGGGACAGTTTGATAACAATACCGGTCATGCAATTTTAAGAGTGAAAGATAGGTTTGTGCTTCTTGATGAAGAGCGTTTAGAAGCATCTCATGAAATTCTAACAACTAGGCGAATTCCTAAGGATCAGGTACAGCGGTTCTTAAAAACACCAACGGCTTACCTTAATTCATCACTTATTGATTTAGATACAGGATTTTCATTACGAGTACATGGTGCTGAAAAGTTTACGCATCGCTATTTTGGCGATGTAGAAAAATCAGGATTAGATTGGTTTAGTAATAAAGATTCAGATACGCAACCGTTTTCAAATGTTATCTCATCGATTGATTCTGATGATGATCTTAAAGAAGTTAAACAAAAGGTTATCGATGCTAAATCCAAAGGTGCTGAAGTCATTGAGCATGAGGGACATACGCTCGACATATCTAACGATGTTGAAGTAAATCGTATTTTTGAAAAGGCGAGAGAAAAACTTGATACAGCCACTGCAGATAAATTTGATGATGTTGATACTGAACAATCGACCTCACTTGATAGAGCTGTTGTGGCTATTGATAGTAATGATGAAGAGGCACAGTTTACTAGAGCTGAAGAAATTGAAAAGCTTTCAATAATAAGTCAGACATTTGATACGCAGAACCTGAAGCGTACTCCGTTTGAACATCAGGATGAGGGTATTAAATGGTTATTAGCACATTATGAACTAGCCCTTAAAACGGAATCAGATTCAGGCGCTTTACTTGCTGATGATATGGGGCTAGGTAAGACTTTTATGACATTGGTGTCTATTGCGGAATGGTATAAACGTTGTAAAGCAAATAATGAAACTCAAAAGCCAGTGCTTATTGTTGCACCATTAAGCCTGTTAGAAAATTGGCAAGCAGAAGTTTTTGAGACCTTCCATAAGTCACCTTTTAACGAGATAGTCATTTTGCAATCTGGTGCTGACTTAAAACGGTTTAAAATTGCTGGGGCGAAACGAGAAATAGACCAAGATTTCGATGGGAGCGAGGTTATTGAGGATTCAGACAATATTCGCTATTCACTGAAAGTGGGTAAACATTATGATGACAGATTAGATAAGCCGGGGCGATTAGTATTGACGACATATCAAACACTTCGCGATTATCAATTTTCTATGAGTCTTATCCAGTGGAGTATTGTTGCTTTTGATGAAGCTCAGAATATTAAAAACCCTAATGCTTTAGCGACGAGGGCTGCCAAAGCATTGAATTCAGATTTCAAACTACTTGCTACGGGTACGCCAGTAGAAAATTCATTGCGCGATTTTTGGTGTTTGATGGATACGGCAGTGCCTGGTCTTGTGGGTGCATGGCAGGCATATAGAAAAGACTATATTGTTCCCATAACCTCATCCGAGTCTGATGTTTCACGAGAAAAGAAAATTGAAGTCGGTAAAGATCTTCGTCAACGTGTCGGAAACTATATGTTACGAAGAACCAAGGAAGAAAATCTGAAAGGATTACCAGAGAAAAAAATCTTTTCTGGTGCACCATCACAGAAAGAAATATTCCAAAGTAATCTATCAGTAGAAATGTCAGGCGAGCAACTGCTTCGATATGACGATATTATTTTGTCGGTTAAACAAACCGGCACTGAAGACAAACGAAAAGTAATCCTGCCTAGTTTAGGAAAACTTAAATTAGTGAGTATTCATCATGACTTACTAAATCAATCTTCCTTCAGCTCCATCAGCAATGATCTGGTTAAAAAATCTAACTTATCTTGCAAAATTAGATCGCTAATGACTCTTTTAGATGAGATAAATAAGCGTGATGAAAAAGTGCTTATTTTCGCGACGACAAAGGTTGTTCAATCACTTATTAGTGCCTTGGTGACACATAAATACAAGATTAATGTTGAGACCATAAACGGTGACACAAAAGCTGTTGCAACTAAAAAAAGTGATGATACGAGAAAAGGAATTATCGATAAATTTCAAACTAAGCCAGGGTTTGGCGTTATTGTTATGTCACCTATAGCAGCTGGTGTTGGTTTAACTGTTACTGCAGCGAACAACGTCATACATTTAGAAAGGCATTGGAATCCTGCTAAAGAAGCTCAAGCAACCGATCGTGTGTATCGTATTGGCCAAACTAAACCGGTAAATGTCTACATCCCTATTGCTACTCATCCAAAACAAAAATCATTTGATGTGCAACTTAGCCAATTATTAGGTAATAAAATTGATTTAAGCAATGCAGTTGTTGCGCCAGAGATTGTTGATGTCGCTGATTTGTTGGATATCTTCTAAGAGTATTGATAAGTAGCTAATTGGGATCAGTTAAAAAGCCTTTATGGATACAGTGGTTTTTTAGTTTCACAATGATATGGGTGTATTCTGATATGTGGACTGTAATAATTATAGAGATTAAAGTCTAGTTAAGTTTCTGATGTAATTTATTATTTTGATGACCTGATTAGGTTTCTGCGAGCTAGCTTTTAATTTGTTTTTCCTAGTTCGAAGCCAGGAATAGCCAGCACCTTCGTAGCGTTAGTTTCAGGTCACAAAGTAGTTACAATAAGACTTGTCGAAATTCTGCCAGAAACGAATGGACTTTACGCTCGATTCTTTGCTCAATCATGTCTTATGGTTCCACTGATTCTGCATCAGTTTTCATCGGTAATCGCGATACTTCAACTAAAAATGAGGTGACGGGGGCATAGCTATCATGCTGAGCCATGTAGATGAAAGCTTAGGAATAGCTTCTCGAACAAAAACAAACTTTCTGACTGTTTGACGTCATCAATTACCCTTATTTGGTTAGTATGGCAGCAGGAGCCTCGTTGAAAGAATCGGCACTTCAGTATGAGTATCTTGCATTTGTTGCTTAATGGGTTCTTAATGTATATAAGCTAACCATAATAAAGGTAATGAGTATGAAGATTTCATTTCATGGCGCTGATAAGAACGTAACGGGTTCTTGTCATTTGATCGAATGCGCGGGTAAACGGATTTTAATCGATTGTGGCATTTATCAAGGTCGACATGAACTCACCGAAGAAAATTATCAGTCATTCGGCTTTGAGCCCACTGATATCGATTTTGTTTTGCTCACCCATGCTCATCTTGATCATTGTGGTCGCATCCCTTTATTAGCCAAACTCGGCTTTACCGGTGAAATTATTACAACAGCGGCATCGGTCGAACTAGGGCGCTTAGTCATGCTGGATTCAGCCGGATTACAAGAAGAAGAGGCGCGCTATCAAGCGAAAAAAGCAAAACGTCGTCGAGATAGAAAAAAACACAATACCGAACCGCTTTATACCATTTTAGATGCCTTAAATAGTCTAGAGTTTTTTGGTCGTAGAGCACATTATGATCAGCCTTTATTGATAGCTAAAGGCATTACAGCCACCTTTATTGATGCCGGTCATATCTTAGGTTCGGCGAGTATTGTGTTAGAACTTGAAGAAGACGGTCAGCACCATCGCATTCTATTTTCAGGTGATTTAGGTTATAGCGGACGGGCTATTTTACGTGATCCAACGCCACCGCCAGAAGTGGATACGGTGGTGATGGAAACGACTTATGGTGACCGATTACATAAACAATTAATACCTTCTATTGAAGAGTTTTATGAGGTAATCAATACCACGATGAGTCGTGGTGGTAATGTGATTATTCCTACTTTTGCCTTAGAACGCGCGCAGGAAATTTTATATTATTTACGTGAAGGTGTTGAAAGCAAGGCGATTGAACGAAACATTAATGTGTTTTTAGACTCACCGATGGCGATTTCTGCGACCCAGATTTTTGAACGACATCCAGAATGCTTTGATAGTGATACGCTTAAAGTATCAAACGGTGGGGATCCTTTCCGCTTACCTAATTTACATTTCACCCGAGAAACAGCGGAATCAATGGCGATTAATCAGATTGAAGGTGGTGCCGTTATTCTTGCCGGATCAGGCATGTGTACCGGTGGGCGAGTGAGGCATCATTTAAAACATAATTTGTGGAATAAGAAAAATAGCATTGTATTTGTTGGCTTTGCAGCCCAAGGCACATTAGCGAGAACGATTGTCGATGGTGCCGATCACATTCGTTTATATGGTGAAGAAATACAGGTACGAGCAGGCATTTATACCATTGGTGGCTTTTCAGCTCATGCCGATCAGGCTGAGTTATTAGCGTGGCATAAAAAGACGGGTAAACCTCAGCGTACCTTTTTAGTCCATGGCGAAGAAGATACGATGCAGATTTTTGCTAAAAAACTCGACGATACAACGGTGATCATTCCAGAGTTACATGAGTCGTATACACTATAATCACTAGATGGCGATGAAGGATGAACAACGCGTTGAATAATTTAAAGAATCACGCTGTAGGTTTAGTGACTGCTATAAAAGGCAGTGTGGTTGATGTGCGGTTTATGGATGATTTACCGCTTATTCATTCGATACTTCATGTGGGGGAGCAT
The DNA here is from genome assembly GCA_965219435.1 of Methylophagaceae bacterium. Classification (GTDB taxonomy): domain Bacteria; phylum Pseudomonadota; class Gammaproteobacteria; order Nitrosococcales; family Methylophagaceae. The sequence goes on along the minus strand of OZ244743.1, from coordinate 75,959 downwards.
GATGAGCAGAAAATTGTATTAGAAGTTCATACCCATCTAAATGCTCAAACAGTTCGCTGTATTGCTCTCACGCCGACGGAAGGTCTTGCACGTGGAACCGAAGTCATCAATTCGGGTGAACCTTTAAAAGTCCCTGTCGGCAATGCGATTCTTTCACGCATGTTTAATGTGTTTGGACAGCCAATTGATCAGCAAGCTGCACCAGAAGAGGTTGAGTGGCGGTCAGTGCATAATACGCCACCGCCCTTAGCGAGTCGTTCGACCCATTCAGAAGTCTTCACCACAGGTATTAAAGTGATTGATGTGTTATTGCCTTTAGAACGGGGTGGTAAAGCGGGGCTATTTGGTGGTGCGGGGGTTGGCAAAACGGTCTTATTAACCGAAATGATTCACAATATGGTCGGGCATCATAACGGTGTCAGTTTATTTTGTGGGATTGGCGAACGTTGCCGAGAGGGCGAAGAACTCTACCGCGAAATGGAAGCGGCCGGTGTGTTACCTAATATGGTGATGTTATTTGGCCAAATGAATGAATTGCCAGCGAGTCGTTTTCGGATTGGTCATGCGGCACTCACTATGGCGGAATATTTTCGTGACGATGAACATCGAGATGTATTGCTATTGATTGATAATATTTTTCGTTTTATTCAGGCAGGTTCTGAGATTTCGGGATTAATGGGTCAGATACCTTCGCGCTTGGGTTATCAACCGACGATGGGAACGGAATTAGCACAACTCGAAGAACGTATCGCCAATACTAAAGCGGGTGCGATTACATCGATTCAAGCAGTGTATGTGCCTGCCGATGATTTTACTGATCCGGCCGCCGTACATACTTTCTCACATTTATCTGCCTCGATTGTGTTATCGCGTAAACGTGCCAGTGAAGGTTTATTTCCAGCGGTCGATCCTTTGCAATCGAGTTCAAAAATGCTCACGCCCAATATTGTGGGTGAACGGCATTATGCATTGGCACAAGCTGTTCGACGTACGCTAGCTCAATATGCGGATCTAAAAGATATTATTGCTATGTTAGGGCTAGAACAGTTATCACAAGAGGATCGTAAAACCGTCTTTAGAGCAAGACGATTAGAACGCTTTTTAACCCAACCCTTTTTTACGACAGGTCAGTTTAGTGGCATGCAAGGCAAAACAGTGAGTTTAGAGGATTCATTGTCTGGCTGTGAGCGGATTCTTAATGATGAGTTTAAAGATTATCCAGAAAGTGCACTCTATATGATTGGGGCAATCGATGAAGCCAAACTACCGGTTTCAGAGTCTACTGCTCATGCTTGAAACAGCTATGCACTTACAGATCTTATTACCCTTTGAAATCTTTGCTGATAAAACAGGCATTAAGACGATAGTAGTTGAAACAATCAGTGGTTCATTTGGTTTATTACCACAGCGTTTAGATTGTGTTGCAGCATTAGAGCCGGGAATTCTGAGTTATACGACGCAAAACGATGAGGTGAACTATATTGCCATTGATGCCGGTATATTAGTGAAGGAAGGGGTGAATGTGAGCGTGTCTGTCAGGCAAGCTAAAGGCGATTTGGAACTTGATCAATTATACGAGGCCGTGAAACAAGATTTTTGGAACAAAGATGAACATGAGCGTGAGATTCGTGCTTCTCTAGCCAAGTTAGAAAGTGGCTTTGTTCGTCGAATGACCGGCTTGCAACGCTGATGATCGAGCGTGATGAAGAGACACATTACATAAGAAAAGTGAATCAACAAGCCGATCGTAAATTGAAAGCACAGCGGCAAGCACAAAAACATGTTTGGCAAGGCCTCGGCATGATGGGAATTGTTGGCTGGTCTGTTGCCGTGCCGACATTGCTTGGATTAGCATTAGGATTATGGCTCGATAACGCCTATCCCGGAACCTATGCGTGGACATTAAATTTTTTATTATTGGGAATGATAGTCGGTTGCCTTATAGCTTGGCATTGGGTGTCAAAAGAATATACTGAAATGAATACTGAAGAGGATGAGCGTAAGTGACGGTAGGACTAATTCTAGCTTTCATTGTTGGCATCGTATTGGGTGCGTTTTTCTTTGGTGGCTTATGGTGGACAGTACGCAAAGCGACGACGGCAAACAATCCTGCTTTGTGGTTTTTTGCGAGTACGATGTTACGTATGGCTGTCGTTATGGCTGGTTTTTTTGTGGTGATGGCGGGTGATTGGCGACGATTATGTATTGCTTTGCTAGGTTTTATTATCGCGCGATTAATCATTACACACTTTAGCCCTTCGCCACAGGAAAAAACGCATGCATCTTAGTTCTGACGAACTCATATTTTGGCAATATGGTGTTGCTAAGCTCAATCTTACTATTGTCACGACATGGGGCTTAATGCTGTTGATGACTATCGGAGCATGGTTGGTGACGAGGAAATTAAATGATGATGTACATATTTCACGATGGCAACACATATTAGAGGTGATTACCTTAGGCATTAAGACACAAATTGAAGAGGTGGGTTTATTACAAGCCCGTAAATATATCGCCTTTATAGGTACCTTGTTTTTGTTTATTTTGGTGTCGAATTTGTTAGTCATCTTTCCGGGATACGAGCCACCCACAGGCTCCTTATCAACCACAACAGCCTTAGCCTTATGTGTGTTTATTGCAGTGCCATTATTTGGTATTAGAGAGCAAGGCATAACGGGCTACTTTAAGTCTTATCTGCAACCCACCATGTTGATGTTGCCTTTTAATATTGTGGGTGAGATATCCCGTACCTTAGCATTAGCCATTCGTTTGTTTGGCAATGTCATGAGTGGGGGGATGATTATTGGTATTTTGCTGACGATTACTCCGCTTATTTTTCCATTATTGCTTGATGTGCTTCATTTATTAACGGGCGTTGTTCAGGCTTATATTTTTAGTATTCTCGCGACTGTTTACATTACCGCAGCCACACGTGGCGAAGGTGCATAATATTTACTAACACAATAAGGACACGTTCATGGACAACATGACTTTAATTGCTATCGCTTCCATTATTACGTCAGGTTTGACGATGGCTATCGGTGGTATTGGCCCCGCATTAGGTGAAGGGCGCGCCGTTGCATTGGCATTAAGCTCCTTAGCCCAACAGCCGGATTCTGCACCGACGATCACCCGAACTTTATTTGTTGGCTTGGCGATGATTGAGTCGATTGCAATCTATTGTTTCGTGGTGTCGATGATTTTGATTTTTGCCAACCCATTTTGGAGCCACGCAGCGGCTACAGCTGCAGGTGTTTAAGCAATGTTAATTGATTGGTTTACGGTTGCCGCCCAGATCATTAATTTTTTGATATTAATGTGGTTGCTTAAACATTTTTTGTATCAGCCCATTTTAAATGCCATTGATGCGCGTGAAAAACGTATTTCTAATCAATTGGCCTTAGCTAAACAAACTCAAATGACGGCAACAGAGCAACGACTTGAGTTTGAGAATAAGAACAAACACTTTGAGCATCAACATGAGCTATTGATAGAGAAAGCGACGCTAGAAGCACAAGCAATACGCCAAACATTATTAGCCGAAGCACGTAGTGAAGCGGCTAATTTACGTAGCCAATGGCAAGAGGCATTACGTAATGAACAACATAATTTAAGTGAAGGCATTGCTACTCGTGTTAGACAAGAAGTCTTCGATATTAGCCGTAAAACCTTAGCTGTATTAGCTGGTTCTAGGTTAGAAACTCAGATGGTTGCCCGCTTTATTGAGCGATTAAAATCATTAGATGATACTGAAAAATCAGCACTTTGTGCTCAGACTGAAGCGTCGGTATGTCCCATTATCATCCGAAGTGCCTTTGAGTTGCCTGATATTGAACGGACATCGCTGACCGAGGCTGTGCAGGCGATTGCATCAAACGAACATAGTATTCAGTTTGAGCTTGAGCCTGCATTACTTAGCGGTATTGAGTTGATTAGTGCCGATCACAAAGTCGCGTGGAATAGTGCTGATTATCTATCAGCGCTGGAAGCCAGTGTTGCAAGCTTACTGAATGGCAAACACGCTGACACTGAGGAGCAGTAAAATGCCTGAAGCGAGTTTGCATGCGGCGCTAAAGGAAGCTTTTCAGACGATAGCTGATGGCAATAAAGCCTTTGAGCCGATGATGCGTGTTCATGAAGTGGGTCGTGTGACGACCGTTAGTGCTGGCGTGGCGAGAGTCACCGGTTTGCCGGGTGTAGGATTTGAAGAACTGGTGACCTTTCCGGGTGGTTTGTCTGGTATGGTTTTCGATTTGGAAGAAGCTGAAATTGGTGTGGTATTACTTGGCGATTATTGGCAGCTTCAAGCGGGCGATGTCGTCGAGCGTACGGGTCAAGTGATGGATGTACCTGTTGGTCATGCCTTGATTGGTCGCGTGATTAATCCACTGGGCGAGGTGCTTGATGATAAGGGCGCATTGACCTATAACAAACGTTTGCCTATTGAACGACAAGCCGCCGCTATAATGGATCGCGCCGCTGTCAACGCGCCTTTGCAAACGGGTATAAAAGTCATCGATGCCTTGGTGCCGATTGGGCGAGGTCAGCGAGAGTTAATTTTGGGTGATAGGCAAACCGGTAAAACGACAATTGCTGTTGATACGATTATCAACCAGCATGATCAAAATATGCTGTGTATCTATTGTGCCATAGGCCAACGTGCTTCAGCTGTTGCTAAAGTTGTAGACCAGTTACAAAGTCATGGTGCCATGGCTTACACAACGGTTGTGGTGACCGAGGGTAATAATCCCCCTGGTCTAAGTTATATAGCACCCTATGCGGCGACCAGTATTGCCGAATATTTTATGGCGCAGGGCAGAGATGTACTGATTGTCTATGACGATCTCACGAATCATGCGCGTGCTTATCGAGAGTTATCCTTACTGTTACATCGCCCACCGGGACGAGAAGCATTTCCTGGTGATATTTTCTATATTCATTCACGCTTATTAGAAAGGGCAACCCATTTATCAGCCTCTTTAGGTGGTGGTTCACTCACGGCTTTGCCTATTATCGAAACAGAAGCACAGAATATGGCGGCCTATATTCCGACTAACTTAATTTCGATTACGGATGGGCAGATTTATCTTTCGCCTAAATTATTTGAGTTAGGCGTGTTACCGGCAGTGGAAGTGGGAAGATCGGTTTCTCGTGTAGGCAGTAAAGCACAATTGCCGGATTATAGTCAGGTCGCTGGTAGTTTAAAACTAGCTTATGCACAGTTTGAGGAGTTAGAGAACTTTGCCCGTTTTGGTACACGATTGGATGACAATACGCGAAAAATATTAGCGCATGGACAACGTATTCGTGCGTGTTTACAACAGCCTGAGCATGAACCGGTTCCCGCGCCAGCTCAAATTAGTTTGTTACAGGCATTGATAGCTGGAAAATTTGATGATGTGCCGTTGGAGGACATGCGCGCCGCTGAACAAGCACTGTATACCGAAGCAGGGTTTAAACAGTCAGTATGAGTGAGGGCATAGAATCACTGCATCATAGAATTGATGGCGCGGTTGATCTGCAAACTGTTGTGCGTACGATGAAAGCCTTGTCAGCGAGTAATATTGGGCAGTATGAGAAAGCAGTAGCGGCACTGGTAGCTTATGACCGTAACGTTGAATTGGGATTGATTGCCTGTTTACACCAATCCGATCTTCACCTTTCAACGATGACCTCTCAACAGAAACATCAGCACATTACCGGTGTAATTGTTTTTGGCTCGGATCAAGGTTTAGTCGGACAGTTTAATGATCAATTAGCCGAGTTTGTTCATCAGACGCTAGCAAGTGAATTAGGTCGTATTCATATTTGGGTGGTGGGTGAACGGATGGCGGATCAACTTGAAGGGGCGGGTTTGTCTTTGTCGGGTTTATTTAACGTGCCTAATTCGGTTCATGCCATTTCTGAGCTGGTTGAGCAAGTATTACTCGCCAGTGAATCAGCGTGTGCTTTAGGTGAAATCAATCAGTTATATGTATTCCACAATCGAGCAAATGGGCAATTAGCCGGTCATCAGCCATCTAGCCAACGTTTGCTGCCACTTGATCACTCTTGGCAAGATAAATTGCATTCAACACCTTGGAACACTCATAAATTACCGGAAACCCTAGGTGATCAACAACAAACATTACAGGCATTGATTCGTGAATATTTATTTGTCTCTTTATTCCGAGCCTGTGCTGAATCACTCGCCAGTGAAAATGCGAGTCGCTTAGCAACGATGCAACGCGCGGAAAAAAATATCGGTGAAATGTTAGATGAATTCACTCACACCTATCATCAGCTACGCCAAGACAATATTGATACTGAATTATTTGATGTTATTGCCGGTTTTACACGTTAAGACTAATCACAGATCTCTTTCATAAATGCACTCACTTCATTGGCTATTTGCCGTTCTTCATTGGTTTTAATCACTAACAGTTTTACCGGACTTTGAAGGGTGTTGATAGTCGAAATATCATTGACTGCTTGATGATTTAAGTCTGGATCAATGTGAATGCCTAATTGCTCAAGTTGTTGGCAACATTGCAATCTTATTTCGGCTGAATTTTCACCGACACCTGCTGTGAAAATAATGGCGTCGACAGAACCGAGTAAGGCGATGTAGCCACCGATATATTTTTTAATTCGCGAGCAATACATCTTGATGGCTAAGGTGCTGGTGGCATTACCTTGATGACTTTGCTTCAAAACATCACGCATATCATGACTGCCCGCCACAGCTAATAAGCCAGATTGGTGATTAAGCTCATCACTGACTTGCTCTGGATTCATATTGCTCGTTTGTTGCATATACAAAGGAATAGCAGGATCAATATCACCACATCGCGTGCCCATCATCAAACCTGCTAATGGTGTGAACCCCATCGAAGTATCAATACATTGTCCTTGTTGGATTGCGGTCACACTGTCGCCATTACCCAAATGTAAGGTAATTAAGTTGAGCGTCGCCAATGGCTTTTGTAGGTAGTTAGCTGCTTGTTGGGCAACGTAATGGTGTGAGGTACCATGAAAGCCATATTTGCGAATGTGATGATCTGAATACCATGACGCTGCAATAGGATAACGATATGCATAATCAGGCATAGTTTGGTGGAAGGCGGTATCAAAAACAGCGATATGCGGTATGTCTTGGAATAAAGCTAAACACAGACGAATACCTTGCAAATTAATCGGATTATGTAAGGGTGCTAACACCGATAATTGGTGTATTTTTTCGATCACTGCCGCGTTAATCAGCGTCGGTTTAATAAAGTCTTCGCCACCATGCACAACACGATGACCTATTGCGGTGGGGCGTTGACAGTTTAGCGTGTTGATGAGGTGATTAATGGTGTCAAAACAGACGGCATAATCTGCATTAAACAGGGTGTCACTTTTCTCATATTGCTGGTTTTGAGCATCACACCATGCATAGTGATGCTCAATATGCTGTTGATCTTGGTTTTTAAATAGACCTTCAAAGACACCTTTTAATAGTATTTGATTGTCAGCTACAGCCAGCAACTTATATTTTATGGTCGAACTACCGCAATTGATAACGAGGATGACCTCATCTTGCGGTAGTTCGACGTTCATGGGTGAAGTTAAATGCGTCATTATTCTGTTATTGGCCAAGTCCAGTTAGCGACTTCTGGTTTATCAATGCCATGTTTGTAAGCATATTGACTACATTCAATTTGCATATCACGGAGTTTATCTTTGGAATGGGCACCGATTACTTGCAAACGTGGCACACGATTAATGACATCAATCGCGAGGCTGAAACGATCAACTTCGTTACGAATCGCCAGCTCTAATGGCGTGTTAATACTGCCTTTTTCTTTATAACCACGCACATGTAAGTTTTTATGATTTGTCCGACGATAAGCCAGACGATGAATTAACCACGGATAGCCATGGAAGTTGAAAATCACCGGCGTATCTTTGGTGAAGAGACTATCAAAGTCATAGTCGGATAAGCCATGAGGATGCTCGGTTTCAGGGCTGAGTGTATATAAATCCACAACGTTGATAAAACGTATTTTAATATCAGCGAATTGCTCACGTAATAAACAAATTGCCGCAAGTGATTCTTGAGTGGGCACATCACCACAACCGACCATTACAACATCCGGTTCAACACCTTGGTCATTACTTGCCCAATCCCAAATACCAATCCCTTTCGTACAATGCTTAATCGCGGCATCCATATCTAAAAACTGGAAATGCTTTTGTTTATCGGCAACGATGACATTAATATCATTGGTGCTACGCAAACAATGATCCGCAACCGAAAGCAAACAGTTGATATCGGGTGGCAAATAAATACGGCACACGGTAGGGCTTTTATTGACCACGATGTCGAGAAACCCCGGATCTTGGTGGGTAAAGCCATTGTGATCTTGTCGCCAAACCGTTGAAGTAATTAATAAATTCAATGATGCAATAGGTGCTCTCCAAGGGAGATCTTCACTAATATCTAACCACTTAGCGTGTTGATTGAACATGGAGTCAATGACATGAACAAAGGCTTCATACGTTGAAAAGAAACCATGACGACCGGTTAAAATATAACCTTCCAACCAACCTTCTAATGTATGCTCCGATAACATTTCCATCACCCGACCATCAGGTGACAACTCGCCACCATCAGCATCTTCAGGTAGCGAGTCTGCTAACCATAATTTTTTGCTGACATCATAGATGGCGTCGAGTTTATTCGAGGTATTTTCATCGGGACCAAAGACACGGAAATTATCTGAATTGAGTTTCATAATATCCCGTAATAATTGACCTAGAGGACGAGTATTTTCGATCTCTTGATGTCCTGGATGTGCCACTGTAACCGCATAATCTCTAAAATCAGGCATCCGTAATGATTGTCGCAATAGACCGCCATTAGCATGAGGATTAGCCCCCATCCGACTTGTACCTTTGGGTGCCAATGCTTTTAATTCGGGTATTAAACGACCTTGCTCATCAAATAATTCTTCAGGTTTATAACTGCGTAACCAATCTTCTAATTGCTGTAAATGTTGTGGATTTTCTCTTACGCCTGCTAATGGCACCTGATGGGCGCGCCAAAATCCTTCTACTTTATGACCATCAACCGTTTGTGGCCCCGTCCAACCTTTAGGGCTACGCAATACAATCATCGGCCAACGAGGTCTAGTCGGATCATTGTTTTGTCTTGCTTGCTGTTGAATTTGACGAATTTCAAGGACACATTGCTCCATGACATTCGCCATCTGCTGATGCATTGTCATCGGATCGGAGCCTTCAACAAAATAAGGTGTCCAACCATAGCCTTTAAATAAGTTTTCCAATTCTTCGTGGGAAATACGCGATAACAAGCTTGGATTATTAATTTTATAACCGTTTAAATGGAGTACGGGTAATACTGCACCATCACGTATTGGATTTAAGAATTTATTGGAATGCCAAGAGGTCGCAAGAGGGCCCGTTTCCGCTTCGCCATCACCCACCATGACGGTGACCAGTAAATCAGGATTATCAAATGCCGCACCAAAAGCATGTGAAATGCTGTAACCCAACTCGCCACCTTCATGAATTGAACCGGGTGTTTCTGGCGTGCAATGACTGCCAATACCACCGGGAAATGAAAATTCTTTGAAAAAGTGCTGTAAGCCGTGCAGATCTTCACTTTTATTTGGATAAATTTCCGAATAAGCACCTTCAAGATAAACAGGCGCTAATACTCCAGGTGCACCGTGTCCTGGACCAGCTAAAAAAATAGCATTTAAGTCATACTTATTAATTAAACGATTCATATGCACATAAGTTAAACTTAAACCAGGACTTGAGCCCCAGTGTCCGAGTAAGCGGTTTTTAATGTGTTCAGGCTTTAATGGGTTTTTAAGTAAAGGATTGTCTTGTAAATAGATCATGCCAGCAGCAAGATAATTGCAAGCACGCCAATAAGCATTGATATTGGTGAGTTCATTTTGAGATAGTGACATGTTTATACCTTCATTTAATTTCAAGTATGATCGAAAAGTTGTCTGGTGTGGGCACTATTATCCACATAAAATGAATGGAATATTGTAGTATTATTTAATATTATTTCAATTAGATTAAAGATAGCTTAAATAGATAGGACTATTCTTAATCATGTCAGTGGCATTGAATTGAATATTTAATAATAGATTTTACTGATCGTGAACTCGCTGTTTTGACAAAATGGCTTGAACGAATAAAAAAGGTTAATGATTGTTATTCTTGAGTTAAATTCATTTTGATACTTTAATTAGCACTTGGCAATATAGCCATTTCAGCCTAAAATTACATTGATGAACTTTCAGCGACAAATTATTACACTTCCAGCTACAGCAGTTTGCTCGCGGTGTTTTGTTGTATTTGGTTTTTGTTCATTAATCCTGCTTCAACTGCCCTAGGCAATTATTTAGCAAACCCCACAATCAGCTAAAACTGATAAAAAAAACCTCACCTATATGACTACCTATATAACTGTTTGAGTCTGTGTAAATGGAGCAGGAACAATGACTGATAAATTAATAATCTTTGATACCACTTTGAGAGATGGTGAACAAAGCCCTGGCGCATCAATGACCAAGGATGAAAAAGTTCGAATTGCGCGATCACTAGAGCGTATGCGAGTTGATATTATTGAGGCGGGTTTTCCCATTGCCAGTATCGGTGATTTTGAAGCTGTGCAAGCAGTCGCCAATGCAGTAACAGAAAGTCGTATTTGTGGTTTAGCGCGTGCATTGGATGCTGATATTGATCGTGCTGGTGAGGCGTTAAAAGGGGCTAATGCCTCACGAATTCATACTTTTATTGCAACATCACCGATTCATATGAAGATGAAGCTTCGTATGGAGCCTGAACAGGTTATTGAAAATGCAGTCAAAGCGGTATTACGTGCTCGTCGTTATACCGATGATGTTGAATTCTCTCCTGAAGATGCAGGTCGAAGTGACCCAGACTTCTTATGTCGAATTTTAGAAGCCGTCATTGATGCGGGTGCCACTACATTAAATATTCCTGACACTGTTGGTTATAATTTACCCCATCAGTTTGGTCAGTTAATTTACGACTTACGGACACGAATTCCAAATGCTGATAAAGCGATTTTCTCGGTACATTGTCATAATGATTTAGGACTAGCTGTCGCTAACTCATTATCAGCCGTTTTAAATGGTGCGCGTCAGGTTGAATGTACTATTAACGGTTTAGGTGAGCGTGCTGGTAATGCCGCATTAGAAGAAGTCGTGATGGCGGTACGAACGCGACAAGATATGTTCAGTTGCGATACGACTATTGACACCACCCAAATATTAACAGCATCACGTTTGGTGTCGGGTATTACCGGCTTTGCTGTTCAACCTAATAAAGCGATTGTCGGTGCCAATGCCTTTGCTCATGAGTCAGGCATTCATCAAGATGGCGTATTAAAAAGCCGTGAGACCTATGAAATTATGCGTGCCGAGGATGTTGGCTGGAATACTAATCGTATGGTGCTAGGTAAACATTCTGGACGAAATGCATTCCGGACTCGTTTAGAAGAGTTACATATTGAGTTTGAATCTGAAACGGATTTAAATGTCGCATTTAGACGTTTCAAAGAGTTAGCGGATAAAAAACACGAAATCTTTGATGAGGACTTACAAGCATTAGTCAGTGATAGTCTTACTGTGGAAAATGAGCGAGTGCGTTTGATCTCGTTAAAAGTGTGTAGTGAAACCGGAGAAACACCGGTAGCATCAATCACCCTGTCAGTCGATGATAAAGAAAGTCAGGTTGAAACGGCTGGAAGTGGTCCGGTTGATGCCGCTTATCGTGCGATTGAAGAAATTGTCAAAAGCAATACCGAATTACAACTCTATTCTGTGAACAATATTACGAGTGGAACTGACTCACAAGGCGAAGTAAATGTGCGTCTTGAAAAGGGTGGGCGAATCGTCAGTGGTCAGGGTGCTGATACGGATATTGTGATTGCATCAGCGAAAGCCTATATCAATGCACTGAATAAAATTTTAGTGCCGGTTGATCGCGCACATCCACAAGTTTAATGTCACCTGTTTCATAATGTTAGCACCCGGACAGTTATCTACACTCACAGAGATGGGGATTCCTGTCTGGGAGCTTAGAACAGCAGAAAATGACACACCTGTTAGCGACGTTGCAAATACTGACCATTATGAAGCTTTACCGGCAGTAGATTGTTTAATTGTGTTGGCAGAGCAGGATAATCATGATGACGCGAAACGATTATTACAGGCCATGCTATTTTCAATTGGTTTGACGCAAAATAATAGTGCAATCGTTAGGCCTAATCAGCTTCATCAACTCAGTGAAATAGCAAACCCACTAACGCAACATCAATTATTAATCGCCTTTGGTGATGATCTTGTACCAAAGACATTAAGTTCACAAACACTGGTACGAGGTCAGGTTTATTCAGCCAATGATTCGGCAATTAGAATGATCATCAGCTTATCATTGACAACGCTGCTTAACTCGCCTGATAAAAAAGCATTGGCATGGCAAGATTTGCAATTGCTTAAAGCAAGCTATCAACAAGATGTGACTACTTAAATGAATTTACGTAAGATGCAAGCCCAAGATATAGCGACGGTGCTTGAAATTGAGCAAAGTGCGAACGACTTTCCTTGGCAAAAAAAAAGCTTTGAAGATAGTTTAAAAACAGGTCATGAAGCATGGGTGTTTTATGACCCCTCTGATGAAATAGTGGGTTTTGCCATTGTTCAGCGCGTACTTGATGAAGCGCACTTGCTTAATATTTGTGTTAAACCTGCCATGCAAGGTCGAGGTTTAGGAAAAGTAATTCTTCAGCATGTGATTGATTATGCCAATAGCCTATCTTCAGTCATTATTTTACTGGAAGTGCGTCGAAGTAATGAACGGGCACAACGGCTTTATTTACAGACTGGTTTTAATGAAATGTCAGTCCGTAAGGCATACTATCCTGCTACAGAAGGGCGGGAAGATGCTATTTTAATGGCGATGGATTTAGACTTAATGTCACTTTTTAAAGAGTAAATGCAAGAACTCTTTATCGTTAGTTTTTAACGATGCTTGGGTGTTTCCAGTCCAGCTTCTGCCATCGCAACCGCTCTAAAAATAGCCCGAGCTTTATTCATGGTCTCTTGCCATTCCATTTCAGGTACTGAATCATAAACAATCCCGGCGCCAGCCTGAATATGAAGCGTGTTATTTTTGATAACTGCAGTACGGATGGCTATGGCGGTATCCATATTACCCGACCATGATAAATAACCCACTGCACCCGCATAAACGCCCCGTTTAACCGGCTCTAGTTCATCAATGACTTCCATCGCTCTTACTTTGGCTGCGCCGCTTACGGTGCCAGCAGGGAAGGTTGCACGAAGCGCATCAATGCAAGTCATGTTGGGAACAATTTGACCGGTAACATTAGAAACGATGTGCATAACATGCGAATAACGTTCAACAATCATTTTATCAGTGAGTTTGACGGTGCCAATTTGGCTTACTCGTCCAGCATCATTGCGTCCTAAATCAATAAGCATAAGATGCTCGGCAAGTTCTTTAGGATCAGATAATAAGTCAAGCTCTAGCGCTTTATCTTCTTCAGGTGTTTTACCCCGTGGGCGTGTTCCTGCAATGGGCCGCACGGTGACTTCATCGTCTTCCATGCGAACTAAAATCTCAGGTGATGATCCAACAATATGGAAATCATCAAGATTAAGGTAATACATATACGGTGATGGATTTAACGTACGTAAAGCTCGATATAAGTCCATGGGTTGTGCCGAGAAAGGAATCGATAAGCGCTGTGACAAAACCACTTGCATGATGTCGCCATCAGTGATGTATTGTTTGGCTTTTTCAACAGCATCAATAAAACCATCATGGGTAAAACCGGAGACAAAGTCTTGCTCGTCGACTGTTTTACTAACATGTGATGAGCTATATTTTGGTGACGATGTACGTAAATGAACAGTTAAATTATCAAGATCTTTTTGTGCTCGATCATAGGCATTATCTGTACTCGGATCGGCATGAACGATTAAAAATAATCGACCGCTTAAATTATCAAATACAATTAAATCGTTAGACACCATTAACAAAATGTCAGGGCACCCTAATGGATCAGGGTTTGGGCAGACACCTAAACGTGGCTCAACATAACGTACTGTATCATAACCAAAATAGCCGACTAATCCGCCATTGAAACGCGGTAAATCATCTAAGTCAGGCACTTTATATTGTTGCTGAAATTTTTCTATCCATGACAGAGGATCTGATGATGTTGTTTGTTCTATTACTTCGCCATGATGTTTGACTTCAATGTGTTGGCCTGTAATGCGTACAATTGTTTCACTCGGCAAACCAATAATAGAATAACGTCCCCATTTTTCTCCGCCATGTACTGATTCTAATAAATAGGAATAAGGTGCATCGGCTAACTTTAAATAAGTGCTTAATGGGGTATCTAAATCAGCCAACACTTCACGTACAAGTGGGATTCGGTTGTAGCCTTGTTCAGCTAATTGTGTAAATTCTGCCAGTTTCATCGTTTGGTTTTAAACCTAAAATAAGTCTGCAAGTTCTGCAAAGGTATCTATCACTGCATCGGGGCTAGCTGTTCGAATATCAACGCCATGATTATACCCATAACTTAAGCATACAATCGAAAACCCAGCAGCACGCGACGCCTTAACATCATTGATTGAATCGCCAATCATCATGGCGTTTTTAGGGCTGATGCCAAAGAATTGAGCACCATGTAATAGCGGGGCTGGATCGGGTTTTTTGACGGCTAATGTATCACCGCTGATGACTATCTCGAAAAAGTCAAAAAGCCCAAGATTTTTTAAGATTGGCAAAGTAAACTGCTCATCTTTGTTGGTGACACAGCCCAATTTAATGCCTTGTTCTTTAAGCCAAATTAAACCTTCAATAACGGCAGGGTAGAGTTGGCTGCGTGTGCTCGGGTTTTCGGCATAAAGTGCCATAAAAATAGGTTGGGCTTTGGCATAAAGTGCAGGATCAGGCACACCATCTAACTGGTCAATCAGTGCGCGTTCAATAAGTCGTGGCACGCCATTTCCGACCCATTGACGGACTTTGTCTTCACCTCGGATTGGCATATTAAGTGCTTTCATTGTTTCATCGACACACCAAGCAAGATCAGGCACGCTATCAACTAGCGTACCATCGAGATCGATTAACACCATGTCTGGTTTAGGCAATGCCATTTAGATTTTCGCTAAGGCCAATTCTGCGCGCATAGCAGCGACGACTGTCTCATAATGATGTGGATCATTTTTGTCAGCGGCACCAAAGATTGCTGAACCAGCAACAAAAGTGCGTGCACCTGCTTCAGCAATTTCACGAATGTTTTTGATATTTACACCGCCATCGATTTCAAGATCAATGTCATAACCACTTTCATCAATCATTTTACGTGCTTCACGTAATTTTTCTAATGTGTGAGGTATGAAAGATTGACCACCGAAGCCGGGGTTAACAGACATTAATAAAATACGGTCAACTTTATCTAATACATGCGCTGCTAACGATAAGGGTGTTGCAGGGTTAAACACTAAACCTGCTTTACAACCTTCAGCTTTAATCAATTGTAATGTGCGATCGATATGTTCTGAAGCTTCTGGGTGAAAAGTGATGAATGTTGCGCCAGCTTTAGCGAAATCAGGAATGATGCGGTCAACAGGCTTAACCATTAAATGAACATCAATTTCATGAGTAACACCATGTTTACGAAGTGCATCACATACTAGAGGCCCAATAGTCAGATTGGGAACGTAGTGATTATCCATTACATCAAAATGAACGATATCTGTACCTGATGCCAATACATTGTCGACTTCTTCGCCCAAGCGAGCAAAATCAGCAGAAAGTATTGAAGGAGCAATTTTAAAAGTAGCCATAATATTCCCTATTTGTTTAAGTTAATGGTGAGCTTAATAAGTTAAAACCAGATACTTTACCGCAAGTGATGGCTTTTTTCAGCTTTTGTAAATGTATACTGCTAGATTATTTACTAACTATTAGAAGTAAGGAGTCTGAATATGTTGAAATTGCAAAGCATATTACTGAGTCTAATTTTGGTCACTTTTTCCTCGGTTGCTTTATCTGCTGATGAGTTGCTTGATTCTGCGGCAGTGACGGATGCATCAGATATGAGCAATCAAAACACGGAAAATGACGATAATATAATGATACGCCAGAGTGAACCGATTAAGGGTTTTCAACTTTTAATGGTGACGGGGCAAGAAGTTGAGGCTACTTATCTAGAGGAGACCTTAGGAGAAACACGTGGTGCCATTTTGTTGTTACATGATTTGGGAGAAGATTTTGAAAGTCGAGGTGTTATCACGCCACTACGCCATCAATTGTTACAGTATGGTTGGTCTACATTAACTGTAAGGTTAGACTATCCTTATAAGGCTAATATTTTATTAGCAACCGACTCTAACCCTGACAAAGAGACTACAACAGCAATGGAATCCGTTGCTTCACCTAAAGACGAAAGTGGAGTAACACCCGCTAAACTCACTATTGATAATGACGCTGATCCATCGACGACCAATGAGACTAAAAAAGAAGAGGGGGATTCCTCATTGCCGGTATCAAATATCCAGCGTGTTGAGGCAGCAATAGCGTTTCTAAAAGCGAAAGGCATTGAAAACTTGATATTGATTGGCCATGGCCACGGTGGTCTAATTGCTATAAAGGAATCATCAATAAGTCCTGCATTAGTTGCAGGATTAATTTTAGTGGGTACACCGACTTTAGAAAACGATGACGAATTTGGAAAAATAAGTTTACCAATATTAGATATCTATGGCGATCAAGGTTTACAAGGGGTCGATGCCGCTGTTAAGGCTAGAAAAGTACTGATGAAACGGAATAAACATAGTGGGTATACTGAACGTGAGATTATTGGTGCCAATCATGAGTTTTATGGATTACAACCATTGCTGGTATCAACCATACGAGGTTGGTTGCATGCCACTTTTGTTAAACAGGAAGAAAGTGATCAATAATGCGGCTTTATTATGATGGTTTAGTGGTACATCAGGCTCACTCTGATGACGGGGTTATTGAAGTCGTTGACCTTGGAGATACCCGCTCATTGCACTTTGGCACGTTTCCTCGCCAAAGTAGTATGTCATTGCGTACCCCACATACGCTTGAGCTTAGCTACACTGAAGCCATGATGGCGTGTTTAATCTTAAATCCTCAACCTGAAAAGATACTTGTGGTGGGTCTAGGAGGGGGATCACTGGTCAAGTTTCTGCTTTATCATCTCCCTAATTGCCAGATAGAAGTCATTGAATATCGTCAAGATGTTATCGATGTGGCTCAGACCTATTTTGCTGTACCGACTGATGATCCAAGGCTGACAATTCATCATGGTGATGGTTATTTGTTTGTACAAGATTGTTACTACCAAGCACAAAGTCATTATGACCTATTATTAGTAGATGCCTATGACCACATTGGAATGGCCGCTAGTATAGGCGCACAAGCATTTTTTGATGCATGCGCTGGCATATTAACCCCAGATGGGGTGATGAGCATTAATTTATGGGGCAGCGAGCATGCTTTATTTAATCAGACGATGGCGCGAATTAATCAGAGTTTTGAAGGTAGAACGATGATTTTGCCGGTTAAGAATAAAGGTAATGTGATTGGCTTAGCGACGATGCGTCCTGTGAACAATGCGGCATTAAAAAAACGTCAAGCCTCCGTTGAATTACAAGAGTTACAGTTTAATATTAGCTTGCCGAATGCATTAAATGCTCTTACTCGCCAAAAAAATTCTATTATAAGTCGTCTATTTTCATAATGATTTTAGCTCTATCTAAAAACAGGTTTGTAGCAATAGCGGTTATCGTTATATTACTGCAAATCGCCACGTTTATGTTGCCGGTTAGGGCGAGCGAAAATGTCGAATTATTGATATCACGTTCCTCACATACTCTTTTAGTGAAACAAGGTAATGTTACTTTGCAAAGCTTCAAAGTTGCTTTTGGCAGTGGTGGTAAGAAGGCAAAGCTAAGAGAGGGCGACCGCACCACTCCAAAAGGTACTTACCTAATTAGCAATGTGCGTACTAGTGACCGTTTTCATTTATTTATGCAGCTAAATTACCCCAATATGAATGATGCCAAACGAGCACTGAAAACTAAGTTGATTAGCCGTAAACAATACCGAGATATCTTAGATGCTCAGATTGCAGGTCGAATGCCCCCGCAAAATACAGGTTTGGGTGGTGCGATAGGGATTCATGGCATAGGGGTTGAAACACAAGAAAAAATTGAAATCCATCAATTTGCAGATTGGACGCAAGGCTGTATTGCTATGCGCAATGATGAGGTTGAAGCGTTAAGTGGTTATATTTCATACGGAACAAAAGTAACGATTACCGATTAATTCCCGATTGTTTTTGTTGGTTATAGACTTAGTTTGTTAGAATGTTGAATCAAATTACCTTCCATCCCACCTAAAGGTGCCTATACATGCAGGCTGCTCCACAACTATTTTCTCACCGTAAATTCTGGGCTCACCGTTTTGGTATTGCGCCACAATTACCTATGTCTCGCGAAGAAATGGATGTGCTCGGTTGGGATTCCTGTGACATTATCCTTGTTACAGGTGATGCGTATATTGACCATCCCAGTTTCGGTATGGCATTAATTGGTCGGTTACTGGAAAGCCAAGGCTTTCGTGTTGGCATTATTTCCCAACCTGACTGGCTAAGTGCGGATGACTTTAAACAATTAGGCAAACCGAATCTATTTTTTGGTGTGACCGGCGGTAATATGGACTCAATGGTCAACCGCTACACCTCTGATCGTCGAGTGCGTAGTAATGATGCTTATACCGCTGATGGTGAAGGCGGCAAACGACCTGATCGTTGTGTGGTTGCCTATAGTCAACGTTGTCGTGAAGCTTATAAAGGCGTACCAATTATTATTGGAGGTATTGAGGCAAGCCTTCGTCGTATCGCCCATTTTGATTATTGGTCAGAAAAAGTACGTCGCAGCGTTATTATGGACGCAAAAGCAGATATCCTAGTATATGGTAATGGCGAACGCCAAGTTGTTGAAATAGCGCATCGTTTAGCGGAAAAAGAGCCGGTTAGTGAATTGACTAATATTCGTGGTACGGCCTTTATTGCCAAGCATGGTCAACGTGAAGGGTGGTGGGAAAAAGATTCAACGAGCGTGGACACGCCAGGGAAAATTAATCCACCGATTGATCCGTATGCGATGCAAACGGAGGCGAGTTGTGCTGATGAAAAGGCCAAGCCGGAAAATATTAAGCCTGATAATTCAGTCGCTGAAAGTACCACAACCAATGTGATTCGTTTTCACAAAATCATGCCAAAAGACTCATCGATGAGCGTTATTCGCTTGCCGGCATATAATGAAGTACGTAACGATCCTATTCTTTATGCACACACTTCACGCATTCTCCATTTAGAAACAAATCCGGGTAATGCTTTGGCATTAGTACAGCAGCATGGCGAGCGTGATGTCTGGTTAAACCCGCCACCGATACCTTTGACTACTGAGGAAATGGATGGGGTGTTTGATTTGCCCTACAGCCGCGTTGCTCATAAGTCATATGGTGATAAAAACATTCCTGCCTATGAAATGATTCGTTTCTCTGTCAATATCATGCGTGGTTGTTTTGGTGGCTGTACATTTTGCTCAATCACTGAGCATGAAGGTCGCATTATTCAGAGCCGTTCTGAAGATTCTATTATTAAAGAGGTTGAAGCGATCCGAGATACCACACCGGGCTTTACAGGTGTTATTTCAGACTTAGGCGGCCCTACCGCCAATATGTATCGCCTCGCGTGTAAAAGTGAAGAAATCGAAGCCAGTTGCCGTCGTTTATCGTGTGTGTTTCCTGGAATATGTAAAAACCTGAATACCGATCACACGCCACTCATTAAGCTTTACCGTCGTGCTCGTGCATTACCGGGTATAAAAAAGATTTTGATTGCTTCTGGTTTACGTTATGACCTGGCGGTTTTATCGCCTGAATATGTTAAAGAATTAGTAACCCACCATGTTGGCGGTTACCTAAAAATTGCGCCTGAACATACTGAAGAAGGGCCACTTGATCAAATGATGAAACCCGGCATTGGTACCTACGATAAGTTCAAAGCCATGTTTGATAAATATTCAAAAGCAGCAGGCAAAGAGCAATATCTCATTCCTTACTTTATTGCCGCGCATCCGGGTACGACCGATAAAGACATGCTGAATTTAGCTTTGTGGCTTAAAAACAATGGATTCCGCGCTGATCAAGTACAAGCCTACTTACCATCTCCGATGGCTGCGGCAACCGCCATGTATCATTCAGGTAAAAACACGCTACATAAAGTGAGACGTACAGGAGGTGATATTACGGTACCGAAAGGTATTAAAGTGCGCCGTTTGCACAAGGCATTTTTACGTTATCACGATCCTGAAAACTGGCCGATGTTACGAGATGCATTACAGAAAATGGGTCGTGCGGATCTGATTGGTAATGGTAAAAAACACCTTATTCCATCTTGGCAACCAGCAGGTACAGGCGAACAGGGTGAAGGAAAACGTGTTAGTCGTAAAGCGGGGAATTCATCATCAACACAAAAAAATATCTCGTTCCGTACGCAACATGTCCGTGCAAAAGCAGTGGGCAATAAAACTAATTCAACGAAAGCTAAACAGCGTCGTCGTTAAAGTGTTTTAGGTAATTATCAGCTATAGATTAACAAATAAGTTGATAAGGGCATAAGCGATGTATGCTTTGAGGTGAGCTTGCTAAAGAATTTGATTTCCACATTATTTTAGTCATAAAAAAACCGGCCTAAGCCGGTTTTTTGTTTTGTTACTTCTGCTTTTTAACGGTTGCAGATGTACATTGTTACTTCAAAGCCGAAACGCATATCTGAATATTCTGGTTTAGTCCACATGATAATCACCTTTTATGTTTAATTAAATAATGTTGTTTTGTTTTGTCTTACGATTCACATATTACGCATGTGTTTCGAATATCAATACGGGATTTCTCTTGGGGAACATCAGGATTTTACTTAATTGAAAAGGACTCGATTAAGCGTGCTTGGACTTCATCAATAGGAAGGGGGGGCGCGAATAAGTTGCCTTGGAAGTGAATGCAACCTTCATCCAATAAATACTGTAGTTGTTCCATAGTCTCTACGCCTTCAGCAATAACATTCAATCCTAAGCTATGAGCCATTGAAATTATCGTTCGAATAATAATTTGATCGCTGGTATCAACGATGAGATCACGTACGAATGACTGGTCAATCTTAAGTTGAGTTAGCGGTAAGCGCTTGAGGTATTGTAGAGACGAGTAACCGGTTCCAAAGTCGTCTAATGAAAATTGAATCCCCATTTCTGCCAAGCTATTCATTTTTGTAATCGTTTCGTCAATATTATCCAATAATAGACTTTCAGTTAATTCTAATTTAAGTCTTTGAGGATTGATCTGATGACTTTGAACAATGGCCTGAATCTGTGAAACAAAACCTGTCTGTCTAAATTGTTTTGCACTGACATTGACTGATAGGGTGAGTGCTTGTGTCTGTTCATTTTGTTGCCATAATTTGAGTTGCTCACAGGCCGTGTTTAAAACCCATTGACCAATTTTAAGAATGAGTCCAGTTTCTTCAGCGAGAGAAATGAAATGAAGCGGTAAGATTAACCCGCGATCTGGGTGGCGCCAGCGTATAAGAGCTTCTGTGCCTATTACCTTGCCCGTAGCATCGACTTGTAGTTGATAATACAAGTGGAATTGTTGATCCTCAACAGCTAAATTGAGCGCTCTTTCTAATGCTACGCGTGCTGTGATACTCGCTTGCATATGGGGGTCAAAAAATCGAAACGAATTACGTCCGTCATCTTTAGCTTGATACATCGCAATATCAGCTTGTTTCAGCAGTTCATCGACTTCTGATTTATGTTGGCCAAACAGCGTAGATCCTATACTGACGCTACTGGTATATTTATGTTTTACTAGTATGTATGGTTGACTGACTTGCTCTAAGATCTTGTTGGCAATATCTTCAGTTTGAGCCGCGGCTTCCACTGGCTTTTCACTTAAGTTCTCCAACAGAATAACAAATTCATCCCCACCAAAACGTGAAATCGTGTCGCCTTCACGAACGCAAGCAGTGAGTCTTTCTGCTACTTTTTTTAGTAATTCATCGCCCATATCATGACCTAAGGTATCATTAAGTGTTTTAAAATAATCCAGATCAAGAAAAAGCAACGAGCCACCACGACCACTGCGAGCTGCTGCAGATACTGCATGATGGAGACGATCAATCAAAAGCCGGCGGTTAGGTAAGCTTGTGAGTGGATCATAATAAGCGAGATCTTCAATTTCTTTTTCAGCTTGTTTTTGTTTGGTAATGTCTTGCACCATGGCTGTAATATAATCAAGTTGACCATTCGGTTTTAAGGTGCTGCGAACAAGCAGGTTGGTAGGAATAATTTTCCCTGTTTTGCTGATAAATCGTTTTTCAATATTATAGCTATGAATTTCATTGGCTAATAATTGAGTGAACGCTTCAATATCAATGATTAGATCATCAGGATGGGTGACTTCTTGCCAAGTCATTGTGAGCAGTTCCTGTTCTGTATATTCCAGCATATTACATAAACAATCATTAATGCTGAGCCAGCGTTTTTCAGGCGATGTAATCGCTAAACCCACTAGATCTAACTTATAAAAAGATAGTAACTGTTCTTCTTTTTCTGTCGCTGCTAATTCAGCTTGTTTACGTTTAGTTATGTCATAAAAAATCACCGGATATTGCTTACCATCCTTAGATGCGAGACTTTGTAAAACCGTCTTAATTGAACCCTCTTTGCACTGAATCTCGACCTCCAAGGGTAAAGGTGTTTCTGGGGAGGAATGAAATTTTGTTAAATAAGCTGACCACGACGATGTGATTTGTTGTCGATATGTATTATTTGGATACGCTTTAATTTTCCAATCGGTTAAAGTCGGAATATCATCAATCGTGTAACCAAACGTGCGAGTAAAAGCGTTATTTATGAAAGTAATTTTTTGAGTAGCATCACTCAATGCGTAAGGAACCGGTGAATCTTCGAGTAGATTTTTAAATTTCAAATTCGCAAGGGCTGCCTTCATTGATGCTTTTAGAAAAGCAAATATTATAAAAAACAGCAGTAGTTCTATGGCAAAAACATATAAGCGTTGTAGCCAAATATTGTCTGGCAATGATTTCCAGCCACCAATCGGTCTAGCAGCCATCAGCCATGTTCCATTGGGTAAGGCGATCATGGATTCAATATTTTTTTGTTGAAAAAGCTGGGGTAAGCCCCAAAAAAACCTTGCCTTGCTCTCCCAGACCATCTTTACCTCGAATGGCAACTTCTATTGTTAAATTGTCATCAAGCAAGCCGCTACTTTTGTAAAGTCTTTGCGTATCAATAACCGCGCCTACAATGCCCCAAAACGTATCGCTACCGTCTAAGGCTTTTAGGTATACCGGCATTCGGAAGATTAAGCCTTCGCCTCCTTGCACTAATTTAAGCGGGCCAGATACGCTGATTTGGCGAGATTCTTTAGCTTGAATAACTTGGCTTATTTGATCTGAGTGCGCTCTGTAATCCATCCCGATAGCGGCTTCATTACCTTCGAGTGGAAACACATACTTAATAATTAAATCAGGTGCTGCGCTGATATTACGGAATTGAGTGTTTTCATCTAATAACTGTTTTACCGCTATCGAAAAATCGTGTTGAGATAAATGTGGGTTGATCGCAAATAATGCTGGTAAGCCTTTGACAATATTGAAGTTGTTATATAAATTGAAAGCGAGTTGATTATTGATTTGCGATAGTGCTTGTCGGACCAGAAGTTGAGAAGAAGCGATATGTCGCTCAACAATTAGTTTATCGGCATATAAAAATGCACCGCTAAGCGTAACAATAATAAAAACTATTTGGCCATAAAATCTGAGTTTTGTATTAGCCATTATCAAAGGCTCATAAATAGAAACATAATGTCATGAGTTTACCTTATAAAAGTTATGGGTATTGTAATATGTCGTTACCAGCGATATTTATCAAAATTTTCTGGGTTAGCCCAAAATCGATTATTAAGCCAATCACGTTTAAGCTGATAATTTTCTATCGCATAGCTAAAGAGTTGAAATTGGTCAAAAGCGGCTAGACGTTTCATTCCTAACCCTAGATAATCGGCAATCTGCCAACAATGCTCTGATGGCTGTGATAAATCCGTAATAACAATCATTCGCTGGGCATGCGCATTACGCATCATACCAAGCCATTCGATTGCGTGTACTTTGGGTAATGTTTCGGTGATATTGCTAACAATGGCTAAGTCTAGTGTCGGTAAGTCAGTTAGCTGTTGTATACTAAACGGCACATTTAATAGGTGAGATTGGGCGCCGTGCCACTCTTCACAAGAATTAATCGCGATATCACCAGCCAACAGCAATGACCGGGGTTGATATTGCAGAATCAAAGGCGAGAGAATTATTGCTAAATCTGAAGAAGAGTCCATGACTAAACAGGATAAAACATCTAAAGAGTTCTGGAAAGAAAAGCGTTTAAGCCAAATGAGTCACCAGGAGTGGGAAAGCTTATGTGATGGCTGTGGACGTTGTTGTCTACATAAGTTAGAAGATGAGGATGATGGGCAAATTTACTATACTCGCGCCGCCTGTTCTTTATTGGATATCTCGAGTTGCCGCTGTAAAGATTATGAAAACCGCGAAACATTAATGCCTGACTGTATTCAATTAAGTGTGGATCATGCTGAATATTTTGATTGGTTACCTGAAACCTGTGCTTATCGTCTTTTAGCAGAGGGTGAACCATTGCCTGAATGGCATCCTCTAATTACAGGTGATGCCGATAGTGTTGTCAAAGCAGGTATTTCTGTTCGTGATTTTGCTAAACCTGGTAGTGAAATTGACAATCTTGCAGATGAAGTTATTTCATTACTTGAAGCTGGAATAGCGAGTCAGGATGAGGCCTGAGGAAAGTAAAGAGTTAACTGCTCGATTAGAAAAAGCGGCATTAACTTTATTAAACTTAGACATTTATCGTAAGCCTGACGATTTAGCGCGCCGCTTTGGTTTACCTTTGCCTGTTGTTCGCTTTTGGTGGCGAAATAGCGATCAAGAAAAGCAGGCAATCGCTGATCGTGATTTAACCCTTAAACAGGCAAAAATCATCCGTAAAGCCACCCAAACATTAGAAGGATGGGAAAAAGTAAAACGCTATCGACCTGAATGTGGAGCTAAGCTAGCCAATGGCCGGCGCTGTAAACTTTCTGTTGTAATTAGGCAGCCTGAAGGTTGGGAACAGGGCGCTTTGGCCGATCGATGTCGCATGCATGGTGGTTCTTCACGTCGAATACGCAAGATAAAAATGGAAGATGATGACACTTAAATCATCTAGAAATAAACAATATTAGCTATCCTTATACTTTTTACGAGTTAAATGAACTTATGACAGACCGCATCGCTTTAACTGAGTTTAACCAACACTTAATGACATTTTTAGACGCATCCCCGACGCCATTTCATGCTGTAGCAATGATGCGTCGCCGTCTTGATGAGCAGGGCTTTTATCATTTGGATGAAAAAGAGTCTTGGGGAAAATTAGCAGCCGGTCGTTATTATGTCACGCGAAATGAATCTTCAATTATGGCCTTTATTTTACCGGATGTTGATTTAGCCAAAACCGGTTTTCACATGGCTGGTGCTCATACGGATAGCCCATGTTTAAAGGTTAAACCTTGCCCAGAAAAAACAGGTCATTCCTTATGGCAGTTAGGGGTTGAAGTGTATGGTGGTGTATTACTCAATCCCTGGTTTGATCGTGACTTATCGATGGCCGGACGTGTCAGTTATGTTGATTCTAATCAGCAGATTAATCACACACTGATTGATTTTAAAAAAGCCATTGCAACCATTCCGAGTTTAGCGATCCATCTTGATCGCGACGTTAATCAAAATCGTAGTATTAATCAGCAACTGCATTTGCCACCTATTTTGATGCAATTAGCTGAAGGGGAAACCCAAGATTTTCGTGATTTATTATTAGCACATATTAAGCTGCAGCAACCGGATAGTGATGTTGCTAAAGTGTTAGATTATGAAATCAGTTTATACGATACTCAAGGTGCAGCCGTTATTGGTTTGAATGATGATTTTATTAGTAGTGCCAGACTGGATAATTTATTGAGCTGCTATGTTGGTTTAGATGCCTTACTTAAGGCGGATGGAAATACGCCTAGTTTACTTATTTGTACGGATCATGAAGAAGTGGGCAGCGTATCAACCTCTGGTGCACAAGGTTCACTCCTTGAATCGGTATTAATGCGATTATGTCCAGATATTGAATCACATCATAGAATGATTCAACGTTCTATAATGATTTCAGTGGATAATGCCCATGCTATCCATCCTAATTTTGCTGACAGACATGATGCTGAACATGGCCCTAAGCTTAATTATGGCCCTGTGATTAAATCCAACGCTAATCAACGGTATGCTACCAATAGCGAAACCAGTGCTTTTTTCCGTCAATTATGCGAGCAGGTTGATGTGCCCGTTCAAGATTTTGTTGTTCGTAGTGATATGGCTTGTGGTAGTACGATTGGTCCGATTACCGCGGCAGCACTAGGTGTTAAAACATTAGATATTGGCGTTCCGACGTTTGGTATGCACTCTATCCGAGAGCTGGCAGGCAGCTTAGACGCCTATTTGTTAGACAAAGCATTAACTCAATTTTTTAGAAAACTATAACTTTAAGGAAACACCAAAATGGCTGAAACAGTAGATGAATTAACGGTCGAATACATGGAAGGCGAAGAGATGACTGTCAAAGAGCTAGATAAGGTTGTCTTAACGAAAGGGGCTTGGGCAACATTAATGTACCGATATCAAGATCTCGATCGTAAAACAGGCGAATTTGGCCCAGATAAATATACAATTCGTCGTTATCAAAAACGTAATGGTGAATATAGCCAACGTTCAAAATTTAATATCTCTAGTAGAGATCAAGCTACAAAAATTATTGAATCGTTAAGCAAGTGGATTGAAGATTAATCAAATGAATAAAAGCCTTATAACGAATGTGATTGCTGCTAGTCTGGTAACGACAGGTCTAGTTTTAGAATCGCCATTACATGAGGTCATACTATCAACTGGGCTTTTTGCTTTGGCGGGTGGTGTAACAAATTGGCTGGCGATTCATATGCTATTTGAAAAAGTACCGGGTTTATATGGGTCTGGTGTGATTAGCGCCCGCTTTGAAGATTTTAAAGTGGGCATTAATACGCTGGTGATGGATCAGTTCTTTAGTAAAGACAATTTAGATCGCTTTTTTAATGAGATGGTCAGCGAAGATGACAATCACAAACTCGATTTTCACGATGTGATTGATAGCACTGATTTAAACGGCGCTTATGACAGCTTAGTCTCGACGATTATGGAGTCATCGTTTGGCAGCATGTTAGGTATGTTTGGCGGGGTTGAAGCGTTAACGCCACTAAAAGCACCTTTCATTGTCAAAATGAAACAATCACTCAACGAGATGGCGCACAGTGAGGCTTTTCAATCGAGTATACGAGAAAAGTTGACTAGCACATCCGTCAGTCAAGATATTCACCAACAAATTGAATATGTTGTGAGTGCGCGATTAGAAGAGCTGACACCACAGATGGTGAAAGATATTATTCAAACCATGATTCGCCAGCATTTAGGCTGGTTAGTCGTTTGGGGCGGTGTATTTGGTGGTCTGATTGGCTTAGTAGCGAGTCAATTGTCCGTGTAACTATTAATGAATCTATTGCTAGAAACAGTCAGCGAGTGTTCATAAAAAAACCCTTTATCATTATCCGTGATAAAGGGTTTTTTAGTTTGTCGATAAGCGCCGTTAGCGATTATTTTTGAAAGCTTGTTGGCGTTGTGTACAGTTGGCTAAAATTGTAATTTTTTGTTGGGCGGTTGTTTGAGGTCGGCCCCATTGTAAAATTTCCTCTAGGCTACGAAAACAGCCTATGCAGATGTCTTTTTGATTCAGACAACAATTTTTTATGCAGGGAGAATCTGGTTCTTTCATATAAAAAAAGGCATCCGAAGATGCCTTTCTGAAACTAATCGTAGCTATAGTGCTTACGCAGTTGTTTAGTTACTTTCCACATACTTTTTAAGCCTACAGGGAAAATAGCATAGTCACCAGGAACGATAGTGACAGGTGCTTCGCCATCTGGTGTTACAACGATTTCACCTTCCAGAATATATGCTTTTTCTGTTTCGTCGAAATCAAGTCTGAACTCTGTAACGGGGCAATCCCATGTTTCCCAGGCTGATACGCCCAATTCTTTTAAACGTTGTTCACTTGGGTTCTTTTCAATAATGATTTTTGGCATAAATATCCTGACTATAATTTTGTTAAAAATGGGCTGCTATGCATAAACATAACGCCGATATTCAGATTGAGCTTAATACTTAAATTTATAAGCGAGATTTTGTCACGCTATCTGCGACCGAGAAATAATACCAGAAAGACTGATGATTATTTAGCTTTAACAGTGATTTATTCACTTTAGCAAAAAATAATGACTCACTTTGATAAGTCAGTTTGCCACAGCATTTAATTTGTTTTTCGTATATTTAGTATTGCTTGGAAAAAATGCAAAATTTGTTGTTTTGTCATGTAATCTTCATATTCGACAGGCAATTCGCCGACGGGTGTCATCATCTGGCCTTTAAATCGGTAGTGAGCAGCTCCTGTTAGCATGACGCTATTACTTGCCTCGGATAGTTGATCGGGCTTGATGATAACAGGAACAGTAAATACTTGAGTATCATGCGCCGCTAGACTTTGTTTACTCAGTGCTTCAATGCTTGCGATAGTACTCTCATTTAGATAAATATCCCCGTAAGCTTCTCTGACCGGAAGTTTGAAGTTGTTGGGGTTATAGAGGCTAACGTCAAAAACCGCACGATTTTTTTCAGTATCAAATGAGGTTAATTTGATATTTATGACATCAGGCGGCAGTATCTTGTCAGTTAAAAGTTCTGCTTGGCTGAAAGTAAAAAAGTTCATTATGATAAAAGCGGTGGTGAGTAATTTTTTCATTTCATATTCTCTAACGATGACGCTAATTTAGTATTAAAAGTGCTCGATGAATGATATGTCATCAAGATTACATTATGATCTTGGTGGGTCTAATAGTTAATAAGTTTTTAATTGATTGATGATATTTATTTTCTCAAAAAACAGCATGACCAGTGATTAAAAACCTAATGTTGTTTATATGTTATCTCAGTAATAGATTGTTCTGAATGGGAATGTATTTTGATGATGCATCAATTAATGCGCTGGCAGTGAGTTCTCTCACACCATAAACTTCTACATAAGCACCATAATCAGATTGCATTTTTTTGACCAATAAATCAAAGTCACCATCGCCAGAAGCTAAGACGACGACATCGGCGCCCTTTGAATAATCCAATGCATCAATGGTTATGCCAACATCCCAGTCACCTTTTG
Organism: Methylophagaceae bacterium; assembly: GCA_965219435.1. Lineage (GTDB taxonomy): Bacteria > Pseudomonadota > Gammaproteobacteria > Nitrosococcales > Methylophagaceae. Next base: position 46,365 of record OZ244743.1, on the reverse strand, counting down.
CGGAACCATCAGCGCGTTGAATGAAAGGCTTTAATTTCACATCGAAGCCAATTGCTTTAAGAATATTTTGAAATTGCTTTTGTTTTTCATCGCCACGATCAATAGCGTAAGCAATTGCTTTAATCACTTCTCTATTTTTGGTTGCTTGTGCCCAAAATTCATTATAGTCAAAATTGCAATTATGGCGTTGTTGGCATGTGTAATAAATATTTTGTACATCAACCAGCAAGATAACTTTTTCCATGCTTTTATTGACAGTCATTTAGTTGAATTCTCATCAAGTAGAATTTGTAAATAGGGCAAAATATTTTGCAGTACCAGCGGTTGGCCATTTTGATTAGGATGTAATCCATCTTGTTGCATGAGACTTTTATTCATTGCAATGCCTTCTAGCATGAAAGGCAGATAAACTAAGCTGTATTTATCTGCAATTTTTTCATACAAGCCAAAAAACATCTCTGTATAGCGTTTGCCGTAATTTTGTGGAATTTGATTGCCGACTAAAAGTACTTTTGCATTTGATCGTTTAGCTTGTTTCACCATGTCTTCCAAGTTGTTAGTCGTGGTCGCTAGAGGGTAACCCCGTAAAGCATCATTCGCTCCAAGCTCTAGTATAATCCAACGTGGTTCATATTGAGAGAGAAGGGAGGTAAAACGTGATAAACCACCTTGAGTTGTTTCACCACTCACACTAGCATTCACTACCTTGATATCAGGATGTGATTTAGACAGTTGATTTTCGAGTAAACTAACCCAGCCAGCGTCTTGTCGTAAATTATAGGCCGCACTAAGGCTATCCCCCATCACCAATAATGTTGATGCTGACGAACTGTTGAAAACGAATACACTTAACATCATAAAAAGCACTATTTGTCTTTTAAGAAACATAAATACCTTATTTAGAGTGAAACACCATGGCTGTAAAGACTGCGATTAAAGTCACTAACTTAACTCATACCGTTACTGCGAACACAGGAGATTTAACCATATTGAACGGAATCAATATAGACATCAAGGAAGGCGAGTCAGTTGCTATTGTGGGGGCTTCTGGTTCAGGTAAGTCAACGTTACTGGGTTTATTAGCGGGGTTAGATGTTAATACATCAGGTGAAATAACGCTTTATGATCAGCCATTTTCTAGCTTAGATGAAGAACAACGTGCCGTATTGCGAGGGCAATATGTTGGCTTTATTTTTCAATCTTTTCACCTATTACCGAGTCTGCAAGCGGTTGAAAATGTCATGCTGCCCGCCGAATTAAAAGGTGATAAACAGGCGCGTAAAAAGGCGGAAACATTATTAGAACAAGTTGGTTTATCGCATCGTTTAACCCATTATCCCAATCAACTTTCAGGTGGCGAACAGCAACGGGTTGCTATCGCTCGTGCCTTTGCTTCTAGCCCTAAAATTTTATTTGCGGATGAACCTACGGGAAATCTTGATGAAGGAAATGGCAAAATCATTATTGATCAATTGTTTGAACTTAATGCGTCTCAAGGCACAACGCTAGTTATGGTGACACATGACAATCAACTCGCTCAGAAATGCCAGCGTCAGTTGGTGATGTCTGCAGGCCAATTGGTGGAAAAATAATCATGAGTTTTGCAGGTCGATTATTGGTAAGAGATCTACGTAGCGGCGATATTGTCACGCTGATTATGGCGCTGATTATTTCAGTGGCTACCGTCACCGCAATTAGTTTGTTTATCGATAGATTACAACTGTCGTTCGAGCAACAATCTGCCAGCCTAATGGCGGCTGATCGGCTAATACGTTCTGATGAAGAGCTCCCCAAAACCTGGCAAGTTAAGGCCAGTGAATTATCGCTTCAAAAGGCTGAAAACACATCCTTTAGCACCATGATCTTTGCTGGCGATGCTTTACAACTCAGCCAGTTGAGTGCGGTAACGGATAGCTATCCTTTAAAAGGTGCTTATCTGGTCGACGATACGTTATTCGGCACAGGAAAATTGTTTACCAAACCACCTCAAAAAGGGCAGATTTGGTTGTCATCTAGGCTTGCTAGTCTATTGCAGGTGAGCATTGGTGAACAGGTAGACGTCGGCGAATCTCAATTAACGGTTACTCAGTATTTGATTCGCGATCCGGGTGCTACGAGTTCAGCCTTTGCTTTCGCACCGCGTGCAGTGATGAATATGGCCGATCTTGCGGCGACTGAAGTTATTATTCCGGGTAGTAGAGTGCGTTATTCGCTGTTATTAGCAGGTAATCGTGCCGCACTGGATACGTATGAAACGTGGGTCACACCGCAATTGAATGAGGGACAACGCTGGCGAACACCCACCGAAAAAGGCGAACAGATTGGCGAGACAATAGACAAGGCAGAGTCCTTTTTATTGTTAGCGGGAACCTTGGCCGTCATTCTTTCTGGCATAGCGATGGCACTGGCCTCGGTTCGGTTTGTAAAACGGCATTTGATGCAGGTTGCAGTACTAAAAACCTTAGGTGCTACGCCGACGATATTGATTAAGATATTTTTGATTCAATTCTTGATATTGTTTGTAGCGGGTGTTGTCATCGGTTTGGCTGTTGGCTGGGCCGTTCAAGGTATTATTTCATCACTTTTATCAGAATTAATGGCAACCGCATTACCCGAACCTTCAATTTCTCGTTTATGGCTGGGTATCGCGACAGGCTTTATTTCGATGGTGGCTTTTTGCTTGCCACTGATGCAGCGCCTTATCAAAATCTCACCGATGACCGTATTGCAACCTAGCTTAAGGTTAGAGCAGAATACCTTATTGATTTATAGCATTGGCTTTATCGGTATGTATGGTCTCATGTGCTTGTATACCGATGGTTTTTTATTACCCAGCATTATGACATTGGCGATAGTCGCTATCGGCGTTGTGGTCATGCTATTAGGTTTTATTATATTTCGTTTGGGGCGAACCTTAACGTCAGGTGTCACTAGCGGCTGGCAAATTGGTTTTGCATCACTGTACCGTAGACGCATTCCTAATCTTTTTCAGCTACTGGTGTTTACACTCATCATTATGTTGGGTCTGATTTTAGTGGGTGTGAAATCAAGTTTAGTGGCTGACTGGCAACAACAATTGCCTGCTGATGCACCTAATCATTATTTGTTTAATGTGCAAGCTGATCAGGTTGAGCAGATTAACCAAGCGACGAATGTACAAGGTGTTGTACGATCAGATTGGTATCCGATGGTAAGAGGCCGTGTCATCTCTGCTAATGGAACATCAGTTCAAACACTTTATCCTGACGATAAGGGCGAGCCAGAAATATATCAACGTGAGCTTAATCTCACGTGGTCTGACACCATAGGGAAGGGTAATCAATTAGTCTCTGGTGACTTTGCCGCTGATGGATTATCTATCGAGCAACGCGTCGCTAAAGAAGCAAAGCTCACTATCGGCGACAGCTTAACGCTCAATATTGGTGGTAAAGTGATGACGTTGCCCATCACCTCTATCCGTAGTGTTGATTGGAGCTCGATGCAGCCCAATTTTTATCTTATTTTGCCAAAACAAGCACTGCAAGACTATCCGGCTAACTTTGTGAGTAGTGTGTTTATTAGCACTGACAATGCCCCATCTTTTTATAAGGTGATGGCACAGTTTCCCACGGTGTCAATTCTCAATGTAGGCGATATGTTAAAACAAATACACACCATTATTGGACAATTATCACAGGCGATTCAGCTCGTGTTATTGTGCATTTTAACTGCTGGTGCGTTGGTATTGCTCGCTAGCGTTCGTGCAACACTAGAAGAGCGATTAGAAGAAGGTGCGCTGTTACGCGTTTTAGGGGCGAAAAAAGCTTTAGTAAGACAGGCTCTTTTTGTCGAGTTTGGCGCACTTGGACTTTTTTCAGGATTTATTGCCGCGGCGGGAGCAGAAGGGTGTTTGTTGGGTTTACAGGTATTTGTGTTTAAATCTCAAGCTGTGTGGCACCCATTATTATGGGGATTAGGGCCTTTAATTGGTGTGTGCATTATTTCAGCGATTGGTCTATTTGCTAGTAGAACGGTTTTAAAAGTGCCGCCGATGCTTTTATTGCGTGATTTTTAATTTATAAAAATTAAATGGAGTGACGTTAGGATTTGATTCACCGTAAATAAATGATGAGCTTCTCTATTTGCACAATTTGTATCAGCCCCCAGATTGAGGCTGATACAGAGGAACTTGCTAACTGAGTTGTTTTACGACGGCTTCGGCGACAGCTCTAGCACTCGCGGGGTTTTGACCTGAAATAAAGCGACCATCTTCAACAATAAATTCTTGCCATGGTTGGACTTTAGTATATTTTGCTGCAGTGCGAGTAAGTGATTCTTCCAGTAAAAATGGCACCTTATCAATGGTGCCGTAATCAAGCTCTTCTTCACGCGTAAATCCGGTCACTGATTTTGTTGCAAGTAGCTTTTCACCATTGCTCAACTTGATCAGTAAAAATGCTGCTGGGCCATGACATACCGCTGCCAAGATACCGCCATGTTCATAGTGCTGTGCGCTGATCTTAGCAAAATCTTCATTAGTCGCTAAGTCTGATAACAAGCCAAATCCACCGGGGTAGAATATAGCATCATAGTTTTCACCATTAACTTCTGATACTGACAAAGTATTGTTAATACGATTTTGGAAGTCATCCGTTGCTAATAGTCTGCTATTAAGGTCATCGCCTTCAATATCTGTTCCATATATTGGTGCTTTACCACCAGCAATAGACGCTAAGTCATAATCAAATCCTGCATCTAAAAAGACATGAAGTGCATGGGTCAATTCGGGTGCATAAGTACCATTGATATCATCAGTGACACCGAGTGTCGCATGATTGGTCAAAGGGATAAGTATTTTTTTCATTATCTGCTTCCAATAGTTAGAGTGAGGTTTACGTGAAATAATTAATGCGGGGTAAGTATAGGTGATTCATTGTGTATTGATAATGTCCTCTATTTGCAAATGATTATTGCTATATAAAAACAGTGACTGTTTGTTATTAGTTTTGAAGGTATGACCCAATTTTTTTGGGCTTATAGAAAGTCAATCCGTTTGATGATTGACTAAAATAGTTGATTTTTCTGATAAGAGCGGGCGATGTTAGTCAGCGACTAGGATGTTGAATTTTTTGCTGAAATCCATTGTGACATGTACTTGGTACTCATCATTGAATGATGTTTCAACATGCTACCGGTAAAATTGCTTAAGCGATGTGAGGCTAAATTGTTTGTGATAGTCGCTATTTTAGCGATCAACTTGTGTCCTAATTGTTGAACATCATAATGTGAAGCTAATAAAGGTGAGGTACGCTGTTGTGCCACACGCCATGCCTGTTGATCGCTATATAATTTGACGGCTGAGGCGACAAAATCATTGATGTTATCTGAAATTAAGCCAGGCCAAGGTGCTTGATCATGCATGCCTTCACTGCCTAATGATGATGTCACACTAGGGGTTTGCATGATCATCGCATCTAACAGTTTGCCTTTAATACCGGCACCAAAGCGAATAGGGGCTAAACAGACACGGGCTTGTTCCATCACAACTAATGCATCTTCTGCCCAACCTTTAATTAAAAAACCTGTTTTAGGATTGTTTAATGCGGTTGCTTTTGGTGGCGGATAGGCGCCATAAATATGTAATTCAGCCTCAGGCAATTGTGTTTTAATCAGCGGCCAGATCTGTTGTAAATGAAGCACGACATCCCAGTTGGGTGCATGACGAAAATTACCAATGGTCATAAAGTGTTGGCGTTGCTCATAGCCGCGCGTCGTAGTCGGACATGTTGCCAAATCGACCATGAATGGCAAATGGTGCAATAAAGCCGCATCGACTTTAAAGGTATTGATTAATAGGTCCATTTCAAAGGTAGAGATAATCAACGATAGATCACAGCGTAAAATGGCTGCAATTTCACGTTTTGCTAAATCACTAAATAAGTCAGTGTGTGTCATTTCTCGACCGGCTTTACTCGCGTGATGCCTCGCTTGACGTAAACACTGTAGATCTTCGGTATCTAATATTTTAAGAGCTTGTGGACAATTTTTTTCGACACGCCAGCCAAATTGTTCTTCCATCATAAAGCGATCAAACATCACGATATCGGGTTGATAGCCTGCAATGTAGCGATCAAAACTATCGCAGTTTAGGGCGATGTGTTGGCTAGAAATGCCTTCACTGGCTAAATCAATCATGTGGTCGGTGGCTTGGGCAGGTGTCGCAAATTCAACTTGCCAGTTTTGTTGTGTATATTGGCGTAAAATTGACATGATATGACTGCCCGCAGCCGATGAATTAGGCTCTGGCCACACATAACCGATTATTAATACTTTTTTCATTTAATTACGTTCGCTTTTAATTTCGCCAGTATTTTTGTGACTATTGAGGTTGTCCTTGCAAGAAATTCATTTTACCCCATTTCAAGAATCGATAGCATCGATAGCCTTGCCTGAACGGTTCACATTCCCTTTTTATTATGAACCTCATCCTTTATGTTTAATCGCTGTAAAAGAGTTACAGGCTTATCTTGTGACACAAACGTCGTGGCAACATAACTTTGGGCTAAGCAGTGACAGCCATAATGTGATTGGTAAAATGTTTGGTGTGTTGTTGGTGCAAAATACGCAAGGCGAAATCGGCTATCTATGGGCTTTTTCAGGGAAGTTGGCCGAAAAAAATCATCTGCCAAGGTTTGTTCCTCCTGTATTTGATATGTTGGCTGAAGATAGTTTTTTTCTTGAGGGACAAAAAGATATTAACCTCATCAATGAGCAGATAAAAAGCCTAGAAGATAACCCACACATCCCTATACTTGAAAAGGCATTAAAAACTGAATTAAATCGTTCTACAAGAGATATTCAAGCACATCGGCAGTTGATGATAGAAGGGCGGAAAACAAGAAAGAGTAGGCGAGTTGAAGCCGAAAAAACGCTTAATATTGAAGATTTTTTGCATGTCAAAGAACAGATGGCTAAAGAAAGCATTACAGATAAAAACCAGCTACGTGACTTAACTTTATATTGGCAGGCACGAGTTGAAAATGCTCAACGAGATTTGGCTAATATTAAGGATGAATTGACATTATTAAGACAAAAGCGAAAAGACTTATCATCTGATTTGCAGCAGCAATTATTTGAAAATTATCGCTTTATAAATAATCAAGGTGAGTATAAAAATCTACGAGATCTTTTTAAAAATACGCCTCAGGGGCTACCACCTGCTGGAGCGGGTGAATGTGCGGCACCTAAATTATTACAATATGCATTTAAATATGGGATGAAACCTTTAGCCATGGCAGAGTTTTGGTGGGGCGCATCTCCAAAATCTGAAATTAGACAGCATGGTAATTTTTATGGCGCTTGTCTAGGTAAATGCCAGCCTATTTTGGCTCATATGCTAGATGGCATTCGCATGGATGACAATCCTTTATTGACTAACCCTGCCGAAGGAAAAAAGATTAATATCGTTTATGAAGATGAGGTGATGGTGGTCATAAATAAACCCGCTGACTTTTTATCTGTACCTGGAAAGAGTATCGAAGACTCCGTTTACCTGAGAATGAAGCAACGTTATCCGCAGGCATCTGGGCCACTCATCGTTCATCGCCTTGATATGTCGACTTCTGGCTTGATGGTGATCGCCTTATCTAAAGAAGCACATAAAAATCTACAAAAGCAATTTATCAGGCGATCGGTTAAAAAGCGTTATGTCGCCTTATTGGCTGGCATAATAAAATCACAAGAGGGCATCATTGATTTGCCACTTCGTGTTGATTTAGATGATAGGCCGAGGCAATTAGTTTGTTATGAATATGGTAAAGCGGCTAAGACAAAGTGGCAGATCATCTCGCAAACTCATCATCACACCAGAGTATATTTTTACCCAATTACGGGTCGCACCCATCAACTACGCGTTCATTCGGCACATGTGAAAGGTTTAAATGCACCTATTGTTGGTGATGATCTCTATGGGCATAAAGCGGCACGCCTACATTTACATGCTGAGAGCATAGAAATTAATCATCCTCTCAGCAAGCAATTAATGCAATTTCAAGTTGATGCTGAGTTTTAGAAACAAAGCATCAAAATAGATTAAAATACCAAGCAAGCGTGAATTAAGTTTATTTCATACACATTAAGTATCAGGGAATCCTCATGAAAGTCGATAAAAATACCGTCGTTAGCTTACGTTACGAACTGAAAGATACCGATGGCAATATTCTGGATTCAAGTGAGGAGCCTGCCAGTTACTTATTAGGTGGCTATGACACTATATTTCCAAAAGTCGAACAAGCTTTAATGGCTAAAACGGTTGGTGATTCAGTGATGGTCGATCTACAACCAGAAGATGGATTTGGAGATTACGATGAAGAGTTACTTCAAATTGAGCCTAGCGATGTTTTTCCTGCTGATGCATTAAAAGTTGGTGCTCAGTTTGAAGGTGAAGATCCTGAAGGTGATGTTATCTTATACACCGTAACGGATATTGCTGATGGCCAAGTAGTGCTTGATGGTAATCACCCTGCTGCAGGTGAGCGTCTTATTTTTAGCGGAAAAATTACCGATGTTCGTTTGGCGAGTAAACAGGAAATTACAGTCGAGCATGTACAACGTTATCGGAAATAACCGTGATTAAGCTTGTTTCCCCTGAAACCGATCGACATAAGTAATGATGGCGATCATATTATTCTCCATCCTTAGCTAATTATGAAAAACCAGAATAAACTGTTTTTAAATGTGGTTTTCAACGTTATAAAAATGAGTGTCGCTAACCGTCATTTATGGGGCACTATGTTGGCACTGCCAACAGAAATCAAATGACGCATTATTAGGTTCTTGGCATTTAGACCATAGTTTAAAAGTTATAAATGCAGTGGTTAAAAATATGGAGCAATCAGACCCTAGTTTGTACAAAGACAACTTTAGTTTTGTAGGCAAACTATTGTTGGCTTTCAATTATTTTCCTAGAGGAAAAGCCAAAACATGTAAAACCACCAGAAACTATTTTAAAAGAAGCTATTATTTTACAATTAGATGTAGCGAAAAAGAATGTAAAAGAAATAGAAAATTTAAATAACAACGCTTATTTTAAACATCCAATGTTTGGAAATGTAAACAAAGCAAGAGTTTTTTCTTTTTTAAAAGCACATACCAATCATCATTTAAAAATTGTAAAAAGTATTTTAAAATAATTCCTTTGCCAAAGATTAATTACTGAAAATGCAAACAACCAAAAAAATAGGCTTATTTCTAGGGCCAATACTCTTTTTTTTTAATTCAATTTTTACCATTCATACTTATTTCAGAAAAAGCAGATGCAGTAATTGCAGTTGCTATTTGGATGGTTATTTGGTGGATTACAGAACCCATAAACATTGCTGTTACAGCATTGTTACCGCTCGTATTATTTCCACTCTTAAAAATAATGAATATTGCAGATGTTGGTGCCAATTATGGAAGTCCTATTATCTTTTTGTTCTTTGGAGGTTTTGTATTGGCTTTGGCTTTAGAAAAGGTAAACTTGCACAAAAGAATTGCTTTAAATATTGTAAAATTTACAGGTACCACACCTAATAAAATAGTACTAGGTTTTATGTTGGCAACAGCATTTATGAGTATGTGGATTAGCAATACAGCTGCCACAGTAGTAATGCTACCTATTGCAATTTCAGTAATTAAACTGCTTATGAAAGATGCAGACGGTTTTACAAAAAAAGATCAAAACTTTGCCTTAAGTATGATGTTGGGAATTGCTTTTGCAGCAAATGCGGGTGGTATTGCAACTGTTATCGGAACACCTCCAAACTCTATTTTAATAGGCTTTCTAGAAAATCAATACAACACTCAAATCTCATTTTTAACATGGATGTGTTTTGGTGTACCTTTTTCAATATTCATGATTACCGCAGTGTATTTTGTACTCGTAAAATGGATGTTTCCTTGTAAAAACATACTATTTACAGCCTCAGAAACTGTTATTGAAGACGAAATTAAAAAATTAGGAAATATTTCTAAGGAAGAGAAACAAGTATTATTCGTATTTGCTGTTACTGTTTTTTTATGGATTACAAGAACCCTTATCAATACTATTTTTCCAGAGTTAAAATTATCTGATACCATTATTAGTTTAATTGGCGCCATCTCTTTATTTGCAATTCCTATGAATCTAAAAAAAGGGATTTTTATTTTAGATTGGAATGATACCAACAAGTTAGCTTGGGGCATTTTAATTCTTTTTGGAGGTGGTTTGGCACTTGCCAAAGGAATGGATTCTAGTGGTTTGGTAGCGTTCATTACCAATGCAATTGCTTCAGGAAGCTTTAACATTTTAAGTACCGTTTCGCTCTTAATAATACTAATGCTTTTTATGACAGAGCTTATGAGCAATGTTGCCTTAGTTGCCGTTTTAGTACCTGTTGTTGCTGGTATTGCTATTGGCTTAAATATTCCTATAGTAAACCTGTTAATACCCGTTACCATGGCTAGCAGTTGTGCCTTTATGCTGCCTATGGCAACACCACCAAACGCCATTGTTTTTGCAAGTGGTTATGTAAAAGTAAATCAAATGGTTAGAGCTGGTATTGTCTTAAATACAATTGCTATTGGTTTGCTAATTGCCTATTATCAATTTGTAATTCCGTTGTTTTTCTAACCAAGATATTCTCTTATTTTTTAAAATACTGACTTTCAAAAGATTGAAAATTGTTAATTAAATCTTTCTATCTGGTTCGTATCAATTGCTTTTTCTTGTAATTTTAAAGAGTGAAAATCTAACAAAGTATGGTAAGGCCTGAGTTTACTAGACACTTTTCTGATTCTGAAAATGAGTGTCGCTAATCGTCATTTATGGGGCACTATGTTGGCACTGCCAACAGAAATCAAATGACGCATTATTAGGTTCTTGGCATTTAGGGCATATCCATTCGGCATCACCTTGCTGACTAAATGCATTGTCTATTGCTTTAATCGCATTCTCATAGTCATCATCATTGATCACCCAAAGCTCAAGCCAAGTTTCATGAGGCACAAGATCACCGGCAGCTCCAGCAGCAAATTCATTTTTTAACATGATGCTGATCGCCGCGTTTCCCACAATATTTTGAATATTGTGGACTAAATAACGATTTTCATTGGTATAAATTAATTTCATGTGTTGACGGCTCTGATGTTACCTGCGAATCATTTTATGTGGTATTTTACTTTATGATAATTATTTAAGCTATTGAATTATAGTGTAAATTAATCATTAAAGTGTTGATCGGTACATTGATTGACCTCAATAGTGAGGTGAGATAATTTATCAAAATCACTTAACAATGCTTTGTAATATTCAGTTGAGTTCGGTGTATGTGTGACTAAGGCGATAATCGCCGCATAATCATTAGCACCAATCTTCCATACATGAATATCAGTAATTTCATTATCATTATCATCTTCAATAGCCTGTTTTATTGATGAGATATAGTCTTCAGCAATACTGGCATCTAATAGCAAGGGACTCGTTTCTTTGATTAACCCATAAGACCAGCGAGTAATGATAATCCCACCGACAATGCCCATAATGGGATCGAACCAGTTCCAGCCTAAGAATTTACCGGCGACTAAAGCGATGATTGCGAGTACTGACGTCATCGCATCAGCGAGAACATGAGCGTAAGCCGCTCGCAAATTATGATCGTGATGTTCATGATGATCGTCATTATGGGTATCAATGTGATGATGTGAATGACTATGATCATCCTTTAACAACCACGCGCTGACTATATTGACCAATAAACCGATCACCGCGACAATTATAGCTTCGTTAAAATGAATATTATGAGGTTCGAATACACGTTGCAAAGACTCGATTAGCATAACTAAAGCAACCACTGCCAGAGCTATAGCGCTCGCAAAGCCACCGAGTGCATTAACTTTGCCTGTACCAAATGAAAATGCGGGGTTACGCGCATTTTTACGTGCATAACGATAGGCGAAAATGGCAATCATAAAGGCAGCAACATGCGTTCCCATATGCCAACCATCTGCCAGCAAAGCCATTGATCCATAAACCGTGCCGGCAACAATTTCTACCAGCATCGTAATAAATGTCAGTACTAATACATAATAGGTACGACGTTCACCTTTTGTATTTTGAACCGCAAAATCATGGCTATGTTGCCACTGTTTAGTGGAGTGTGTCCGCATATCAGTTAGTTGACCTTATATAATGTATTGATTTAGAAGGCATTTGGAAGAAAAATAGTCTATTGTTATAACGATTAACTACGATAAATAGTTTCAATAAAATGAAAGCCAAACTGTGTTTTAATTGGGCCATGAACCTTTAAAATAGGCTTCTTAAACACGACATTATCAAATGCCTTGACCATTTTACCCGGGCCAAACTCACCGAGGTCACCCCCTTTTTTAGCGGATGATTTACACAAGGAGTGTTGTTTAGCCAGAAGGGCAAAGTCTTTGCCTGCAGCTAATTGCTTTTTGATTATTTCAGCTTGTTCTTTGGTCTTAACGAGTATGTGACGCGCTGATGCTGTTGCCATCAATCATTATCCTCTATTAATACGTGCATTGAATTGCCAACAGTTGATGCTGATTTAACCGCTAAGGTGACTGATTGACTCAATAATCAACTCAGGTATTTTGCAGCGAACTGCTCGGCTGTTAGTGGCTTATCAAAATAATAACCTTGATACTTATCGATGGCTAACGCGCTACACACTAGTAAATCGACCTCTTGCTCAATGCCTTCAGCGATGAGTTCATGACCAAGGGACCTAATCATCGACACCAAGCCGACAAGAATATGTTCTACTTTTTCTTCACTAGAAATGCTGGGCATTAACGACTTATCAATTTTTACTATATTAATTGGATATTGTAGGAGATGTGAGAGTGATGAAAAGCCAGTTCCAAAATCATCTAGCGCGATTTTACAGCCTAATTGGCTAATGTTTTCAATGGTGTGAGTTGATTGTTTTGAGTCTATGAGTAGTGCCGTCTCTGTTAGTTCAAAGCTAATCAACTCAGGAGATAGATGGCAGCTCGCAAGACAGTCTTTTATGTGTTCGAATAAATCAGTATCTTTAAGCTGAACAGCAGATAGATTAATAGCCATCGAAATTGGTGCATTGGCATTTTTATTCCACTCGCAGGCTTGTTTGATTGCTTCTGTTATAACCCATCGTCCAATATCTAAAATTAATAACGTTTTTTCGGCAACAGGAATGAAATTATCTGGCTCAATTATTTCGCCGTCATTATCCCAACGTATTAATGCTTCAACACCGGTTAACTGCTTAGTTTTACCATCTAGCACAGGCTGATAGTAGAGAAGAAATTTATTATTTTGTAGTGCTTCTCTTAAATCACTTTCTGTTTTGAAGTCAGAAAAAAATTGTTCTTGCATCGTAATTTCAAAAAATGAGAACTGACTTCTCCCCATTTTTTTTGCCCTATACATAGCGATATCGGCATACTTAAATAGCTCTTTGGTGTCATTTGCATCTGACGGGTGAACCGCAATACCAATGCTCACACTCGATTTAATTAAAAAGTCGCCAATTTCAAATGGTTTCTCAAATTTTTTAAGGATACGATTAGCAATAAGGCTAGCATCAGAAGGAGATTTTAACTTTGTTAGGGTAATGGCAAACTCATCGCCACCGAGCCGAGAAAAAAGTTCACTTCCACGGAGACACAGTTTAATACGATTAACGACATCAATTAACAGTTGGTCACCAACATCATGACCATAGTTATCATTTACAAACTTGAAATGATCAAGATCAATTAACAATAAGGCTACGACTTCACCATTGCGTAAGTTATTGGCAATATCCAGTTTTAATGATTCATCAAAAAAGTAGCGATTGGCGAGACCGGTTAAGCTATCCTTTTCAGCTAACTCTTTTGTTTTCTTGTAGCTTTTGAATAATTGTTGCTCCATATCTGAGCGTGTACGCGCATTAATGATTGCTCGTCGGAGTCTAAAAGGAGTGATCTCTGTTTTTGTTAAAAAGTCTTGGGCGCCTGCACTAATACATTCCAGTGCAATGTCTTCTTCTTCACTACTGCTCATCATAATGATAGCTGTGCTATCAATCGCCACATCACCTTGTAACTCTAATAACAGTTCTACACCATTGCGCTGAGGTAAGGAGTAGTCAAGAAGAATGACATCAAAATGCTGATTGTTGATAATGCTAATGGCATCATCAACACTTTCGACTTCATCGATTGTGCATGATGAATCTGATGAATTTAATGTTCTCTTGATGCCTTCGCGATCAATTTTATCATCATCAACAATTAATATATTCATAGGCTTTGGCATGTAACTCGTTGTTTTGGTATTGTTTAATGATTAGTTTTAATTTCGTTTTATTACTATTAAAGCGGCCAATAAATAACAATACGTGTGCCATTCATACCATCTGATTTGATGGTCATTTTACCCTTGTAATGTTCGACGATTTTTTTAACAAAAGCAAGCCCCATTCCACTACCTTCGACGTGATCTCGGGGCTTTAACGTTTGGAATAGTTCTACGACTTTGTTTTGTAGTGTGTCCGGAATACCAGGGCCATCGTCTATAACAGTAATACAATGCATGGCCATGTTTGTTTGGTATTGAATGCTGATATGGCCCTTTTTATGGTGATGATGTTTAATACTATTTGAGATTAAATGTCGCATCACCATTGCCAGTGGAACACGAGGAATACAAAGTTCAGTGTCGGTGACCTCGTAATTAAAACCTTCTGGTTTACCGAGATCTTCAAAACACTGTGTAACTAAATCACCTAAAGCAACCGGCTCACTGTCATAGGTAAAACTGTCTATTTGCGAATAACTTAATATATCACTGAGTAATGTAGTCATTCTTTCGGCGCGAGACTTGATTAAATCTAAATGTTTTACAGAGGCTGCTGGCAGAAGTTCCTCACAATCTTCTTTAACCCAACAGGCTAATTGGTGAATTGGATTGAGCGGAGATTTAAGATCGTGCGATGCCATGCGAAACAATTGACTAAGACCCTCGTTTGATTTTTCTAAACGTAGCACTTTTTGTTCTAGTGTTTCGTTTGATGCTATTTCAGACATAATTATCAACGCAATTTAGTTATTTGGATAAAGTGAGTGTGTTTAATGACTGCAAGATCTTGTTTTAGCAATCACAGATAAGTTTTGATAATCATAGACTGTTATTAAAGATAAATCTAACGTAAAACAGTCGCTTATCACTGAAGAGGATAAAACAAAATCGTTACCCTGTTATCAGAGTATGCCTTAAGCACTAGGCTTTCTAGTTATACTTAAACTAGAAAAATGAGTCATAAGTATGCTAAGTGATTGAAATATATTGGCATAATGTTGGTGGTGATGAGATACAGACGGGTTATGGACAGTGCTCAGCTTTTGTGTGAAAGCAAAATGACTAATTACAAATGATAGGGGGGGGGTGATGACAATCGTTGAAAAACAAGTGTGGAAGCTAATAACCAAGGCAAGGCGCTTAAGGCATAATTAACACTGTCATTAATCACTACTAGTGTTAAAGATATTAATGACTTAATGCTGAGGCTGCTGAGGCCAGAATAATAAGTGTTCAAAAAAATGCCAGAATGATGACATTCTGGCATTTTAATAACAGCTGCTGTTTGGTCCAGGGGATTAGGATAACTAATCGGCCTTTTTGATGATTTGAGCTTGAATGTAGTTTTCAATACCCATCTTATCTATTAATCCTAGTTGAGCCTCAAGCCAGTCGATATGTTCTTCTTCTGATTCTAAAATTTTTCTGAATAAATCACGTGAAATGAAGTCGCCAACTTTTTCTGCATGAACAATACCTTGACGTAAATCAGGTACCGCATCAAATTCTAAAGCTAGATCGCATTCAAGCATCTCTTTGGTGTTTTCACCAATCCGTAATGCGCCTAGATCTTGCATATTAGGCAAACCCTCTAAAAATAAAATGCGATCAACTAGCATATCTGCATGTTTCATTTCATCAATAGACTCGTGGTATTCGTATTCTGCTAAATTAGTCATTCCCCAATCTTTATACATTTTTGCATGCAAGAAATATTGATTGATTGCAATGAGCTCATTACCTAACGATTTATTGAGTAACTCAAGTACTTTTTTATCACCTTTCATGGCTTTTCCTTTCTGGGTATTTAAAAATATAGATGCTTGGAATTACATAGAATAACATGACAAATAAGCCACATAACAAAGGCAGGTTAATTTATTTTATGACGCATCTCAAACTGATGTTTGCGTATTAAGTGAAGATTTGATTGAACCGAATTTCTCATACAGGTAAATGACGCTTTATCGACAAATAAGCCTACAGATGGGGGGCGTAAGTATCTATTAATAAAAAGTGAATGACACCGTATTCAAGCCTGCGTGGCAAGCCGTGTAATTGATGGATGACTATCAGTAACATGATCTTGGATGAGACTATGCACTTTGAATTGACATTTACCACAGCATGATGATGCACCGGTTGCATTTCTTACCGCCTGCACACTAGTGGCGCCCATATCAATTGAAGACTTAATCATGTCTGAGTTCACATTGTTACAAATACATACAATCATAAAATAGCATCTTTTATTATTATCACTAACGCAAATGATAATGATTGTTATTTAGCATGTCAATACCCTGATGTATATTTTTGGGCAGGATGCAAGTTAAGTGCGGGCTGTTTGAGCGGCCGTAATAGACTCACCGTTGATTACCATGTGAGCAGTTACAGCGCTAGTTGATTGATGGAGTGTCCATTTATCATTGGATAGTTACTAGAGAACGAGATCTTCATTAAATATGGGGGGTGAACGTTTTCATTGACACTCAATACCGACATCAAGTACCTGGCTTGAGAATATATTTGAAGGAAATGCCACGGAGTTGCCAGCAAGATAATTAAAGACGAGTCATGAGTGTCGAGTTTCAACTCGACATTGTGGGAATTTTGATCAGAAATAGAATATAAAACAGCGAGAATAACTGTCTGGTGTCGTTCTCGATTTTCGCTGAGACTCATCTAATTAATGGAAGATTATTTGATGGCAAGCACATCCATAAACCATTGGCTAATATCCATTATTTGCTGGCGACATACTGAATGTTCCATCGGGTAACTTTTTAGTTCGACTAGATAACCTTTTGATTTCAGTAACTCGTAGCTTACGGTCGCCAAACTAAACGGTACAATAGGATCAGCATCACCATGATGAATAGCAATGGGTAAATTCATATTGGCAGGATGAAACGTAATGCTATCTTTGGTGGCAAAATAGGTTGACAGTGCGAGCAATCCACCTAATCTTTGTGGAAATGCTAAGGCTGTTTCAAATGCCACCGCTCCACCCTGAGAAAACCCAGCAATGATTATGCGTTCACTGGGGATACCTCGGTTAATTTCGTGATTAATAAAATCAATAATGGCATCGACAGACTTTTTCAGTTGGAGCTCATCGACTTTGCGTTCAATCTTCATTTCTAAAATGTCATACCATGCTGGCATCACCATGCCGTTATTAATTGTTACGGGTAAAGAGGGGGCATGAGGGAATATAAAGCGAAGTGCAGCATCGGGCGGTAAATTGAGTTGCGAAACAATGGGCTCAAAATCATGGCCATCTGCACCAAGTCCATGTAACCAGATAATAGATGCATCAGGATTAGAGTGTGTTTCAACTTCAACATGGGGTAAGAGTGTCGTCATGGTTGCTCAATTAGTTTTCGGGAAGAATAGTCAGCAAATTATTTTAAGTTCATCAGGCTGACTTTAAAAAGAACCTATCTTAACCTGCACGAAGCCGCCTTATCAATCTCGTATTCATTACAGTCAATGCTACTATAGCCTATCTTTTTTATAGTTGACGATACCAAAAGTATGAGCATCTTAGTTATACAATTTATCATTAAGCAGTGGGATAAGAGCCAGCGAACACAACAGCATATTGAAGAAAGAGCGAATAGACCGGATCGCTATGTTATCAATCAGAAACTCTCTCTGGATGAGTTTGGTCAACGTTACGTAATTGACCAACGGGGAGATGATTTACTTGGTAACCGCATCAAGTTGTTGCAATCTGATCAAAACACCCTTCGCTTTGATCGCTTTGAGGTCAGCCTAAAAAATCGAATGCTTCATTATCTCGCAGAGCCAGAGTCTGACCTTGGTCTTAATTGTGTCGGTTCTTTGGATAATAGATGGATCCAATGTCAGTATGATTGGCGATACGGAGTTGATGAAGGCGGCTTTTATTATTGGTTATACGAACAGGTCACCCTTAATATAATGTATGCCGATCGTTTAAATGACAATTTATTTATGAACGATGACCCAGAAATGGTTGTCAGATTGAGCTAATCAGATTGAAACTCAAGCTGATTTAACACTTTATTAGTTTTACAAAAACCATGTAATATTAATGTTGATAACAATTTAATATGGGAAAGGCCAACATCATGAAATTCAAAATGTTATTTATTTTTTTAGCTTTAGCTTCTGGCTCCACTAGTGCTGATGATAGATTAGAACGCTCTGAAATGACGGGCTGTTCTTATGAGGCAGGCACGGCTCGAGAAGTTCAAAAAATTCGTCAATCAGAAGGTGATGACTGGCAACATTTTGAACAAAAAATACAACAAATGTATGGTGATACACAAGGCAGAAAAGACTTACTTGATGTTGCTAAAATGGTTTATCTTGAGCCGGCGGTAACATTGCCTGATGAGGTTTACAGTAGAACTTTCGATCGCTGTCTCAAACATGCACAAGGCCAAGATACTTCAGCTTAGTAAACTTGATATGAAATAGCGTTGATCAAATTTGGTTTGAACTATGGCGTTGCATAAATTGGCAAAATGACTGCCTTGGTGGTAATCATTAACGTAAATTAGTTAATTTAAAGCTAAATCAAACAGTGAATTGAGCATCGTTATATTGGATTTTTCGAATCTAAATGACCAAACAACGAAAAATTATTCATATTGATATGGATGCCTTTTTTGCATCTGTTGAGCAGCGAGATCAACCTGAATATCAAGGTAAGCCATTGATTGTAGGTGGTAAGCCCAATAGCAGAGGTGTGGTAGCGGCATGCAGTTATGAAGCTCGAAAATTTGGTATTCATTCAGCGATGTCATGTGCGCGGGCTTATAAGCTCTGTCCTGAGGTTATTTTTGTGCCACCGCGATTTGAAGCTTATCGCGAAGTATCAAGTCAAATTCGTTCAATATTTTGGCGTTATGCATCAGAAGTAGAGCCTTTATCTTTGGATGAAGCCTATCTAGATGTCACTTATACCAACGCTTTCGAAGGCTCTGCGACACGCATTGCTCAGGCAATTAAAGATGAAATCTTGGCTAAAACGCAGCTGACTGCATCAGCTGGCGTGTCATACAATAAGTTTCTCGCCAAAATAGCTTCTGATATGGATAAGCCAAATGGACTTTATATTATTAAGCCTGAACAAGGAAAAGTCTTTGTTGGTGAGTTAGCTATTGCTAAATTTCATGGTATTGGACCGGCAACAGAAAGGAAGATGAATCAGATAGGGGTTAAAACAGGTCACGATCTTCGTCAGAAAAAATTGATTGATCTGATTGAAAAATTTGGGAAGTCGGGCCAGTATTATTTCAACATTGCCAGGGCGATTGATGAGCGTCCAGTACGAAGCCAACGTCAACGACAATCATTAGGTAAAGAAACCACTTTTGCTCAAGACGTATTAGCGAGTGAAGTGTTACTGAGTCATTTGTTCAACTTAGCTGAGCAGCTAGTAGACAGTATGGCGAATCATAATTTACAAGCCAGAACTTTCACTGTAAAAGTGAAATATGCTGATTTTCAACAAGTCACTCGAACTTATACCGTTAAACATAATCTTGATTTAACAACTTTAAAGCAGCTGATACCACACCTGTTAACAAGAACGAAAGCAGGGCAAAAGTCCGTTAGATTAGTCGGTTTAAGTGTGAGTGGTTTTGTTGATGAAATAATTGGCAAAATACCATCACAGCTTGATTTAACCTTAAAATGATAATGACTATTTATTGGCAAAGTTTATTGCGCCTGAATGCCAGCCAGGTGCGTTTATAAGGGCATCGATGACATCTTCAGGTTCATCGACAAAGCGCCACATATCTAGATGTTTAACATCCATAAATTTTTCTTCGACACTTTGGTTGAGCATCTCTTTGAGTGGTTTGTAATAGTTATCTGTATTGAGTATTACGATTGGTTTTGTAAATTGACCTAATCGTTTCAATGTGATCGCTTCAAGTAATTCTTCGAGTGTGCCACAGCCACCTGGAAGGGCAACTAAACCATCAATATTCTCTAAAAAACGGGCTTTACGCTGATGCATGGTTTCGGTGAATTCAAAATCAGAAACCCCCTTATGTGCCCATTCAACTTCATTCATAAATTGAGGCATTATGCCTTTTATCTTACCGTTATGCTTGATCACGGTATCGGCTAACTTGCCCATTAAACCTTTTGATCCACCACCAAATACTAGTTCAATATCATGTTCGACAAAGCATTTAGCAAGTGTTTCTGTTGCATCAAAAAAAGCCTGTTTGATGTTAGGGCTTGACGCACAATAAACACATATTTTTTTCATATTGAATCTCATTTTTTGTGAATCGTGCTGACTTTATAATTAGATTTAAAGCCATGATGAGTCGGGGCTAAGCAAGTCTGCGTCCAAACTGAGGCGATCTATTTGGGTCGGTGGAGCTTCTGGTCGGCCGTAATATCCGTAGTCATCATCTTCAAGCTATCCTGATCTGGAAATAGTGTTGAAGGGGTATTTTGCTTAACGTAAGGTTCTGCTAAATAAGTTCAATGCTAGTTGATAACCTAATTGTGCCGTTTGTGCATCATAACGACCACCGTCACCTTCATCACGCATAAACTGCATTAAACTCATGCCAAGTAAAGCGAATATCTGTTTCATTTAATTCTTTATAAATCTTTGCTAAGCCAGCAGCAGGGACATGATTATCTTGTTTACCCCAAATCATTAACAACTCACCTTTAATATCATTCAAACGCCCCATGCTGTGTTGACCAGGTGCATTTGGAATCATTTGAATGTGCAAATCAGTAGCATAAAAACAAGCAGTACCCTTAACTTCAGGTTGCAGTGCCGCACGGAATGCTAAGTGACCGCCAATGCAATAACCCATCGCACCAATATGACCGTTGCACCAGTCCTGTTGTTGAGCAAATTCAATTAAGGCAACTTTATCAGAGTCATAGCCCTGTACGTCTTTCGCTTCTTTGTCTGCATTGCCTTTTTCACGACCGGCATCGTCATAGCCCAATACTGTGCCAATAGGGTTTAACTCATGAAACACTTCAGGCACTAATACCGCATAACCGTGGCTAGCCATCAGCTTAGCCGCACGTTCAATTGGGCCAGTTTGTTGAAAAATTTCTGAATAAAACAAGATTGTAGGGTAGCTACCTTCACCAACGGGACGGTGAATATAGGTACGCATAACACCGGTTGGTGTATCTAGATCAGCGACATGACTTTGTACGTTCATTATAGATTCTCAGGATTGGTTTTTAATAAGCGTTTATACCAAGTGTAAATATTTAGTTATTGTACAACGATTTGGCTCTAGTATCATTCACCAGCACATAATTAGCGGGGCTTTAGGCGTTTTTCGGTATTTAACCCTGTTTATTTGTTACCCCAAATTTTTGCAACGGCTTGATCGCTACCCAATAATCCGAGGATAAGACAAATACAAGCGCAAATAAAAAATAGGAGGATAGATAATAACCCTGCTAATTGAGATAGAATGGCTGCTGCGATAAGCGAGATGATTGACAGGGTAAAAGATACAATACCTATGAATAGTAGTACTTTTCGTTGTGAGGGCCGATAGATGTATTCACCTTCAGTAGGTTCAAAGTAATTTAAAATAGGTGAAAATAGTTTTGTTAATGCAGCTTTCATCTGTTTACTCGTTAAATATAGTGATTATTAATTTTATAGGTATCTAAGCTAAAAGTCAGACTGGTTAAGATAATATTAGGGATATGGATTAATGACTAAAATTATGAGTCTGCTAAGTTTGGAACAATACTATTCAAAATATCATAAGTAAAACAGCCAAAATATGGACATGTCTTTTATGCAATTTGATAATACTAAACAGCAACAAGCACCATCAACCTTAAACCGAGTCCCACAGATAATTCTGCTCTATTGGATTATAAAAATTGCATCGACAACGCTAGGTGAGACAGGCGCCGATATGTTTTCGATGACCTTTAACCTTGGTTATGGTTTCACTATCGGTTTATTTATGGTTATTTTCGGGGTGCTTTTAATCGTTAAGTTATCGATGAAAAGATATGACCCACTGATGTATTGGCTAGTGTTTACTGCTACCGCCATTGTGGGTACGGCTATTTCTGATTTTATTGATAGAACTTTGGGGATCGGTTACACCGCTGGCGCCATCCTTTTATTTAGTCTGCTGTTGGTTGTGTTAGGACTGTGGTACCAGCAAGAAAAGTCGATCAATGTCGAGCATATACAAACATTGCCAGCTGAAATTTATTATTGGTTAGCTTTTTTGGTAGCCAATACCTTGGGTACAGCAGCAGGAGATTTCCTTGCCGATAGCTTAGAAATAGGCTTTATGAAGAGTGCCTTAATCATTGCTGGCTTACTTATTATCTGTTCATTGCTACATTTTTATACCAAAGTATCGAGTTTATTATTATTTTGGATTGCATTTGTTCTAACACGGCCATTCGGTGCTACTTTTGGTGATTTATTGACTAAAATGCCAGAGCAGGGCGGAGTAGGTTTCGGTACGATTGGTGCTTCGGTCTTTTTTGGCCTTGTTTTGATGGTGGCATTAATGCGTGAAATTAAAGCAGAACGTTCAAAAACAACGAATGAATTAGTACTTTAATAAATACATAATTTAAGCAGGTTTTTACCGATGAATATGAAAAAAATTAACCCATTAGTGCTTATTGTCTTGACGACGATTTTTTTTATCGCCTTTGACAACTTCACCTTTTTTCAAGAAGTACTGAAGGTTTACCCTTTATCTGGCTTCCAAAGTACCTTATTTATCGTTTCATTGGCACTTGTTTTTACCTGTGTCAATATCGTTATCTTATCCTTATTTTGCTATAAATATACGATTAAACCAGTGTTAATTATCTTGTTGTTATTATCCGCTGGTTCTGCTTATTTTATGGATACTTACCATGTCATTATTGATGATGTCATGATTGATAATATTGTTAAAACAGACAGTGGTGAAGCATTTGATTTGATAAGCCTCAAACAAGTGTTATATCTATTCTTGTTAGGTGTATTACCTGCGGTCGTGATCTATAAAATCCCATTAGCAACAGTAAGTGTTAAAAAATCAGTCATATCCAGATTATCGTTAATAGTCATATCATTGGTTATTGCAGTGGTGACAATATTATCGTTAGGTGATTTTTATGCTTCATTTCTTCGAGAAAACAAGTCACTTAGAAATTATGCAAATCCTTCTTACTATATTTATTCTGTTGGTAAATACTTGGGAAATATGGTCGGATCAGACAATGATGTGTTTTTACCCATTGGTTTGGATGCCAAAATTTCAACTGACGTGCCTGATAGAGAATTAATCATTTTAGTGGTGGGTGAAACAGCCCGCGCCGATCACTTCTCACTTAATGGCTATGCACAAAAAACAAACCCTAGACTAGAGAAAGAGAGCATTATCAACTTTAGCAATGTCTGGTCATGTGGCACATCAACGGCGGTTTCAGTGCCCTGTTTATTTGGCCTTGCGGGCAAATCAAGCTATGACCATAGCAAGGCGCACGCCATCGGTAATCTTCTTGATATTTCAGAGTATGCAGGGGTAAATGTACTGTGGCTTGATAATAACTCTAGCTCAAAAGGGGTGGCAGATAGAGTGAACTATCAAAGCTATAAATCTCCAGATATCAATCCTGTGTGTGATATGGAATGCCGTGACGTCGGTATGTTGGCCCATCTTCAAGACTACATTGACAGCCACCCAACGGGCGATATATTCATTATTTTGCATCAAATGGGTAATCATGGGCCTGCCTATTACAAGCGCTATCCAAAAGAATTTGAGCGCTTCATACCAACTTGCCAAACCAATCAGTTAGAGCAGTGCAGCTCAGAAGAAATCAATAATGCTTATGACAATGCTATTTTATATACCGATTATTTCTTGGCTGAGACTATCGACTTATTGAAGAAAAATGACGACCATTTCGAAACCATGATGATGTATGTCAGTGATCATGGCGAATCATTGGGTGAAAATGGCCTTTATTTACATGGCCTACCTTATATGTTTGCTCCAGATGCCCAAAAACATGTACCCATGTTAATGTGGCTGGGCAAAAATGTTGATCAAGCAGAAGTTAATTTTGATCGACTTAAACAAAAAAGTGACCAAAAGTTTACCCATGATAATGTTTTTCACACTTTGTTAGGTTTATTAGAAATTGACACAGATATCTATGAGCCAGCTCTGGATATTAATGATTAATGCTCATGATCCATAAGTTAAACGATTAGTCTCAGTTAGGTAACAAGTAACAGAAAAAGTGAAAGCGCTTTATCATGACTTTTCGGTGAGGCGTTGTTATTCAGTGCTGTGTTTTATTATTAAATCCACGACTAAAATGCCTTTATTAAAAACCGATGATGCATAATCAACTATCGCGATATTTTAGCCAATAATGAAGATGAGTGAATTTTGAATACGGAACACGCTAACACGCAACAAAACCTGATTGATGTTCCTTTCCAAGCACCCAATTCCCATCAAGCGCAACGTTTATTTCATGGTCGAAGTCATGTTGATAAGGGCTATGAACATATTGCAATAGATTGGTTTTCACCAGTATTACTCATCACCCTCTATAAACAAGTAGCCACCAGCGAATTAATGCAATTGGCAGATAAGTTGTTTTCAGCTGTGGCTGACTGTCAATCAGTTCAAGTCCAATACCGGTATCAACAAACAGGCCCTATTGAGTTATTAGTAGGGGAGCCTTTTACAAAAACCATTGTTGAGGAAAGTAGTCTGAAATATCAAATATTATTGGGTCGCGCACGCAACACCGGCCTGTTTCTAGATATGAAAAATGGTCGTGATTGGGTAAAAAACAATGCCCAAGGTGCTCGTGTATTAAACTTGTTTTCCTATACCTGCGCTTTTTCAGTTGCTGCCATTGCCGGTGCTGCGACCAGTGTTTTTAATATTGATATGAGCAGATCCTCACTGGCAACGGGGCGCGATAATCATCGCTTAAATAACCATGACACCAGTAACGTGAAGTTTGATTCGCTAAATATATTTAAATCATTTGGTCGAATAAAAAACAATGGGCCTTATGATTTATTAATTTGCGATCCGCCTTCTTTTCAAAAAGGTAGCGTGGATATTAAGCAAGATTATAAAAAGATAATTAGGCGGATCCCTGAGTTTATGAATCCAAATAGCTTATTAATGTTGTGTTTAAACTCACCCGATTTAGATACTGATTTTCTCAAGCAAACAGTTAGTGATGAATGTGCCGATTGTCAGTATGTCAGTGAAATTTTTCCGCCTGCTATCTTCAAAAATGCTGTGGAACAACAAGGGCTAAAAGTATTGATTTACCATTATGGAAATTGAGCCACATCCTGCGCTCATTTAATCAGTGCACTATGTTAAGCTTTAGAAATTATCGTTCTACACAGTCAATGTTAAACACTATCACCATCATTATTAGGAGAGAAATATGAAGCTAGAATCATTAGCCCTTCATCACGGCTATACTTCTGAAGCAACAACTAAGGCCGCTGCAGTTCCGATTTATCAAACGACATCGTATACCTTTGATAATACCCAGCATGGTGCCGATTTATTTGATTTAAAAGTAGCAGGTAATATCTATACTCGAATTATGAACCCGACAACCGATGTGTTAGAACAACGTGTAGCGGCAATGGAAGGGGGGATTGCAGGTTTAGCGGTGGCGTCAGGTATGGCCGCGATTACCTATGCCATTCAATGTATTTGTTCTGCGGGCGACAATATTCTGAGCACAAGCCAACTGTATGGCGGCACATACAACTTATTTGCTCATGCCTTACCACGTCAAGGTATCGAAACGCGGATGATTTCGCATGATGATTTCGACGGGTTTGAAAACGCGATTGATGATAAAACGAAAGCCATTTTCTGTGAGTCGATTGGTAATCCTGCTGGTAATATTGTTGATATCGAAAAGTTATCTGAAATTGCCCATCGTCATGGTATACCACTCATTGTTGATAACACCGTAGCCACACCGTTTTTATGCCGTCCATTTGAATTGGGCGCCGATATTGTTGTGCATTCCCTTACCAAATACATTGGCGGCCATGGCACATCGATTGGCGGTATCATCGTCGATTCGGGTAAATTCGATTGGGTGGCTAATAAAGCACGTTTTCCTGAACTTAATGAGCCGGATCCTGCTTATCATGGTGTTATTTATACTGAAGCCTTAGGCCCAGCAGCCTATATTGGGCGTTGTCGTGTTGCTCCACTGCGAAATACTGGCGCAGCGATCTCACCGATGAATTCATTCCAAATTTTACAAGGTTTAGAAACGCTCGGCTTGCGCATGGAAAGACATTGTGAAAATGCAGAAAAATTAGCGGATTATCTTGTTAATCACCCGAAAGTTAATTGGGTCAACTATGCCGCATTGCCAGACAGCCCCTATAACACCGTGTGTCAAAAGGTCACACAAGGAAAAGCGTCAGGGATTCTCAGTTTTGGTATTGTTGGTGGCATTGAAGCGGGTACACAATTTATTGATGCCTTAGACATGATCCTTCGACTAGTTAATATCGGCGATGCAAAGTCATTAGCTTGCCATCCCGCTTCGACCACCCATCGTCAGCTCAATGAACAAGAGCTGATGAAGGCGGGCGTAAGCTCTGATTTAATACGAATCTCAGTAGGGATTGAAAATATTGATGACATCATTGCCGATGTTAGCCAAGCGCTGGATAAAGTAAGCGTTTAACATCATAATGCCTGAGCAAAAAAGCCCTGAGATTCAGGGCTTTTTTAATGATTTGCTATTACTATTTTTAGTAATGAAATCAATTGACTTTGCAGCTTATTCCGCTACTTTGATGGGCTAAGTCAGGTGCAATATCCTTTAAACCAAAGGCCAAAATGGCTCACACCTGATATGATGCCATCTGCATGAACAACTATAATTTAAACTAAATAACAATATTGAGAGAATGATAATGAGTGAAGATTCACCTACTACGAAGACATTTCAACAACGTGCTGATGAGTTTATTGCTGTTGCGAATCAGCAAGTACCGACAAGTTCAGTAGATGATGTTAATACATCAATTTTGTTTTCTGCCGCACGTTTTAATGCTTTTAGTGTAGCGCGCTCATTTGACAGTGCTGAGAAAATGCAAGCTGAGAAACAAGAGGCGATAAAATTCTTCACACAACGCTACACAGAGATGCTGGACCAAAATATGGATGAATATATTTCGCGTTTTGAAAGCTATACACAGAAATAAAGTCATAATAAAAGTTATGATAAGTCAGTCTTAATATGTTGATTTGTAACAAGATAGTGCTTCTTTAGTGGTGTGGTGTCACCCCAGCCATTAGTTTATTTTTGAGTGATGACGAAATAACGTCAATAAGGCTTAAATAGAACGTGTGCTTTTTTAGCGAATAGGTCAGCGTCTATACGACTAATCTTTGTACTAGCAGCAGGCAATTCCTTATTAAAAGAGAGTGCTTTGTGGTTTCTCGCTGCTAAAAAATAAGCGTATAATTTTTCAACAACTCCCCATACTTAAAAGAATATAAAATGGCTGCTCATATATCCTCAAAAGACTTAATCACTCAGCTTAAAGGACTAGTAGGTGAGCGCTATACGCTTACTGACAGTTTAAAAATTCAACCTTTTAGCCAAGGTTTTCGGTTTGGAGGTGGCAATGCTTTAGCGGTGATTAAGCCAAAAACATTGTTGGAAATATGGCAGGCATTACAAGTGTGCTTGAAAGCAGATGTCGCTATTATTATGCAAGCGGCTAATACCGGTTTAACTGGCGGTTCAACGCCAGATGGTAATGAATATGATCGACCCATTGTCATTATTAATACGATGCGCTTAGATCAAATTCATTTACTGGATAATGCTTGCCAAATTATCGGTTTTCCAGGAAGTACATTATTCGGCCTAGAAGAGACCTTAGCACCTTATGGACGTGAACCACACTCCGTGATTGGTTCTTCATGTATTGGTGCATCTATTGTTGGCGGCGTGTGCAATAATTCAGGTGGGGCATTAGTTCAAAGGGGGCCCGCTTACACAGAATTATCATTATTTGCTCAAGTACTTGAAAATGGTGAGCTGGAATTAGTGAATAATTTAGGTATTGATTTAGGTCATACACCTGAAGAAATCCTGACAAATCTTGAGAATCAACACTACAACGATACTGATAATTTATATCCAGAAAAACGGGCCTCAGATAATGAGTATCACCAGCGAGTGCGTGAAATTGATGCTGATACACCGGCACGATTTAATAATGATGGTCGTCGCTTGTATGAATCTGCTGGTTGCGCGGGGAAAATAGCCGTATTTGCAGTTCGTTTAGATACTTATCCGATTGTAAAGCAGCAGGTATTCTACGTTGGTACCAATGATGCGGATGTTTTGTCTAACATGCGTCGTGATATTTTATCTAACTTTAAAACCTTACCTGTATCAGGCGAATATCTACACCGTGACTGCTATGCCGTGGCTAAAAAGTACGGTAAAGACACCTTTTTAGTGATTGATAAGTTAGGTTCCAAATACATTCCTAAAATGTTTAATTTAAAAAGAACGGTCGATCGTATTGCCGATAAATTAACATTTTTACCTAATAAAATGTCTGATCGCATCATGCAAGCCTTCAGCTATTTATGGCCGAATCATTTGCCTAAACGAATGGAAGATTATCACCAACACTATCAACATCATTGGATATTGGAGATGAGTGGTGAGGGTATTGCAGAAGCACGATCATATCTCAACAGCTTTTTTGCAAAGCATGAAGGTGACTTTTTTGAATGCACGCCACAAGAAGGTGAAAAAGCAATTTTACATCGTTTTGTGGCAGGCGGTGCGATTGGCCGCTATCACGCAATGAACCGTAATAAAGTCGGTGCGATGATGACAGTGGATGTGGCGTTGCGACGTAATGATGCACAATGGTTTGAGCAATTGCCTGCAGAAATTGATGATTTGATTTCTGATAAGTTCTACTACGGCCATTTATTCTGTCATGTTATGCATCAAAACTACGTGTTGAAAAAAGGCGTTGATGCCAAGAAGCTCAAACAACAAATTTTGACTTCATTTGATGCGCGTGGTGCAGAATACCCTGCTGAACATAATGTTGGGCATGAATATATAGCCAAGCCTGCGCTCAAAAACTTTTACCGTAAACTGGATCCGACCAATGCATTTAATCCCGGCATTGGCAAGACAAGTAAGTTAAAAAACTGGTCAGAGACCAAACTTCATCGCTAGAACATAAGATCAAAAAAAGCCGCTTATTCTATGATGAAATGAATAAGCGGCTTTTTTGTGATTACTGAATAGCGTTTGTTTAGTATAAAACGCGTAATCTAATGGTACCTTCAACCGTATTCAAGATTTCAAGTGCCAACTCAGAATTAAACTCTGCAACATCTAAGATTAAATAACCAATTTCATCACGCGTCATCATGTTTTGAGCCAATATATTAATATTATGCTCGGCAAATAACAGGTTAATACTCGATAAAACGCCAGGTTTATTATGATGAATATGCAATATTCGATGCGTATTATCTTGTTGCTGAACAGCAATGCTGGGGAAGTTCACTGCAGAAACCGTTGTCCCTCTATCTGCAAACTGTACAAACTTCTCAGCCACTTCTGCACCAATATTCACTTGTGCTTCAATGGTCGATCCACCAACATGTGGCGTTAAAATCACATTAGGGAAACCACGCAGTGGTGATTCTAAAGGTTCGTTGTTTGATTTAGGCTCTGTTGGAAAGACATCAATAGCAGCACCCGCTATTTTTTTATTTTCAATCGCTTGCGCTAAGTCTTCAATTTTAACGCAACTACCTCTAGCAGCATTAATGAAAATAGCACCATCTTTCATCTGATTAAACTCTGTTTTGGTCATAATGTTATGGGTAGAAGACAATTCAGGTACGTGTAATGACACAACATCAGCTTGGTTTAATAAGTCTTGTAGCGTTGCGACTTGGTTAGCATTACCCAGAGGTAACTTAGTGATTACGTCATAATAAATAACATTCATACCCAAGCTTTCAGCTAATACGGAGAGCTGTGAACCGATGCTGCCGTAACCTACAATTCCTAATGTTTTACCGCGTGCTTCATATGATGCTGCGGCGCTTTTAGGCCAAAGACCATTATGAACACTGTGGTTTTTCTCAGGTATGCCACGTAATAATAAAATAAGTTGACCAATAACCAATTCTGCAACTGAACGCGTATTTGAATAGGGTGCATTAAAAACTGGGATCCCTTTCATTTTAGCAGCATGTAGATCAACTTGATTGGTACCAATACAAAAACAACCAATCCCCGCGAGGCAGTCTGCGGCATCTAATACTTTCTGTGTGAGTTGTGTACGAGAACGAATACCAATAAAGCGGACACCTTTAATTTTTTTTATTAAGGTTTCTTCATCAAGCGCATGCGAAATATATTCAATGTTCGAGTAACCCGCATTTTCAAGAATTTTGACTGCACTTTTATCTACTCCTTCCAATAAAAGAAAGTGAGTGTCTTGTTTTGTCGTAGGAGCTAAGCCCATTATTTATATACCTATAGTTAGGAGTGATGGGAGAGGGAATAAGCCCATTATTATATCAGAAGAGATCTAGCCGCCAAAACAAATACTGACATGAATCAAAGGTCAAGGGGTCATGAATCAAAGGTCAAGGGGTCAGATCAAATTGATTTTATGCTGACCCCATTGGTTCAATCTGTTTTATTCAGGTACATCCTCGGCAGAGGGAACAACTGCAGATGGCAAATCAGATAATGCAGCGAGCGCGACTTCTTGCACTTGTTGAGAAGATAATATTTTACCCGTGACTTTTGATGGCAATGCCCGAGTGGCCGTCGCAGAAGCTACAACAGTTGGGTTATAGCCAAGATTAAATGCGCCACGTGCGGTTGAATTAACGCACATATGAGACATAAAACCAGTAATGATGAGGTTATTGGTGTTTGTTGACTTGATCAGCGTATCTAGCTCTGTTGCAAAGAAAGAGTTCGGATAAGCTTTTGTAATAACTGGCTCACCATCAACAGGAGCAACAACGTCAATAATTTGTCCTATATGATTCTGAACGTCATAAGGACTGCCTTCACCAGCATCATGTCTAATATGAAATACTGGGCGGCCAGCACGACGGAATCGCTCCAGAAGTTTTTTACACTCTTGTAATGCGGCATCCATTCCATCTAGTTTCATTACACCTTCTGTATAGGTATTTTGTGCATCAACAATAATCAGCGCAGAGTCACTCACTGAACTTGACGTATTGCCCATTCCCGCGATATCTCTAATGGTTGTAACTTCAGACATACATTTACTCCTGAGTTTGCTTGACTGTATTTTGTTTAGTTCTAAGTATTAGTGTCACTTGCTTATCAAATAAAAAAGCCAGAACAGCTAGACTGTTCTGGCTTTAAAGGTTAATCCCAATTAAGAGCTCCACCTGTTTGATATTCTGTAACCTTGGTTTCGAAGAAGTTTTTCTCTTTCTTCATATTCGACTGTTCATCTAACCAAGGTAGGGCCGCTTCAGCGCCAGGGAAGGGTTCTGAAAAACCAAGTTGTTTTGCTCGGCGGTTAGCAATGAAGCGGAATTGAGCAACGTGGTCTTCTTTTGAGTAACCTAAAATAGGATCACGCAAAATATAGCTTGCGTAGATGCGTTCAGCTTCTTCTGCTTCTTCAAACATTGCTTGAATTTTAGCAGGATCTAACACAACGTTTTCTTCTTTAATTATTTGTTTTACAACACGAATACCAAATGATGCATGCATGACTTCATCACGCATAATGTATTGTAATTGTTCAGCAGTACCTTTCATTAAGCCACGGCGTTGTAAAGCAAAAATGGGACTAAAACCGTTATAGAACCAGCAGCCTTCAAAAATAGCAGAGAAGAAAGCGTAAGCCATCACAAAATTTTCGAGTTCGTCACGATCTGTTAAGTCAATATCACTGCGCATAATTGAGTGCAGGCGACTATTTGCCAATTGAATTTTTTGATTGATTTCAGGTACGACACGATAGCGATTGTATATTTCGCTTTGGTCAAGTCCTATTGTTTCAATGCAATGCTGATAAGTCCATGTATGTAACGCTTCTTCATACACTTGGCGGGCTTGATAGATTTGCAGTTCAGGCGCAGACATTTTTTCCATTACTGCTAGACCGATATTACGCATGGCGAGAATGTCGGATGTCGTTAGGTATGACAAAACGTTTTCGTAGACATGACGTTCTTCTAAAGTCAGTTTATGACGATAGTCGTGTACATCTTGAGCCATGTTGATATCAAGGGGTGTCCAATGATTCTTGTTGGCATTAAGGAAATACTGCCATGCCCAAGGATATTTAAACGGTGCTAATTGATTGATATCTGTCATGCCATTAACGACGCGCTTGTCGTCTGGGTTAACAGGTGCAACATTTGCTAGCGGTAATGACATTTTGGGTGTGTCGACTTCAACCGGTGGCGGAGTGGCGACGGTATAAACATCATGATTTTCAACGGTTGCAGCTGGCGCTGCAAAAGGATCTTCCCAATTTAACATTATTGACATGCCTCGCAATCTGGTTCTAGGATTGAACAAGCTTTAGGTGCTTCCATGCCTTCCCCTAATACAAGTTCATCATTTATATTTGAAACAGGCGCCACTGCGACAGCTGCTTCACTCTGTGAGCTGCTGGTTTTTTCTGCTGCTGTTGCACCCATAGAGCGTAGGTAATACGTTGTCTTTAGACCTCGTACCCAAGCAAGTTTATATAAGTTGTCCATCTTCTTACCCGACGGTTCTGCCATATATAAGTTTAAGCTTTGTGCTTGGTCTAACCATTTTTGGCGACGTGATGCGGCTTCTATCAACCAACGTGCATCCATTTCAAATGCAGTGACGTACAGTGCTTTTAATTCTGCTGGTACGCGATCAATAGCTTGCAAACTACCATCAAAGTATTTGAGGTCGTTGATCATAACGTCATCCCACAAGTCGCGCGCTTTCAAATCATCAACCATGTACGGGTTAATAACGGTAAACTCGCCTGACAGATTCGATTTAACGAATAAGTTTTGATAGGTCGGCTCAACAGATTGACTCACACCACAAATATTCGAAATAGTTGCCGTTGGGGCAATTGCCATGGTGTTTGAGTTACGCATGCCTTGTTTTTTTATCTTGTCACGTAATGTGTCCCAATCAAGCGTTTGGCTATCATCTTGTTGTAAGTATTCGCCACGTGCTTCTTTAAGCAGTTTGATTGAGTCAATCGGCAAAATACCTTTGCTCCACAAACTACCTTCATACGTTTGGTAGCTACCACGTTCTGCTGCAAGATCAGATGACGCTTCAATTGTGAAGTAGCTAACGGCTTCCATTGATGTGTCAGCAAATGTCACTGCACTATCTGAACTATAGGGTAGGCGCAATTTATAAAGTGCATCTTGGAAACCCATAATACCTAGTCCAACTGGGCGATGTAATAGGTTTGAGTGACGAGCTTGTGGCACGCTGTAATAATTGTATTCAATTACGTTATCTAACATACGCATGGCGGTGGTGATGGTGCGTTTTAGTTTGTCTAAATCTAGCCCATGTTCACCGACATGTTGTGGTAAGTTGACTGAGCCCAAGTTACATACGGCGATTTCATCATCTGATGTGTTGAGGGTAATTTCTGTACATAAGTTTGAGCTATGTACAACGCCAACGTGTTGTTGTGGGCTACGTAAATTACATGGATCTTTAAAGGTAATCCATGGATGCCCTGTTTCGAATAACATGCCTAACATTTTTCGCCATAAGTCATTAGCGGGTAGTGTCTTGCTGCTACGCATTTCGCCTCGCGCTGCTTTCGCTTCATAAGCTTCATAGGCCGTTTCAAATTTTAAGCCGACTAAATCATGTAAATCAGGCGTTTCTTCTGGTGAGAATAATGTCCAGCTTCCATTTTCAGCGACACGCTTCATGAATAGATCAGGGATCCAATTCGCAGTATTCATATCATGAGTACGACGACGATCATCACCGGTGTTTTTACGTAAATCTAAAAACTCTTCAACATCGATGTGCCATGTTTCTAAATATGCACAAACGGCACCTTTACGTTTACCACCTTGATTGACTGCAACTGCTGTGTCATTGGCGACTTTTAAGAAAGGAACGACACCTTGTGAATTACCGTTAGTTCCTTTGATGTGTGCGCCTAAACCACGAACACGTGACCAATCATTACCAAGACCACCGGCAAATTTAGATAACAGCGCGTTATCACGCATTGCGCTATAAATGCCACCAAGATCATCTGGTACGGTCGTTAAGTAACATGAGGATAATTGCGGACGTAATGTACCGGCATTAAACAGGGTAGGGGTACTACTCATAAAGTCGAATGAAGACAATAAATTGTAGAACTCGATAGCACGGCCTTCACGATCAACTTCATTGATTGCTAAGCCCATTGATACCCGCATATAAAATGCTTGCGGCAATTCAAAACGGACATTATTTTTATGGATAAAATAGCGGTCGTATAAGGTTTGTAGGCCGAGGTAAGTAAAGTTGAAATCATGTTCTGGCTTTAATGCTTTACCCATGCGCTCGAGATCATATTGGGCTAGTTCAGGCGCCACTAGTTCATGGTCGATAGCAAGTTGAATATAGTGTTTAAAATAATCGGGGTAAACATCAATCATCTCATGCTGAGAAGCTTGTCGAGGTTGTTTGTAGACAAAGGTCAAGGCTTCACGACGAATACTATCCATCAATAAACGGGCTGCTACAGTACTATAGTCAGGATCTTTTTCAATAAAAGTACGTGCCGACATGACTAATGATTTTTCAACGTCAGCTTCATTAACGCCATCAAAAATATTACGCTGTGTATCACGTAAAATTGCCGCACTGTCGACTTGTTTTAGGCCTTCACAGGCTTCAATAATTAAATTTTGTAAGCGATTGATGTCAAGTGGTGCTTTACTACCGTCGAGTGCTGTGACATTAATCACGTTTGCCGTCACTGCTGTTGGGTTTTGTTTTTCTTCTTCGGCACGTTTTTGTGATTGTTGGTCACGGTAAAGTACATAAGCACGTGCCACTTTGTGTTCATCAGCACGCATCAAGGCCAACTCTACTTGGTCTTGAATATCTTCAATGTGAACCGTGCCACCATCATCTAGGCGACGTGTTAGGTTTTGAGTAATTTGTTTAGTAATTTTGGCGACAATATCGTGAATACGACGACTATCGTTTGCTAAATTGCCCTCTATTGCAATAAATGCTTTCGTGATTGCCACTGCAATTTTGCTACTATCAAAGTCAGTGACTTGGCCATTACGGCGAATAACTTGGTAATGACTTGAAGATGAGGAAGTTGATGTTGATTCATTTGCCATATTACTAAACCTTTAGGGTTTTACTGAAAAAAGTTAAAAAGCACTAAACCACAAGCTGTAGTGGTTTTTTCAGTATTGAACCACAAGATGATGTGGTTTGGAATAGTGGTCAGTGGATAAGTTGGGTGTTTTCTGTGGATAACTTTCCAGTTGTCTCGTCCGAAGATAATAGTGGCGCGACTTAGTCTTTGTATGAAAAAAAATGCCCTAGTGATAAAAAAATAAAAAGGGCATTTTGTTATTAAAGTGCTTTTACGGCTTCTAAAACATCGGTGAGATGGCCCTTTACTTTAACTTCACGCCATTCTTGACGCAAAATACCTTGTTTATCTATCAGGAAAGTACTGCGCACAATGCCTATATATTCACGACCATAATTCTTTTTTACATGTAATACATCGAAAATTTCGCACGCTATTTCTGCTGAATCAGACAGTAATTCAAAGGGAAAGCTTTGTTTACGTTTAAAATTTTCGTGTACGCGGATACTGTCTCGAGACACACCAAATATAAGAGTGTCATATGCGGAGAATTCAGCGATATGGTCACGAAATTGTTGGCCCTCTAATGTGCAACCGGGCGTGTTGTCTTTAGGGTAAAAATAAATAACGATATTTTTACCAATGTAATCAGACAATCGGAAAACATGGTCACCGGTACTAGGTAGTTCAAAGTCTGGCACGGATTGGTCTAATTGTAGGTTGTTCATGGGGTTTTTACTCTCTAGTTAAAAACAATGGATTCGATAGTAGGCTAGTCAACTTATAAGAGTGGCTAAATAAAGCGATGAGTATTGATATTCGCTTCTTGTCATCTGGTAGCTGGCAAAGTAACATAACGGTTTAATTTTTGGAGTCTTGCGAACATGTTTAGTGGCAGTATGGTAGCACTGGTCACACCTATGCGAAAAGATGGCTCGTTAGATGGTGACTGCCTGAACACGTTGATCGATTTCCATATCGAGAATGGTACTGAGGCAATTGTAGCTGTTGGCACAACCGGTGAATCTGCCACACTCACTGTTGAAGAACACTGTGCTGTCATTCGCCAAGTGGTCACACATGTCAATAGTCGTGTACCTGTTATTGCTGGTACTGGGGCAAATTCAACGAGAGAAGCCATTGAATTAACACAGTATGCCAAAGACTTAGGTGTCGACGCTGTTTTGCTGGTGACACCTTATTATAATAAGCCAACACAAGAAGGCTTGTATCTACACTATAGAGCGATTGCTGAAGCCGTTGATATTCCTCAGATTCTTTATAATGTACCAGGTCGAACCGCCTGCGATTTATTACCAGAAACAGTCGCTCGTTTAGCTGACATTAAAAATATCATTGGAATAAAAGAAGCAACCGGCGATTTGTCACGCGTTTCGCAAATAAAAGCACTCTGTGGCAATAAAATTGAACTTTACACCGGTGAAGATGCTAATACCGTTGATTTTATTCTCGCCGGTGGACAAGGTGTCATATCGGTTACCGCTAACGTGGCACCGGCATTGATGAAAGCGATGTGTACGGCTGCTCTTGCTGGTGATGAATACAGTGCACAGGCTATCAATAGCCAGTTGGCCTTATTACATAAAACATTATTTTTAGAGTCTAACCCGATTCCGGTCAAATGGGCTTTAGCTGAAATGGGCTTGATTCCCACAGGTATCCGTTTGCCTATGACCTTACTATCAGAAAAATATCATCAGCCAGTGCGAGAAGCATTAGCGGCTGCCAGTTTGTTAAACTAATTTTTAAGTGAATATGACTACATGAAAGTTATCCGTTTTAAATATATATCTTTAACTGTTTTGATTGCTACAGCGCTCAGTGGCTGTGGCGCCTTTACGTCATTAGATGAGGTTATCCCAGATAATACAAAAAAATATCGCAAAGCAGATACGATGCCACCACTTGATGTACCTCCTGATCTGAGTACCATTCGAATTAATGATGATATCGTAGGGAATCAAGACGGCACCGCGACCTATTCTGAATATGAAGAAGCCGCGAATAACCCTCTCGCCTCAAAATATAATATCTTGCCTGATACTAAACCGAGCTTGTCGGGTGAAGGTGCAAAACGTCATTTAGTGGTACCTGGTGATCGCGAAGTGACTTGGAGTCGAACCTTAGATTTCTGGGCGCAAAATAATATTGAAATTAAACGTAAAGATTTACGTATTGGTCTGATGGATACTGCGGTCACGACAAATGATTATGCCTATCGATTGAGATTAGATCGCGGTGATACATCGAAAACATCTTCTATTTATATCAGTGCTGCTGCGGGTGATGAGAACCTACAAAAAAATGAAGCCATGTTGCGCCAACTGGCAGATTTTTTGGGTGTGCTATATCAACAAGAAAAAGCTAAAATTGAAGCGTTAAAAGAGAGCCAGCCAGAAACCGCTACGGTTAAAACACAACTGATTGATGAAGCAGGCTCTCAAAAAGCATTATTGGTTGAGCAAGACTTTTCTAGTGTATGGAGACGTGTAGGGCGAGTGTTAGATAGTAAAGGTTTTGCTGTCGAAGATCGTGATCGTTCACGGGGCGCTTATTTTGTTCGTTATTTAGACCCATTGAATCAAGCTCAAGAAGAAGAGTCGAGCATCTTAAGTACTTTGGCTTTTTGGAAAGATGATGTTGAAAAATCACCTGAAGAGTTTTACTACATTAAACTTATTTCTGATGCAGATAAAACTAAAATTGTAATTTTAGATGCAGAAGAAGTAAGAATATCAACAGATACTGCTCAACGTTTATTAACGTTAATGCAGGAGCAATTGTCACAATAATGCGTTTCGCTTCTTTGGGTAGTGGAAGTAAAGGTAACGGAACACTTATTTCGCACGGAAAAACCACGCTTCTTGTTGATTGTGGCTTTTCCGCTCGTGAAACCGAAAAACGATTACAACGCTTAACGATGACCGCTGATCAGTTAACAGGTATTGTTATTACGCATGAGCATGCAGACCATATCAATGGGGTGCGTGTATTAGCCAGAAAATATGCTATTCCTGTTTATGCGACTCCAGGTACAGCGGGGTGTATTGCTTCTGACTTGAGTCATTTAGTTACAGAATTTAGTTGCCACGAACATTTTCAAATTGATGATATTGATGTTGAACCTTTTCCTGTACCCCATGATGCACGTGAACCTAGTCAGTTTGTATTTACAAATGGACAGCATCGCGTGGGTTTACTGACTGATGTTGGTATGGTTACCCCCGTTATTGAACAAGCACTATCATCATGTGATGCCTTATTATTAGAGGCTAATCATGATATGGACATGTTAGATAACAGTGAATATCCTGATCATTTAAAACATCGTGTTTCTGGACGGTTAGGGCACCTAAATAATGTGCAATCAGCTAAACTTTTAGAAAAAATTGATACATCACGTTTGCAGCATATTATTGCCATGCATTTAAGTGAAAAAAATAATTCGCCAAATATTGTCAGTCCATTATTTGCACAAGCATTAAACTGTAATCAAAGCTGGATTGGTATTGCTGATCAAGAATTGGGTTTTGACTGGCGTGAAACAACTAATAGTTAGAGAATTAATTATGGAAAAAAAACAAGAATTATATGCCGGTAAAGCGAAAAGCGTTTTTGCCACCGATAATGAAGATTTTGTCATTTTAAGTTTTCGTGATGATACTTCAGCCTTCGATGGTGAACGAATTGAGCAATTAAGCCGTAAAGGTGAAGTTAATAATAAATTTAATGCATTTATTATGGAATATCTTGCGAAAGCG
This sequence comes from Methylophagaceae bacterium, assembly GCA_965219435.1. Lineage (GTDB taxonomy): Bacteria > Pseudomonadota > Gammaproteobacteria > Nitrosococcales > Methylophagaceae. The sequence goes on along the minus strand of OZ244743.1, from coordinate 6,800 downwards.
GGTATCCCCACTCACTTTGAAAAGCTGCTTAATGATACGGAATCTGTTGTTAAAAATATGAATATGATTCCGGTTGAATGTGTTGTTCGCAATGTTGCTTCGGGTAGCTTAGTTCGCCGTTTAGGTGTCGAAGATGGCATGGTATTAAGCCCACCAATCTTCGAGTTTTTCCTCAAAAATGATGCCTTACATGATCCAATGGTCAATGAGTTTCATATTGAAACTTTTGGCTGGGCTTCAGCAGAATCTGTTACTAAAATGAAAGAGTTAACATTTAAAGTCAATGTTGAGTTGAAGCAATTATTTGCTGACCAAGGTATGATTCTAGTGGATTACAAACTTGAATTTGGTTTGTTTAAAAACGAGGTTGTTTTGGGTGATGAATTTAGTCCTGATGGTTGCCGTTTATGGGATGCAGAAACACGCGAGAAATTAGATAAAGATCGTTTTCGTCAGGGTTTAGGTGGTGTCATTGAGGCCTATGAAGAAGTAGCACGCCGCATAGGTGTTCCCTTGTAAATCATAAGTCAAAGTAATGACCAAAAAATACCCGCGCAGTGCGGGTATTTTTTTATTAACTAACTTTCCACTTAATTACTTCGCCTGCCCGCATAGGAATCAAAGGTTGATCACCAAATGGATAGGTCTTTGGCACCGTCCAAGGTTCTTTTACTAAAGTAATGGTCGACGAGTTGGGTGGTAATTGATAAAAATCAGGGCCAAAATGACTGGCAAATGCTTCTAATTTATCAAGTGCATTGGCTGCTTCAAATACTTCGGCATACAACTCAATCGCTGCATGACTGCTATAAATACCCGCACAACCACATGCACTTTCTTTTACGCTTAGTGCATGAGGTGCACTATCTGTGCCTAGGAAAAATTTCGGGTTGCCACTGGTTGCCGCTTTGATAAGTGCCTGTTGATGCGTATTGCGTTTTAATACTGGTAGGCAATAGTTATGTGGGTGCACACCGCCTACAAGTAGATCATTACGATTTAATAGTAAATGATGAGGTGTGATTGTCGCTGCAATATTGGCATGACTATCGATCACAAAATCAACGGCATCAGATGTGGTGATATGTTCAAAAACAACTTTTAATGTTGGGTAGTCTTGCAGTAGTGGCCGTAAAATCTGTTCAATAAAGACTTTTTCACGATCGAACACGTCAATTTCAGGGCTAGTGACTTCACCATGTACCAATAATGGCATATTTAGACGCTGCATAGCTGTCAGCGCCGCAGCACAGTGTTTAAGATCGGTTACGCCGGCATCTGAGTTGGTGGTGGCTCCAGCAGGATAAAGTTTAACACCTTGTACGATGCCACTGTCGTGTGCTCGTTGAATTTCATCTTCAGATGTCTTGTCGGTAAGATAGAGTGTCATCAGTGGCATGAACATACTCTCTTCTGGACACGCGTTTAAAATACGATCGCGATATTTGCTTGCTAATGCGGTTGTGGTGACGGGAGGACGTAAATTAGGCATGACAATAGCTCGCCCAAAGTAGCGCGCACTATCAGGAACGGTACGTTCGAGCGCCGCATCATCGCGCAAGTGAAGATGCCAGTCGTCAGGTTGGGTGATTGTTAATCTTTTATTGTTTAATGTAGTCATAAGCTGGAATTATGCCATAGCTATACAATAAACAAATATTAATACTTAAAAACCATGGGAACCAGATGGCCTTTTCCGCTGTTTTTCTTGACCTAAAGTGGCATTGCAAGTACATTTAAGCGTTTATATTTTTATGCTTATCTAATCGTTAGAGCGATTCAAAGGGGAATACGTGGAATTAAGCGGTGCAGAGATTCTGGTTCGTAGTTTAAAAGACGAAGGTGTTGAATTTTTGTTTGGGTATCCTGGTGGTTCAGTGCTTCATATTTATGACGCGCTTTACCGACAAGATGATGTCAATCACATTCTTGTACGTCACGAACAAGCAGCCACTCATGCGGCAGATGGTTATGCAAGGGCGACAGGTAAGCCAGGTGTGGTGTTGGTTACGTCAGGTCCTGGTGCAACCAACGCAGTCACTGGCATTGCAACTGCTTACATGGATTCGATACCTATGGTGGTCATCACGGGTCAAGTTCCCTCAGCGGTTATTGGTAGCGATGCGTTTCAAGAAGTCGATGCAGTGGGCATTACTCGTCCATGCGTAAAGCATAACTTTTTGGTTAAAGATGTCACTAAATTAGCTGAAACCATCAAAAAAGCATTCTACGTTGCAACCACCGGTCGCCCAGGGCCTGTTGTTATTGATGTGCCTAAAGATATGACGGATCCTGCTATTAAAGTACCTTATCATTATCCAGATAAGATAACGATGCGCTCATATCAACCGACAGTTAGAGGTCATTCAGGTCAAATCAAACGCGCCGTTGATTTATTGTTATCAGCTAAAAAGCCTATGATTTATTCCGGTGGTGGTGTAGTACTTGGCAATGCTTCTGAAGAGTTGCGTGCGTTTGTTCGTCAACTTGGTTACCCGATCACCCAAACATTAATGGGCTTAGGCGCTTATCCTGCAAGTGATAAACAAAATCTTGGCATGTTAGGAATGCATGGTACATATGAAGCTAATATGGCGATGCATGGTTGCGATGTGTTGATTGCTATTGGTGCCCGATTTGATGATCGTGTAACGGGTAAAATTGCTGAATTTTGTCCTGAAGCACAGATCATCCATATTGATATTGATCCGTCTTCAATCTCAAAAACAATCACCGTTGATATTCCAATTGTAGGCGATATTTCTGGTGTACTTCAAGAAATGAACCACCTTTTGCTTACCGGTAAAAAAGAGCCTAAGAAAAAAGCGATTGCAGCATGGTGGGATACCATTAATGCATGGCGATCTACCAACTGCATGAATTTTGATCGTGTTAGCGATAAAATTAAACCACAACATGCGATTGAATTACTGCACGAAATTACAGGTGGTGATGCCTATATTACTTCTGATGTGGGGCAACATCAAATGTGGGCCGCTCAGTACTATGGTTTTGAAAAACCTAATCGTTGGATTAACTCTGGCGGTTTGGGCACGATGGGCTTTGGTTTACCGGCTGCGATGGGAGTACAGCTTGCGTACCCAGAAGCAACCGTTGCTTGTGTAACCGGAGAAGGCAGTATTCAAATGTGTATTCAGGAGTTATCTACCTGTTTGCAATATGGTTTACCAATTAAAATCATTGCCTTAAATAATCGTTATTTAGGCATGGTGCGTCAATGGCAAGAATTCTTTTATGAAAATCGCTATTCGTCTTCTTATATGGAGTCGTTACCTGATTTTGTGAAATTGACAGAAAGTTATGGTCATGTAGGTATTCGTATTGAAGATCCTAAAGATCTAAAGGCAGAACTTGAAAGAGGCTTTGCAATGAAGGACCGTTTAGTATTTTTCGATATCGTCACCGATCAAACTGAAAATGTGTATCCAATGATTCAAGCTGGAAAAGGACATAACGAAATGCATTTATCACCGCATGGTGATGATTTACCTCAAGATCCACAAAGGGAGTTGTCATAATGCGCCATATTATTTCAATCCTAATTGAAAACGAAGCTGGGGCATTGTCACGTGTAGCAGGATTATTTTCAGCACGCGCCTACAATATTGAGTCATTAACAGTTGCCCCAACTGAAGATCCAACCTTGTCACGCATGACGATTGTGACTGAGGGTACAGATCGAATTGTCGAGCAAATAACGAAGCAGCTTAATAAATTAATAGATGTTGTTAAGTTGTTGGATTTATCAGAAGGCCCGCATATTGAACGTGAAATGATGCTGATAAAAGTGAAAGCAGCCACCATGACTCAACGTGAAGATGTGAAACGCCTGTCTGATATTTTCCGAGGCAATATTATTGATGTCACTCCAGCTACGTTCACGATTGAGCTCACTGGTTCTGGTCAAAAAATAGATTCTTTTATTGAAGCATTGGCTGAACATAAGATTATTGAAACAGTACGGTCGGGCGTGTCAGGTATTGCGCGCGGTGAAAAAAGTTTGCAGGTATAAAATCTGCACATCCAAATAAATTTTTAAAGTATTTAAGGAATTAAGTAATGAGTTTGAATATGTATTACGATAAAGATTGTGACTTATCTATCATCAAAGGTATGAAGGTAACGATTGTAGGTTACGGTTCACAAGGCCATGCACACGCATGTAACTTGAAAGACTCTGGGGTAGATGTGACGGTTGCACTTCGTCCAGGTTCATCTTCTATCGCAAAAGCTGAAGCTCATGGCTTAAAAGTAACCGATACACCGACTGCTGTTGCAAGTGCTGATTTGGTGATGATTTTGACACCAGATGAATTTCAATCTCAGTTATACAAAGAAGAAATCGAGCCAAATTTGAAAAAAGGTGCTGTTTTAGCTTTTGCTCATGGTTTCGCGATTATCTACAAACAAGTGTTACCACGTGCTGACTTAGACGTTATCATGATTGCACCTAAAGCACCTGGTCATACTGTACGTAGCGAATTCGTTCGTGGCGGCGGTATTCCTGATTTGATAGCGGTTGAACAAGATGCATCTGGTAACGCGAAAGCAATCGCTCTTTCTTACGCGTCAGGCGTGGGTGGTGGCCGTACGGGTATCATTGAAACAACATTCCGTGATGAAACTGAAACAGACTTGTTCGGTGAGCAAGCTGTTTTATGTGGTGGTGCGGTTGAATTAGTTAAAGCGGGTTTTGAAACATTGACGGAAGCGGGTTACGCGCCTGAAATGGCTTATTTCGAATGTTTGCATGAATTAAAATTGATTGTAGATCTTATGTATGAAGGCGGTATCGCTAACATGAACTACTCAATTTCTAACAATGCTGAATATGGCGAATATGTGACTGGCCCTAAAATTATCAATGAAGAAAGTCGTTGGGCAATGCGTGAAGCATTGAAAAACATTCAAGAAGGTAAGTATGCAAAACAATTTATTCTTGAAGGCCAATCTGGTTACCCAGAAATGACATCAATGCGTCATATCAATGCTGAGCATCCAATCGAAAAAACAGGTGCTAAATTGCGTGAAATGATGCCATGGATTCAAAAAATTGTTGATAAAGATAAAAACTAATCATCAGTAATTTGATGTAAAAATGGGGGCTGATGTGAAAATATCAGCCCCCATTTTGTTTCTACGGTAAGCTAATCAAATTATTTGTAAACAACACTGATGGATATAAAGATGGACACAGAAAAACAACAGCGCCGCGGCATTTATTTATTACCGAATTTGTTTACGACAGCTGGCTTATTTGCAGGGTTTTATGCCATTATTGCCGCTATTCGTGGTGACTTTGAATCTGCATCGATTGCTATTTTCATTGCGATGATTATGGATGGTCTAGATGGCCGTATTGCAAGGATGACTAATACCCAAAGTGATTTTGGTGCAGAATATGACAGTCTTGCTGATATGGTTTCATTTGGCTTGGCGCCTGCCTTGGTTATCTTTCAATGGTCATTGCTTGATATGGGCAAGTTTGGCTGGATGGTAGCCTTCATTTATGCGGCTTGTGGTGCACTACGACTCGCTCGTTTTAATACGCAATTAGGCATTGAAGATAAGCGTTATTTTCAAGGGTTACCGAGCCCTGCAGCTGCTGCATGTTTAGCTGGGTTTGTTTGGGCGGGGACAAGCAATGATATTAGTCCGGAATTAATGACTGCTATTGCATTACCGCTTACCTTTATCGTTGGGCTTTTAATGGTGAGCACGGTCAGGTATTCAAGTTTCAAGGAACTCGACTTACACGGTAAAGTACCTTTCGTCGTGATGTTGGTGTTGGTGTTAATTTTTGCTTTAGTGGCGATTGACCCACCCCTGATCCTATTTGGTGGTTTTGCAATATACGCGTTATCAGGCCCAGTGCTGACATTAATTAAACTACGTCAGCATCGAGCAGAGCGGCAGGTAGAAAAATAACGGTTGGGAGTCTTCAAATAAACCCAAACGTAGTGAAATTTAATTTTCTGTTGGGCTGTCTGTAATCTTATCAGCAAGTATTTCCATTATTAAAACATCGCATGATCCACAGCCTGTACCTGCACCGGTTGCCGATGCGATTTTTTCAAAACTATTTTTCCCATCATCTATTAACTGATGAATTTTTGATTTAGTAGTGCCACTGCAGTCACAAATTATTTCTTCAGGTGTATCGATCATAATGCATTTTTAATGTAGGTTGGGCTTAAAATTGTCAAAGAGGGAAAGTAAAATGATAACACTTTATGGCAGTAGTCAGTCTAGGTCATTTCGTGCATTATGGGCATTGGAAGAAGCGCAACTAACTTACAGCTACACTAAGATTAAAATAGGAAGTAGTGAGGAGGGTGGTAGTCATAACATCAAGTACAAGCGTATCAATTATCAAGGTAAGGTGCCGACACTCCTTGATGCTGATCTTATACTTACTGAAAGTGCAGCGATCCTGAATTACATTGCGACGATTGCTCCAGATAAAAATCTGATTCCTTTAGATGATGTTAAGTTGAAAGCACGCTACGACGAAATTTGTTTTTTTGTTATGGCCGACCTAGAGCAACCGTTATGGACCTATTCCAAACACCAGTTTGTGTTACCCAAAGCATTAAGACTGTCAGAAATAAAGAAAACAACGGAGTATGAGTTTGCTAGATCAATTGATGCATTACAGCATTATCTACAAAATAAAGACTTTGCTATAAATAATCATTTTACGATGGCCGATATTCTCATTGCACAAACTTTACATTGGGCTGAAAGCGCCAAATTTACAATACCAGATAACTTAACAA